>NZ_LT629711.1:0-1314021 GCF_900104525.1 Pedococcus dokdonensis | reverse complement strand
ATCTCGGCGGTGGGCGCCGGCACCGAGTGGCTCAGCTCGTTGCGGGCCCACGACGAGGTCGACATCGTCGGGCCGCTCGGACGTTCCTTCCCGCTGCCCACCGAGCCGGTGGCCTGCGTCCTCGTGGGCGGGGGCTACGGCAGTGCACCGCTGTTCTGGCTGGCGGAGTCGCTGCGCGAGCGCGGCTGCCACGTCGAGATGGTCCTCGGCGCGGCCACCGAGTCCCGGCTGTTCGGGGTCGTCGAGGCCCGCCGGCACGCCGACGGCGTCACCGTGACCACCGACGACGGCACCGCCGGCACCAAGGGCTGGGTCTCCGACGTGCTGCCGGAGCTCATCCGGCGCACGAGCGCAGCAGTGGTCTACGGCTGCGGGCCGATGGGCATGCTCAAGTCCATCACCGACGTCGCGACGGCCGAGGGTGCCGTGGCGCAGGTCGCGGTCGAGGAGTCGATGGCCTGCGGTGTGGGTGTCTGCATGACCTGCGTGATGCCCGTGACCGGGAACGACGGGGTCACGAGGATGGTGCGCTCCTGTGTCGAGGGTCCGGTGTTCCGCGGTGACCGGGTGCGCTGGGACGCGTTCTCCGATGGGCTGTGCACCGTCCCGGCCGACGCCGTCGGCGCACCACGGGCGGGGGGTCACTGATGCCGGTCGACATGTCGACGCGGCTCGGCGCCGCAACGCTGCCGAGCCCGATGATGACGGCCTCCGGGTGCGCGGCCAACGGGCGCGAGCTGGCCCGGCTCTTCGACATCCGTGAGCTGGGCGCGTTCGTGACCAAGTCGGTGATGGCCGACCCGAGGTCGGGTCGAGGCACGCCGCGGATGGCCGAGACACCGTCGGGCATGCTCAACTCGATCGGCCTCCAGGGCCCGGGCATCTCCGCGTTCGTGGACACGGACCTCGCCTGGCTCAAGCAGGCCGGTGCCCGCACCCTCGTCTCGATCGCCGGCAACACCAGCGGCGAGTTCGCCGACGTGGCCGCCACGCTGCGGGCCAGTGACGCCTTCGACGCCGTGGTCGGGGTCGAGGTCAACATCTCCTGCCCCAACGTGGCGAACCGCGGGCTGGTCTTCGCGTGCGACCCGATGGCCAGTGCCAAGGTGGTCGCGCTCGTCCGCGAGCAGCTGCCCAGGGACGTCCCGGTCTTCGCCAAGCTGACCCCCGACGTGACCGACATCGTCAGCATCGCCCAGGCCTGCGTGAAGGCGGGGGCCGACGGGCTCACCATGATCAACACCCTCCTGGGCATGGTCATCGACACGGACCGCCTGCGGCCCCAGGTGGCCGGGGTGACCGGCGGGCTGTCCGGTCCGGCCGTCCGGCCGGTCGCGGTCCGAGCGATCTGGCAGACCCGGGCGGCCATGGTCGAGGGCCGCCTCCCGACCGTGCCGATCATCGGGGTCGGGGGAGTGCGCACCGGTCGGGACGCCCTCGAGCTGGTGGCGGCCGGGGCGAGTGCGGTCCAGGTCGGCACCGCCACCTTCAACGACCCCAGCGCCCCCGTGCGGGTGGGGCGCGAGCTGGCGCAACTGTTGCAGGACAAGGGCTTCGAGCGGCTGACCGACGCCGTCGGAGTCGCCCACGGGAGGATGGCATGAGCACCACGGACAGCACCACCGATCTGGCCATGACCGGACTGACCTTCGGGCAGCGCCTGCGCGCGACCACCGACCTGCACGGCCCCCTGTGTGCGGGGATCGACCCGCACCGCACGTTGGTCGAGTCGTGGGGGCTCGGCTACGACCTCGACGGCTTGCGGCGGTTCACCGACACCTGTGTCGAGGCCTTTGCCGGCCAGGTCGGTGTGGTGAAGCCGCAGTCGGCGTTCTTCGAGGTGTTCGGCTCTCGCGGGGTGGCCGTCCTCGAGGAGGCCATCACGGCTCTGCGCGAGGCCGGCACGCTGGTCATCCTCGACGCCAAGCGGGGCGACATCGGGTCCACCATGGCGGCCTACGCCGAGGCCTACCTCGGCAAGGACGCGGTCGCTCCCGGCGACGCGGTGACCGTCAGCCCCTACCTCGGCTTCGAGTCGCTGCGCCCGGCACTCGACCTGGCCGCCCAGACCGGTCGCGGCGTGTTCGTGCTCGCGCTCACGTCCAACCCGGAAGGTCGCAGCGTGCAACACGCCCGGCTCCGCGACACCAGCGTCGCCGAAAGCATGGTCACCTCGGCGGCGTCCATGAACGCCGCCGCGGCTGCCAGGGGAGAGCTCGGCAGCGTCGGGCTCGTCGTCGGGGCGACCGTGGGCACGGCGGTCCAGGAGCTCCAGCTCGACCTGGCCGCGGTCAACGGGCCGCTGCTCTCCCCCGGGGTCGGCGCCCAGGGTGGCACCAGCGACGACCTGCGGCGGGTCTTCGGCGACGCACTCCACAACGTCCTGCCGGCCAGCAGCCGCGAGGTGCTGTCGGCCGGACCGGACGTGACCGCGCTGCGCGACCGGGCCCTGGAGACCAGCGCGACGCTCGCCGACCTCCTGCGCTGACCCGACGCGCCCGGCGGCGCTCTCGGCGGTGGATCTCGACGGGCGACACGACACACCGCCGGAACCGGGCGTCGGGCGCAAATCGCACGGCGTGTCGTGACCTCGGTCACGGGGGCGGGGTGCCGCGCCGGTCCTCGACGGGAAACCCCGGAGCTCGGTTGCTATTGTCGGGAGATATTCGTCGAGACACGAGATCCGTGCCGAACTGCCTTGCGAGGAGTACCACCGTGGCCCTTCCCCCGTTGACCCCGGAGCAGCGAGCCGCGGCCCTCGAGAAGGCTGCGGTGGCCCGCCGTGAGCGCGCCGCCGTGAAGAACCGGCTGAAGTACGCCCAGGGCTCCCTCAAGGAGGTCATCTCCGACGGCAAGGCGAACGAGGTCGTCGGCAAGATGAAGGTCTCCGCCCTGCTCGAGTCGATGCCCGGGGTGGGGCGCGTCCGCGCCCGCCAGATCATGGAGGAGGTCGGCATCTCCGAGAGCCGTCGCGTCCGTGGCCTCGGCGCCAACCAGATCTCCGCGCTGCTCACCCGCTTCGACGAGGCGTGAGCCGGCCAGCTCCCACAGGCGACCGCCCCCGGCGGCTCGTCGTGCTCGCCGGTCCCACCGCGGTCGGCAAGGGCACCCTGTCCGCCTACGTCCGCGACCACTTCCCCGAGGTGTGGCTCTCGGTCAGCGCGACCACCCGCAAGCCCCGCCCGGGTGAGGTCGAGGGGACGCACTATCACTTCGTCGACACCGCCGAGTTCGCCCGGATGGAGCGCGACGGCGAGCTGCTGGAGTCCGCGGTCGTGCACGGGGTCAACCACTACGGCACCCCTCGCGGCCCGGTCGAGCAGGCGCTGCGCGAGCACCGGATGGCGCTCCTGGAGATCGACCTGCAGGGGGCCCGCCAGGTGCGGGCCACCATGCCCGAGGCGCTCTTCGTGTTCCTGGCCCCGCCGAGCTGGGACGAGCTCGTGCGTCGACTCGTCGGTCGCGGCACCGAGAACGAGGAGGAGCGCACCCGTCGCCTGGAGACCGCCAAGGTCGAGATGGCGGCCGAGGACGAGTTCGACGTGACCATCGTCAACGACGACGTTCGTCGTGCGGCCGAAGAACTCGTATCATTGTTGCGAACGCACTGACCGAACGACTGCAGATAGTGAGTACCCCTGTGTCCGGAACCGTCGCCAACCCCATCGGCATCACCAACCCGCCGATCGACGACCTGCTCACCAAGGCCGACTCCAAGTACGCCCTGGTCATCTACTCGGCCAAGCGCGCCCGGCAGATCAACGCCTACTACTCCCAGCTCCAGGAGGGGCTGCTCGAGCACGTCGGCCCGCTGGTCGACAGCCAGGTCCACGAGAAGCCGATGTCCATCGCGCTGCGTGAGATCAACGAGGGCCTGGTCACCTCCGAGCCGATCGAGGGCTGAGCACCACTCCCATGGCGCGCATCGTGCTCGGTGTCAGCGGTGGCATCGCGGCCTACAAGGCCTGTTCGCTGCTGCGCCTGTTCACCGAGTCCGGCCACGACGTCACGGTCGTGCCGACCGAGTCGGCGCTCCAGTTCGTCGGCGCCCCCACCTGGGAGGCCCTGTCCGGCAAGCCGGTGCACACCGGCGTCTGGGAGTCGGTCCACGAGGTGCCGCACGTGCGGCTCGGTCAGAGCGCCGACCTCGTCGTGGTGGCGCCGGCCACCGCCGACCTGCTCGCCCGCGCCGCGCACGGGCTGGCCGGTGACCTGCTCACCAACGTGCTCCTGACGGCCCGCTGCCCGGTCGTGATGGCCCCGGCCATGCACACCGAGATGTGGGACCACGCCGCGACGCAGGCCAACGTGTCCACCCTGGCCGAGCGCGGCATACACATCATCCCGCCGGCGTCCGGACGCCTCACCGGCGCCGACACCGGCCCCGGCCGCCTCCCCGAGCCCGAGGCGCTGTATGCCGTGTGCGAGCGCATCCTCGCCCACCCCGCCCCGCACACCGGCGCGGCTGCATCGCCACCCGCGCGCGGTCCGCTGGCCGGGCGACGCGTCGTCGTGTCGGCCGGCGGCACCCGCGAGCCGCTCGACCCGGTGCGCTACCTGGGCAACCGCAGCTCGGGCAAGCAGGGATACGCGCTGGCCGCCGTGGCCGCCCGCCGTGGTGCCGAGGTGACTCTCGTGTCCGCCAACGCCGCGCTCACCGCCCCGGCCGGGGTCACGGTCGTGCCGGTGACCACCGCCCTCGAGCTGGAGTCCGCCGTGCAGCGCGCCGCCGAGGACGCCGACGTGGTCGTGATGGCGGCGGCGGTCGCCGACTTCCGGCCGGCCCACTACGCCGACGCCAAGATCAAGAAGACGCACGACCCGGCCGACCCGGACGCCGCCCCCACGATCGAGCTGGTGCGCAACCCCGACATCCTCGCCGGGCTGGTCGAGGCTCGCGGTGAGGACGCCAGCCCGGTCATCGTCGGCTTCGCGGCCGAGACCGGCGACGAGCACGGTGACGTGCTCAACCACGGTCGCGCCAAGCTCGCCCGCAAGGGGTGCGACCTGCTGGTCGTCAACGAGGTCGGCGTCGACAAGACGTTCGGGCACGACGACAACACCGTGCACATCCTGCGCCAGGGCAGCAGTCACGTGGTCGACGCGGGCCCGGCCTCCAAGGAAGACGTGGCTGCCGCGGTGTGGGACGCCGTACAGCAGATCCTCTGACCTCGCTACACTCGCGGGGTCGTGCGGCCCAGTCGGCCGCAGTCGGCGCACCGCCCCCCGATCAGCACCGCCAGCATTCGCCGCTCCGAAGGAGACTTGAGTGTCCGCACGCCTCTTCACGTCCGAGTCCGTCACCGAGGGTCACCCCGACAAGATCTGTGACCAGATCTCCGACTCGATCCTGGACGCCATGCTCGACCAGGACCCGGGCAGCCGCGTCGCCGTCGAGACGATGGTGACGACCGGTCTGGTGCACGTGGCCGGCGAGGTCACCACCGAGGCCTACGTCGAGATCCCCAAGATCGTCCGCGAGACGGTGCTCGGCATCGGCTACGACTCGTCGACCAAGGGCTTCGACGGTGCGTCCTGTGGGGTCGAGGTGTCGATCGGCCAGCAGAGCCCCGACATCGCCCAGGGTGTCGACACCGCCTACGAGAACCGCACCGGTGGCGTCGACCCGCTCGACAAGCAGGGCGCTGGCGACCAGGGCCTGATGTTCGGCTACGCGTGTGAGGACACCGCCGAGCTGATGCCGCTGCCGATCCACCTGGCGCACCGGCTGGCCGAGCGCCTCACCGCCGTCCGCCAGAGCGGCGACGTCGCCTACCTGCGCCCCGACGGCAAGACCCAGGTCACCATCGGCTACGACGGCGACAAGGCCGTCAAGCTCGACACGGTCGTCCTGTCGACCCAGCACGCCGAGGACATCTCGCTCGACGGCCTGCTGGCACCCGACATCATCGAGCACGTGATCAAGCCGGTGCTGGCCGAGCTCGCCGACGAGGGCACCGACCTCGACGTCTCGGACTACCGCACGCTGATCAACCCGACCGGCAACTTCGTCATCGGCGGCCCGATGGGCGACGCCGGCCTGACCGGCCGCAAGATCATCGTCGACACCTACGGCGGCATGGCCCGGCACGGTGGCGGCGCGTTCTCGGGCAAGGACCCGTCGAAGGTCGACCGCTCGGCCGCCTACGCCATGCGCTGGGTCGCCAAGAACGTCGTGGCCGCGGGTCTGGCCCGCCGCTGTGAGGTCCAGGTCGCCTACGCGATCGGCAAGGCGCAGCCGGTGGGGCTCTACGTCGAGACCTTCGGCACCGAGTCGGCCCCGGTCGACAAGATCCAGTCCGCCATCACGTCGGTCTTCGACCTGCGCCCGGGCGCGATCGTCCACGACCTCGACCTGCTGCGGCCGATCTACAAGCCGACGGCTGCCTACGGCCACTTCGGCCGCACCGAGGCGGCGTCGGTCGCGAACCCGTTCACGTGGGAGCGCACCGACCGCGTCGAGGCCCTCCAGAAGGCCGTCAAGGGCTAGAGCGGTCGGAGGCACAGTCGTACCCGTTCGCTAGGTTCGCTCCGTGAGCGGACACGGTGCGGATGGGGGTGACGAGGAGCGCGGTCAGGCCACCGGTGAGCAGCTGGCCCTGATCCGCGCCTCGCTGCCGTCCCCCGCCCGCAGCACCCGTGCGGCCCCCAGCGCAGCGGAGGCCACCGCGTCCACCGACCCGGTGGCCTCCGTCGTGGTCGACACCGGGTTGGCCCACCTCGCCCGCCCGTTCGACTACCTGGTGCCCGAGTCGCTGGCCGACACGGCCGTGCCGGGGGCCCGGGTGAAGGTGCGGTTCGCGGGCCAGGACCTCGACGGCTTCGTCGTGGCCCGACAGTCGGAGGCCGACCACCGGGGACGGCTCGCCCCGATCCGCCGGGTGGTCTCGCCCGAGCCGGTGCTCACGCCCACCCTGCTTCAGGTGGCGACCGAGGTCGCGGCGTCGTGCGCCGGCACCCTGGGCGACGTGCTGCGGCTCGCGGTGCCGCCGCGGCACGCGGCCGCCGAGAAGGCGTTGGCCCTCCAGCCACCCACCCCCGATCCGCTGCCCACACCCGCATCGCCCGGCCCGGCCTGGAGCCGGTATGCCGCGGGACCGGCCTACCTGGCCCGGCTCGCCGCGGGCGACTCGCCGGCCGCCTCGTGGCTGGCGCTGCCCCCGACCGAGCCCGAGGGGGACTGGCCTGCCGCGCTGGCCGCCGCCGCCGCGGCCACCCTCGCGGGCGGTCGCGGCAGCGTGCTCGTCGTGCCCGACCACCGCGACGTCGCGCGCGTCGACGCCGCGCTCACCGAGGCTCTCGGGCCGGGGCGGCACGTCCGACTCACCGCAGACCAGGGACCGCAGGCCCGCTACACCGCCTGGCTCAAGGTGCTGAGGGGGCACGTGTCGGTGGTGGTCGGCACCCGCGCCGCCGCCTTCGCGCCGGTGTGCGACCTGGGGCTGGTCGCCTGGTGGGACGACGGCGACGACCTGCTCGACGAACCCCGGGCGCCCTACCCCCACGTCCGCGACGTGCTGCTCGTGCGCGCCCGGGTGGAGGGCGCCGCCGTGCTGTCCGGCGGCTTCACCCGGACCGTGGCGGTCCAGCAGCTCGTCGAGGCGGGCGCGCTGCGCACCATCGCGGCGACGACGGCGCGCGGGGTGGTGCCTCGCGTCCAGGTCGCCGGCGAGGGTGCCGAGGTCGAGCGTGACCCGGCGGCCGCCTCCGCGCACCTGCCGTCCATCGCCTGGCGCACCGCCAAGGCCGCCCTCGAGCAGGGGCCGGTCCTCGTCCAGGTGCCCCGACGCGGCTACCTCCCCTCGCTCTCGTGCCAGACCTGCCGCACCGCGGTGCGCTGCTCGCACTGCGGCGGTCCGGTGGCGCTCTCCTCCCGGCGCGCCGAGCCGGCCTGCCGGTGGTGTGGTCGTGGGGTCGGCCGGTTCGAGTGCCGACAGTGCGGCGGCCGCGAGCTGCGTTCCTCCGTGGTCGGCGCCCGCCGCACCGCCGAGGAGCTCGGACGGGCCTTTCCGGGGGTGCCGGTGCACACCTCCGGCGCCGGCGCCGTCCTCGAGCGGGTGGCTGCCACGGCGGCCCTCGTCATCGCCACCCCGGGCGCCGAGCCGGTCGCCGAGGGCGGGTATGCCGCCTGCCTCCTCCTTGACGCCTGGGCCAGCCTCGACCGGCCCACGCTCGACGCGGGCGAGGAGGCGCTGCGACGCTGGACCGCCGCAGGGGGGCTCACCCGCGGAGCGGCTGCGGGCGGGCAGCTGGTGCTGTGTGGCGCCCCGACCCACACGACCCTGCCGGTCGTCGAGGCCCTGGTCCGGTGGGACCCCGTGTGGTTCGCGGCCCGCGAGCTGGCCGACCGCCGAGACCTGTCGCTGCCACCCACCGTGGCGCTCGCAGCGGTGACCGGCGAGCGGCGAGCCGTCGAGGCGGCGCTGCGACTGGCCCAGCTGCCCGACGGCGTCGAGCGCCTCGGGCCACTGCAGGTGACGGACGACACCGTCCGGGTGCTGCTGCGCTGCCCGCCGGACGGGCGGGAGGCGCTGGCCGCAGCCCTGACCGCGCTGAAGGCCGTGCGCAGTGCGCGCAAGGAGAAGGCCTCGATCCAGGTGCGGATGGACCCCCGCGACCCGGCCACCTGACCTGACGGCCGCAGGGGCCCGCCTAGACTGACGCGCGTGTCGATCCAGAACATCCGCCTCTTCGGCGACCCGGTGCTGAGGACCCCTGCCGAACCGGTCGTCGACTTCGACCGTGAGCTGCGCCAGCTCGTCAAGGACCTGACCGAGACGATGGTCGATGCCCCCGGTGCGGGCCTTGCGGCTCCCCAGATCGGCGTCGGGTTGCGGGTCTTCACCTACTGGGTCGACGGCGAGCTGGGCCACCTGGTGAACCCGGACCTCGATCTCTCGAGCGAGCAGCAGGAGGGGGAGGAGGGCTGTCTGTCCTTCCCGGGGCTGCGGTTCGAGACTCCGCGCGCGCTGCGCACGGTGGCCAAGGGCTTCAACCAGTTCGGTGAGCCGGTCGTCGTCGAGGGGTCTGCGCTGCTGGCCCGTTGCCTCCAGCACGAGACCGACCACCTCGACGGCATCCTCTTCATCGACCGGATGGACCGCGAGCAGCGCAAGGTCGCGATGAAGGCGATCCGCGAGGCGCAGTGGGCGGGTGGACCGGCACCGGTCGTCAAGGTCAGCCCGCACGCGACCTTCGGCCGGGGCATGTGATGCGGCTGGTCTTCGCCGGCACCCCCGCTCCAGCGGTTCCCTCCCTGGACGCCCTCGTCGCCTCGGAGCACGAGGTGGTGGCGGTGGTGACCCGGCCCGACGCCCGCGCCGGGCGGGGTCGTGGCCTTGCGGCGTCCCCGGTGCGGCGGCGTGCCGAGGAGCTCGGGATCGAGGTGCTGACGCCGGACCGCCCCCGCGACCCCGACTTCCTCGACCGACTGCGCGCACTCGCCCCTGACGCGTGCCCGGTCGTGGCCTACGGCGCGCTCATCCCGCAGGTGGCGCTCGACATCCCCCGGCACGGCTGGGTCAACCTGCACTTCTCGCTGCTCCCTGCGTGGCGGGGTGCGGCACCGGTGCAGCACGCGGTGATGGCCGGTGACGAGGTGACCGGGGCGTCGACCTTCCTGATCGAGGCCGGGCTCGACACCGGCCCGGTCTTCGGCGTGATGACCGAACGGGTCCGCCCGCGCGACACCGCGGGCGACCTCCTCGAACGGCTGGCGCAGGGCGGGGCGGGTCTCCTGCTCGCCACCATGGACGGGTTGGCCGACGGCTCCCTGACTGGCGTGCCGCAGTCGCCCGACGGCGTGTCCCTCGCCCCGAAGCTCGAGGTCGCCGACGCGGAGGTCCGGTGGGACCGCCCAGCCGTCGCCGTCGACCGCCAGGTGCGCGGCTGCACTCCGTCGCCGGGCGCCTGGACCACCTTCCGGGGTGCCCGGGTGAAGCTCGCCCCGGTGCTGCCCGAGCCGGGTGAGGGCTCGTCGTACGCCGGCCCGGTCCTGGCGCCCGGTGAGCTGGCCGCCGGGAAGCGGACCGTCCACGTCGGGACGGCGGGCGGGGTGGTGCAGCTGACCACGGTGCAGCCGCATGGCAAGAAGGAGATGGCCGCGGCCGACTGGGCCCGTGGTGTGCGGATCGACACGGGAGAGCGGTTCAGCCATGAGTGAGCAGCGTGATCCCGGGGGAAAGCCAGGTGGGCGGCGCAACGCCAAGGGCCGCCAGCGCCCCGAGCGGGTGCACGGGGGCCGGGAGCGCTCGGCGCAGCGACCGAGTGAGCGCAACCGTGGAGGGGATCCACAGCGGCTCGCCGCCTACACCGTCCTGCGTGCGGTCGCGGACGGCGCCTATGCCAACCTCGAGCTGCCCAAGGTGCTGCGCGACCGGGGGATCCACGGCCGCGACGCGGCCTTCACGACCGAGCTGGTCTACGGCGCGATCCGGATGCACGGCCTCTACGACCCGGTGATCGCCGTGGCTGCCGGTCGACCCGTCGCCAAGATCGACCCGAACGTGCTCGACACCCTGCGTCTCGGGGTGCACCAGCTCCTCGCGATGCGGGTGCCGACCCACGCCGCGGTCGACGAGACGGTGGGTCTGGCCCGCAAGGTCAACGGCGCCGGTGCGGCGGGTTTCGTCAACGCCGTCATGCGCAGGGTCAGTGAACGCGACCTCGACGCGTGGCTCGCCGAGGTCGTGCCGACCGGCGAGCTCACCGCGCGGCTGGCCGTGGAGCAGTCCCACCCCGAGTGGATCGTCAAGGCCCTCCGGGCGGCGCTGCTGGGCCACGGTGCGGCGACGCCCGACACCGTCGACACCGAGCTCACCACGCTGGTCAGGTCGGACAACGACCCCGCCAAGGTCACGCTCGTCGCGCGCCCCGGGCTGGCGACCGTCCGCGAGCTGGTCGAGGCCGGCGCGACCCCCGCACCCCTGTCCCCGGTCGGCGCCGTGCTCGAGGGCGGCGACCCTGGCGGCATACCGGCGGTGCGGGAGGGACGCGCCGCGGTCCAGGACGAGGGCTCGCAGCTGCTGGCCCTCGCGCTCGCCCGCGTGCCCGTCGAGGCAGAGGGCACCGAGCAGTGGCTGGACCTCTGCGCCGGCCCGGGCGGCAAGGCCGGGCTGCTCGCCGCCCTGGCCCTGGAGGCCGGTGCCGACCTCACCGCCAACGAGGTCAGCGAGCACCGGACCGAGCTGGTCCGCCAGACCCTGCGTCCCGCGTCGAAGCGGGCGCGGGACGAGGGACGGTCGCTCGTGGTGCGCACCGGGGACGGGCGGCGGGTGGGGGAGGACGAGCCCGGCCGCTACCACCGGGTGCTCGTCGACGCACCGTGCACGGGGCTCGGCGCGCTGCGCCGCCGACCCGAGGCGCGCTGGCGGCGCATTCCGGCGGACCTCGCTGACCTGGGCCGGCTCCAGCGCGAGCTGTTGGCGTCGGCGATCGATGCCACCGCCCAGGGTGGGGTGATCGCCTACGCCACGTGCAGCCCGCACCTCGCCGAGACCACCTTCGTCGTGGGAGACGTGACCAAGCGTCGCAGTGACGTCGAGCTGATCGACGCGCGGGCGATGCTCAGCGGTGCGGATGGTGCCCCGGTGGCCGTGCCTGGGCCTGGGCCGACCGTGCAGCTGTGGCCGCACCTGCACGGCACCGACGGGATGTTCCTGGCGTTGCTGCGCAAGCTCGCCTGACCGGACGGAATAGGCGTTCGGGTGGCCGGGTTGGCCCACAGGTGAGCACCCCCGCCCTGTCCGTCCTCGACCTCGTCCCCGTCCGCCAGGACCAGAGCACCGGCGACGCGCTCGCCGCCACCCGGTCCCTCGCGCGAGTGGCGGACGAGCACGGCTACCGCCGCTACTGGCTGGCCGAGCACCACAACATGCCCGCCGTGGCTGCGACCAACCCACCGGTGCTGATCGCCATGGTCGCCGCCGCCACCGAGCGGATCCGGGTCGGTTCCGGCGGGGTGATGCTGCCGAACCACGCCCCGCTGGTGGTGGCCGAGCAGTTCGCGCTGCTCGAGGCGGCCCATCCTGGTCGGATCGACCTCGGCATCGGACGCGCTCCGGGCACCGATCCGGTCACGAGCTATGCGCTGCGGCACGGCGCGGGGGGAGTGGAGGCCGACGCGGTCGCGCGGTTCCCGCAGTACGTCGACGACGTCATCTCGCTGATGTCGACCGAGGGAGTCGGGATCCGCGTGGGCGGTGACGTCCGCCCACTCAACGCAACCCCGCGCGCTCAGTCCGTGCCCGACGTGTGGCTGCTCGGTTCGTCGGACTACTCGGCCCGGCTCGCCGCCGAGCGCGGCCTTCCGTACGTCTTCGCCCACCACTTCTCGGGTCGTGGCACGGCGGAGGCGCTCGAGCTCTATCGCAGCGGCTACACGCCGAGCGCGGCGCACCCCACCCCACGCACCTTCCTCACGCTCAACGTCGTCGTCGCCCCCACCCAGGCGGAGGCCGACCGCCTGGTGCTGCCCAACCTCGCCTCGATGGTGGCGCTGCGCACCGGCGGGCCGCTGGCCCCACAGCTGCTCGTCGAACAGGCCGAGGAGCGCGGCATCGCCGACTCGCACCGCGCGCTGGCTGACGAGATGCGGTCCCGCTGGGTGGTGGGCACGCCGGAGTCGGCGGCTGAGCAGGTCCGCGCCCTGGCGGCCGAGCACGCCGTCGACGAGGTGATGGTGCACCCCGTCGCCGGTGCCCTCACGGGCACGCCAGCCGACCACGCCCCTGCGCGGGAGGCGACGCTCGCCCTGCTGGCCGAGGCGCTCGGCGCGCGGCCCGCCTGACCGGCGGTCAGGCCTCGGGAGCGCGCGGGTCGGGCTGGTCTAGCTGGTCGGGCTGGTCGAGCTGGTCGAGCTGGTCGAGCACGGCTGCGATCGAGTCGGCGGCCGGCCGCTCGCCGAGGGCGAGGTGAGCCGCGCGGGCGTCGGTCAGCAGGTGCCTCGCCTCCGCCCGTCGACCCAGGTGCGCCGCCGCCATACCCTCGCTGTGGCGGACCATCGCCGCCAGGCTGGGTGACCCCACGAGCTCACTCTTGGTGCGGGACTCGGCCACGTGGTGCCCGGACTCCATCGGGTGGCCGGCCAGCGCGTGGGCCTCGGCGAGCCGGGCGTGGACCTCGGCCAACCCGGGCGCGTTGTCCGGGCGGACCGACACCAGTCGCAGCGCGGTGGTGAGCTCCTCGAGGGCCAGGTCGACGTCGCCGCGCGCGAGGGCCACCTCGCCGAGGTGGTGGTGGCAGTAGCCGATGTCGACCTCACGGGCGGCCAACGACGAGGACAGGTATGCCGCCCGCGCCCGACGGACCAGCTGCTCGCCTTCGGTGAGTCGTCCGCGCCGGATGTGCAGGCAACCGAGGATGCGCAGCCGCCCCGCGTCGTCCACCGCGTCGGGGTGTGGTCGGTCGAGCAGTCGCAGTGCCGTCGCGTCGTCGCCCAGCTCGAGGGCGGCCTGGGCGCGCTGGTGTCGCGACAAAGCGGCAGCCGGGTCGTCGCCGAGGAGGGCAATCACCTCGGCGTAGCGGCCCAGACTCGTGAGTGCGGCGCCGCGCAGCTGCGTGTCGACGTCTCCGGCGCGGCCGTTCACCGCGGCCGGCACCCGGCTGCCGTCGAGCAGACGCAATGCCAGCTCGTAGCGGCCGGTCAGCACGGCACTGGTGGCGCGGAAGCGGTCGGCGTGCGGGCGGAAGACCCGCGGACCGGGATGGGCGATGACCCTCGTGTGCTCTCCGGCCTCCATCAGCCTCGCCATCACGATCAGCGTGCGCCGAGCCCACGAGAAGACCGTCACGGTGACCACAAAGGCGGCCAGGGCACCCCACAGCAGCGCGGCGGTCGTGGTCACCTGCCCGAGTCTGGCGGGTCCGTGGGGTGACTGGCGCCAGATCCGGGCGAGACCGCCCGATCGGTGGAGGCCCTGCGGGCCGTCGCCCTCCGTTCGGGGGACTTCCGGCCGCACCGCGTCGCCCTACTACTGTTGGCCGCGTGCAGATCTCGCCGAGCATCCTGTCCGCGGACTTCGCCAACCTCGAGTCCGAGCTACGGCGCATCGCCAATGCCGACTGGGCCCACGTGGACGTGATGGACGGGCACTTCGTCCCCAACCTCACCCTGGGGCTGCCGGTGGTCGAGGCGCTGGCCCGGGTCAGCCCGATCCCGCTCGACTGCCACCTCATGATCGAGGACCCCGACCGCTGGGCGCCGCAGTACGCCGAAGCCGGGGGATCGTCGGTGACCTTCCACGTCGAGGCCGCTCGCGACCCACGCAGCCTCGCCCGCACCCTCCGTGGGCTCGGCGCGCGGTCCGGCATGGCGATCAAGCCGGGCACGGCGTGGGCGCCGTACGAGGACCTGCTCCCCGAGCTGGACATGGTGCTGGTGATGACGGTCGAGCCGGGCTTCGGCGGCCAGTCGTTCATGGCGGACCAGATGCCCAAGGTGGCTCAGGTCCGCGAGTCGGTGCGGCGCCACGGTGGCGAGGTCTGGGTGCAGGTCGACGGGGGAGTGTCGGCCACGACGATCGAGCAGTGCGCCGAGGCCGGGGCCGACGTGTTCGTCGCCGGGTCAGCGGTCTACGGCGCGGAGGATGCCGCCGCCGCGGTCGACGAGCTCCGCGAGCTGGCGGCTGCGCACCGGCACTGAGGCGGCCTCAGGCCGACCGCGCGGGGTCGGCGGTCTGTCGTAGTCGTGGGGTGAGTGTGCCGCGCAGCTCCCGGTCGGAGAGGACGGCGATGTCGGCCCAGCGAGCCGGTTCACCGGTCGGCGGTCGGTAGGTGGTCCCGTCGTCACGGACCACCGCAGGCAGTCCGTCAGGCGGCCTGAGCTCCAACGGCTGTGGTGGTCCCAACCGCTGGCCGTGCCGGTTCACGACGGTGAGCCCGTCATGGCGGGTGGGGTCGCCGGAGATGGTGAACTCACCACGCCCGACCGCGTCGTGGTGGAACGGGCAGAGGCTGACCTGGTTGTCGAGGTCGGTGGCGCCACCATCGGCCCAGTCCCGGAGGTGGTGGATCTCGACGAACCGGGTGGCCGTGCACCCCGGGAAACGGCACCCGCGATCGCGGTCCTCGATGAGTCTTCGCGAGCGTGGCGGGAGGATCCGCATGGCCCGCCCGACGCTGACCGGTCTCGCGTCGGTCTCCCAGATCGGTTGCAGCACACCGTCGGTGAGGAACCGGTCGAGCAGCCGTCGGGGGATCGCGCCAGCCTTGTTCACCCAGGCGCCACCGGTGTCGAGGTGGAGGTGGACGCGGTAGTGGCTGGCTCGACTGGTGGAGGCGACGCCGGCCAGCGACCGGTGCGCGACCTCCGCGATGGCGTCGGCGTAGGTGGGCGTTGCGTCGAGCGTCCGGTCCGTGTGGTCGAGGTCTGGGACTTCGTCGCCGCGCTGCTCGAGGAAGAGAGCGTCCTTCGCTTCCTTGACGGCCTGCTCGACGAGGGCGCCGATCGTGGCGGGCGCGCTGTAGCGCAGCTGGAACCGGCCATCCCGGTCGTAGTGCATCGAGAGCTCGGGTCGTGCGCACGCCCGACGCTCGGACTCGGTCCTGGCCTCGCAGGTCGGCGACACCTGCGACGCGGCTCCGTCGCCCGCACCGGCGGACCCGGTCGCGCCATCAGCCGCTGGTTCGTGGAAGGCGTGCCGACTCACCACCCGACGCAGCTGGGGGACCGTCGCGTGCCGGGCCAGGTGGGTCATCGACGCCTGGTAGCCCGGCGGCACGTGGTGGGCCACGACGGCTGCCGCGTCGAGCGACAGCTCCCCGGCGCTCACCGCCGCCGCCAGGTCGGGCAGCTCAGCCCGTCGCCGAGCCACCGCCACGACATCGCGCGCGTGAGAAGGTGACAAGCCCGCGCGGACGGTCAGGTAGTGCTCGGGCGAGCGGAAGCCTCCGTCGCCCCAGTGCTGTCCCTCGATCAGCTGCACGGTGACGTCGACGAGGTCGGCGTGCGCCTCGTTGAGGCGTCCGGCGGCGGCGGCGGTGCGGGTCCACAGGTCACGCTGGACCTCGTCCCGCTGCGCAGCGACCGAACTGGAAGACATACCCTGATCGTACACCTGTTCGAACGCCATTCAAGGACTTGTCCACAGCGAATTCGCCTGCACCACAACGACATTGTCGAATCCCCACTGTCAGACCCTCCTGCTAGTGCCCTTCTTCAGTCTCTCGCTGGAGGTGTGCTCGAGAGCCGGATCGGGGTCGGCGTAGGGGTCGGGGCGTGGGTTACTGCCTCCGGGCCATCGACTCCGGTGAGCCGCGTGCCGGGCCGCGCGCGCCCGGCTACCGCGTCCGGGCCATCGACTCCGGTGAGCCGCGTGCCGGGCCGCGCGCGCCCGGGTGACCCATCCGTGAGGACCGTCACGCGGACCGGACGGCGCTCGGATCGCGGCCCTGCGGCATACTGGGGTGGACGTGCTCCGGGGTCGGTGCAATTCCGAACCGGCGGTGACAGTCCGCGACCCGACCGCAGCCAGCGGCCGGTTGACTGGGTGGAACTCCCAGACCGACGGTGAGAGTCCGGATGGTAGGCAGCACGCGACAGCGGGACCAGTGGGTCCGCGGTGTGGCTCCAGCCTCCCCGCGTCACTGGCCTCGCGCAGCAGGCCCGCCCTGCACGACCCCCGGAGCTCGACCATCGGTCTCGAGCGAGGGCAGGACAGTGACAGCGGCAACCACCGACGACACGGCGATGATGCGCCGTGCCCTCGCGCTGGCTGCGCACGGTCCCGAGGCCGACGCGAACCCGCGGGTCGGCTGCGTGCTGGTCGACCCCGAGGGTGAGGTCGTCGCCGCGGGCTGGCACCACGGTGCCGGCACGCCCCATGCGGAGGCGGAGGCCCTCGAGGCCGCGGGCGAGCGCGCGGCCGGGACGACCGCCTACGTCACCCTCGAACCGTGCAACCACGTCGGGCGCACGCCCTCGTGCGCCAAGGCCTTGTATGCCGCGGGGGTGCGCCGCGTGGTCTACGCCCAGACCGACCCGAACCCGGTCGCGGCAGGCGGGGCGGCCTGGCTGCGGCGCAAGGGTGTCCAGGTCGAGGCCGGCGTGCTCGCGGAGGAGGCGCTCGCCCTCAACCCGACCTGGACCCACCTCGTCACCACCGGTCGACCGTGGGTGACCTGGAAGCTGGCCACCACGCTCGACGGTCGCAGTGCAGCCGCCGACGGCACCAGCCAGTGGATCACCGGCGAGGAGGCCCGCGCCGACGTGCACGAGCAGCGTGCCCGCTGCGGCGCCATCCTCGTCGGCACCGGCACGGCCCTGAGCGACGACCCCCAGCTCACGGCGCGCAGGCCAGACGGCACGCTCTACCCGGACCAGCCGATCCGTGTGGTGATGGGGGAGCGCGACCTGCCGGACACGGCCCGGGTCCTCGACGACGCGGCCCCCACCTGGCACGTGCGGACCCGCGACCCGAAGGACGTCCTGGCAGCGCTGGCCGAGGCCGGCGTGCACCACGTCTGGCTGGAAGGCGGCCCCACCGTCGCCGCCGCCCTCATGGCGGCCGGCCTCGTCGACGAGATCATCGCCTACGTCGCCCCGGTCCTGCTCGGCCGCGGGCGCCCCTCGGTGAGCGACCTGGGCATCACGACCATGGACCATGCCCTGCGGCTGGAGCCCACCGACATCACCCTCATCGGCCACGACGTGCGGATCACCGCCGCCCTCAGGGAGATCTGATGTTCACCGGAATCGTCGAGGAGCTCGGCACCGTCATCGCGCTCGACCCGGGCGAGGACTCGGCCCGCCTCACGGTGCACGGCCCGCTCGTCACCTCGGACGCCGTCCACGGCGCCTCGATCGCGGTCAACGGCGTCTGCCTGACCGTCGTGGAGCACGGCGACGACCAGTTCACCGTCGACGTGATGGCCGAGACCCTCGACCGCAGCAGCCTCGGCGGCCTTGTGGCCGGGGACCGGGTCAACCTCGAACGCGCGATGGCGGCCAGCAGCCGGTTCGGTGGTCACATCGTGCAGGGCCACGTCGACGGCACCGCCGAGATCCTGGGTCGCACCCCCGGCGACCGCTGGGAGGTGGTGGAGCTCAGCCTGCCCCCAGGCCTGGCGCGCTACGTCGTGGAGAAGGGGTCCATCACCGTCGACGGCGTCAGCCTCACCGTCTCGGCCGTCACCACCCCGACCGACGACCGTCCCACCTTCAGCGTCTCGCTCATCCCGACGACCCTCGCCCTGACGACCCTGGGGCACAAGGGAGTCGGTGACCGGGTCAACCTCGAGGTCGATGTCCTCGCCAAGTACGTCGAACGCCTGCTCACCACCAAGGAGATCCACGCATGAACCTGTTCAGCCGCCTCTACGAAGCGCACCTGACGATCGCCGGGCACCCCATCACCTGGCGCGAGATCGTCGGCAACGCCTTCGGGTTCGCGTCCGCGATCGGTGGTCTGCGCCGACGCGTGTGGGCGTGGCCGGTCGGGATCGTCGGCAACGTGCTGCTCTTCACGGTGTTCATCGGTGCCACCTTCGACGCGCAGGCGCAGCAGCCGCTGTTCGGGCAGGCCGGCCGCCAGGTCTTCTTCATCCTGACCAGCGTCTACGGCTGGTGGCGCTGGAACGAGCACCGCAAGGCACGCGCGCTCGCGAGTGGCGACGCAGGTGCCCCCGCGATCACGCCGCGCTGGGCCACGGTCCGGGAGCGGACCGCATACCTCGTGGCCGCGGCAGCGGGAGTGGTGCTCTTCCAGTGGGTGTTCTCGGTGATCGGTGCCGGCTGGCCGGCGCCGCGCTGGTACTTCTGGTGCGACGCGTGGATCTTCGTCGGGTCCATGGTGGCGACCTACGCGATGGCTCGTGGGTGGAACGACTTCTGGCTCGCGTGGATCGCCGTCGACCTGGTGGGCGTGCCGCTGCTGTGGCACTCGCAGTACTACCCGACCGCCATCCTGTTCGTGGTCTACGGCGCCCTGGTCATCTACGGGTTCTTCGTCTGGCTCAAGGCGTCTCGCACGGAGCGCGACCCGGAGCGCGAGCTGACGGAGGCGGTCGCATGATCGGCCTGGCCACGATCGAGGACGCCCTCGCCGCTCTGCGCGCCGGCCGTCCGGTCCTGGTCACCGACAGCGAGGACCGTGAGAACGAGGGCGACGTCATCCTTGCCGCGCAGACGCTCACGGACGAGTGGCTGGCCTGGACGATCCGGCACTCCAGCGGTTACGTCTGCGCGCCGGTGACGGCCGCCACCGCCGACCGACTCGGCCTGCCGCTCATGGTGGCCGACAACCGCGACCCGCTGCGCACCGCCTACACGGTGACCGTCGACGCCGCCGAGGGCGTCACCACCGGGATCAGCGCAGCCGACCGGGCGCACACGATCCGGCTGCTGTCCGACCCCTCGTCCACGCCGGAGTCGTTCGTGCGACCCGGGCACGTGATCCCGTTGCGGGCCAAGGACGGCGGTGTGCTGGAGCGGGCCGGCCACACCGAAGCGGCCGTGGACCTGTGCCGCCTCGCGGGCCTCGCCCCGGCTGCCGCCATCGGCGAGCTGGTCAACGACGACGGCACGATGATGCGCCTGCCCGAGGTGCTCGCCACCGGTGCGGTGCACGACGTGCCGGTCATCACGATCGAGATGCTGGTTGCCCACCGCCAGCTGCACGACCGTGTCGAAGCCCTCGCGCGCACCACCCTGCCCACCCGGCACGGGGAGTTCAGCACGGTCGGGTTCCGCGACAAGCTCACCGGCGACGAGCACGTCGCGCTGATCAGCCCACGGGGAGCGTCCGAGGCGAACCCGTTGGTCCGGCTGCACTCCGAGTGCCTCACCGGCGACTCCTTCGGGTCGCTGCGCTGCGACTGCGGACCCCAGCTCGAGCGCTCCCTGGAGCGGGTCGCCGCTGAGGGCGGCGTGCTCGTCTACCTGCGCGGCCACGAGGGACGCGGGGTCGGGCTGGTGTCCAAGCTGCAGGCCTACGCCTTGCAGGACACCGGTCTGGACACGGTCGACGCGCAGCTCGAGCTCGACCTGCCCGTCGACAACCGGGAGTACGCCGCCGGAGCAGCGATCCTCTCGGCGCTCGGCGTGCGGTCCGTGCGACTGCTCACCAACAACCCCGCCAAGGTCGAGGCCCTCACCCGGCACGGCATCACCGTGACGGCCGTGGAGCGGCTCTCGATCGCCCCCAACCCGGCCAACCGCGACTACCTGCGCACCAAGCGCGACCGGATGGGACACCACCTCGTGGTCGACGCGAGCGACCGGGGAGCCAGCGCGTGAGCGGTCACGGAGCCCCGGCCGTCTCGGCGGACGGGAGCGGCCTGCGCGTCGCGATCGTGGCCGCGTCCTGGCACACCGAGGTCATGGACGGGCTGGTCGCCGGAGCCCAACGGGCCCTCGCCGAGGCGGGTGTCGTCGACGTGCCGGTCGTCCGCGTGCCGGGCACGGTCGAGCTCACCGTCGCCTGCGCCAGGCTCGCCCCGGCCCACGACGCGCTCGTCGCCCTGGGGGTCGTGATCCGTGGTGGCACACCGCACTTCGACTACGTCTGCTCAGGCGTCACGCACGGGCTGACGGAGGTCAGCGTGCGCACCGGGTGCCCGATCGGGTTCGGGGTGCTCACGTGCGACGACGACGCCCAGGCCCTCGACCGGGCCGGCCTGCCGGGGTCCAGTGAGGACAAGGGGCACGAGGCGGCCATGGCCGCGGTGGCGACCGCGGTCACCCTCGGCGACCTCGCGCC
This sequence comes from Pedococcus dokdonensis, assembly GCF_900104525.1. GTDB lineage: Bacteria > Actinomycetota > Actinomycetes > Actinomycetales > Dermatophilaceae > Pedococcus > Pedococcus dokdonensis. The sequence goes on along the minus strand of NZ_LT629711.1, from coordinate 1,293,325 downwards.
CCGTACCCTTGGCGCGTGAAGACCTTCGACGACCTGTACGCCGAGCTGGCCGAGAAGGCCGTGAGCCGACCCGAGGGGTCCGGCACGGTCGCCGCGCTGGACGCCGGCGTGCATGCCATCGGCAAGAAGATCGTGGAGGAGGCGGCCGAGGTCTGGATGGCCGCCGAGCACGAGGGCAAGGACCGCACGGCCGAGGAGATCAGCCAGCTCCTCTACCACCTGCAGGTCCTCATGGTCGCGTCCGACCTGACCCTCGACGACGTCTACGCCCACCTCTAGCTTCACGCCCCACCACCCAGGAAGCCGCCACGCACATGTTGCGCATTGCCGTCCCCAACAAGGGATCCCTGTCCGAGCCGGCCGTCGAGATGCTGCGCGAGGCGGGCTACCGCACGCGCCGCGACAGCAAGGAGCTCGTGCTCACCGACACCGACAACGAGGTCGAGTTCTTCTACCTGCGACCGCGTGACATCGCGGTCTACGTCGGGTCCGGCACGGTCGACTGCGGCATCACCGGCCGCGACCTGCTGCTCGACGCCGGCTCCGCCGCCATCGAGGTGATGACGCTCGGCTTCGGCGGGTCCACGTTCCGGTATGCCGCGAAGCCCGGCACCTGCTCCAGCGTCACCGAGATCTCGGGTCATCGGGTCGCGACCAGCTATCCGGGGCTGGTCGGCAAGCACCTCGCGGAGCAGGGCGTGAGCGCCGAGGTGGTCCGGCTCGACGGGGCGGTCGAGACCGCGATCACCCTCGGCGTGGCCGACGTCATCGCCGACGTCGTGGAGACGGGGACGACGCTGCGCCAGCAGGGCCTGGAGGTCTTCGGGGCCGAGATCCTGCGCAGCGAAGCCGTGCTGATCCGTCGTGACGGGTCGCACGAGACGGCCGCGGTGGAGGTCCTGCGCCGCCGTCTCACCGGCGTCGTCACGGCACGCCACTACGTGATGCTCGACTACGACGTGCCGGTCGGGCTCGTCGAGTCCGCCTGTGCGATCACCCCCGGGCTCGAGTCGCCCACCGTCTCGGCCCTCCAGAACAAGGACTGGGCCGCCGTGCGGGCAATGGTGCCGCGAGCCCGGACCAACGCGATCATGGACGAGCTCTACGACCTGGGCGCGCGGGCCATCCTGGTGACCGACATCGCCGCCTGCCGGTTGTGACGGTGGCACCCTCGGACCGGACCCCCGCGAGCGCCGACCGCCCGGACGAGCAGTCCGCCTTCGCGGTCTTCCGGCCACGGCGCGGGCGACAGGTCGCCTACGGCTTCGCCGCCCTGACCCTGGTGCTCTTCGCGGTGATCGCCGTGCTGCTGCCCGGCCCAGCCGAGGGAGGCACCTGGCGCCCTGGCGACAAGGTCTTCTTCGCCGGCGTCGGGGTCGCGATCGCCCTCCTGCTGTGGCGGTTCGCCTCGATCCGAGCCGTGCCGAGCCGCGACGGGCTGACCGTCCGCAACCTGTTCACGACCCGCACCCTCGACTGGGCCGAGGTGCTCGAAGTGCGGTTCTCCGGTGGCGACCCGTGGGTCAGCCTAGGCCTGGCCGACACCGACACGCTGGCCGTGATGGCGATCCAGAAGGCCGACGCCGACTTCGGCCGCGCCGAGGCAGGTCGGCTCGCTGCCCTCGTCCAGGCGCTCGGCGAGGCACCGGGCGGTCCGGACGACCCCGAGGTCACCCTCGATTGAGCCCTGACACCACGGCCTCCACACGCCGGGCCGAGCGGGGCATCGCCCTCGTCTCGCCCGCCATGCGGTGCGTGGTGCTCGTGCAGGTGGTGGTGAGCGTCGGCTCGGGCGTGCGAAGCGCAGTGCACCCGACGGCATACGCGCTGCTCACGGCCGCCGTCCTGGCGGTCTCGGTGGTGCTGATCGTGCAGTGCCTGGCCACCGGCTCGGTGCGTCGCGGCATCTGGCACGCGCCCGACCTCGTGCTCGCCTGGGTCGCACTGCCGGCCATGAACGTCCTCCTGCCCGAGGGCCACGTCGTCGGCACGTGGGAGTCGTGGGCCACCGGCTACGCGATCAACGTCGGGGCGCTGGCAGCCACCTGGCTGCGCCCGTGGGCGGCGATCGTGGCGTCCCTGGCGCTGGGGGCGTGGGGGTTCGCCTGGCTGGCCCTCGCCCACGAGACGTCGTGGGAGACCAACCTCAACAACGCGCTGACGATCCCGGGGTATGCCGTGGTGGTCGCCCTGCTCGCCTACTACCTGCGGGCGCTGGCCGCCGACGCCGACCAGGCCCGCGAGGACGCCGTCGCCGCCACACGGGCCTTGGAGCTCGAGCGCTACCAGCTGACCGTGCACGATGCGACCAGCATCCTGCGGCTGCTGTCCGACGAGGACACCCCGGCCGAGGTCCTGCCCGGCCTGCGGCTCCAGGCCGACCGCGAGGCGCAAAGGCTGCGGCACTACCTCACCGACCAGCCGCTGCACGCCCCCGGCGACGACCGGCGGACGGTCGGCACGATGCTCGCCACCGCCCTGCACGGGTTCGACGACCTGCCGCTCGAGCCGGCGGTCGAGCTGGGGGCCGACGTCGCCCTGCGCGAGGACGTCTGGACGGCCGCGGCGAGGGCGGTGGCCACGATCCTGCACAACGTCCGCATGCACGCGAGCGCCCGCCAGGTGGTCGTGCACGCCGACACTGACGGGTCGACCTGGGAGGTCGTGGTGTCCGACGACGGCATCGGCTTCGACCAGGAGAGCGAGCCGTTCGGCTTCGGGCTGCACACGCAGGTGCGGCAGGCCCTCGGAGAGCTCGGTGTGGAGGCCCAGATCCGCTCCGTCCCGGGTCGTGGCACCAGCGTCACGATCGTCGGTCCGGTGTCCGCGTGAGCGCCGACCCGGCGGCCACGAGGCCCAGCGTCGTCGTGATCGACGACAGCACCGTGATCCGCGGCGGGTTCGCCACCGTGCACCCCGGGCTCGACGTCGTGGCGACGTACGCGAACGTGGAGGACTTCGAGGCCGCCCGTGTGGACTGCGACGTCGTCGTGCTGGACCTGCTGCTGCGTGGCCCGCAGGGGGTCGAGTCGACCGCCACCAAGCAGGGTCGTGCCGCCATCCGGGCCCTGCGCTCGCTCGGCCACCGGGTCTGCCTCTACACCGACGAGCGACGCGCGCTCGTCCTCGCGCTGTGCCTCCGCGCCGGCGCCAGCGGCGTGGTGCACAAGTCGGACCCACCGGAGGTCGCGGTGCGCGCGGTGCAGGACATCCGCGACGGGCAGGTCGTGGTGACCCAGTCGTTGGTGGGGCTCACCGAGCTGCTCGACCGACGCGGGGCCGCGCTGGCGCTCAGCCCCCGTCAGCGCCAGGTGATCTCGGCCCGGGCCAGGGGGCGGCACTGGGGTGACATCGCCGCGGAGCTCTACATCACCGAGGGCGTGGCCCGCGAGCACTACCAGGCCGCCTGCGCAAAGCTGCGGGACTACCTGCAGCACACGAGTGCCGGTGACATCGAGCTCGCCTTCGGTGTCGGGCCGGGCGACCTCCTCGAAGAGGACTGACCCCGTCCGGCACCTGCCCGGCCCGCAGCACCCCCCGTTTTCGTGGGTACCAGGCAGTCGGCGTCCTCGGGAGGCTGTGACCCGTCGGTCCACATCGGCGTGGACCAGGGGAGGAGCAACCATGAAGTTCACCCGTGCCATCCGCCGCGCAGTCGTCGGGGCCACCACCACCGCGGTCGTCGTCACCGGCGTGATCGCGGCCACCGCGACGAGCGCCAGCGCCGTGACGTGTCGCGCCTACACGGCCATCGCGGTGCGCGGCACCAACGACGGAGCCAGGGCCAGCAGCGGCACCCAGCTGCCGACCGCGGTGAGCGCCTTCGCCGCCCGCAAGGGGTCGGCCAACGTCACCAAGGACTACGTGCCCTACCAGGCGACCTTCAACTACGCGGTCTCGATGTCCGAGGGACGGGCCGCCCTCCGCACCAAGCTCAACAGCTACCTGTCGGGCTGCCCGAAGACGAAGGTGGCACTGTTCGGCTACTCGCAGGGCGCGCACATCGTCGGAGACGTGGTCGTCGGGCTGACCTCGACGCAGCGGGCTCGGATCCAGGGCGTCGGGCTGATCGGCGACCCGATGCTCAACCCGACGTTCGGGTCCAGCAAGACCGCCGACCGCGTGCACGGCGGCATGTGGGGTCGACGCGCGTCCTGGCCGACCGGGGTCTTCGTCTACAACGTCTGCAACAAGAAGGACCAGGTGTGCGCGTCCTACTCGACCGCACAGTCCACCGGCTACCTCGCCGGGGCCGCCGTGGGCGGCGCCAAGGAGCACCTGACCTACACCAGCTCGACGTACTCACCCATCGCCGGCTACTCCGGCGCCTACCTCATCGGACGGCACGTCGCCGACCGCGCCTGAGCCGCACCGCGGCATACCGAAGGAACCCGGTCAGCACCACCGAACCGGGGTAGGACGACGCACATGCCGCCGGAGGGCGGGGGTGGTCCCGAGCAAGGGGACGCTGACCACCCCCGCCCTTCCGGTCGGGCGAGTGAGCAGGTGACCCGGCGCGGTCGACGCGGTCGAGCCGACCCGGTTCAGTCGACCCCGTTCAGTCGACCCGGTTCAGTGGACCCGGTTCAGTCGACCTTGTGCAGGCCGGGACGCATCAGCGCCGAGAAGAGCACCTGCCCCAGCATCAGCACCGTCAGGGTGCCCCAGACGGCGGTGAAGCCACCGGTGAGGTCACGGATCGCGCCCATCGTGGCCGGGCCGAACGACGCGATGGTGTAGCTGAACAGGAACGCCATGCCGGCGAGGCGGGCGCTGGCGGAGGGGGAGCCTGCGTAGTCGACGATCAGCACGAGCCCGAGCGCGAACGACGCGCCCTGGCCGAGCCCGAGGACGGTGGCCCACACCCACGGCGCCCCCTCCGGGAGGAGCCAGAGACCGGCCTGGCCGAGCAGCCCCAGCACCGCTGCGGAGACCAGGAGCACGCGTCGGTCGTGGATCCGGTCGGTGAGGGCAGGGGCGAGCAGGCCCGAGACCAGCTGGGCGGCGGTGAAGACCGACAGCAGGTATCCCGCGTGCGTCGGGTCCCAGCCGCGCGCCGTGTAGGACGGGGCGAGCCAGGCGAGGGTCGAGTAGAACTCGACCGACTGGACGGCCAGGTAGCCGGCGACCAGCCAGGCCGTCGACTGGCGCCAGGGGAGCCGGGTCGGGGCCACCGCCGCCGGGTTGGCCGCCCGGTGGCGCGCGTGGCCGGTGAGGACCGGCACCCACGCCAGCACCCCCACGACCGCGAGCAGGGACCACGAGGCGAGCGAGGCCTGCCACGACCCCAGCCAGCCCTGCAGGGGCACCGAGAGCGCCGAGGAGGCACCGGCGCCGCCCATCATCGCCAGCATGTAGAGCCCGGTGACCAGACCGGCCCGCGCCGGCGGGAACAGCTCCTTCACCAGACCGGGGAGCAAGGTGCCCCCGATCGCGATGCCCACCCCGGCGACGAACGTCCCGGCATACAACGGCCAGGTGGCGCCACCCGCCAGGCGCAGGCCGAGCCCGATCGCCACGCAGACGATCGCCAGCTCGACCGCGGCCGCGGCGCCGAGCCGGGCCGCGATCCGCTGCGCCGTCGGGGCGAAGAGGCCCATGCACAGCACTGGCAGGGTGGTCAGTGCGCCCAGCGCGGTGTTGGACAGGCCGAGGTCGTCGGCGATGGTCTCGGTCAGCGGGGGCACGCTGGCCATCGCGGTGCGCAGGTTGGCGGCGACGGCGACGAGCGCCAGGGCCATCAGCCAGACAGGGGGGAGGTGGGGGTGGCGGCGAGAGGACATCGCGGCCAGTCTCGCAGCCCGCCTCAGTCGTCCTGCGGGCCGGTGGTCATCGACTCGGGCACCATCTCGCGCGCCTCGTCCAGCGGCATCCCCGTCAGCATCAGCAGGTCGACCACCATCGATCGGATCTGGGCTCGCATCACCTCGCCGGACAGTCCAGCGGACGGGTCGAGCACGGCGCTCGCCTCACCGATGCGCTGCAGGCCCACCCGCGCGTTGGTGGGCAGCCGTCGCTGGCCGAGCTCGCGGGCGATGTCCTCGCAGGTCTCGGCCAGCGCGTCGACCAGGCGCAGGTATGCCGTGGGCACCGCCTCCTCGCGCCAGGTCGCGATCGCGGCGCGGCGCACCAGCACCCGCAGGTTGCGGATGGCGCGGTCCAGCGGCTCGAGCAGGTCGGCGATGGCCTGCACGCCGGGAAGGTGGCGGCGACGGAACGGTGAGAGCCGCACCACCGCGATCCCCTCGGCCGACAGGGAGCGTGCCTCGTCGAGCATCGACTCGGTGTCGCGGGCGCGGGTGAGCGTGGCGGAGGCGAGGTCGGAGTCGCGGTCACGCAGCGCGCGGGCCGTGTCGGCGAGCACCTCGCCGATCTCGTGGACGACCAGCGAGGCCTGTTGACGGGGGCGGCGCAGCGGGCCGGCTGGTGCGATCGTCGTGAAGGCGAGGGCCACGCAGCCACCCACCACGGCGTCGAGCCAGCGTGTGAAGGCCTGGCCGGAACCGGCCACCAGCGTGGTGACGATGACGGACTGCACCCCGGCCTGGGTGATGAGCAGCATGCCGGCACCGAGCAGCGCCGCCACACTCATCGAGAGCACCACGACCACGATGATCTGCCAGAAGCCCGAACCGAAGACGTGCACGAAGACGTCACCGACGAAGACCCCGACGGCGACGCCGATCATCACCTCGGTGACCCGTCGCAGGCGCTGCCCGAACGACATGCCGAGCGAGATCATCGCCGTGACCGGGGCGAAGAAGGGCCGGCTGTGGTGCAGCAGGTCGCTGGCCACCCACCAGGCCGTGGCGGCCCCGAGGCCGCACTGGACGATGAAGAACATCCGGCTCACCAGCCGGTCGGTGCGCGCCCTGGCCTCGCGGCGGGAGCGCCGAGCCGCGCGGGCCAGGTCGACGGTGGACATCTCAGCCGTTCTGGGAGTAGGCGGCCTCGAGCAGCGGCCCGATCGAGCGCAGGTCGTCCTCGTCGGCGTCCGCGGACAGGTGCAGCCAGTGGCTCGCCTGGGCGAATCCCTTGGCGGGGGAGAGGCGTTCGTCGTCGGGCACCTCTCCGCGGAACCGGAAGCCGACCCGGACGGTCTCGCGCGGACCCGGGGCCACCGCGACGAACTGGGTGCGCCGCACCACGGGGATGTAGGTGCCCCGGCCCTCGCGGTGGGCGTCCTCGCCGAGCCCCTCGGCCAGGGTGACGACCGCATCGTGGATCGGGCGCAGGTGGGCCTTCGACCCGGCATACAGGGTGTCGGTGTAGCCGTCGGGGTCGGGACGCTCCCAGCCAGCCGCGGTCGCCGCGGCGTCGGCGACGGCCCACTGCGAGTTCTGCGGCACCCCGTGGACGTCGCGCAGCCAGGTGCGCACGGCCTTCTGGTCGACCGGGTCGAGGCCGGACTCCTGGACCAGGGCCACCCACTCCTCGAGGGTCCGCCCGGTCCGCTCGCGCATCGAGTCGGTGACGGCGGCCATCATGTCGGCGGGTTCCATGGCCCGATTATGGCGGCCATCAGGAGACCCCGGGGCTCAGCGGCGGTCGGTCGTGGTGTCGAGGAAGAGGTCGGCGCGCTCCCACGTGCGGTCCGCCTCGTAGAGGCGGCGCTCCTGGGCCGCCCACCCGTCCCAGAACGGTGCGTAGCCCGGGTCGCGGGCCAGGCCGCGGGCCCGACGGACCGACTCCTCGGCCTCCACCCAGACCAGCACCGAGGCAGCCTTGCCGGCGGGCAGCGCCCCGGCCCCGCAGCCTTCGAGCACCACGACCTCCGACGCGGGCAGCTGCACCCACTCGGCGTACTCGTGGGCAGCCCAGTCCCAGCGCCGGTAGCGCGCCGGCAGCCCCTCCATGAGCGGTCCGACCAGCCACTCCTGCGCACGGTGGGTGCCGGCGCGCAGGCCGTCCCAGCCGGGGTAGAGGTCGTCCATGTGCACCGTCGGAGCGGCCAGGTCGGCGGCCACGTCGTGGGCCAGGGTGGTCTTGCCTGCGCCGCTCGGACCGTCGATGCAGACCAGGTGCGTCGTGCCGCAGAGAGGCTGGCTGGCGTCGACGAGCGCGACGATGGTCGCGACCGCATCCGCCCTCTGGTCGACGCGCATGCGTTCCAGACTAGATCGATAGGCTCCCGGCGTGCCTGTTGCGACTCGCGTGATCCCCTGCCTCGACGTCGACGCGGGCCGGGTGGTCAAGGGCGTGAACTTCGTCGACCTGCGCGACGCGGGCGACCCGGTCGAGCTGGCCCGGGTGTACGGCGAGCAGGGCGCTGACGAGCTCACCTTCCTCGACGTGACCGCCAGCAGCGGCAACCGCGAGACCACCTACGAGATCGTGCGCCAGACCGCGGAGCAGGTGTTCATCCCGCTCACCGTCGGCGGAGGGGTGCGCACCGTCGACGACGTCGACCGGCTGTTGCGCGCCGGGGCCGACAAGGTCGGGGTCAACACCGCGGCGATCGCCCGGCCCGAGCTGATCGCCGAGGTGGCCGACCGGTTCGGGTCACAGGTGCTGGTGCTGTCCGCCGACGTGCGCCGCCGGCTCGACGACTCCCGCCGCCCGACCGGCGACTTCGAGGTGACCACGCACGGCGGTCGCCAGGGGGCCGGACTCGACGCGGTCGAGTGGTGCGCTCGCGCCGGCGAGCTGGGTGCCGGCGAGATCCTGCTCAACTCGATGGACGCCGACGGCACCAAGGCAGGCTTCGACGTCGAGCTCATCGAGCTGGTCCGCCGCGAGGTCCGGATCCCGCTGATCGCGAGCGGGGGAGCCGGGCGGGTGGAGCACTTCGCGCCGGCAGTGCGCGCCGGGGCCGACGCCGTGTTGGCGGCGAGCGTCTTCCACTTCGGCGAGCTGAGCATCGGTGACGTCAAGGAGGCGTTGCGGCAGGACGGCATACCGGTCCGCTGACGCCCGCCGCGAGGACCGCGTCGCCGCGCCTAGTCGAGCACCTCGAGGAGCACGGTCACCGGGTCGTCCTCGTCGATCGACTCGGCGACCCGCACCGCCTTCTTCACGGGCAGGACGAAGCGCCCGCTCTCGCTGTCGCTCGGGAAGACCGAGGTGGTCCACGTCGTCCGGCCCACCGTCGCCCGGACCCGCACCGACCCGAAGCCGCGGCCCGGTGGTGGCCGGTCGGCGACGACCTCGCTGGCCTCCTCGTCGAGCGTCACGAAGAACCACGAGTCGCGGGCGCCCCACTCCCACAACGGTGCCGTGAAGGTGACCTGCTCACCCATGTGGCCTCAGCCTCCTTGGTGCTCCGCGGTGTGCCGGGTGGTCACGACAGGCCGAGGGGTGCCTCCCAGAGTGCCTGCACCGCCGCGTCGTCGCCAGCGACCGAGAGGTCGGCCACCCGACGCCGGCCGTAGGCCGCCAGCACGAGCTCGGTCGCGTCGCCACGCACCGTCACGGTGCCGAGCTCGGTCGGACCCTTGACCGTGAGGACCTTGCCGTCGGTGCGTTCCAGCACGACCCCCACCGGGCTGCGGCGGAAGAACACCTTGCCCAGTCGCTTCAGGGTCTTCCAGAGCGCCTTCTGCTCGCGCAGGGGCACCTCGCGGCGTGGCCCCACCTGGCCGTCACCGCGCAGGACGTCCTCGTGGTGGATGAAGAACTCGAGGAAGTTGACGGCGTCGTCGACGGAGGAGAGCTGCGCGGGCGACCACGCCGGGGGCCCGGACCGGATCAGGTCGACCAGCTCCGGCCACGGCTTGCCCGCGTAGTCGGCCTGGCTCTCCTCGAGCCGCCCCGCGAGCGGGGGCAGCCAGATCCCGGGCGCGAGGTCCGGGCGCCGCTCCCGGATGACGAGGTGTGCCGCCAGGTCGGCGGTGGTCCAGGGGGAGCACAGGGTGGGGGCGTCCGGGCCGACCTGGTCGAAGGTGTCGCAGAGGGATTCGCGCTCGATCCGGGCAAGGTGGGTCATGACGTCATCATGCCTGCCCCGTGAGAGGGTTGGGTCTCCCACCCAGCAACGGAGGTCAGCAGTGTCGCTCGACGCGTCAGTAGGTTCGACGCCGTCGTTCAAGCGCAGCCTGCAGATCGTCTGGGTGGGGGTGCGGCGTCAGCCCCGGTGGTTCGCGTTCGCCGTGGCCGGGAGCGCGCTCTACGGAGTGATGACCGTGCTGACGGCCTGGGCCATCGGCAAGGTCACCCGCGAGGAGGTGCAGCCGGCCGTCGCCGCTGGGCACGCGACAGCGGCCCAGCTCTGGACCATCTTCGGGTGGATCGCGGGCGTGGTCGTGGTCAACGTCGTCGGGGTCGTGATCCGCCGGATCGCCGCGGGCTACACGATGTACAACGTCGCCGCCGGATTCCGGCGCGAGGTGACGCGGCAGTACCTCCGGCTCCCACTGTCCTGGCACCACCGGCACCCCTCGGGCCAGCTCCTCTCCAACGCCAACGCCGACGTCGAGGCGACCTGGAACGTCTTCGCCCCGCTGCCGATGGCCATCGGCGTCGTCATCATGCTGGTCGCCGGCATCGTCCAGATGGTGCTCGTCGACCCCGTGATGGCGATCATCGGGCTGACCGTCTTCCCGTTGCTGTTCCTCGCCAACATGGTGTTCCAGCGCGCCATGTCGCCGCGGGTGTCCCGCGCGCAGCAGCTGCGGGCCGAGGTGAGCGAGGTCGCGCACGAGAGCTTCGAGGCCGCGCTGATCGTGAAGTCGATGGGCCGCGAGCAGCAGGAGTCCGACCGGTTCGAGGAGGTCACCCGCCGGCTCCAGGCCGCCAACGTGGAGGTGGGGCGCACCCGCGGCACCTTCGACCCGGTCATCGAGGCGATCCCGACCCTGGGCACCCTCGCCGTCCTCGCCGTCGGAGCCCACCAGGTCGCGAACGGCGCCCTCGAACCGGCCGCCGTCGTCCAGGTCGCCTACCTCATCTCGGTGCTGGCCTTCCCGGTGCGGGCGCTCGGGTGGGTGCTCGGGGAGCTGCCGCGCACGGTGGTCGGCTGGGACCGGGTCGATGCGGTGCTGAAGGCGCGTGGCGAGCTCGAGTTCGGGTCGTCGCAACCCGAGCGCCGGGGGGCCTCGCACGCCCGGCTCGACCGGATCGACTACGCCTACGACATCGTCGACGAAGCCGGTGAGGAGTCGACCTTCCAGGCCATCCACGGGGTGTCCCTCGAGGTCGAGCCCGGCACCACCGTCGCGCTCGTCGGACCGACCGGGTCGGGCAAGACCACGCTCACGAACCTCACCCTGCGCCTGGTCGACCCGGACCGCGGTCACGTCACCCTCGACGGACTCGACCTGCGCCAGGTCGCTCGCGGCGGTGTGTCCTCGGTCGCAGCGCTCGTGCCGCAGCAGACCTTCATGTTCGACGACACGGTGGCCGGCAATGTCACCCTCGGTGGCGACTACTCCGACGAGCAGGTGTGGGCGGCGCTCGAGGTCGCGCAGGCGACCGGCTTCGTCCGCGAGCTGCCGCTCGGCATCGAGACCCGGGTGGGGGAGCGCGGCACCTCGCTGTCCGGTGGCCAGCGCCAGCGGATCGCGTTGGCCCGTGCGGTCATCCGCAAGCCCCAGCTGCTCGTGCTCGACGACGCCACCAGCGCTGTCGACCCGGCCGTGGAGCAGGCGATCCTCGCGGGGCTGCGGGCCTCCAGCGCCGGCACCTCGGTCCTGGTCGTCGCCTACCGGATGTCGACCATCACGCTGGCCGACCAGATCGTCTACGTCGAAGGGGGTCGTGTCGTCGACCACGGCACGCACGCGGAGCTGGAGCGTCGCTGCACCGGCTACCAGCGGCTCGTCACGGCCTATGCCCGGGAGGCGGCCGAGCGAGCCGCCCTCGCGGCGGACGAGGAGGTGGACGCGTGAGCACCTCCATCGACGCCACGTCGTCCCTGGGCACGGTCGCGACGCTCAAGCGCGGTCTCGACCTCTCGCCGGAGCTGCGCCGCGGCCTCTGGGTCACCCTCGGCCTGGCCGCCGTCACGACGGTCGGGCGCATCGTGGTGCCGTTCGTGGTCCAGCAGACGACCGACCACGGACTGCTCGGCAAGGACGGGCCCGACCCCGGCCTGGTGACCCGCTACGTGCTCCTCGCCCTGATCGCCGTGGCGATCACCGCTGCGAGTGCGTATGCCGTCAACGTGCGACTCTTCCGGTCGTCCGAGGCCGGGCTGGCGTCGTTGCGGCTCAAGGCGTTCCGACACATCCACGACCTGTCGATGCTGACCCAGAACACCGAGCGGCGGGGCTCCATGGTCAGCCGGGTCACCTCCGACGTCGACACGATCAGCCAGTTCGTCCAGTTCGGCGGCATCATCCTCGTGCTGAGCCTCGGACAGATCGCCGTGGCCACGGGGTTGATGCTCTTCTACAGCCCGCTCCTCACCGGGGTGGTCTGGCTCTGCTTCGTGCCGCTGCTGTTCGTCATCCGCCGCTTCCAGAAGATCGTCGGACGCGCCTACACGGTCGTCCGCGAGCGGGTCGGCGACCTGCTGGCTGCCGTTTCGGAGTCCGTCGTCGGCGCCGCCACGATCCGCGCCTACGGCGTGGAGGACCGCACCGCCACCCGCATCGACGCAGCCATCGAGGCCCACCAGGCCGCCTCCATCCGCGCGCAGGTGCGCTCGGTGGTGGCGTTCTCGTCCGGCCAGCTGGTCGCGGGACTGACCCTCGCGGTCGTCCTCGTCGTGGGCACGGTGCAGGCGGCCGGTGGGCACCTCACGCTGGGCAAGCTGCTCGCGTTCCTCTTCCTGGTCAACCTGTTCACCCAGCCGGTGCAGCAGGCGACCGAGATCCTCAACGAGCTCCAGAACGCCGTGGCCGGCTGGCGTCGGGTGATCGGCGTCATCGACACCCCGGCCGACGTGGCCGACCCCGGTGACGCAGGGCAGGTGCTGCCGCGAGGCCCGATCACGGTGGACTTCGACGCGGTGTCGTTCGCCTACCCCGGTGGTGACACCGTGCTGCACGACGTCGACCTGTCGATCGCGCCGCGGTCACGGGTGGCGATCGTGGGCGAGACCGGGTCGGGCAAGTCCACCCTCGCCAAGCTGCTCACGCGGCTGATGGACCCGACCGAGGGCACCGTGCGCATCGACGGGGTCGACCTGCGCGACGTGCGCTTCTCCTCGCTACGCGAGCGGGTCGTGCTGGTGCCCCAGGAGGGCTTCCTCTTCGACGCGACCCTGCGCGAGAACGTCCGGTTCGGCCGGCCGGGGGCCACCGACGAGGACGTGCGGCTGGCCATCACCGAGCTCGGCCTCGACGCCTGGCTGGACGGGCTCCCGCAGGGTCTCGCGACCGAGGTGGGCCAACGCGGCGAGTCGCTGTCAGCGGGGGAGCGGCAGCTCGTGGCACTGGCCCGTGCCTACCTCGCCGACCCCGACCTGCTCGTCCTCGACGAGGCGACCTCCGCGGTGGACCCGTCGACCGAGGTCCGCCTCCAGCGGGCGCTCGAGGGCCTGACGCGGGGACGCACCTCCATCGCTATCGCGCACCGACTCTCGACGGCCGAGGCCGCCGACGAGGTGGTCGTCGTGGACCGGGGTCGCATCGTCGAGCGTGGTCCGCACCGCGACCTCGTCCGCCAGGACGGTGTGTATGCCGCCTTGCACGCCTCCTGGGCCGCCCAGCAACGCGGCTGACCCGCCTTACCGCCGCGAGCCGGACACAAAGACCGGCCCACGAGGGCACCGGCTTCGTTGTGGTGTTTGCCATGGCCGAAGCGCCCAGGGGATTTGGGATGATCGTGCCCAAGGCACTGGACCGCTACGCGTCGAACGCCGCAACAAACTTCTTGTGCAGCGAAATCAATGCCTTCCTACCGTCCACTGCGAGTCGGCGACCAGGCCTTGCCAACAAGGCATACGCGATCTCGACCTTGCTGGGAATCTGCAGTTTGTTCCGTTTCGCCCAATCGGCAAAAGCCTTCGAAATTGGCGTCTCGGGCGGCACGTCCGCGACAGCGAATCTCTTCACATGCCCCATCTTCTCAAGGAAGTCGTTGACGACAGAGATGTAGTCGTCACGGTGAATGAGGTCCTCACTGGCGTGCCCGTTGGGCAGCCGGAAGATGCGCCGCGCGTCAACCCCCACCTCCTTTAGGGCGGACTCGTGGTGCGTACCGCCGGCATCGCCGTCCGTCAGATATACGACCCTCGCCGCGACCTCTTCGACGCGAATGCCGGAGCCATGCGCATTGGCCAGCCCGGGTGCCACTTGATAGTCGAGATCGCTCTCACCGGTAGCCTGACGAATCAGGGTGGGCAGAAGGACCATGTCCGCTGCCCCCTCCGCGAGCACAGCGTTTCGGCACACCGAGAAGGCAGCCGCTCCGGCGCCCATAGCAAACAGTAGGGGTGAGAAACCTGGGCCCTCGCCTTCCCAGAAGTTGTTTTTAATGACGCTCGCGTCCGCGTGGCCAGCCTCGCGGGCGATGACACGAATTCCGGTGCCGAGATCACTTGGCAGGCAGCCAGGCGAGTGCGTCGTATAAAATACTTGAGTGGTATCTACGCTCTTGAGTAAAACGCTAACGAGGTCGGCTTGGGCATCATAGTGAAGGTGGGTCTCAGCCTCGTCGATTAGCAGTACCGGCGGCACTGCATAGTCGCCGGACTCGAGGAACGCCACAAGTGCGACGAAGGTCTTCAGCCCGTCGGACCGTTCACTGATGTTTGTGACGTCGCCGTCGCCACTCAACTCCTTGATGAGCACCTCGAGTCGACTGCCGTTCACGTTGAAGCGAACTGTCACTTTGCTCTGATTCCAAGCTTGGTCGAAGATCTCGCGAAGGCGATCGTTGCCGCGTTCGAGCAGGGTCTCCCGCCTTGTTGAGTCGCTGCTTTGGACGTAGTTCCACATTTCGTCAGGGTCAATGCCGGCAAGTGTCAGAAGTCGGAGCACGGCCGGGTGGATGGCTGCGCGATGGTCGGGACCGATCTCGTATGAAGTCTCCAGCAGCCGATCGGCCTCCTGGAAGAGAACGAAATCTGGCTCGCGCCTCGCGAGGGCCATCCAGACCGACTCAGTCGGGTGGTCCTCTGTCACGAGTCCGCGAACCTCTTCTAGGACTGCAGCGAGTTTTGAGTCGCGTGGCGTCTTGCGCCCAGGCGGGATCGTTTCGAGCCAGTCTGTAAGTTGTACGAGGGCATCGCCATCCTCGGTCGACCACTCAGCATCCGGCCGCGTCAGGGCATCGGCCACGGTAGCTGCCCATTGACTCGGATCATCACCTTCATCGTCTGCTGCCTCGTCAAATTGGCGAGCGAGACGCTCAACAGCTCTAGCGAGACGGTCGCTGGCATCTCTGAATGGCTTCGCCGGCCTGGTTGGGCTGGGCCGTAAGCTCCTGATGCGGTTGCCGTCGAATTTCTTGTGAAGAACGAGGGTCTTCGGAGCGTTATCCATGGGAATGCTTGCGAGGGTGGCCAGATCTGACTCGTCGAGCTCGAAGAACACCTTCACCACAGGTGTCTGCTCGTCGCTTGGGGGGCGGCTCCGATTGAAATCGACGGGATCGAGTTCGCCGCCGTTCGTGAACCAAGCTAGGGCCTTGAGCAGTGAGGTTTTACCCGCCTCGTTGAAGCCGACGAATGCTGTCAGCGACCCGTCTACATTGGTTCCGGTGCGCGCCAGCCGCCGGAAACCCTCAAATTCGACTCGGCTGACCCGCATGTTTCCCCCTCTGTCGCGACCCGCACACCCTAACGTCGATGATGGTGCCAGTTTGGGAAGTCTCCCAGCCAACCTCGAAGCAGGATGTGGTCGCAACCTCCTCTGTTGGCTCCGTTGACTTGCGAGCCAAGCGTTCTCGGCGCCATGAGAGGGCGAAGTTGAGGAACTAGCCGCTGCACGCCGGCACTGTTCGCCTTAGCTCGAAGAGGCGAAGTAGCGCTTTCAGCGCTGAGACAGCATCTCCCACCGCGACGGTTACGCGAAGCAGATTTCCCTCGGTCCGGATGGTTACGGTGTCGTCCCCATGGTCGGCCATTTCTGTCACCGTGCTCATGGTCAGGCCCGCCCAGAGGCGGCCGTGCGTCATGCCAGAGGCGATCTTCCACATAAGAAGAAGCTGCCTCGCCGTGGCGGCATCCACCTCGCTCAGCGCTTGCTCGATCCTGAGGCGTGGGATGGGTCCATAGATGCCGGCCTGGGCCGCGACCCGCTCGATCGCTGCCTTGCCTCGATCGTGGCGACGCTTCGCCTCTGCGAGAACTTGCGGTCCACCCAGTTCGTGCATGCTCAGTCGCTCCGCGGCCTTGTATTCGTCAAAGAAGTCCTGGCTCATGAGAGTTAGGCAGCGGCGCACTCGTTCAATGCGATCGCTCGGCAGCAGTATCCAGTGCCCCAGCATGGCCGCCTCAAGGGCACCGCGGACAAGGGTGTAGTCGGCATACACACTCACGACTCCTTGGGAAGGCTGGGAAGCGGCGGGCTCCCCACCGAGTAGGCGTCGGATAGCGGTGAGATGGTCACTCGCCACGTGAATCAGGCGCTGCACCTGATGCCCCACCTGCAGCGGGGACGTCAGATCGTCATCTAGAGCAATTGAAGAGCCAGGCTCAACGGGCCATAGGCGGTGTGCACTTTCCTGCTGAGCCTGCATCGCGTCTATGAATGCAAACCAGGATTGAAGCATCGTGTGAGCCTCTGCGGTGAGGTCGGGCTCGGCCATATCCCTGACGATAGGGGCTCGGTGCGACAGTGAAGGCGGCTGAGATGCGGGCACTATCCTCTGAGCGGGAGGCGGTCCAAGCAGGAGTGTCTCTCGAAGTCCTAACCAGAACTGATCTAGGGCTCGGCGTTGAGTTCGTCAAGGAGTCGCCAGGCATGCCTCGCGGTCATCAGGCTTACATGGAAGGACTCTGCGACAGCCCGCTCGTCGAGGTGGACGTCGAATGAGTGCAGCCGGCCCACCCCCATGGGTTCTGAGGATCCTGCACGCCTGCGGGCCAAGGCGCTCCAGGGAAGTGAGTGCGTGTCGCCGCTCATCATGCGCCATTGAGCCTCCGCCTGATCAACCCAGTGATCCGCCGTCAGTGGTTGACCGGCCACGGACTCCAGCTGCAGAGCTGAATCCGCCACCGACTTCGCCGCCAGGCGGATTACGTCGGTGTCGCCACGTCCCCCGGTGCCCGGGAGAGTGGCGGCGACCATCCGCGCTCCAAGCTCACGAATCTTGAGGTGGCCCAGAACGATGGCGGCTGGTCGGGTGATGATCTGTTCAGCCTTGTTGGCCACCGCAAGGTACGTCTGGTAGTTCGCATTGAACTGCTGCCCCACGTAGAGAGCCCGTGCCTGTCTGATCTCTCCTTCTGGCGGTGCAAGGATCCACACGGCGTGGCTGGCTGACAGGAATGCGGTTCGCAGCAGTGTGTACGGCGCCAGAGGATGCATTTCTTTCACAACGGCGAGGGCGGCCAGCAGGTGCTCTGCCGAGGACCCGAGTTTGGCCAAAGCGGTGGCTAATGGTGCCGACGACTCCCAGGTTTCATCGTCGCGCGCCAAGGCGCTTCCGGGTGTCGCGACGCCGAAGGAACGGATGCGCTCCTGCCATGCACGAATCTCCGGCTCGGCGTCGAACATCTCTGTCAGTAGGTCGTCGGCCACTGCCGCATGCTAGGGGGATACGCCCAGCACTTCGGCTTCACGACCGTGGACAATATTCTCAGCGCATCGGTAGGTCGCCAGCTAATGGTCTTAGCTGTGAGGTTGATCGCCAGAGGCTTCAATCTGCGCACTGCGTTCGATGGGAGGATTCGCCCTTGCGTTCGACGGGCACCGTGGGACTCGGTCTCAAGGGCGGCGATCGGCCGATGTTCGAGCTGGGCGCGACCGGGGAACGAAGCTCCGAACGCGCCCAATTGCCGCGATCGGTGCGTCTTTCCGCCGCGTGTGGCCAAGACAGCAGCAGTCTCGTTCTCGCGATCAAAACCCCTAGCCTGCCGATATGGGTGACGCTGAGTGGAGCATGGCATTACAGGAACTGGCTGACGCTTCCGAGCGCTTGGCGATACTTGCTCGGTGCCTAGGCGTCGGTCCGGAACTTGCTCGGTGGCGAAATGGCGAAGAGCTTGGTGGGGGGCTGGCGGCTGACGGGCTGGACCCAGCGCGTGGCGAACTGGAGCGCCTCGTGGCAGGCGGTGCGAAGTCGCTGCTCGAGCTGGTTGACGGGATTACACGGGGCCTGCCGATACCGCTGGAGTGACCAACGAGCGCGCCCCGAGCCTTTAGCCCGAGTCTTTCCGCCGCGAGCCGGGCGGCGGTCGGATGTTCACTCACATGCCGACATTCGGCCGGTCGCGACAATCCACCATTCCGCCACGACCCTTCGCGTTACCGTCGCGAGGCGTCTGCTCAGGCTCGCTCCGGCCAGGGCCACTCGACCGTCATCGACCTTCCGACGCTGACGCCACGCCAGGTGCCGGACAGGGAGTTCAGGCGCTCGAATGCTCGATCGAGCTCGGTGTCGCTGAGGTCGGTCCGGGGAGGGTCCTGGTGCACATAGTGACTCCCAGGCATGAGGCCGCTGTGCCGCAGCCAGCGCGGGTAGACCTGGGCAGCGAGGGCCTCAGATCGCCCCATCTCGGTTCCAGTGGACCTGTTGCGCCGCTCGACCTGCCGAGCCCAGGCCTTCGTGCGTAGCTCCTGGGTTGGAACGAAAGTCCCAGCGTTGCCGCCCGCAGCGAGCTGGCCGAAGATCCCGTCCCGCAGGCCAAACTCCTCCTCAGCCACCCAGTGCACGAGGTCATGGGGAATCAAGTCGGAGTAGCCGGGTGCCGGGTCCATGCGCAGGTCACCATGCTGGCTGCGGAGCACGGCTACGGCATACCGACGCTGCCCCGTGCGCTCGAACCTCACCTGCATGCCGCCAACGTAGCCGCCCTCGTCGTTTGTCTCGACCGCTTATCGCGCCCCTCAACACAAGCCGCCCGTGGACGGTCGCGCCCGTGATTCACTCTCGTGCCGCCATCCGAAAGATGCGTCTCACCGCTGCGCGGCGGACAGGTCGAACCTCCCAGCACAGGGGGCGGGTGCACGATGGCGGGGTGGAACTCTTGGCCGACGTTCATGGCGCCCGCGA
The DNA here is from genome assembly GCF_900104525.1 of Pedococcus dokdonensis. Classification (GTDB taxonomy): domain Bacteria; phylum Actinomycetota; class Actinomycetes; order Actinomycetales; family Dermatophilaceae; genus Pedococcus; species Pedococcus dokdonensis. The sequence continues at coordinate 1,274,281 of NZ_LT629711.1, read as the reverse complement.
CTGCGCAGGTCGTGCGAAGGCTCTGCGGCGACGCCGATGAGGGGTCGGCAGGCCAACCTGCTCCTCCTTGTCGTGGTCCCGCTGTCGGCCGCGACGGGGTTCCTGATGTTCGTGCTGGGCAGTGGGCCGGTGTGGCCGGTGGCGATCCTCCACGGTGTGGTGGCCCTCTTGGTGGTCGTCCTGGTGCCGTGGAAGTCGATGGTCGTGCGCAGAGCACTCCATCGCTCGATGGGGCCCCGGCATGAGCGACGAGCCGGGGTGTGCACGTCAGCCCTGCTGGGTTTCACCGTGGTCCTGGCCTTGCTCACGGGAGTCGTCCACGTCGTCGGCCTGCTGTTCGACGAGGCGCCGCTCACCACAATGCAGCTGCACGTGGGCGGCGGCGTCCTTGCCGTGGTCCTCACGGTGGCGCACGCCCGACAACGCCGAGTTCGTCCACGCCGCGCCGACCTGTCGCGCCGCTCGTTCGTCCGCCTGGCCGGCCTCGCCTCCGTCGCGACCGTGCTGACGGCGGGCGTCCAGGCGTCCGGCGCCCTGAAGGCCCGACGCGGCATACGACGAGCGACCGGGTCGTTCCAGCTCACTGACTCCGCGGTCGCCGCGATCCCAGCCACCTCGTGGTTCTTCGACCAGGCGCCGGAGCTGGAACCGTCGTCCTGGCGGTTGACCGTGACGACCGGCGGCTCGTCGCGGGACTGGTCACTGGCCGAGCTCGACCAGTGGCGGGACCGGCAGGTGGCCGTCCTGGACTGCACGGGTGGGTGGTGGACCGAGCAGGAGTGGGTCGGCGTCCGACTGAGCCGGCTGCTGCCACCCGGCAGCACCGGAACCGTCGAGGTGACGAGCGCGACGGGATACTCCCGGCGACTGCCGCTGACCGACCAGCTGTTGCTGGCCACCGCGGTCGGAGGCACCGGGATCTTCCGAGCGCACGGGGCGCCTGCCCGTCTGGTCGTCCCCGGTCGACGCGGGTACCACTGGGTCAAGTGGGTCGTGCGGATCAGCCATGACGAGCGCCCCTGGTGGGTCCAGCCACCCCTGCCGTTGCGGTGAGCGAGCGTGGATACTGCAGCATGGTCGAGCAACCGCGTCGCGTGCACTTCTTCCACGGCATGCTGCTGAGCGCCGACGACCTCGAGGTCGAGCAGCAGTACCACCAGCAGATGCGCCATCTCCACAACCGCCTGCACGGCTTCGGGGTCGTCTCCGGTCTGGAGGTCACCGTCGGCCGGGGGACCGTCCGCGTCGAACCGGGCCTGGCGATCGACCCGTGCGGCCGCGAGATCGTCGTGACCCAACCGCTGACGCTTCGCTTGGAGCGCAGGCGACACCGGGACCCAGCCGAACCATGGCTGCGAGACCTCGTCATCACCTGGCAGGAGCTCCCGGAGGCGCCGGTCGTGGTCTCCTCACCCCACTCCCACGACACGACGGAGCACACCCGGTGGGTGGAGCAACCGGCGCTGTCGCTGACGGCAGCGGGGGAGGAGGCCCCCGAATCGCTCCTCCTGGCGCGGTTGTCGCGCACCACGCGTGGGTCGGTCCGGGTGGACGCCACCGCGCGCCGGTCATACGGGCCCCCAGACACCGGCAGTGCGCCGGGCGCCACCGGATCCTGAGCAGGGCTCAGGGGTATGGCGCGTGGGCGCCATGGGATGGGACCCTCAGCCATGGGGACACGACCGAACCTTCAGTGCACAGTCCGGGGCCACCGCTGGGACGTGGTGAGCGACGACAACGGCCTGCACGAACGCTGCCGGCGGTGCGGCAGACGCAGGGGCCCGGCCCGCACCGACGAGGCCGAGGTGATGATCCGCGGCATGCGCAACGGCGGCGGCGGCGGTGGCGTTGGCGTCTGAGCGGGTGCCTGACCGGGTGCCTGACAGGGACCGTCTCCACGAGCTGGTGGGGCGCGCTCGCACGGACCTGAGGGCCTGGACCGACTCCGGCGACGCAGACCCGGGCGTGGCCCTGGTGGAGCTGTTCGCCTACGTCGGGGACCTGTTGGCCTCCTACTCCGACCGCGTCGCGGACGAGGCCTACCTCGGTGGGCGGGGTCGCTACACGTCGGTGGTTCAGCAGCAGGGCCGGGTCGGCCTCGACACCGACTGGGACGAGGGCGCGAGTCGCCGACTGTGCGGTGTCCACCGGGCCGTGGTGGTCGACGACGTCGACCCCCTGCTGCAGCGACGGCTGCTCCTCCGCATCCCGGACGTGAGCGGCGACGCGACCGTGTGGGCCGCCGCCTGCCTCCCCGTCGACGACGCGACGGACCTGCCGGCGATCGGTGCCGGGGTCTGGGTCGCCTTCGAGGCCGGCAACGCGGCATACCCCGTCTGGCTGGGCCAGCGGGCCGGATGACGGGCATGACGAGACCGTTCCGGTTCGGGCTGGTGACGCCCGTGCTCACCGACCCGGCCACCTGGCGCGACCGCGTCCACCGGATCGCCGACCTCGGCTACTCGACCGTGCTCATGCCCGACACCCCGCTCTGGCAGCCGGCACCCGCCCCGACGCTGGCGGTCGCCGCCGCGCTCGAGACCGACCTGCGCGTGGGGACGTGGGTCAGCGCCGTGCCCTTCCGTCCGGCCTGGGCGCTGGCGTGGGAGGCGCACTCGCTGACCGTGCTCACCGACGGCCGGTTCGAGCTCGGACTCGGCACCGGACGCCCCGGGATCGAGGGCGAGCTGCAGGGCTACGGCATGCCGGTGCCGACCGCCGGCGAGCGGATCGGGCTGATGCGCGACACAGTCACCCAGCTGCGCGAGCTCGACGGTGCGGACCACCACACGCCGGTGGTCATGGCGGTGCGTGGGCCCAAGGCCGTGGCCCTCGCCGACGAGGCTGCTGACATCGTCACCTTCGCGTCGAGAGGCACAGACACGCGAGAGGACCTGGCGCGGCTGGCCCGAACGTTCCGCGATCGCGACGTCGAGCTCGGCCTGCACGTGTCCGTCGTCGGCGACGGCATCGCAGCGTTCATGGCGTCGGCGGCCGAGACCGACCCGGCCGCGATGCGCGCAGCCGACTCACTCGCCCAGCTGCCCGACGACCCCGGGGCCGCGATCGAGGAGCTGCACCGCAGGAGGGACGAACTGGGCTTCTCCTACATCGTGACCGGCGCCGACTTCGCAGAGACGATGGCGCCGGTGGTGGCAGCGCTGTCCGGGCGCTAGCACCGCACACTGGACCCATGCCGACCCTCGTCGCGGTCGTCGCTCACCCGGACGACGACGCCTACGGGATCGCCGGCACCGTCGCTCTGCACGCCGACGAGCCGGGCTTCCGGTTCGTCCTCGTCCACGCGACCGAGGGGGAGGGGGGCGACATCCGGCCCGGCTTCGACGCGACCCCGGAGACCCTCGGTCGGATCCGGCGGGCCGAGGACGAGGCCGCCTGGCGCGCGGTGGGACGGGTCCCCGACCGGCACGAGTGGCTGGGCCTCCCCGACGGTGGGGTGGCCGACGTGCCGTTCGATGACCTCGTCGACCGCCTTTGGGCCGTGCTGGACGAGGAGCAGCCCGACCTGGTCTTCACGTTCGGGCCGGACGGCATCTTCGGGCACCCCGACCACGTCGCCGTCGGCGCGGCCACGGACGCCGCGTTCGCGCGCGGGGTGGCGCAGGCCGAGGCGCGGGGCGGCCCCCGGACGGCGTTCCGTCGGCTCGTGCACGGCGCCATCCCCGAGTCGGTCTTCCAGCGCTGGAACGCCCAGCGCCAGGCGATGGGACTCACCGTCTTCGACCCGACGCAGACCTACCAGATGCGTGGCGTCCCGGACGAGCAGATCGGGATCGAGGTGGACCTGCGTCCGGTCGCCCGCGCGGTCGTCGCCGGGTTGCGGGAACACCGCAGCCAGCACCACGTCTTCATCGACGACCCCGACGACATCCCGCGCTGGGAGCGGATCATGTCGGGCGAGTGGCACGTCGTCGCCTGGCCGGCCGAGCGCCGGGAGACGCGGTTGCGCGACATGCTCGAAGGACTCGGAGAGGATCAGCCCCACGCGCGCTGAGCGGGCGGTGCGTGCGGGCCGTGCGTGCGGGCCGGTAGGGGAGGACCGGCTTGCTACGGTTCCCTCGGTCAGTGCCGACCGGCATACGAGGGGGAGACGATGCAGCAGGAGCACGATCCGGACGCTCGCACGGCAGCCCGGCCGCGGCCCGCGCGGACCGGGCTGAGGGTGCCCACACCCGGTGACCGCACGAGGCTGGTGCTGGCCAGCGCGCTCATGCTCTTCGTCGAGCTGGCCCTGATCCGCTGGACCTCGTCCAACAACCTCTACCTCGTGCACATGACGAACTTCGTCCTGCTCGCGAGCTTCCTCGGCATCGGCCTGGGTTTCCTGAGGGCCAGGGCGAGCAGGGACCTCTTCCCGCTGGGGCCGATCCTGCTGGTGACGTTGGTGGGCTTCGTCCTGGCGTTCCCGGTGCGCACCGGCACGGGTCGCGGTGGCCGCTGGCAGCTGGTGGGCCTGCTCGACCTGGCGCCGTTGCCGCGGTGGCTGAGCCTCTCAATCATCTTCGCGCTGGCCGTGGGCACGTTGATGGCCCTCGCCCAGGAGGTGGCCCGGACCTTCACCCGGTTCGAGGCGCTGGAGGCCTACCGGCTCGACGTGATGGGCAGCCTGACCGGCATCGCCGCCTTCGCGGCGCTGTCGTTCCTGCGACTGCCGCCGCTCGGGTGGGGACTCGTGGGAGCGGCCGTGTTCGTCGTGCTCCTCGGGCGCCGGCTGCGGCTGCTGCGACGGGGACCGGCCATCGCGCTCGGCGCCCTGGTCCTGTTGCTCGGCGCCGAGTCGGTCGCCGGCTCGTTCCAGTGGTCGCCCTACTACAAGATCCACACGACGCAGCTGTCGGGCGGGTTGTTCCGGGTCGAGGTCAACAACACCCCGCTCCAGACCGCCCTCCCGGTGGCGAACCTCCGGCGGGACTCGCCCTTCTACCTCTACCCCTACACCTACGCCGGCTCCCGTGACGACGTGCTGGTGATCGGCGCCGGCACCGGCAACGACGTGGCGGTGGCCCTGGCACAAGGTGCCAAGCGGGTCGACGCGGTCGAGATCGACCCGGCGATCATGCAGCTCGGACGCGACCACCACCCCGACCGTCCCTACTCCGACCCGCGCGTCACCACGCACGTCGACGACGGCAGGGCGTTCATGGAGCGCACCGACCGGCACTACGACCTCATCCTGCTGGCGCTGCCCGACTCGGCGACGATCGTCACCGGGCAGTCCGCCCTGCGGCTGGAGAACTACCTGTTCACCACGCAGGCCCTCACGCAGGCGCGCTCCCTGCTCAAGCCGGACGGCACGTTCGCGATGTACAACTACTACGAGCCGTGGCTGCTCGACCGCTACGCCAACACCGTGCGCACGGTCTACGCCGCCTCGCCCTGTGTGCAGCTCGGACCCAGCTACGGACCGCGCCAACAGGCCGTGCTCACCCTGCGCAAGGACGCGAGCACCGGTGGTTGCACCACGACCTGGACGCCACGGACCGCGGCGCTCGAACCCTCGGTCGACGACCGCCCGTTCCCCTACCTCGGCACGCGCACCATCCCGTCGTTCTACCTCTGGATGCTCGGACTGGTCCTGTTGGCATCGCTCGCCGCCGTGCGCACGGTCGCCGGACCGCTGACGACGATGCGTCCCTACGTCGACCTCTTCTTCATGGGCGCGGCCTTCCTGCTGCTGGAGACCAAGAACGTCGTGCAGTTCGCGCTGCTCTTCGGCACGACGTGGGCCGTCAACGCCGCCGTGTTCGCGGGCGTCCTGCTCAGCGTCCTCGCGGCCATCGAGGTGGCCCGACGAGTCACCATCCGCCGCCCGATCCTCTTGTATGCCGGGCTGCTCGCAGCGCTCGCGGCCGCCTGGCTGATCCCGCAGGACGCGCTGCTCGACCTGTCACTGGTGCCGCGCTTCCTGGCCGGTGTGACGATCGCCTTCCTGCCGATCTTCGTCGCCAACCTGCTGTTCGCGGTGCGGTTCAAGGGGGCCGGTTCGAGCACGGTTGCCTTCGGGGCGAACCTGCTCGGCGCCATGGTCGGGGGAGCGCTGGAGTACCTCGCGCTGATCTTCGGCTTCGACGCCCTTCTCATCGTGGTCGCACTGCTCTACGGGTTGGCGCTCCTGACCGGACGCAAGCACCTCGTCACCAGCCGCGCCTGAGTCTCGCCGGCAAGGCAGCCCCACGAGCCACTCAGTCCTGCGTATTTCCGCCGATTGGAGGGCGGTAGGCGTTCATGGGCTTCACCCAACCTTCGCTGCTGATCGACGACCTAGGCGGGCAAGTCACCGCTCTGTCCGACGACGAGTCCACAGGGGACACTGGGCCTCATGAGTCCAGCAGTCGCATTGGCGCTGAGCGCAGTTTCGCAAGCCAAGTCGCTCGTCGCGCTCGCGCAGGCACTGGGCTGGGTTCGATCCTCCACCGCTCGGTCATTGGAAGCGATTGATGGACAACTGAGGCTCGCGCTGGAAGCGCCGTTGCATGAAGGTTTGGACAGAATCGAGCTCGCTGCCAGGTTGGACAACGCGACACGTCAGCAGGAACTGCTGACCGAGGCACAATCCAAGCTTCACGACGTGGCCGCGCGCCCGGGGATGCCCGCCACCGTAGTCGCCCTTGCATGCGTAACCTGTGCCTCGCTCGCCCAGATTCGGAACAACCCAGAGGAAGCGCGCATTTGGGTGGCTCGAGCCCTGGATGCGTACGACCGGTGTCTCCAAGAGGCACATCGCGACGCCAGCAAGGCGGCCTTGATGAACGTCGGAGAGACGGTTTCAGGCGCCCCGGCGCCGTTCCCGAGGGCGATCGCGTCTCGCGTCAAGCGAAGGGTAGGCATCCTGCGTGAAAGCATGAGGGAATCCAGCGAGAGCGTTCGGTCTCTGACCATCCGGATCAATGAGATCAACGCGGAGGTATCCGAGGCACACGCATTCGCCGCGGATCTGGGCGTGGCCCTCGACGGACGCTGTCGCGAGGTGACCCTACGCACCTTCAAGGCTTTGATCGTCCTCGTCAAGCTGAATCGTGTACACCCAGCCGCGGCCAGTTGAGCGCCCGAGGCAGTGAGGCGGTCAGGCAGCGGCCGCGGTTCGAGCGGTGCGCGTCCTTTCGCCGCGTGGCGGCGCTGTCGGTTCGTGGCGGCGCTGTCGGTCTCCCGCACCGATGTGGGCGTTGCTCATCAGATGTGCGATTGGCGTGCTTCAGGAGGGCTCTACCGGCCGTCGCGCCCTCAACGCTGTTCGTTGCGATGCAGGCATCGCCGGGCCGCTTACCGACGTCCGTGGCCGCGCAGGCCGCTGTCGGAGGCAGAACCAGGCACCAAGCAGGATCAACACTGTTCCAATGACCGATGGCATCGACAGCGCCTCACCGCGGATGGCGAAGCCGGCCGCGAGTGCGACGACAGGAGCTGCATAGGTGATCAGACTTGCGCCGTGCGCACCGGCGTTCTTGATGAGAGCGAAGAACGCCGCAAACCCTCCAGCCGTGCACGCAGCACCGAGAAAGACGACTGCCGTAACGCCACCCGTTGTCCAGCGGGGAGACCCCTCGATGGGCAGCGCAACCAGCATGGTCAGCGGGGTTGCCACGATCAGCATCGCCGCAGACACGGACAGACTTGGGAGGTCGGCGAACCAGCGATCAATCAGGACTGCTCCGAGCGCGTAGCAGCCGGCCGCCGCGATGAGCAGCCATGCGCCGATGCCGCCGCCAGGTGTCCCCATGAGAAGGAGCACCCCGCTGAAGCCGAGGACGGATCCGGGGATGATCCGTGCCCACGAATGATGGACCCCCGACCCCAGGAGGACCGACCAGATCAGCACGAAGAACGGCTCCAGGGAAATCAGAACACCCGCCGTGCCTGACGTGACGCTTCGCTCGGCAACAGCGATGAACGTGAAGGGAACCACGACTTCCACGAGCGCCAGGAGCGCCGTCTTCCCGGGTGCTTGCCGGAGGACGTCCAAAGCCCTCGTCCGGACCACAGCGACAAGCACCAGGGTGCCAACGAGGACGCGCCCCGCCACGACGGTCAACGGTCCCAGCCCCGCGTCAAGTGCTTCTGCGATCAGGAGGTACGGGACACCCCACAGGATCGAGACGACGCAGAACAGCGCCAGTGTTCGCACGTTCACCGATTGCTTCCTCGTGCTGTCATGTCGATAAACATAGGGCGAGCAAACCGTGCAGATCTACGCACGCCGCGTCAACCTGGCCCGCCCATCTCAACCATTTGAACGCCCGTGGCTGTCTATGGTGAGCGAATGCATAACCTCGACGATTGGGACTGGAAGCTGCTGGGTTTGCTCCAGAACGATGCCCGGCTCGGGTACCGCGAACTGGCCAGGCAGTCGGGACTCTCGGCCGCCACCGTCGCCAGCCGGGTGCGACGGATGGAGAACACCGGCGTGATCGCCGGCTACCACGCCAAGGTGGACCCGCGCGCAGCTGGCTACGGCGTCACTGCGTTCATCGTCGTCGACACCAACGGTAGGCGTGAATCATTCCGGGTCGCAGAACTTGCAGCCGAGACCCCAGCAGTACTGGAAGACCACAGGGTCACCGGCTCTGACGATCACGTCCTCAAGGTCGCAGTCGCAGACCTCGCCGACCTCGAGCCGCTGATCGACAAGCTCAACGAATTCGGCAGATCCGCGACGACCATCGTCCTCAGTTCACCCAAACCGTGGGGCCCGCTGGACAAGCCGTAGAACGCCCGCTCGTGCCAGCGCTCCGGAAGGTGCGTCTAACCCGCCGCGAGTTCCCGCGTCTGCATGGAGGCTCGGACATTCGTCCGGCATCATGCTTGGCATGTCTCTTACCCCGTCGCCTCAACACGAGGTGGACGCCCGCCGGCGGCTGGCGTTCGCCGTTGTCGAAACCCTGACCGCGGCGGGCTTGCCGGGTCATGTCGGAACCGCGGACCGGTTGCATGTCCCGGGAGCTGAGGTTGAGGTTGACCCGTTCGACGATGGCGGAGGAGGAGTATTCGTTCACTGGGTCGCTAGTCAGGAGCTCGCTGATCGTGGCATTGCTGCCCTGGAGTCTGGCGAGTTCGATCACCCCGCTATTCAGCTTAAGGGAGCTATCGCTGGGGCCATGGCCGAAGCAATGTCCACTCTCCTTACAGCCAGCGGGTTTCGTATCGAAGTTTCCGACGACGATTATCGCCCGTTCGCGCTGGAAGTGTTTGCCGCGTCGGACTGATGCTCGGAGGTGGCGATGGCGGAGTGCGTCTATCCGCCGCGAACAGCGTGGTCAGGCAGGCCCTGGTTGCCCAAGTCCGGGCGTTCTCAGCGCGGGCCGTGCAGAGTGTGTACATGGCGATTAGCAGGGCAGACAGGCGCGGTGACCGAGAAGGTCGGGCGCGGGCAGAGTTTGGTCCCCATGCAGCAGCGGTTCTCGACGTGCTCGAACTGACCGAGTTTGCCTGGCACGACTGCTACGGCGAAGTCACCCCGCCGGACGCGGTAATCGAGGACATCTTCGTGGTTGCGAGAGGAAGCGTGACAGGGTTTGTCCGAGCCGCTCGCCTGGCCGTCGAGGACTTTAGGGATCTTCGGCTGGCGGCAAACTCCGTGCGCAGCTGAGGCACGTCGTGCCGCTGTCATGGCCTTGCGTCTTTGCGCCGCAAGTCACCATCCCCTCACGGTCCGGTATTTTGGCTGCTTGTAGCCTGCCGCGGCGAGCGCTCCAGCGGGGCTCTCAATCCCCCGGGAAGCGGCCATCCGACGGCCCGACGCCTGAGTCGCGAACCATGGCTGCGCCCGGGGGATGACGCTGTAGTGTCGACACCTTTGGTCGTTTTCCGGTGATTTTCGTGCCGGGATGAAAGCATGCACGCATGGTCGAACAAGCAGTTGCAGGGTGGTATCCCGACGGGCAGGGAAACGAGCGCTACTGGGACGGGTCGTCATGGACCGAGCAGTTTCGTCCGCCCGCTGACGCCCCCCTCCTCGGGTCAGGTCCGAGCCTGCAGTCGGACGGCGCCTTCTCCAAGTTCGGCGCGGTGATCAAGAAGAAGGCAACGGACCTGAAGGCAGCGAAAGAGGAGCTGCGCCGGCAGCACGCTCTGGACGCTGCGGCTGCTGGTGCCCTTGTCACAAGTGGTGTCTTCGGCAGCTCGACGGTCGAGATTTACGACGGAGGTTACGTGCGCGTCGCGTCCTGGCCTGCAGGGGCGGCGGTGTCTACACCCGCGCAGATCACGAAAGACACTCCATATGAGAAGTTGCGTTCCATCAAATTCACGCGTCCGTCTCAGGACACGGCACCCGGCTCCAACTCGGCGCTTGAGGGAGCAGTAGGTCCCGCGGTAGCAAGCCTCATTAAGGGCGGCAAAGGCCTCATGAAGGCGAGTGCGCCCGGCCTTGCTGTCGCGGGGATCGCACACATAGCCGGCGCGGAGGGGCGCAAGGCATACCTCACCGTCGTCACTGACAGGCAGATCCACACGCTCACTAATCAGACAGGCAAGAATCCCATCAACTCGATCAAACGGGCTCATGGCGACGTTGGCCTCGCTCTGGAGGACGCAGGCAACGTTGTGCTCGCAGGTAGCAGGGTGCCGGCTCAGGAGGCTGCCTCCGCGTCCGGTGGCCCGTCACCGTCCGACATGGGTGCGCTTGGCGCGGCCCAGGCTGGACCAACTCTTGCGGAACGAATGCGCGAGTTGGCCGGCCTCCACGCAGACGGGATCCTGTCCGACGCAGAATTCTCCTCCGCGAAGGCGAAGTTGCTCGACAGCCTCTGACACAAGCCAAGACGCGGGAATCCGGGTCCCTTCGCGTCTTTCCGCCGCCTGATGGCGCGGGTCCATGGCGAGTGCGGGGCGAGATTCTCGGGTCGTCCTCGAGTGGGCGGACGGCCGCGGCCCACAGCGTCGTGAGGTCAGGGTGCGGGCACCCGAAGGTCCTCCTGCGACCCACTGACACCGAGGACGCGTCCGTCACACCTCTCCATCGGCACAGTCACAGTTGGAGTGGTGCCAGTCCGCCGCATCAGCTTGCCCCTTCGACCACGCCCATCGGGCAGGGGAGCGGCTGCCGAGCGGCGTTCCCGTGCATGATCGGGCGGGCCCGAGGCGCAGGGCGTGTAACGGTGCGGTGGTTCCTGCGCGGTCCGTCACCCTTCGTTTCCTCGCCGCCCCCACTGACGCGGGCTACGCCGGCGACGTGTCCGGGGGGCGGGTGCTGGAGTGGATCGACAAGGCCGGGTACGCGGCAGCGGTCGGGTGGGGCGGCACTTACGGCGTCACGGCCTACGTGGGGAACGTCCGCTTCACCACGCCCGTGGCCGTAGGGCATCTGGTCGAGGCGACGGCAAGCCTGGTGCACACCGGGCGCAGCAGCATGCACATCCTCGTCTCCGTCAGCGCGGGTGACCCGCGTCGGGGCGCGCTCGAGCCGGCGACGGAATGCCTCATGGTGTTCGTCGCCATCGACGCCGAACGCCACTCCGTGGCGGTGCCCGTCTGGGAGCCTCTCGATGACCTCGACCGTGAGCGGCAGGCAAGCGCCATACGACGAATTGCGTTGCGCGCCAGGATCGAGGAGGCGATGGCCGCCCAGGACTACTCCGATACAGGCACCGCCCCACGCATCACCCTGCGGTTTCTTGCGGCACCCACAGACGTCAACTGGGGCGGCAACGTGCACGGCGGGATCGTGATGCGATGGATCGACGAGGCTGCCCACATCTTGGCAACGCAGTGGACCAGGAACCCCGACAACGTGGCGGTGTTCGTGGGAGGCGTCCGCTTCTATCGCCCGCTGCACATCGGCCATCTGGTCGAGGTCGAGGCGCGCCTGCTGCACACCGGCGCCAGGAGCATGCACATCAGCGTGCACGTCCGCTCCGGCGACCCAGCGACCGGAATCCTCGAGCAGACCACTCACTGTCTGATCGTCTTCGTAGCCCGCGACGAGCATGGGCGGGCGAGCCTGGTGCCCACCTGGCGACCGTCGGTGCCGGAGGACAAGGCCCTCGAGGACCACGCCCTGGAGCTCATCGCCCTGCGCTCGGAGATCACCCGGCCCTGACCGCTGCGGCGGTATCACCGAACCAGCCGGCTCCTCCTTACCTTCGGCGGTCCAGGTGCTGCCCCGAAGAGTGGAGGAAACCCATGGCCCGCAACGCCAAGCAGGAGATCTCGTCATCAGCGGCACGGCAGATCCAGGCTCGTGCCCATCAGCATGGCCTCGAGCTCGACTACGCGACGACGATCTCCGAGTCCGCGTACCTCTCGCCGGTCATCGCGAGCTTCTTCTCCGGACTGCTGGCTCGCCAACGGTCGCCCTGGCTCGTCATCGTGATCCGGTTCAAGGACGACCCGCCCATCCTTGCCGTGAAGACGGGGCCGCACGGCCCCAAGGTCGACCTGCTCGCGCACCACCGGCGGCTGTTCACCAAGGCAGGGACCGGCACCATGAACATGGTCGACTACTTCCTGGACAACAGCCACGGCAAGATCGACGTGTCCGACTCCGAGGTCGTCGGGGTCTACACGATCCCCTTCAAGCGGGCTGACTACATCGGCAACGTGGGGCCGCAGCCGGCGAAGATCAACCGGAGTGGAGTGCTCGACGCCGGCCGGGCTGCAGCAGCGGCCCACAAGATCGACCTCACCGCATACTCCGGCGTCGTCGTCTGTGGCTACACCCCGCTCGATCTCTGCGGGTGGGTCGGCGGCATGGCTGCCCTGTGCGACCTCAACTCGTTGTCCCCGGACCTGCTCGGGCAGGAGATGGGTCACGGATACGGTTCCGACCACTCCGGACTCGACGGGTCCACGGCCGAGTACGGCGATCCGTGGGACACCATGAGCACCTGGAGCCCGTTCAGTGCCTCGAACTCCGACTACTCGCGGATCGGGCCGGGACTCAACGCGGTGAACATGCGGCTGCGCGGCTGGCTCAACGAGGACCGTGTCCTCGTGGTCCCGCGTACCGACACAGTCACCCGCGACGTCGTGCTCGGACCCCTCCACGACCATGGTCTGAGCGCCGCGGCGCTCGATATCGCCGGGTTCCTGGTCGAGTTCCGGATGAACGACCGCTGGGATGCCGGCATCCCGCGCCCCTGTGTCCTGGTCCACCGCGTGCAGGGAAACCGGTCCTACCTGATGTCCGGCAAGGGCGGCGAGAACGACCTCGTGGCCGGCAGTGTCTTCGAGAGGCTGTCGCTGCTCGGCACCAGCGTCACCGTGACCGTCAACTCCATCGACGAGAAGGCCAGGCGTGCGACGCTGCGGGTCGAGCAGACGGTGCACCGCATCCACATCCCGCAGGAGGCAGTCCAGGAGTGGCCGCCGCGCATCGGTGACCCGGGACCTCTCGAGCGCCTGAGTGCCGACCCCCGCATCTCGAGGCTGCGCGAGCGGTTCGAGCGCTACGCCACCGCCCTCGAGGTCGCCGACCACTTCGGGACTCCTGACCTCGCGCTGAGGTCACTCGCGGAGATCGCCGAGGAGATCGGGCGCCAGACGGCCCGGGTCGAGGTCACGACGTTCCACGAGGGGTACTCGTTCCACGACGGGTTCGCCCCAGGACCGGACCACGTCCGCGAGCCGAACCAAGACCACGAGCACGACCACCAGGACCACGTCCACCACGAGCGAGACCAGCAGCAGTAGGAGTCAGGGCAGGTTGGGGGAGTAGGCCTTCGAGGTCCCCTTCGTTGCCTCGATGCGGTGGTGGACGCTCGGGTGGATCTCGTCGCCAGGCTGGATGACCCGGTTGCTCCAGCCACCAGCGAGCGCCCAGGCGCCGGAGTTGGGGTGGATGGCGCCCAGCGCCAGATCCTCCGGGACGGGCTTGTCGTAGGCCCGTTTCATCAGTCGCTTGTAGGCAGCCTCGTCCACCTTCAGCCCGGCGGTGGCGGCCTCGCGCACCATCCAGTCGAACGCGATGTCCGACAGCGCGTGGTCGTCCTCGAACTGTCCGCCGACGTCGCTGTGCACCCCGGCGAACCACATCTCCCGGAGCTCGCCCTTCGACGCGGCGACCAGCTCGGGGTCGAAGCGGTAGACCGGGAACGGCCGGCGCCGCTCGTCGATTGCCATGGCGTGCCTGGCGGTCTGGACGTTCTGGATCTTCGCGGTGAACGGCCACCGAGCCTGCTCGAACCGCGCCTTCCAGTTCAGCCACCCCACCGACTTGACGGTGTCCCACACGCCCAGGAAGCGCACCTGGTGCTGGCTGGTGTCGAAAGCGTGCGGGAACTCCGGTCGGCCGAAGTGGGCGGTGAACTCGCGGCGGACCTTCCAGAACGCCTTCTCCTGCTCGGGGGTGGCGTCGTCGTCCCCCTTCTTCGCGTAGAGCTTGAGGGCGTAGGGGGTGAGGTTGCCGGCGCCGACCCGGAGCAGCCCCACGGTGCGCAGCATCCCCGTCAGTGCGCGCGCGGTGTAAGCGCCGCGAGAGAAGCCGAAGACGTAGACCTGGTCGCCAGGCAGCCAGTGCTCGCTCAACCAGCCGTAGGCCTCCTCGATGTTGTCCTTGATCCCGAAGCCGATGACCAGCCCCGCCCACCGGGTCATCCGCCGGCCCATCGGGGTCGCCGCTCCCCGTGCACCCATGGTGCCCACTCCCGGGTCGTAGAAGACCAGCTGTTCCTCGGACTTCAGGGCCACCTGGAACATCCGTGCGACGTTCGTGGTCCCGGTCTCCGGTTCGTTGCTGGTGCCGTCGAGGCAGAGCACGAGGTTGCGAGGCATGTCAGCTCCTTCTGGTCAGCCCACGAGCACGAATGGTGCCCAGTAGCGTTCGGCGTCCCCACCCAGTGGCGCCGGCAGCTCGTCGTCGTCACGCAGCTCGGGGTCGAGCTCGACGCCACGTCGGGTGCCGGTGGCGGGGCCACCACCACCCAGTTCCACGTATGCCGCCTGCAGTGCGTCGGCGTCCATCGCCCGGACCGCGCGCTGGGCCTCCGCGAGGGCCTCGGCGGGCGGACTCCCCGCCATCAGGTGCTGGTAGAAGGCGTTCATCGTCACCGGGGCGACGGCGTCGTCGACCGGCCAGAGGGACACGACGGCGCGTTGGACGCCGCCCTGGAGCAGGGCGCGGGTCAGGCCGATGACGTCGCCGCCAAGCGTGGCCGTCCCGCGTCCGGTGTCGCAGCCGGTGAGGACTGCGAGGTCGGTCCGGAAGCGCAGCCCGACCAGCTCCGCCACGGTGAGCTCGTCGGTCCCGGCCATCACCAGGGCGGACGCGAACGGCGACAGCTCGTCGACGTGCCCGTGGCTCGAGAGGTGCAGCAGGTCGCAGTCCTCCAGGCGGGCCGCGACAGCGGGCTCTGTCGCTGCCTCGCCCAGGAGCGGGTCGGCCGCGCGCAGGGCGGCAGCCACGGCGACCGCCTCCACGCGGGAGCCGGGCAGCTGGGCCAGCTGCGGCCGGGCGGTCCGGTCGAAGGCGGGGTCGCCGACCACCAGAGGTCGACGGGCGGTGACCCCCTGCGCGCCTGCCGCGGTGACCGCGGCCGGTGCGCTGGCGGCATACGAGACGACGTGGCTCTCGCCGAGTGCTGCACCGCTGAACGGCAGGGCGTGGAACGGCACGAGGTTCAGCGATCCGAACGGGACGACCACCACCCGCTGGTTGCCGTGCAGCTGGGCCGTGAACGGCCCGAGGACGAGCTCGGCGAGCTGCGCGGTCTCTGCCGGGGCCCGACCGTCCGCGCACCCGGCGTGGACGCGCCGCACGAGTTCGGCGACGTCGCGCTCGCGCAGCGTGCGGTGGTGCGGGACGAGCTCGTCGCGGGTCACCGCCCAGGCGAGGAAGTCGTCACCGACGGTCAGGTAGGCCAGCACCACCGTGCCGACCGGCAGGTTGGAGCGAAGCGCGGCGATCCCGGCCGGGGGAGCTGACACGACTCCGCGCAGGAGGCTGCCCGGCTGTGCCGACTCGAGTGCTTGTTCGGCCGCCATCAGCCGACCGTCCGCCTCGTCCAGCCCGGTGAACAAGTCGGTGGTCTCGCGCGAACCGACCACTGCCAGAACGGTTTTGGAGACTGCCGAGTACTCCGCAGCAGCCCGCTGCCAGGCGGCTCGGACCGGGTCGTGAGGTGCAGTCGAGCCGGCCCCGGCGACCAGTCGGCGTACCGATTCGGCCGCGTCGAAGGCGGCCTCGTCGTGGCCGAGGCGCTGCTCGGCGAGGGCGACCGTGGCATAGAGCGCCACGACGTCGGGTTGGTCGCACGCGTCGAGCCGGTCTGGATCGCGCAGGACCCCCGAGACCAGGCCCTCGAAGGCGACCATGCCCGCCCGTGCCGAGTCCCGCGCCGCCGCAGCATCCCCCTGTGCCAGGCGCAGCTCCGCGACGGTGAGCAACGAGACCCAGTCGTCGAGCGACCGACCAGCGGCGCGGAGCCGGTCGAGGCAGGCCTGCGCCGCGTCGACCTCGCCGACGCGCACCCACATCGACAACAAGAGGTCGTCGGCGAGCCCAGCGGCAGTCGTGCGCAAGGCGGCCGCGGCCTCGTCACGGCGGTTGGCCTGGTAGAGCGCGAGGGGCAGCAGGTAGGGCTCGACCTGCGGCCGCTTCGCCCGCGTCACGGCCTCCTCGAACCACCGCTGCGCCTCACCCGTCAGCCCGGCCTGCTCACTCGCGGTGGCCCGCGCCAGGGCGACGATCACGTCGATCATGTCGAGCTGGCTCCTGGCCATCTCGAGCTGCACCCGCACCATGAGCTGCACCGCCCGCTCCGACACGGCTGCAGAATCCTCGAGCGAGCCGTCCTGTCGCATCGCCGCGATGGCGGCCTGGAGGCCCTCCATGTCTCGGGGGACCGGGCCGTCGGCCGGGCCGAGCTTGGTCGACATCGCCGCGTGGGCTGCGGCCAGGCCGTCTCGCAGCGTCTGCATGCGGTCGGCCGTGAGCCCTGCGGCGGCCCCGCGCGCTCGCGCCCGGTAGGCCTGCACCATCACGAGCGAGGCCTCCAGCTTCTGCGCGAAGCCGAAGTCGTCGGTGGCGTCGGTGTCCGCGAACCGGTCGGCGAAGGCCCGCTCGAGGCGCAGCAGCGCGTTGGCCGAGAGGTTGAGCCGCGCCTCCACCTGCGCGATCGCGGTGTGCAGCGTGTCAGAGGGCACTGCGCTGTCGGTCGAGACCAGCTGCACGGCAGCCAGGTAGGCGACCCGGGCCCGCGCCGCGCTGCCCGCCTGCTGCCACGCATCGCCGCACCGCTGCAGCAGTCGACCCAGTCCGACGCACCAGCTGCGGCTGCCGACGGTGTCGGCCCAGCTGAGCAGGTCGGCGACCGGTCCGTGCGTGGGTGGGTGCCATCCGCCGCCGAGGTCGAGCTGGTGCTGCCCGAGCAGCCCCTCGTCGATGTCTGCGACCAGCGTGTGCACGGCCGCGAGGTGGTATGCCGCGGAGTCGCCGGACCGAGCTGCCTCACCCAGGGCCGCGGCGAGCCGTGCTCGCTTGGCGGGCACGTCACCGCTGGCGCGGGCGAGGACAGCGCGCCGCAGGGCCAGGGCGCTGCGGAACCGAGGCAGGTCGAAGCCCTGGAGCAGCTGCTCGGCCTGGTCCCAGGCCGCTGCCGCCCGCGGCAGGTCGCTCACCCCCAAAGGGCTCGGCACGTTCTGCGGCGCGAGGTCCCAGCCGAGCGCCTCCGGTGAGGAGCCGGGAGCGGCGGCCCAGTCGCCCTCGGCGAGGAAGGTCAGCGCCAGGCGCGGTGAGTCGCCGAGGGACTGAGCCTGCTGGCGTGCGCCCTCGAGCAGCGCGGCGTGCCCGGGGTCGCCCGCGCGGCGGTGCAGGTCGGCGCCGGCGAGGAAGGTCCACTGCACCAGGGCGGGCTGTCCGGTGGCCTGGGCGTACTGCGAGAGCCAGCCGAGGTACTGGTCGCCCTGGCCGACCGCCTGCTGCACGCCGGGCATCGCGCCCATGCGCATCGACAGCTCGACCAGCGTGCGAGGCGTCCGGAGTCCGTTGGGCCCGTAGGCCGTCAGCATCTCGGTGCCGCCCTCGACCGGGTCCTGAGTCGGCCGTGGTTGGACGAACGCCCCGTCGGGGTCGAGCCCGACCTCCGCGCCGACGTCGCCGGGGTACCAGTTGCGGTCGAGCTGCCGCGCCCAGGCGGTGAGCGCAGCCGTGGTGCGGCCGGGTGGCGCGCCCTGCAGGAGGTCCAGGGCCCGCCGTGGCTCCCCGTGCAGCAGCGCGGTGAGCGGGCCGTCGAAGGCCGGGTTGCCAGTCAGGGCGGGTGGCACGTCCAGCAGCTCCTCGCGCAGGAGCGAGGTGGTCATGCCCGTTCCTCCAGCTCCAGGACGATGCCGTCGCCGGGGGTGGTGGGGTAGCGGACGTCGTAGCCGTACCTCGCCCTGAGGTCGGAGTCGGCCCAGCGTCGGGTGCGGGCGTTGTCGTAGTTGAACCAGAGGGTCGGGCCCGGTGGCGCATGCAGCACCACCCGGGCGACGGCCTGGTCGTCGGGGTGGTGGAACAGGTCGCCGTTGCTGGACACGACGTAGTGCCGCGCGGGCGCGGCCGCGACCAGGGCCCTGAGGACATTTCCCTTGCTGCCGTGGTGCGGCAGCTTGAACGCGTCCACCGGGAGCGAGTCCAGCCCGCGCGCGGCGGCGACACCCTTGAGCCCTGCGCCGAGGACGGTGCCGTAGGCGTCCGCACCCAGCACGAGACTGGCTCCCCGGTGCTCGACCAGGAGCGCAATGCTGGCCCCGTTGGGGACCGAACCGTCCTTGCCGGTCGCCGCGTCGGCGAGTGGCTCCAGGTCGCTGAGCGGGGGCGGGGTGTCCACCCCGAGGTCGTCCGCGGGGCCGCGGCGCGCGTCGTCGAGGGCGGCGGCCCACAGGGTCGCCAGTGCGGTGAGCCGCTTGGTCGTGGGGGAGAGGACCGTGATCCGGGGCCCGTCCGGCACGACGTGCTCGAGGTAGCCGCCCTCCTCACCCGTGTCGATCGCCCCACCGCCGAACGCCGCGTTCCACCGCGCAGCCGGCCCGGTCCCGGCCCGCGCTGCCGGGCCCGCGAGCGCCGCAATCACGCTCTCGCCCTGGGCGACGCTGCGGGTGGTGCCGAGACCCGGCAGGTGTGGTCGACCGTTGAACCAGACGTCCGCCGCATGAGCCGCCAGCGGACTCTGGAGGTAGGGGATCATCCCGCCGATGTGGTCGCTGTCGATGTGCGTGATGACCGCCACGTCGAGCCGCGGGTCGGGGGCGAGGCGGGCCTCGAGCAGCGGCCACGTGTCGGGTGGGCCGCCGTCCAGGAGCATCCGCCACGGCTCGGCGCCGTCGCGCAGGCACTCCACCAGGAGGCAGTCTCCTTGGCGGGCAGGCAGCACCTCGAGCCGGATGGCGGTCGCCATGACACGACGGTAGGGCTGCAGGTCGCGCCGCGACAGGGATATCGACCCACACCATTGGCACGAAGTAGCGGTGCGCCGGCGACTTCCGGCCAGCCATGCGGCATACCAAGGCTCCTGGAGGCTCGCGGCGCGGCACCTCTGGCCAGAAGTGCCACGTGCGCTGTCGCAGGGTGGGCGGCGCGGCACTCGTGGCCAGAAGTGCCATGCGCGCTGTCGCATGGTGGGCGGTGCGGCGCCGGGCTCGGCCCGCACGGCAGAATGGCCGGGTGACCTCCCCAGCAGTCCTCGACCCGGCCATCGCGGCGCGCCTCAAGCGCGACGCGCAGGGACTCGTGGCGGCGATCGTCCAGCAGCACGACACCGGTGAGGTGCTGATGCTGGGCTGGATGGACGACGAAGCACTCCGCAGGACGCTCGGCGAGGGCCGGGTGACCTTCTGGTCGCGCAGTCGCGAGGAGTACTGGCGCAAGGGCGACACCAGCGGCCACGTGCAGCACGTCCGCTCCGTGGCGCTCGACTGTGACGGCGACGCCCTGCTGGTGCGGGTCGACCAGGTCGGCGGCGCCTGCCACACCGGTGACCGCACCTGCTTCGACGCCGGTGACCTCGGTGCCACCGTGGGGGCACCGTGACCGACGTCAGCCCCGACCTGTCCTTCGGGACGACCTGGCCGAACCTCGAGACCTTCCAGATCCTCGCCAAGGACCGCCGGGTCATCCCGGTCGTGCGCCGGTTGATGGCCGATGCCGAGACGCCGGTCGGGCTCTACCGCAAGCTGGCGAAGGACGCCCCGGGCACCTTCCTGCTCGAGTCGGCGGAGCACGGCGGCGTCTGGTCGCGCTACTCCATCGTCGGGGCCGCGAGCCGCGCGACGCTCACCGAGCGCGACGGCCGGGCGCACTGGGTGGGGGAGCCGCCGGTCGGCGTCCCCACCGACGGCAACCCCCTGGAGGCGTTGCGCGACACCGTGGCCGCCCTGGCCACCGAACCCGTCGAGGGACTGCCGCCGTTGACCGGTGGCATGGTCGGCGCCATCACGTATGACGCGGTGCGGCGCTGGGAGAAGGTGCCCGCCACCGTGCCCGACGAGCTGGGTCTGCCCGAGATCTCGATGATGCTCGCGACCGACCTCGCGGTGCTCGACCACTCCGACGGTTCGGTCCTCCTGGTCGCCAACGCGGTCAACTACGACGCCACCGACGAGCGGGTCGAGGACGCCTGGGCCGACGCGGTCACGCGGCTCGACAGCATGACCAGCGACCTGGCGGCAGACGCTCCCTCGACCGTTGCCACCGTCGACAGGGCAGCGTTCTCGGCTGCCCACGAGCAGGTGCGCAGCAACATCACGCAGGCCGACTTCGAGGAGATGGTGGAGCAGGCGAAGGAGGACATCCGGGCCGGTGAGGTCTTCCAGGTCGTGCTGTCGCAACGCTTCTCGACGCCGTGCCCCGCTGACGCCCTCGACGTCTACCGGGCCCTGCGGTCCTCGAACCCCAGCCCCTACATGTACCTGCTGCGACTCCCGCTCGCTGACGGCACGGCCTACGACGTCGTCGGCTCGTCGCCCGAGGCGCTCGTCAAGGTGACCGGCCGCCGGGCCATCACCCACCCGATCGCCGGGTCCCGCCCCCGGGGCAAGACGCCCGAGGACGACCAGCGGCTCGCCGACGACCTCCTCGCCGACCCCAAGGAGCGCGCCGAGCACGTGATGCTGGTCGACCTGGGCCGCAACGACCTCCAGCGCGTCTGCGCGGCCGGCACGGTCGACGTCGTCGAGTTCATGAACGTGCGCCGCTACTCCCACGTCACCCACCTCGAGTCCACCGTGGTCGGTGACATCCGCCCCGACCAGTCCGCCTACGACGTGCTGGTCGCGACGTTCCCGGCCGGCACCCTCTCGGGCGCCCCGAAGCCGCGGGCGCTCAGCCTGATCGAGCACTACGAGCCCAGCCGTCGCGGGGTCTACGGCGGCGTCGTCGGCTACCTGGACTTCCACGGCGACCTCGACATGGCCATCGCCATCCGCACCGCCGTGATCAAAGACGGCACCGCCCACGTGCAGGCAGGCGCCGGCATCGTCGCCGACTCGGTGCCGACGTCGGAGTTCGAGGAGACGGTCAACAAGGCCGCCGCAGCCCTGCGGGCCGTCGCCACGGCCGGTGCGCTGAGGACCGTCGAGTGAGGCGCCTGACGTCCAAGCTCGCCGTCGTCGTCCTCGCCCTCGTCGGAGCGGGGGTGCTGCTCGCCAGTGGCGGGAGGGTCTGGGTCAGCGGCACCGTCGACGACGCCGTCCTGGGTGCCAGCCGGATCTCCGGCACCGGCACCGAGGTCGCGTCGGGAGTGGTCGCCCTCGCCCTCGTGGGCGCCGCGGCAGCCCTGGCCAGCGCCACGAGCGGGGCGGTCGTGCGTCGGGTCACGCTGGTCGTGCTCGCGCTGGCAGGGGTCGCGGAGGCCGTGGTCGCTGCGCGGGTGTCCCTGTCTCCCGAGGTCCCGCTCGGAGCCATCGCTGCGAAGGCGGCCGGGCGGACCGGCTCGATCGAGACGCACGCGACCGTCACGGCCTGGCCCTGGGTCTGCGTGGCCGCGTCCCTCCTGATGGTGCTGGCGGCTGTGGCCGGCTGGATCGGCGCGGCCCGTTGGCGCGGCCTAGGGGCGCGCTACGAGGCGCCGACCACGTCGGCAGGGGCGCGCGGACAACGGGTGGCCACCGACTGGGACCGGCTCGACGCGGGTGACGACCCCACGCTGCGCGACGGAGCCTCCGGCACCTGACAGAATGACCGAGAGCACGACCGAGCCCGATCGAGCACGAACCCCACGACCAGCAGGAGCCAAGACGATGGTGGCAGAGCACGAGATCCACGAAGACCATGGACACAGCGTTGCCGCGTGGACCGGTGTCGCCGTCATCCTCGTGGGGTCCGCCCTGGCGGCGTGGGGCGTGGCGATCGCCAGCACCACCGTCTTCGTCATCGGCATGGTCATCTGCGTCATCGGCGCGGTGGCCGGCAAGGTCCTCTCGCTCGCCGGCTACGGCGCGACCACGCTCGACGGCCCGGACACCCCCGACAGCAACAAGCCCGAGGTCGGCGTCAAGTAACCGCGCCCCACACCGGGAGCTGTTCGTCCACCGGCTGACCCCTGCACCGGTCTCCCAGTCACGCTGGTTAGCCTGTGGCCATGCCCACCGTGCTCGACGACATCGTTGCCGGCGTCCGCGAAGACCTCGCTGACGCGCGAGCCCTCGTCGACCGTGAGCGGGTCGAGCAGCTGGCCGCCGCCGCAGCCCCGGCCCTCGACGCCGAGTCTGCGCTGCGCGCACCCGGCCTGGCACTGATCGCAGAGGTCAAGCGGGCCAGCCCGAGCAAGGGCGCCCTCGCCACCATTGCCGACCCGGCCGCCCTCGCCACCGAGTACGAGGCGGGCGGAGCCACCGCGGTCAGCGTGCTCACCGAGCGCCGCCGGTTCAAAGGTTCGCTCGACGACCTCGACTCGGTGCGCAAGGCGGTCCGGATCCCCGTGCTGCGCAAGGACTTCATCGTCGACGACTACCAGCTCTTCGAGGCGCGGGCGCACGGTGCCGACCTCATCCTGCTCATCGTCGCGGCCCTGGAGCAGGACGACCTCGAGCGGATGCACGGGTTGGCCCGCGAGCTCGGCATGACCGCCCTGGTCGAGGTGCACGACGAGGACGAGACCCGTCGGGCGGTCGACGCCGGCGCCACCGTGATCGGCGTCAACGCCCGCAACCTCAAGACCCTCGCCGTCGACCCCGACACCTTCGGCCGACTCGCACCCCTCATCCCCGACACGACCGTCAAGGTGGCCGAGTCCGGGATCGGCGGGCCGGCCGACGCCGCCCGCTTCGCGTCCGAGGGGGCCGATGCGGTCCTCGTCGGCGAGGCGCTGGTGCGCGGCGCGGACCCGCGTCGTGCGGCACACGACCTGATCGCGGCGGGAGCCACAGCATGACCGGACTGACCCCCGAACCCCTGGCCCGTCCGGGTCGCTTCGGCGACTTCGGTGGCCGCTACGTGCCCGAGGCACTGATCCCCGCGCTGGAGGAGCTCGACGAGGCGCGCCGCAAGGCGATGGTCGACCCCGAGTTCATGGGCGAGCTGGAGCGGCTGCACCGCACCTACACCGGTCGCCCCAGCATCATCACCGAGGTGCCGCGGTTCGCCGAGCACGCCGGCGGGGCCAGGATCATCCTCAAGCGCGAGGACCTCAACCACACCGGGTCCCACAAGATCAACAACGTCCTGGCGCAGGCGCTGCTCACCAAGCGGATGGGCAAGACCCGGGTCATCGCCGAGACCGGCGCCGGCCAGCACGGCGTGGCCACGGCCACCGCAGCGGCGCTGATGGGCCTCGAGTGCGTCATCTACATGGGCAAGGTCGACACCGAGCGCCAGGCCCTCAACGTCGCCCGCATGAAGATGCTGGGCGCCGAGGTGGTCGCGGTCCCGACGGGCAGTGCGACGCTGAAGGACGCCATCAACGACGCCCTGCGTGACTGGGTCACCAACGTCGGCCACACCCACTACATCCTCGGCACGGTCACGGGGCCGCACCCGTTCCCCGAGATGGTGCGCGACTTCCACCGGGTCATCGGCGTCGAGGCGCGCAGCCAGGTGCTCGACCTCACCGGCCGCCTCCCCGATGCCGTGATCGCCTGTGTCGGTGGGGGATCCAACGCGATGGGCATCTTTCACCGGTTCATCGACGACGCCGAGGTCCGGCTGATCGGCGTCGAGGCCGGGGGAGAGGGCGTCGAGTCCGGGCGCCATGCCGCGCGGTTCGCCTCCAGCTCACCGGGGGTCCTGCACGGCACGTTCAGCTACCTCATGCAGGACGACGACGGCCAGACCCTCGAGTCGCACTCGATCTCGGCTGGCCTCGACTACCCGAGCGTCGGCCCGGAGCACGCGCACCTGCGCGACACCGGGCGTGCCGAGTACCGCTACGCGACCGACGAGCAGACGATGGAGGCGTTCCAGCTGCTCTGCCGCACCGAGGGGATCATCCCGGCGCTCGAGTCGGCCCATGCCCTCGCCGGGGCGCTCGAGGTGGGTCGCGAGCTCGGGCCCGACGCGCTGCTGCTGGTCAACCTGTCCGGGCGGGGCGACAAGGACATGCACACCGCCGCCGAGTGGTTCGGTCTCCTCGACGACGCCGACGAGACCCTGCCGGAGGGCACCGCCGACGAGCCGCTCGCCGAGGGCGACGGGAGGACCCAGCTGTGAGCACGACGACCACCGGGATCGGCGTCGGCGCGGTGCTCGAGCGCTGTCGCGCGGAGAACCGCGCCGCCCTGGTCGGCTACCTGCCGGTCGGCTTCCCGTCCGTCGAGGGCTCGATCGCGGCGATGGTCGCGATGGTCGAGGCGGGTGTCGACATCGTCGAGGTCGGCATCCCCTACAGCGACCCGCTCATGGACGGGCCGGTGATCGCCTACGCGGCCGACCAGGCGCTCAAGCGCGGCGTGCACGTCGCCGACGCGTTCGCGGCCACGCAGGCGGTGCGCGACGCGGGTGCGCCGCCGTTGGTGATGTCCTACTGGAACCTCATCCTGCGGCACGGACCGGCCGCCTTCGCGCGCGACCTCGCGGCCGCCGGGGGAGCGGGCATCATCACGCCCGACCTCATCCCCGACGAGGGCGGCGAGTGGATCGCGGCCAGTGACGAGACCGGTCTCGACCGCGTCTTCCTCGTCGCGCCCAGCTCGACGGAACAGCGGATCGCCGCCGTGACGGCCCAGTGCCGCGGCTTCGTGTATGCCGTGTCCCACATGGGGGTGACCGGTGCCAGGACGTCGATGGGCGACGCAGCAGCGGTGATCGTCAACCGCACCAAGGCGTTGACCGACAAGCCGGTCTGCGTCGGCCTGGGCGTCTCGGGTCGGGAGCAGGCCGCCGAGGTGGCCGCCTACGCCGACGGCGTGATCGTGGGTTCGGCGCTGGTGCGCTGCCTCACCGAGGCCGATGACCTCGAGTCGGGGATCGCCTCATTGCGTGCGCTCGTAGGTGAGCTGTCCGAGGGCGTCCGGGGCGGTCGCTGACGTGAGCCGACGGACCACGCGCCGCGTCCTCGACGTCATCGGTCTCCTGCTGAGGCTGGTCCTCGGTGGCGTCATCTTCGTGGCCGGCCTGCTCAAGGTCGGCCACCTCGAGACCTCCGCGCGCTCGGTGCGGGCCTACCAGATCCTCGACTACGACCTGGCCGGCTATGTCGGCTACGCCCTGCCCATCCTCGAGGTCGCGATCGGCGTGCTGCTCGTGCTCGGGCTGTTCACCCGGTTCAGCGCCTCGATCGGTGGCTTCCTGATGGTGGTCTTCATCCTCGGGATCGCGTCGGCGTGGTCGCGTGGGCTGTCGATCGACTGCGGCTGCTTCGGCAAGGGGGGAACCATTGACGCCTCCCAGACGCAGTACCCACAGGAGATCGCCCGCGACGTCGGGTTGCTCGCCTGCGCCGTGTGGCTGATGGTGCGACCTCGCACCGCCGTGAGCCTCGAGCGCATCCTGTTCCCCGACTTCCACGGAAGGCACCCCGCATGACCAGCAGCAGCGCCAGCCGCAAGGCCAAGATCCAGGCAGCCGCCCCCAGGGGTGGCGTGCGTGGCGGCTCGGGCCGGGGTGGCGGTGGCGGGGCGAACCGCGTCGTCGTGGCGACCGTGGTCGTGGTCGTCGTGCTCGCTGCAGTCGTGACCGCGGTGATCCTGGGCAGCCAGGGCAAGAAGGAAGCCACCACCTCGGGTGGCTCGAACCTCCCCAAGAACGTCGCTGCGATGGGTGCCGGGATCGTCGTCAACCCCGGCGCCCCCGCGAACGTGCCGACCCTCGATCTCTACGAGGACTTCCAGTGCCCGGTCTGCGCGCGGTTCGAGGAGATCTTCGGGCTGCAGATCGTCGACATGGTCAAGGCCAACCAGGTGAAGCTGGTCGCCCACCCGTTGTCGTTCCTCGACGACAACCTGCGCAACGACTCGTCCAACCGGGCGGCCAACGCCGCCGCCTGCGCTGCCGACGCGGACAAGTTCCTGCAGTACCACGCGGCCACCTTCACGGGGCAGCCCAAGACCGAGGGGGCCGGCTACACCGACGCCCAGCTGCAGAACTTCGCCACCCAGGCGGGCCTGTCCGGCGCCGCCATGACGACGTGGCAGCAGTGCTACTCGGCGAAGTCGCACAACCAGTGGGTGGAGTCCGTGCAGACCCAGTCCGAGAAGGACGGCGTGAACGGCACCCCGACCGTCAAGCTCAACGGCAAGGCCGTCGACCTCGGTGGTCTGACCCGCGACAAGCTCGCCGCCGAGGTCAAGGCCGCGACGAAGTAGGGCGCGTGGACGTCCACTCACTGAGACCAATGGAATGACTCTCTGTGACTGTGCATGACTACCGATGACCAGCACGATCAGGCTAGGTGACTGGAAGTCTTGCGGCTAGCCTCCCGCAGCATGACCTTCATCGCCAGAAAAACAGTCAGTCGACCTCTCCTGCTCGTCCTCATCGCCACGGCAGCGCTATTGGGTGGCCTGCCACAGTCAGCCGACGCGCTGGGCTCGGGCAAGTTTCCCTGGCGCGGGGACGACGCGAACCGCACCGTCTACTACTACTACGGCAGCGGCGGGACGACTGGCTCGCTCGCCTACGCGTCGACAACAGCCACCGGGAAGAGCTGCCTGCTGTACGTCAAGCGGGTCAGGACGAAGATCGCCCTCCCCAATGGGAGCTACGGGACCCACGCGTCCCTGCTGGGGCAGTGCAGCTCCGGTGTGGACATCTCACGCGGTGGCTACTCGGTCTTCCAGATCAAGTCCACCCACACGCTGGAGAAGTGGAGCGGCGCCACGTACAACTATGTCCTCTGAGGTGCAGGTGGCCTGCGGTCCAGGCGGCAACGGCGGCACCGGCGGCACCGGCGGCACCGGCGGCACCGGCGGCACCGGCGGCACCGGCCACGGCCGGCCCACGGGGTGGCTCGTCGCCGCGTCGCTCGCGGTGGTCGGGGTCGCTGGCTGCACGTCAACCAGCCCTGCCCCGCCCGCCACGCCTCGAGCCGTGGCGACGTACACCGATCCGAGCGCGTACCGGATCGGTGAGAGCCGGCTGCGACAGCTGGTCGACGGGCTCGACCCGACCTCGCCGCAGCGGGTGATCCTCGCCGACCGGCGAGTCACCCGCGCCGAGCTGGACCAGGCGTTCGCGGCATACCGCGGCTGTGTCGAAGCGGCCGGCCTCAGGTTGACCTCGTCGGCCTGGGACCCCGTGACGAACACCCAGCGGATCCTGACCTACGCACCGCAGGGCGCAGGCACCCCGACGACCGGCCCGACGGGTGGCACCGCCGAGGACACGTGCGACGAGGAGTACTGGTTCCCGGTCTCGGCGATCTATGCCGCAGACACGCCGCCCCACCTGAGTCCGGACCTGGCCGAGGCGGTCGTGTCCTGCATGCGAGGCCGCGGCTACGACGTCCGTCGCAGCACCAGCTTCGGGGACGTGGTGGGAGCCGTGGGTGGGCATGCGGCCGGGCGGCGGGTCGAGGCCGGGCGGGCCTGCCTGTCCGCCGTCCTGCCGCGCCTCTATCCGGACCTCCCGTACTACCCACAGCCCTGACGGGTAGCCTCCAGAACCGTGACCGCCTCCCTGCCGAGCTCGCTGCCCAGCCCGACCTCGGGGGTCTGGCACCTGGGACCGTTCCCGCTGCGCGCCTACGCGCTGTGCATCCTCGCGGGCATCGTGGTCGCCGTCTGGATCACGGGGCGTCGACTGGTCGACCGTGGGCACGCCAAGGAGAAGGCCGTCGACATCTCGGCGTGGGCGGTGCCATTCGGCATCATCGGCGGGCGGATCTACCACGTCATCACGACCCCGGAGCCCTACTTCGGCGCGGGCGGCCACCCGATCAAGGCGCTCTACATCTGGCAGGGCGGCCTCGGCATCTGGGGCGCCATCGCGCTCGGTGCGCTGGGTGGGTGGATCGGGGCACGGCGTCACGGCGTGCCGTTCCTCGACTACATCGATGCGGCGGCCCCCGGGGTGGCGATCGCGCAGGCGCTCGGCCGCTGGGGCAACTGGTTCAACAACGAGCTCTACGGCCAGCGCACCGACG
Source organism: Pedococcus dokdonensis (assembly GCF_900104525.1). Taxonomy (GTDB): domain Bacteria; phylum Actinomycetota; class Actinomycetes; order Actinomycetales; family Dermatophilaceae; genus Pedococcus; species Pedococcus dokdonensis. The sequence continues at coordinate 1,245,836 of NZ_LT629711.1, read as the reverse complement.
TCCCCTGGGGACTGACCATCCACGAGTGGGACCAGGCCGCCGGCCACGCGGTGCGTGACGCCAACGGCAAGGCGATCGTGCTGGGCACCTTCCAGCCGACCTTCCTCTACGAGTCGCTCTGGTGCCTGCTGCTGGCGCTGTTCCTCGTCCTGGCCGACCGCCGGTGGGCCTTGCGCAAGGGGCAGCTCTTCGGCCTCTACGTCGTCGGCTACCCGCTGGGCCGGATCGTCTTCGAGCTGATGCGCAGCGACACCGCCAACCGGATCTTCGGCGTCCGGGTCAACGTGTGGACGAGCATCCTGGTGTTCCTCCTCGGGCTTGCCATCGTCTGGTTCGGGAGGCGCCGCGAGGTGGCGGTCCTGCGAGAGCCGGCGTCTCAACATACGGAATAGCCAGGCTCACATGGCGGGACAAACGGACCACCGGCTATCCTCCTTGCAGCCGTGGCCAAGGCCGTCCACGCGCGTGAACATGGTGTGCCCAACTTGGGTTCCACAACGCACTTGACCCCCCAAGGACGGTGACCCGAACGTGACTCCTGCGCGCTTCTCCGCCCAGCCCGCCGACACGGGCCTCTACCGCCGCGAGCACGAGCACGACGCCTGCGGCGTGGCCCTCGTGGCGACGATGAGGGGGAGCGCCGGCCACGACATCGTCGAGCACGCGCTGACCGCCCTGCGCAACCTCGACCACCGCGGCGCCACCGGCGCCGACCCGCTGGTGGGCGACGGCGCCGGCATCCTCACCCAGGTCCCCGACGCGTTCTTCCGCGCCGTCGTCGACTTCGACCTCCCGGTCAACGGCGCGTATGCCGTGGGCACCGCCTTCCTGCCCGCGGACGAGACCGAGCGGGCCGAGGTCGTGGCCCGCATCGAGGCCCTCGCCGCGGAGGAGGGGCTCACCGTGCTCGGCTGGCGCGACGTCCCCGTGGCTGCCGACCTCGTCGGGCAGGCGGCGCGCGACTGCATGCCGTTCTTCCGCCAGCTCTTCGTGTCGGCCTCGGTCGGCCGGATGGTCGGCCTGGGCCTCGACCGGCTGGCGTTCTGCCTGCGCAAGCGCGCCGAGCGGGAGACCGAGGTCTACTTCCCGTCGCTGTCGTGTCGCACCCTGGTCTACAAGGGCATGCTGACGACCGGACAGCTCGAGCCGTTCTTCCCCGACCTGTCGGACCGCCGGTTCGAGACCCAGCTCGCCCTGGTGCACTCCCGGTTCTCCACCAACACGTTCCCGAGCTGGCCGCTGGCGCACCCCTACCGGCTGATCGCGCACAACGGCGAGATCAACACCGTCAAGGGCAACCGCAACTGGATGAGTGCCCGCGAGAGCCAGCTGGTCTCCGACGTTATCCCGGGCGACCTCGACAGGCTCTTCCCGATCTGCACCCCCGAGGCGTCCGACTCGGCGTCCTTCGACGAAGCGCTCGAGCTGCTCCACCTCGGTGGTCGACCGCTCCCGCACGCCGTGCTGATGATGATCCCGGAGGCGTGGGAGAACAACGAGGAGATGGACCCGGCTCGTCGGGCCTTCTACGAGTTCCACTCGACCTTCATGGAGCCGTGGGACGGCCCGGCCTGCGTCACCTTCACCGACGGTTCGCTGATCGGGGCGGTCCTCGACCGCAACGGCCTGCGCCCGGGGCGCTACTCCGTCACCGACGACGGCCTGGTCGTGCTCGCCTCCGAGTCGGGGGTGCTCGACCTCGACCCGACCCGCGTGGTGCGCAAGGGCCGGCTGCAGCCCGGCCGGATGTTCCTCGTCGACACCGAGCACGGCCGGATCGTGTCGGACGACGAGGTGAAGTCCTCGCTCGCCGCGCAGCACCCCTACGACGAGTGGCTGCACGCCGGCCTGATCCATCTCGACGACCTGCCCGAGCGCGAGCACATCGTGCACACGGCGGCCTCCGTCGCGCGTCGCCAGCAGACCTTCGGCTACACCCAGGAGGAGCTCAAGATCCTCCTCGCCCCGATGGCCCGCACCGGGGGAGAGGCGCTCGGCTCGATGGGCACCGACACCCCGATCGCGGTGCTCTCCGACCGTCCGCGGCTGGTCTTCGACTACTTCACCCAGCTCTTCGCGCAGGTGACCAACCCGCCGCTCGACGCGATCCGCGAGGAGCTCGTGACCTCGCTGGGCACCGTCATCGGGCCCGAGGGCAACGCGCTGTCGGCCGGTCCGGCCCACGCACGCCAGGTCGTCCTGCCGTTCCCGGTGATCGACAACGACCAGCTCGCCAAGATCGTCCACGTCAACGCCGACGGCGACCTGCCCGGCTATGCGACCCACGTCGTGCGCGGCCTCTACGACGTCACCGGCGGCGCTGCCGCCATGACCGCCCGGCTCGAGGAGATCTTCGCCGAGGTGTCGGCGGCGATCGCCGAAGGAGCGCGCTTCGTCGTCCTGTCCGACCGCGACTCGGGCCGCGACGATGCGCCGATCCCGTCGCTGCTGCTGACCTCGGCCGTCCACCACCACCTCATCCGGGAGAAGACCCGCACCCTGGTCGGGCTGGTCGTCGAGGCCGGTGACGTGCGCGAGGTCCACCACGTGGCCCTGCTCATCGGGTACGGCGCGGCGGCCGTGAACCCCTACCTCGCCATGGAGTCCGTCGAGGACCTCGTGCGCTCGGGCGCGATCGAGGGCGTCACCCCCGACCAGGCGGTCAAGAACCTGATCAAGGCGCTCGGCAAGGGCGTCCTCAAGGTGATGTCCAAGATGGGCATCTCGACGGTCGCGTCCTACCGCGGCGCCCAGGTCTTCGAGGCGCTCGGCCTCTCCCAGGAGCTCGTCGACCGCTACTTCACCGGCACGGTGAGCCAGCTCGGGGGCGTCGGGCTCGACGTCCTGGCGGCGGAGACCGCGGCCCGGCACGCGGCGGCATACCCGCCCGACGGGGTGCGGCTCCCGCACCGCAAGCTCGGGGTGGGCGGTGAGTACCAGTGGCGCCGCGAAGGCGAACCGCACCTCTTCGACCCCGACACGGTGTTCCGCCTGCAGCACTCCACCCGGCAGCGGCGCTACGACATCTTCAAGCAGTACACCTCGCGCATCGACGAGCAGTCGGAGCGGCTGATGACCCTGCGCGGGCTGTTCGAGCTCGGGGGGTCGTCACCGCGCCAGCCGATCCCGATCGACGAGGTCGAGCCGGTCAGCGAGGTCGTCAAGCGGTTCAACACCGGGGCGATGTCCTACGGCTCGATCAGCAAGGAAGCCCACGAGACGCTGGCCGTGGCCATGAACCGGCTCGGTGGCCGCTCCAACACCGGCGAGGGCGGCGAGGACGTCGACCGGCTGATGGACCCCGAGCGGCGCTCGACGATCAAGCAGGTCGCCTCGGGCCGCTTCGGCGTCACCTCGCTCTACCTGACTCAGTCGGGCGACATCCAGATCAAGATGGCGCAGGGTGCCAAGCCCGGCGAGGGTGGCCAGCTGCCCGGCCACAAGGTCTACCCGTGGATCGCCACGACCCGGCACTCGACGCCGGGAGTCGGCCTGATCAGCCCGCCGCCGCACCACGACATCTACTCGATCGAAGACCTCGCCCAGCTGATCCACGACCTCAAGAACGCCAACCCCGAGGCCCGGATCCACGTGAAGCTGGTCTCCGAGATCGGGGTCGGGACGGTCGCGGCCGGGGTCTCCAAGGCGCACTCCGACGTGGTGCTCATCTCCGGCCACGACGGCGGCACCGGGGCCTCCCCCCTGACCTCCCTCAAGCACGCCGGCGGACCCTGGGAGATCGGCCTCGCCGAGACCCAGCAGACGTTGGTCCTCAACGGGCTGCGCGACCGCATCGTCGTGCAGTGCGACGGCCAGCTCAAGACCGGTCGTGACGTCGTCATCGCGGCACTGCTCGGCGCGGAGGAGTTCGGCTTCGCGACCGCGCCGCTCGTCGTGTCGGGCTGCATCATGATGCGGGTCTGCCACCTCGACACCTGCCCGGTCGGCATCGCCACCCAGAACCCCGAGCTGCGGTCCCGCTTCTCCGGCAAGCCCGAGTTCGTCGAGACCTTCTTCGAGTACGTCGCAGAGGAGGTGCGAGAGCACCTCGCGGCGCTCGGCTTCCGCAGCGTCGAGGAGGCCATCGGCCAGGTGTCGGCGATCGACGCCACCAAGGCCGTCGACCACTGGAAGGCGGCCGGTCTCGACCTCGCGCCGATCTTCACCGAGGTCGAGAGCCCCGACGGCTCGGGACGGCGCAACACGACCACCCAGGACCACGGGCTCGAGAAGGCGCTCGACCACCACCTCATCACCATCGCCCGCGAGGCGATCAACGACGGCACCCCGGTGACCGGCGAGGTGGCGGTGCGCAACGTCAACCGCACGATCGGCACCCTGCTCGGCCACGAGGTCACCAAGGCCCACCCCGACGGCCTGCCCGACAACACGATCGACCTGACCCTCACCGGCTCGGCTGGCCAGTCGCTCGGTGCGTTCCTCCCGCGCGGCGTGACGCTGCGGCTGCTCGGCGACGCGAACGACTACGTCGGCAAGGGCCTCTCCGGTGGCCGGGTCGTCGTGCGGCCCGACCGTGCCGCCCCGCTGCAGGCCGAGACGAACGTCATCGCCGGCAACGTGATCGGGTATGGCGCGACGACCGGGCAGCTCTTCCTGCGCGGCCTGGTGGGTGAGCGGTTCTGCGTCCGCAACTCGGGCGCGACCGCCGTCGTCGAGGGTGTCGGCGACCACGGCTGTGAGTACATGACCGGCGGGACGGTGCTGGTCCTCGGTCCGACCGGCCGCAACTTCGCGGCCGGCATGTCCGGGGGAGTGGCCTACGTGCTCGACCTCGACATCGACCGGGTCAACCCCGAGCTGGTCGACGTCTCCGCGCTCCGTCCCGACGACGAGACCGTGGTGCAGCAGCTGCTCGCCCAGCACGTGGAGGAAACCGAGTCGCCAGTCGCCGCAAGGCTGCTCGCGGAGTGGGAGACCGAGAAGTCGCGGTTCACCCTGGTCCTGCCGCGTGACTACCAGCGCGTCCTCGACGTGCGCGCCGCCGCTGAGGCGGAAGGACTCGACATCAACGGCTCCGAGGTGTGGGAGCGGATCATGGAGGCCTCCCGTGGCTGACCCCCAGGGCTTTCTCAAGACGCGTGAGCGCGAGCTGCCGGTCCGGCGCCCCGTGCCGGTCCGCATCAAGGACTGGAAAGAGGTCTACGAGGAGCAGGAGCTCGGCCAGCTGCAGCGTCAGGCGGGTCGCTGCATGGACTGCGGGATCCCGTTCTGCCACAGCGGTTGTCCGCTCGGCAACCTGATCCCGGAGTGGAACGACCTTGCCTGGAAGGGTGACTGGCGCGAGGCCATCGAGCGGCTCCACGCGACCAACAACTTCCCGGAGTTCACTGGGCGGCTCTGTCCCGCGCCCTGCGAGACGGCCTGCGTGCTGGGGATCAACCAGCCCGCGGTGACGATCAAGCAGATCGAGGTCACCACCATCGACCGGGCCTTCGACGCGGGCTACGTGCAGCCCCAGGCGCCCGAGCGGCTGTCGGGCAAGACCGTCGCCGTCGTCGGCTCCGGCCCCGCGGGGCTGGCTGCCGCCCAGCAGCTCACCCGCGCCGGCCACACCGTGGCCGTCTACGAGCGCGCCGACAAGCCGGGCGGGCTGCTGCGTTACGGCATCCCCGAGTTCAAGATGGAGAAGTCCGTCCTCGACCGCCGGATCGCCCAGATGGAGGCCGAGGGCACCCGCTTCCGCAGCGGGGTCGATGTCGGTGGCGACGTCACCGGCAAGCAGCTGCGCGACCGCTACGACGCCGTCGTGCTGGCCATCGGGGCGACCGTGCCGCGTGACCTGCCGGTGCCCGGGCGCGAGCTCGACGGCGTCATGCAGGCGATGGACTTCCTGCCGCCGGCCAACCGCGTCGCGCTCGGCGAGACCGTCGAGGGTCAGGTCACCGCCGAGGGCAAGGACGTCATCGTCATCGGTGGTGGCGACACCGGCGCCGACTGCATCGGCACCTCGCACCGTCAGGGCGCCCGGTCGGTGACGAGCCTCGAGATCATGCCGCGGCCGGGCGAGGAGCGGGTCACCGGTCAGCCCTGGCCGACCTACCCGATGATCTTCCGGGTCGCCTCCGCGCACGAGGAGGGCGGCGACCGCGTGTACGCCGCGTCCACCAAGGAGATCCTGGGTGAGGACGGCAAGGTCGCCGGCATCCGCGTGGTCGACGTGCGCATGGAGGACGGCCGGTTCGTCGAGGTCGAGGGCACGGAGCGGGTGCTGCCCGCCCAGCTGATCCTGCTGGCGATGGGTTTCCTCGGTCCGCAGGGGCCGGGCGTGGTCGAGCAGCTCGAGGTCGAGCTCGACGAGCGCTCGAACGTCAAGCGGGACAAGGACTACATGTCGTCGGTGCCCGGCGTCTTCGTCGCCGGTGACGCGGGTCGTGGCCAGTCGCTCATCGTCTGGGCGATCGCCGAGGGCCGGTCCGCGGCCGCCGGTGTGGACCGCTTCCTGACCGGCGCCACGGCCCTGCCGCGGCCGATCAACCCGACCGACCGACCGCTCATCGTCTGACCCCTCTCGCACTTCTGGCCACCCACGCGCGGTGGGCCGCCCTCCGGGTGGTGAGCACGCGGCATACGTGGCCGGAAGTGGGGAGGACGTGGTTGTCCGCAGGGTGACCGCGGTCACGTTCCGCCGAGGTCGACCGATAAGGTCGATCACATGCGTCGCGCCAAGATCGTCTGCACACTGGGCCCGGCTGTATCCACCCCCGAGAGGATCCGCCAGCTCGTCGACGCGGGGATGGATGTGGCCCGCCTCAACCTCTCGCACGGCGAGTACTCCGACCACGAGAAGATCTACCAGGAGATCCGCAAGGCGAGTGACGAGACGGGTCACGCGGTCGGCGTGCTGGTCGACCTGCAGGGTCCCAAGATCCGCACGACCCGGTTCAGCGGCGGTCCCGTCGACCTGGCCAACGGCGCCGAGTTCACCATCACGACTCGTGAGGTCGACGGCTCGGCCACCCAGGTCGGCACGACCTACAAGGGCCTGCCCGGTGACGTCAGCCCCGGTGACCTCCTCCTCATCGACGACGGCAAGGTCTGCCTCCAGGCGACCGAGGTCAGCGACACCGACGTGAAGTGCGTCGTGACCGTGGGGGGCACGGTCTCCAACAACAAGGGCATCAACCTCCCCGGCGTCGCCGTGTCGGTGCCGGCCCTGTCCGAGAAGGACAAGGAGGACCTGCGCTGGGCCCTGGGGCTGCGGGCCGACATGATCGCGCTGTCCTTCGTGCGTTCCGCGGCCGACCTCGACGACGTGCACGCGGTGATGGACGAGGTCGGGGTGCGCCTGCCGGTGATCGCCAAGATCGAGAAGCCCCAGGCGGTCGACAACCTCGTGGAGATCATCGAGGCGTTCGACGGGGTGATGGTGGCCCGGGGCGACCTCGGCGTGGAGCTGCCGCTCGAGGAGGTGCCGATCGTCCAGAAGGAAGCCATCGAGATCGCGCGCCGCAACGCCAAGCCCGTCATCGTCGCCACCCAGGTGCTCGAGTCGATGATCGAGAACCCTCGTCCGACCCGTGCCGAGGCCTCCGATGCCGCCAACGCCGTGCTCGACGGCGCCGACGCACTGATGCTGTCCGGCGAGACCAGCGTCGGCGCCTACCCGATCGTCGCGGTGCAGACGATGGCACGCATCATCGAGAGCACCGAGGAGCACGGCCTCGAGCGGATCCGTCCGCTGGGCACCCGGCCGCACACCATGGGTGGTGCCGTGTCGGCCGCTGCCGTCGAGATCGGCGAGCTGCTCGGCGCGAAGTTCCTCATCACCTTCAGCCAGTCCGGTGACACCGCCAAGCGCATGTCTCGCATCCGTCCGCGCATCCCCATGCTCGCGTTCACCCCGGAGCCGCACACCCGGTCGCGGCTCGCGCTGGCCTGGGGCATCGAGACCTACCTCGTCCCGATGGCCCGGCACACCGACCAGATGGCCCAGCAGGTCGACAAGTCGCTGCTCGCCAGCGGGCGGGCGCAGGAGGGCGACCTCGTCGTCATCGTCGCCGGCTCGCCGCCCGGCATCCCCGGCTCCACCAACGCGTTGCGGGTGCACAAGATGGGCGACGCCATCAACAAGGTCGCACCCGCCTACGAGGACCTCGCCGACTGACTGTCGTCCGCCGGTTCGATGTGAACGCGCCCGGAATCCCCGGCGTGTTGACATCGACCCGGGCTCTGGTCGGGCGTCACCCGCCGCCTCGATATGCTGGGCGCCGCTGAGCCGAGGTTCAGTTCAGCCGAAGTGGTGGAATGGCAGACACGGAGCACTCAAAATGCTCTGCTCGAAAGGGCGTGCGGGTTCAAGTCCCGCCTTCGGCACCAGGGTGATCCGCTGCGGACGCATCTGCGGTGAGCTCTCCTCCGGAGACCGCGGTGATCTGCGGTCAAGCGATGGTCAATGTTTCGCCCGCTTTTCCCAGTCACCGGCAGTCACTAGGTGACTGGCCTTCTGTTGCCTACCTTCCTCGAACCGGTCCGCGTCCGGACCGCGAGAGATGGGGAGCGACGGAGTGTCGAAGCGACTGAGGGGCGCCGTGGCGTGCGTCCTCACGGCGATGCTGGCACCGGCAGCGACGGTGTGGACGGGCGAGTCGCCAGCCGAACCGCCAGCCGAGCCCGGCAAGGTGCGGGAGTGACGACGGCTGCGCGTCCGGGCTAGCGTCGCCCGTGACCCATTGCCAGACCGCAGCGGAGGTGGCCCGTGCCGGGATCACGAGGCAGCCGTCGACGGCCGGTGTTCGTGCTGCACGAGCACCAGAAGCCGCAGCACCACTTCGACCTGCGGCTCGAGGAGGACGGCGTGTTGCGGTCGTGGGCCGTGCCGCGAGGCCTCCCGACCAGCGCGTCGAAGGACCGGTTGGCGGTCCCCGTGGACGACCACGACCTCGAGCACGCGACCTACGAGGACGAGACGAAGTCGATCGCCGACACCGGGTGGTGGGAGCTCGAGGACCGCACCGAGCGGCGCAGCATCTTCGTCCTCCACGGTCGCGGACCGGCGCGACGCTACGCCCTGGTCACCACCGACCAGGGTGCCTTGCTGCACCTGCTCAAGGACCAGCCCGACGACTGACCTCCCTGCGGAACCTCCGGCGCAGCAACGGTGCAGACTGGTCGCGGACGACCCGACCCACCACCCAGGAGAGCCGACCATGAACCAGCCGCGCGCGGCATACCTCGTCTCGGGGGTGCGCACCCCCATCGGCCGGTATGCCGGCGGGCTGGCGCCGGTGCGCCCCGACGACCTCGCGGCGCACGTGGTCCGCGAGCTGGTCGCCCGCCACCCGGCCGTCGACTGGGCCCGGGTCGACGACGTGGTCCTCGGGTGCGCCAACCAGGCTGGCGAGGACAACCGCAACGTGGCCCGGATGGCGGTGTTGTTGGCCGGCCTGCCCGTGGAGGTGCCCGGCACCACGGTCAACCGGCTGTGCGCCTCCGGCCTCGACGCCGTCGGGGCGGCGGCGCGGGCGATCGTGGCCGGTGACGCCGACCTCGTCGTGGCCGGGGGTGTCGAGTCGATGAGCCGGGCGCCGTTCGTGCAGCCCAAGGCGGCCACGCCGTTCGCGCGGACCGCCGAGATCTACGACACCACGATCGGCTGGCGCTTCGTCAACCCGGCGATGAAGGCGGCCTACGGCGTGGACTCGATGCCCCAGACGGGTCAGAACGTCGCCGACGAGCACGGCATCAGCAGGGAGGACCAGGACGCCTTCGCGCTGCGCTCGCAGGAGCGGGCCGCCAAGGCTGTGGCGAACGGGCGGCTGGCCCGCGAGATCGTGCCGGTGAGCATTCCGCAGCGCAAGGGCGACGACGTCGTCGTGGCCCGGGACGAGCACCCGCGCGAGACCTCGGCCCAGGCGCTGGCCGGCCTCCGGCCGCTGTTCGAGGGCGGTTCGGTGACGGCGGGCAACTCCTCGGGCGTCAACGACGGTGCCGCCGCCGTCCTCGTCGCGTCGGGTGAGGCGGTCGAGCGCTACGGCCTGACCCCCCTCGCCCGCGTCGCGGGCACGGCGGCTGCCGGCGTGCCGCCGCGGGTGATGGGCATCGGTCCGGTGCCGGCGGTCCGCAAGCTGCTCGACCACACCGGTGTGTCCCTGGCCGACGTGGGCTCCATCGAGCTCAACGAGGCGTTCGCGTCGCAGGCGCTGGCCGTGCTGCGCGGACTCGGCATCGCCGACGACGCCGAGCACGTCAACCCGCACGGTGGTGCCATCGCGCTCGGCCACCCGCTCGGGATGAGCGGCACTCGCCTCGCCCTGACCGCGGCGATGACCCTGGCCGACGAGGGGCTGGACCACGCGATCGCCACGATGTGCGTCGGGGTGGGGCAGGGGGCGGCGATGCTGCTCTCGCGTCCGTGACGCAGGGCCGGGCCCGTCCACCCGGACCACTCCGCAACCTGCCGTTAACGCACGTCCCCTAGGCTCGTCGGGTGAGCGACACCTCTGACACGACGGCGACACCGACGACCGCGAAGGCCCAGGCTGCTGGGTCGTCCCCTTCCACCGGAGCCACCCGCATCCTCGTGGCCGAGGACGAGGCCCTGATCCGGCTCGACCTGGCCGAGATGCTCGTCGAGGCGGGCTACGACGTGGTCGGACAGGCCAGCAACGGTGAGCAGGCCGTCGAGATGGCCACCGAGCTGACGCCCGACCTGGTGATCATGGACGTCAAGATGCCCGTCATGGACGGCATCACCGCCGCCGAGCAGATCGGTGCGGCCCGCATCTGCCCCGTGGTGATGCTCACCGCGTTCAGCCAGACCGAGCTGGTCGAGCGGGCTCGCGACGCCGGGGTGATGGCCTACATCGTCAAGCCCTTCACCGCGTCCGACCTCGCGCCCGCGATCGACATCGCCCGGCACCGCTGGACCGAGGTCAAGGCGCTCGAGCAAGAGATCAGCGACCTGGGGGAGCGGCTCGAGACTCGCAAGGCGGTCGACCGGGCCAAGGGCGTGCTGATGAAGAAGCTCAAGATCAGCGAGGCCGAGGCGTTCCGCTGGATCCAGAAGACGGCCATGGACCGCCGGCTCGGCATGCGTGAGGTCGCCGACGCCGTGGTGGCCGGGATGGACAAGGCCTGAGCGTGGCCGGCGGAGGTGCCGGGGCTGCGGCCGGCGGAGGTGCCGGGGCTGCGGCCGGCGGAGGTGCCGGGGCTGCGGCCGGTGGGGGCGCCGGGGCCGCGGGTGGCGGGGGAGACGCCAGCGACGTCGTGGTGCGCGCGGCCGAGCCGGCCGACGCCGCGGTGCTGGCCGAGGTCGCGGCGGCGACGTTCGCGCTGGCCTGCCCGCCGCACGTGACCCAGCAGTCGATCGACACCTTCATCGCGGACGTGCTGTCCCGCACCTGCTTCGAGCGCTACCTGGCCGACCCCCAGCGCGACCTGTTCCTCTCCGAGGCTGATGGCCGGGTGACCGGGTACGCGATGGTGGTGCACGGCGAGCCCGCCGACGCCGACGTGCGTGCGGCGCTGACGCTGCGGCCCACGGCCGAGCTGAGCAAGATCTACGTCCTGCCCGACCAGCACGGGGCCGGCACCAGCCGGTTGCTGATGGCGGCGTCCGTCGAGGTCGCCCGGGCCCGCGGGGCCGCCGGGGTCTGGCTGGGGGTCAACCAGCTCAACGAGCGGGCCCAGCGGTTCTACGCCAAGAGCGGTTTCGTCATGGTCGGCACCAAGCGGTTCCTCGTGGGGGAGCGCTACGAGGACGACTTCGTCTTCGAGCGCCCGGCCTGACCCCCGCAGGCGAGTCCGCGCGGACGTCGTGAAACCATCTCAAAGCGGCGGATCGGCGCCGACCCGCGGTGTAACAGCCATGGAACGACGAGAGCGACAAGAGTTAACACGGGAATGTCGTTGAACCCTTCACGAGGGCTCTGGAATGGGCCTAGAGTCCTGACTCGGTCGCCTTTCGAGGCGCTGCGGCAGCCGGGGGACGCCGTTGCAGTGGTGAGCAGACCCAGAGCGACGATGGAGGAACCCCGGTGAGCCGTCCCGTGATCAGCGTCAGGCGCGTCTCGGAGGACGACGAGCGGGCCTTCACCGAACTCTGGATGACCTCCCGGGTCGAGGCCGGCGTCAGCCCGGAGGTGGCCGCCCGCGCCGCCTCCGAGGGCCGGATCGCGACGGCGCTGCACCGCGACGACGTGCGCGCCTACGTCGCCTCCGCCGACGGTCAGCCGGTCGGCTTCGCGGTGGCGGCGACCAGCCCGTTCTCCTCGCTCACCGACGCCCCGTGCGTGACCATCGACCAGCTCTACGTGGTGCCCGACTCGCGCAAGCACGGAGTGGCCCGCCAGCTGATGAGTGCCGTCACCCTGTATGCCGACTCGCGCGGCTGCGAGCAGATCGGCTGCAACGTGCCGGCCCAGCACCGAGACGCCAACCGGTTCTTCGCCCGGCTCGGCTTCTCGTCCCAGATCGTGCGTCGGGTGACCAGCGTCGCCGCGCTGCGTCGCCGGCTCGGCCAGGACGAGCCGCGCCACCACTCGATCGAGGCTTTGCTGCACCGCCGTCGCTCGCTGCGAGCCCGCGCGACCGCGACCGCGGCGTCCGACAGCCGCCTCGCCGGCTGAGCGTCAGGCGCCGGGGGCGGCGTCGCGCAGCAAGCAGGTGATCCGGCAGGTGCAGGTCCGCCGGTCCTGGTCGTCGGTGATGACGATCTCGTAGGACGCGAGGGTGTTCCCGAGCGACAGCGCCGTCGCAGTGCCGGTCACGAAACCCGACCGCGCAGCTCGGTGGTGCGTCGCGTTGATGTCGAGGCCGACGGCGATCCGGTCGGGGCCGGCGTGCAGGGCGGAGCCGATCGAACCCAGCGTCTCGGCCAGCACGACCGACGCGCCTCCGTGCAGGAGGCCGTAGGGCTGGGTGTTGCCCTCGACGGGCATCCGGGCCACCAGCCGCTCGGGGGTCGCCTCGAGCACCTCGATCTGCATCCGGTGCAGCAGCGAGGTCGGGTTCATCGCCATCATCGCCTCGAGGGCGGCGGCGAACTCGGGCGTCTGGTCGGCGGTGGGTCCGGTGCTGTCGGGACCGGCGGTCGCGGGGCTGTCACTCATACGCAATAGGCTGCCATGCGTGAGTCGCCTCCTGCTCCTCGACGGTCATTCCCTCGCCTACCGCGCCTTCTTCGCGCTGCCTGCCGAGAACTTCTCGACCAGCACCGGGCAGCACACCAACGCGGTCTACGGCTTCACCTCCATGTTGATCAACGTGCTGCGCGACGAGCAGCCGACCCACGTGGCCGTCGCCTTCGACGTCTCCCGGCAGACCTTCCGCAGCGAGCAGTACGCCGACTACAAGGCGACCCGGTCCGCGACGCCGAGCGAGTTCTCCGGGCAGATCCCGCTGGTGCGCGAGGTGCTCGACGCGCTCAAGATCCGGTGGGTCGAGGTCGACGGCTACGAGGCCGACGACGTGATCGCCACCCTCACCACGCTGGCCGGCGCCGAGGACATGGAGGTCGTCATCTGCAGTGGCGACCGCGACGCGTTCCAGCTGGTCACCGACTCCGTCACCCTGCTCTACCCCGTCCGCGGCGTCTCCGAGGTCTGGCGGATGACCCCCGAGGCGGTCGAGGCCAAGTACCTCGTGCCCCCGAACCGCTACAGCGACCTCGCGGCCCTGGTCGGCGAGTCCAGCGACAACCTGCCCGGGGTGCCCGGAGTGGGGCCGAAGACCGCGGCCAAGTGGATCACCCAGTACGGCGACCTGACCGGCGTCGTGGCCCACGTCGACGAGATCAAGGGCAAGGCGGGGGAGTCGCTGCGCGAGCACCTCGACGGCGTGCTGCGCAACCGCCGGCTCAACCAGCTGGTGCGCGACCTCGACCTGCCCGTCGCGATCGCCGACCTCGAGCGCCAGAACTGGGACCGCGAGCAGGTCCACACCGTCTTCGACAGCCTCGAGTTCCGGGTGCTGCGCGACCGTCTCTTCGAGTACCTCGAGGCGCCGCAGGAGGAGGCCGACCACGGCTTCGACCTCGACGGCACCGTCCTCGCCCCCGACGAGGTGGCCGGCTGGCTGGAGGAGTATGCCGCGGCCGGCACCACCGTGGGCGTGCACGTCGTGGGCACGTGGGGCCGCGGCACCGGTGACCCGACCGCGCTGGCCCTGGCCACCGACGGCGACGCGGGCGCCTACGTCGACCTGACCGCCCTCGACCCGGCCGGCGAGAGCGCCGTGGCGGCCTGGCTGGCCGACCCCGATCGGCCGAAGGTGCTGCACGACGCCAAGGGGCCGTTGCTGGCGCTGGCCGCGCGGGGGTGGCACGTGCACGGCATCGCCACCGACACGGCGCTGGCCGCCTACCTCGTCCGACCCGACCAGCGTTCCTACGACCTCGCCGACCTGGTGCTGCGTCACCTGGGTCGCGAGCTGCGCGCCGAGGCCGACACCTCCGGGCAGGGGCTGCTCGACTTCGGCGACGAGGGCGACGCCGGTGCCCAGGACGCGATGGTGCGGGCGCGGGCCGTGCTCGACCTGGCCGGCTCGCTGGCCGAGCAGCTCGAGGCCACCGGCGGCACCTCGCTCCAGCAGGACGTCGAGCTGCCGCTCGAGCAGGTGCTGGCCGGCATGGAGCGCACGGGCATCGCCGCCGACGTCGCCGTGATGACCGAGCTCGAGGCCGACTTCGCCGCCAAGGTCCGCGAGGCCCAGCAGGACGCCTACGACGCGATCGGCGGCGACCAGATCAACCTCGGGTCGCCCAAGCAGCTCCAGGTCGTGCTCTTCGAGACGCTCGGACTGCCCAAGACCCGCCGCACCAAGACCGGCTACACCACCGACGCCGACGCGCTCAACGACCTGTTCACCAAGACCGAGCACCCGTTCCTCGAGGCGCTGCTGCGGCACCGCGACTCCTCACGGCTGCGGGTCACCGTCGAGGGGCTGCTCAAGTCGGTGGCCGACGACGGCCGGATCCACACCACCTACCAGCAGACCATCGCTGCGACGGGCCGGCTGTCGTCGACCGACCCGAACCTCCAGAACATCCCCATCCGCACCGACGAGGGCCGCCGGATCCGCGAGGTCTTCATCGTCGGCGACGGCTACGAGTCGCTGATGTCGGCCGACTACAGCCAGATCGAGATGCGGATCATGGCGCACCTGTCGGGTGACGAGGGCCTGATCGAGGCATTCCGGTCCGGCGAGGACCTGCACCGGTTCGTCGGGTCGCGGGTCTTCTCCGTCGAGCCGGAGGACGTCACGTCGGCGATGCGGTCGAAGGTCAAGGCGATGTCCTACGGCCTCGCCTACGGCCTGTCGGCGTTCGGGCTGTCGAAGCAGCTGACCATCTCCACGGGCGAGGCCCAGGGCCTGATGGACGAGTACTTCGCCCGGTTCGGCGGGGTGAAGGACTACCTCGACTCGGTCGTGGCCGAGGCGCGCGGCACCGGCTACACCGAGACGATGCTCGGTCGGCGCCGCTACCTGCCCGACCTCACCTCCGACAACCGCCAACGTCGCGAGATGGCCGAGCGGATGGCGCTCAACGCACCGATCCAGGGCTCGGCCGCCGACATCATCAAGCTGGCGATGCTTCGGGTCGAGCAGGCGTTGGCGGACTCCAGTGCTCGCTCGCGGCAGCTGCTCCAGGTGCACGACGAGCTGGTGCTGGAGATCGCGCCCGGTGAAGCGGCGGACGTCGAGGCGCTGGTGCGCAAGGAGATGGGTGGTGCCATCGCCATGGATGTCCCGCTCGACGTCAGCGTGGGGGTCGGTCGGTCCTGGTTCGACGCCGCGCACTGACCGCTTGGGCGGCCTCCTGTCACTCGGGTCAGCCGGTCGCCGCGGTCCCGGCGTCGCGCAGCAGCCGCTCGCACAGGGCGGGAGCGCGCCCCCAGCTGTTGCTGACCCGCACGTGGTCGGTGCTGCCACCGTCGTGGCCGGTCATGAAGGTGAGGCGGGTGAGGTCGTTGTACCAGTCCTTGTTCCACTCCCCGACCGGCACGTAGAGGTCGTAGTCGGGGTTCCCGTCGACGCGGACACGGGTCTGGAAGATGTCGGGCACGGCCTGCGCGACGACGTGGATGCGCTTGCCCCGGGCCACCTCGAACCACGGCGAGTAGAAGTTGCCGTCCTTGTCCTCGACGACCAACCGGGCCTGGGGTGCGTCCTTGTCGAACTCCAGGGACACGTACCGCGTCTCGACCCCGTTCTGCTCGAACAGGCGAAGCGTCCCCGGGTGGTAGTCGACGAAGATCGGCGTGACGTCGACGAGCATGTCGCGCTGCTCCACCAGGTTCCACGGTTCGTACTGGTCACCGGTGTTGACGTAGAGCGACTCGCAGTCACCGGTGACGTGCAGGTCGTCCGCCGTGCCGCGGGCTGGGAGCTCGTCGGAGCGAGACACCAGCCGTGAGACGGCAGACCCGGGGCCGCCGCTGAGCCGTTCCTGCAGTGCGAGGTAGGAGGTCAGCTCTGCGCCGCGGTGGGTCTGGGCGGCGATGAGGCTGCCGGTCGCGACCTGTGCGGCGACGCTGAACGCGCAGAGTCCGGCCATCGCCACGACGAGGACCGGTCGCAGGACCCGCGCTCCGGGCAGGCGCCAGCGGGTGACGGACCAGAGTCCGATCGTGCCGAGGACGATGAGGGCAGGGACGAAGTCGCTCGTGTAGCGGTTGGCCAGGTAGCCGTAGCCCATCACCCCGCCGCCGACGAGGACGGAGCCGAGGGCCGGCCAGCGCAGGGCTGCCACCGCTCCGGTGGCTCGCAGTCGGACCAGCGTCGGGACCGCGGCCAGGGCCAGCAAGACCAGCAGCGGCATGAAGGCCGGCACGCTCCCGGTGCGGTAGGTCTGGTCGAGGAAGGCGCCGCCATAGGCACGGGCCGGCTCGGCCGGCAGCGTGATCCACGGGAAGTAGTCGACGAACCGGATGCCGTCGGGTCGGAAGTAGTTCACCAGTGACGTCTCGAAGAACTGGGGGCCGGTGATGGTGCCGCCGTTGACCTCCAGGGCCTCACGACGGTGCGCGTTGACCTGGGTCCAGACCTGCGACTCGAGCGGGAAGAGGTAGGGGTGTCCGAACTTGACCCAGTTGTAGGCGATCGAGGCGCCCAACGGCACCAGGCCCGCGGCCATGACGGCCGCTGGTCGCGCCAGCCAGCGCCGCCCGTCGGCTCGATCGTGCCTGCGTCGCTCGCGCCACAGAATCCAGGCGCCGAGCCCGATCGCGGCTCCGCTCATGGCCCACCCACCAGGAGTGCGCGTCAACGCGGTGGCCAGGGTGAAGCCTCCGAGCCAGAGGATGGCCTGGCGAGTCGGGTCGAGCGCGACCCGGAGCAGCCAGTACGCGCACCCCATCGCCAGGGCCGTCGCCCAGAGGTAGACCTCGTGGTAGACCCACGGGAGGGCGGCGTCGAAGGTGAGGACCGTCCCGCCGGTGGCCATCGCGAGCAGGACCGCCGCGGCCACGGCCTGCGTGCGGGTGACGTCTTCGTCGGGTCGCAGGCAGGAGCGGACCCGCCAGACCAGCTTGGTCGTCATGACGGCCAGGACGACCCAGGACAGGGCCATCGACGGCAGGGTGAGCCGGCCGTCGAGCTCGTGGGTCAGCAGCTGCACCGGGATCCGCAGCAGCGCGGGGAAGGGCGGGAAGTACATGTAGGTCTGGCCGTCGATGACGAAGCCCTCGATGCCGAGCGACCCGGCCGGGACGGTCAGGCGCCGGTCGAGGAACGCCGTGGCCTGCAGGTCGAAGAAGTTCGAGGCGAACTGCTGGGTGACCGCGGTCCGCAACACGTCGGCACGGAAGTTCAACAGCACCAGGAAGTAGGGGACGCCACCGAGGACGAGGCCCGCGGTGGAGGCGGCCGCGACCCGGCGCGACCGAGGCGCGGAGCTCAAACGCGCTCCAGCTTGTAGAGGAACTGATAGCCGAACAGGGTGGGCCAGACCCGCACCGCGGCTCGGTCGACGGCAGACGCGAACCGCGCCACGCGGCCCACCACCGGGTTGCCCCCGCGCTCGAGCACGTCGAGTGGCGACCCCACGGTGCGGCGTTCGACGATCCGCAGGCCGGCCCCGGAGATCAGGCGCTCGAAGCTGCGCCGGGTGAAGAACCTGACGTGCCCACGGTCGAGGGGACCGCGCTGGTCGTAGTCGAAGTTGCCCGAGGCGGTCCGCAGTCGCGGGTACCAGTGCCCGAAGTTGGGCACGCTCACGAGGATCTCGCCGCCGTCGCCGAGGCGGGACACCATGTCGGCCATCAACGAGTCGGGGTCGATCACGTGCTCCAGGACATCGCCCGCGACGATGACGTCGTAGCCGGTGCCGGCCTCCGGTGGCAGGCCCCGGTTGAGGTCGGCCTCGACGAACTCGTCGATGCGCTGGCCGATGCCCTCGTGCTTGACCAGGTCGACACCGACCACGCGGTGCCCCATCGCCCGCACCAGGCCGGCGAAGTGGCCGTCGGAGCAGCCGACGTCGAGGACCGAGGCGGAGGGGACTCCGGTGAGCCAGGTGAGGAGCTGCCCGTGCGAGGAGTGCGGGCTGTGCTTCACCTCGTACGCCGCGGTGTCCACGCCACCGGTCGAGCCGCCGCCGAAGCCCATCTGGTGCGCGCGGTGACGCAGCACGTCGATGGCGACGTCACGGGCATACGCCATGCCGTTGACGTAGCAGATCTCGTCGCCGTAGTAGGTGGGGATCGGGACCTCGATGATCCGCTTCCGGGCGCCGAGCATGCCGAGGATGATCTCGGTGTCGAAGTCGAAGTCGTTGGAGTAGTCGGCGAAGGGCACGTCGCGCAGCGCGTCGGTGCGGTAGGCGCGGTAGCCGCTGTGCCACTCGGTGAGGGAGGCGCCGGTCATGGCGTTCTGGAACCGCGTGAGGATGCGGTTGCCCACGTACTTGTAGAGCGGCATACCGCCCTTGAGCGCCGAACCGCGCTTCATCATCCGCGAGCCCATGACGACGTCGGCCTCGCCGGTGACGAGCGGCGTGACGATCTGCTCCATCACCTCGGGGGCGTACTGGCCGTCGCCGTGCAGGAGCACGACGATGTCGAGGCCCTCCTCGATCGCCCAGCGGTAGCCGAACTTCTGGTTGCCGCCGTAGCGCAGGTTCTCGACGTGCTTGATGACGGTGAGGGGGAGGGTGGAGCCCGACTTGTACTCGAGGCCGATCTCGTAGGTCTCGTCGACGCTCGCGTCGTCGCACACCAGCACGTGGTCGAGCTGGTCGCGGAACCCGGAGGGGATGCGGTCGAGCGTCTGGCGGAGCGTCGTCGCCGCGTTGTACGCGACCACGAGGACACCGATCCGCACCGCGCCCAGCTCCGTGGAGCCTGCGTCTGCTGACGTCACTGTCATCCCTCTCTTGCTGCCCCGCGCGGTCCCGACTCGCCTCGCACTGTGATGGGCTCGGGGAATCTTACCCGTTGGTAACGAGGCGGCAGGTCGTTCTGGCATACTCCGCGCCATGACCGCCACCCTCGTCGACCTGGGCACCCTGCAGGCCCGGCTGCCCGAGCTGGCGGAGCAGTACCGCTCCGCCCAGCCGTTCCCCCACGTCGTCCTCGACGACGTGCTCTTCGGGGACGCGTTCACGCGGGCGGCGCAGGAGTTCCCGGCCATGCGGGACCCCTTCTGGAAGGGCTACCTGCACGTCAACGAGACCAAGTACGGCAACACCCAGCCCGACACCTGGGGTCCCACCCTGACCGCCGTGGCCAAGGAGTTCGTGTCGCCCGAGTTCGTCAGCTTCCTGGAGCAGCTGACCGGCATCGAGGACCTGCTGCCCGACTGGAGCATGGACGGGGGCGGCCTGCACCAGACCCTGCGGGGCGGCCACCTCAACATCCACGCCGACTTCACCACCCACCACGTGAAGGAGAACTGGAGCCGCCGCGTCAACATCCTGCTCTACCTCAACGAGGAGTGGCGCGACGAGTGGGGCGGCAAGCTCGAGCTCTGGGACAAGGACATGACCGCCGCGCAGGCCCGCGTGCAGCCGGCCGGCAACCGGATGCTCGTCTTCACCACGAGTGACGACAGCTTCCACGGCCACCCCGACGCGCTCACCTGTCCCGAGGACGTGGCCCGCCGCTCGATGGCCCTCTACTACTTCACCGAGGAGGAGCACGCGGTCCGCAAGGCGACCAACTACCGCGCGCGCCCCGACGAGGCCGGCATCAAGCGGGCTGCCATCGCGGTGGACCGCGGTGCGGTCGACCTCTACGACCGGGCCAAGCGCAAGCTTGGCCTCTCGGACGAGCAGGTCAGTGGGGTCCTGGAGAAGGTCAACAAGCTCCGCCGCAAGAAGTAGCCGCCGGACCTCAGGCCTCGGTCCGCACTGCCGGTCTGGGACCGCCGATCCGGCCGATCCGGCCGGTCCACCGCCGCAGCGGCTCGTCCACGAAGCTGTGCAGCACCGTGACGAGGGCGACCAGGACGGCCACCGTGATGATGGTGCGCGACAAGTTGCTCCACGACGTCGTGTGCCGTGACACGAACCAGTAGACCGGCAGGTGCCACACGTAGAGAGTCAGGGAGACGGCGCCGAGGGTGCGCAGCGGCGCGGCCCCCAGGAGCCGAGCTGCCGGGCTGGTGCGCGACTCCGGCATCGAGGCAGCCAGCACGAACAGCGCGGTGGCGATGGCGACCGCGATGCCCTGGCCCTTGAAGTAGGCGTCGATGCCGAGCCTCGTGCCGCTGAACACCACGGCGACGATCACCAGCGTGGCGGCTCCGAGGACGGCCGGGGCCTCGCGACGCCAGCGCTGGGCTCGATCCCAGAGCAGGGCTGCCAGGATGCCCCAGAGTGCCGCGTCGGCCCGGGTGGTGGTGCGCAGGGAGGCGCTGTACCAGCCCTCGACGTCGTACACGCGCCAACGCCACCAGGTCACCGCCACGATCAGCACCACGACCCCGACCACGAGGGCCCGGCGCCGTGACCCCCACAGGGCGATCGCGACGGCCAGCGCGATGAAGACCTGCAGCTCCACGCTGAGGTACCACAGGTGGCCCAGGTCTCCACGGGCCTCGAGCGCGTGCTCCCGCACGTACCAGTTCCAGGTGTAGGTGGCGACGGCGACGGTCGACTTGGAGGTGGCAGCCTCGGTCGCGGTGTCCTTGGCGTCGACCTGGGCTGCGACCAGCACCGCCACCAGGAGCAGGTAGACCTGCGCGCTGATCCGCAGGAACCTGCGCAGCAACGGATAGCCCACTCCTGATGCGCCGCGGTCGTCGAACGCGTCCAGCAGGCTCCTGGTCACCAGGAAGCCGCTCAGGACGAGGAAGATCGAGACGGCGATGGAGCCGCCCTTGAACCAGCCGTCGAGGGGGGCGATCTCCCCGAGCCGGTCGAACGGGTAGACCACCCAGATGTGCGACAGCACGACCAGCAGGATGGCGAGACCGCGCAGCCCCTCCAGGGCGGGGATCTTCGGCGAGCTGGGGCGATGCTGCGGTGACACGGGCGTCACCGTATCCCACCGTCCGCACCCTTGACGCCCGCTTCGACCTGCGCCGCGGGAGCCCGGAATGCACTGGAGCGCCGCAGCCAGTTCCGGGTCGGGTCCTCGATGAACCGCTGGGCCGCGACCGTCACCACGGCGAGGAGCGCGAACGACAGCACGCTGCGCGCCTCCCACTCCCACGTCGTGGTGTGGCGTGCGACGGTCTCGAAGATGATGAGGTGCCAGACGTAGATGGCCAGCGACGCTCGTCCCAGGTACTGCAGCGCAGGCACCGAGTAGAGCCGCGAAGCCCACGATCCCTCGGTGCAGTAGTAGAGGGCGACGACCAGCGCGACGCTGACCAGGGTGAAGGCCACGCCCCACGCGCGGAGGTACTGCAACGGGTCGATCTCCCCTGACAGGACCAGCAGACCGAGCAGGGCGATGCTGGCGAGCAAGGCTGTCAGGTCGGCCCGTCTGCTCCATCGGGAGGCGTACCCGAGCCCCAGCGCGGCGACCACACCGAGGATCAGTCCGTCCGAGCGCGTCGTGGTGGCCAGCGACGCCCGGTACCAGCCGTCGGTGGCGACGACCTCGAGCCGGTGGGCCACCACCGCCGCGGCTGCGGCCACCAGGAGCAGAGCCAGCACCCTGCGTCGGCGGGCGAAGACGATCAGGAGCAGCGGCAGCACGAGGTAGCACTGCTGTTGCACGCTGAGGTACCAGAGGTGACCGAGGTCGCTGCGAGCCTCGAACACGTGGTTGATGGCGTACTGGTTCCAGGTGTAGGTCAGGACGTTGATGATCGACCGGGTCGTCGTGGAGTCGCTGAACGGATCGGTCGGGTCGACGCGGTGGATCACCAGGATCGCGAGGCACGCGGGCAGGAGCTGCACCCCGATGCGCACGATGCGGCGCAGGTAGAACCGCAAGGGGTCCAGGATCCCGCGAGCCTGCTCACGCAGGAGGGTCAGGGTGACGATGAACCCGCCGATGACGAAGAACACCACGACCGAGCCACCCTGGAAGATGCCTCGGACGATCGGGACCTTGTCGATCTGGTCGCGGGGCCACAGGATCCAGGCGTGGTTGATGACCACGAGGATGATCGTGATCCCGCGCAGGCCGTCGAGCGCGGCGACGCGTGAGGTCGCGCGGGGCCGCCTGCCGTCCATGGCACGCACGGTATCTGCCGGGGCAGAGATGTCCCGAATCGCCACGGCGACCAGCGGCGCCCGCTGGTAGGTTCTGCGCGACCGGAGGACAGGGGAGCGGATGACGACGGGCCAGGCTCCCGACGGACCGGACGAGCGTCCTGACCTCGGTTCGCCGCGGCCGGTCGAACCGGTGGGGGTCGTGCTCGCCCTCGTGGCGGCCGTCGTGGTACTGGGCCCGGCCCTGCGTCCGGGTGTCGTCCTGGCCTACGACCTGGCGTGGTCGCCGGACGCCCGGCTGACGCCGTTCGCCACCGGCGTCGACACCCCGGCTCCCCGCGCCGTTCCGAGCGACGCGGTGGCCTGGCTGCTGGGCTTGCTGGTGACCCCCGCCGTGGCCCAGAAGCTCGTCCTGGCGGGTGTCCTCGTGCTGGCCGGCCTCGGCGCGGCCGCTCTGGTGCGGATGGTGCGGCCTGGTGCCGGACGGCTCGCCGCCTGCGCGGCAGTGCTGGCCGCGGAGTGGAACCCGTTCGTCGCCGAGCGCCTCGTCATCGGCCAGTGGACCGTGCTGATCGGGTATGCCGTGCTGCCCTGGGCCGTGCGCGCCGCCATCCGCGTGCGGCGTGGGCAGGGTTCGGTCACCGCCCTCTGCGGGTGGGCGGTGCTCGCGGCGGCCGGCGGGGCCAACTCGCTCGTCCTGGTCGGCCCGCCCGTGGTGGTCCTGCTGCTGCTGCCACGCCCGGTGTGGCGGGCCGTGGTGGCCTGGCTCGGGGTCGTCGCAGGAGGAGCGGCGGCCTGGGCGGTGCCGGCGCTCGTGAGCTCGGCGCCTTCCGACCCGGCCGGGTTCGGGGTCTTCGCCGCCCGCTCGGACGGCCCGCTCGGCCTGGCCGTGTCGCTGGCGGGCGGTGGTGGCTTCTGGAACCCGGCGGCATACCCGTCGGAGCGGGGGGTGGGCGCGCTGGCGGCGGCCGCGGCCCTGCTCACGACGGCCGGGGTCGTCGCAACGGCGCGCAGCGCCGTGGGCCGGGCGACCGCCGCGCTCGCGTTCGCCGGGCTCCTGCTGGTCCTGGCGAGTGGGACTCCGGTGCTGGCCGACGGCTGGCAGCGGCTGGCCCACCTGCCGGGCGGTCCGTTGCTGCGCGACAGCCAGAAGCTCGTCGCGCTCTGGGTCGTCGTCGGTGCCGTGGGGGTGGGCCTGCTGGTCGATGCGCTGGCTCGTCGGGGTGGTGCGCTCTGGGCACCCGCGATGGCGCTGGCCGTGGTCGCGCCCCTGCTCCTGCCGAACCTGGCGTGGGGCGCACGGGGACGGCTGGAGGCCGTGACGGTCCCGGCGGACCTGCGGCGGGCGGCGACGGAGCTGTCACAGGCCCCGTCCGGAGAAGTCGGGCTGCTGCCGTGGCGGCAGTACCGCAGGTACGGCTGGAACGACTCCCGGGTGAGCCTGAGCCTGGTCCCGCGGATGGTCGACCAGAGGGTGCTCTACGACGACTCGCTACCGCTGAGCAGCGGGAGGATCGCGGGCGAGAGCCGCCGCGCCGCCGCGGTCACTGCGGCGATCGACTCGGGCACCTCCCCGTGGGACGCGGTGGTGGCCCGGGGGGTGCGCTACGTGATCATCGAGAAGGACACCGGGCTGGACGCGCCGGTGCCGCCCCCCGGTGCGGCTCGCACCATCGCCGACTCCTCGCACGTCCTCCTCGTCGAGGTCGTCCAGCCCTCCGACGCACCGTCCGCACCACCGGCCGGGGACGCTGACCCCGACGCCGACCCCGACCCGGACCCCGTCGCTGACCCCGATGCCGGCGTGGGCACGGTCGTGGGCTGGGGTGTGACCTGCGCGACACTCGCTGCGTGGCTGGTCCTGGCGGTCCGGCGCGGCTTGCGCCGAAATGGCAGCCGCAACCGAACTCGCTGGTAGGGTTCCGCCCATGACTTCTGCTGTGAGCGGCCTCGCCGCCCTCATCACCGGTGCCGTCCTGGCCCTCCTGGCCATCTTCGGCGGCACCGCGGCGCTGACCCCGTCCGCCACCGCGAACAACTCGCCGGTGGTCAACTACGACGGCAACTGACCGCACCGCACCATCGAAGCGGACTGCTGACCTCGGTCAGTGGTCCGCTTCTCTGTGCCCACCCACGCGGTTGTCACCGGGCCGGGGCTGATCCTCACGACGCTCTGCTGCCGCGTGCAGCAGTGACTCCCACCGGGTGACCGTCTCCGACCACCGGAACCGGGTCACCCACTCGACCACCCGCTCGCTCAGGGCGGTGCGCCCGGCATCGTCGTCGAGCAGCGCCCCGAGGGCGGCGGTGAACTCGGCCTGCCCGCCGTGCACCAGCACGCCGGTCTCGCCGTCGCGCACCGAGTCGTTCAGACCGCCGACGTCGGCGAAGGCCAGCGTGGGCGTGCCGTGCACGCCGGCTTCCACCACCACGAGCCCCCACCCCTCCTTGAGGCTGGGCAGCGCGAGCACCCACGCCTCGGCGAGGAGGCGGTGCTTCTCCGCCTCGGACACGTGACCGGTGAAGGTCGTGCGGTCGCGGATGCCGAGCTCGTCGGCGACCCGGTGCAGCTCGGTGTCCCAGTAGCCGGACCCGACGACCCACAGCTCGAGGTCCGGGTGGTCGACGGCCAGGTCCCGCACCGCCTGCATGGCGATCTCGACCCGCTTCTGTGGCACCAGCCGGCCCAGCACGATGACCACCGGGTGGTCGGCTCGGCTCACGTGCTCGTCGGCCACGGCGTCGGTGCCGTTGTGGATCACCGTGATCCGGTCGACGTCCACCCCGATGCCGCCCAGCTCGTCGCGGGTCGACTCCGACACCGCCACGTACCGGCTGCGACCGTAGACGCGCGGCGCGATGCGGGACTCGAGGAACCAGCCGGCCCGAGCGACGGCCGGACCGAAGACCACCCCCCACTGCTCGCGGTGCACGTGGTGGACGAGGTTGACGACCGGGTTGCCGCCGCGCACCAACGGACTCAGGAAGGGCACACCGTTCTGCACGTCCACGACCACGTCGGCCCGGTGGCGCCCCAGACCGAGCGCCGCGAGCGAGCGCAGGTACACGCCATACCGTCCACCACGGCGGACGTAGCGCACACCGTCGACCGTCTCGCGGTGCAGCGCCCCGGGGTAGGCGGCGGTCCGGATGGTGACCCGGTGACCTCGGGCGGCCAGACCGGTGGCGACCTCGCTGAGGTACTTCTCGGAGCCGCCGGCTTCCGGGTGGTTCATGTCCCGCCAGTTGAGCAGCACGACGGACAACGGGTTGCGCACGGCGGAAATCCTTGCTGGTGTGGGCATGCCGGGGCGTTCGGGTGCGCCCGGCTGGCTAGCATGCTCGGGTGAATCAGCGACCGACGCGACGGTATCGCACCGCTGGTCGGTCGCTCCGCCTGTTCCGGTCGTTCCTGGTGGAGCAGACCGACCCTGACCGGTTCTACGGCGACCTGGCCGACGACACGGTCGCGCTGCTGTCCGGGCACACCGACCTGGCCGGCTCGTCGGTGCTGGACGTCGGGGCGGGGCCACGCCAGTTCGCTGCCGCCTTCGCCGGCGCGGGGGCGCTCTACGTCGGCCTCGACGTCGCCGTCGGTGACCTCGTCGATGCCGCGGCTCCCGACGTCGTGGGCGTGGGGGAGCGGCTGCCGTTCGCCGACGCCAGCCTCGACGTCGTCATGTCGAGCAACGTGATGGAGCACGTGCCGTACCCCGGCGTCGTGGCCCGCGAGATGGTGCGCGTGGTCCGGCCCGGGGGACTGGTCTTCATCTCCTACACGGCGTGGGCCTCACCGTGGGGAGGGCACGAGACGTCGCCGTGGCACTTCCTGGGCGGGGAGTATGCCGCGCGGCGCTACGAGCGCGTGCAGGGACGCCCCCCGAAGAACCGGTTCGGGACGTCGATGTTCGCGGCCCGGGTGGGCGACGGCATGCGGTGGGCCAGGGCCCAGCCCGACCTGGTCGTCGAGGAGCTGTCGCCGCGCTACCACCCCGACTGGGCCCGGGCCGTCGTCGAGGTGCCGGGGCTGCGGGAGGTCGCCACCTGGAACCTCATGATGGTGCTCCGGCGACGGTGACCAGTCCTGCGCCGGCCGCCGGTCGCCGACCCGGCGGCACCGCCACGCCGCCCGTCCGCCCCGTCCCCCTCCTCGTCGACCGGGTGCGGACCTTCACCTGCCTCCTCGTCCTGTGGGCCGTGGCCTTCGCGCAGCAGCCGGGCAAGGTGGTGGCCGACACCAAGATCGACCTCGCGCTCGACCCCTGGGGGCTGATGTCGCGCGCCCTGCACCTCTGGGACCCCACCACCGCGTTCGGCGTCCTGCAGAACCAGGGCTACGGCTACCTCTTCCCGATGGGGCCGTTCGCCGCGCTCGGCCAGCTCCTCGCGCCGCCGTGGGTGGTGCAGCGGCTCTGGTGGGCCGTCCTGCTGACCGCCGGGTTCCTCGCCGCCCGGGCCCTGCTCAGCGCCTGGCAGGTGGCCGACCCGGTGACCCGACAGGTCACTGCCGTGGCGTTCGCCCTGTCCCCGCGGGTGGTGAGCACGCTGGGCCCGATCTCCTCCGAGGCGGCCCCCGCGCTGCTGGCCCCCGCCATCCTGCTGCCCGTCGTGCTGGCGGACCAGGGTCGTCTGGGTGCGCGCCGTGCGGCGGCCCTGTCTGCCCTGGCCGTGCTGTGCTGTGGCGGCGTCAACGCCACCGCGACCGCCTTCGCCGTCGTCCCGACCGGCCTGTGGCTGGTCACCCGCTCGCGCTGGTGGAGGGCTTCCCTCACCTGGTGGTGGGCTGCCTCGGTGGCGGCCGCGTCGGCCTGGTGGGCGGTTCCCCTGGTGGTGCTGGGCCGCTACTCGCCGCCCTTCCTGGACTGGATCGAGTCGTCCGACACGGTGACCCGCACGATCAGCCTGCTCGACGACCTCCGGGGCACCTCACACTGGCTGGGACACCTGGTCACCCAGGCCGGGCCCTGGTGGAACGCCGGGTTCGACCTGGTCGCGGCGCCCTCCCTCGTGATCGGCACGACGGTCGCGGCGGCGGTGGGCCTGGCCGGCCTGACCTTGCGGGGACTGCCGCACCGGGGCTACCTCGTGATGCTGGCGGTGCTGGGTGTGCTCGTGCTCGCGGTGCCGCACCACGGCCCCCAGGACAGCCCGCTGC
Organism: Pedococcus dokdonensis; assembly: GCF_900104525.1. Lineage (GTDB taxonomy): Bacteria > Actinomycetota > Actinomycetes > Actinomycetales > Dermatophilaceae > Pedococcus > Pedococcus dokdonensis. The sequence goes on along the minus strand of NZ_LT629711.1, from coordinate 1,218,114 downwards.
GGCCGGTCGCCCAGCACCTTCTCGACGGCCCGCTCGCGCCGCTGCGCAACGTCCACAAGGCAGACCCCTTGCTCCGGGTCCCGCTGATGGTCGCGTTCGCCCACGGGGTGGGGCTCCTCGCCCGACGGGGTCTGCGCCTGCCCGTCGTGCCGCGTCGCGCGACCCGGCCGGTCGCGGTGGTCGCCGCCCTGGTCGCCTGCGCGGCTGCGCTGAGCCCGGTGCTGCCGGGGATCGCGGGGCAGCTCGCCTCCCGCGGCTCGTTCACCGCCGTGCCGAAGGAGTGGGAGCAGGCGGGGCGCTGGCTCGACCGGCAGCCCGGTGGCGGGACCGCCCTCGTCGTCCCCGCCTCGAACTTCGACGAGTACACCTGGGGGCGTCCGCTCGACCTCGTCCTGCGGACCCAGACCTCCGCCAGCAGCGCGGTCCGTGACGCGGTGCCGCTCACCCCGGCCAACACGGTGCGCCTGCTCGACGCCGTCGAGACCCGGCTGCAGACCGGGCGTGCCCTCGGCGGCGTCGTCGACGTGCTGCGTTCCGCTGGGGTGCGTCACGTGGTGCTTCGCAACGACCTCGACACGCGCTCGACGGGTGGGGTGCCGGTCTCGGTGGCCCGTTCGTCGATCGCCCGCACCACCGGGCTGACGCGGGTGGCTGCCTTCGGCGACACCTTCGTCGACGGCTCCGGCAACCGGATCAGGCCCGTCGAGGTCTACGCGATCCCCGGAACCGCAACGGCTCCCGCGGAGCTGACCCCCCTCACCGACGTCGTGTCGGCCTCGGGGGCCAGCGAGAGCCTGCCCGATCTGCGGGAGGCAGGTGTCGAGGGTCCGGTGGTCTTCGACGGCGACGTCGCGGCCGACCCCGTCGCGCGTCGGATCGCAGCCGACGCCGCCTCGGCGGGGCGCCGGGTCGTCACCGACTCGATGCGGGCCCGCGACCGGGCCTTCGGAGCCGTGCGCGGGCGCGACGTGAGCCAGACCCTGGCGGCGGGCGACCAGGACGGCCTGCACGACTACCTCCCGTGGGAGGACCCCCGGTTGCGGACCACCATCGCCTGGACCGGACTGCGCGACCTGCGGGCCTCCGGCTCGCTGGCCACCGACGCCGGGCCGGGTGGCCTCGACCCCGCGGACCGTCCGTTCTCGGCCCTCGACGGGCTCGCCACGACCGCCTGGGTCGTCTCCGCCGACGGGCGGCCGTCCCTCACGATGACCTTCGACCGACCACGGTCGGTCGCCGGCCTGGAGGTCTCGAGCCTCGCCGACAGGTCCCGCTTCGGTGACTTCCTCGGCATACCGACGCGGTTGAGGGTGACCACCGACGCCGGGGGGACCGACCTCGACCTCGCACCCACCGGGCGCCCGCAGCCGGTGACCGGCCTGCCGTCGGCGGACACCACCCGGCTCACACTGCAGGTGCTGGAGACCGACCGTGGAGCGGACGCGCTCGTGACCGGCCTGAGCGAGGTGCGCGTGCCCGGCCTGGTGGTGCGGGAGACCGCGATCGTGCCGAGCGCGACCGCCGCGGCGGCCGACGACTTCGTGCTGTCCGAGCAGTACCGCGGCTCGGACGGCTGCACCGAGGTCCGCGACCAGTTCGTGTGCCGGGGTGAGCCGCGGGCACCCGAGGACGCCGCCGGTCTGGACCGCACCATCCCCGTCAGTGCGGGGATCGCCTACGCCGTGAGCGGCACGCTGGGTGCCGTGCCCGGTCCGGGTCTCGACGCACTGCTCGACCTCGGCGCCCCGGGCACGGTCACGGCCAGCAGCCGGCTGTCGCGGGCCCCGCAGGCCCGCCCGGGTGCCGTGCTCGACGGTGACCCGGCGACTGCGTGGGCCCCCGACCCGGCGGACGCCACCCCCACTCTCGGGGTCGAGCTGACCCGCCCGGCCAGGATCGCGCACCTCCAGCTGCAGACCCGCGGCGAGTGGCTGACCGGACGAGACGTGACGGCGCAGGTCACCGTGGACGGTCGGGTGCAGCTGGCCGAGGTGGCCCAGGACGGCAGCTTCGACATCCGTCCCACGACCGGTCGCTCCCTGCGGGTGCGGCTGCTGCTCGCGGCCACCCGGCAGGATGCCGAGCGCGACGCCCGACCGGCTGCCGGCATGGAGGTCACCGCCCTGGCCGTCGAAGGCGTCGAGCCGGCAGCGGCTCCCGACCGCGTCACGGCTGGCTGCGGCAGCGGTCCGCGCCTGCTGGTCGAGGGCGTGGCGGTGCCCACACGGGTGACCGGCCCGCGCTCGGCCGCGTATGGCGTGGGCGCGCTGAGCTACGAGGCCTGCGATCCGGTGCGGATGAGTCCGCCCGAGGGGCGGGTCGCGGTCGAGCCGTGGGGTGGGTTCGTGCCCGAGCGGCTCGTGCTGGCTCGCACGGACCGACCTGCTGCGAGCGCGGTCCCCGCCCGGTCGGTGGAGGTCACCGCCACGGCGACCGGCGACCTCACGGCGCAGGTCGGGTCGGGAGCCGCCGCGCTCCTCACGATCCCCCAGAACGCCAACCCCGGGTGGCGGGCGTCCCTCGACGGACGCGATCTCGACCCGGTGACCGTCGACGGCTGGCGGCAGGGTTTCGTCGTGCCCGCCGGCGACGGTGGCCGCGTCACGCTCGCCTTCGGCCCGGACCGCCCCTATCGCTGGGGGTTGCTGGCCGGACTCCTCCTCGTGCTGGTCGTCGTGGGGAGCGCCCTCGTGCCGTCGCGCCGCACCGCCAACGCCACGTCGGCGGCACGGGTGGGGCTCGCTGACGGCGCCGGACGCGAGGCTCGGCCCGGCCCGGCAGGCAGGGTGCCGGTCGGGGCGGTCACGGCGATCACGGGTCTGCTCGTCGGCTGGCTGCTCGCCGGCTGGTGGGGACTGCTCGTCGCAGTGCCCTGCGTGGCGGTCGGCTCGGGTCGGCGGTGGCCACTCCGCCCGGGACACCGACTGGTCGTGCCCGTCCTGGTGACCGCGCTCGTCACGACCGCGGGCCTCGTGCAGGCGTGGTGGGTGCCCGGCCGGCTCGGCGGTCCGGCCACCGAGGCCGCCCTGCGACTGCTCTGCGTGGCGGCCCTGACCGTCGTGGTCAGCGCGTCGGGCCGGTCCGGGCGTGCACCCGGTCCATCAACGGACGCTCGACCAGGCGCTCGCTGAGGGCCGCGAGGCCAAGCGTCACCGGCACGCCGACGGCGAGCAGTGCGACGGCCCCGCCGGTGAAGTAGTCGATGCCGGTGAGCGCATAGACCGCCTCGAAGACGGGCAGGTGCCAGAGGAAGACGCCGTACGAGATCCGACCCAGGTAGCGCGCCGGGGCGCAGGAGAGGGCGCGGCTGTAGACGTCCCGGCCGGGCCCGAACAGCAGCGGCACCATCAACCCGGCCGTCACGACCGAACCCAGGATCCCCTTGCCCGCGAGCTGGACGCCGGCCACCGGCCCCAGCGTGAGAGGTCCGGCGACCGTCGTCGTGGCGAGGAGGTAGGCGCCACCGGCCCCGGCGAGGCAGGTGCCCGGGTAGGCGGCGAGGTCGCGCAGCACCCGGTGGGACCGGAGCGTCGGGGCGTCGCGCACGACCGCCAGGGCCATGCCCAGGGCGAACTCCGGCCAGTGCGCCGGCAGCCAGCGTCCGGCCAGCGTGTCACCGCCGATCTCCACCACCCCCGACGCGACCGCGGCGACCAGTCCGAGCAGCCACGTGGCCCCCAGCAGCTGCAGCGCGACCGTGGCGTCGGAGGTCCGGCGGCGGAGCACGAGGAAGACGAACGGCAGGACGAGGTAGAACGACACCTCGGTCGCCAGGCTCCAGGTCTGCGTGTAGCCGTCGAGCAGGGCGTCGGGGACGTAGATCTGGGTCAAGGTCGCGTTGGTGACCCAGACCCGTGCGTCGGGCCGCACCGCGAGGCCGACCACCAGGAGGCCGACCCAGAAGGCGGGCAGGACCCGGACGGCACGGCGCAGGTAGTAGGCCGGCACGTCCACGTGCCCGGTCCTGTCCCACTCGCGGCCCATCGCGGCATACAGGAGGAAGCCCGAGAGGGCGAAGAAGATGGAGACGCCCAGGTCACCGCGGCCGAGGAGTCGACCGATCACCCCGAAGGACACCGCGCCGGTGAGGAATCCGACGTGGGTGAGCACCACGAGGCCCGCAGCAACGGCCCGCAGGCCGTCGAGTCCCGCCATCCGGGGGAGCTGCGAGGACACGCTCGGCGGGTTGTCCGAAGGTGCACTCACCCGAGCCCTACTCGCTGGTAGAGTCCCGCCAGTCGGGTCGGCTTCGGCCATGCCCGAAGGATAGTCATCAGTCAGCTGGCCGCCGGGGTCCAGCCGCGCCAGCACCTGCTGCGCGGTCGCCGTCGGACCGCATTGCGAAAGGTTCTCTGGATGCGCAAGGTCGCTGGTCTCATCGGGTTGGGGCTCGGAGCCTTTCTCCTCGTCTCGGCGTTGATGCTCAAGGTCTACGCCTACCCGTCGTTGGCCAAGGTGCCGCTCGACCAGTACTCCAAGTCGGTGTCGCAGGGTCAGAACATGGAGGCGTTCTACGTCGCCGACCTCGAGACCAAGTCCGGTCTGACGCTGACCTCGACCCGGTTCGTCAAGGCCGACCAGGCCGCCCAGACGAAGCAGGGTGACAACGTGGCGGTCTGGGACAGCTTCGTGCGCTCCACCGACCAGAACGGCACCGTGCTCTCCGCCGGCCTCCAGCGCGTCGCCATGGACCGCACCACCGGTGAGGCCGTCCAGTGCTGCGACACCTACAACGCCGCGTCCGAGGACCCGGCCGACCGGACCGCCACCGCCTACAAGGGCCTGATCTTCAAGATGCCGTTCAACGCGCAGAAGAAGTCCTACCAGTGGTGGGACAACACGCTGCTGAAGCCGGTCGACGCCAAGTTCGTCCGCACCGAGAACCTGTTCGGCACCGACGTCTACGTCTACCGCATGGTCATCCCGGCCACCGCCTACACCCAGCAGGAGGTGCCGGCCTCGCTCGCGGGTGACCCCGCGGCCACCGGCAACGTCACCGTGGACCGCGTCTACGAGAACACCCGCACCCTCTGGGTCGAGCCCAACACCGGCATCGTCATCAAGGGTGAGGAGCTGCTCAACACCCGCTTCCAGAAGGACGGCGAGGACATCGTCACCCTCCAGAAGGGCACCATCGGCTACGACGACGCCACCGTGAAGGCCAACGCCGAGGACGCGGGCGACAAGGGTTCGAAGCTCCACCTGGTGCGTTCCACCCTGCCGCTGACCTTCGTCATCGTGGGTGTGCTGCTGCTGCTCGGTGGGTTCCTCGCGCTGCGTGGTGGCGACGCCCCCCGCGGTCGTCGTGAGGCGACTGCCTGACCGGCACCTCGTCTGACCCGGCACCTCGCCTGACCCGGCACCTCGCCTGACCCACCTTGATCGGGTCCAGGGACGCAGGGTGGGCGCTCAGGCGCGCGTGCAGACGAAGATCGCGGTGCCGGGGAAGAGACCACCACGCAGCGGTGACCAGCCGCCCCAGGCCTGCTGGTTGCGGCTGGGCCACTCCGGTTCCACGACGTCGACCAGCACGAGCCCGGCCGCGACCACCTCGCGGACCCGGTCGCCCAGCGTGCGGTGGTGCTCGACGTAGGTCGCCTCGCCGTCGGAGTCGGCCTCGACGTAGGGAGTCCGGTCGAAGTAGGACTGGGTGACGGTCAGCCCGCCCTGCCCCGGGTCGTCCGGGAAGGCCCAGCGGAAGGGGTGGGTCGTCGAGAACACGAACCGCCCGCCCGGACGCAGCACGCGCGCCACCTCGCGCAGCAGCCGGGCGCTGTCGGCGACGAAAGGAACGGCGCCGTACGCAGTGAACACGGTGTCGAAGCAGCCCTCGGCGAACGGCAGCTGCACGGCATCGCACTGGGCGAACGGCACCGGCGGCCCGGGCGCATCGGCACGGCGGTTGAGGTCGAGCCCCTGCTTCACCATGCCCGACGACAGGTCGGTGGCCACGACCTGGCCACCCGCAGCGGCGACCCAGCGGGAGCACTGGCCGGCCCCGCCGCCGATCTCCAGCACCCGCCGACCGGTGAGGTCCCCGAGCAGACCGAGCTCCTCCTCGCGCCAGCCCTCCGGCCCCCAGACGAAGTCGGCGTCACCCAGGAAGGTGCCGTGCTCCGCGTAGTAGTCGCCGGCCTCGGCGTCCCACCAGGACCGGTTGGCGGCGGCGGTCTCCTCGGCGCCCGCCTCTCGACGGCTGACCTGCGCAAACTCACTCACCGGCATACCCCTCGCGTTTTGACCGTGCAGGGACGGCCTCGGTAAGGTGGGGAGGCACTTTCGTGTGCGCGCTTCGCCGTGCCACCGTTCGGTGGCCCCAAGAGCGTGAGCACAACCATCACCTTCTATTCACTGTCCACCATCGGAGTTCCTACTACATGACTGCCAGCACGGTCGAAAAGACCGCCCCTCAGGTTGCCATCAACGACATCGGCACCGAGGAAGAACTGCTCGCCGCGATCGACGCGACGATCAAGGATTTCAATGACGGCGACATCGTCGAGGGTGTCATCGTCAAGGTCGACCGGGACGAGGTCCTGCTCGACATCGGCTACAAGACCGAGGGTGTCATCCCCTCGCGTGAGCTCTCGATCAAGCACGACGTCGACCCCTCTGAGGTCGTCCAGGTCGGCGACGAGGTCGAGGCCCTGGTCCTCCAGAAGGAGGACAAGGAAGGCCGCCTGATCCTCTCCAAGAAGCGTGCGCAGTACGAGCGCGCCTGGGGCACGATCGAGAAGATCAAGGAAGAGGATGGCGTCGTCACCGGCACCGTCATCGAGGTCGTCAAGGGTGGACTCATCCTCGACATCGGCCTGCGCGGCTTCCTCCCCGCCTCGCTCGTGGAGATGCGTCGCGTCCGCGACCTCCAGCCCTACGTGGGCAAGGAGATCGAGGCCAAGATCATCGAGCTCGACAAGAACCGCAACAACGTGGTCCTGTCGCGCCGTGCGTGGCTCGAGCAGACCCAGTCCGAGGTGCGCACCACGTTCCTCAAGGAGCTCCAGAAGGGGCAGGTCCGCTCCGGCGTCGTGTCCTCCATCGTCAACTTCGGTGCGTTCGTGGACCTCGGCGGCGTCGACGGTCTCGTCCACGTGTCCGAGCTGTCCTGGAAGCACATCGACCACCCGTCCGAGGTGGTCGAGGTCGGCCAGGAGGTCACCGTCGAGGTCCTCGACGTCGACATGGACCGCGAGCGTGTCTCCCTGTCGCTCAAGGCGACGCAGGAAGACCCGTGGCAGCACTTCGCCCGCACCCACGCGATCGGTCAGGTCGTGCCGGGCAAGGTCACCAAGCTGGTCCCGTTCGGTGCGTTCGTCCGCGTGGACGACGGCATCGAGGGCCTGGTCCACATCTCCGAGCTGGCCGAGCGCCACGTGGAGCTGCCGGAGCAGGTCGTCACGGTCGGTTCCGACATCTTCGTCAAGGTCATCGACATCGACCTCGAGCGTCGCCGGATCTCGCTGAGCCTCAAGCAGGCCAACGACGACAGCGCGCCCGTCGCCGAGTTCGACCCGACCCTCTACGGCATGGCCGCGGAGTACGACGAGGCCGGCAACTACAAGTACCCGGAGGGCTTCGACCCGGAGACCAACGAGTGGCTCGAGGGCTTCGACACCCAGCGTGAGAAGTGGGAGAAGCAGTACGCCGAGGCCCACCAGCGCTGGGAGGCTCACAAGACCCAGGTCGAGGAGGCCACCAAGGCCGACGCCGAGGCTGCCGCCAACGCCGGTGCCGCGACGTCCTACTCGTCCGACTCGGGCTCGTCCTCCACGGACTCCGACAGCGACACGGGCAGCAGCCGCCCGGCCGCCCCGGCGTCCGAGGGCACGCTGGCCTCCGACGAGGCTCTCGCCGCACTGCGCGAGAAGCTCACCGGCAACTGATCCGGTCCACGCGGCATACCTCGGTATGCCGCCTGGCTGGGTGCGAGAGGCCCGGTTCCCGTCAGGGGGCCGGGCCTCTCGGCGTCTGCGGTGGGTCGCAAAACGGCGGTTGCGTCCACTTCCGCCCAACTATTGCTGGGCGGAAGTGGACGCAACCGCCGTTTTGCGACGCCTCAGTGCAGGCGGACCCGGGGGTCGAGCACGGCGTAGGCCAGGTCGACCAGGATGTTCGCGACCACCACGGCGGCCGCGGCGAAGAGCACCACGCCGATGATCACGGGCAGGTCCTGCTGGTTGATCGCGTCGATCGCGGTCTTGCCCAGGCCGGGCAGGCTGAACACCGTCTCGGTGACCACCACCCCACCCAGCAGGGACCCCACGTCGATCCCGAACTGGGTGACGATCGGGGTCAGCGCCGCGCGCAGGCCGTGTCGCAGCACCACCCGTCGCTCGCCGATGCCCTTGGACCGGGCGGTCCGCACGTAGTCCTCGCCGAGCACGTCGAGCATGGACGCGCGGGTGAGCCGGGTGTAGGTCGCGGCCGAGACCAGGGCGAGGGTGAACCAGGGGAGCACCAGGTGCTGGGCCCAGCCGCCCAGCCCGCCCCCGAAGGGCGCGTACCCACCGGCGGGGAAGGCGCTGTAGCCGGCCAGGGTGAGCCGGAAGTACAGCACGTAGAGCAGGAGGATCCCGAGCAGGAACGTCGGGGTCGAGTAGAAGAACAGGCTGAGCGCGGTGAGCGAGCGGTCGGTGAACGAGCGCGGGTGGGTTGCCGAGACGACGCCGTTGAAGACCCCCAGCCCCAGCCACAGGAAGGCCGCGCCGAACACCAGGGAGAGGGTGATCGGCAGCGCCGAGCCGATGATCGTGGTGACCGGCACCTGGTGGTAGTAGTCGTAGCCGAGGTCGCCGCGCAGCGCCTTGCCGACGAAGTCGAGGTACTGCTTCCACAGCGGTTGGTCGAGGCCGAGCCGGTGGGAGATCGCCGCGACCGTCTCCGGAGTGGCCTGGCGACCGGCCAGCGTGCGGGCGACGTTGTTGGGGGCCACGAAGAAGAGCGCGAAGACGGCCAGGGTGATCAGCCACAGGACGAGGACGCCGAGGGCGAGGCGCCGGATCAGGAAGCGGACCATGACGCCCTCACTTCGCCATCAGGCGCTCGGAGCGCGGGTCGAAGGCGTCGCGGATCCCGTCGCCGAGCAGGTTGAAGGCCAACGTCGTCACGAGCAGCGCGGCGCCGGGGAAGACCACGAACCACCAGGCGGTCGTGTAGTAGGTCTGGGCCTCGCTGATCATCCCGCCCCAGTCGGCCGTCGGAGGAGCGAGCCCCAGCCCCAGGAACGACAGCGTCGCCTCGACGACGATGACGACCGGGATCAACAGGGACGCGTAGACGATGACCGGCGCGAGCACGTTGGGCAGGATGTCCACGAACATGATCCGCCCGTTGGAGGCCCCGAGGGAGCGAGCCGCCTCGACGAACTCGCGCTCCCGCATCGACAGCACCTGGCCACGGACGATGCGGGCGACCGAAGCCCAGCTGAAGAAGCCGATCACCAGGACGGTGACGAGCAGGCTCGGCCCGGTGATCGACACGAGGGCGATCGCGACGAGCAGGAAGGGCACCGAGAGGACGACGTCGATCAGGCGGGCCAGCACGGTGTCGACCAGGCCGCCGAGGAATCCCGCTGCGAGCCCGATGACGACCCCGATCGCCACGGTCAACAGCGTGGCCGCGACCCCCACGAGGAGCGAGATGCGGGCGCCGTACGCGATGCGGACCAGGATGTCGCGGCCCAGGTCGTCGGTGCCCAGCCAGAACTCGCTGGACGGCCCGCGTGGGAGGCCGTCCGGGGTGAGGCCGGTCTGCCGGTACTGCTCGTTCACCGGGTGCCCGGTCACGACGGCGAACAAGGGAGCCACCAGAGCCATCAGCACGATGAGGCCGATCACCACCAGCGAGACCATCGCCACGCGGTCGCGACGCAGGCGCTGCCACGCCAGCTGCCACGGTGTCCGGCCCTCGATGCCCTTGACAGCTGGTGGCGAGCCGGCCGTCGTGGGCCCCGGCTCCGGATGGTTCATCACGGCCACGACGTCTGCGGTGTCACTCATGCGGACTCAGCCTCCTCGACGCGGTGCGGACTGGAGTGGATCTCGCTGTCGCTGACCCGCGGGCTGGCCAACGAGAGGTCCTCGCCGACCGCCAGCGGGTGCAGGCAGGCCGTGCGGTGCACGGGGCCGTCGCCGAGGACCGGGACGAGCGGCGGGTCCGTGGCCGCACAGTCCTCACGCGCCTTGGGGCAGCGGGTGTGGAACCGGCAGCCGGAGGGCGGGCTGGTCGGGGTGGGGAGGTCGCCCACGAGCACGATCCGCTCCCGGCTGTCCGCGACGTCCGGATCGGCGTGCGGGAGCGCGGACAACAGCGACCGGGTGTACGGGTGCCGGGTGTGGTCGAACAGCTGGTCCGCTGGTGCGAGCTCGGCGATCTTGCCCAGGTGCATCACGGCGATCCGGTCGCTCACGTGCCGGATCACCGAGAGGTCGTGCGAGATGAAGACGTAGGTCAGCCCGAAGTCGTCCTGCAGGTCGACCAGCAGGTTGATGATCTGGGCCTGGATCGACACGTCGAGCGCCGACACCGGCTCGTCGCAGATCACCAGCTTGGGCCGCAGGGCGAGCGCCCGTGCCACGCCGATCCGTTGGCGCTGTCCACCGGAGAACTCGGCGGGGAACCGGTTGTAGTGCTCGGGGTTGAGGCCGACCCGCTCCATCAGCTCCTGGACGGTCCGCTTGCGGTCGTCGGCAGACCCGATGCCGTGGATCACGAACGGGTCGCCGATGATCGAGCCCACCCGGCGACGGGGGTTCAGCGAGCCGTAGGGGTCCTGGAAGATGACCTGGATGTCCTGACGTAGCGGGCGCATCTCCCGGCCCGACAGGGTGCTGATGTCGCGGCCCTCGAAGCTGACCGTCCCGGACGTCAGGTCGTACAGCCGGGCGAGGCAGCGGGCGAGGGTGGACTTGCCGCAGCCGGTCTCGCCGACCAGGCCGAGGGTCTCGCCGCGCCGCACCTCGAGGCTCACGCCGGCGACGGCCTGGACGACGTCGTGCTGGCGACGCAGTCCCGACGACCTGACCGGGAACGACTTGGTGACGTCCTCGGCGCGGAGCAGGACCTCGGACCTCATGACCCGACCCCGGCCGGCGCGGGTGCCACGGGCTTCCGGGGCGGTGCGGGCATCGGTGCGGAGGCGTCGGAGCCGCCGGCCCGCGCCGACCTGCGGGCCTGGGCGTCGTCGGCCAGCCAGCAGGCCGAACGGTGCTCCGGGTCGTCGTGGACGGTGTCGAGCGGCGGGGCGACGCTCCAGCACCGGTCGAAGGCGTACCGGCACCGGGGCGCGAAGGGGCACCCGGACGGCGGGTTGATCAGGGACGGTGGCGACCCCGGGATGGGGGTGAGCCGGGCCCCGGTGGCACCCTGCGCCGGCAACGAGGCGAGCAGTCCCTCGGTGTAGGGGTGGTGGTTGCGGTAGAAGAGGGTGCGGCGAGGGGCTCGCTCCATCACCGACCCGGCATACATCACCACGACCTCGTCGGCCATCTCGGCGACCACGCCGAGGTCGTGGGTGATGAGGATGATGGCCGTGCCGAACCGCTCCTGCAGGCTGCGCATCACGTCGAGCACCTGCGCCTGCACGGTGACGTCGAGGGCCGTGGTGGGCTCATCGGCGATGAGGAGGGCCGGGTCGAGCGCCATGGCCATGGCGATCATGACCCGCTGGCGCATCCCGCCCGAGAACTGGTGCGGGTAGTCGTGGATCCGCTGCTCCGCACGGGGGATCCCGACGAGCGACAGCAGCTCGGCTGCGCGCTGCTGGGCGGCCGCCTTGGTCACCTTGCGGTGGGCCCTGATCATCTCCACGATCTGCCAGCCGACGGTGTAGTAGGGGTGCAGGCTGGACAGCGGGTCCTGGAAGATCATGCCGATCTGGGCCCCGCGCACCCGGCGCAGCACCTCCGGGTCGGCGCCGATCAGGTCGATGCCGTCGAACCGGGCCGTGCCGCTCACGCGGGCGCCGCGAGTCAGCCCGGCAATGGTCTGCGTCGACACGCTCTTGCCTGAGCCGGACTCCCCGACGATGGCGAGCGTGCTGCCACGCTCGACATCGAAGGAGAGTCCGCGCACGGCCTGGACCACACCGTCTGCGGTGGGGAAGGAGACCTCGAGGTCCCGCACCTCCAGGAGGGCCATGGCCGGGACCTCAGCCGCCCTGCTTGCCCGAGGCCAGCCAGACGTTCGCGGGGTCGAACTGCTGGAAGGCGGGGATGTAGACCGCATTCATCAGCTGGGCGGCTCGGTAGTTCGCGGTGATCGGGTTGGTGATCGGGAAGAAGATCGCGTCGTCCATCACCTGGTGGTCGGCCTTGGCCCACAGGACCCTGGCCTGCTCCTCGGTCTTGGCCGTCGACGCCTCCTCGATGAGCGCGTTGGTGGTCGGGCTGTCGTAGAAGCCGAAGTTGCTGCCGATCGGTGGATAGGCCGCCTTGCCGAAGTACAGCGGCTTGAAGAACGACAGGGCAGCGTTGCCGTACCAGTCGGCGCCCCAACCGGCGATCGCGATGTCCCAGACGCCGCGCTGGGCGACGGTCGGCACCTGGAGGTACTTGGTGTAGAAGTCGGCGTTGGGTGACGGGACCCCGACGACCTTGATGCCGACCTTGGAGAGGTCTTGCTGCACGGTCTGGAACGCCTTGCTCTGACCTTCGGATGCGTTGCGGTACAACATCTTCAGCGTGAGCCCGTTCGGGTAGCCCGCCGCTGCCAGCAGCGACTTCGCCTTGGCCGGGTCGTTCGGGTACAGGTCGAAGTCCTGCTCACCGCCGACGACGTTGCTCGGGAGGACGTGGGTCAGTGGCGGGTTGACCTTGGGCCCACCGAGCACCTGGATGATGTTGGTGCGGTTGAGGGCGAACGACAGTGCCTGCCGCACCTCCTTCTTCTGGAGTGCCTTGTTGTTGCTGGGCGACACGGTGTTGTAGACGAGGTAGGGGTTGTTCGACGAGCCCTCACCGAGGTTGAGCAGCGGGTCCTTCTTGGCGATCAGGGCAGCCAGCTGCGACGGCGGCGGGAAGGTGTCGAAGGCCATGTCCGCGCTCGGGGTGCCGGTCTGGAGCTGCTGCTGCACGGAGTCCTGGCTGACCGTCTCGTTGACGACGACCTTGTCCACGTAGGCCTTGCGGATCGGGTCGGTCGACGGGTCCCAGGCGGGATTGCGACTGAAGGTGATGTTCTTGGTCGGCGTGTAGGAGTCGATCTTGTACGGGCCGTCGGAGATGGTGTGCTGAGCGAGCTCCGGGCTGGCCGGCAGGTACGCGTCATACTCCTTGGGCGCGGGAGAGAAGGACGGCAGCGTGAGCATGTCGACGAAGTAGCTCGCGGGGTGGGTGAGGGTGAACACGACCGTGGTGTCGTCCTTGGCGGTGAGCCCGGCGACCGGGGTCTTCTCCACGTATGCCGCGATGGCCGCGGGGGTCTTGGCGACCTTGGCGAAGCCGTCGCAGAACGGCTGGAACCCCACGATCAGGTCCTGGTAGTCCGGGAGCCCGCCGAACGGCTGCACCGGGTTGCAGGTGCGCTTGACGCCCCGGACGAAGTCCTGGGCGGTGACCTGTCGCGCCGGGCTGGTGTCCCACTTCGCACCGTCGCGGATGGTGAAGGTGTAGGTCTTGCCGTCGGCGCTGATGCCGTTGCCCTCGGTGGGGATCGCGGTCGCGAGGTCGGGTGCCGCCTTGGTGACCTGGTCCTTGATCGCGGGGTAGGTGAACAGCTGTCGGCTCCAGAGCCGCAGTGCGAGGTAGCCACCCGAGTAGTAGCTGAGGTTGGGGTCCATGTAGTCGACGTCGCCGACGCCCAGCATGTTCAGGGTGCCGCCCTTGACGGCGGTCCCGCTGCTGGAGGACGTGCCTGTCGTGGTGCCCGTGCTGCTGGCGCAGGCAGCCAGTCCGAGACTCGCTGTGCAGGCGGTGGCCACCGCTGCGAGCCGACGTTTCCTGGAGGTCATCGCGTTCTCCTCGGGTGGGTGGAGGTGCTGGTTTCGAGAGGGGCCGACCCCTTCGAGCAGGGCAGGTCGAGTGTGAAACTAGGGACCCGGCGCAGCCCGTGGGGCGGCGCGCGGGGAACCGTCACGGGAGTGCAAGGCGTTCGTCACGGACGAAGGGGCTTCATGACGATTGCGTGACGGAACACCATATGCGGCAGGAACTTCCGGACGCCTCCGCACGCCGGTGTGATACTGACGAGGTGACGCGGCGGGTGCTGCTGGTTGAGGACGACCCACGGGTCAGGCGGGTGCTCCGCCTGGCCCTCGAGGACGAGGGCTACCACGTGTCCGAAGCCGGCACGGGGGAGCAAGGTCTGGCCGACCTGCCCCGCGAGGAGCCCGACGTGGTGCTGCTCGACGTGATGCTGCCCGACACGGACGGTTTCTCCGTGTGCCGGGAGATCAGGCACCGCAGCAACGTGCCGGTCATCATGGTCACGGCACGCTCGGACAGCCACGACGTCGTCGCCGGCCTGGAAGCCGGGGCCGACGACTACGTGACCAAGCCGTTGGTCGCCAAGGAGCTTTCGGCGCGGATCCGGGCACTGTTGCGGCGGGTGGAGCCCGCGGTCGACCACCGGCCGCGGCGTCCCGTGGTGGGGGACCTGTCGATCGGGCTGGACGACGGCGTGGTGCTGCGTGACGGCGAACCGGTTGCGTTGACCCGCACCGAGTTCCGGCTCCTCGCCGAGCTGGCCGTGGCCGAGGGACGCATCCTGAGTCGTGAGGACCTCCTCGACAAGGTCTGGGGCTATGGCTACTTCGGTGACTCCCGCATCGTCGACGTCCACATCAGGCGGTTGCGCACCAAGGTCGAGCGTGACCCCGCGAGCCCTCGCTACGTCGTCACCGCGCGGGGACTCGGCTACCGGCTGGCGGGCTGATCGTGACCTCGGGGGCGCCGTCCGGTCGTGGGACGTCAGGTCGAGCCACCCCGGGGGCGAGGGCGCAGGCCCTGCGCCGCGCGCTCCCCGCGCGCAGGTTCGGGGTCCGGGGGCGCGTGACGCTGGGATTCGGGTTGCTGGCCCTCGGGCTGTCGGCGCTGCTGTCCGGGCTGGCCTGGACCCTGGTCACCCGAACGATGGTCTCGCAGACCGAGCAGACCGCCCTCGTGGAGACCTCGCTCGACCGCGGGGAGGTGGAGACTGCCCTGTCGACCGGGTCGGCCGACCTGCCGGCCGTCCTCGAGGGGGTGCCCGGGACCGACTCCGCGGCAGTCCTCGCGCAGGTCGACGGTCGTTGGTATGCCACGTCGCCCAGCCTCGGCCCGGCGAGCCTGCCAACCGCCCTCGTGTCTCTCGTGACCGGCGGACAGGAGGCGACCCAACGGATCCGCGTCGACGGCACGCTCCACCTCGTGGTGGGACTGCCGCTCTCCGGTGGGCGCGGGGGCTACTTCGAGGTCTACTCGCTCGACGAGATGCAGCGGACTGCGCGGGCCCTGTCGCTCGGGCTCGTGGCCGCCGCCGTCGTCACCGTCCTGATCGGGCTCGGGGTGGGGCGGTTCGCGAGCCGCTTGGCGCTGCGTCCGCTCACCGAGCTCAACCGCGTTGCCGCGGACGTGGCGTCGGGTCGGCTGTCGGCGCGCCTCGACGCCGAGGGTGACCCCGATCTCGAGGAGCTCGCCGGTTCGTTCAACCGCACCGTGGAGGACCTGCAACGGCACGTGATCGCGGATGCGCGGTTCGCGGTCGACGTGAGCCACGAGCTGCGGACGCCGATGACGACGATGCTGAACTCGATGCAGGTCATCCAGAACCGTCGGGCCCAGCTGCCGGAGTCGGTGCGCGAGCCGGTCGACCTGCTCGCCGACGAGCTCGAACGGTTCCGGGCCCTGGTGGTCGACCTGCTCGAGATCTCGAGGCACGACGCCGGCGACCAGGTGGTGCGCGAGACCGTCCGGGTGGGCGACCTCGTGCGCCGCGCCGCGGACACCGCTGCCGGTCGCGCCGTCACGGAGGTGGACCCGTCCGTGTCCGCGTTGACGATGGAGGTGGACAAGCGGCGGCTCGAACGCGTGGTCGCCAACCTCGTCGGCAACGCCGAGACGCACGGCGGGGGGTGCACGGCCGTCCGGGTCGAGCCGGGCCCGCATGCCCTGCGCGTCGTCGTCGAGGACGACGGACCGGGGATCGCGGTCGAGCGCCGGTCCCGGGTGTTCGAACGGTTCGCGCGGGGTGGCTCCAACGAGCGGACCGGGGTCGGCCTCGGCCTCGCCATCGTGCAACGGCACGTCGCCCTCCACGAAGGCCAGGTCCTCGTCGAGGAGCGCCCGGGGGGAGGTGCGCGCTTTGTCGTCGAGCTGCCGACCAGCGCCTCCTGACCGGGTATGCCGCCGGGCCGGCACCGCGCGCCGCCCCAGTCCGGTGTGGGCGCGGGCGACGGCCGCACTGGCCGGCCCGGTCGTGGCCGTGCTCCTGTCGGCCTGCTCGATCGGCACCCAGTCGAGCCCTGTCCCGGCGGCTGCGCCCACGGCGACCAGCAGCACCACCGGCCCGAGTCGCCAAGGGGTGCCGCTGACCATCCAGGTCTACCTCGTCCAGGGCGACCGTCTGGCACGAGTGACCCGGACGGTGCCTCCCGGCGCCGGTCTGGAGCCGTCCTTCGTCGGGTTGGCCGTGCCCGTCACGCCGACCATGGCTGCCAACGGGATCCGCAATGCGCTGCCCATCGCCAGCACGCCGCTGCGGGGAGTGGTCGACGAGGACGGGGTGGCCCGCATCGAGCTGCCCTCCGGCTTCGAGCGGATCTCGGTGCACGAGCAGTCCCTGGCGATGGCCCAGCTGGTCTTCACGGTGACGGCGAACAGCCTGGCCCAGAGCGTGCAGCTCGTGCAGGGCACCCGGGAGCTCCCCGTGCCCGGCCCCAGCGGCCAGCTCGTGAACCGGCCGGTCACGCGCGTGGACTACGCGGCATACAACCCTCCCACCTAACGGGCCTGGGAAGGCGGAGCCGGCCACCGGCTGACCGGCTCGATCTCTCCACGTCGTGAATCACGAAAAGCAGAGGTTGAAGGATCTATCCACGATCTACGTCATCTTGCCGATGGCGAACGGACGCTAGTGGCCGTATACCTGTTGGTGCTGCAGCGGCATGGGGGGAGCCGACACCGTCGGGTCCTGGTGCAGCACAAGGGGAATGTGTGCACGTGACGTCGTGGTCTGCGACCGTCCACCAGCGCAGGGGGCGCGGTGACGACCGGGGGGCCGGAGCGGACCGACGGCGACGGCACACGAGAGTCTTGGGGAGGACTCGCAATGAAATCAACCACTACCGGGCTGCGCCGTTCGGCGCGGTTCGCCACGGTGCTGGTCACGGCCGGGGCAGCCTTCGCTGCCGCCGCCGCGACGGCTCAGGGAGCCGTCTCGGCGGCCCCGGCAGCCAGCATCCTGAAGGCGCCGGTGACGGCGACCGTGGTCGACGCGTCCACGCCGTCGATCGCGACCGTCACGACGTCGAAGGCGCCTCCCGGCAAGGGCGTCGCCACCAGCTCGAAGACGACGGGTGTCGGCGGGGTGTCCGGCTCGGCGCCCTCCACCTACGCACAGCTCACCGTGCACGGCGGATACACGGCCTCGGGCGTCGGCCTGCGCAACCGCGGGGCCGGCTCGATCTACGTGTCCGGGGTCCCTGCAGGGGCCAAGGTCGTCGAGGCCTACCTCTTCTGGAGCATCCTCGGCAACGGCGAGTCGTCGTCGTTCTCGGCCGGTACCTTCAAGGGCCAGCCGATCCGGGGCATCAAGGTCGGCCAGGGCGGTAGCCCGTGCTGGGCCGGCACCACGACCGGTTACGCCTACCGCGCCAACGTGGGCAGCTACGTGACCGGCAACGGCTGGTACTCGCTCAAGGGGTTCGCCTCGAGCCGGCACGACGGAGCAGACCCGTTCACGACGACCGCCAAGGCACCGCTCGCCGAGGGCGCCTCTCTGGTCGTGGTCTACGACAAGCCCAGCTACCCGCTGACCCAGGTCGTCGTGGCCAACGGCTACGGCATGACGTCCGGCGGTGCGATGACCACCTCGCTGCCGTTCGGCTTCTCGGCCTCGAACCCGGTGGGTGAGTTCCGCACCACCTTCATCGGCGCGGACGGCCAGAAGAACGCCGGCGAGCCGTTCAGCAAGATCAACGGCGTCGACGTCGCCACCCCGGACTGGGATGGCACCGACCGGCCGGTCCCGCGCTACAGCCAGGGCAACCTGTGGGACACCGACAGCATGTCGTTCGGCCGCCTGGTGCACCCGGGTGACACGAGCGCCCGGTTCACCGTCGACGGCGGACCGGACTGCATCTCCTGGGTCGCCCAGGTGATGTCGGCCCGCTACTACGGCCAGATCGACACCGACCGCGACAAGCTGCTCGACGGCTGGGAGGCCAACGGCCTCGACTCCGACGGCAACGGCACGTTCGACGTCGCGCTCCCGGGGGCGAGCCCCGTCCACAAGGACCTCTACGTCGAGATGGACTACATGGGTGCCGAGGCCGTGTGCCCGTGCCACCTGCCGCTCGCCGCGGACCTGAACCGCATCGTGGCTGCGTACGCAGCCGCACCGTATGCCGCGAACCCCGACGGGCTCACCGGCATCCGGCTGCACCTCGACGCCGGACCGGCCCGTGGTGCTGCGTTCAACCTCGGTGGCGGAAACCTCGTGCCGTTCGACGCGGACCTCAACCCGGTCGCCGCACAGTTCAACGCCATCAAGGCCGCCAACTTCAACGCCGCTCGCGCCAAGGTCTACTACTACATGATCTGGGCCCACGGCTACGACGGTGGCAGCAGCAGCGGCAACGCCTTCAACATCCCGAACGACAGCTTCGTCGTGACGCTCGGGCTCTGGGGTGGCGGTGGCAGCTCTGACGCCAAGGTGGGCACGTTCATCCACGAGTTCGGTCACGACCTCGGGTTGCGCCATGGCGGCGACGACCACGGCAACTACGAGCCGAACTACCTGAGCGTGATGAACTACGCGTTCCAGGTGAGCGGCATCCCGCGGACGGGGACCACCCCGCCGAGCTTCACCTACTCCTCGTTCACCCTGCCGAGCCTCAACGAGCTGGCCCTGAACGAGAACGCCGGGCTCGGCAGCGCAAGCGCCGCGACCTACCGCACCCGCTGGTTCTGCCCGAACGGCACGCAGCGCACCACCGCCGGTGGCGCCAACCTGCCGATCAACTGGAACTGCAACGCGGTCACCGGCGGCGTCGTGGCTTCCGACATCAACAACGACGGCAGCCTCACGGTGCTGGGCACCCAGAACAACTGGGCGAACCTGACCTACGGCGGCGGCACGGTCGGTGGCGGTGTCTCGGCCGGGCTGAGCGCGACGACGAAGGTGTCGCACGAGCTCACCTACCAGGAGGCCAAGGAGCACAACCTGCACAAGTGACCCCAGGGTCGACACCGGCTGGCGGGGAGCTTCGGCTCCCCGCCAGTCGGGTGCCCGAGGAACCCCGACCCGAGAGGTGGCGTCGAAAGGTCATGAGCACCAACTTGGTTCGACGGCTGGGGGCCGTCACCACCATCCTGCTGACAGGCGTTCTGGGGGCCTGTGGCACCTCGGGCTCCGAGGCGGGCAGCCCTGCGGTCACGGCGCCGCCGAGCACGACCAGGTCCACCAGCCCGACGGCGTCGAGCGACAAGCCGACCACCGTGCCCGAGGAGCTGACGGCCGAGGAACAGCTGCGGGTGAACCCGCCGCCGCCGCAGCGCCTGACCGCCGTCCGCGAAGGCACATCGGTCACCCTGACCTGGTCGCCTCCGCCAGCGGTGGCAGGGCCGCACAGCTACTCCGACCGGGTGGTCGAGTACCGCGTGTTCCGGACCGTCGACGGAGGTGGTGAGGCCCTCGTCGGCACCAGCTCGTCGCTCACCTTCACCGACGTGGCTCCGGGACCAGGCACCCTCCGGTATGCGGTGAGCAGCGTCCGCGAGCACGGCGTGGAGGGCGCCCGCACCGACGCCGTCACCGCCCCCGCGGCCTCCTGACGACTCCGAGGGGCTCCGCCCCGCGGCCCCAGCCACCGCAGAGGTGATCGCGCCGCGAGGTGTCTAGGCTCTCACCATGGCACGAACCATCGCGACCAACACCCGCGTCGACCTCGACGGACTCCTCGACTTCGTCCGCCCACGGCACCACATGCTGCTCATCACCAGCCGTGCCGACGGGCGACCCCAGGCGTCGCCGGTGACCGGCGGTGTCGACGACAGCGGACGGATCGTCATCTCCACCTACCGCGACCGCGCCAAGACGACGAACGCCCGCCAGCGTCCTGCGGTGTCGGTCGTCGTCCTCTCCGACGACTTCGGGGGTGCCTGGGTGCAGGTCGACGGCGACTGCGAGGTGGTCGACGCGCCGGAGTCCGTGGAGCCGCTCGTCGAGTACTTCCGCAACATCTCGGGTGAGCACCCCGACTGGGACGAGTACCGGCAGGCGATGCTCGACCAGGACAAGTCGGTCCTGCGCATCTCGCCCACCCGCTGGGGCCCGGTGGCTACCGGAGGCTTCCCGCCCCGGCTCGCCCACTGACCCGTCCCTCCGGCAGGTCCCTCCGACAGGTCCCAGATAGGGTGGTCCCATGTTGCGCGTCGGTCTCACTGGAGGAATCGGTTCAGGGAAATCGACTGTGGCACAACGGCTTTCGGACCTTGGCGCGATTGTCATCGACGCCGACATCCTGGCGCGTGAGGTCGTCGCCCCGGGGACGGATGGGCTGGCGGCCATTGCGGACCGCTTCGGCGACACCGTGCTCGACGACACCGGTGCCCTCAACCGTCCCGCGCTGGGGGCCATCGTGTTCGGCGACGAGCGTGCGCGTCACGACCTCGAGGGGATCACCCACCCACGCATCGCCCGACGGACCCGCGAGCTCGTCGATGCCGCCCCGGCGGACGCGGTCGTGGTGCACGACGTGCCGCTCCTGGTCGAGAAGCACTACGGCCCCGGCTACCACCTCGTGGTCGTCGTCGGCACCAGCGAGGCGACGCGCGTCAAGCGCCTCCTGCAGACCCGCGGGATGACCGAAGCCGACGCCCGCAGCCGAATCGCAGCCCAGGCGACCGACGCGGAACGCCGCGCGGCGGCCGACGTCTGGCTCACGAACGACGGCACCCCGGAAGCGCTGCTCGCGGCAGTCGACGACCTGTGGACCTCGCGACTGCTCCCGTTCGAGGAGAACGTGCGGCACGGCGTCCGCGCTGGCCGTCCTGAGCAGCTGACGCTCTCGGCGCCCGACCCGACCTGGCCGGCGCAGGCGGGCCGGCTCGTCGAGCGGCTGCGGCTGGTGTTCGCAGACCTCGCCGTCACCGTGGACCACGTCGGCAGCACATCGGTCCCGGGGCTGCTCGCCAAGGACGTGATCGACCTCCAGGTCGGGGTGCGCAGCCTCGAGGACGCTGACGAGACCGGGCTGGTCGACCGCCTGTCGGCGGCGGGCTTCCCGCGCACCGGGGATGCCGCGCACGACAACGCCAAGGACGGGACGGTGTGGCCCAAGCGGTTCCATGCCTCCGCCGACCCCGGTCGGCCCGCGAACGTCCACGTCCGCGAGGTCGGGTCGCCCGGCTGGCGGTGGGCGCTGATGTTCCGTGACTGGATGCGTGCCGACCCGCCGGCGAGCCACGAGTATGCCGCGGAGAAGCGGCGGCTCGCGTCCACCGGTGTGAGCGTGAGCGACTACGCGGTGGCCAAGGAACCGTGGTTCGACGCGGTGCACGAACGGGCCGAGTCCTGGGCCCGCTCCAGCGGCTGGGAGCCGGACCGTGTCTGACGACCGCCGCCCGACCAGTGTCTACGGCGTGGGGGAGGAGCCGGACCCGCGGTTCTCACTGGCCAACGAGCGCACCGCCCTGGCCTGGATGCGCACCGCTCTCGCCCTGGTCGGTGGTGGCGTGGCGATCGTGTCGTTGGCCAGCCTGTCGACCCTGCCGTCGTGGACGGCGCTGCTCGGTGCCGCGGCCTGCATCGGGGGCGCGGCCCTGGCGGTCCGGGCCGTGTGGGCCTGGGCCCGGGTGGAGCGGGCCCTGCGCCTGCGCGAGCCGCTCCCGTCGCCGGGAGCGCTCGTGGCCCTCGCGGGCGGGGTCGTCGTGCTCGGGGGGTTGACGCTCGTCCTCGCCCTGGTCGAGCTCGCCGGACGATGAGCCCGATCCCCGAGCGGGACGCCCTGCAACCGGAGCGGACCGCGCTGGCGTGGCAACGGACGGCGATCACGGCGATGGTGGCGCAGGTGCCACTCGCGCTCGTCGCCCTCCGGACCGACCGCCCGGTCCTCGCCGCCGGTGGAGCGCTAGCGATGGCGGGCAGCGTCGTGCTCGTGGGCACGGTGCGCCGGAGGCTGGTGCAGCTGCGTGACGACGAGCGTGGCTACTCGCCGAGCCCACCGATGTTGCAGGTGGCCGTGCTGACCGTGCTCGCGGCGCTCGGCGGGGTTGCTCTGGGGCTGGCCGCCTGGCTGGGCTGACGCACCGAGCGGCGGCCCGCCTACCCGGCACGGAGCTGCGGCCCGACTGCCCGGCACGGAGCCGCGGCCCGCCTACCCGGCACGGAGCGGCGACCCGCCTACCCGCGTGTGGATCGGTTGCTCACCCCTGGCCAGCGCCGGAGGTGAGGCCCCGGGTGACGGCAGGCGGTCCGTCGACCCGGGGCCCCGGCCACGACCAACTCACGCGACCACCTCCTAGGACTCGTGGACCCGCCGGACGTGACGCGGGCGACGTCCCGGCGCTCGGGTCAGGGGGAGCGGCGCCTCGGCGCCGATTCGGCGCGCACCGGCACCAGCGGAAGGGCCGCGAGGGCGAAGGCGGACGCGGAGGCGAACGTCACGGCATACCCGGTCCACGCCACGAGGGCCCCCGCGACCGGAGGGACCGCGGCGGCGGCGAGGAACTGCCCGGTGTTCTGCACCCCCAGGGCGCGTCCCGACCAGAACGGCCCGGCGCGCTCCGCGACCGCGGTGAACGCGAGACCGTTGTCGGCGACCGTGACCGTGGACGCGACGACCAGCAGGAGCACCGCGACGGCCCACTCCTCGTGGGCGGCCACGCCGAGCAGCACCATCGTGGCCACGACCGCGGCCGCCACCCAGCGCAACGGCCGCATCCGGCTGCCGACCCGGTCGGACAGGTGGCCCACGGCGATCCGGCCCACCGCTCCGCACACCTGCGTCACGGCCACCAACGTGCCCGCCGAGGCCGCCGACCACGCTCGGTCGGTGACGAGCCAGGCCAGGGAATAGGTCCACACGAGGAACTGGGGGACCACCAAGAGCATCGACACACCGTGGATGCGCGCCAGCGTGCGATCCGAGCGGTAGGGGCTGCGCGTCGCCTCCACCGTGCGGGCCGGGCGGGGTGGGTCCCTGACGACGGTGACCACCGCGACGCAGGCCAGAGCCGCGGCCACGGCGGGCACCAGGAGCGCGACGCGGACGCCGTGCTGCTCGGCGAGCACGGCCATCGTCACCGCAGCCACGGCGACCCCGAGCGGCTGGGCCATCTGGCGGATGCCCATGGCGAGTCCACGGCGGTGAGCGGGGAACCACCCGACCACGACCCGGCCACTGGCCGCGTTGGCACTCGCAGCCGCGGCTCCCGCGACGAACAGCCAGAGACCCCAGCCGACCGGACCACGCGCCGACGCGGCGAGCAGCGCGGCGATCGCGGTGGCCGCGAGCCCGCAGCCGAGTACGAGCCGCTCACCCCTGCGGTCCACCACGAGCCCCCAGGCCACGAGGGACAGCAGGACCCCTGCCATCGGCGCCGCGCTGACCAGGCCCGCCGTGGCGAGGGACAAGCCCTCTCGTCCGTGCAGCACGGGGATGAGGAAGGCGGGACCGTGCAGGGCCACGGCGCTGGCGGTCTGCGCCAGCGTGCTGACGGCCAGCATCGCCCAGCGACGACCGGCACCCGCACCTCCGGAGGGCGGGGTGCGCTCCGTGCTCGCGGAGTCCGTCGTGGTCGCCACACCCCAGTCCTACGCCTCGGTGGCGGGGCGCGGCGGGTCGTCTCACCGCATCCTGAGACGAGCACTGTCGGAGGGTCGGCCTACGCTGGACGCATGCGTCCCACGACAGACCTCCAGCGCACGGTCGCCCCGTTCGAGGTGGTCTCCGAGTTCCAGCCCGCCGGAGACCAGCCGGCGGCGATCGCCGACCTCGCGACGCGGATCAGGGCCGGTGAGAAGAACACCGTGCTCCTGGGAGCCACCGGCACCGGCAAGTCCGCCACCACGGCGTGGCTGGTCGAGCAGGTCCAGCGGCCGACCCTGGTGATGGCCCCCAACAAGACGCTCGCGGCGCAGCTGGCCAACGAGTTCCGTGAGTTGCTCCCCAACAACGCGGTCGAGTACTTCGTGTCCTACTACGACTACTACCAGCCCGAGGCCTACATCCCGCAGACCGACACCTACATCGAGAAGGACTCGTCGATCAACGACGAGGTCGAGCGACTGCGGCACAGCGCCACCAACTCGCTGCTGACCCGGCGCGACGTCATCGTCGTGGCGTCCGTCTCGTGCATCTACGGCCTCGGCACGCCGCAGGAGTACGTCGACCGGATGGCCCGGCTGCGGGTCGGCGACGAGGTCAACCGCGACGACCTGCTGCGCCGTTTCGTCCAGATGCAGTACACCCGCAACGACCTCGCCTTCACGCGTGGCACCTTCCGGGTGCGCGGCGACACCGTCGAGATCATCCCGGTCTACGAGGAGCTCGCCGTGCGGATCGAGTTCTTCGGCGACGAGATCGAGCGGATCTACACGCTCCACCCGGTGAGCGGCGAGATCATCCACGAGGAGCAGGAGATGTACGTCTTCCCGGCGACGCACTACGTCGCCGGTCCGGAGCGGATGGAGCGGGCGATCCGGGGGATCGAGCTCGAGCTCGCCGACCAGCTCGCGAGCTTCGAGAAGCAGGGCAAGCTGCTGGAGGCCCAGCGGCTGCGCATGCGCACCACCTATGACATCGAGATGATGCGGCAGGTGGGGTCCTGCTCGGGGATCGAGAACTACTCGATGCACATCGACGGCCGCAGCCGCGGCTCGGCCCCCAACACGCTGCTCGACTACTTCCCCGAGGACTTCCTCCTCGTCATCGACGAGTCGCACGTGACGGTGCCGCAGATCGGCGCCATGTACGAGGGCGACATGTCCCGCAAGCGGCAGCTCGTCGACCACGGGTTCCGGCTCCCGTCGGCGATGGACAACCGACCGCTGCGGTGGGAGGAGTTCCTCGACCGGATCGGGCAGACCGTCTACCTGTCGGCCACGCCCGGTCCCTACGAGCTGGCCCAGAGCGAGGGTGTCGTCGAGCAGATCATCCGCCCGACCGGGCTGGTCGACCCGGAGGTCGTGCTCAAGCCGACCAAGGGCCAGATCGACGACCTGCTCCACGAGATCGGCGAGCGGACCAAGGTCGACGAGCGGGTGCTCGTCACGACCCTGACCAAGAAGATGGCCGAGGACCTCACCGACTACCTCCTCGACAAGGGGGTGCGGGTCCGCTACCTGCACAGCGAGGTCGACACGCTGCGTCGGGTCGAGCTCCTCCGCGAGCTCCGGCTGGGCGAGTTCGACGTCCTGGTCGGCATCAACCTGCTGCGCGAGGGTCTCGACCTGCCGGAGGTGTCGTTGGTCAGCATCCTCGACGCCGACAAGGAGGGCTTCCTGCGGTCGGCGCGCTCGCTCATCCAGACCATCGGACGCGCAGCCCGCAACGTGTCGGGCCAGGTGCACATGTACGCCGACAAGATCACGCCGTCCATGCAGGAGGCGATCGACGAGACCCAGCGACGGCGCGAGATCCAGGTGGCCTACAACCGCGAGGCCGGCGTCGACCCGCAGCCATTGCGCAAGAAGATCGCCGACATCACCGACCTGCTCCAGCGCGAGGACGCCGACACCGAGTCCCTGTTGGGCTCGGGCCGCAGCCAGTCCCGCGGCAAGAACGCCAGCCGCGGTGGCCGGGGCGCCCTGGCGGCCGACGCCGGGGTGGCCGCCGACCGGCTGCGCAACCTGCCGGCCAACGACCTGGCCAACCTGATCCAGGAGCTGTCGACCCAGATGCACCAGGCCGCGGCCGACCTGCACTTCGAGCTCGCGGCCCGGCTGCGCGACGAGATCGGCGACCTCAAGAAGGAGCTGCGGCAGATGTCGGCTGCCACCCAGTGAGACCGCGCCCAGCCGAGTTGGGGGAGCGGCAAAAGTCTGGGAGACTGGCTGCGATCATCGGAGGGCCGGGTCCCCCCGATGTAGTCTTTGCACTTGTTCATCGGAGGGGAGTATCCCCACGCGGTGTCCTCGTCATCACGGCCCGTCGTGCAGCTGTCGCCAGCCGCACGGCATACCGGGCCCGGGGAGCCGGTCCGCACCACACGGGGCGGGAGAGACCTCCGGCCACCTCGTCGTGACCGGAAGGTTTCCCGTTGACCGCGTTCGTTGCCACCACCGCCACCCAGATGGAAGTCCCCACCTGGGTCTGGTACCTCACCGTCGGCCTGATGGCCGCGGTCCTGCTCTTCGACGTCTTCATCATCGCGCGGCGCCCGCACGTGCCCACGACCAAGGAGGTCAGCATCGCGCTGGCCTTCTACATCGGGGCGGCCCTGCTCTTCGGGCTCGGGGTCTGGTACTTCACCCACGACCAGGCCGGCGGCAAGTTCGCGACCGAGTACTACGCGGGCTGGCTGACCGAGTACTCGCTCTCGATCGACAACCTCTTCATCTTCCTGCTGATCATGGCTCGCTTCGGGGTGCCCGAGAAGCTCCAGCAGTCCGCGCTGCTGATCGGCATCATCATCGCGATCGTGCTGCGCGGCATCTTCATCGCGGTCGGGGCGGCCGCGATCAACCAGTTCTCGTGGGTCTTCTACATCTTCGGTGCCTTCCTCATCTACACGGCGGTCAAGCTCGGCAAGGAGGGCGAGAGCGACGACGAGGAGTACGAGGAGAACCGCTTCATGAAGTGGGTCGAGCGGCGCTTCCCGGCGACGGACAAGTACGACGGCGCCAAGTTGTTCACCCACGTCGACGGCAAGAAGCTCGCCACCCCCATGTTCATCGTGATCATGGCGCTCGGCACCACCGACCTGCTCTTCGCGCTGGACTCGATCCCGGCGATCTACGGCCTGACCAAGGAGCCCTACCTGGTGCTCACGGCCAACCTGTTCGCGCTGATGGGTCTGCGGCAGCTCTACTTCCTGATCGGTGGGCTGCTCAAGAAGCTGGTCTACCTCAGCCTCGGCCTGGCCGTCCTGCTGGCCTTCATCGGGGTCAAGCTGATCCTGCACGCGCTGCACGAGAACGAGCTGCCCTTCATCAACGGCGGCGAGCACGTCAAGGCCGCTCCCGACATCCCGATCTCGGTGTCGCTGGGTGCCATCGTCGTGATCCTCGGCGTGACCACCGTGGCCAGCCTGTGGAAGTCCCGCAAGGACGAGCGCGAGCGGCTCTCAGCCTCCTGACACGGCCGGGTCGGCCCGGCCGGTCCGGCGCTGGCCGGCGCCCATCACCAGGGCGCTGGCCAGCACCACCAGGGCCATGCCGACCAGCTGCAGGGGCGCGAGCCGCTGGTGCAGCACGATCAGGCCGGCGAGTGCTGCCGCGACGGGCTCGAGGCTGAGCAGGATCCCGAAGACCCGGGGGTCCAGCGTGCGCAGCGCGGCCAGCTCGAGCGAGTAGGGGAGCACCGAGGACAGCACGGCGATGCCGAGGCCCTTGGCCAGGTGCTCGCCCGTCCAGTCGGGCACGCTGCCCAGCCCGAAGGGCAGGGTCAGCGCCAGGGCCACCGCCATCGCGAGCGCCAGCCCCTCGAGCTTCGGGAACTCCCGGCCGGCCCGACCGCTGGCGATGATGTATGCCGCCCAGCAGGCGCCCGCGAGCGCGGCCAGTCCCAGCCCGGTCCACTCCACCTGGTCGAAGGGTGTCTCGAGGGCCTCGGAGATGAGCACGACGCCGACTGCGGCCGCACCGACCGCCGCGAGGTCACGAAGTCGCCTCGACAGGATCGTCGCCAGGGTCAGCGGTCCGAGGAACTCCACGGTGACGGCGACCCCGATGGGCAGGTGACCCAGCGACCCGTAGAAGGCCAGGTTCATCAGGCCGAGGGCGGCCCCGAAGCCGAGCACCGTGAGCCAGGCGGCCCGGCCGTGCCCCCGCACCCGCGGGCGGGCCACCGCCCAGAGGATGGCGGTGGCGAAGAGCAGCCGCAGGGTGACCGACCCGCCGGCACCGATCTCGGGGACGAGGGTGGCGGCCAGCGCCCCGCCGAACTGCACCGACACGATGGCGGTGAGGACGAGCACCAGCGGGCGCGCCGGTGTCCTCGTCGTCATGGAGGGCGACTCTAGTCACGCCCGATCCGAGGGTGTTCGCCTCTACCACGCCACGCCGAAAAATCTGCGTTGTTCACCGATCCGTGGACAAAGGTCATCCAAATGGTGAGAACGAATGGTCCCCGATTTTCACTTAGACCGTTCACATCCGCAGCGCGGTCGCACACCACGAAAGGCACTGCGCGGTGAGAGCAGGCAACCGGCATGTATTGGTGAGTTCACCTAGTCCCTAATGACTATTGCTGGCCGTCTTTTTGACCTCATACCTTTGAGCAGTCGCGGAACCACAAGGGGACCACACAGGGGGTGCTGGTCCTCGGTCTGCGGGGTTGTGAGGGACATACATGGCTGCTTTGTTCGAAGATCACCAGCGCCCAGTCGCTGGAGGGGAGATCGACACCGTTCGCGCGTTGCTGCATGACTTGCGGCAGCCGCTGGCGGCGATCCTGCTCCTTGCAGGTACCGAAGGCGGTGACGTCGGTCGCAAGATGGACGGTATCGCCGGTCAGGCGCGTTGGCTCGCCGAGCTCGTGGAGACGAGCCTCAGCGAGGCTGCCGCCGACGAGGTCACGACCACCGACCTGGGCGCCATCGCCCAGCGCGCGGTGGTGCGGGCCCGGGCCACGGCACCCTGCGTCATCACCATCGACGGTGTCGAGGGCCTGGAGGCCTGGGCCCGCCCCGTGGCGTTGAGCCGGGCCCTGGCCTGCGTGCTCGACAACGCCGTCCGCGCCGCAGGCGAGGGTGGTCACGTGCGGGTCGGCACCTACACCGACCGTGAGGGTGTGCACCTCACGGTCACCGACGACGGGCCCGGGCTGGGCAAGGTCAGCTCGCGCACGTCGCTCGGGCTGACCACGACGCGGGCGATGGTGGCCGCGTGCCACGGCTCGTTCCGGCTGCACGCCGGCGCCGGCGGTGGAGCCGTGGCCGACATCTGCCTCGCCCAGGTCCAGCTGCGGCAGGTGGCGTCATGAGGATCGTCGTCTGCGACGACCACCTGCTCCTGCTCGAGGCCCTCGGTCTCGCGCTGGGCGCCCGTGGTCACGAGGTCGTCGCCCTGGCGGGCACGCCGGAGGAGGCCGTCAGCGCGGTCGCGATGCACCGTCCCGACGTGTGCCTCCTCGACGTGAACTTCCCGGGTGGCACGTCGGTCTCCGCCATCCACGAGATCCGTGAGATCTCGCCACAGACCAAGGTCGTCATGCTGTCCGCCGAGGCGGACCACGGCATCGTCGGACGGGCGATCGCGGAGGGTGCGTCGGGCTACGTCGGCAAGGAGAAGCCGATCGTCGAGATCGTCGAGATGCTCGACCGTGCGGTGCGTGGACAGCTCGCGGTCGAGCCGTCGCTGCTCCAGCGGGCCCTGCGCCCGCAGAAGTCGACCGACGACCCGCTCTGGGCCCTGCAGTTCCTGACCGACCGCGAGTGGCAGGTCATGCGCTGCATCATGGACGGCCAGACCACCGAGGAGATGGCTTCCTCGCTGGGCGTCCAGCGGAGCACGGCACGGACCCACGTGCAGAACCTGCTGACCAAGCTCGGGGTGCACTCCAGGCTCCAGGCGGCGGCGTTGATGTCGGCGCACGGCTCGCACGAGTCCTGGCCGGTCCACCTGCGCTGACCTCGTCGGCCCGGTCACCGGCCCGTCCCGCACCCACGGGTGCGGGATCCGATGCCAGGGGCGGGAGTGGCAATTGCGTCCAGAGGGACGGGACTAGTCCCATCACCCTTTTGACGTAGGGGCCACTCCCGCAGTGGCGTGTTTCTCGGCGACCGGCCCTGCGGGACGCTGGGGCCATGCCAGCCCCTGTGCGCGTTCTGCTCGTGGATGACCATGAGGTGTTCGTCGATGCCTTGGCCCTCTGCCTCGGGGACTACCCCGACCTGGAGGTGCAGGGCTCGGCCACCACGGTCGCCCAAGGGCTCCGGATGCTCCGTGAGCTCAGCTGCGACGTGGTCGTGCTCGACCTCGCGCTGGCCGGCGAGGACGGCCTCGCCCTCGCCCGCGAGGCGCTCTCCGAGGACCCGACGCTGGGCATCGTGGTCGCCACCGGCGCCGACGCCGGCGACCAGATCGTCGAGGCGGTCCAGCTGGGGGTGCGCGGATGGGTGACCAAGACCGAGACCGCCGACTCCCTGGTGGACGCGATCCGCGGGGTCGCCCGTGGCGAGACGCGCATCCCGGCCGACCTGCTCGCCGAGGTGCTCGTCTCCCTGTCGCGGGGGCAGCACAGCGCCGTCGAGCACGTCCAGGGCATCCAGGAGCTGACCGGTCGCGAGCTGGAGGTGCTGGCCTGCCTGGTCGAAGGCATGAGCCGCACCGAGATCGGCCTGCTCCTGCACGTGTCGCCCAACACCGTGCGCACCCACGTGCAGAGCATCCTGCACAAGCTCAAGGTCCACTCCGCCCTCGCCGCCGTGGCCATCGCCCGGCGGGCCGGCGTCACGGGGGCCACGGTCCCCGCCGGTTGAAGCAAGCCTGCCCCGAGGTCGCCCCGGGCGGCTAGGAACCGCGGGGAAGGTCCGGCAGGGCCCGCTCGGCGGTGACGCCGCGCGGGTCGCGCCGGGCGAGCCAGAGCAGCAGCCCGGCCCGGTCTCCCTGGACGGTCAGGGCGCCGTCGCCGACCACCCACTCGTCGCCCTCGTCGCTGACCAGTCGGAGTCCCGGCTGGTCGTCGAAGGCGCCCAGCCGCGTCGCCGCGTCGTCCACGAAGGCGCGCAGCATCTGCGGCTCGACGTGGGCGAAGGTGAAGCCGTCGTCGAGGTCGACGTGGTGGAAGACGACTTCGCGCAGGCGCAGCCGGGGGAGGGCCAGCGGAGGCACCAGCAGGCCGCCCCGCATCTCGACCCGGTCGACGGCCAGGGGGCCCGCCAACGCGGCGAGGTGCGGGTCGAGGGCGTCCGCCGTGGCCGCCAGGTCGTCCACGAGCAGCCCGCCCGGTCGGGGGTCGTCGGGGGACGCGGGTCCGGCCTGGGCGGCTCCCTCCTCGATGGCGGCGTCGCGGCCCGCTGTCCCGCCGGGGTACATCGGTCGAGCGGTGCCGTCGACCGCCCACTGGGCGAGTCGCTGGATCGCCTCGGCGTTGCGGGCGACGTGGGCCAGCACGTGGGCCCGGCTCCAGCCGTCGCACAAGGAGGGGGCGCGGACGTCCCGGAGCGCCCCCGCGTGCTCGACGAGCAGGGTGGTGTGCCGCCGTACGGCGTCGAGGTCCGCCGCCAGGGTCGATTCCGGGGGCTGCGGCGAGGGAGAGGGCTGCGGCGAGGGAGGGGTCGTCACGGGAGCTGCCCTCCGGCATGGGCCGCGCCCTTGGCCTCGGCCTCGGCCAGGGCGTGCGCGGCACCGATGAAGGTCAGGTGCGAGAACGCCTGCGGGAAGTTGCCGACCATCCGCTGCTCGTGCGGGTCGTACTCCTCCGAGATCAGGCCCACGTCGTTGAACAGCGCCACCAGCCGGTCCATCAGCTCACGCGCCTTGTCGACCTGGCCGCACACCGCATACGCGCTCACCAGCCACCACGAGCAGGCCAGGAAGGGGTGCTCGTCACCCGAGAGGCCGTCCACGCCGGTCTCGGTGCGGTAGCGCAGCAGGAAGCCCTCGCGCATGAGGTCCTGCTCGACCGCGGTGAGCGTGCCGAGGACCCGTGGGTCGTCGGGCGGCAGGAAGCCGACCAGCGGGATCAGCAGCAGGGACGCGTCGACCTCGGTCGTGTCGTAGTGCTGGGTGAAGGTGTTGCGGTCGGCGTCGAACCCCTTGGCGAGGACCTCGTCGCGGACCTGGTCGCGCAGCTCGCGCCACTG
Source organism: Pedococcus dokdonensis (assembly GCF_900104525.1). Lineage (GTDB taxonomy): Bacteria > Actinomycetota > Actinomycetes > Actinomycetales > Dermatophilaceae > Pedococcus > Pedococcus dokdonensis. The sequence continues at coordinate 1,186,006 of NZ_LT629711.1, read as the reverse complement.
CTCCAGCGGGCCGTCCAGGCCCCACTTCTCGATCCCTCGCACGGCCCGGTCGAAGGCCGCCCAGACCATCACGCGGGAGTGCGTGAAGTGCTGCGGCTCCCCGCGGATCTCCCAGAGGCCGTTGTCGGGCTCCTGCCAGTGCTGGGCCAGGTTCTGGACCAGCGCCCGCTGCATGGCCCACGACTGGGTGGAGACCTCGAGGCCCTTGGCGCGGGCCTCGTCCAGCGCGATCATCACCTCACCCAGGACGTCCGACTGGCGCTGGTCGACGGCGCCGTTGCCGATCCGGACGGGGGTCGACCCCGCGTAGCCGGGCAGGTGGTCGAGGGTGCGCTCGGGGAGACGGCGCGACCCGTTGATCGCGTACATGATCTGGAGGTCCTCGGGGTCACCGGCCACCGCCCGCAGCAGCCAGTTGCGCCACAGCCGCGCCTCGTCGACGTAACCCGACGCCACCAGCGCCTCCAGGGTGAGGGAGGCGTCGCGCAGCCAGCAGTAGCGGTAGTCCCAGTTGCGTTCGCCGCCGAAGTCCTCGGGCAGGCTGGTGGTCGGCGCCGCCACGATCCCGCCGAACCGCGAGTGCGTCATGCCCCGCAGGGTGAGCAGGGACCGCACCACGAGCTCGCGGTAGGGACCCTCGTAGGTGCAGCGCTGCGCCCACTCGTTCGAGACCCGGATCGTCTCGGCGACCCGCGAGTCGATGTCGAGCGGCGGCGGCACCTGCTCGTAGGAGGGGAACCACGTCGTCGAGAAGGTGTGTGTCTGGCCGGCGGTGACCTCGAACTCGTCCTCGTGGACGCCGTCGCGGGGGTGGGGGAGCCGGCTGCCGCGGAGCACGAGCATGTCGGGACCGGCGACCGCCGTGATGACGTCGCCGTCGAGCCGGTGGCCGGTGCCGTGCGACACCCACGGGCGCACCTTGCCGTAGTCGAACCGGACCACCCACTCGTGCCGCATCGTCACCGAGCCGTGCAGGCCCTCGACGCTGCGGACGATGTCGGCGCGCCCGTCGCCCAGCGGCATGAGGTCGAGCACCTTCACCGCTCCGGTGTCGGTCTCGTGGATGGTCTCGAGGACGAACGAGTTCTCCACGTAGCGTCGCGTGCTCTTCGCCGGCGCGAGCGGGCCCAGGAGCCAGCGGCCGTGCTCCGGCGTGCCGAGCAGAGCGGCGAAGCACGCCGTCGAGTCGAACCGCGGCAGGCACAGCCAGTCGATCGACCCGGCGCGGCTCACGAGGGCGGCCGTCTCGGTGTCGCCCAGCAGGGCGTACTCCTCGATCGGGGTGGGCGCGTGGGTGACCATGGGCCGACTGTATGCCGCGGGGTCGGCCGAGCGCGCGACGTCCGGGCCGCCCGGCGCTGCGTGCCCGGTGAAGGCCCGGCGAGCGCTGTCGGTGGCGCCACCTACGATGGAGCCCGTGACTTCAGCCGTACCCACCCGCCGCCACCAGCACGACCAGCTGATCGTCCGGGGCGCCCGTGAGCACAACCTCCGGGACGTCTCGGTCGAGCTGCCCCGCGACTCGATGATCGTCTTCACGGGTCTGTCGGGCTCGGGCAAGTCGTCGTTGGCGTTCGACACGATCTTCGCCGAGGGGCAGCGTCGCTACGTCGAGTCGCTGTCCGCCTACGCCAGGCAGTTCCTCGGCCAGATGGACAAGCCCGACGTCGACTTCATCGAGGGCCTGTCGCCGGCGGTGTCGATCGACCAGAAGTCGACCAACCGCAACCCACGCTCCACCGTCGGCACCATCACCGAGGTCTACGACTACCTGCGCCTGCTCTTCGCCCGGGCCGGCCGGCCGCACTGCCCCGTCTGCGGAGAGCCGATCACCCGGCAGAGCCCGCAGCAGATCGTCGACCGCCTGCTCGAGCTGCCGGAGCGCACCCGGTTCCAGGTGCTCGCCCCGGTCGTGCGCGCCCGCAAGGGGGAGTACGTCGACCTGTTCGGCGAGCTCCAGAGCAAGGGATTCTCCCGGGCCCGGGTCGACGGTGAGGTCGTCTCGCTGACCGAGCCGCCCAAGCTCGAGAAGCAGATCAAGCACACCATCGACGTCGTCGTCGACCGACTGGTCGCCAAGGGCGACGACGCGGGTGCCAAGCGCCGGCTGACCGACTCGGTCGAGACCGCGCTGGGGCTGGCGGGCGGGGTCCTGGTCGTCGAGTTCGTCGACAAGGACGCCAAGGACCCCGAGCGCGAGCGCCGGTTCTCCGAGCGGATGGCCTGCCCCAACGACCACGCCCTGTCGATGGACGAGGTCGAGCCGCGGTCCTTCTCGTTCAACAGTCCGTTCGGAGCCTGCCCCAAGTGCACCGGTCTCGGCACCGAGCTCGAGGTCGACCCCGAGCTGCTGGTCCCCGACGAGGACCTCACATTGGCCGAGGGCGCCATCGCACCCTGGGCCTCGACGAGCGGCTCGGCCGAGTACTTCCAGCGGGTCATGACGGCGCTCGGCGAGGACCTCAAGTTCGGCATGGACACCCCGTGGAAGGCGCTGCCCGCCCGGGCCAGGGAGGCGCTGCTGCACGGTCAGAACTACAAGGTGCACGTCCGCTACAAGAACCGCTACGGGCGCGAGCGCTCCTACACGACCGGCTTCGAGGGCGTCGTCCCCTTCGTCAAGCGCCGGCACTCCGAGACCGACTCCGACTGGAGCCGGGAGCGCTACGAGGGCTTCATGCGCGAGGTGCCGTGTCCCGAGTGCGGCGGCGCGCGGCTCAAGCCCGAGTCACTGGCGGTGCACATCGGTGGCCGCAGCATCTCGGCCATCTGTGGGCTGGCGATCGCCGACTGCGCGAAGTTCCTCAAGGAGGTCGACTTCACCGCGCGGGAGCGCCAGATCGCCGAGCGGGTGATCAAGGAGATCGACGCGCGGCTCGGGTTCCTGCTCGACGTCGGGCTCGACTACCTCTCGCTCGACCGGCCGGCCGGCACCCTCTCCGGTGGTGAGGCGCAGCGGATCCGGCTGGCCACCCAGATCGGGTCGGGTCTCGTCGGTGTCCTCTACGTGCTCGACGAACCGAGCATCGGCCTCCACCAGCGCGACAACCACCGGCTGATCGAGACGCTGACCCGGCTGCGCGACCTGGGCAACACCCTCATCGTCGTCGAGCACGACGAGGACACCATCGCCACCGCCGACTGGGTGGTCGACATCGGCCCGGGCGCGGGCGAGCACGGCGGTGTGGTCGTGCACTCCGGCCCCGTGCAGGGCCTGCTGGAGCACCCGGACTCGGTCACCGGCAAGTACCTCTCCGGGCGGCTCGAGATCCCGATGCCCTCGGTCCGCCGACCGCAGGAGAAGGGACGCGAGGTCACCGTGGTGGGGGCCCGCGAGCACAACCTGCACGGCGTCGACGTGTCGTTCCCGCTGGGCAACCTCGTCGCCGTCACCGGCGTCTCGGGGTCGGGCAAGTCCACCTTGGTCAACGACATCCTCTACAACGTGCTCGCCAACAAGCTCAACGGCGCGCGACACGTCCCCGGCCGGCACAAGACCGTGACCGGGCTCGACCACCTCGACAAGGTGGTGCACGTCGACCAGAGCCCCATCGGGCGCACACCGCGCTCCAACCCGGCGACCTACACCGGGGTCTTCGACTCGATCCGCAAGCTGTTCGCGACGACCACCGAGGCCAAGATCCGGGGCTACCAGCCCGGTCGGTTCTCGTTCAACGTCAAGGGCGGCCGCTGCGACGCGTGCTCCGGCGACGGCACGATCAAGATCGAGATGAACTTCCTGCCCGACGTCTACGTGCCCTGCGAGGTCTGCCACGGGGCGAGGTACAACCGCGAGACCCTCGAGGTGCACTTCAAGGGCAAGACGATCGCCGATGTGCTCGACATGCCGATCGAGGAGGCGGCCGACTTCTTCGCGGCGGTGCCGGCCATCTCCCGGCACATGAAGACGCTCAACGAGGTCGGGCTCGGGTACGTCCGGCTCGGCCAGCCGGCGCCCACGCTGTCCGGTGGTGAGGCGCAGCGCGTCAAGCTCGCCTCCGAGCTCCAGAAGCGGTCGACCGGTCGCACCGTCTACGTCCTCGACGAGCCCACCACCGGGCTGCACTTCGAGGACATCCGCAAGCTGCTCCTGGTGCTCCAGGGCCTGGTCGACAAGGGCAACTCGGTCATCGTCATCGAGCACAACCTCGACGTGATCAAGAACGCCGACTGGATCATCGACATGGGCCCCGAGGGTGGCAACGGCGGCGGCCGGGTGCTCGCCGAGGGCACCCCCGAGCAGGTGGCGGCGGTCGAGGACAGCTACACCGGGCAGTTCCTCGCGCCGATCCTCGCGCGTAGTGCCCGCACCCCGCAGCGAGCGACCGGCACGAAGCGCACTGCGGCCGCGGTCGCCGTCACCAAGAAGACGGCGACGAAGAAGGCCACCGCGACCACGGTGCCGGCCAAGAAGGCGACCGCGAAGAAGGCGACCGCCAAGCAGGCGACCGCCAAGCAGGCGACCGCCAAGCAGGCGACCGCCAAGAAGACGACGGCCACCAAGACCACCGCCGCCAAGAGCACCGCGAGAAAGGCCACCGCGACCACGGTGCCGGCCAAGCAGGCGACCGCCAAGCAGGCGACCGTGAAGAAGGCGACCGTGAACTAGCAGTAGCCGGGACGCGAACGGCCCCCGGGAGTCCCGGGGGCCGTTCGTCGCTGCGGTGGCTAGACGTCGCCGCCGAGGTAGGCGGCCTTGACCGCCGGGTCGTTGGCCAGCTCCTCGCCGGTGCCCTCCCGGACGACCTCACCGGTCTCCAGGATGTACGCGCGGTGGGCCCGCTTGAGCGCCTGGGCAGCGTTCTGCTCGACCAGCAGCACGGTGGTGCCCTGCTTGTTGATCTCGGTGATGATGTCGAAGATCTGCTGGATCAGCTTGGGCGCCAGCCCCATCGACGGCTCGTCGAGCAGCAGCAGGGTCGGGCTGGCCATCAGGGCCCGCCCGATGGCCAGCATCTGCTGCTCACCGCCGGACATCGTGCCGGCGATCTGGGTGCGCCGCTCCGCGAGCCGCGGGAACAGCCCGAAGACCCGGTCGCGGTCCTCCTTGACCTTCGGGGTCTTGCGGTCCGTGCGCGCATAGGCCCCCATGTCGAGGTTCTCCGTGACGGTCATGCCGACGAAGCAGCCGCGACCCTCGGGGGACTGGGCGATGCCCAGCACCGGGCGCTCGTGCGGCGGGACCGCCGTGATGTCCTCGCCCTTGAACCGGATGGTGCCGGCCCGGACCGGGCGCAGCCCGGACACGGTCTTCATGGTCGTCGTCTTGCCGGCGCCGTTGGCGCCGATCAAGGTGACCACCTCACCCTCCTCGACGGTGAACGAGACGTTGCGGATCGCCTCGATCCGGCCGTAGTTGACGCAGAGGTCCTCGACCTCAAGAAGCATCTTCATCAACTCCCAGGTAGGCGGCGATGACCGCAGGGTTGTCCTGGATCTCGGAGGGCACACCCTCGGCGATCTTCTTGCCGAACTCGAGGACGACGATCCGGTCTGTCACACCCATGACCAGCTTCATGTCGTGCTCGATGAGCAGCACGGTGTAGCCCTGGTCGCGGATCGTCTGGATCAGCTCCATCAGCCGGGCCTTCTCCGCGGGGTTGAACCCGGCAGCCGGCTCGTCGAGGCAGAGCAGCTTGGGGTTCGTGGCCAGCGCGCGGGCGATCTCGAGTCGTCGCTGGTCGCCGTAGGGAAGGTTGCGGGCCAGCTCGTCGGCCCGCTTCTCCAGACCCATGAACTTGAGCAGCTCGTAGGCCCGGTCCATGCCTTCGGACTCCTCGGCGTGGTGCCGGGGGAGGCGCAGCAGCGCCGACCCCATACCGGTGGAGTGGTGGGCGTCGGCCCCGACGAGGACGTTCTCGAGAGCGGTCATGTTGTGGAACAGCCGGATGTTCTGGAACGTGCGCGCGATGCCCAGCTTGGTGATCTGGAACTTCTTGCGCTTGCCCAGGGGCTCGCCCATGAACCGCACCGCACCCGAGGTGGGCTGGTAGACACCGGTCATCACGTTGAAGCAGGTCGTCTTGCCGGCCCCGTTGGGTCCGATCAGTCCGAGGATCTCGCCGGTGTTGATGTGGAACGACACCCCGTCGAGCGCGGTGACGCCACCGAAGCGGAGCGTCACGTCGTCGACCTCGAGCATCTTGCCCTTGGGCGCGTTGCTCACCTCGTCGACCGAGATGTCGACCGAGGTGTCGGGCACGGCCTCCTCGTCGGGGGCCAGCACCCTGTCGTCGTCGACGCGCGCCCCGCGCGTCTCGTCGGGGCCGGTCGTGTCAGTGGTGTCAGGCACGAGCCACTCCTTCCGCGTCGATGCTGTCTGGGGCTTCCTCGTCCGCCCGCTTGGCGCGGACCGACCGCCGTGGCGGCAACAGGCCCTGCGGCCGGAAGATCGCCAGCGCCATCAGGGCGAGCCCGAAGAGCAGGAAGCGCGCGTCGGAGAGGAAGCGGAACTTCTCGGGGGCCCAGGTGAGCAGGAACGCGGCGAGGATGACGCCCCACCGGTTGCCCTGGCCACCGACGACCACCATGGCCACGAACAGCACGGAGTAGAGGATGGTGAAGTTGTCCGGGTTGATGAACTGCTGCTTGGTGGCGAAGAGCGCACCCGAGAGGCCACCGATGGCGGCGCCGGTCGCGAAGGCCAGCAGCTTGAACCGGAAGGTCGGGACACCCATCAGCTCGGCGGCGTCCTCGTCCTCGCGGGTGGCCTCCCAGGCCCGGCCGACGCGGGAGTTCTGCATCCGCCAGTCGAGGAAGAGCACGACGAAAACCAGGGTCAGCGCCAGCCAGTAGTAGGGCACCGAGTCGGTGACCCCGAACTGCAGGAACGTCGTCGTGTTGTCGAGGTCGACGTAGGCCGTGAGTCCCTCCCAGCGGATCTTCGGGATCTCGAACAACGCCCAGCTCGGGGGAGTGGGGATGTTGGAGATGCCGCGCGAGCCACCGGTGAGGCTGTCGGCGTTGACCAGGATCAGCCGGACGATCTCACCGAACCCGAGGGTCACGATGGCGAGGTAGTCGCCGCGGACCCGAAGGGTCGGTGCGCCGAGGATGATGCCCGACAACAGCGTGACGCCCATCGCGATCGGGATGCACAGCAGCAGCGGCACCTTGCCGTGCGCCGAGCCGAGGACACCCACGGTGAACGCGCCGATCGCGAAGAACCCGATGTAGCCGAGGTCGAGCAACCCGGCATACCCGATGACGATGTTGAGCCCGATCGCCACGAGGGCGTACAACGCGCAGAGGAAGAGCACGGCGCCGAAGTCGGAGTCGGTCGTCGTGATGAGCGGCGGGTTGAGGATCGGCAGGAAGTAGATGAACACCACCGCCGCCACGATGAGCAGGTAGCGCGCCCAGCGGGGCAGGGCGCGGAACCGCGCGGCGACACCGGAGAAGAAGCTGCGGACGGCGTTCATGCGCGTGCCTTTCCGAGGGACTCACCGAGCAGGCCGGTGGGACGGAACAGGAGAATGACGACCAGCAGGACGAAGGAGACGACGTCCTTCCACTCGCCCCCGAAGATCGCCGAGCCGTAGTTCTCGGCCACCCCGAGGATGAACCCACCGAGCAGGGCACCGCGCAGGTTGCCGATGCCGCCGAGCACGGCGGCCGTGAAGGCCTTCACACCGAGCAGGAACCCGCTGTTGTACCTCGTCACCCCGAACTTGAGCAGGTACATCATCGCGGCCGCACCAGCCGCGGCACCGCCGAGGACGAAGGTGAGGCGGATGACCTGGTCGCGGTTGACGCCCATGAGCGCAGCCGACTCGGCGTCCTGGGCGACGGCCCGGATGCCTCGGCCGAGCCGCGACCGGCTGACGAACTGGTCCAGCACGATCATCAGGACGATCGCGGAGCCGAGGACGATCAGGTCGATGTTCGAGACGTGGTAGTCGAAGATGTAGAAGAGGCGCTTGACCTCGATCTGCAACGGCAGCGGCGAGGCCTCCCGGGGCCGGCCGACGTAGTTGGCCAGGTCGTCGTCGGCGCCGAACCACTTGAACGGCTTGTCGCGCAGGCCCATCGCCTCGGACAGGGCGAAGGAGGCGCCGATGGCGGAGATGAGGGCGATCAACGGCGGAGAGTTCCGCTTGCGCAGCGGCCGGTAGGCGACGAACTCGAGGAGCAGCGCGATCAGCGCGGACATCACCATCGCCGACGCGAAGCCGACGATGAGGTAGCCGACCAGGCCGAGGCCGGAGGCCTTGCCCGCACCCACCGCCAGCAGCATCCAGACAGCCGCGAAGCTGCCCCACATGAAGACCTCGGAGTGCGCGAAGTTGATCAGCCGCAGCACGCCGTAGACGAGGGTGTAGCCGAGCGCGATGAGAGCGTAGATCGCACCGAAGGCCAGGCCCGTGATGGTGAATTCCCAGAAGTGGTTGAGCAGAAGATCCATCAGACCTCCGATGAAGGGGGGACCGCGACGACGAAAGCCGAGGGGGACCCCGACCGGACGGGAACACGGTAGCGGCCAGGGCCCCCGTTGCCGAGAGCCCTGGCCGCTATGCGTGGTGTTACTTGATTTCCTGGTCCGGAACGATCTTGCCGCCCTCGACCTTGTAGGCCCAGACCGACACCTCGGCCGGCTCACCCTTGGCGTCGAACTTGACCATCTTGGTCACGCCCTGGGCGCTGTACGAGCCGATGAAGGCGTTCATGTCCGCCGACGAGGTCTTGCCGGCCTTGATGGCGGCGAGGAAGACGTTCGCCGCGTCGTAGGCCTCGGCCGAGTACGTGGCCGGGTCCGAGTTGTAGGCCTTCTTGTAGGCGGCCGCGAACTCGGGAGCCTTGTCCGGGGGGAGGCACGGGCAGGTGACGATGGCACCCTCGGCCGCCGCACCGGCGCCCTTGATGAAGCCGTCGTCCTTGACGCCGTCCGCCGCGACGAACTGGCCGGTGAAGCCGCCGTCCTTCAGCTGCTTGGCCAGCTTGGAGGCGTTCGAGTAGTAGCCGCCGTAGAAGAACACGGTGGCGCCCGAGGCCTTCGCCTTGGTCACGGTCGCGGAGAAGTCGTCCTGCTTGCCGTCGGCCGCGGTCTGGTCGCTGCCGGCCACGGCGCCGCCGAGGTCGTTCTTCACGATGTCGGCGAGGCCCTTGCCGTACTCCGAGGTGTCGTCGGAGACGAAGACCTTCTGGGCCTTGAGGACGTCCTTGATGTACTTCGCGGCGGCGGGACCCTGGGTGGCGTCGTTGCCGAGGATGCGGTGGAAGGTCTTCCAGCCGTTCTCGGACAGCGCCGGGTTGGTCGCCGAAGCGGTGATGATGTTCAGGCCGGCCTTGTCGAAGATCGGGTCGGCAGCCTTGGACTCACCGGAGAAGGCCGGGCCGACGATGCCGACCAGCTTCTTGTCGGTGACGGCCTTCTGGGCCAGTCCGGGAGCGATGGCCGGGTCACCCTGGCTGTCGAACGAGGTGAGCGAGACCTTGCAGTCGGCGTTCTTCTCGTTGTACTGGTTGACGGCGAGCTCGGCACCGTTCTTGATGTTGATGCCGAGGTTGGCGGCGTCGCCGGTGAGCGCGCCGAAGAAGCCGATCTTGAGGTCACACGCCTTGTCGCCGCCGGAGCCACCGTCGCCGGTGGTGCCGCCGCAGGCGGAAAGCGCGAGGGCAGCGGCCACGAGGGGCGCGCCAATCTTGAACACGGAACGCAAGACTCCTCCTGAAGTCATCTGGAGCACGCGGGCCGTCTGCACCCACGGGTCACCCCGGTTGGGGTGTGTGCAGAGTAGACCGCGGGTCCCCGTGAGCGGGAGCACATCGCGTGCATGCGTGACCGTGTCGTTACCACCCTGCCTGTTATGTCCAGATGAACGTCATGGCAGCGTCACACGTATTACCCAGCATGGCCCGCGATGCTGGGTCGACCTGGTCAGATCCCCCTCCGCGGGGGCACCTCCACCGAAAGGCGCGCGCATGACCACCGAACGAGACACCCCGCAAGACCTCTCCGTCACCACCGACGCCCCTGCCTCCACCTCGTCCTCGAGTGCTGGTTCGGGGCCGTCGCGGCGCACCGTGCTCGCGTCGGTCGGCCTGGCCGGGGTCGGTGCCACGGCCCTGGCCGCGTGCGGGGCGGCCGAGGACGCTGCCGACACCGCCGTGAGCTCGGCCACCGACGCGGCCAAGGAGGCCATCTCCAAGGCCACCATCCCGGTGGGCGGCGGCAAGATCTTCGCCGACCAGAAGGTCGTCGTCACCCAGCCCACCTCGGGCGACTTCAAGGCCTTCAGCGCGGTCTGCACGCACCAGAACTGCGTGGTGAGCACGGTCGCCGACGGCACCATCAACTGCGCCTGCCACGGCAGCAAGTACGACCTGACCACCGGCGCGGTGAAGCAGGGGCCGGCCACCAAGGCCCTGCCCGAGAAGACCATCACCGTCAGCGGCGACGGGATCTCGGTCACCTGACCTCCAGCGCACGGTGAGGTATGCCGCGTGGTCACCACGCGGCATACCTCCGTGCGTGGGGTGGTGGCGCGTGCGGTCGGGTGGGTGGCCCGGCGCGGGCCGTCGGTGGCGCTCCATAGAGTGGAGCAGTGGCTGACCCGTCGACGTACCGCCCGGCGCCGGGGGAGATCCCGGTCGACCCGGGTGTCTACCGGTTCCGGGACTCCGCCAAGCGCGTCATCTACGTCGGCAAGGCGAAGTCACTGCGACCGCGGCTGTCCTCCTACTTCCAGGACGTCGCCGCCCTGCACCCGCGCACCGCCACCATGGTCACGACGGCCGCGAGCGTGGAGTGGACCGTCGTGTCCACCGAGGTCGAGGCCCTCCAGCTCGAGTACTCCTGGATCAAGGAGTTCGACCCTCGGTTCAACGTCAAGTACCGCGACGACAAGTCCTACCCCTACCTCGCGGTCACCCTCGGTGAGGAGTTTCCGCGCGCCCAGGTGATGCGCGGGGCCAAGCGCAAGGGCACCCGCTACTTCGGCCCCTACGCGCACGCCTGGGCGATCCGCGAGACCCTCGACCTGCTGCTGCGCGTCTTCCCGGTGCGGACCTGCTCGTCGGGGGTCTTCAAGCGGGCCGGCCAGGTCGGTCGCCCCTGCCTGCTCGGATACATCGACAAGTGCTCGGCCCCCTGCGTCGGCCGGGTCAGCGCCGAGGAGCACCGCGCCATCGCCGAGGACTTCTGCGACTTCATGGCCGGCAACACGACCCGGTTCGTCAAGCGGCTCGAGCGCGACATGGCGGCCGCCAGCCGCTCGCTGGAGTTCGAGCAGGCTGCCCGGCTCCGTGACGACCTCGTGGCCCTCGGCAAGGCGCTCGAGAAGTCCGCCGTCGTCCTGGGCGACGGCACCGACGCCGACGTCTTCGCCCTCGAGGAGGACGGCCTCGAGGTGGCCGTCCAGGTCTTCCACGTGCGCGGTGGCCGCGTGCGTGGCCAGCGCGGCTGGGTCGCCGAGATGGATGCCGAGTCGGTCCCCGAGATCGTCGGTCACCTGCTCCAGCAGGTCTATGGCGGCGAGTCGGGTGACAGCGTGCCGCGCGAGGTGCTCGTCCCCGTGCTGCCCGACGAGCCGGCCGCGGTCTCGACCTGGCTGGGCTCGCTGCGGGGCTCGGCGGTCGACCTGCGGGTGCCCCAGCGCGGCGACAAGCGCACCCTGCTCGAGACCGTCCAGCGCAACGCCAAGCAGTCCCTGGCCCGGCACAAGCTGGCCCGGGCCGGCGACCTCACCGCCCGCAGCCAGGCGCTCCAGGAGCTCCAGACCAGTCTCGACCTGGCTGCTGCGCCGCTGCGGGTCGAGTGCTACGACATCAGTCACATCCAGGGCTCGCAGGTGGTGGGGTCGATGGTGGTCTTCGAGGACGGCCTGGCCCGCAAGTCCGAGTACCGCCGGTTCGTCATCCGGGGCGAGCAGGTCGACGACACCGCCGCCATGGACGAGGTCCTGACCCGGCGGTTCCAGCGCTACCTCGAGGAGCGTGACCAGGCCTCCGACGTCGAGCTCGGTCCAGACCCCGAGGCCGGACCCGACCGCATCGACCCCGACACCGGCAAGCCCAAGAAGTTCGCCTACCCGCCCAACCTCGTCGTGGTCGACGGTGGCCTGCCGCAGGTCAACGCCGCCCACGCCGCGCTCACCGCGCTCGGCATCGACGACGTCGCCGTCGTGGGTCTCGCCAAGCGGCTCGAGGAGGTCTGGGTGCCGGGTCAGGACTACCCCGTCATCCTGCCGCGGACCAGTGACGGCCTCTACCTGCTGCAGCGGGTCCGCGACGAGGCGCACCGGTTCGCGATCACGTTCCACCGACAGCGGCGCTCGAAGGCGATGACCAGCAGCGCCCTCGACTCCATCCCGGGGTTGGGCGAGACGCGACGCAAGGCGCTGCTGCGGCACTTCGGGTCGGTCAAGCGGGTCCGGGCTGCGACCGTCGAGGAGCTGCAGGAGGTTTCCGGCATCGGACCTGCGCTGGCCGCCACGATTGCGGCAGAGTTGGCCACGGCTGGTGCCCCTGCGCCGGCCGTCAACCTGATGACCGGTGAGGTCCTCGATGGTGACTGACCAGCGACCGACCACGACCGGCACCACCACGCACCCCCAGCGCCAGGAGGCGGAGCAGTCATGACCGACGAGGTGCCGGGTCACGACCCGGCCGAGCTCGTGATCGTCACGGGCATGAGCGGCGCCGGTCGGTCGACCACGGCCAACGTGCTCGAGGACTCCGGCTGGTACGTCATCGACAACCTGCCCCCACACCTGCTGGTCTCGCTCGCCGACCTGGCCAACGAGGCCCCCCGGCGGGCCGACCTGCCGCGGCTGGCCGCGGTCGTCGACGTGCGGGCCCGAGGCTTCTTCGACCACCTGCAGACCGCCCTCGACGAGCTGCGCGAGCGCGGCTGGCGACCCAACCTCGTCTTCCTCGACGCCACCGACGAGGCGATCGTGCGCCGGTTCGAGTCGGTCCGCCGACCGCACCCGCTCCAGGGCGACGGCCGGCTGCTCGACGGGATCATCCGCGAGCGGGCCATGCTCGCCGACCTGCGGGCCCGGGCCGACGTGGTGATCGACACCTCGGGCCTCAACGTGCACCAGCTGGCCAAGAAGGTGCACCCGGTGTTCTCCGGCGACGCGGGCCACAAGGTCCGGATCGCCGTCATGTCGTTCGGCTTCAAGTACGGCGTCCCGCTCGACGCCGACTTCGTCTTCGACATGCGTTTCCTGCCCAACCCGTTCTGGATCCCCGAGCTGCGCAACTTCACCGGGCGTGACGCCCCGGTCGCCGAGTTCGTGATGGCGCAGGAGGGGGCACCCGAGTTCGTCGACCGTGTGGTCGACCTGATGTCGCCGGTGACCGCGGGCTACATCCGCGAGGGCCGGCGCTACGTCACGCTCGCGGTCGGCTGCACGGGGGGCAAGCACCGGTCGGTGGCTGTCGCGGAGGCCCTGCGGGCGCGACTGACCAGTGACGACGTCGCGACCTTCGTGGTGCACCGCGACCTGGGGCAGGAGTAGTGGCGGGGCCCGCAGTCGTCGCGCTCGGTGGCGGGCACGGCCTGGCCGCCTCGCTCGAGGCCCTCAAGCTGGTCACCGACGACATCACCGCCGTCGTCACCGTCGCCGACAACGGCGGCTCGTCGGGCCGGCTGCGCGACGAGTTCGACGTCCTGCCCCCGGGCGACCTGCGGATGGCCCTCACCGCGCTCTGCGACGACACCGAGTGGGGACACACCTGGCGCGACGTGCTGCAGCACCGCTTCCGGGGCGAGGGCCCGCTGGCCGGTCACGCCCTCGGCAACCTGCTCATCACCGCCCTCTGGGACGTCCACCACGACCCCGTGGTGGGGCTCGACCTCGTCGGCCGGTTGCTCAACGCCCGGGGCCGGGTGCTGCCGATGGCTGCGGTGCCGCTGGAGATCACCGCGCGGGTCGAGGGACTGGACGGTGCTGACGCCGACGGCCTCACCACGCTGCGCGGCCAGGTGGCCGTGGCGACCACGAAGGGCACGGTCGTGAGCATCGCGCTCGAGCCCCAGGACCCGCCGTCGGCCCCGGAGACGATCGCGGCCGTGCTCGAGGCCGACTGGCTGATCCTCGGGCCCGGATCGTGGTTCACCTCGGTGATGCCCCACCTGATGGTCCCGGCCCTGCGCGAGGCACTGCACGACACGGCCGCCCGGCGGTTGCTGACCCTCAACCTCGAGCACTCCGGCGAGACGGCCGGGTTCACCGCGGCGCAGCAGCTCGAGGCCCTGGTCGACCACGCCCCCCGCCTGCGCCTCGACGCCGTCCTCGCCGACCCCGGTGCGGTCGACGACGAGGTGGGCCTGCGGGCCGTCGCCGGGCGGCTGGGCGCCGATCTCGTGCTCGCCCCGGTGGCGCAGCGGGGTGCGCCCGGGCACCATGACTCGCTGCGGCTGGCCGCGGCCTACCGTGACGTCTTCGGCTGACCTCGCGGGCCGGTTCGTCGGCTGGTGCCGAGCCGGCACCGCCCGCGGGGGCAGGATGCTTGACGGACGTGGTTGAGTCGGGGGATGCGGTGCCGGTGCCTCAGGGTGCGGCCGAGGGGGAGAGCGAAGCATGGGACGACAGCCCACCAGTGCACGACAGCGAGATGGCAGGATGAAGCAATGGCGATGACGGCGCGGGTCAAGGACGAGCTCAGCAGACTCGACGTCACCAAGCCCTGCTGCCGCAAGTCCGAGGTCGCCGCGACGCTGCGGTTCGCCGGTGGGCTGCACATCGTCGGCGGGAGGATCGTCGTCGAGGCCGAGCTCGACACCGCGAACGCCGCCCGACGCCTCCGCAAGAACATCGGCGACCTCTACGGCCACCCGTCCGAGGTGCTCGTCCTCGCCGCCGGTGGCTTGCGCAAGGGCAGCCGCTACGTCGTGCGCGTCGTGCAGGACGGCGAGGCGCTGGCCCGGCAGACCGGGCTCATCGACGCCCGCGGGCGTCCGGTGCGGGGCCTGCCGCCCAAGGTCGTCAGCGCGTCGGCCTGCGACGCGGAGGCCGCGTGGCGGGGCGCGTTCATCGCGCACGGTTCGCTCACCGAGCCGGGCCGTTCGTCGGCGCTCGAGGTGACCTGCCCCGGCCCCGAGGCGGCGCTCGCGCTGGTCGGTGCGGCTCGTCGGCTCGGCATCCAGGCCAAGGCTCGCGAGGTCCGTGGGGTCGACCGCGTGGTGATCCGCGACGGAGACGCCATCGGCGCGATGCTGACCCGGCTCGGCGCGCACGATGCCGTGATGGCGTGGGAGGAGCGCCGGATGCGGCGCGAGGTCCGCGCCACCGCCAACCGGCTCGCCAACTTCGACGACGCCAACCTGCGCCGGTCGGCCCGGGCGGCCGTCGCTGCCGGGGCTCGCGTCGGTCGCGCCATGGAGATCCTCGGTGACGACATCCCCGACCACCTCAAGGAGGCCGGCGCGCTCCGGCTGGAGCACAAGCAGGCCTCGCTCGAGGAGCTGGGTCAGCTCGCCCAGCCCCCGATGACCAAGGACGCCGTGGCCGGCCGCATCCGGCGGCTGCTCGCGATGGCGGACAAGCGGGCGCAGGACCTCGGCATCCCCGGCACCGAGGCCAACCTGACGCCCGACATGCTCGACGCCTGACCGGGTAGGGGACACTTCTCCCATGACGAGGATCGCCGTGGTCGGCACGGGCTACGTCGGGCTCTCGATGGCCGTGCTGCTCTCGCAGCACCACGACGTCGTCGCGTTCGACATCGACCGGGCCCGGGTCGCGGGCCTGCGCGAGGGGCGCAGCCCGATCAAGGACGCCGAGATCGAGGACTTCCTGGCCCACCGCGAGCTGCGTCTCACCTTCACCGACGACTCCGACGAGGCGTACTCGGGTGCGGACTTCGTGGTCATCGCGACCCCCACCGACTACGACCCGGTGACCAACTACTTCAACACCTCCACCGTCGAGAAGGTCGCGGCCGACGTCGCCGCCGCGAACCCCGGTGCGGTCATGGTCGTGAAGTCCACCGTCCCGGTGGGCTTCACCCAGGGCCTCGCCCAGCGGCTGGGCACCGACAACCTCGTCTTCAGCCCGGAGTTCCTCCGCGAGGGGAGGGCCCTCTGGGACAGCCTGCACCCCTCCCGCATCGTCGTGGGCGACCGGAGCGAGCGGGGGCGGGCCTTCGCCGACCTCCTGGTCGAGGGATCGCTGGAGCCCGACGTCCCGGTGCTGCTGACGGACAGCACCGAGGCCGAGGCGGTGAAGCTGTTCGCCAACACCTACCTCGCGATGCGGGTGGCCTTCTTCAACGAGCTCGACACCTTCGCGCTCACCCACGACCTCGACTCGCGCCAGATCATCGAAGGGGTGGGGCTCGACCCCCGTATCGGCCCGGGCTACAACAACCCGTCGTTCGGCTATGGCGGCTACTGCCTCCCGAAGGACACCAAGCAGCTGCTGGCCAACTACCAGGACGTCCCGCAGTCGCTGATCGAGGCCATCGTCACCGCCAACACCACCCGCAAGGACTTCGTCGCGGCCGACATCCTGCGCCGCCAGCCGCGAGTGGTCGGGATCCACCGGCTGATCATGAAGTCCGGCTCCGACAACTTCCGGTCGAGCAGCGTGCAGGGGATCATGAAGCGGATCAAGGCCAAGGGGGTCGAGGTCGTGGTCTACGAGCCGGCCCTCGACGCCGACAGCTTCTTCGGGTCGCGGGTGGTCCGTGACCTGGCGGAGTTCACCGAGGTGTCCGACGTCATCGTCGCCAACCGGATGGTCGCCGAGCTCGAGCCGGTGGCCGACAAGGTCTACACGCGCGACCTCTTCGGCGGGGACTCCTGACCGCAGTCGGTATGCCGGCCGCTCGCCTCGACGGGGCCTGCCCGCCACCGCGGGACGATGCCGTGGGTTACCCGCCCGTACGCCGGACCGCCCTGCCTGGGGGTGTGACCCATCCAATAGGCTTTCCGGTGAGCACCACCGAGCCGCGATCACGCGGCATACCGTCCCCATCCCAGAAGGACTTGGCATCGTGACTGTTCGCGTAGGCATCAACGGCTTCGGCCGCATCGGCCGCAACTTCTTCCGCGCCATCGAGGCGTCGGGCGCCGACATCGAGGTCGTCGCCACCAACGACCTGATGGACAACAAGACGCTGGCCCACCTGCTCAAGTACGACTCGATCCTCGGCCGCTTCCCGGGTGAGGTGACCTACGACGACACCTCGATCACCGCCGGCGGCAAGACCGTGCGCGTGTTCGAGGAGCGCGACCCGGCCAAGATCGACTGGGCGTCCGTCGGAGCCGACATCGTGGTCGAGTCCACCGGGTTCTTCACCGACGCGACCAAGGCCAAGGCGCACATCGACGGTGGCGCCAAGAAGGTCATCATCTCCGCGCCCGCCTCCAACGAGGACATCACCATCGTGATGGGCGTCAACGACGGCGACTACGACGCGTCGAAGCACACGATCATCTCCAACGCGTCCTGCACCACCAACTGCCTGGGCCCGATGGCCAAGGTGCTCAACGACGAGTTCGGCATCGTCAAGGGCCTGATGACGACGATCCACGCCTACACCCAGGACCAGAACCTCCAGGACGCCCCGCACAAGGACCTGCGCCGCGCCCGCGCCGCCGCCCTCAACATCGTGCCGACCTCGACCGGTGCCGCCAAGGCGATCGGCCTGGTGCTGCCCGAGCTGAAGGGCAAGCTCGACGGCTTCGCGCTGCGCGTCCCGATCGCCACAGGGTCGGCCACCGACCTCACCTTCGAGGCAGGCCGCGAGGTCACCGCCGAAGAGGTCAACGCCGCGGTCAAGGCTGCTGCCGAGGGCCCGCTCAAGGGCATCCTCGTCTACACCGAGGACGCGATCGTCTCCAAGGACATCGAGACCGACCCGGCCTCGTGCATCTTCGACGCGGGCCTCACCAAGGTGATCGGCAACCAGGTCAAGGTGATCGGCTGGTACGACAACGAGTGGGGCTACTCCAACCGCCTCGCCGACTTGGTGCTGCTCGTCGGCCAGTCGCTCTGACCCCTGGCTGAGACAGGAGCTGGTGCCTCGATGAAGTCCGTCACCGAGCTGGGCGACCTGCGCGGCAAGCGCGTCCTCGTCCGCTCCGACCTCAACGTGCCGTTGGAACACGGAGGACCCGCCGGCAGCCCGGTGATCTCGGACGACGGGCGGATCCGCGCGTCGGCGCCGACCATCAAGGCGCTGTCCGAGGCGGGTGCCCGCGTGATCGTGTGCGCCCACCTCGGGCGGCCCAAGGGTGCGCCGGAGGACAAGTACTCGCTCGCGCCGGTCGCCGCCCGCCTCCGTGAGGTGCTCGGCCAGGACGTCACGTTCGCCAGCGACACGGTGGGGGAGAACGCCCGCGCGGCGGTCGACGCCGCGCAGGACGGCGACGTCGTGCTCCTCGAGAACCTGCGCTTCAACCCCGGTGAGACCGCCAAGACCGACGAGGAGCGCGCCGAGTTCGCCCAGCAGCTCGCCGGGCTGGCCGACGTGTTCGTCTCCGACGGCTTCGGCGTCGTGCACCGCAAGCAGGCCAGCGTCTACGACGTCGCGCGGCTGCTGCCGTCGGCCGTGGGCGGACTGGTCGAGACCGAGGTCGGGGTGCTCCGGCGGCTCACCGAGGACCCGGAGCGCCCCTACGCCGTCGTGCTCGGTGGCGCCAAGGTGTCCGACAAGCTCGGGGTCATCGACAACCTGCTCCAGACCGCCGACCGCCTGCTCATCGGTGGCGGCATGGTGTTCACCTTCCTCGCGGCCCAGGACTACGAGGTCGGCAGGAGCCTGCTCGAGTCCGACCAGATCGAGCAGGTCAAGGGCTACCTCGAGCAGGCCAGGGAGCGGGGCGTCGAGATCGTCCTGCCCGTCGACATCGTGGCGGCCACCGAGTTCTCCGCCGACGCCGACCGCGAGGTGGTCCCCGCCGGAGCGATCCCGGCCGACCGGATGGGGCTCGACATCGGCCCCGAGTCCGGGGTGCTGTTCGCCGAGAAGCTCAAGGACTGCCGCACGGTCTTCTGGAACGGCCCGATGGGGGCCTTCGAGATGGAGCCGTATGCCGCGGGCACGGCAGCCGTCGCGAAGGCCCTGGTCGAGGTGACCGAGAAGGGGGCCCTCACCGTCGTCGGTGGTGGCGACTCCGCCGCCGCCGTGCGGCAGCTCGGCTTCGAGGACGCCCAGTTCGGCCACATCTCCACCGGCGGCGGCGCGAGCCTGGAGTACCTCGAGGGCAAGGAGCTCCCCGGTCTGACCGTGCTCGACGAGCCGGGCGCCTGAGCGACCCCCTGCGCACCGCAACCACGTACCCTTCGGTGGGCCGGGCACTCCGCCCGGCCCACCGGCATACCCCGCACCGCTCTCCCGAGGACTGAACCTGATGGCAGCCACGACCTCCGGCCGCACGCCCCTGATGGCGGGCAACTGGAAGATGAACCTCGACCACCTCCAGGCCACCCACCTGGTCCAGAAGCTCGACTGGACGCTGCGCGACGGCCGACACGACTTCGGGGCGGTGGAGGTCGCGGTGCTCCCGCCGTTCACCGACCTGCGCTCGGTGCAGACCCTGATCGACGGCGACCGGCTCGACCTGCGCCACGGTGCGCAGGACCTGTCGACGCAGGACAGCGGTGCCTACACCGGCGAGGTGAGCGGGGCCTTCCTCGCCAAGCTGGGCTGCACCTACGTGCTGGCCGGCCACAGCGAGCGGCGCGAGTACCACCACGAGACCGACGAGGTCGTCAACGCCAAGGTGAAGGCGGCCTACCGGCACGGCCTGACCCCGATCTTCTGCGTAGGGGAGCCCCTGGAGGTGCGCCAGGCCGGCACCCACCTCGAGCACGTGCTGACGCAGCTCGAGGCAGGGCTGGTCGACGTGACCGCGGCCCAGGCGGCCACCCTCGTCGTCGCCTACGAGCCGGTCTGGGCGATCGGCACCGGCGAGGTCGCCACGCCGCAGGACGCGCAGGAGGTGTGCGCTGCCATCCGCACCAAGCTCGCCGAGCTCTACTCCGGTGACCTGGCCGACGGGGTGCGGGTGCTCTACGGCGGCTCGGTCAAGGCTGCCAACGTGGCCGCGATCATGGCGCAGGAGGACGTCGACGGCGCCCTCGTGGGTGGTGCCTCCATCGACCCCGCCGAGTTCGCCTCGATCTGCCGCTTCAAGGACCACCTGGCCACCGCCTGAGCGGCGAGCAGGTATCCTGACCCCTGCTGCATTGCGCAGCGACAACTGACGTCGAATCGAGATGGGTGCTCCGTGGAAGCCGTACGCATTGGCCTGCAGGTCCTGCTGGTCATCGGTGGTCTGTTCCTGACGCTGCTGATCCTGCTCCACAAGGGCAAGGGCGGCGGTCTGTCCGACATGTTCGGCGGTGGCATGTCCACCTCGCTGGGCTCCTCGTCGGTGGCCGAGCGCAACCTCGACCGGTTCACGATCGCCGTCGGCATCATCTGGTTCGCCTGCATCGTGGGGATCGGTCTCATCGACCGGTTCTCCGCCTGACTCGCCCGCGCCCAGACACACCCTGACCTGAGAGGACCTTCCGCACATGGCAGGTGGCAACGCAATCCGAGGCAGCCGAGTGGGCGCCGGCCCGATGGGCGAGGCCGAGCGGGGTGAGGCGGCTCCCCGGGTGTTCGTCTCCTACTGGTGCGCCAACGGTCACCAGACCCGACCCTCGTTCGCCGAGGAGCCCGGTCTGGCCGTCCCCGAGACCTGGGACTGCCCGCGCTGCGGGTTCCCGGCCGGCCAGGACGAGGCCAACCCGCCCGCCCCGCCGAAGGTCGAGCCCTACAAGACCCACCTGGCCTACGTGAAGGAGCGCCGCTCCGACGCCGACGGCAAGGCCATCCTCGACGAGGCGCTGGCCACCCTGCGGGAGCGCAAGCTCATCCAGTAGTCCAGCACTTCTGGCCACCCATGCCGCACCCACACCCCGTTCGGGGCGCCTGACCCGGCACCAGTGGCCAGAAGTGCGGGGGTGCGGGGGGGTCAGGCGGGGAGTTCGGTGGCGGAGTCGCGGTCGACCAGCCAGATGGTCTCGCGGATGCCGCGCACCTGGGCCGCGCTCGACAGCTCGGGCCCGGCGCCGTCGACGCCGTTGCGCACCGCCTCGGCCTTGTCGGCACCCGCCACGAGGAACCAGACCCGGTCGGAGCGACCGAGGCACTCGAAGGTCAGCGAGACCCGGTCCGGCGGCGGTTTGGGGGAGTCGTGCACCGCGACGGCGATGGCGTCGGTGGTCAGCTGGGCCGGGTGACCGGGGAACAGCGACGCCACGTGACCGTCCGGGCCGACGCCGAGGATCATGACGTCGAACTCGCCGCCGCCGCTGCCCCGCACCGTGGCGGAGTACTGGTCGGCGCTGTCCTCGGCCGAGCTGCTGGCGTCCGGCCCCGGCACCCGGTGGACCTTGGCCGGGTCGAGGCCCAGCCGGTCGAGGCCGGCCGCGTCGTTCTGGGTGTCGTTGCGGTCGGCGTCGCCGGCCGGCAGGTAGCGCTCGTCGCCCCACCACACCGACACCGTCGACCAGTCGACCGCCCGGTGTGCGGGCACCTCGAGGATCGACGCGATGATCGCCGACCCGAGCGAGCCCCCGGTGAGCGACACGTGGGGCGCTCGGCCTGCGGCCTGCAGGTCGATGAGGGTGGTGACCAGGCGAGCGGCACCGCCGTCCGCCACCGACTGCTTGTCCGGGTGGACCACGACGATCGGGGCGGTGCTCATGCCTTGCGCGCCTTGGTCGACTTCGCGGTCTTCGCAGTCTTTGCGGGCCGCGCAGCCTTCGCGGTCTTCGCGGCCCGCGGGGCGGTGGCGGCCTTGGCGGCCTTCGCCTTCGGCGAGATCGCGGTCGACTTCGCCTTCGCGAGCTGGCGGGCGGCCGCCTCCTTGACGGTGCCGGTGTCGGCCTTGGGGGCCGGGGTCGGGGCCTGCACCATCTGAGCGCTGCTCGCCTTCGAGCTGCTCCGCGCCAGCCGGCGCGAGGCCCGCTCGGCGTCCTTCACCGACGGGGCCTCACCCTCACGCACCGCCTCGCTGGCGGTGACGGTCTTGGTGCCGACCCGCGCGAGTCCGTTGCGGATGGTGTCCTCGTAGATCTCGTCGGGGTCGAGCCGGCGCAGCTCGTCGGCGAGGCACTCGGCCGTGGCCCGGCGGGCCAGCGAGATCCGGCGCAGGGGCTGACCGGGCTGGCTCAGCGTCGCGATCGAGCCGTCCGGGCGGACCAGGTCGATGGCCCCACTGCGCCGCTCCAGGCGCACGCTGACCATGCCGGTGCCGTTGCGGGACCGCGCCCGCCGCACGGGGCACCGCAGGGTCTGGGCCAGCCACGCGGCCAGCAGGTCGGTCGACGGCGAGTCGGATCCACCGGTGACCGTCGCCTCCGTGACGGGCTCGAAGGGCGGCTGGTCGAGCGCCGCCGCGAGCAGCCCGCGCCACAGGGTCACCCGGGTCCAGGCCAGGTCGGTGTCACCGCGGGTGTATGCCGTGGCGCGCGACTTGAGCGCGGCCCGGGGGTTCTTGGCCTCGGCCGCGTCGGTGATCCGGCGCTGCGCCATCGAGCCGATCGGGTCCTGGGCGACGTGGGTCGGGGCGTCGGTCGGCCACCACGCGACGACGGGGGAGTCGGGCAGCAACAGCGGGATGACGACGCTGCGGCCGTGCTCGGTCAGGGCGCCGTAGAGCCGCAGCACGACGACCTCGCTCGCTCCGGCGTCGCCGCCGACCCGGATCTGGGCGTCGATCCGCGACTGGCCGCGCTTGTTGCCGATCACCACCGCGATGATGCGGCAGGGGTGCTGCCGGCTCGCGTCGTTGGCGGCCTCGATGGCCTCTTCGGCATCCTGCTCGTCGACGACGATCAGGAGGGTGAGCACCCGGCCGAGGGCCATCGCGCCGGTGTCCTGGCGCAGGGCGACGAGCTTCTTGCTGATCGCCACCGTCGTGGTGCTGGGCAGGTCGACGATCACCGGGTTCCCCCATCGGTAGCGGAACGGCGCTGTGGGGCACTCATGGCATCCTCCAGACGCGGCCGTCGCGGCTCATCATCTCGTCGGCGCCGGCCGGACCCCAGCCACCCGACATGTAGGGCTCGAGCCTGGCCTTCGACTTCGACCAGTACTCCTCGACCGGGTCGAGGATCTGCCAGGAGAGCTCGACCTCCTCGTGGCGTGGGAAGAGCGGCGGGTCGCCGAGCAGGACGTCGAGGATGAGCCGCTCGTAGGCTTCCGGGCTCGACTCGGTGAAGGCGCGGCCGTAGCCGAAGTCCATCGTCACGTCGCGCACCTCCATCTGGGCCCCCGGCACCTTCGCCCCGAAGCGCATGGTGATGCCCTCGTCCGGTTGCACGCGGATGACGATGGCGTTCTGGCCGAGCTCTTCGGTGGCGGTGTCGTTGAACGGCAGGTGCGGGGCCTTCTTGAAGACCACCGCGATCTCGGTGACCCGCTTGCCCAGGCGCTTGCCGGTGCGCAGGTAGAAGGGGACCCCTGCCCAACGGCGCGAGTCGATCTCGAGCTTCATCGCGGCATACGTCTCGGTGCGCGAGCCCTTGGCCACACCGTCCTCGTCGAGGTAGCCGATGACCTGCTCGCCGCCCTGCCAGCCGGCGGCGTACTGGCCGCGGGCGCTCGACTTGCCGAGGTCCTTGGGGTGACGCACGGCGGAGAGGACCTTCTCCTTCTCGGCGCGCAGGTGCTCGGCCGCGAACGACACCGGCTCCTCCATCGCGGTGAGCGCGAGGAGCTGGAGCAGGTGGTTCTGGATGACGTCGCGGGCTGCACCGATGCCGTCGTAGTAGCCGGCCCGACCACCGATGCCGATGTCCTCGGCCATCGTGATCTGCACGTGGTCGACGTAGTTGGCGTTCCAGACCGGTTCGAACATCTGGTTGGCGAAGCGCAGCGCCAGCAGGTTCTGGACCGTCTCCTTGCCCAGGTAGTGGTCGATCCGGAAGACCGCGTCGGGCGGGAACACGCCCTCCACGATGTCGTTGAGCTCGCGGGCGCTCTTGAGGTCGTGCCCGAACGGCTTCTCGATGACCACCCGTCGCCACGAGTCACCCTCGGCCTTGCTGAGGCCCGAGCGCTCGAGCTGCTCGCAGACCACCGAGAACGACGACGGCGGGATGGACAGGTAGAACGCGACGTTGCCACCGGTGCCGCGCTCGGCCTCGAGGCTCTTCACCGTCTCGGCGAGCAGGTCGAACGACGTGGGGTCGTCGAACGTGCCCGGCACGAAACGGAATCCCTCGGCCAGGTTGCGCCACACGCTCTCCCGGAACGGGGTCCGCGCG
Organism: Pedococcus dokdonensis; assembly: GCF_900104525.1. Lineage (GTDB taxonomy): Bacteria > Actinomycetota > Actinomycetes > Actinomycetales > Dermatophilaceae > Pedococcus > Pedococcus dokdonensis. Next base: position 1,161,782 of record NZ_LT629711.1, on the reverse strand, counting down.
TACTGCTTCACCGCGTCGTAGACGATCTTGCCGAAGTCCTGGTCGGCCCAGTCGCGGCGGGCGAAACCCACCAGCGAGAAGCCCGGCGGCAGGAGCCCGCGGTTGGCCAGGTCGTAGATCGCGGGCATCAGCTTCTTGCGAGCCAGGTCGCCGGTCACCCCGAAGAGCACCAGGCCGCACGGGCCGGCGATCCGGGGGAGCCGCTTGTCGCGAGGGTCGCGAAGTGGGTTGCTGTCCTGCGTCACCCGCGTGGGGCTCATGCGTCGCCTTTCGCCGGGGACAGGTCGGTCAGCGCGCGGGTGAGCTGCGCCAGCCCGGCGTCGTGGTCGGTCAGGTGCAGCTGGAGCACGGGGCGCCCGTGCTCGGCGAGCACCTGCGCGTCGCCGGCCGCCTGCGAGGTGATGAAGTCGCCGAAGGTGAACTCGCGTCCGGGGATGGCGAGGTCCTCGTGCGGCGCCGTGGTCACCTGCAGGTAGACACCGGTGGCCGGACCGCCCTTGTGGAACTGCCCGGTGGAGTGCAGGAACCGCGGACCCCAGCCGAAGGTGGTGGGGCGTTCGGTATGACGGGCCAGTCCCGGCCGCACGTCGGCCAGGGGAGCGTCCGTGACCCGGTCGAGGTAGGCCATCACGGCGACGTAGCCGTGCTCCGGGTCGAGCTGTGCGAAGAGGGCCGCGAGGGCGTCCGCGGTGGTGCTCGCAGCGCCGAGCCAGTCGCCACCGAGGGACCGGATCTCGACCGCCCCGTCGGTGGCCGCGGGGGCCTCGGACTCGCCGATCCCCTTCTCCAGCAAGGCCCGCGCGGCCTTCTTGGCGCTCTCGACATCAGGCTGGTCGAACGGGTTGATGCCCAGGAGGCGACCCGCGGCGGCGGTGGCCACCTCCCAGAGCAGCAGCTGCGCGCCGAGGGAGCCGCTGACGGCCACCTCCGAACGGCTGCCATCGGCGGTGCCGTCGGGGCCGGCGCCCAGTCCGCCGAGGTCGTCGTCGGAGTCGTCGTCGCCGACCAGACGGGCAATGGTGACGTCCGCAGCCGGCCAGCGCACCTCGGGGTCGGAGTCACCGCCCACGACCACGGGGAGCACCCCGGTGCCGAGCTTGCCGGTGCTCTCGGCGATGAGCTGCTCGGCCCAGTCCGCGAACCCGACGATGCCCGAGCCGTCGTCGACGATCACCAGCTTGTCGCGCAGGGGGTCGGTGCCGGCCATGGCGGCGCCGAGCCGCAGGCCCGGGTTGCCGTCGTCGTCGGCGCTGAGCACGTCCCACACCGACTCCGCGTCGTCGAGGAGAGCTTCGATGTCAGCGCCGGCCAGGCCCGAGGGGACCAGACCGAATGCGGTCAGGGCGGAGTAGCGCCCACCGACATTGGGGTCGGCGTTGATGACCCGGTAGCCGCCGGCGCGGGACTCCTCGTCGAGCGGGCTGCCGGGGTCGGTGACGATCACGATGCGGGCCGTCGGGTCGATCCCCGCCTCGGAGAAGGCCGCCTGGAAGGCACGCCGCTGCGAGTCGGTCTCGACCGTGGAGCCGGACTTGCTCGAGACCACGACGACGGTGCGGTCGAGGTCGGTGATCGCGGCGCGGACCATGTCGGGTTGCGACGAGTCGAGGACCACGAGGTCGACCCCGGCCGTGGCGCAGATGACCTCGGGGGCCAACGAGGAGCCGCCCATGCCGCAGAGCACGACCCGGTCGACGCCTTCACCCTTCAGCTGCTCCCGCAGCGCGGCGACCTCGCCGAGCAGCGGGCGCGAGGAACGGGGGAGGTTGACCCAGGAGAGCCGGATCGCCGACTCGGACTCGGCGTCCGGGCCCCAGAGCGTGGCGTCCTGGGCGAAGAGCTTGCTGGCGAACTGCGCCTCGACGAGCTCGCCCACCCTGGAGGCGATGGCGTCGGCTGCCGCGCCGGACGCCACCACGCCGAGCGAGCTCACTTGCCGTCCTGCTCCACGTCGGCGCGGGCCAGGTCGAGATCGCGCTGGGCCTCGTCGAGCAGCTCGCCCCAGGCGTCCTCGAACTTCGAGACACCCTCGCGCTCGAGCAGCGCGGTGACGTCGGCGTAGGAGATACCCAGGCCCTCCAGGGCGTCGAGGACACCACCGGCGTCGGCATACGCCCCGGTCACCTCGTCGCCGGTGACCTCGCCGTGGTCCCGGACCGCGTCGAGCGTCTTCTCCGGCATGGTGTTGACCGTGTTGGGCGCCACGAGCTCGGTGACGTAGAGGGTGTCCGGGTAGGCCGGGTCCTTCACACCGGTGGAGGCCCACAGCGGGCGCTGGGCGTTCGCGCCGTCGTCGGCGAGGTTCCTCCAGCGCGGCGTCGCGAAGACCTCTTCGTAGGCCTGGTAGGCGAGGCGTGCGTTGGCGACGCCGGCCTTGCCCTTGAGGGCCTTCGCCTCGTCAGTGCCGAGGGCGTCGAGTCGCTTGTCGATCTCGGTGTCCACGCGCGAGACGAAGAACGAGGCGACCGAGTGGATCTTGGACAGGTCCCTGCCTGCCTCACGGGCCTGCTCGAGGCCGGTCAGGAAGGCGTTCATCACCCCGCGGTAGCGGTCCAGCGAGAAGATCAGCGTGACGTTCACGCTGATGCCCTCGGCGAGCACCTGCGAGATGGCCGGCAGCCCCTCCACGGTGGCAGGGATCTTGATCAGCACGTTCTCGCGACCGACCGCCTCGGCGAGCTGCTTGGCCTGCTCGACGGTCTTGGTGGTGTCCTTGGCCAGCCGGGGGTCGACCTCGATGGAGACGCGACCGTCGACCCCGTTGGTGGACTCGTAGAGCGGCATGAAGATGTCGCACGCGTTGCGGACGTCCTCGGTGGTGAGCTTGAAGACGGCGTCGTCGACCGTGTCGCCGGCGGCGGCGTAGGAGCGGAGGTCGGCGTCGTAGCGGTCACCCTTGGCGAGGGCGGCCTGGAAGATCGAGGGGTTGGTGGTCACCCCGACCACCCCGAGGTCGATCAGCTCCTGGAGGTTGCCGGTCTCGATCCGCTCGCGCGAGAGGTCGTCGAGCCAGACGGAGACGCCGTTGTCGGCGAGGGCCTTGAGGGCGTTGTCGGTCATGACAGATCACTTTCCCTTGACGGTCTTGAGGGACTTCTTGGCGGCGGCCACGACTGCGGCCGCGGTGAACCCGAACTCGCGGAAGAGGGTGGCGGCGTCGGCGGACGCACCGAAGTGGTCGATGCCGATGATCTCGCCGGCGTCGCCGACGATGTCGCGCCAGCCCTGCGGGACACCGGCCTCGACGGAGACGCGCGCCTTCACGGCGGCCGGCAGGACCTTCTCCCGGTAGGCCGGGGTCTGCTCCTCGAACCACTCGCGGCACGGCATCGACACGACTCGCGTGGCGATGCCGGCCTTCTCGAGGGTCTCGCGAGCCTCGACCGCGAGCTGCACCTCGGACCCGGTCGCCACGAGGATCACGTCGGGCGTCGCCTTGCTCGAGTCGTAGAGCACGTAGGCACCCTTGGCGACCCCGCTGACCTTGCCCGCGCCGTTGGCACCCGAGCGGTCCACGATCGGCAGGTTCTGGCGGCTCAGGGCAAGCCCCGCCGGACGACGGTTGCGCAGGATGGTCAGCCACGCGGCACCGGTCTCGTTGGCGTCGGCCGGGCGGACGACGTCGAACGACGGGATCGCCCGCAGTGCGGCCAGGTGCTCGATCGGCTGGTGGGTCGGGCCGTCCTCCCCGAGCCCGATCGAGTCGTGCGTCCAGACGAACGTCACCGGGGCCTGCTGGATGGCGGCGAGCCGCACCGAGGGGCGCATGTAGTCGGAGAAGACGAGGAACGTCCCGCCATAGGGGCGGGTCAGCCCGTCGAGGGCGATCCCGTTGAGGATCATGCCCATCCCGAACTCGCGGATGCCGAAGTGCAGGGTGCGGCCGTAGGGCCCACCCGACCACTCACGGGTCTGCTTGGACTTCGGGATGAAGGACGGCTGCCCCTCCATCGTCGTGTTGTTGGACTCCGCGAGATCGGCCGAGCCACCCCACAACTCGGGCGCCACGTCGGCGAGCGCGCCGAGCACCTTGCCCGAGGCCGCGCGGGTGGCGATGCCCTTGGCATCGGCGGCGAAGGTCGGAACCGCCTTGTCGAGCCCGTCGGGCAGCTTGCCGGCGACCAGCCGGTCGAGCAGGGCGGCCCGCTCGGGCTCGGCCTTGCGCCACGCGGCATACCCCTTGTCCCAGGCCTTGTGGGCGGCCTTGCCGCGCGCCACCACCTTGCGGGTGTGGGTCAGCAGCGAGCGGGGGACCTCGAAGCTCTTCTTCGGGTCGAAGCCGAGCAGCTCCTTGGTGGCGGCGATCTCGGCGTCGCCGAGGGCCGAGCCGTGCGACTTGCCGGTGTCCTGCTTGGTGGGAGCCGGCCACGCGATGATGGTGCGGAGCACGACCAGGGTGGGCTTGCGCGAGGTGCGGCTGCGCTCCAGGGCGGTGAAGAGCTGGTCGATGTTCTCGACGTAGCCACCGCTGGAGCCGTCGCCGCGCCAGTCGATCGTGACGGTGTTCCAGCCGTAGGCCTCGTAGCGCGCTGCGACGTCCTCGGAGAACGAGATCTCAGTCTTGTCCTCGATCGAGATCGTGTTCTGGTCGTAGATGACCGTGAGGTTGCCGAGCTCCTGGTGACCGGCCAGCGCGGAGGCCTCGTGGGTGACGCCCTCCATGATGTCGCCGTCCGAGGCGAGCACCCAGACGTGGTGGTCGAACGGGCTGGTGCCCGCCTTGGCGTCGGGGTCGAAGAGACCGCGCTGGCGCCGCTGCGCCATCGCCATGCCGACCGCGGCCGCAAGGCCCGAACCCAGCGGACCCGTCGTGATCTCGACGCCGTTGGTGTGGTGGACCTCGGGGTGGCCGGGGGTGAGCGAGCCCCACGTGCGCAGCGCCTTGAGGTCGTCGAGCTCGAGCCCGTAGCCGGACAGGTAGAGCTGGATGTACTGGGTGAGGCTGGAGTGCCCGCAGGACAGGACGAACCGGTCTCGGCCGAGCCAGTGCGAGTCGGACGGGTCGTGCCGCATCACGTTCTGGTAGAGCAGGTATGCCGCGGGCGCCAGGCTCATCGCCGTGCCCGGGTGGCCGTTGCCGACCTTCTGGACGGCGTCGGCGGCGAGCACCCTGACGGTGTCGACCGCGCGGACGTCGAGTTCGGTCCAGCCGGCCTTGCGCGCGACCGGCGGCCGCAGCGAACTGCTGCGCTTCCGCACGGGTGTCGACTTGGCGGAGCGGGTCGTGGTGGGCACGGATTGGTCTCCTCACACTGAGCTGAACAGGCGTCGCACGGCAACGCTCCGAGACTAGTCCCGAGCGTGTCGCCCGTCGCATCCAGTCCCGTCCACCAGACACCTCCAGACCGGGGATAGACTGGCCGCCGCTCCACCCCCCTGCCCGCCCCTGCACCACCCGTGAAGGACGCCGTGACCGCACTCGATCCGTCTGCCCGGATCTCCGCGTCCCCGTCACCCGGGCAGCGCAGCAAGGCTGCGGCATACCTCGCGCTCACCAAGCCGCGGATCATCGAGCTGCTGCTCGTGACGACGATCCCGGTGATGTTCTTGGCTCACAAGGGGATTCCGTCGCTGTGGCTCATCGTCGCGACACTGGTCGGCGGCGCCCTCAGCGCCGGGGCGGCCAACACCTTCAACTGCGTCTACGACCGCGACATCGACGCGGAGATGCACCGCACCAGCAACCGGCCGATGGTCACCGGAGAGATCACCCCGCGCGCGGGGATCGTGTTCGGCGTCATCCTCACCGTGGTCTCGACGGTGTGGTTCGCGGTGTTCACCAACTGGCTGTCCGCGGCCCTCTCGCTGGGTGCGATCGTCATGTATGCCGTGGGCTACACGATGATCCTCAAGCGGCGCACCGCGCAGAACATCGTCTGGGGTGGCGCGGCCGGGTGCATGCCGGTCCTCATCGGGTGGTCGGCCGTGGCCGACTCGGTGTCGTGGTCGGCCGTGATGCTCTTCCTCGTCATCTTCTTCTGGACACCGCCGCACTACTGGCCGCTGTCGATGAAGTTCAAGGACGACTACGCCGCGGCGCACGTGCCGATGCTGCCGGTCGTGCAGGAGTTCGTCGTCGTGGCTCGGCAGATCGTGGCCTACTCGTGGGCGATGGTCGCGGCCTCGCTGGCCCTGGTCTGGGTCAACCCGATGGGGTGGGTCTACCTCGGCACCGCCGTCGTGACGGGCGCGCTGTTCCTGGCCGAGGCGCACCGCCTGCTGCGCGCCGCGAAGACCGGCGCCGGGCCGAAGGTGCTGAAGCCGATGCGGCTCTTCCACTTCTCCATCACCTACGTCGGCATCCTGTTCCTGGGGGTCGCCCTCGACCCGCTGGTGCACCTGCCCGTCTTCAGCCGCTGAGCGACTCAGGCCGCTGAGCGGCTCAGTCGTCGAGCGGTTCAGTCGTCGAGCGGCTCAGTCGTCGGGCGGCTCAGTGGTCGAGGGTCGGCATCTCGCGTAGCCCCCGCAACGGGCTCCAGTACATCGACAGGCAGGCGAGCACGTGGATCGCCGCCATCACCAGGATCGTCGGGCGGAGCCCGATCGCGCTGCCGAGCGCCCCGGCGGCGAGGCCGGCCAGGGGCATGGTCCCGAGGTTGACCACCTGGGCGGTCGTGACCTGCCGGGCGATCATGTGCTCGGGCACGTAGCGGTTGCGCCAGGCGCCGCGCACGATGTTGCCGGCGACCACGCCGATGCCCACCAGGAGCAGGCCGGCGACCAGTGCGACCAAACCGGCGCCGGGGGCACCGAGTGGCACGAGGAGGGCGGGGGGACCGGCCAGCAGCTGGAGCGCGAGCAGCGCGCGGGCCGAGCCGAGCCGCTGCGAGACCGTGGTCGCGATCAGCGCCCCGAGCACGCCGCCCAGTGAGGCGACAGCCATCACCAGGCCCACCGCGCCCGAGCCGAGGTGCACCTCCCGCACGAGGAAGAGCACGATCAGCGCGCCGTACCCGGTGAGACCGAAGTTGCTGATGCCACCGACGACCGTGAAGAACCGCAGGATCCGGTCCTGCCGGATGTAGTCGACTCCCTCACGGATCCGCTGGCGCAACGAGGGCTGGTCACTGTCGACCACCTCGCGCGGCTCGGCCGGGGGCAGCTTGAGCCGCCACAGGCAGCCTGCGGAGACCAGGAAGCTGACCGCGTCGACGAGCAGGCCCCCGGCGCTGGACAGGACCTGGGCGAGGAGGCCGCCGGCTCCCGGACCCGCGACCTGCATCGCCGACTCGGTGCCGAACAACCGGGCGAACGCGGACTCCTGCTGCTCGCGCGGCGCGACCTGACGGACCAGGGCCGGGTAGGCGGCCCGGAAGAAGACGGTGCAGACGCCGTTGCAGAACGCCGCCACGGCCAGGTGGGGGAGCGTCAGCAGGTCGAGCGCCCAGGCCACTGGCACGCTGGCCAGGGTCAGGGCGGCGGCGAGGTCGCTGAGGATCATCACCCGCCGCGCGGGCAGGGTGTCGACCCAGGCGCCGGCGGGGAGCCCGATCAGCAGCCACGGCACCCACGCGGCCGCGGTGAGCACGCCCATCCAGCCGGGGCCCGCATCGAAGCCGACCACGGCCAGCAGTGGGAGCAGGATCGAGGTGGTGGCGTTGCCGAGGACGCTGACGCCCTCGCCGAACCACAGCAGGCTGAAGTTCCGGTTGCGAGCCAGTGGGGGAGGCGGGGCAACCGGTGCGGGGTTCGTCGTCATGGCTGGGCCGGGAACCCTCGGGCGAAGACGAGCACGGACTCGCGCTCGACGCCGTCGTCCGGCACCTCTCGCCGGGACCAGCGCATCAGCAGGTCGACGACCTCGTTGGCGAGGTCGGTGAGCTCGTCCGGCGTCAGCCGCATCCAGTTCTGGGTGGCGAACGCCGCTGCGTCCCACTCGGGGGCCGAGGCCGCGTTCGCGTTCCAGGTCTGCGTGCGCTCGAACTGGCGCTGGAGCGCCAAGGCCTCGGCCGCGTAGGCGGCGGTGACCGCGGCGGTGTCGTCGGCGAAGTCCGCGCGTGACCATCGGGTGCCTGAGTCCACCAGGCGCCACCACCGCTCGCGGCGGTCCTTGGCCAGCTCGGGCGCCTCTTCGACCAGCCCGGCCTCGGCGAGCACCTTGAGGTGGTGGCTGGCACTGCCCACGGCCTGACCGGTCCGGGCGGCGAGTGCGGAGGCGGTTGACGGGCCGTCCACCTTGAGGGCGTCCATCATGCGGGAGCGGAACGGGTTGGCCATGGCCGACAGGGCCTTGGCGTCGGTGACCGTCCGGATTCCGGGTCGCTGGGCTGGCTTCATGTGCACAAGACTACTTGCACAAGTCTCATTGCACAAGAGCTCTTGTGGATTAGGTCAGCGGGGGGCAGACGAGCGCAGCGCCACCATCGCGCGGGTCAGGGCCACGACGAGCAGCGTCGCGAGGAGCATGTGCACCAGCACCACGACCCACGGCAACCCCGTGAGGTACTGCGTGTAGCCGACCACTCCCTGCGCGATGGTCACCGCGAAGACCGCCGCCCAGGCCCGCCCGGGTCGTGCGGTGCTGGCCGTCAGCCGGCTCGCGATCCAGACGGCGACGACGAGGCCCACGAACAGCATCACCGCGTCGGCGTGCAGCCACGAGATGGTGCGCGGGTCGAAGCCGAACCGGGCCGGCTCGTCGGCGTCGCCGGAGTGCGGGCCGGAGCCGGTCACGACGGTGCCGAGCAGCAGCACGACCGCGGCCACCGCGCAGGTGGCCCATCCGAGCCGCTCCACGAGCGGGTGCACCGTCAGAGCGCGCGGACCAGCAGGTTCGGGGGCCCGGAAGACGAGGTAGGCGGAGGCGGCGACGAGGCACATCGACACCAGGAAGTGGGCCGCGACGGTGACCGGGTTGAGGCCGGTGCGCACGGTGATCCCACCCAGCACGGCCTGCACCCCCACGCCGGCCAGCACGCCGATGGCGGGCACGAGCAGGTCGCGCCGACGAGCGGCCCAGCGCCACACCGCATACACGGACGCGATGGCGGCGATGCTCACCACGCTGGTGAGGGTGCGGTTGCCGAACTCGATGTAGCGGTGCCAGCCCTCGGCCTGGTGGGGGACCGGCGTGTAGGACCCCGGCACGCACTCGGGCCAGGTCGGGCAACCGAGACCGCTGCCCGTCAGTCGCACGAGGCCGCCGGTGACCACGATCAGCACCTCGACCACGAGGTTCGCGAGCAGGATGCGCGGCAGCCACCCGGTGCGGGTGGTGGGCTCGGCGACGGCCGTGGCCGAGGTCGGGGCGGGCGCTGTCGTCACGCCACGAGGGTACGGCTCAGGGTGGACCCTGACGCGGTTGGGGGAGGCCCCTCATGGTGCGGGACGCTGAGCGCTGGCTGACTGGACGCATGGTGACGAACACGTGGCGGGCGGGGCTGGCAGTCGGGTACGCGGCACTCTTCGCGGTCGCGGCCCTGACCGCGCGACCGGGCTGGCTGGTGACCGGTCTCGCCGTCGCGGCCACCGCCTGTTGGGCGAGTGCGCGGACGCCGGGTCAGTCGTTCCAGCGGAAGAACCGGCGGGCCGCGAGCGTCGCGCCGACCGCCCACGCCGTCAGCACGAGCCACGCCCCCGGGGCTGCGTGGCCGTCGACGAGGGCCGCCCGCAGGCTGTCGCCGAGCGCGGCCGAGGGCAGCAGGCTGAGCACCGTCTCGAACCGCGCGGGCAGCTCGGTGCCGGCGACCACGACACCGCCGAGGCCGAGCAGCGCGACCCACAGCAGGTTGGCGACGGCGAGCACACCCTCGGCCCGCAGGGTGCCTCCGAGCAGCAGGGCGAGGGCCGCGAACGCCCAGGTCCCGAGGATGAGGGCCACGAGCGCAGCGGGTATGCCGCGGCCGGCCGGCTCCCAGCCGAGCGCCGCCCCGAGGGCGCCGATGAGCACGACCTGCACGGCGATGACGGCGAGCACGGCGACGGCCTTGGCCAGCACCAGCCCGCCCCGACCCAGCGGAGTGGTCCCGAGCAGCCTGAGCACGCCGTAACGACGGTCGAACGCCGTCGAGATGGCCTGGCCCGTGAACGCCGACGAGATGACACACAGCGCCAGGACCCCCGGGACGGCGAGGTCGACCCGCCGACCATCGCCCAGCGAGATCGACTCGGCCTGCACCAGGCCGACCAGGACCGCGGCGGGCAGCAGCACCGCCACGAGGAGCTGCTCGCCGTTGCGCAGCAGGGTGACCGCCTCGAAGCGGGCCTGCGCGAGCACCCTCGTGGCCGGGGACGACGGCCCCGGGCGCATCGCCCCGAGGGCGGCTTCGGCGCCGGCCGGGTCTGCGGTGGTCACGCGACGGACCTGCGGGTGAGGGCGAAGTAGCGGTCCTCCAGGCGGTCGCCCCCGGTGACCTCGGCGAGCGACCCCTCGGCGGCGACGCGACCGTCCGCGACGACGACGACGTGGTCGGCCAGCCGCTCGGCCTCCTCGAACGAGTGCGTCGTCAGCACCACGGCGACCCCCTCGTCGGCGAGTGACCGGACCAGCTCCCAGACGTCGAGCCGGGCATGGGGGTCGAGGCCCGCGCTCGGCTCGTCGAGGAAGACCACCTCGGGGCGGCCGACCAGGGCGGTGGCCAGGGCCACCCGCTGACGCTGGCCGCCGGAGAGGCGTCGCACGCTGGTGTCGGCGAACCGGTCGATCCCCAGGCGCTGGACGAGCGGGTCGAGGGGGGCGGGCGCGGCATACATGCTCGACAGGTGGCGCAGCAGCCGCACGGGACGCGCGGACGCCGGAAGACCGCCGTCCTGGAGCATCACGCCGACGCGCGCGCGGTGCGTCGCGGAGGCGAGCCAGGGGTCCGACCCGAGGACGCGGACCTCGCCGCCGTCGGGGCGGCGCAGTCCCTCGCAGCACTCCACCATCGTCGTCTTGCCTGCGCCGTTGGGTCCGAGCACGGCCGTCACCGCGCCCGCGGAGCCCTGCCACGACGCGCCGTCGAGGGCCACCACACCGCCGTAGCGCTTGGTGAGGCCGGAGACGAGGACGGCAGGTGGCACGCCCCTGAGTCTAGGTCGCCGCCCGCGCACCTCACGCCACCGGTCGTGAGGGCCTCAGACCCGGCTGGGCCCCGTGATGCTGGGCGACTTCCCCATGTGAGGGGGTACCTCAGAGGCGAACGGTGGAGTCATCCGCACGACAGACCCACCACCCGAAGGAGCACGGCCATGAGTCTCACCGCACATCCGTACGTCGTCCTCGCCGAGCAGCAGTGGAAGCAGGAGAGCCTCTCCGGGGCGAACCTCGCCGGGCGCCGTGCGCGCCGCACCTCGCGCCGTCGCCGCCCCCACATCGACTGGCGTCTGCGGCGGCCGCTGGGACAGCTCGCCCGCCACACGCCACGGCCGGTCTGACCCGACCCGCCCGACAGGGCGAGCACACCGCCTAAGGCCCCTGAGGAGGGAGCCGGCCGCAGATAAGGCAGTCGCCCCATGTGGACCGCCACCTCAGACCGTCAGGTTGGGGGTATCGCAGCAGCAGACCGAAGAGAAGCCAGAAGGAGCACACCATGAGCATCACCGCAGACCCGCTGTTCGTCGCCGCCGAGGTCCAGTGGCGGACCGAGAGCCTCTCGGCCGGACTGGCCCACGCGGCCCCAGCCAGGCACCACGGCCACGCGATCCGCACCGCCCTGCAGCGGGTGCGCCAGTCGCACCGCCACGGGCGGCCGACGGCCGGGCGCCACGCAGCTCGCGTCGCCTGAGCCGGCCCGGCTGATGGCGACCGCGCTGCACCGCGAAACCCACGAGACCCTGTCGGACCCCTCCGACATAATCGGTCTCGTGGGTTTCGAGCGTTCGGCAGCCGGGTTGTTCGTCGGGCGTGACGACGAGGCAGATCTGCTCGCCCGGCGCCTGGGCGTCGACGCCGGTGACGACCCCGACTCCACCGGCTTCGTGCTGCTCTCCGGTGACGCGGGCATCGGCAAGACCCGCATCCTGGCCGAGGTCGCCGGTCGGGCCCGTGCGGCCGGCTGGGCCGTGCTCACCGGCCACTGCCTCGGCGAGGCGGGCCAGGCGCTGCCCTACCTGCCCTTCATCGAGGTCCTCGGCCGGCTCGAGGGCAGCTCGCCCGAGCTGCTCGACCGCGTGCTCACCGCCCACCCCGGCCTGTCCCGCCTGGTGCCTTCCCGACGGCACGAGCCCAATCCCGACGACCCGGCCGACGACGTCGTCGACCGGGGCGACCTGGTCGAGGCGGTCCACGCAGCCCTCGACGACCTCGCCGCGGACACCCCCCTCCTGCTCGTGGTCGAGGACGTGCACTGGGCCGACCAGTCCTCGCGCGACCTCCTCACCCTGCTCTTCACCCGCGGCTTCTCGCGCCGGGTGAGCATCGTCGCGTCCTACCGCAGCGACGACCTGCACCGCCGCCACCCCCTGCGCACCACCCTGGCGCACTGGGCCAGGCTCGGCGACGTCGAGCGGGTCGACCTCGCGCCGCTGCCCGACCACGCCGTTCGAGAGCTGGTCCGGGGACTGCAGTCGGGCCTGCACGCGCAGCCGCTCGCCGAGGCGCAGGTGCGCGAGGTGGTCGAGCGCGCCGAGGGCAACGCGTTCTTCACCGAGGAGCTGGTCGCGGCCACCGCGCTCGGAGGCACCGGCCTCGCCGAGGACCTCTCGCGCCTGCTGCTCGTCCGGTTCGACCAGCTCGACACCTCCGGGCAGCACGTCGTCCGGGTGGCGTCGGCAGCAGGGCGGCACGTGTCCCACCGGTTGCTCGCAGCGGTGGCCGGCCTCGGCGACGCCGAGCTCGACTCTGGGTTGCGCGACGCGGTCGAGCGGCACGTCCTGGTGCCCACCGACAGCGGCGGCTACGCCTTCCGCCATGCCCTCCTGGGCGAGACGGTCTACGACGACCTGCTCCCAGGGGAGCGGGTCCGGGCGCACGAGCGGTATGCCGCCGCGCTGGCCGACGACCGCACCCTCGGCACCTGGGCCGAGCTGGCCCGCCATGCGGGTGCCGCCGGCCTGCGCGAGCAGGCACGCGAGGCCAGCGTCCAAGCGGGCGACTCGGCGCTGCGGATGGCCGGTCCCGAGGAGGCCTTCCGGCACTTCAAGAACGCCCTGGCCCTGATGCCCGAGAGCGACCCCGAGGTCGACTCCGTGACGCTGCGGGCCGCGGCAGCCGCGACCGCCGTGGGCCGTGCGGTCAAGGCGCTCGAGCTGCTCGAGGAGCGGTTGCGCCGTCGGGCACCCGGGGCCGACCCGGTCGGCCGTGCCGAGCTGCTCGCCGCCGTCTCGACGACGGCACGGATCACCGAGAGCACCCTCGACACCCTCGCGGCCACGAAGGAGGGGCTCGGCCTGCTCGACGCCGAGGACCCGGACGACCTGCGCACCGCGCAGGCCCGCGCGCGGCTGCTGGGGGCGCGGGTGCAGGCGCTGGTCGACCGCGGTCGTGACGAAGAGGCCGCCCGGGCCGCCGCAGAGGCGGTCAGCGTGGCGCGGGCCGCGGGTCTGCCCGACGTCGCCGACGAGGTGGAGGTGGTCGAGGCCCGGGTCATCGAGCGGGTCGGTGACCCGGAGTCCAGCCGGGCAGCTCTCGAGCGGATCATCGGCAACGGCGCGCCGACCGGCGACCCCGCTCAGGTGCGCGCCTTCCACCACCTCGGCTCGCTGCACCACCGGGCCGGGCGGCTCGACGACGCCGTCGAGGTCTACCAGCGAGGGGCTGAGGCCGGGGCTCGGGCCGGCCGCCCGTGGGCTCCCTACGCCTTCGACGCCCGGTTGCTCGCGGGGATCGCGGCCTACGAGGCGGGTCGCTGGGACGACGCCGACCGCATCCTCGACGCCACGTCGCAGGACCCGCCGCAGCCGGCCGAGGCGCTGCTCACCGCCGCCCGGCTCTGCCTGGCCGCCGGCCGGGGCGAGGGTGGCTTCGTCGCCGCCCTCGACTCGACCCGGCCCTGGTGGGACGAGGAGGGCCTGGTCGCGGTGCTCGCCGTCGGTGCCGCGATCGACCTGTACGGCCACCAGGACGACCTGCCCGGGGCGTTGCTGGTGCACGACGAGGGGGTCGAGTCGCTGACCCGCATCTGGCACCGCCACTTCCAGGCCCAGACCCGGCTCAGCGCCCTGGTGCTCGGTCAGCTCGCCACCCACGTCGGACGGGCGTCCAGCGCCGAGCGGGCCCAGCTGCTGGCGCGTGGCGTCGACGCCGCCGAGGCTGCCGAGGCGGTGTGGGCCCGGGTGTCCGAGATGCCGGGCCAGCACGGTCCCGAGGCGCAGGCCTGGATCGCCCGCGCCCGCGCCGAGGCGCTGCGGCTGCGCTGGCTGGGCGGCGAAGCCGTCGATGCCGCCGAGCTGTCGGAGGCCTGGCGGGTCACCGTGGCGGCGTTCGAGGACTACGGGCACCGCTACGAGCTGGCTCGCTCACGGGCCCGGCTTGGCGCCGCCCTGCAGGCGGCCGGAGACCCGGCGGCCTCCGACGTGCTGCAGGCTGCGCTCGAGACCGCTCGTGAGCTCGGTGCCGAGCCCCTGCGCGCTGAGATCCGTCAGGCCGGTGGGCGGGCGTCCGCCGGCCAGCGACCGGCCGACCGGCTGGGGGAGGCGCTGACCCCGCGCGAGCAGGAGATCCTCGCGCTGGTCGCGCTCGGCCGCAGCAACCGTCAGATCGGCACCCAGCTGTTCATCAGCGCCAAGACGGCCAGCGTGCACGTCTCCAACATCATCGCCAAGCTCGGTGTGACCGGGCGCGGCGAGGCCGTGGCGGTGGCCCGCGACAGGGGCCTGCTCGACTGACCCGACCGCACTCCGGGCCACCCGTGCCGGGTGCGGGGCCCCGGAACGACCGGGGACCCCGCACCGGTGGCCAGGAGTCGGGGAGGGGCGTGGTTCGAGGTTAGGGTCACCTTGCTATCCACCACGGCGGGCAATTACGTAACATCCATGTTGTGAATATCCCGGCCCCCTCCGTGACGCCCGTCGTGGCGCCGGTCGCGGGCACCCCGGACGCACCGCTCGTGCTCGAGTCGCGCACGCGGGACCGCGTGCTCCAGGCGATCAGCGAGCGTGGCCCGATCACCGCCGCCACGCTGGCCGACGACCTGGGTCTCACCGCCCCCGCCGTGCGCCGTCACCTCGACCACCTCGAGGAGGCCGGCCTGATCACCGAGCGCGAGCCCGCTCCGGGTGTGCGCGGACGTGGACGCCCGGCCCGCTCGTTCGTGCTCAGTGACGCGGGCCACCACGCCCTCGAGTCCGACTACGACCACCTCGCCAGCGAGGCGCTGCGGTTCCTGGCCCAGGAGGCGGGCGAGACCGCGGTGCGCCGGTTCGCCGAGAGCCGGGTGGCCGAGCTCGAGACCCGGTATGCCGCGCAGCTGGCTGCCGCGGGCAGCGACCGGGCCGCCCGGGTCGACGCCCTCGTCGCGGCGCTGACTCGCGACGGGTTCGCCGCCTCGGCCCGACCGGTCGGTGAGCCCGGCTCCGCGAGCCCGTTCGCCGGCATACAGCTCTGCCAGGGGCACTGCCCCGTGCAGGACGTCGCCCGGGAATTTCCTGCGTTCTGTGACGCTGAGACTGATGCGTTCTCGCGGCTGCTCGGGGTCCACGTCCAGCGGCTCGCGACGCTCGCCCACGGCGACCACGTCTGCACCACGTTCATCCCCACCGGGGCCGTGACGGCGCCGGCGACGAGCAGCACGACCACCACCACCACAGCCACCACCCCCACCGAGAGGGCCACACGATGAGCACGCACATCGAGGAGCTGAACCCGGGTCTGAAGGACCTGGGCCGCTACGAGTACGGCTGGGCCGACAGCGACACGGCTGGCGCCACCGCGAAGCGGGGTCTCAACGAGGACGTCGTGCGCGACATCTCCGGCCGCAAGAACGAGCCCCAGTGGATGCTCGACCTGCGCCTGAAGTCGCTGCGCCTGTTCGGCAAGAAGCCGATGCCCAACTGGGGCAGCGACCTCACCGGCATCGACTTCCAGAACATCAAGTACTTCGTGAAGTCGACCGAGAAGCAGGCCACCACCTGGGACGAGCTGCCCGAGGACATCAAGAACACCTACGACCGGCTCGGCATCCCCGAGGCCGAGAAGCAGCGCCTCATCGCCGGCGTCGCGGCGCAGTACGAGTCCGAGGTCGTCTACCACCAGATCCGTGAGGACCTGGAGGAGAAGGGCGTCATCTTCGTCGACACCGACACCGGCCTGCGCGAGCACGAGGACCTGTT
Source organism: Pedococcus dokdonensis (assembly GCF_900104525.1). Taxonomy (GTDB): domain Bacteria; phylum Actinomycetota; class Actinomycetes; order Actinomycetales; family Dermatophilaceae; genus Pedococcus; species Pedococcus dokdonensis. Next base: position 1,145,594 of record NZ_LT629711.1, on the reverse strand, counting down.
CCGCGAGTACTTCGCCTCGGTGATCCCGGCCGGCGACAACAAGTTCGCCGCGCTGAACACCGCCGTGTGGTCGGGTGGGTCGTTCATCTACGTCCCGCCGGGCGTCCACGTCGACATCCCGCTGCAGGCCTACTTCCGGATCAACACCGAGAACATGGGCCAGTTCGAGCGGACCCTGATCATCGCCGACGAGGGCTCCTACGTGCACTACGTCGAGGGTTGCACCGCGCCGATCTACAAGTCCGACTCGCTGCACTCCGCGGTCGTCGAGATCGTCGTGAAGAAGAACGCCCGCGTCCGCTACACGACCATCCAGAACTGGTCCAACAACGTCTACAACCTCGTCACCAAGCGGGCGACTGCGGCCGAGGGCGCGACGATGGAGTGGATCGACGGCAACATCGGCTCCAAGGTGACGATGAAGTACCCGGCGGTCTTCCTCCTCGGCGAGCACGCCAAGGGCGAGACGCTGTCGATCGCCTTCGCGGGTGAGGGCCAGCACCAGGACGCCGGCGCCAAGATGGTGCACGCAGCACCGCACACCTCCTCGACCATCGTCTCCAAGTCGGTGGCCCGCGGTGGCGGCCGCACGTCCTACCGGGGTCTCGTGCAGATCCTCGAGGGCGCGCACGGCTCGAAGTCGAGCGTCGTCTGCGACGCGCTGCTGGTCGACACGATCAGCCGGTCCGACACCTACCCCTACGTCGACATCCGCGAGGACGACGTCACGATGGGCCACGAGGCGACCGTCTCGAAGGTGTCCGAGGACCAGATGTTCTACCTCATGTCCCGCGGCCTGACCGAGGAAGAGGCGATGGCCATGATCGTGCGCGGGTTCGTCGAGCCCATCGCGCGCGAGCTGCCCATGGAGTACGCCCTCGAGCTCAACCGGCTGATCGAGCTCCAGATGGAAGGGGCAGTGGGTTGATCGACACCCACGCTCCGTCCACCACCCCCTGCCCCCAGATGCTGCGCGAGGATCCCACCCGATGAGCCTGCTGGCCCAGAAGAACCCCACCGACGACGCCCACACCGACTCCGCGGCGGCGTTCGTCCCCGACCAGTCGAGGGCCGAGCGCAAGACCTCGTATGCCGTGGCCGACTTCGCGGTCCCCGGTGGCCGTGAGGAGGAGTGGCGGTTCACTCCCGTCGACCGGCTGGCCTCGCTGTTCCAGGTCGCGCCGACCGACGCCGCCAAGCTGACCGTCGACGTGCAGGCCCCGGCCGAGGTGACCACCACCCAGGTGGACCCGCGGTCCGCCGGCGTGCTCGTCCCCGCCGACCGCGCCTCCGTCGTCGCGTTCGACGGTGAGCCGCAGGCCACCCTGGTCAGCATCCCGGCCGAGGCCGAGCTGACCGAGCCGGTTCGGATCACGGTCACCGCCACCGACCTGGCCCGCGTCAACGGCCACCTGGTCGTGGACGCCGGCCACCACAGCAAGGCCACCGTCGTGCTGACGCACCGCGGATCGGCCGAGTGCGGTGCGAACGTCGAGATCACCGTCGGCGACGGCGCGGACCTCACCTTCGTGACCGTGCAGGAGTGGGACGACGACGCGATCCACGTGAGCCAGAACGACGCCCTGATCGGTCGCGACGCCCACCTGCGGCACATCGCGGTGACGCTCGGGGGCGAGATCGTGCGGGTGTCGACCAACGCGCGATACGCCGGCCCGGGCGGCTCCTTCGAGGGTCTCGGCGTCTACTTCGCCGATGCGGGTCAGCACCAGGAGCACCGGCTCTTCGTCGACCACGAGGCACCGCACTGCCACTCGAACGTCGAGTACAAGGGCGCCCTGCAGGGCGACACCGCGCACACCGTCTGGGTCGGCGACGTGCTGATCCGCGCCAGCGCGGAGGGGACCGACACCTACGAGCTCAACCGCAACCTCGTCCTCACCGACGGCGCGCGGGCCGACTCGATCCCCAACCTCGAGATCGAGACCGGCGAGATCGTGGGGGCCGGCCACGCGTCCGCGACCGGGCGCTTCGACGACGAGCAGCTGTTCTACCTGCAGGCGCGCGGCATCCCCGCGGACGTCGCCCGCCGACTGGTGGTCCGTGGCTTCTTCGCCAGCATCGTCGCCCGGATCGGCGTCCCCGAGATCTCCGAGCACCTGATGCAGGTCATCGACGCCGAGCTCGGCGCGGTGCCCGGCCTGGCTGACGAGGACGTCGCGTGAGCGCCGCCGCGGAGCTGGTCCCCGACGACGCCGACTTCGTGCGGGTCTGCCGCATCGACGAGCTCCCGGAGACGGGCGCCGCAGCGGCCGACATCAACGGCACCATCGTCGCGATCGTCCGCACCGAGAGCGGCGACATCCACGCGGTCGACGACACCTGCAGCCACGCCAACGTGTCGCTGTCCGAGGGTGAGCTCGACGGCTGCACGCTCGAGTGCTGGCTGCACGGTTCGCGCTTCGACATCCGCACCGGTGAGCCGTCCGGCCCGCCCGCGATCATCCCCATCAACGTCTACCCGGTGCGGGTCGAGAACGACGAGGTCTTCGTCGGCACGACCCCGCTGAACGCCTGACCGGCGCTCCACAGAGACCACCCGTCCGAGAACTGAGGAAACGAATCACCATGGCAACACTCGAGATCCGCGGCCTGACCGTCACCGTCGACGTGGAGGAGGGCACCAAGGAGATCCTGCGCGGTGTCGACCTGACCGTGAAGTCGGGCGAGACCCACGCGATCATGGGACCCAACGGCTCCGGCAAGTCCACCCTGGCCTACTCCATCGCCGGTCACCCGAAGTACACCGTCACCGGCGGCACCGTGACCCTCGACGGCGAGGACGTGCTGGCCATGTCGGTCGACGAGCGGGCCCGCGCCGGCCTCTTCCTCGCGATGCAGTACCCCGTGGAGGTGCCCGGTGTGACGGTGAGCAACTTCCTGCGCACCGCCAAGACCGCCATCGACGGCGAGGCCCCCAAGCTGCGCACCTGGGTCAAGGACGTCAAGGGTTCGATGGACGCGCTGCGGATGGACCCGGCGTTCGCCGAGCGCAACGTCAACGAGGGCTTCTCCGGCGGGGAGAAGAAGCGCCACGAGATCCTCCAGATGGAGCTGCTCAGGCCCAAGGTCGCGATCCTCGACGAGACCGACTCCGGCCTCGACGTCGACGCCCTGCGGATCGTCTCCGAGGGAGTCAACCGCGCCAAGGAGGGCACCGACGTGGGCGTCCTGCTGATCACCCACTACACGCGGATCCTGCGCTACATCAAGCCCGACTTCGTGCACGTCTTCGTCGACGGCGCGATCGTCGAGGAGGGTGGCCCGGAGCTGGCCGACCGCCTCGAGGCCGAGGGCTACGACCGCTACCTCGCCGCCCGCGCCTGACCGGCGGACCCAGCCACACGACAGAGCCGATGAGCGCCACGACCTTCACCGACGCGGAGCTGACCCGGATCCGGGCCGGCTTCCCGATCCTGTCGCGCACCGTGCGTGACGGGAAGGCGTTGGTCTACCTCGACTCCGGGGCCACCTCGCAGCGGTATGCCGGGGCGCTGGATGCCGAGCGCGCGTTCAGCGAGCAGGTCAACAGTGCCGTGCACCGCGGCGCCCACCAGCTGAGCGAGGAGGCCACCGACGCCTACGAAGGCGCCCGGGCCAAGGTCGCCCGGTTCGTCGGGGGAGTCGACGAGGAGGTGGTGTTCACCAAGAACGCCACCGAGTCGCTCAACCTGGTGGCCTACGCGTTCTCCGGGTCGGTGGCCGGTCAGGTCAAGGACCCGCGGCTGACCCTCGGTCCCGGTGACGAGATCCTGATCACCGAGATGGAGCACCACGCCAACCTGGTGCCCTGGCAGGAGCTGGCCCGCCGCACCGGCGCGACACTGCGCTGGATCGGGGTGACCGACGAGGGTCGGCTCGACCTCGACGGCGCGCACGGCCCGGGTCTCGGCGAGCTGCTGACCGACCGCACCAAGGTCTTCGCATTCACCCACGTGTCCAACGTGCTCGGCACGATCAACCCGGTCCGCGAGCTCGCCGCCGCCGCCCGGACCGTGGGCGCGCTGACCGTCCTCGACGCCTGCCAGTCGGCTCCGCACCTGCGGCTCGACGTGGCCGACCTGGGCGTCGACTTCGCGGCGTTCTCGGGCCACAAGATGTTCGGACCCACCGGGGTCGGCGTGCTCTGGGGCCGCAGCGAGCTGCTGCACGCCATGCCGCCGTTCATCACCGGTGGGTCGATGATCGAGACGGTCCGGATGGAGGCGACCACCTACGCGCCGCCACCACAGCGCTTCGAGGCGGGCTCGCCCAACGCGGCGCAGGCCGTCGGCCTCGGTGCTGCCATCGACTACCTCCACGAGCTCGGGATCGACCGGGTCGCCGCCCACGAGCACGCCCTCACCGAGCGGCTGCTGGCGGGTCTGGCCGAGCGCCCCTGGGTGCGGGTCGTCGGCCCGGCCGACTCGGTCGACCGGGTGGGCGCCGTCGCGTTCGACGTGCAGGGCGTGCACGCCCACGACGTCGGGCAGGTGCTCGACGACCAGGGCGTCGCCGTGCGGGTCGGGCACCACTGCGCGTGGCCCCTGCACCGCCGGATGGGCGTCCCGGCGACCACCCGCGCCACCCTCGCGGCCTACTCGACTCCCGCCGAGGTCGACACCATGCTCGAGGCGCTCGACCGGGTGCCGGCGATCTTCGGGGTGGCCAGTTGATGGACCTCTACCAGGAGCTCATCCTCGAGCACTCCAAGCGACCGCACCACGCCGGTCTGCGCGAGCCGTTCGGCGCCGAGGTGCACCACGTCAACCCGACGTGCGGCGATGAGGTGACCCTGCGCGTCCACGTCGAGGGTGCGGGGAGCGACGCGGTGGTCCGCGACATCTCCTACGACGCCCTCGGCTGCTCGATCTCGATGGCCTCCACCAGCGTGCTGGCCGAGGAGGTCATCGGGCACACCGTCGCCGAGGCGATGACCACCCACGAGGCGATGCGCGCGATGCTCACCTCCAAGGGTGCCGATGCCGGAGACGAGGACGTCATCGGTGACGGTGTCGCCTTCGCCGGGGTCAGCAAGTACCCCGCCCGGGTGAAGTGCGCCCTGCTGGGATGGATGGCGTTCACCGACGCGTTGCACCAAGCGGGCATCGACACCACCAGCATCAGCACCACGACCTCCAGCACCAGCACCAGCACCAGCAGCACAACCACCAGCAGCACGACCTCCAGCACCACGACGAGCAAGGACCAGTCATGAGCGACACCAGCACCGCCATCCCCAACGTCGCCGACGTCGAAGAGGCCATGCGCGACGTCGTCGACCCCGAGCTCGGCATCAACGTCGTCGACCTCGGCCTCGTCTACGGCATCACCGTCGACGCGCAGAAGCACGCCGTGCTCGACATGACGCTCACCTCGGCGGCCTGCCCGCTGACCGACGTGATCGAGGACCAGACCGCGCAGGCGCTCGAGGGCCTGGTCGCGTCCTACCGCGTCAACTGGGTGTGGATGCCGCCGTGGGGCCCCGACAAGATCACCGACGACGGCCGCGAGCAGCTGCGCGCCCTCGGCTTCAACCTCTGAGCTCACCCGTACCACGGTGACCACCCGCGTCGTCGAGGTCGCCCCCGAGCGCCTCGAGGGCTGGCTCCAGCGGTTCGCCGCCAACAACCCCGGCGCCGACGCGCCCCAGCGGGTGGTCGATCACGACGAGTTCCCGCACGACCCGTTGGGGGTGCTCCTCGTCCGCCGCGGCGGGTATGCCGTCGGGCTGGCCCACGGACCCGCCCTGACCGAGTCCAAGGTGGGCAAGCGGCACGTGCAGTCGCGCACCGCGGCTGGCGGCTGGTCCCAGCAGCGGTTCGCCCGCCGGCGTGGCAACCAGGCTGACGAGCTGGTCCGTGCGGTCGCCGAGCACACGCTGCGGATCCTGCCGCGCGGCATACCCGTCGCTCTCGTGGTCGGCGGAGACAGGGCGCTGGTGCGCGCAGTCCTCGACGACCCTCGGCTGGCGCACCTCGACGCACTGCCGCGGCGCGAGCTCTACGACCTGCCCGACCCGCGCCGAGACGTGCTCGAGGAGGCGGTCAAGCGCGGCCGCGCAGTTCGGGTGACCATCGAGGACCGACCTGACGCATGATGGCGGCATGGCGAAGTACAAAGTCAACCGGGCGGCCGTGCGGCACTGCCGCGACCTGATCAAGGCCGGCAAGGTCGTGCTCGACAGCGACTGGGGGCGCGTCCAGCCTGACGCCGACACCGACAACGCCTTCCTCGAGGAGCACGGCTGGGACGACTACCCGGCGTGGTTCCTCGGACTCACCGAGGGGGCCAACGACCAGACCAAGGCCCGGCACGCGTTCGTCTACGGCGACTTCAGCAAGGTCCACCGCAGTGCCCTGATCGCCTGCGTCTACCGCGCGTCGGAGTGGCGCCACAAGGACGTCGAGCTGGCCGCCCACCGGCTGCTGCAGGAGCTCGACAAGGCGCACCCGGGCACGAAGGACGACTGACGCCCGTCGCCGCGGCTACTCCACCGTGTCAGGGCTGAGCGTGTCGCACTGGTTGAGGTCGCCCGACTTGTAGCCGGTGGTGAACCACCGCTGCCGCGCCTCGGCGGAGCCGTGGGTCCAGGACTCCGGGCTGACCCGGCCCTGGGTCTTCTCCTGGATCCGGTCGTCGCCCACCGAGGACGCCGCCGACAGGGCGTCCTTGATGTCCTTGTCGGTCAACGGCTTGAGGAAGGCGACATCGCCACCCTTGGTGCTCTCGCCCTTGGTCTCGGTGGCGTGGTTGGCCCAGACCCCGGCGAGGCAGTCGGCCATCAGCTCGATCCGGACGCCGCCGCTCTGCTCGCCCTTGGGGTCCTTCTGCGCCTCGTCGAGGAGACCGAGGATGTCCTGGACGTGGTGGCCGTACTCGTGTGCGACGACGTACTCCTGGGCCAGGGGACCACTGCTCGACCCGAACTGGTCGCTGAGGATCTGGAAGAAGCTCGCGTCGATGTAGACCTGCTTGTCCAGCGGGCAGTAGAACGGGCCCACCTGGTTGCTCGCGGTGCCGCACTGCGACTGCGTCGAGCCGTTGTAGAGGATCGTCGTGGCCGGGGTGTACTCGCGCTTGTACTTCGGCAGCTCCTGCGACCAGAAGGTGTTGACGGCCAGGACGGTGGCCTTGACCCGGCAGGCGTCGCTCTTGTTGGCGTCGGCCCCGGTCTTGCAGTTGGCCAGCTCGGAGTCCTGTTCGGTGCCGCCGGGCTGGACCTGACCCTGGTCGGGCGAGCCACCCCCCGGGTTGGTGGGGAGGTCGCTGGGGTTGATGCCGAAGATGAGCGCGATGATCAGCAGGATGATGCCGCCGATGCCGCCGCCGACGACCATGCCGCCGGGGGAGCCACCGCTGCCGCCAGACCCGACCTGGGAGGAGTCGATCTTGACGTCGTCGTTGAAGCTCATCTGGCCTCCGCGGTGGTGGGCGGGTCGCTGCGCTGCACGGCTGTCCCGGGTGGGCCACCGTGCCCGTTAGACTAGTGATCTCAGCCGCTGAGCGGCGCATCCGCAACTCGTCGGAGCGCCTCCGCCCCCGTTCGTGATGTCTGGAGTTCCGTCGTGATTGCCGCCAGTGGGATCGAGCTGCGTGCTGGGTCCAGGCTCCTGCTCGACGGCGCGACCTTCCGGATCGCGGCCGGCGACCGGGTCGGGCTGGTCGGCCGCAACGGCGCCGGCAAGACCACCTTGACCAAGGTGCTCGCGGGGCAGGGCCAGCCGGCGGCCGGTTCGGTCACGGCCACCGGGGAGGTCGGCTACCTGCCCCAGGACCCGCGCACCGGTGACCTGCACGTGCTGGCCCGTGACCGCATACTCTCCGCCCGCGGGCTCGACCGGATCATCCGGCAGATGCGCGAGGCCGAGGGCGCGATGGCCAGCGCCGACGACGACACCCGTGACAAGGCGATGCGTCGCTACTCGCGGCTCGAGGCCGAGTTCACCGCCGAGGGCGGGTATGCCGCGGAGTCGGAGGCCGCCACCATTGCCAGTGCGTTGTCGCTCGAGGAGCGGGTCCTCGGGCAGCCGCTGTCGACGCTCTCCGGTGGTCAGCGTCGCCGGGTCGAGCTGTCGCGGATCTTGTTCTCGGGCGCGGCCACCCTGCTGCTCGACGAGCCGACCAACCACCTCGACGCCGACTCGATCGCCTGGCTGCGCGACTACCTCAAGGGCTACCAGGGCGGCCTGGTCGTGATCAGCCACGACGTCGAGCTGCTCGACGCCGTGGTCAACCGGGTGTTCCACCTCGACGCCAACCGCTCCGAGCTCGACGTCTACAACGTGGGCTGGAAGCCCTACCTCCAGCAGCGCGAGACCGACGAGCGGGCGCGCAAGCGGGAGTACGCCAACGCCACCAAGAAGGCCGCCGCCCTGATGGAGCAGGCCGAGAAGATGCGGGCCAAGGCGACCAAGGCGGTGGCCGCCCAGAACATGATCAAGCGCGCGGAGCGGATGCTCGCCGGCGTCGAGGGGGAGCGGACCACCGACAAGGTGGCCAAGCTGCGCTTCCCGGACCCGGCCCCCTGCGGTCGCACGCCGCTGCGGGCGTCCGGGTTGTCCCGGTCCTACGGCAGCCAGGAGGTCTTCACCGACGTCGACCTGGCCATCGACCGCGGCTCACGGGTCGTCGTGCTCGGCCTCAACGGCGCCGGCAAGACGACGCTGCTCCGGATGCTCGCCGGCGCCGACGAGCCGGACACCGGCCATGTCGAGCCTGGTCACGGGCTGAAGCTCGGCTACTACGCCCAGGAGCACGAGAACCTCGACGTCAGCCGCTCGGTGCTGGCCAACATGAAGTCGGCTGCACCGGCGTCGTTCGGCGAGACCGAGGTGCGCAAGGTGCTCGGGTCGTTCCTGTTCAGCGGTGAGGACGTCGACAAGCCGGCCAGTGTGCTCTCGGGTGGGGAGAAGACCCGGCTCTCGCTGGCCATGCTCGTCGTCTCGAGCGCCAACGTGCTGCTGCTCGACGAGCCCACCAACAACCTCGACCCTGCCTCGCGCGAGGAGATCCTGGGCGCGCTGCGGACCTACAAGGGCGCGGTCGTCCTGGTCACTCACGACGAGGGCGCCGTCGAGGCGCTCGAGCCCGAGCGCATCCTCCTACTCCCTGACGGGGTCGAGGACCACTGGGGCCAGGACTACCTCGACCTCATCTCGCTCGCCTGACCCCGCTTCGTCCGGAGCTGACTCATGCACAAGGCGAGTTAGCGCCACGCCCTCCGGAGCTGACTCATGCACAAGGCGAGTTGGCGCCACGCCCTCCGGAGCTGACTCATGCACAAGGCGAGTTGGCGCAACGCGCTGGTCGCCACGGCATACCCACCGGTTTGGTGGGGATTGCGGTCGGATAATGGACGGTTATGCAATGCATAAGCGAATGGGCAGAATGGTGGGGTGACGCAGACCCCCACCCGACCCCAGCGCCAGGCCGGCAAGGCGACCGGCGCCTGGGCCGACGGCGACCGCACGCCACTGAACGCGAACGAGGAGTTCAAGCAGGCGGACGACGGCCTCAACGTCCGTGCGCGGATCGAGCAGGTGTACTCGAAGGAGGGCTTCGCCAGCATCCCGGGTGAGGACCTGCGCGGCCGGATGCGGTGGTGGGGCCTCTACACCCAGCGCAAGCCCGGGATCGACGGCGGCAAGACCGCGACGCTCGACCCCAGTGAGCTCGACGCCGAGTACTTCATGCTCCGCGTCCGCAGCGACGGCGGCGCCCTCGACGCCGACCAGCTGCGGACCGTCGCCGAGATCAGCCGCGAGTTCGCCCGGGACACGGCCGACGTCACCGACCGCCAGAACATCCAGCTGCACTGGATCCGGGTCGAGGACGTGCCCGAGATCTGGGAGCGGCTCGAGTCCGTGGGCCTCACGACGGCCGAGGCCTGTGGTGACACCCCGCGCGTCATCCTGGGGTCGCCGGTCGCCGGCATCGCTGCGGACGAGGTCATCGACGGCACCCCCGCCGTCCGGCAGATCCTCGACCGCTACATCGGCAGCCCCGAGTTCTCCAACCTGCCGCGCAAGTTCAAGACCGCGATCTCGGGCAGCCCGAGCCTCGACGTCGCGCACGAGGTCAACGACATCTCGTTCGTGGGTGTCGAGCACCCGGAGCACGGGCCGGGGTTCGACGTCTGGGTGGGCGGGGGACTCTCGACCAACCCGATGTTCGCGCAACGCCTCGGCGTGTGGGTCGCCCTCGAGGACGTGCCCGACGTGTGGAAGGGCGTCGTCTCGATCTTCCGTGACCACGGCTACCGGCGGCTGCGCAACCGGGCGCGCCTCAAGTTCCTGATGGCCGACTGGGGTCCGGAGAAGTTCCGCGACGTCCTCCAGAACGACTACCTCAAGCGCGTCCTCCTCGACGGCCCCGCCCCGCAGGCCCCGAGCGAGCACCGCCGTGACCACGTCGGGGTCCACCCCCAGCAGGACGGGAAGTTCTGGGTCGGGGTCGCGCCCATCGCGGGCCGCGTGAGCGGCACGACCCTGTATGCCGTCGCGGAGCTGGCGGCCAAGCACGGCTCCGGCCGGGTGCGGCTCACCGCGCACCAGAAGCTGCTGGTGCTCGACGTGCCCCAGCGGGAGGTCGCCGCCCTCACCGCGGGTCTCGACGGGCTCGGCCTGCCGACCGCCCCGAGCGAGTGGCGTCGCGGTCTGATGGCCTGCACCGGCATCGAGTTCTGCAAGCTGGCCCTGGTCGAGACCAAGGCCCGCGCGCACACCGTCATCGCCGAGATGGAGCGCCGGCTGCCTGACTGGGACGTGCCGTTCTCGATCCACATCAACGGGTGCCCCAACTCGTGCGCCCGCACCCAGGTCGCCGACGTCGGCCTCAAGGGCATGGTGCAGACCGACGACGACGGCAACCTGGTCGAGATCTTCCAGGTCCACCTCGGGGGAGGGCTCGGCACCGAGCCACAGCTGGCCCGCAAGACGCGTGCGCTCAAGGTGCGCGCCGAGGACCTGCCCGACTACGTCGAGCGGTTGGCCGGCCGGTTCGTCGAGCAGCGCGAGGGCGACGAGTCGTTCGCGCACTGGGCGCACCGCGCCGAGGAGGACGACCTGCGATGAGCGACAGCCCCCGCGCCAGCGTCATCTACTACTGCCCGTTCTGCGCCGAGGAGGACCTGCGCCCCGTCGAGGAGCCGCAGGGCGGCTGGCGCTGCAACGCGTGCGCCCGGGTCTTCACCGTGCAGCTGGCCACCGTCGACACCACCCGCATCCCGGGCCGCCTCCGGGAGGAAGCCGAGCTCCAGGAGGGGCGGTCATGACCGTCGCCAACGACACCCGTCCGGCCGACCGGCTGCACGCCCTCGCCGACGACGGGGCCGAGCGCTTCGACGCCCTCGAGGCGAGCGGCACGGCATACGAGGAGCGCGTCGAGCTGGCGCGGCAGGTGCTGCGCTGGGCGCACGAGACCTTCGGCGATCACCTCACCGTCGCCTCGTCGATGGGCGACGAGGTCCTCGTGCACCTGGTCGGCACCACCATCCCCGGCGCCGACGTGTTCTTCCTCGACACCGGCTACCACTTCGTGGAGACGCTCGGCACCCGCGACGCGTACGAAGCCATGCTGCCGCTGAAGATCCGCACGATCCTGCCCCTGCTCACGGTGGCCCAGCAGGACGCGGAGCACGGCCCCAGGCTGCACGACCGTGACCCCAACGCCTGCTGCGCGATGCGCAAGGTGGAGCCGCTCAACCGCGCGCTGTCGACCCACGAGGCCTGGGTGACGGGCATGCGCCGGGTGGACGCGCCGACCCGCACCGACATCGGGGTCGTCGGGTGGGACGAGAAGCGCCGGATGGTGAAGCTCAACCCGATCGCCGGGTGGAGCGACGACGACGTCGACCGTTACGTCGCGGAGCACGGGGTGTTCCTCAACCCCCTGCGGCAGGAGGGATACGCCTCGATCGGCTGCGCCCCCTGCACCCGGCCGGTCGCCGAGGGCGAGGACGCCAGGGCCGGTCGCTGGGCCGGCCAGGACAAGACCGAATGCGGGTTGCACACATGACGACCACTGCCGCGCGGGCGCTGCCCGACCAATACACCCTCGACCACCTCGACCACCTGGAGTCGGAGGCGATCCACATCTTCCGTGAGGTCGCGGGAGAGTTCGAGCGACCGGTCATCCTCTTCTCGGGTGGCAAGGACTCGGTGGTCATGGTGCACCTGGCGCTCAAGGCCTTCGCGCCCGCCCCGCTGCCCTTCGCCTTGCTGCACGTCGACACCGGCCACAACTTCCCTGAGGTCCTCGACTACCGCGACGCCACCGTCGACCGGCTCGGCGTGCGGCTCGTGGTGGCGCACGTGCAGGACTACATCGACGACGGCCGGCTGCGCGAGCGCCCGGACGGCACGCGCAACCCGCTCCAGACCGTGCCGCTGCTGGACGCCATCGAGGCGGGCAGGTTCGACGCGGTCTTCGGCGGGGGTCGCCGCGACGAGGAGAAGGCCCGCGCCAAGGAGCGGGTGTTCAGCCTGCGTGACGCGTTCGGGGCGTGGGACCCGCGACGGCAGCGGCCGGAGCTCTGGGACCTCTACAACGGCAAGCACGCCCCCGGCGAGCACGTCCGCGTGTTCCCCCTCTCCAACTGGACCGAGCTCGACGTCTGGCGCTACATCGAGCGCGAGGAGATCGCGCTGCCCGATCTCTACTACGCCCACTCACGCGAGGTGTTCGCCCGCGACGGGATGTGGCTGTCGGCGGGCGACTGGGGTGGCCCGAAGGAGTCCGAGCAGGTCGAGACGCGCACGGTCCGCTACCGCACGGTCGGCGACATGAGCTGCACCGGCGCGGTCGACTCCGACGCCACCGACGTCGCCGGGGTGATCCTCGAGCTGGCCGCGTCGCGCCTCACCGAGCGCGGTGCCACCCGGGCGGACGACCGGATGTCCGAGGCCGCCATGGAGGACCGCAAGAAGCAGGGGTACTTCTGATGACCACGACCCACGAGGTTGGTGCTGCCGTGACCACCGCCCCCGCCGACGCCTCCGCGCCTGCACCCCGCCACGACCTCCTCCGCCTCGCGACGGCGGGCTCGGTCGACGACGGCAAGTCGACCCTGGTGGGCCGGCTCCTCTACGACACCAAGTCGGTGCTGGCCGACCAGCTCGACGCGGTCGAGCGGGTCAGCCGCGAGCGGGGCCTCGACGCCGCCGACCTGGCGCTGCTGACCGACGGGCTCCGGGCCGAGCGCGAGCAGGGCATCACGATCGACGTCGCCTACCGCTACTTCTCCACGGCCACCCGCTCCTACGTGCTGGCCGACACCCCCGGTCACGTGCAGTACACCCGCAACATGGTCACCGGAGCCTCGACCGCCGAGCTCGCCCTCATCCTCATCGACGCCCGCCACGGGGTCGTCGAGCAGACCCGTCGCCACCTCGCCGTGACCGGGCTGCTCGGCGTGCGCCACGTCGCAGTCGCCGTCAACAAGATGGACCTGGTCGACTGGTCGCGGGAGCGCTTCGACGAGATCGTCGCCGAGTTCGCCCGTCATGCAACGCGATTCGGCATCGACGACGTCGTCGCAGTGCCCGTCTCGGCGCTGTTCGGCGACAACGTCGTGGACCGCAGCGACCGAGCCGGCTGGTACGCCGGTCCCACCTTGCTGGAGCACCTCGAGACCGTGCCGGTCGGCACCGACCCGTCTGCCCAGCCCTTGCGCCTGCCGGTGCAGTACGTCATCCGACCGCAGAGCGCCGACCACCGCGACTACCGTGGGTATGCCGGACGACTGGCTTCGGGGGTCGTGCGCCCGGGCGACGAGGTGACGGTGCTCCCGGGCGGCCGGCGGACGACGGTGGCCGGGATCGACCGGGCCCGAGCGGATGGCTCGCTGGAGTCGCTCGAGGTCGCCTTCGCACCACAGTCCGTGGTGCTGCGGCTGGCCGACGACATCGACGTCTCGCGCGGAGACCTCGTGGCCGCTGCCAGCGACCCGGGACTGACGACCCGCAACCTGTCCGGCACCGTGGCGGTCCTGTCGGAGCGGCCGCTGCGACAGCGCGATCGGGTCCTGCTGCGCGTCGGCACCCGCACCGTGCGAGCCCTGGTCGACGACATCGTGGACCAGCTCGACATCATGACCATGGAGCAGCGCACCGCCCCCGACGGCCTCGCCCTCAACGCGATCGGCCGCGTCCGGCTGCGTCTGGCAGAGGACGTCGCGATCGACGACTACCGCACGTTGCGCCGCACCGGCGCCTTCCTCCTCATCGACGACGCCGACGGCTCGACCCTCGCCGCGGGCATGGCCGACGCACCCGACCGCAGCGTCGGCGAGGGCATCTGATGGGCTCGCCGTCCTACCCGCTGACCCTCGACCTCACCGGCCGTCGCGCCGTCGTCGTCGGTGGTGGTCCCGTCGCCGCCCGGCGGGCCAGTGGCCTGGTCGAGGCGGGGGCCGCGGTCGAGGTCATCGCCCCCTTCCTCTGCGAGGACCTCGGCGCGCTGGTCGCGGGCGGCGCCCTCACCTGGCACGAACGCGACTACCTGCCCGGCGACCTGACTCTGAAGGATCGTCCGGCCCCTGACGCGGACAACTCTTCAGAGTCGGCGGTGGAGCAGGTCTTCGACCCTGCGTGGCTGGTGCACACGGCGACGGGGGAGCGCTCCGTCGACGACCAGGTGGCCCGCGAGGCCGAGGCGGCCCGCATCTGGTGCGTCCGGGCCGACGACGCGACCGCCTCGACGGCTTGGACCCCAGCCGTGGCTCGCGGCGCGGTCGGCACCGCCAGCGAGGGCCTGACCGTGGCGGTGACCGCCGGCGGGGACCCCCGGCGGGCGAGCGCCGTCCGGGATGCGGTGCTCGCGGCACTCGACAGCGGGACACTGCCGGTGCGACGGCTCCGGCGAGCCACGCCCGCGAGCGGCGCGGGGACGCCCACCGTCGGTCGCGTCGCCCTGGTCGGGGGTGGACCCGGCGCCGACGACCTCATCACGGTGCGGGGGCGAGCCCTGCTGGCCGCGGCCGACGTGGTGGTCACCGACCGGCTCGGACCGCGGGGACTGTTGGCCACGCTCGGGGCCGACGTCGAGGTCGTCGACGTGGGAAAGACCCCGGGCAACCACCCGGTCAGCCAGGAGCGGATCAACGAGCTGCTCGTCCACCACGCACGGCTCGGCAAGCGGGTGGTGCGCCTCAAGGGCGGCGACCCGTTCGTCCTGGGTCGCGGTGGCGAGGAGGCCCTGCACTGCCTGGCGAACGGAGTGGCCGTCGAGGTCGTGCCCGGGGTGACGTCGGCCGTCTCCGTGCCGGCGGCCGCGGGCATCCCGGTCACCCACCGTGGGGTGGCAGCGTCGTTCGTCGTCGCGTCCGCCCACGAGGGCGCGGAGCACGTGCTGGCCGCTGCGGCCGATGCGGCTCCCGACGCGACCCTCGTGCTGCTGATGGGCGTCAGCCGGCTCGGGGAGACCGCCGCAGCCCTGATCGACGCGGGCCGACCGGCCGACACGCCGGTGGCCCTGGTCGAGCGCGGCTGGACGCCCGAGCAGCGCACGACCACCACCACCCTCGCCACCGCTGCTCGCGACGCCGAGCTGGCAGGCGTACGGGCGCCAGCGGTGGTCGTGGTCGGTGAGGTTGTCGCCCTGCGCGAGCAGCTCGGTGACCTCGCGGGGAGTAGCGTCACCGCGTGACCACCGACGCCGACATCGTCCTGCTGGCCCACGGCTCGCCCGACCCCAGACACGCCCAGGGCGTGGAGACGCTCGCCTCCCACGTGCGCGAGCTGGCGCCGCACCGCACGGTCCACACCGCATACCTCGACCACCACGGACCCAACGCGCGGGAGGCCGGAGCCGACCTCGGCGACCACGTGGTCGTGGTCCCGGTGCTGGTGACACCGGCTTACCACGCGAAGGTCGACGTGCCCGCCGCGGTCGACGAGCTGACCAGCGCGTCCGGGGCGTCGGTCGCCCTCGCGCCGCCGTTGGGTCCGCACGAGCTCCTGCTCGACGCCGCCGAGGAGCTGCTGGCCGCCGAGGGCATCGAGCCCGACCCCACCACCGCCGTGCTCCTGTATGCCGCGGGCTCCAGTGACAGCGCGGCCGTCGCGACCGTGGGCCACACCATCGCCGACCACCCGCGCGACGGCTGGGGGCCGTGGGGGGTGGCGGCGCTCGACGGCGGCTCCACGCTCGAGCAGGTGCTGCGTCGGCTGCCCGACGAGGTCGAGCGCACCGTCGCGGTGTCCTTCATGGTGGCCGAGGGGATCCTGCGCGACCGGATGGCCCAGCAGTGTGGTCGGGCCGGGGTGTCGATGGTGCCGGGCGCGTTGGCGCACACCTCGGCCGCTGCGCAGCTGGTGCTCGAGCGTGCGGATAGCCTGCCCGCGTGACCGACCCAGCCCAGCCCCACCCGCACCTGTCCGTCGCCCGCGACGGCGCCGTCCTCACCGTGACGCTGACCAACGCGGCGCGCCGCAACGCCCAGACGCCCAGCCTCTGGCTCGCGCTGGCCGACCTGGCCACCACCCTCGACCCCGACGTGCGGGTCGTCGTGCTGCGCGGCGAGGGCCAGTCGTTCTCGGCGGGGCTCGACCGCGCCATGCTCGCCCCGGGCGGCGTGCCGGGGGAGACGGACATGGTCGCGATGGCGGCCGGGAGTGCCGAGGAGGCTGCGGACACCATCGAGGGGTTCCAGCGCGGCTTCTCCGCGTGGGCCGAGGTGCCGGCCGTGGTCGTGGCCGCCGTGCAGGGACATGCGATCGGCGCCGGCTTCCAGCTCGCCCTCGCGGCCGACCTGAGGGTCGTGGCCGAGGACGTGCAGCTGGCGATGCGCGAGACGTCGCTCGGGCTGGTGCCCGACCTGGGCGGCACCGGACCGCTGGTGTCGCTGGTGGGCCTGTCCCGGGCCCTGGAGATCTGTGCCACGGGGCGCTTCGTGGGTGCTGCCGAGGCGGTGGCCATCGGACTGGCCAACGTCGCCGTGCCACTCGAGGCCCTCGAGGCGACCACCGCCGACCTGGTGGCCGCCCTCCTCGCGGCACCCGACGGAGCCCTCCGCGAGCTGAAGCCCCTGCTGCGCAGTGCGGTGGGGTCGGACCGGGACGCCCAGCTACGGCGGGAGCGCGCGGCCCAGGGCCGCCTCCTGCACGGCATCGCGACCAAGGCCGGCTGACCCGTCCGAGGTTCCGTGCTCGGCGCAATGTCGGTGGCGGCCCGCATGATGGGAATGCGTCCCCGTCCGGGAGGCGTTCCACGCCCGTGAGCAGGAGAGACACCGCGATGAACAGGAGCGAGGCACCGTGAGCCATTCAGGCTGGATGGCGATGCGGTCGCTCACCCGTGACGACTCGGTCAAGGACCGCAAGCTGGCGCCGGGCACCGCGCGCCGGGTCGCCTCCTACGCCCGGCCGTTCCGGCGCGAGATCGGGCTCTTCCTGGTGCTGGTCATCATCGACTCGGCCCTCGTCGTGGCCACCCCGCTGCTGCTCAAGGAGCTGATCGACAAGGGCATCACGCCCCGGGACCGCGGTGTCGTGATCGAGCTGTCGCTCGTGGTCGCGGCGCTCGCCGTGGTCAGCGGCGCGCTCACCCTCGTCGAGCGCTGGTTCTCCAGCCGGATCGGGGAGGGATTGATCTACGCCTTGCGCACCGAGGTGTTCTCCCACGTGCTGCGCCAGCCGATCGCCTTCTTCACCCGGGCCCAGACCGGCGCCCTGGTCAGCCGGCTCAACAGTGACGTGATCGGTGCCCAGCAGGCCTTCACCTCGGTGCTCTCCAGCGTCGTCAGCAACGTCGTCTCGCTGGTCCTCATCATCGTCACGATGGCCACGCTCTCCTGGCAGCTCACCCTCGCGTCCCTGGCCCTGGTGCCGTTCTTCCTGCTGCCGGCCCGGTTGATGGGCCGGCGGCTCGCCGGGCTGACCCATGCCCAGATGGGTCTCAACGCCGACCTCGGCTCCCGCATGACCGAGCGGTTCAACGTCGCCGGTGCGCTCCTCGTGAAGCTCTTCGGCGAGCCTCGCCGAGAAGACCGTGAGTATGCCGCGCAGGCGGCGGGGGTGCGCGACATGGGTGTCAAGATCGCCCTCAACCGCAGCATCTTCTTCGTGGCCCTCACGCTCGTCGCGTCGCTGGCGACCGCGATGGTCTACGGCTTCGGTGGGCTGATGGCCGTCGGCGGCTCACTGACGGTCGGCACCCTGCTGGCCCTGACCGCGCTGCTCGCCCGTCTCTACGGGCCGCTGACGTCGCTCTCCAACGTCCGCGTCGACGTGATGACTGCCCTCGTGTCGTTCGAGCGGGTCTTCGAGGTGCTCGACCTGCACCCGCTCGTGACCGAGCAGCCCGACGCACGCCCGGTGCCGGCCGGACCGGTGCGGGTCGAGCTGTCGGGTGTGTCGTTCCGCTACCCGTCCGCCGACGAGGTGTCGCTGGCCTCGCTCGAGAGCGTCGCCACCGGTGACCGCAAGGGCGGGGGAGTCGTGCTGCGCGACGTGCGCTTCACCGCCGAGCCCGGCCAGCTCGTCGCCCTTGTGGGCCCGAGTGGCGCCGGCAAGTCCACCATCACCTCGCTGCTGGCCCGCCTCTACGACCCGTCCACCGGGTCGGTCCGGCTCAACGGGCTCGACCTGCGCGAGGCGACCCTGGAGTCGGTGACCCAGACCGTGGGCATGGTGACGCAGGAGGCGCACCTGTTCCACGACACCATCCGCGCCAACCTGCTCTACGCCGCGCCCGACGCCAGCGACGACGAGCTGGTCGCTGCCCTCGAAGCCGCGCAGGTCTGGTCGCTGGTCGGGTCGCTGCCCGAGGGCCTCGACACGGTGGTCGGCGACCGGGGTCACCGCCTGTCGGGCGGCGAGAAGCAGCGCCTGGCCCTGGCCCGGCTGCTCCTCAAGGGACCGGGGCTGATCGTCCTCGACGAGGCGACTGCCCACCTCGACAGCGAGTCGGAGGCGGCGGTCCAGCGGGCTCTCGACACCGCCCTCGAGGGCCGCACGGCGATTGTCATCGCCCACCGGCTGTCGACCGTGCGGGGCGCCGACCAGATCCTGGTCGTCGACAAGGGGCGCATCGTCGAGCGCGGCACCCACCACGAGCTGCTCGAGCGGGGCGGTCTCTACAACGACCTCTACACCACCCAGTTCGCCGAGCAGGAGCACCGCAGCACCGACGTGCCGGCCTGAGCCGCGCGGCGGGCGACCCGCCCCGGGATCAGCCGTCCTCCTCGTCCCAGATGCGGACCTTCTTCGGACGAGGCGCTCGGGGCGGCCCGGCACCGTCGCTCGACGACTGCTCCAGCCCCTCCCGGTACTCGCGCCGAGCCCCGAACCAGACGAGGACGAACCCGGCCACCATGGCGAGCCACCACTGGAAGGCATAGGCCTGGTGCGGCCCCAGGTCGGTGTCCGGTGCGTCCAGGGCCGTCGGGCGGTCCGGCGCAGTCCCGTCGGACCGGCGCTCCACCTCGAGCAGCACGTAGGCGCCCAGGAACTGGCGACCGGACTGCGCGCCCGCCTCGCCGAGGTTGATGCTGGCCACCTGACCCTGCGGCAGCTTCTTGCCCAGCGACGGCTCCGATCGGCGCAGCCACCCGGTCACCGTCACCTCGTCCGAGGGGGCGGGCACCACGTCCGGCAGGGTCTCCGCGTTCTTGGCGTTCGCCACCCAGCCGCGGTCCACGAGCACCGACCGGCCCGTGGCCTCCTCGAAGGGCACCAGCACCTCGTAGCCGTAGACCCCGTCGAACGGACGGTTCCGGACCAGCAGGGTCTCGTCGGCGGCATACCGGCCCTGCATGGTGACCCTGGTCCACTCGCGCTCGAGGGGCATCGGCGAAGCGCCCAGGACGTCGTCGAGGGGCTGGGGCTTCGCGTCGTAGTGGCTGTGGATCCGGTCGGCCCTGGCCGACTTGGCCTCGTAGCGGTGCCACTGCCACCGACCGAGGAAGAATGCGGCGACGGCGAAGGCGAGGGCGACCGCGAGGGCGCCCAGCCACCGACGCGATGTGAGCACCCTGACCACCGGATCACGGTACCCGGCTTAGGCTAGGGGTCATGACCGGCCTACCCTTCCCGAGCGTGCGCGATGCCGCGCGCGCCCCAGCAGGTACGGTCGGCCTGCCCGACCAGCTCGGCCGGGTGGCCCGCGACCTGCGGGTCTCGGTCACCGACCGGTGCAACCTGCGCTGCCGCTACTGCATGCCGGCCGAGGGTCTGCCGTGGCTGGCCAAGCCGGAGATGATGACCGACGACGAGCTCGTCCGGGTGATCGGCATCTTCGTCGGGCTCGGCGTGCAGCAGATCCGGCTCACCGGGGGAGAGCCGCTGCTGCGACGGTCCCTGGTCGACGTCGTGCGCCGGGTGTCGGAGCTCGAGCCGCGCCCGCGCATCGCCATGACCACCAACGGCATCGGTCTCGACCGCCTCGCCCAGCCGTTGGCCGATGCCGGGCTCGACCGCGTCAACGTCAGCCTCGACACGATCGACCCGCAGGAGTTCGCCGACCTGACCCGCCGCGACCGGCTGCACGACGTCGAGCTCGGCTTGAAGGCTGCTGCCGCGGCCGGGCTCACCCCCGTGAAGGTCAACGCCGTCGCGATGCGCGGCATCAACGACCACTCGGTGGCCGACCTCCTGCAGTGGTGCCTCGACCGGGACTACGAGCTGAGGTTCATCGAGCAGATGCCGCTCGACGCGCAGCACGGGTGGGACGCCTCGACGATGATCGGTGCCGACGAGATCCGTGAGCGCCTCAGTGAGCGGTTCGAGCTCACGCCGTTGCCGGCGGCGGAGCGGGGGAGCGCTCCGGCCGAGCTCTTCCTCGTCAACGGCGGACCGACCACCGTCGGCATCATCGCCAGCGTGAGCGCGCCGTTCTGTGCAGCATGCGACCGCACCCGCCTCACTGCGGACGGCCAGGTGCGCAACTGCCTGTTCTCCCAGAAGGAGACCGACCTGCTGGGTCCGTTGCGCGCAGGCGCGAGCGACGAGGAGCTGGCCGCGCTGGTGCAGGGCGAGATGTGGCGCAAGCTGCCGGGGCACGGCATCGGCTCGGCCGACTTCGTGCAACCGGATCGCCCGATGTCCGCCATCGGCGGCTGATCAGCCGGCGGTCTCGGGGATGGCGTCGGCGGCGACCGTCTCGACCAGGAACCCGCGCACCGACAGGAACTCGCCCAGCGACGTGCGGTGGTCGTCACAGGCCAGCCAGACCTTGCGCCGATCAGGGGTGTGCAGCTTGGGGTTGTTCCACAGGTGGGCCCAGGTGGCGGTGTCGCGGCAGCCCTTGGCGCTGCAGACCAGCGAGTCCGGCGGCACCATCAGCGACCGATCTGGTCGGGGCCGTCACCGCGTGGCGTGACGGGCGCGGACGACCCCGGGGTGCGCGGGCGCACGGCGTTGGCCAGGACCACGGCAATGTAGGGGAGCAGGATCGCCGCGACCGCGAAGCTGCCCCACACCCACCAGGGGGCGCCCTTGGTCGCGGTCACGACGGACAAGAGGAAGCAGACCGTGCGCACGCCCATCGTCACGAGGTAGCGGCGGATCCGGCCGGCCTGCTCGTCGGCGAGGGACTCGGGGACGGACGTCACCGACTGCACGACGGGCTCGTCGTGGTGGTGGCGTCGGGAACGGGTCACCCGTCCACGATAAGCGTCCTCGGATGCGGTGTACCCATGGGTAGTCGATAAGGTCGCGACGGAGGCGCAGCCACGGCGTGCGCCGGCCCTGACGCATCGTCGAGAATCGCGGAGGACATCCATGGCAGGTCGCAACGTGCTGGTCACCGGCGGCAACCGCGGCATCGGTCTCAGCATCGCCACCGCCCTGGCCGAAGCCGGCGACAACGTCGTGATCACCTACCGCTCGGGAGAGCCGCCCGAGGGTCTGCGCGGGGTGAAGTGCGAGGTGACCGACTCGGACTCCGTCGACCAGGCGTTCACCGCGGCCGAAGAGCTGTTGGGCGGTTCCGTCGAGGTGCTCGTCGCCAACGCCGGCGTCACCCGGGACACCCTCCTGATGCGGATGAGCGACGAGGACTTCGACACCGTCATCGACACCAACCTGGCCGGTGCCTTCCGCTGCGCCCGCCGCGCGGTCAAGGGCATGATCAAGGGCCGCCGGGGCCGGATCATCTTCATCTCCAGCGTGGTCGGTCTCTACGGCTCGCCCGGCCAGACGAACTACGCCGCCAGCAAGTCGGGTCTCGTGGGCCTGGCCCGCTCGATCTCGCGTGAGCTGGGCGGCCGTGGCATCACCGCCAACGTGGTGGCGCCCGGCTTCATCGAGACCGACATGACCGCCGAGCTGCCCGAGGACCGCAAGAAGGCCTACCAGGCCAGCATCCCGGCCGGCCGGTTCGCCCGCCCCGAGGAGGTCGCCGCAGCGGTGCGCTTCCTCGCCGGCGACGACGCGGCATACATCACCGGTGCGGTGATCCCCGTCGACGGCGGCCTCGGCATGGGCCACTGACCCGGCCGTCCCGGCCGCCCAGCCATCACGACGACAGACCCCTGACGACAGAACCCCCACGAAAGGCCACCCGACATGCTGCTCGAGGGCAAGAAGCTCCTGATCACCGGCGTCCTGATGGACTCCTCGATCGCCTTCCACGTCGCGAAGATCGCGCAGGAACAGGGCGCCGAGGTGGTGCTCACGTCGTTCGGGCGCACGTTCAGGATCACCCAGACCATCGCCAAGCGGCTGCCGACCACCCCGCCGGTGATCGAGCTCGACGTGACCAACCAGGACGACCTCGACAGTCTCGCCGAGCGGCTCGGCGAGCACGTCGACGGGCTCGACGGCGTGCTGCACTCGATTGGCTTCGCCCCGCAGGGCGCGTTCAACTTCCTCGAGGGCACCTTCGAGGACGTGTCGACCGCCATGCATGCCTCGGCCTACTCGCTGAAGTCGCTCGGGGTCGCCGCGCTGCCGATGATGAAGGACGGCGGCAGCATCGTCGGCCTCACCTTCGATGCCAAGTTCGCCTGGCCGGTGTACGACTGGATGGGCGTGGCCAAGGCCGCCTTCGAGTCGACCAACCGCTACCTCGCCCGCGACCTCGGGCCGAAGGGGGTCCGGTGCAACCTCGTGGCCGCCGGCCCGATCCGCACGACCGCGGCCAAGTCGATCCCCGGCTTCCAGACCTTCGAGGAGACCTGGAACGAGCGAGCGCCGCTCGGGTGGGACGTCAACGACGCCGTGCCGGCCGCCAAGGCCTGCGCGGTGCTGCTGTCCGACTGGTTCCCGGCCACCACGGGCGAGATCGTCCACGTCGACGGTGGCGTGCACGCGATGGGGCAGTGACCGCCGCTGCCGCTCTGCGCTGCCGACACTAGGCTCGCCGCATGACGACTTCCCCCGCCGTCGCCGAGCCCGACCCCGCCGCCCCCGCCGCAGTCACGGTGACCGAGGTGCGGGTGCTGGAGGGTCCCAACCTCTACTTCGCCAAGCCCGCGATCAAGGTGAGCCTGCTGCTGCCGGGCTATCTGGCCGCTCCCGAGGACGTCCTGGGCCAGCTGGCGACGCGGGTGGGCATGCGCAGCGCCCGGCCCGGGGGTCCCGGCACCGAGCAGCGCCAACGGTTCGTGATGCGGCTGGTCGAGCGGGCCGTGCGCCGGCTGGCCGCCGCGAGCGGCACCACCCGGCTGGGCGTGCGGGTCCGTCCCGGCAGCACGCCCGAGGCGGTCGTGATGGCCTTCGTATGGCGCCGTCGTACCCGGGCGCGCGCGCTCGGACACGGGGTGGGCCCGGTCCTGCTCGCCTGGCTGGAGGGCGACGACGTGATCGAGCAGGAGGGACGCGTCGTCGGGCAGACCGAACCCGGTGACAAGCCGTCCATCCTCAAGCCGCAGATCCCGGTCGCCTCGATCACCGGCACCAACGGCAAGACCACGACGACCCGCCTGCTCGGCCACATCGGCATGACGGCCGGGCTGCGGACCGCCTGGTCGTCCACCGACGGGATCGTCGTGCAGGGCGAGATGGTCGAGGCGGGCGACTACTCCGGTCCGGCCGGAGCCCGCGGCGTCCTCACGGCGCCGGGCGTCCAGCTCGGCATCCTCGAGACGGCGCGCGGCGGCATGCTGCTCAAGGGGATGGGCGTCACGCACAACGACGTCAGCGTGGTCACCAACGTGTCGGCCGACCACCTCGGGCTGCAGGGCATCGACACGGTGGACCAGCTGGCCGAGGTCAAGGCGATCATCACCAAGGCGACGCGTCCCGGGGGCTGGGTGGTCCTCAACGGCGAGGACCCGCGGGTGTGGGCGATGCGGACGGGCATCAAGGGCAAGCCGTGGGTGTTCACGCTCCGCTCCGACGCGCCGGCGATCCGGCAGTCGCTCGACCTCGGGGGTCGGGCCATCACCGTGCTCGACGGCTCGGTCACCGTTCTCCAGAACGGCCAGGACCCGGACCGCTTGGTGAGCATCCTCGATGTCCCGGCCACCCTCTCCGGCCTGTCACACCACAACATCGCCAACGCGTTGGCGGGAGCCGCCGCCGCCCTCGGCCTCGGGCTGCCTCGTGCGGCCGTCGTGGAAGGGCTGCGCACCTTCGCACCCGACGACAAGCTGAACCCCGGGCGGATGAACACCTACACCTTGCGGCGCGACGACGGTTCGGCCATCACCGTGATCGTCGACCTGGCGCACAACGAGGCGGGGCTCGAGGCCCTGATGGACGTGGCCCACGGGCTCAAGGTGCCCGGGGGCCAGGTGCATCTCGGTCTCGGCCTGGCGGGCGACCGCACCGACGACCTCCTCGAGTCGATAGGCGAGGTGGCGGGTCTGCGGGCCGACCGGATCGTCGCCGCCCACAAGGCGCACTACCTGCGCGGTCGCACCATGGAAGAGCTCGAGTCCCACCTGCGGACCGGTCTGGCGCGCGCCGGGGTGGCCGACATCGACTCCTACGAGACCGAGCTCGGGGGTCTCCAGGCGCTCGTGCCGGGCGCGGCGGACGGCGACGTGGTGGCGCTGATGTGCCACGCCGAGCGCTCGCAGGTCGCCGCCTGGCTGGCTGACCAGGGCGCGACCTCCGACAGCCCCGAGGACATCCGTCGCAAGGTCGTGGCGGCCCGGGGCGAGCACGAGTTCGAGGCGCAGATCGCCGAGCTGTGGCAGCTCGAGGACGACGCCGAGCGGATCGAGGCGGCGGCCCGGTTGCGCAGCCAGCGCCCCGGCGACCCGAGGCTGGTCTTCGAGCAGGCCAGCGCCTTCGACGCGGCAGGCAAGGAGCAGGAGGCCATCCCGCTCTACCGCGACTCGCTCGCGGCGGGGCTGCGCGAGCCGCAGCGGCACCGCGCGCGGATCCAGCTGGCGTCCAGTCTGCGGGTCGTCGGTCAGCCCGAGCTCGCCTACTCGCTGCTCACCGAGCTGAGCAACGAGCGTCCCGGAAGCGTGGCGGTCGAGGCCTTTCGTGCCCTGGCGGGTGTCGACAGCGGGCACGCCGAGTCGTCGGTCGCCGACCTCATCGAGGTGTTGCTGCACCACGCCGGTGACGAGGACACGCTTGCCTACCAGCGGGCGCTGTCGGCGTATGCCGCGGAGCTGCGCGACCGCTGACGTCCTTGCGTGGTTCGAAGGACCAACCGGGTCAGGCCCCGGTGAGTCCTGCGTGCGAACGCAGGCCGGGTCGTCAGGTGGTGGCCGGCTCCACCTCGGTGGCCTCGGCTGCCGCGGCGTCGTCACCGGACTGCTGGGCCTCCGACTGCATCTCGACCGGGTCGAGGTCGGGGTCGCCGACACCGGCCGCAGAGCCGGAGTGTGCACCCGGTTGGGCGTGCTGCGTCATCTGCTCGAGCTCGGCGACCACCTCGGCGTGCTGGTCGACGCAGAGCACGACGATGTCGCCGGGGTTGGCGCGGGCCATGCAGTGTCGGACGGCGTCGACTTCGTTCAGCACTGTCTCCACCTGCCGGCAGCGGACGCCCTCCTTGCCGATCTCGCCCTTGGCGCCCTCGACGATGAGGGCAGCCGTCTCGCCGGCCTTGCGGCCGCGCAGGCGGGTGTCCTCGCGGACGACGATGACGTCGAAGTGCTTGGCCGCCACGGCACCCAGCTCGCGCATGTCGTCGTCCCGGCGGTCACCTGCGGTCGACACCATGCCGATCCGGGAGATCTTGCCGAGGTCGGACTGACCGGCCTTCTGCACGGCATACCCGTCGACGAACTCGCCGAGCACGCGCATGGCCGGCGCGTTGTGGCAGTAGTCGACGAACACGTCGACGTTGTGCACGTTGACGAGGTTCATGCGACCGGGGGACAGGTAGTAGGACGTCGTGAACGTGCGCAGGCCCTGGCGGATCTCGTGCAGGCCGGCGCCCGCGGCGAAGGCCGCTCCGGCAGCAGCCATCGCGTTGGCGACGTTGAACTTGGCGGTGCCACCGAAGGTCGAGGGCAACAGGTGGGTCCACGCGAGCTGCATCGAGCGACGACCGTGCTTGATGACGATCATGTCGCCACGGTCGGTCTTCTCGAGGACGACGGCCCGTCCACCACGTCGGCAGTGGTCGTCGATGAACTCGCGGATCGGGGTGCCAGGCTCCTGCAACGAGAAGTAGACGATCCCGCCCGAGCAGCGTCGGCGCATTTTGCGGACCAGGTCGTCGTCGGCGTTGAGGACGGCAAAACCGTTGCGGGGCACCGCTTCCACGATGACGGCCTTGACGTCGGCCAGCTGGGCAAGGGTGTCGATGCCCTTCATCCCGAGGTGGTCGGGGGCGACGTTGGTGACGACGGCGACGTCGTTGCGGTCGTAGCCGAGGCCCTCGCGGAGGATGCCACCGCGGGCCACCTCCATCACGGCGAAGTCGACGCGCGGGTTCTGCAGCACCATCCGCGCTGACCGCGGACCGGACGCGTCGGCCTTGTAGACCAGCCGCTCGTCGATCACGATGCCGTCGGTCGACGTCATGCCGACCTTGTGGCCGATCCCCTTGAAGATGTGGGCGATCATGCGCGAGGTCGTGGTCTTGCCGTTGGTGCCGGTGACAGCGACGATCGGCACGCGCGAGGGCGAGCCGGGCGGGAACAGCAGGTCCACCACCGGCTTGGCGATGAACTGCGGTTCGCCGACGGTCGGGTGGGTGTGCATGCGGAACCCGGGGGCGGCGTTCACCTCGCAGATGGCGCCCCCGGTCTCGCGGACGGGGGAGGCGATGTCGGGGCAGATGAAGTCGATGCCGGCGACGTCGAGCCCGATCATGCGGGCCGCCTCCTCGGCGATCTCAACGTTGTCGGGGTGGGCGTCGAAGGTGCGGTCGACGGAGATGCCACCAGTCGACATGTTGCCGGTCAGGGCGAGCTTGACCATCTGGTCCTTCGGCGGCACGTCGCCGAGCTCGAAGCCCTGGTCGCGGACCAGGTCGGTCGCCGCGTCGTCGACCTTGATGCGGGTCAGCACCTTCTCGTGGCCCACGCCGCGGCGGGGGTCGGCGTTGGTGATCTCCACCAGCTCGGCCACGGTGTGGGTGCCGTCACCGATGACGTGGGCCGGCACCCGCTCGGCGATCGCCTGCATCCGTCCGCCCACGATGAGGCAGCGGTAGTCGCGGCCGGTGATGTGGGACTCGACGATGACGTAGCCGCGCCGCGACTCGCCCTCGGCGATGACGAAGCTGTCCCTGACGGCATCCTCGTCGGTGAGGTCGAGGCACACCCCACGACCGTGGTTGCCGTCGAGCGGCTTGACCACGACCGGGTAACCGATCCGCTTGGCTGCCGCCACCGCACCGTCGGCGGTGCGGACGGTCTCCTGCTTCGGGACCGGCAGACCGGCCGAGCCGAGCAGCCGGGTCGTCATGTCCTTGTCGCTGGCGATGTCGACGGCGAGGGCGCCGGTCTTCGACGTCATCGTGGCGCGGATGCGCTGGGCGTGGACGCCCTGGCCGAGCTGCACCAGGGAGGCGGAGTTGAGCCGGATGTAGGGGATGTCCCGCGAGACGGCCTCCTCCAGGATGGCACCCGTGGACGGGCCGAACGCGGTGCGCTGCGCCCGCCGCAGGAAGAGGTCGAGCTCCTCGGAGAAGTCGAAGCCCTCCTCGGCCTGGACGAGGTGGTTGACCAGCCTGACCGCGAGCGTGCCTGCGGCGAGGCCGACCGCCTCGTCGAGGTAGTCGTAGATGACGTTGTAACGGCCGGTCTGTCCCTTGACCGCACGGGTCTTGCCCCGGCGGAGGTCGTGACCGGCTTCCTGCTGGAGCTGCAGCGCCACGTGCTCGGAGACGTGGCCCAGCCAGGTGCCCTCTCGCAGCCGCTCGATGAAGCCGCCCTTCACCCCGCGGGAGCAGGTGTGGTTCTCGAGGTTCGGCAGCAGCTCGACGAGCCGGTCGGTGAAACCGTCGAGGGTGTCCGTGGGGTACGCCTCCAGCACGCCCAGGTCGACGACCAGGTGGATCGCCGGGCTGTAGGACCAGACGTTCCCGCCGCGGTAGACCCGCGACTCCACGATCGAGAGCTCGGGGCGGCTGGACCGGTGGGGGTGGGGCGATCTGCCATGGGATCTCCTTGCGGGTCGGGCAGTGCGAGGCGGTGGGTCAGTCAGGCCTTGGCCGTCGCGAGGGCCACCGCGACATCGGGGTGCTTCTCGACGAAGTCGACGAGGCGGACGTCGGAGAGATCGAACGTAGCGCCTGCGGGCAGCGAGTGCACCACCGCGCCCGACACCATGAGCGGCGCACCTCGGCGCGCGTCGGGTGCGTCGGACTCGGCACTGCGACAGTCCAGGACGAATGCGACACCGCTGCCGTGGACGGTGAAGTAGCGCCGGTCGCGCACCTCGATCGCCGTGTCCTCGTCGATCCCCACACCGATCAGGTTGGGGGAGGCGGCCACCATCGCCATGAGCCGGCCGTAGCGGGACCGCTGGGCGAAGTGCTGGTCGATGATCACGCCGTCGATCAGCCCGAGACCCGCGGTCAGCTGGCCGTACCGCTGGCGTGGGGTCACGCCCTCGTCGCCCATCGAGATCATGAACTGGCTCATGATCGAGGCACCCGCCGACGTGCCTCCGATGACGGTGCCGTTGTCGTGGGCCCGCTTGAGGGCGTCTCCGAGTGGCGTGCCGGGGAAGCGCTGGCTGAGCTTGAGCTGGCTGCCGCCACTCATGAAGATGCCGGTCGCCTGGTCGAGCAACGCGACGAGCTCGGGGTCGTGTGCCGAGCTGCGACTGGGTGGGTCGACCACGGCGATCTCGGGGGCGCCGAGCCGGGCGAACACCTCGCGGTAGGACTCCACGACCTCGTTCTCGAACGAGGAAGCGGTGGGGATGAGCACGATCCTGGAGCGCTTGCCGCCCGCCAGTCGCACGAAGCGACGCAGCACGGTGGCCTTGCCGACCCGGTCCTCTGCTCCGCCGATGATGAACAGGGTGGGGACCGTGCGGCCCTGCTTTGGTGCCATTGGGTCAGCCTAGGAGTCAGGCGTGGGAATCGGCGGAGCGGGGGTCGGCGTGCCGTCCGCCTCGTCCGCCTCCTCGATCTCCTCACGGGTGATGCCGAGCAGGTAGAGCACCGCGTCGAGGTAGGGCACGTTGACCGCCGTGTCGGCCTGTTCGCGCACGACCGGCTTGGCGTTGAAGGCCACCCCGAGGCCAGCCGCCTCGAGCATGTCGAGGTCGTTGGCCCCGTCGCCGATGGCGACCGTGCGCGACAGCGGGAGACCCGCCTCGGCGGCGAACCGGCGCAGCGCCTGGGCCTTGCCCGCCCGGTCCACGATGTCCCCGACGAGGCGCCCGGTGAGTATGCCGTCGCGCACCTCGAGGCGGTTGGCGTGGGCGTGGTCGATGTCGAGCTCGCGAGCGAGGTCCTCGACGACCTCGATGAAGCCCCCGGAGACGATCGCCACGGTGAACCCCAGGCGCTTCAGGGTGCGGACGAGGGTGCGGGCGCCGGGGGTGAACTGGACCGCCTGGCGGACGTCGTCGAGCACGGACACCGGAAGCCCCTCGAGCGCGGCTACCCGCTCGCGAAGGCTCTCGGCGAAGTCGAGCTCACCCCGCATCGCGGCGGCCGTGACCGCTGCGACCTCGGCCTCGCGACCGGCATGGCTCGCGAGCAGCTCGATCACCTCGTCCTGGATGAGGGTCGAGTCGACATCCATCACCACGAGCCGACGGCCGCGGCGGGCGAGGCCGCCTGCCGCCACCGCGATGTCGAGCCCGTGCACGCTCGACTCCATCGCGAGCTCGCGGCGCAGCCGGTCGACATCGGCGCCTGACACGTCGAACTCGACGGTCGTGACGGGGTAGCGCGAGAGGCGCCGGATGCGGTCGATGTTGGCGCCGTGCGATGCGATCCGCGCCGTGATGGCGGCCACCCCGCTCGCGCGCAGGGGCGAGCCGAGGACGACGACCGCGGCCCGGCCGCTGCGCCGGCGTCGGCTGTCGCCCGTGCCCGACTTGATCTTCACCTTGAGGTCGAGGTCGTGGCCGACCGAGATCAGCACGCTGCGCAGACGCTCGTGTGACTCGCCGGCCGAGAGCAGCATGGCCAGGGTCAGGTGGCCGCGGACCACGACCTGCTCGAGGTCGAGGACCTCGGCGCCGACGTCGGCGATGGCGTCGAAGAACGTGCTGGTGACGCCCGGACGGTCCTCACCGGAGATGGTCACGAGGAGTGTCTGCGCGGTCACGTCGGGCACCGCGCCACACTATCGACGGCGCTTCGCGCGGCTGGTGTGAGTCTCGCGATCCGACCCATGACCCGACTTCCCGCGCCTGGTGATGGCAGCCGCTGAGCACGCTCGAAGGTAAATGTTCGGTATAGATCTGGTCAGTCACGCTCAGTCACTCGGCTAGGAAGTCATCTCTTCCTACGTTGCTGATTCTGCGGACAACGGTGTCGCAGCCCGACCAGTCTTGAGGAAACACGGGGGAAGATCTCAATGAGACGATTGATCGTAGGTGCGTTGCTCGTTGTGACGACGGGCGCAGTCCCGCTAGGTCAGGCCGAACCGGCTCAGGCGGTCCAAGGTGAGGTGTGAGGGTCACACAAGCCTCGGCAGCAGCCGGGGATGGGGGTGACAGGCCCGTCATGACCCCGGACGGACCGCTGATCGAGCTTGTGCCCGAGCCGAATCTCACCGAAGGCTACGCGGGGCGAGAAGTCACTGGTGACGCACTGGGTGACAGCTACGCGGACGACTACCTCCGCCTGACGTACGGGTGGGGCGTCTATCTGAATGTGACGGGTGCCGAGGCGAAGGCCGTCGCGTCGGCGCTGCTTGGGTCTGGGGGACTGGGCTACGTCTACACGTGCACGGCGCTCGGCAAAGTCCCCGGGTACGCGGGGACGGTGGCCCGGATGATCTGTTCGCTGGTCGGCGTTCCGTCGGCAAAGTCGATACTGAACGCCATCGCCTCGCTTTGGCGCGACGGCGCGTCCACATCCACCTGCTACCAGAAGCGGATCCTGCCCTCCGTCGCGGGATGGCGAGCCGTCGCCATGCGGAACTGCACGGGCTAGGGTGAAAGCAATGGTGTCAGGGGCTGCGCTGCTCGCCTCGATAATCGTCGGCGTTGGCGTGTGGGAGGCGTCTGGACGACTATGGCTCGGCGAGGTGGTGGCCGTGCTCCTGACTCTCGTCCTCTATCGGCCCTCGCGGCGTCGTGACCAGGCTCGGTCACAGCGGCGTGCGGTTCTGGAGGCCGGCAAGGACAGGCGGCTGTTCGATAGGTGACCTTGTTCGAGCTAGTCACGCTGCTCATCGTCGTGCCGCTTTTATTGCCGATCGCTTGGGTGTTCAGCTCGTGCTGACGGCGGCCCGGCCGCTGCGCCGGCGTCGGCTGTCGCCCGTGCCCGACTTGATCTTCACCTTGAGGTCGAGGTCGTGGCCGACCGAGATCAGCACGCTGCGCAGACGCTCGTGTGACTCGCCGGCCGAGAGCAGCGTGGCCCGGGTCAGGTGGCCGCGGACCACGACCTGCTCGAGGTCGAGGACCTCGGCGCCGACGTCGGCGATGGCGTCGAAGAACGTGCTGGTGACGCCCGGACGGTCCTCACCGGAGATGGTCACGAGGAGCGTCTGCGCGGTCACGTCGGGCACCGCGCCACAGTCTCGACGGCGGTTTGGCAACCCGTCGTCAGTCTCGACATCCGACCCGCGACCAGCGCTCTCGCCTGTCGTCGGACGGCACCCCCTGAGCACGCGCTAAGGTAAAG
This sequence comes from Pedococcus dokdonensis, assembly GCF_900104525.1. Lineage (GTDB taxonomy): Bacteria > Actinomycetota > Actinomycetes > Actinomycetales > Dermatophilaceae > Pedococcus > Pedococcus dokdonensis. The sequence goes on along the minus strand of NZ_LT629711.1, from coordinate 1,113,473 downwards.
TCTCGGTATACATCTAGCCAGTCCCGTGTAGTCACATTCAGTCACACCCTGAGGAGTAACCAGGCATATATGTTCCGTGAACGGGCCCGACCGAGAGCCCAAGGGAGGTGGACGTGGATCGCGCACTGACATCGATTGAGATTAACGATGAGGTTGGAGTCAGCCAAGGCTCCGTGGCAGCACCTTGGGCCATCGACTCCACGGGACGGCACTAGCCGACCCACTACGAGATCCGAGGTCGCTCGTTGCACCAGATCGTGAACACCAAGGGAGCTGCGTACCCCATCATCGTGGACCCATGGATCGCGACGGGTTGGTGGTACTACTCGCCGGTCTACTACGTAGAGATGTCTTGGTCCGAAACGTGGCGCCTCAAGAACGCCATGGACACCAACTCGAGCCAGATCCCTGGTTTGCTGTGCGGTTTTGTTCCGACGGCCACTGCCAAGATCACGTGTGGAGCCGTCTATCTGCTGGTCAAGGACGACGTCAAGAACACGGTGAATACAGCCATCAGGCTGAAGAAGTGCTACAAGGCACGCATTCCGGCCTCGGGTGGAGCGGCCTCCTTGCCAGCCTACGATTCGTACTACAAGACCTGCAGGTCGTGAGGGAGACGCCATGCCAACGCGCTCAGTCTTGGTCAAGGAAGCGTTTGTACTCGTCGTCATCCTCACCCTCGCCGTCCTCATCCCACTGATTCTGGATCATGACCCGGCTGGAGTCCGCGAGATCCTGACGCTTGCGATCGGGTGGGTCGTCGTGAGGACGTTGGTATTGGGTGCGCGTGTGATCCGAGGCCGGCGGCGACAAAGGGAGCCCAGGGTGGGGCCGTGAAGGCGCTGTATGTCCACACGATTGACGGCGGGATTCCGGCATCGCTTGGCTTCCCACTGACGGCGCTGTCGCTCCTCGGGAGCTTCGTTGCCACCGACCGCATCCTGACTTGATCCAGCACCTCCATCGGACGCGACAACGCAAAGGGGAAGGATGATCGTGGTTGCAAGCGTGGCTCTCGTCTTGCTCGGTGCCGTTGTGGCCTGTTCGCGAGCGGTGCGCAGAGGTGGCTACCGGTTTCTGCGATCGGCGTACAGGCCGCATGCATCCTCGGTTGTGGTTCCTGACTGATCAATACACGCGCCTGGCAGCATCAGGACTGCTTGGCACGCTTCTCGGCGATGCCGGGGCAAGGGCTGTGGCGTGGCGGCGCGTCAGTCGGGAAGGGTCAGTCGTTCGTCCGTGAGTCGCGCCAGGCGACGAGGTCGCGGATCGGCCCGAGGTCGTACCTGGGGCCCCCGATGCCGACGGTGAACAGGCGCGTGCCGACGGCATACAGGTCCTCGGCTCCGGCGGCGTAGTCCTTGACGTCCTCGGGCAGGCGACCGGGCTTGGGGGAGACGCCGGACGAGCGCTCGATCTCGGCTGGGTCGCGGCCGACCTTCGCGCACCACTCGTCGAGGACGGCGTGCTTGTGGGCGATCGTGTCCGGGGTGCCGAAGCCGTGCCAGATGGTCGCGTGCTCGGCCACGATCTTGAGCGTCTTGCGTTCGCCACCACCACCGATCAGGACCGGGATGTCGCGCGTGGGTGGGGGGTTCAGCTTGGCCCAGCGCGACTTGATCAGCGGCAGGTCGTGCGCGAGCTTGTCCAGCCGGCCGCCGGCGCTGCCGAACTCGTAGCCGTACTCGTCGTAGTCCTTCTCGAACCATCCGGAGCCGATCCCGAGGATCAGCCGGCCGTCGCTGATGTGGTCGACGGTTCGCGCCATGTCGGCCAGCAGCTGCGGCTTGCGGTAGCTGTTGCAGGTCACCAGGGCGCCGATCTCGACGCGTGACGTGGCCTCGGCCCAGGCGCCGAGCATGGTCCAGCACTCGAAGTGCGCCCCGAGCGGGTCGCCGTACAACGGATAGAAGTGGTCCCAGTTGAAGACGATGTCGACACCGATCTCCTCGGCCTCGGCAGCGGCGCGACGGATCGCCGCGTACTCCGCGTGCTGCGGTTGGAGCTGGACCCCGATCCGGATGGGACGCTCGCTCACGCAGTGACCTCCTGGAACTTGGCGATGACGGTCAGGCCCGACTCGGTGACCATGAAGCCGCGAGCCCGGTCCTGGTCGGCGTCGACCCCGATGGTGGTGTTCTCCGGCACGCGCACCCCCTTGTCGATGATGGCCCGCTTGATGGTGCAGCCGCGGCCGACCTCGACGTCGTCGAGCAGGACGCTGTCGTCGATCGTGGTGGCGCTGTGGATGTGGCAGCGCGGCGACAGCACAGAGTTGGTCACGGTGGCCCCCGAGATCACGACACCGGGGGAGACCGCGGAGTTGTGCGCCTCGCCGAACTTGCCGCCGAAGCCGTGCACCAGCTTGGCGGGCGGGTACGGCCCGTAGTCGGTGTAGATCGGCCAGTCGTAGTTGTAGAGGTTGAAGACCGGGTGGATCGACACGAGGTCCATGTGGGCCTCCCAGTAGGAGTCCATCGTCCCGACGTCGCGCCAGTAGGCCTGGTCGCGCTCGGTGGCCCCGGGGATGACGTTGTCCTTGAAGTCGTAGACGTAGCCCTCACCGTTGGTCACGAAGTCGGGGACGATGTCGCCCCCCATGTCGTGCTTGCTGCCCTCGCGGTCGTTGTCCCGGGTCACCGCGTCGACCAGGACGTCGGCGTCGAAGACGTAGTTGCCCATCGACGCGAGCACCTCGTCGGGCGAGTCCGGCAGCCCCTTGGCGTCCTTGGGCTTCTCACGGAAGGCGCCGATCTTGCGTCGGTCGTCGTCGTCCACCTCGATGACACCGAACTGGTCGGCGAGCGAGATCGGCTGCCGGATCGCGGCCACGGTCACGCCCGCGCCGGTCTCGATGTGCTGCTGGACCATCTGCGAGAAGTCCATCCGGTAGACGTGGTCGGCACCCACGACGACGACGATGTCGGGCTTCTCGTCGTGGACCAGGTTGAGGCTCTGGAAGATCGCGTTGGCGGACCCGAGGTACCAGTTCTTGTCGACCCGCTGCTGAGCCGGCACGGGTGTCACGTAGTTGCCGAGCATCGTCGACATCCGCCAGGTCTTGGTGACGTGCCGGTCGAGGCTGTGCGACTTGTACTGGGTCAGCACGACGATCTGCCGGTAGCCCGAGTTGACGATGTTGCTGAGCGCGAAGTCGATCAGCCGGTAGATGCCACCGAACGGCACCGCGGGCTTCGCGCGGTCGGCGGTGAGTGGCATCAGGCGCTTGCCCTCGCCGCCCGCCAGGACGATCGCCAGCACTTTCGGTCCACCGGATCCGTACGCCATGGGCCCAACCTAGGCAATGCGCGCCCTCGCGGCGACCCCACCACCGCACTAATCTCACGAACGTGAGAGTCGACATCCTGACCAAGGAGTACCCGCCGAACATCTACGGCGGGGCCGGAGTCCACGTCGCCGAGCTCGTGCGCGCGCTGCGCGACCGTGGCGACGTCGACGCCCGCGTGCGGGCGTTCGGTGTGCCGGTGGTCGAGGAGGGCACGACCGGGTATGCCGACCTGCCGGACCTCGCGTCCGCGAACGCGGCCGTGCGCACGATGGGCGTCGACCTCGCGATGGCCGGCGACTGCGAGGGAGCAGACCTGGTCCACTCGCACACCTGGTACGCCAACTTCGCCGGGCACGTCGCGTCGCTGCTGGGCGGCATGCCGCACGTGGTCAGCGCGCACAGCCTCGAGCCGATGCGGCCGTGGAAGGCCGAGCAGCTGGGTGGCGGCTACCGCGTCTCGTCCTTCGTCGAGCGCACCGCCTACGAGGCAGCCGCCGCCGTCATCGCGGTCAGCGAGGGGATGCGCCAGGACGTGCTGCGCAGCTACCCGAGCATCGACCCCGACCGGGTCAAGGTCGTCCACAACGGCATCGACTCCCAGCTCTGGCAACGCCACGAGGACGCGGACACGGTGCGCCGGCACGGCGTCGACCCCGACGGCAGGTCCGTGATCTTCGTCGGCCGGATCACCCGCCAGAAGGGCCTTCCGTACCTCCTGCGGGCGGCCGCGCAGCTGCCTCCCGACGTCCAGCTCGTGCTGTGCGCCGGCTCGCCGGACACCCCGGAGATCATGGCCGAGGTCGAGGGCCTGATGCAGGAGCTGCGGGCCACTCGTCAGGGCGTCGTGTGGATCCCCGAGATGCTGCCCCGCGCCGAGGTGGTGGCGCTGTTGTCGGCGGCCACGGTGTTCGCCTGCCCCTCGATCTACGAGCCGCTCGGCATCGTGAACCTCGAGGCGATGGCCTGCGAGGTCCCCGTGGTCGCCACCGCGACCGGCGGCATACCCGAGGTCGTCGTGGACGGGGAGACCGGCTGGTTGGTGCCGATCGAGCAGGTCCAGGACGGCAGCGGCATACCCCTCGACGCCGACAGGTTCGTCGCCGACCTGGCGCACGCGCTCAACGACGCGGTCAGCGACACCGACCGGGCCGCAGCGATGGGGCAGGCTGGGCGCACCCGCGCCGTCGACGCGTTCTCGTGGGCCACCATCGGCGACCGCACCATGGAGGTCTACCAGGACGTCGTCGGGCGTCACGGCTGAGCCGGCCGCGCGGTCAGGAGACCGGCGCGGGCACCACCTCGTCCTCGGGAGCGGGCGCGAGGTAGGCGTGCACCAGCGGGACGACGGACGCACCCTCTCCGCTGGCCGCCGCGACCCGCTTCATCGACCCCGCCCTGATGTCCCCGGCAGCGAAGATGCCCGGCACCGTCGTCGCCAGGTTCGCAGGCGGAGAGCCGTCGACCCACTTGTCCCGGGGGACGTCGCGCCCGGTCAGGATGAAGCTGTGCTTGTCGCGGGCGAGCTGCGGAGGCAGCCAGTCGCACCGTGGCTCGGCACCCAGCAGCAGGAACAGCCCCCGGGCCGGTTCGGTGGTGCGCGCGCCGCTGGTGGTGTCCTCCAGGGTCACCCACTCGAGCTGCCCCTCGCCGCCTCCGTCGACGACGCGGGTGCACGGGCGCACGGTGATCCGCTCGTTGTAGGAGATCTCGTCGATGAGGTAGCGCGACATCGTCTCCTCGAGTCCCTGTCGGCGCACGACGATGGAGACCTTGCTGGCGAAGCGGGCGAGGTGCAGGGCGGCCTGGCCGGCGGAGTTCCCGCCGCCGACGACGACGACTTCGTTGCCCTCCATCTCACGGGCTGCGGTCATCGCGGCGCCGTAGTTGACCCCCGCGCCGACGAGCGCCTCGATCGAGGGCACGCCGAGCTTGCGGTAGGCGACGCCGCTGGAGACCAGGACCGTCCGGGCCCGCACGTCGCCACCGTCGGTGTGCAGCAGGTGCGGTGTCAGCTCGTCCCCGGCCTCGAGCCCGGTGACCTCCCAGCCGGTCTGGAACTCGGTGCCGAAGCGCAGGGCCTGGTTGCGGGCCCGCTGGGCCAGGCGCATGCCGGAGATGCCGCGCGGGAAGCCGAGGTAGTTGCGGATCATCGAGCTGGTGCCAGCCTGCCCGCCGACCGCCTCGGCCTCGAGGACCAGCACGGACAGCCCCTCGGACGCTCCGTAGACCGCCGCTGCGAGGCCCGCGGGTCCGGCGCCGACGATGGCCAGGTCGACGACCTCGTCGATCTCGAAGCTGCGGGGTGCGCCATTGACCGCGATCGCGACGTCACGGACGCTGGTCGCCTGGATCGGCGGGCGGTTGGCCGCCGTGACGACCGGCCACCGGAGCTCCTCGACGCCGAGCTCCTCCCGGATCCCGGCGAGGTAGCCCTGGAGCTCGGGGGTGTCGGGGTGCCAGAGCCGGTTCTGCATGCCCATCCGGTCGAGGAAGTCGCGGATCGCCATGGTCAGGGCGTCGTGCGTGGGGGAGATGACCTTGGCGCTGACCACCTCGGGCTGCGGCACTGTCGACGTCCAGTCGGACAGCAGGTCGGTGATCGCGTTGTGGAACTCCTCGTCACGCCTTCCGCGCGGCATCAGCAGGTAGGCGTCGTACTTCCCCTTCGCCATGCCCGCCCGCAGCCCCGGGCCGTCGGCGAGGAAGTAGTCCCAGTGGGCGGCGACCACGCGTCGGGCCGTCGGCACGACGAGCCTCCAGCGGTGGAACGCCAGGTGCACGCTCTCGACGTCGGGGAGCCGGGAGTCCGTGACGAAGAGCGCGACGTGGTCACCTGCCTCGGCCACCTGCTTGGCCACCGACTCGGCCTCGGCGCACGACCGGGCGGTGCGCAGGTCGTAGTCGCGGTCGTACCGGCTCCGGAACTCGTCGAGCAGGGTGTCGGCGTGGTGCTCAGACACCAGGATGATTGCGGGGTCCGCCATGTCGTCCGAGTCTAGTTCGCCGGCCTACTCCGGTCGCCACCCCGCGAGCACCGCGCACGCGGCGTTGGTGGCGTCGGCCAGGGCACGGTCCGAGGCGCGCTGGAGCCGCAGCAGCAACCGGTGGCGCACACCCGCCTCCGTCGCGGTCAGGGCGCCGTCCCCGGCGTCCAGTGCGACGTCGACCACGGTGCTGATGGTGCCGGCCAGCGAGATCACCCGCGCGGCGCGTCCCGGCAGCCCGGTGGGCAGCCCCCACCGGCCGCCCATCGCGGCGTCGGCGAGCTCCCTGGCCGCCGTGGCCCCGAACGGCTGGCCCCCGACTGCGTCGATCGCCTCGGTCGCCGTGCGGATCTCGTCACGCAGGTGCCGCTCCAGCTGCGACGGCTCCAGGGCCTCCACGCGGTGCCGGGGCACCGGCTGCGCGTCGTATGCCGTCCAGTCGACCCGGGTGCCCAGGTCCAGTCCGCCCTCCGTGCCCGACCCGAACGTCGACACGGTCGGCACGAGCATCCCTCCGAGGCCGGGCACGAAGACGCACTCACCACCGACCGCCGCCGCGCCCTGGGCCTGCGCCGACCCGCCCGGGACGCCGACCAGGTCTCCGGGTGCGGGGAGGGCGACGAGCAGGGCCTGCTCCCCGAGCTCCCGCCACAGCGCCAGGCGGTCGAGGTCGCCGGACACGTGGTCGATGTCTGGCAGGGCGCGGGCGATCGCGTCCTCCACCGGGGAGCCCGACGCCCAGGCGTGCGTGGTCCACAGCGAAAGCCGCACGGACGCAGGGAGTTCGGGCATCCCGTCATGCTAAGCCGATAGGGTCCGGTGCCATGAGTGACGTCCTTGAGTTCGCGGGAGTGAGCGTCGTCCGGGGTCAGGCGACCCTGCTCGACGACGTCTCCTGGGAGGTCGAGGAGGGCCAGCGGTGGGTGATCCTCGGGCCCAACGGCGCGGGCAAGACCACGTTGCTCCAGCTGGCGGCAGGGCGGATGCACCCCACGCGGGGTGTGGCAGGCGTGCTGGGCGAGGTGTTGGGCGCGGTTGACGTGTTCGAGCTCCGGCCCCGCATCGGACTGGCGTCGGCTGCCCTGGCGGAGCGGATCCCCTTCGACGAGGTCGTCCACAACGTCGTCGTGACCGCCTCCTACGGCGTGGTCGGCCGGTGGCGAGAGAGCTACGAGACCTTCGACCACGCACGCGCCTCGGAGCTCCTCGAGGCGCTGGGCGCCGACCACCTGGCCGACCGCACCTACGGCACCCTCTCCGAGGGCGAGCGCAAGCGCGTCCAGATCGCCCGCGCGCTGATGACCGACCCCGAGCTGATGCTCCTCGACGAACCCGCAGCCGGACTCGACCTCGGTGGTCGCGAGGACCTCGTGCGACGCCTGGGCATCCTGGCCGCCGACGTGGAGGCGCCCGCGCTGGTCCTGGTCACCCACCACGTCGAGGAGATCCCGCCGCACTTCACCGACGTCCTGCTGCTGCGCGAGGGTCGGATCGTGGCGCAGGGGCCGGTCGAGATCACCCTCACCGAGGCCAACCTGTCCGAGACGTTCGGGATGCCGCTGGAGCTGGAGCGGCGCGGCGACCGGTGGACGGCCCGCCTCAAGGTGGCCGAAGGAACGTCGGCACCTCCCCAATCGTCCTAGAGTTGCTGAACCACTGAGAGGGAGGGGCGTCATGGACTGGTTCGCCGACAACCCGTGGCTTGCCTGGCTGGGACTGGCACTGATCCTGGCGGCCATCGAGGCCGCCACCGTCGACTTCGTGTTCCTCATGCTCGCCGGGGGCGCCGCCGCGGGCGCCGCCTCCTCGGCCGTCGGGGTGTCGTTCCCGGCCCAGGTCGTGATCGCCGTCGTCGTGGCAGGGCTCCTGCTGCTCCTGGTGCGCCCGGTGATCACGCGCAGGTTCATGGTCGCCGAGGCCAGTCACGGCATCGGTGCCTCCGGGCTCGTCGGCCGCACCGGCCGCGTGCTCCAGTCAGTCACGGCGACCGACGGTCGCGTCAAGGTGGGCGGCGAGACCTGGTCCGCCCGCATCCCGCAGGGGGATGTCACGTGCCAGCCCGGCCAAGAGGTCCGGGTTGTATCAATCGAGGGGGCCACCGTGATCGTCACCGGCGTCACGGCGGGTCAGAAAACGGAGTAGAACGTGGACGGCATCGGAGCAGGCTTCATCGTCCTGCTGATCCTGGTCGCCTTTGCGCTGATCGTGCTCTTCCGCACGGTCCGCATCGTGCCCCAGCAGACGGCCCTGATCATCGAGCGGCTCGGACGCTACTCGCGCACCCTCGAGGGAGGCATCCACTTCCTGGTGCCCTTCGTCGACAAGGTCCGCGCCAACGTCGACCTCCGTGAGCAGGTCGTGTCCTTCCCGCCCCAGCCCGTGATCACCAGCGACAACCTCGTCGTCAACATCGACACGGTCATCTACTACTCGGTCATCGACGCGAAGTCCGCGGTCTACGAGATCGCCAACTTCATCCAGGGCATCGAGCAGCTCACCGTCACCACGCTCCGCAACGTGATCGGCTCGCTCGACCTCGAGCAGACCCTGACCAGCCGCGACCAGATCAACGCCCAGCTGCGCGGTGTCCTCGACGAGGCGACCGGCAAGTGGGGAATCCGCGTCAACCGCGTCGAGCTCAAGGCCATCGACCCGCCGATGTCCATCCAGGAGTCGATGGAGAAGCAGATGAAGGCCGAGCGGGAGCGGCGTGCCCAGATCCTGAACGCCGAGGGCACCAAGCAGTCCGCGATCCTCACAGCCGAGGGTGAGAAGCAGAGCCAGATCCTGCGAGCCGAGGGTTCGGCGCAGGCCCGCATCCTGGAGGCCCAGGGTCAGGCGCGAGCCATCCAGCAGGTGTTCGATGCGATCCACCGCGGCAAGCCCACCCAGAAGCTGCTGGCCTACCAGTACCTCCAGGTGCTGCCCCAGATCGCGCGGGGAGACTCCAACAAGATGTGGATCATCCCGAGCGAGCTGACCGACGCCCTGCGCGGGATCGGCGGCGCGCTGGGTGCCCCCGACAAGCGCGGCGGTCCCGACGGCGGTGGCGACGACGAGTGGGTCGACCCGGGCGACGCGTCCGACGTGTTCGAGGAGACGGTTCTCGAGGACCCGGCGCAGGCCCTTGCCGAGGCGCGGGGCATGGCCGGCAAGGCCAGTCAGGAGGCCACCGAGCACGCGGCCCCCGTCCAGCGGGTCCAGCCACCGGTGCAGCCGTCGGCCGACGCCGTGCCCGAGTTCGAGCCACCGGCCCCGCCGAGCGCGCCCTCCGTGCAGCCGCCTCCCGTGCAGCCCGGTCCGATGGACCCCGACCAGCCCGACCCGGGTCCTCGCCCGCCGGCCTGACCCACACCGCACCCCCAGGTATGCCGCCCGCGCACCCCGCGCGGGCGGCATACCTGCATCCGGCGGGCGGTTGCGCCTGAAACCCGGGAATGGGGCTGTAGGTATCGGTGCATTCCGCGGTTGCGGATCCGTGGATTCACAGGCCCTGACCGGTCGACTCGCTGAACGAGGTGGTGCGCCTGACCTGGCGCGACCTCGCCGAGCCGAGACGGGTGTCCACACGGGTAGGTGCGGCGGCTCGGCGTGCCGGCGAGGGATCTAGCCCGTCCTGACCCGGGATTGGGTTGCTCGATGTCATCGGGCACCTGAACCTTCAGTCCCCGATGGCGGGATCGATGCGCTGAGCGGCACACCTGCGGCTGGTGGGGTCTTGCGGCGTCGCTAGGGTGGCGAGGGTGTCCTTCCTCGAAGCCCTCGGCGTCTTCCTCGCCGGGCTGGCGGCAGGCACCATCAACACCGTCGTGGGTTCGGGCACGCTGATCACGTTCCCGACGCTGCTGTTCTTCGGCTACTCGCCGCTCACCGCCAACATGTCGAACAACATCGGCCTGGTCGGTGGGGGAGTGACCGGGTCGTGGGGCTACCGGCACGAGCTCAAGGGGGCCGGGCCGGCGATCCGTCGCCTGGTCCCGATGTCCTTGGCCGGCGGAATCACCGGGGCCGTCCTGCTCCGTGTGCTGCCCGCGTCAGCGTTCACGGCGATCGTGCCGGTGCTCATCACGGTCGGCGTGCTGCTGGTCGTGTTCGGGCCGACGATCCAGCGACGCGCGGTGGCGCGACGTGGCGAGGACGAGGTGCACCCGGTGCATCGAGGCGGCGCCACCGCCATCCTGCTGATGACCTCGGTCTTCGTGGCCGGGGTCTACGGCGGCTACTTCGGGGCGGCCCAGGGCGTCATCCTCATGGGGGTGTTGAGCGTCCTCAGCAGCGAGCCGTTGCAGCGGCTCAACGGCTACAAGAACGTGCTGGCCCTGGTGGTCAACACCGTCGCGGCGCTCGTCTTCGTCGTCGTCGGGCACGACCTGATCGACTGGTGGGTCGTGCTGCTGATCGCGGTGGGTTCACTGCTCGGCGGCGTGGTCGGCTCGACCGTGGGCCGCCGACTGCCGCCGATCGTGCTGCGCGGGCTCATCGTCTGCATCGGGATCGTGGGCATCGTCAAGATCGTCTGGTTCAGCTAGTGGAGTGGACCCCCGTCCTGCTCCTCGGGGCAGCGCTGCTGGTGGGCGCCTTCGTGCAGTCCTCGATCGGGTTCGGCATGGCCGTGGTGGCCGCCCCGTTCATCGTCGTGTTCACCCCCGAGCTGATGCCGGGTGCCCTGCTGGTGACGAGCTTCTCGCTGCCCGTGGTGCAGCTTGTGCACGGCCCTCGAGACATCGCGTGGCGTCCCCTCGGCTGGGCCCTGGCGGCGCGGATGCTCGTGACCCCGCTGGGTGTGGCAGCGGTCGCGCTCCTCTCGGTGCGGGCCCTCTCTGTGGTGACCGGTCTGCTCATCCTGCTCACCGTCGCCGCCTCCGTGTCCGCGCTCGATCTGCGACCCACCCCACTGAGCTCTGCCGCGGCCGGGGCGGTTGCTGGCTTCTCAGGCACGGCGGCGTCGATCGGCGGGCCGTTCTTCGCGCTGGTGCTGCAGCACGAACGCCCGACCCGGGTCCGGGCCACGCTCTCCGCGTTCTTCCTCGTCGGGGCGCTCATGGCCGTGACGGGGCTCGCGATCGCGGGGGAGTTCACCCGCGACCAGCTCGTGGCCGGCTTGGTCTGGGTGCCCTTCATCGGGATCGGGTATGCCGTCGCCGCACCCGCCCGGGCGCGGCTCGACCGCGAGCGGCTCCGCAAGGCGGTGCTGGTGTTCTGTGTCGTGGCCAGCGTCAGTGTCATCGTCCGGGCCGTCGTCTAGCCTGCTCGCCGTGCCCCACACCATCACCGACCCGCACGACGAGCGGCTGGCCGACTACGTGTCCCTGACGGACGTCGCACTCCGGCGGCGTACCGAGCCGGAGCGCGGTCTCTACATCGCCGAGTCGGAGAAGGTGATTCGTCGGGCCCTGCGCGCCGGGCACCGGCCGCGCAGCTACCTGATGGCCGCGCGCTGGCTCACCGACCTCGCCGACCTGGTCGCCGACGCCGAGGCGCACGACGTGCCCGTCTTCGTCGGGGACCACGGCGTCATCGAGCAGCTGACCGGCTTCCACCTGCACCGAGGCGCCCTGGCGTCGATGCAGCGGCCGGCGCGGCCCACGGTCGCGGACCTGGTGGCGGCGGCCCGCCGGGTGCTCGTCCTCGAGGACATCGTCGACCACACCAACGTCGGGGCGGTCTTCCGGTCTGCGGCAGCACTGGGGGTGGATGCCGTGCTGGTCACGCCACGCTGCGCCGACCCGTTGTACCGCCGCGCGATCCGGGTCTCGATGGGGACGGTGTTCCAGGTGCCGTGGACGCGGATCGACCCTTGGCCGGGCGGTATCGCGGAGCTGCAGGCCGCGGGCTTCACCGTGGCGACCCTGGCGCTGGCCGACGACGCCGTGAGCCTCGACGCCCTGGCTGCCGATCCGCCGCAGCGGCTCGCCCTGGTGCTCGGCACCGAGGGCGACGGCCTGTCACACCACACGCTCGACGCAGCCGACCTCACGGTCACGATCCCGATGGCCGGCGGCGTGGACTCCCTCAACGTGGCTGCGGCGGGCGCAGTGGCCGCCTGGGCCCTGCGCCCGCCGCAGCGGGGATGACGCGCCCCCGTGGGGATTGGGGAGCGTGTCGACGTACCTGGTCGGTCGAGGTCGGTGGCTACTTGGTCGAGTCGTTGTAGGACTTGATCTGCGGCTCGACCGACTGGGCGGCCTTGGTCATCGACTGCTGCGGGTCGCCACCGTTGAGCGCCGCCTCGAGACCGTCCTCAGACGCCTTGCGTGACTGCGGCATCACACCGAGCAGGCAACCCTGGGTCGCCGGGCTGAGCTTGGTGCTCTCCAGCTGCTTGACCGCGACGTCGAACAACGGGTTCGCCTTGCGGTAGGCGACGTCGGCCGGCTCATCCAGCGCGCCCTTGCTGATCGGGAAGTAGCCGGTCTCGGTGTGCCACTGGGCCTGGCTCTTGGGGTCGGCCAGGAACTTCACGAACTGCCAGGCGGCTTCCTTGTTGGGGTCCTTGTGGTTGACGCCGTTGATCCACAGCGACGCGCCCCCGATGATCGGACCACCCTCGGTGCCCGCCTTGATGTGCGGGTATGCCGCGGCGCCGAGCTCCCAGCCGCCCTCCTTGGCTGCCTTGGAGTAGGCGCCGAGCTGACCGGTCGACTCGAGGTTGATCGCGAGCTGCCCCGACTTGAACGCAGCCTGGGCGGCCTTGGTGTCGCGGCCGGTGTTGGCGGCCAGCCCGTCCTTGACCAGCTTCTGCCACCAGGCGACGACCTCCACCGTCTCGGGCGAGTCGAACTGGACCTTGGTGGCCTTGCCCTCGCGGCCGTTGCCCTGGTCGCAGTACTCCTTGCCGTCCGTGGCGATGAACTGCTCGAGCAGCCACCCGTAGATCGCGGCGCCGAAGCCGTAGTCGGCCGGGCCGCCGTTCTTCTTGGACAGCTTCTCGGCGGCACTGCGGATCGCGGCGAGGTCCTGCGGCGGCTTGTCGGGGTCGAGCCCGGCCTTGCTGAACATCGTCTTGTTGAAGTACAGCACTGGCATCGACGTGTTGAACGGCATCGAGTTCAGCTTGTCGTCGATGGAGTAGTAGCCGGTGATGTTGGGTTGCAGGTCCGACACATCGAGCTTGTCGCGGTCGATGAACGACTGCATCGGGATGGTCTGCTTCGCGTCGATCATGAAGCGGGACCCGATGTCGTAGACCTGGATGACGTCGGGGGTCGACTTGCTCTTGATCGAGGCCTTGTACTTGGTGATCGCGTCGTCGTACTTGCCGGCGTAGGTCGACTTGACCTGGATCTTGCCCTGGTGCTCCGAGTTGAACTGCGCCACCAGCTTGGTCAGCGCCTCGGCGTTGGTGCCGTCCATCGCGTGCCAGAACGACACCGTGGTCACGCCCTTGGCCTTGTCCAGGGCGTCCTTGGCCGGCACCGTCGTGCCGCCGGCGTCGTCCCCGCCGCCGCCGCAGGCGGCCAGGACGAGGGAGGCCGCCACGAAGCCGGCTGGCACGGCATACCTCATCCTGCTCCGGCGGGTGGTGCTGGTTGTTCTCATCACGTCGTGCACTCCTTTGCGCATTACTTGACCGCACCCGCGGTGAGCCCGCGGACGATGAACCGCTGCCCGAAGATGACGAGCAGGAGGGTGGGGAAGAGGGCGAGCATCACACCGGCCAGGACCATGCCGGGGGAGTCGCCGTCGGAGGACTGGAGCTGGCTGATGCCGATCTGGATGGTCTGGTGCTTCGGGTCCTCGGTGGCGAGCAACGGCCAGAAGTACATGTTCCAGGCCGACAGCGCCGACCAGATGCCGAGTGCCGCGAGGCTGGGACGGCTCAGTGGCACGAGGATCGAGAAGAGGAACCGGAAGTGCCCGGCGCCGTCGACGCGGGCCGCGTCGCGCAGCTCGGTCGGGAAGGACAGGAAGGACTGCCGCAGCAGGAAGGTGCCGAAGCCGGTGGCCAGGAACGGGAGGGTCAGCCCGGCGATGGTGTCCTTGAGACCGAGGCTGGAGATCAGCAGGTAGTTCGGGATGATGATCGACTCGAACGGGATCATCATCGTCGACAGGAACACGCCGAACCAGAACCCGCGCCAGCGCAGCGGCAGGAAGACGAAGGCATAGGCCGCGAGCACGCTCGTCACGAGCTGTCCGAGCATGATGCCGACGGTCTGCAGGACGCTGGTGAGGTACTGGTTGCCCAGCGGGATGATGTCGAGCGCGTCGCCGTAGTTCTCGGGGTGCAGCCCGTGGGCCGGCCACAGCGCCGGCGGGAAGCTGTTGGTGTCGCGCTCACCCATCAGCGAGCCGACCAAGCCGTAGTAGACGGGGAACAGCACGATGACGAACAACACCCCGAGGACGAGGTAGCTGCCGAGGTTGCGGGGCGATCGACGCGGGGGCCTGCGGGTCGGCGGCGGCTTGCGCTGCGTCGAGGTCGCGGTCTTGTCGAGGGTGGAGGTCACCGGTAGAACACCCGCCGTTCCAGGACCCCGAACTGCAGGGCCGTGATGATGAGGACGATCACCAGTAGGACCATCGCCTGGGCGGATGCGTACCCGTAGTTGGAGTTGTTGTTGGCGAACGCCTGCTCGTAGATCGAGTAGACGAGCGTCGTCGTGCGGCCCTCGGGCCCGCCGACGGTGAGGATCTTGATCTGCCCGAAGCTCTGCAGCGAGTGGATCGTGCCGACCACGACGAGGAAGAACAGCTGCGGGGTGATGAGCGGCATGATGATGGAGCGCTGGAGCCGGAACCCGGACGCGCCGTCGAGGCGGGCGGCCTCCAGCACATCATCGGGGAGGGCACCGAGGCCGGCCGAGATGACCAGCAGGTTGTAGCCGATCTGCATCCACACCGTCGCCGCCGACACCGACCAGAGCGCGAGGTCGGGGTCGGTGAGCCACTGCACCTTGTCGATCCCGACGCGCGACAGGATGCCGTTGAGCACCCCCGACGCCGGGTTGAACAGCACCCCGAAGATCACCGACGCAGTGGCGACGGAGAACGCGAACGGCAGCGCAAACGCGGTGCGGAAGAAGCGGACCCCCCGGATCCGGCCGTGCAGGATCAGCGCGATGAACAGCGCGATGGCGATGCTCGGCACCACGGTGAGGATGGTGAACGCGAACGTCACCCACAGGACGGTGAGGAACTCCGGGTCGCTGAACAGCTTGGAGTAGTTGACGAAGCCCACGAAGCCGCTCGGGTCCCCGAGGATGTCGGTGCCCTGCACCGACAGGAGGACGGACTTGACCAACGGCCAGAAGATGAAGATGCCGAAGACGACCAGCGCCGGAAGGAGGTAGGCCAGCGCGGCCCACGCCCCCTTGCGTCTGGCCGTCCCCGCAGCAGCGGTGGGGACGGTCATGCCGCGACCCTAGCCCGAAATGGCCTGTTCAGCGCCATAAGGGTGAGGTGTCGTGTTCACCCCAAATGGTCGAAGGTTCGGGATCCGCGGCCGAAGGAGGTGCTCAGCCGACGAGCCGGTGCAGCAGGTCGGCCAGTGCGGCGCCGGGGTCTGTGGTGAGGCCACCGTGCACGGGCCCCGGCTGGACCACCGTGCTCCGCGGGGCGCTGAGCCACCCGAAGCGACGCCCCAGCCCGCCCAGCGTGGGCAGCCCGCCGCCGGTGACACCACGGCACACCTGACAGATCGTCTCCAGCGCCTGGTCCACGTCCTCGAGGTTCACCTCGGGGGCGAAGGCGCGCAACCGCGCCTCGTCCACGCGGTAGGCGGCCTCGAGGAAGTCGGCGCCCTGGCTGTAGAGGACCAGGCCGACGTTGATGAACTCCTCGCGCTCGACGCGGGGCACGAAGCGCAGCACGACGTACTGGTAGCCGTGGCGGGTCATGACACGTCTCCCGGCAGCCAGGCCTGCGGCCTCGCGACGCGCGCCAGCAGGTGCTCGACGTATGCGGTGCGGAGGGCAGCGGGGGTATCCAGCCCGGGCGCGGGTTCGAGCCATACCTCCGGCACCCCCTCGACCACGTCCGTGAGCAGGTCGCGGCTCAGGGTGTGCGCGTGCCGCTCGTGCGCCGCGCCCGGACTCGAGCCGACGTCACGCAGCACGTGGGTGCTCGCGTCGTAGGGCTGCGCGGCGAACCGTTCCGCGTCGGCGCCGCGGCTGGGCCAGCTGTGGTGGAAGTAGAGCGCAGCGCCGTGGTCGATGAGCCACGGGTTGCGGTGCCAGACCAGGAGGTTGGGGTTGTTCCACGTGCGGTCGACGTTGGCGGTCAGCGCATCGAGCCAGAGGATGTCGGCCGCGGTGTCCGGGGTTGGTGGGCGTGAGCCGTCGTAACCGAACGAGCCAGGGAGGAAGTCGATGCCGAGGTTGGGGCCGATGCTGGCCGTGAGGAGGTCCTGCACCTCCTCGTCGGCCTCGTACTTCGCGATCGGAGACTGCAGGTCGACGACGGCCAGGCGAGGGACGTTGAGCCCCAGGGCGCGGGCGAGCTCCCCGACGATCACCTCTGCCACGAGGACCTTCGGGCCCTGACCGGCCCCCCGGAACTTCAGGACGTAGGTGCCGAGGTCGTCGGCCTCCACGATGCCGGGCAGCGACCCGCCCTCCTTGAGGGGCGTGACGTAGCGGGTTGCCGTGACCTGGTCGAGCACGACGCCCAGCCTAGGGGCCGGGCGTCGCGTCCCGGACGCCATTGGCCGGGAGGGTCGATCAGGAGGTGGGCAGGCGCGGGGTCAGGCGTCGCCGACGGTGACCGCGGCGGCCTCGAGCGGACGCTCCTCCTCGGGTGTGTCGTGTGCGTGGGCGCCGTCCACAGCCATGATCTCGCGACGCGCGGTGAGCAGGACCGCGACGCCGAGCAGCACCGCGCCGGAGCCCACCCAGAACGGCACGTGGATGGACCGCTCGCCGAGCTTGCCGGCCAGCCACGGGGCGATCGCGCCGCCACCGAACCGGACGAAGCTGTAGGCCGCCGAAGCCACCCCGCGCTCGACGGGGGATACCTTCATGACCGTCTCGGTGATGAGGGTGTTGTTGATGCCGAGGAAAGCGCCGGCGAGGACCACGCCGATGACGAGCACCGGCTTGTGCTCGGTGCCGATCGCCATGGCCGCCAGGATCAGAGCGAAACCGACGAGCGCGCCGACCACGCCGGGCAGGGTGCCGAACCGGCGCTGCAGACGCGGCGCCACGACGACCGAGGTGAAGGCGAGCAGCAGGCCCCAGCCGAAGAAGATCAGGCCGACCTCGTGCGCACCCATCGCCAGCGGAAAGGGGGTGAAGGCGAGGAGGGTGAAGAAGCCGAAGTTGTAGAGCAGGGCGGTGATCCCGACGGTGAGCAGGCCTCGGTGCGAGAGGGCCTTGAGCGGGGCCGAGATGCTGCTCCTGCGACCGGAGGGTGGTGTCGCCGGGAGGGTGGTGAGGATCGCGACCAGGGCGATGGCCATCAGGGCGGAGACACCCCAGAACGGCCAGCGCCACGAGTGTCCGCCGAGCCAGCCGCCGAGCAGTGGACCGGTGGCGATGCCGACGCCGAGAGCTGCTTCGTAGAGGATGATCGCCTGACCGACCGACCCGCGCGCCGCGCTGACGATGGTGGCCAGAGCGGTTGCGATGAAGAGCGCGTTGCCCAGACCCCAGACGGCGCGGAAGGCGACGATCCCGCCCACCGAGTCCTGCGCTCCCGCCAGACCGGCGCCGATGATGATGACGACGAGTCCGAGGATCAGCGTGCGCTTCGCACCGGTGCGGCTGGAGACCCAGCCGGTCACGAGCATCGCCACGCCCATCACGGCCATGTAGCTGGTGAACAGCAGCGACACCTGGGAGGCGCTGGCCCCGAGGTCGTCGGCAATGGGTTTGAGGATGGGGTCGACGAGGCCGATGCCCATGAAGGCGATCACGCAGGCGAAGGCGACGGACCAGACGGTCTTGGGTTGGCGCCACATGGTGGTGGGGACTTCTCTCTGTGGGTGGTGGGTGCTGAGGTCTCGGGGTCAGGCCGCCGACTCCGCGGCCGTGCTGCTCGAGGCACGGGCCAGCAGGTCGTCGAGGGCCTTGACGGCCTCGCCCAGCCGCGCCAACGAGTCGGCATCGAGCTGGTCGAAGGCGGGGGAGAGGGCATCGAGCCGGGCGCGCCGGGCGCGGCTGAGGGCGGCGGCGCCGGCTGCGGTGAGCGACACCAGGCTGGCTCGGGCATCCGACGGGTCGGGCACCCGCTCGGTCCAGCCCTCGGTCTCCAGCCGCTGCACCTGGGTGCTCATCGTCGGCTGGCTGCAGTGGTCGGCCTCGGCCAGTGCGCTGATCCGCGCTGGGCCGAGCTCCTCGACCAGGGCGAGCAGCCGGGTCTGGGCCATCGGCACGTCGAAGGTCGCGTTGCGCGAGGCCCAGCGGGTCAGCCGCGCCGCGGAACGCAGGACGCTGTTGCCCAGCTCGTCTCGATCGGTCACGCATCCAGATTACATAGACAACCTATGCAATGCCAATCTCGCCCGGACGACACGGCAGTTGCGTCAGCTTCCGCCCGGCAGTTGCCGGGCGGAACGCGACGCAACTGCCGTGTTGCGGGTATGGCGCGGGGCCGTGTGCCTAGGAGTCCGCGCGGTCGCGCTCGGTCAGGGCGCGAGGCAGGTGGCGTGGTTGAGCGCGCCGATCACGGCCTCGCGCCAGCTGACCTGTGCCAGGGCGGTGCGGCAGGACGCCCCGCCGCAGTCGCACTGCCACCGCCACGTGCCCGACAGGGCTCGCACCACGTGCGGGTGGTGGTGTGCGGTGTCGGCTCGTCCGATCTGTCGTGTCCCCATGGTGCTGCCCCCCTCGTCCGTGCCGCCCCCCGCGACACGTCCTGACAGCAAGAGGCTCGACGCCACCGGCTGATACCTGCCCGCCAGCCGGTTGGTCCGGCTCAGCGAAGGGCGCGGACCGTGTCGACGGTGTCGGCCTCCTCGGCCGTCTTGTCGTCGCGGTAGCGCAGGACGCGGGCGAACCGCAGGGCCATGCCGCCCGGGTAGCGGGAGGAGGTCTGGATGCCGTCGAAGGCGATCTCCACGACCTGCTCGGGTCGCACGGTGACGACGTAGCCGTCGGTGCCCTCGGTCGCGAGCTCGGTGAACCGCTCGGTCTGCCACTGGAGCATGTCGTCCGTCATGCCCTTGAAGGTCTTGCCGAGCATCACGAAGCCACCGGTCTCGGGATCGCGGGCGCCGAGGTGGATGTTGGAGAGCCAGCCCTTGCGACGCCCGCTGCCCCACTCGATCGCCAGCACCACGAGGTCGAGGGTGTGCCGCGGCTTCACCTTGACCCACCCCGCGCCGCGCCGGCCCGCGGCGTAGGGGGCGGTCGGCGACTTGACCACGACGCCCTCGTGACCGTCGCGCACGAGCCGCTCGAAGAACTCGCTCGCCGCGGCCGGGGTCGCGGCGGTGATGCGGGGGACCAGGCTCGGAGCGGGGACCAGCTCCGCGAGCCGCGCGAACCGCTCCGACGCCGGCACGTCGAGCAGGTCGTCACCGTCGAGGTGGAGCAGGTCGAAGAAGTAGGGGGTGACCGGGACCTGCGCCCGGAGCTGGTCGACGCCGGTGCTGCTCATCGTGCGCGAGGCGGTCTGCTGGAACGGCAGCGGACGTCCGGACTCGTCGAGTGCGATCGCCTCACCGTCGATGACCAGCTGGCTGGCGTCGAGCGCGAGGACGGCCTCGACCACCTCGGGAAGGCGGTCGGTGATGTCGTCCAGCGAGCGGGTGAAGAGCCGCACGTCGTCACCATCGCGGTGCGCCTGGAGCCGGATGCCGTCGAGCTTGCCGTCGACGACCACGCCGTCCGGGTCGGCGACCTGCTCCCAGGCGGCGCCGACGTCGGGGGCCGACGCCGCGAGCATCGGGCGCAGGGGCCGGCCGACCTCGAGGTGGATCGCGGCCAGCGCGGCGCTCCCGCCCGCCAGCGCCGCGGCGGCAACCGGTCCTGCGTAGCCGGCCAGCATCACCGCCCGACGCACCTCGGCCTCGGGCAGCTCGGAGGCGGCCGCGATGGCGGCCAGCATCACGCCGTCGAGGGCGCCCTGTCGCACCTGGCCGGTCACGAGCGCGCGCAGGTAGTCCTGCTCGGGCTCGGTCAGTCGCTCGAACAGCGCCGTCACCGCAGCCGAGCGGGCAGCTCCCGAGCCGGTGCCGGCGATCCCGGCGATCTCACCGAGGGCCGCGTCGACCTCGGCGACGGTGGCCGTCGCCCGTGCGGCGGGCGAGGGGAGCGTGGACAGGCCGCGCCAGCTCACCCCGATGCGTCGCTGCGGCAGCACCCCGGACAGGTATGCCGCGACCGTCGCCGCCTCGTCGGGCCCAGCCGCGCGCAGGGCACCGGCGACCGCGGCGGTCTTGGCCAGGCGCGACCGGGTGGCGGAGGCGGCTGCGGAGGCTGCGACGACGTCGGCGAGGAGCACGGGCCCACGCTAACCGTGACCGCCGACACCCGCCGGTGCGGACGGCGGGTGTCGGCGGCAGCCGTGGTGTCTCAGGCCTTGCCGAGGATGGTCTGCAGGTCAGTCGACTCGAAGCCGTGCGCCTCGGCCACCGGTGCGTAGGTCACTGCGCCGTCGTGGGTGTTGAGGCCCAGGGCGAGCGGCTGGTTCGCCGCCAGGGCGTCGCGCCAGCCCGCGTTGGCGAGCTGGACCGCATACGGGAGGGTGACGTTGGTGAGGGCGTAGGTGCTGGTGTGCGGCACGGCGCCCGGCATGTTCGCCACGCAGTAGAACACCGAGTTGTGCACCTGGTAGGTGGGGTCGGCGTGGGTGGTCGGCCGGGAGTCCTCGAAGCAGCCGCCCTGGTCGATCGAGATGTCGACGAGCACCGAGCCCGGCTTCATCCGCGAGACCTGCTCGTTGGTGATGAGCTTGGGAGCCTTCGCGCCGGGGACCAGCACCGCCCCGATCACGAGGTCGGCGTCCTCGATCGCGCGCTCGATCTCGTAGGTGTTGGAGGCGACGGTCTGGCAGTGCCCCTGGTAGACGAAGTCGGCGTGCCGCAGCTTGGCGATGTCGCGGTCGAGCAGCAGCACCTCAGCCTGCATGCCGAGGGCGATGGCGGCGGCGTTCATGCCGGAGACGCCGGCACCGATGACGACGACCTTCGCGGCATACACCCCGCTGACCCCGCCCATGAGGACACCACGGCCACCCTGGGCACGCATGAGCGTGTGCGCTCCGACCTGCGGCGCCAGGCGGCCCGCGACCTCGGACATCGGGGCGAGCAGGGGGAGGGTGCGGTCGGGCAGCTCGACCGTCTCGTAGGCGATACCGGTGACCTTGCGCTTCACCAGCTCCTCGGTGAGCGGCTTGTCGGCCGCGAGGTGCAGGTAGGTGAAGAGGGTCTGGCCCTCGCGCATGCGGTGGTACTCGGGCTCGATCGGCTCCTTGACCTTGAGGATCAGGTCACCGGTGCCCCAGACGTCGTCGGCGGTGTCGAGGATCGTGGCGCCGGCGCCGACGTAGTCCTCGTCGAGGATCGAGGACCCGACCCCGGCGTCCTTCTCGATGAACACCTCGTGACCGTGGACGACCAGCTCGTGCACGCCTGACGGGGTGATCGCGACGCGGTACTCGTTGTTCTTGACCTCGCGCGGAATGCCGACCTTCATCAAAGCCTCCTGGGTTGCAGTGGTCCTCGAACAATGGCGGAGCCAAGG
The DNA here is from genome assembly GCF_900104525.1 of Pedococcus dokdonensis. Lineage (GTDB taxonomy): Bacteria > Actinomycetota > Actinomycetes > Actinomycetales > Dermatophilaceae > Pedococcus > Pedococcus dokdonensis. The sequence goes on along the minus strand of NZ_LT629711.1, from coordinate 1,091,574 downwards.
CTGCCTGCCAACCTCAGCCTTCCAGAAGGGAGGCGCTGGCGAGGACGAAACTGCAGTGGAGGCCGAAACTGCGGACCCGCCCCACGGTCGCTGCGGGGGCGGTCAGGTGGCTGGGTCGATCAGGGCGCGATGGTGGACGAGTGCAGCAGGGCGCCGATCAGGGCCGAGCGCCAGGCCATCGGAGCCTGGGCGGGGGTCCGGCACGAAGCGCTGCCACAGGCGCACACCCACATCCAGCCACGCGCGCCACGCAGGACGCGCGGGTGGTGGCTGGTGCCGCGGTGCAGGGTCTGGGTGCTCACGTCCACGACGGTAGGAGCCCTCCGACCGCGTCGGGCAGGGACGCGCCGGAGGTCGGCCGAGCTCGGGTCAGGATTGGCCCGAACGGTTGAGGGTGCCTACGTTCGGTGCACGATTCGCGCCTGGGCCAAGCGCAGGACGAGGCACTGCGCTCAGCGCACGATGAGGGCGACCGCTGCCACCGCCGAGGCGGCGAGGACGGCTTGGTCGAACCGCTCCTGGCTGAGCCTGCGGACCGTCCTGAGCCCCACCCAGGCGCCCACGAGGACGAAGGGGATGAGCAGGAGCGTGCGCCGGACGGTATGCGGTCCGAAGAGTCCCAGCGCAAAGCTGAACGGGAGCTTGCAGAGGTTCACCCCGAAGAACAGCAGGGCACTGGTGCCGAGGAAGCGGAGCTTCTCGACCCCCTGGGCGACCAGGTAGAGCGTCGTGACGGGCCCGGCCGCGTTCGCGGTCATGGTCGTGAAGCCGGCGGCCACACCGGTGCCGATCGCAGCCGTGCGCGAGCTGCCGACCTTGGCGCCGTCGGGGGAGCGCCACCGCAGGGCGAGCTGGAGGGCGGCGAGGACGAGCAGCAGCACGCCGATCGAGCGCCGCAGGACGAGGTCGTCGACCACGGCCAGGAACGCCGCACCGAGGGCGAGACCAGGCAGGACCGCCGGGATGAGCCGCCGCAGGAGACCCCAGTCGGCCTCGCGGCGGTAGTGCCAGACGGCGACCACGTCGCCCGTGATGAGGAGGAGCAGGATCGCCGCCGTGGACTCCCGGGCGGGCATGACGCTGGCGAAGATGGCCACGCTGATGCTCGCGAGCCCGCCGATCGCGGTCTTGGCGTACCCGATCAGCAGCGCCGCGACGACGAGTAGCAGCGCCTCGAGCACGCGTCGACCCTAGCCACCGGGCGCATCGGTCGTTCGGCCCCCATTGCGCGGAACACCCTGCGTGACCGCCCATGGTGCCGCACAGTCTCTTGAGCGGCCGAGCCCCCGGTCGCACCGACGAAGGACCTGCCCCCATGACCGCACGCACCTGGCGCGCCACCGTGGCACTCACCACCACCGGCGCCGTCGCGGCCACCCTGACCGTGGCGGTCAGCCTGGCCACCCCGGAAACGGCGGCCGCCGTCACCTGCAAGCCCACTCCGACGCTGCTCTCGCGCACCCCCAAGGTGCAGACGCTCGCCGGTGGTGCAACTGCTCGCATCTGGGACACCGGTCCCACGCCGAGCAACCCGCAGGCCTCGCTCCGCATCGTCGCCGTGCGGGTGCCGGCCTCGTCGGCGGCGAACCCCCGGGTGCGCGCGGCCGCCAACCTGCGCACCTCACACACCCCCTCCACGTACCTCTCGACCACCAAGTCGCCCGTGGTGATGGTGAACGGTGGTGTCTTCAACCCCACCATCGGTGCGCTGCCCGACCTGCCGCAGGTGACCGGCGGCTGGCTCCGCAAGATCCGGTCGACGCACGACCCCGCCATCGTGGTCGCCAAGGACGGACGCTCGTTCCCCGGGCGGGTGTGGATCACTGGCAGCGTCAGTGCCTCGGGCCACGGCTACAAGGCCGTCACCGGGCTCAACTGGCAGTCCCTGAGCGGCAGCGGCCTGAACCTCTACACGCCGTCATGGGGCAACGCGCGTCGTCCCTACGGCACTGTGGACGTCGTCGTGGCAGGCGGCAAGGTCGTCGCCGTCCGCACCGGCACGGCTCGCGGGCAGGCCGTGAAGTCGGGGCAGACCATCCTCACCGCGACCGGCACGGCCGGGACCTGGCTGGCCAGCCTGCGCACGGGCACAGCGATGTCGGTCAGCTACCGCGCCGCCACCGATGCCGGCTTCCCCGTCTACGAGGCGGTCGGGCGAGGCGCCCGCTTCCTCAACGCGGGCGTGAAGAACGGTGGCACCTGCGGCAGTCGTGACGAGCTGCTGCGGCCGCGCACCGCCATCGGCTGGACCAAGAGCGGCGACCTGCTCTTCGTCACCGTCTCCGGACGGGCCACCGTCGACGGTGTGCGCTACGGCGGCGCGACCATCCACCAGATGGCCGACTACATGCAGAAGCTGGGCTCGTACGACGCCACGAACCTCGACGGAGGCGGCTCCACGACGATGCTGGCCCGGACCACGACCGGCTCGGTGATCCGGATGGACCGGTCGATGTCCGAGTGGCAGCGCGCCGTGCCCAACGTCTTCTCCGCCGGCTGACGCCGCCGAGGGCCGCTCCGCCCGCAACGCAGAAGGACCCCGACACGCACGGTGTCGGGGTCCTTCTCGTTGGTGTCCGGAGGGGGACTTGAACCCCCACGCCCGATAAAGGGCACTAGCACCTCAAGCTAGCGCGTCTGCCATTCCGCCACCCGGACTGGGTGCTTCGCAGGCCCCTTGGGGAGCGCCTGCTGCGACCCGGAACGATAGCACGCAGGGCACCCCATCTCCCAAACGGCCCAGCGGGCAACGGAACCCGCCCGAGCCACCCGCGAACTGGCCCGGGCGCGGCCCACCGGACGCGCCTAGTCTGGAGGGCATGAGCGAGGCCACCGAGACCGCCAACCAGACCCCCAGCAGCCCCGTCGACGAGGTCGTGCGCCTGTGCCAGGAGCTGATCCGGATCGACAGCACGAACTACGGAGACGGCAGCGGACCGGGGGAAAAGGAGGCGGCCGACTACGTCGTGGCCCGGCTGCGCGAGGTCGGGCTCGAGCCCACCGTGGTCGAGAGCGACCCGGGCCGCACCAGCGTCGTCGTCCGGCTCGAAGGGGAGGACCGCGAGCGGCCGGCCCTGTGCATCCACGGTCACCTCGACGTCGTGCCCGCCAACGCCGACGACTGGCAGGTCGACCCGTTCTCGGCGGAGCTGAAGGACGGTTGCATCTGGGGTCGTGGCGCGGTCGACATGAAGGACATGGATGCCATGATCCTGGCCAACATCCGCGACCTGGCCCGGCGCGGGGTCAAGCCACCCCGTGACATCGTCTTCGCCTTCTTCGCGGACGAGGAGGCCGGGGGAGTCAAGGGCAGCCACTACGTCGTCGACCACCACCCCGAGCTGTTCGAGGGCGTCAGCGAAGCGGTGTCCGAGGTCGGCGGCTACAGCGTCACCGTCCCGACCAGTGCCGGCGACACCCGCGCCTACCTCGTCCAGACCGCCGAGAAGGGCATCCTCTGGCTCCGGCTCACTGCCCACGGCCGCGCCGGTCACGGGTCGGTCCCCAACCCCGAAAACGCCCTGGTCCGCCTCGCCGAGGCGATCACCCGGATCAACGAGCACAAGTGGCCGCGCGAGTACATCGCCTCGGTGCGCGAGCTCCTCGACGGTCTTTCCGGGCTGACTGGGACATCCTACTCCGACGAGGACCTCGACGAGCTGCTCGACCACCTCGGGGGAGCGCAGGGCTTCGTGCGCGGGACGTTGCAGGACACCGCGAACTTCACCATGGCTGACGCCGGCTACAAGCACAACGTCATCCCACAGAGCGCCTGCGCGTCCCTCGACTGCCGGTTCCTGCCCGGCCACGACGACGACCTCCTCGCCACGATCAAGGAACTTGCGGGGGAACACGTCACCGTCGACGTCGTGCACCGCGACATCGCGCTGGACGCGCCGTTCGAGGGGCCGCTGGTCGAGGCGATGAAGACCGCCCTGGTGGCCGAGGACCCGGGTGCAGAGGTGTTGCCCTACTGCCTGTCCGGCGGCACCGACAACAAGGCGCTCAGCACGCTCGGCATCACCGGTTACGGGTTCGCGCCACTCCAGCTGCCGGCCGACCTCGACTTCGCACCGATGTTCCACGGCATCGACGAGCGGGTGCCGCTGGCGGCGCTGGAGTTCGGGACGCGCGTCCTCCAGCGGTTCATCGCCACCTGCTGACGGGTATGCCGGGGCGCCGGCCACGCGGCATACCCCAGCGTGCCTGGGTGAGGACTCTCAGAGGGGACGCGGGGCGCGGATGATCTTGCGCCGCAACCAGGTCCGCTGCTGGCCGCCGAGGTAGATGCGGGTGCGGTGCAGCTCCCAGTGGCCGTACTCGGCATGCTCGGTCAACGCTCGTCGGATGTCGGAGCGGGAATCGGCGCGCGTGAAGCTGACGACGCGGTACTCGTACTCAACCATCGAGCGCCATTTTGCCCCAAGACCCGCTACCGTCGGCACATGACCGCAGACCCGCGTGGCGCGCTGGCCAACCTCATGACCGCGTTCGAGCGGCACCTCGAGGCATCGGCCTCGAAGCGGGGCGAGGAAGACCCCACCGTCATCGCGGCCTATGACGACCTCGCGGACGCGTTCGCCGAGTACGACGACTCGCTGCTGCAGGCCTACGGGGAGATGACCCCCCTCGACATCTACGACGGCGACGAGGACGACGACGAAGATGACGACGACGAGGACGATGACGACGGCGAGCTCGACGACCACGGTGACGAGGACGGCGACGGCAGCGTCTACTCGGGTCTCGACGACGCCGACTACGAGGACGACGACGACGAGTCCTGACGCCGCTGCCTCAGCGCCGCCGGTGCACTGACCTCAGGCCGAGACCTCGTCGAGGGCGGCCACCAGCTCTTCGGGCAGCTCGAGGGACTCGCTGGCCAACGAGGTGCGCAGCTGGGCCGTGGTCCTGGCCCCCACCACCGGGCTGACCACACCGGGACGGTCACGCACCCACGCCAGGGCGACCTCGGTGAGGCTGACGTCCAGTCCCTTGGCGGCGATGGCGAGCGCCTCGACGATGCCGGTGCTCCGGTCGTCGAGGTAGCGCGCGGTGAACCGCGGGAAGTCCCGGGAAGCCGCCCGTGAGTCCGCGGGGATCCCGTTGCGGTACTTGCCGGTCAGGACACCGCGCCCGAGCGGCGACCACGGCAGCAGCCCGAAGCCGAGCGCCTGCGCAGCCGCCAGCAGGTCGGGCTCGGCGGAGCGGTTGGTCAAGGAGTACTCGACCTCGTTGGCCACCAACGGGACCCGCGCCTGCTCGAGCAGCGACATGGCGCGAGCCACCTGCCAGCCGCTGAAGTTCGAGACGCCCACGTAGCGCGCCCGGCCGGTGTTGACCGCCCACTCCAGCGCCGACAGCGTCTCGGTCAGCGGGGCCTCGTCCGACCAGGTGTGGACCAGCCACAGGTCGACGTGGTCGGTGCCGAGCCGCTCCAGCGAGGTGTCGAGCTGGCTGAGCAGGCTGTGCCGAGAGGTGTCGACGACGCGGTGCCCCGAGCGTCGTGAGATCCCCGACTTCGTGCAGATCACGAGGTCGTCGCGGGCGACGTCGTCGTCGATCAGGCGACCGATGATCTCCTCCGAGAGGCCGTCGGAGTAGCCGTGCGCGGTGTCGACGAGGTCGCCGCCCGCGTCGAGGAAGGTCCGCAGCTGCTCGCGGGCACCCTCCTCGTCGGTCGTGCGGCCCCAGGTCATCGTCCCGAGGGCCAGGCGGGACACCGAGAGCCCCGAGCTCCCCATTCGTCGCTGGCGCATGGTTCCGTACCGTAGTCGGCCCACGACGGCATACGGCGGCGCACCCGCCGCTAACCTCGCTCCCATGGAACTCGGAGTGAACCTCGGCTACTTCGGCATGGGCGTGGACCAGGACAACGTCGCGGTCGCGCAGGAGGCCGACCGCCTCGGGTACGCGGTGGCGTGGGCTGCGGAGGCCTACGGCTCGGACGTCCCCACCGTGCTGTCGTGGATCGGCGCGCTGACCGAGCGGATCGACCTGGGCGCCGCGGTCATGCAGATCCCCGCCCGGACGCCGGCGATGACCGCGATGACCGCGGCGACGCTCGACACGCTCTCGAAGGGCCGCTTCCGGCTGGGGCTGGGCGTCAGCGGTCCACAGGTCAGTGAGGGTTGGCACGGCGTCCCCTTCGCGGCGCCCCTCGGCCGCACCCGCGAGTACGTCGACATCGTGCGGATGGCGTTGCGTCGCGAGAGCGTCGCGTATGCCGGGCGGCACTTCACGCTGCCACTGCCCGATGGCGCGGGCAAGGCCCTGAAGCTCACCGTGCACCCGCCGCGCCCCGATCTGCCGATCTACCTCGCAGCCGTGGGACCGAAGAACCTGGAGCTGGCCGGCGAGGTGGCCGACGGGTGGCACGCCATCTTCTTCAGCCCGGAGCACTCCGGTGACCTGGTGCAGTCCGTCGTGGCAGGTCGTCGTCGCGCTGGCAAGGGCACCGAGGACGACCCGCTGGCCGGCTTCGACCTCGCCCCGTCGGTGCCGGTCGTCATCGGCGACGACGTGCAGGCCGCGGCCGACGCGATCCGTCCCTACGCCGCCCTCTACATCGGCGGGATGGGGTCGCGCGAGCAGAACTTCTACAACCAGCTGGCCGTGCGGATGGGCTTCGAGGAGGCCGCCGCAGAGGTGCAGGACCTCTTCCTGGCCAAGCGGCACCGCGACGCCGCGGCGGCCGTGCCGTTCGAGTTCATCGACGCCACGACCCTGATCGGACCACGGGACCGGATCCGCGACCGGATGGCGAGGTACGCCGAGGTGGGCACGGGCACCCTGTCGATCGCGCCGTTCGCCGGCGGTCTGGACGATCGGCTGCAGGTCGTGCGCACTATGGCCGAGCTGATGGGGGAGACTGGCCTCTGACGTCGGCGCCGCACCGCTCGCGACACTCCCCGTCTCCTAGCCTGAAAGCAGACCGTTGACCCTGAGCTATCTCGACGCCCTGATCCTCGGCATCGTGGAGGGGTTGACCGAGTTCCTCCCGGTCTCCTCCACCGGCCACCTGACCATCACCGAGAAGCTGCTCGGACTCCAGGTCAACGCTCCCGGTGTGACGGCCTACACGGCAGTCATCCAGCTCGGCGCGATCGTCGCCACCCTGCTCTACTTCCGCAAGGACATCGTCCGGCTGCTCGGCGCCTGGTTCTCCGGCCTGACCGACGCCCGGGCGAGGAGCCACCACGACTACCAGCTCGCCTGGGCCGTCATCGTCGGCTCGATCCCGGTCGGGATCGTCGGCTTCGCCGCCAAGGACCTGATCAGCGGCAGCCTGCGGAGCCTGTGGGTGGTCGCCGCCGCCCTCATCGCGTGGAGCGCCGTGATGTGGCTGGCGGAGAGCCGGCACGCGGCGCTCACGACGAAGGGGGAGGAGCGCGGCGAAGGCCAGGTCACCCTCACCGACGGCATCATCATCGGCCTGGTGCAGTGCGCCTCGCTCGTGCCCGGTGTCTCCCGCTCAGGCGCCACCATCTCGGCCGGCCTGTTCCGTGGCCTCGACCGGCTGACCGCCACCCGGCTCTCGTTCTTCATGGCCATCCCCGCCCTCACCGCGGCCGGCATCTTCGAGATGCTGAGCGAGGCCGACCACCTCAAGCTGCTCGGCGTCGGACCGATCATCGTCGGCGTCGTCGTGTCGTTCCTGGTCGCCTACGCCTCGATCGCCTGGCTGCTGAAGTTCGTGAGCAGCAACAAGATCACCGCGTTCGTCTGGTACCGCGTCGCCCTCGGGCTGGTGCTGCTCGTGGTCCTCGGCGCAGGCTGGATGACCGCCACCTGACCTACAGCCAGCCGGACTTCCGGAACGCGCGGTAGAGACCGAGGCAGGCGAACGCCATCACGCCGACGACGATGAAGTACCCGTAGTGCCACCGCAGCTCCGGCATGTTGTCGAAGTTCATGCCGTAGATGCCGGCGATCATCGTGGGCACGGCGGCGATGGCGACCCACGCGGAGATCTTGCGCATGTCGCCGTTCTGCTGCACCGAGATCTGTGCGAGGTGGGCGTTCAGGATGTCGGTCAGCAGCCGGTCGTACGACTCCACGTGGTCGATGACGGCGAGCAGGTGGTCGGCCACGTCGCGGAAGAGCAGCCGGACCTCCTTCTGCGGCAGGGGTGAACGCGAGCCGTCGTGCAGCATCCGGAGCGGCGCGGCCAGCGGCACGGCCGCCCGCCGGAACTCCAGGACCTCGCGCTTCAGCCGGTAGATGGTCGACGAGCTGGCCTGCTCGGAGCCGGCGAAGACCGCCTCCTCGATCTCCTCGAGGTCCTTCTGCAGCTCGGCATCGATGCTGACGTAGTTGTCGATGATGCTGTCCATGACTGCGTGCACGACCGCGATCTCGCCGTGCCGCAGGGTCTCGGCCTTCGACTCGAGGTTCTGCCGCACGCCCGCGAGCGGGTTCGCCTCGCCGCGGCGAACCGTGACGACGAAGCGGTCACCGACGAAGAGCATCACCTCGCCGGTCTCGATGTCGGAGGTCTCCTCGATGTACTTCAACGTCTTCATCACGACGAAGATGGTGTTGTCGTAGAGCTCGACCTTCGGTCGCTGGTTGCCCTTCACGGCGTCCTCGACGGCGAGCGGGTGCAGCTTGAGCTCGTCGTTGACGAGATCGAACTCGGAGTCGGTGGGGTTCTTCAGCCCGATCCAGAGGAAGGCGTGCGGGTCGTCGCCGCCGCGCAGCTCCTCAAGGGCTTCGCTCAGGTCGCCGCAGGGGAGCCGCTGGCCCTGGCGGTAGATGGCCTGGTCCACGATCACGGGGCCTACTCCACCACGTCGGCGGCCGTACTGCGAGTGCCTCGCCGTAGGGCGCGCCGGGGGCTCTGGTGAAGCGCCGCTCCACGACGATCCAGGACACCGCGCCGGCCACCAGCGCGAAGACGATCGAGAGCGGCAGGAGGAGCACGAGGGGTGCGCCGGCTGCGTGCAGCACGTGGCCGATGGGCCACCCGTAGAGGTAGGTCCCGTAGGAGACGTCGTGCGTCGTGAACCACCGGCAGGGGAGCAGCGCCGCGGACCCGAGGATGGCGTAGGCGAGCGGCACGGCCGCGAGGACCGGGTGTCCGAGTGCGGCCACGGCACCGACGGCAAGGGCGGCGACGACCGTGGCACGCGAGGCCACCATTCGGTCTTCGAGCGTCCCGACGATCCACCCGGCGGAGAAGAGGGCGATGAACCAGGTCGCGGTCCGCGTCGAGCCGCCGGTCGTGACAACGGTGGTCGCGGTGACCACGTAGAGGGCGACGGCAACGGTGGTGCGGTGCCGGCGGACGGCGTCCATGGTCAACAGCGCCCCGGCCAGGGCGTAGCAGGTCAGCTCGAAGGCCAGCGTCCAGAGCGACGGGTTGACCATGATGAGGTCGACCACCGGACTGTCCACCGATGGGCCGATGCTCGGCTGCACCATCCAGGTCGTCGCGTTGCGGGTGAGGTAGCCGAGGGCAGCCAGTGGGCTGAAGTGGGCTCTGGTCAGGTGTGCGGCGAGCGGTGTGGCCACGAACGCCGTGACGGCGCAGCACACCCAGAAGGCCGGGTAGATGCGCCGGCCCCTGCGCACGAGGAAGGTCAGGAGGTCGGTGCGCAGCCTGGCCCGGGGGATGAGGTAGCCGGAGATGGTGAAGAACCCGACGACCCCCCAGGACCCGAGCTCGAGACCGGCATACCTCGGCCCCGGGCTGCCGGTGCCGAGCAGCCACGAGTGCGACACGATCACCAGCACGGCGAACGCCACTCGCAGCACGTTCAGCGCGTTGCCCCGGCCGCCCAATGCGGTCGCCAGGCGCACGCCCGAGCCCGCGCCGGTGCCTGCGGCGGCTGCCGCGACCCCCACCTTCTCCACGATCCCTTGCCCCCTGTGACATCGCGGCCCCCGGAGAGAAGCCGCCCCCACACGCGGACGAAGCGTTGCCCCCGGCTCGCCGCGCGTGCGCCGAGACAACCACGCCCGTTGCGTCGGGGTCGGGGCAATTGGCGAAGATCGTCCGTTCTGCCGATGGCGCCCCCGTCCCCCGGACCGAATCGGTCGTCAGGTGCGGCCGCACCGCGCCGTAGAGTGCGCAGGTGCCCACAGTCCTGTTGGTCCGTCACGGCCACTCCAGCGCCAACGGTGACGGTGTCCTCGCCGGCCGGATGCCCGGCATCCACCTGACCGAGCGGGGGCGGGAGCAGGCCGCACGACTCGCCGAGCGGTTCCGCGAGCTGCCCGTCGCCAGGGTGGTGAGCAGCCCGCTCGAGCGGTGCCTCGAGACGGCCGCACCACTGGCAGCCGCCGTCGGGCTCGAGGTCACGGTCGACGACGAGCTGCAGGAGTGCGCGTATGGCGCGTGGACCGGTCGGGCGCTGAAGGACCTGGCTGGCGAGGACCTGTGGCGGACCGTCCAGGACGACCCCGAGACCGCGCGATTTCCCGACCACGAGCGGTATGCCGCCGAGAGCCTGCGTGAGATGAGTGACCGGGTGGTGGCCGCCGTCCGGCGCCACGACGAGGAGGTGTCGGCCGCCGCGGGCGACTCGGCGGTGTGGGTCGCCGTCACGCACGGTGACCTGCTGAAGGCGACCCTGGCTGACGCCACGGGCTCCGGCCTCGCGAAGTTCCAGCGCTTCACGGCCGACCCTGCTTCGGTGTCCGTGGTGCGCTACGGCAGCCGGCACACCTTCCTGCTCGCGGCCAACGACACGGCACCCGAGCTCGCGCGGTTCCAGCCGCCACCGCAGGCACCGGCCTCGGGCGACGCAGCCGTCGGTGGAGGAGCCGGTTAGAGTTTTGCCATGGGGCTCGTCGAGTTTGATCCACCGGACCGGTTCGTCGCCGGCACCGTCGGTCCGCCGGGACAGCGGACCTTCTTCCTGCAGGCCAGCGAGGGACGTCGCCTCACGAGTGTCTCGCTGGAGAAGCAGCAGGTCTCGGTGCTCGCCGACCGGATCAACGACCTCCTCGACAGCTACGCCGGCGGGGAGGGCGGCGATCACGCCGCCGCCGAGGTGGTCGACAACGCGCCGCTCGACACCCCCATCGAGGACGACTTCCGCGTCTCCACGCTGAGCCTGGCCTGGGACGAGGGACGACAGGTCGTCGTCATCGAGGCGCTCGACCGTGACCCCGAGGATCCCGAGGCCAGCGTGGATCCCGAGGTCCTCTCCCAGGAGCCGCGCCAGATCCGCGTCGTGCTCTCGCCGTCGCGGGCTCGCGCCTTCGCACGACGGGCCCAGTCCGTCGTCTCCGCCGGTCGACCGCCCTGCCCGTTCTGCGGTGGGCCGCTCGAGCCCGAGGGGCACATCTGCCCCCGCGCGAACGGGTACAAGCGCTGACCCGGTCGGCAGGCGGCCCGTCGGTCTCCCTCGACCTCCTGACGCGCGCAGACCTGGTCGTGCTCGGGGCACTGGCCGATGCCTCGAACCTCGCCCTGCTCGTGCGCCTGGGCGACGACGAGGGGCCGCTGGCGATCTACAAGCCGATCCGCGGTGAACGCCCGCTGTGGGACTTCCCGGACGGCTCACTGGCGGCCCGCGAGGTCGCCGCACACCTGATCAGCGTCACCGGTGGGTGGGACGTCGTGCCGGAGACGGTGCTGCGCGACGGTCCGCGCGGGCCGGGCTCGGTGCAGCGCTGGGTGGGCGACCCGGAGCAGGCTCCCGAGCACGTCGTCGACCTGGTCACGCCCGACTCGGTGCCGCGGGGGTGGCTCGCGGTCCTGCGCGGTGAGGACGAGCGGGGGCGCCCGGTGGTGGTGGTCCACGAGGACAGCCCCACGGTCCGCGCCGTGGCCGCCTTCGACGCGGTCATCAACAACTCCGACCGCAAGGGCTCCCATCTCGTCCGCGAGGGCGACCGGCTGCGCGGCTTCGACCACGGCGTGAGCCTGCACGAGGACCCCAAGCTGCGCACCGTCCTCTGGGGCTTCGCGGGCCAGCCGATCGGCGAGGACGACCTCGCCAGGATCGGCCGCGTGCGCGACGCCCTCGACGACGCCGGCTCACCCCTGTGCACCACCCTGGCGGCGCTGCTGACGCCGGTCGAGGTGACCGCGCTGCAGGCCAGGTGCAGTGCGCTGCTCGACCACGCGGCATACCCGGTGCCCTCGGGTGACTGGCCGGCCATCCCGTGGCCGCCGCTCTGAGGCCCACCCGTAGGCTGCCGCTGTGATCTCCTGGCCCACCCCGTTCCTTCCCTCGGTGCCCGGCACCGGACACCCCGTCCAGGTCTTCGACTCGGCGACCGGCGCGGTCCGGGCGATCACCCCGGGACCGACGGCCCGGTTGTACGTCTGCGGCATCACCCCGTACGACGCGACGCACATGGGCCATGCGGCGACCTACGTCACCTTCGACGTGCTGGGCCGCGCCCTGCGCGATGCCGGGCACCAGGTCGACTACGTGCAGAACATCACCGACGTCGACGACCCCCTCCTCGAGCGGGCCACCCGCGACGGGGTCGACTGGGAGGACCTGGCTGCCGAGGAGATCGCCCTCTTCCGTGAGGACATGACCGCCCTGGCGGTCATCCCGCCCGACCACTACGTCGGGGTGGTCGAGAGCATCGAGCCGGTCGGGGCGGCGGTCCGGGCGCTGCTCGAGCGTGGCGCCGCCTACCCCGTCGACACCCCCGAGTCCGACGGTGACGACCTCTACCTCGACATCTCCTCGGACGAAGGCTTCGGCGCCGTCTCGAACTGGAGCCGAGAGCAGATGATGGCCGTCTTCGCCGACCGCGGTGGCGACCCCGACCGGGCCGGCAAACGCGACCAGCTCGATCCGCTGCTCTGGCGCGCCGCCCGTGACGGTGAGCCGTCGTGGTCGGTCGACGGCCTCCCGCAGGGCCGTCCTGGCTGGCACATCGAGTGCACCGCGATCGCGCTCGACCACCTCGGCATGTCCTTCGACGTGCAGGGGGGCGGCACCGACCTCGTCTTTCCGCACCACGAGATGAGCGCCACCCAGGCTGTCGTGCTCACCGAGCAGCGACCGTTCGCCCGCACCTACGCCCACCAGGCGATGGTGGGCCTGGACGGCGAGAAGATGAGCAAGTCGAAGGGCAACCTCGTCCTCGTCTCGAAGCTGCGGGCCGACGGCACCGACCCCATGGCGATCCGGTTGGCCCTGCTCGACCAGCACTACCGCACCGAGTGGTCGTGGACCGACGAGGTGCTCGAGCGAGCCCAGACCCGCCTCGACACCTGGCGGGCCGCCCTGAGCGTCAACACCGCCCCCGACAGCGAAGACACCGTCGAGGCCATCCGCGCCGCCGTGGCGAACGACCTCGACACCCCGAGAGCCCTCGCCGCCGTCGACACCTGGGCAAAAGAGACCCTCCAGCGCGGCGGAGACAACATCACCTCAGCCGGTGTCCTCGCGCGGGCCCTCGACGCCATCCTCGGTGTCAGGGTCTAGTCAGCAGGAACAGCGCGAACCCCGTCCGGGCAGGGGTGCCGAAGGCGGCGCGCAGCGCCGTCAGACGAGCTTGCGAGAGGCGCAAGCGCCCCCTTCGGTGACCCTGACCGGACTCCCAAGGACGGTCGCGGCGACGCGGGCACGAAGGCCCTACCCCGGACCTTCCTGGCCGCGTCGGCGCAGGTAGCGCTCGAACTCGCGGGCGATGGCGTCGCCGCTGGCCTCGGGGAGGTCGGCGGTGTCCTGCGCCTCCTCGAGCGACTGGACGTACTCGGCCACCTCCTCGTCGGTGTCGGCGAGCTCGTTGATGCCGCGCTCCCAGGCCTTGGCGCCCTCGGCCAGGTCGCCGTGCGGGATGGTCGCGTCGAGCAGCTCCTCGAGCCGTGACACCAGCGCCAGGGTGGCCTTGGGCGAGGGCGAGTGGCCCGCGTAGTGGGGGACCGCCGCCCAGCACGACACCGACTGCATGCCCGACTGGGTGGCCGCGTCGGCGAGCACCCCGACGATGCCTGTCGGGCCCTCGTAGCGACTGGGTTCGAGGTCGAAGCGGTGGATCACGTCGTCGTCGTCCGAGGTCGCCGTGACCGGGATCGGGCGGGTGTGCGCCACGTCGGCCATCAGTGCGCCGAGCGTGATCACGGTGCTGGCCCCGACCTCCTGCGCGAATTCCATCAGCTCGATCGTGAAGGCCCGCCAGCGGAACGACGGCTCGATTCCCTGGATCAGCACGACGTCTCGGTCGAGGCCGGAGGAGCGGGCGACGAGCACGCGGGTGGTGCGCCAGTGGATCCGTCGCCGGCCGTCCTCGAGCACCACGCGCGGTCGGTTCACCTGGAAGTCGTAGAAGTCCTCGGGGTCGAGCGCGGCGATGGCGTCGGCGTCCCACACGTCGACCAGGTGGTCGATGACGGCGGTGGCCGCCTCGCCCGCGTCGTTCCAGCCCTCGAAGGCGGCGATCACGACGGGGTTGTTCAGCTCTGGGACGTCCTCGAGCTCGATCACGCAGGACTCCTCGCTGGTCGGGTGGGTGACATCGAGTCCTAGCCTACGCAGCCGATGCGGGCGACCGTCGGAGGCTGCGTAGGCTTGGCCCGTGACTGCCGCACCTGACCTGCCGGCCGCGGTCTTCTGGGACATGGACGGCACCCTCGTCGACACCGAGCCCTACTGGATCAACGCCGAGCACGCGATCGTCGAGGAGGCCGGCGGGGTCTGGAACGACGAGTACGCGCACCAGCTGGTCGGCAACGACCTGATGGTCTCGGCGGAGTTCATCCGGGACAACAGCCCCATCACGCTCGAGCCGGTCGAGATCGTCGAGGCCCTCCTGGAGCGGGTCGTGGCCCAGGTGCGCGAGCACGTCCCCTGGCGACCCGGAGCCATCGAGCTGCTGACGGCTCTGGGCGACGCGGGGGTGCCCAGCGCCCTCGTCACCATGTCGTGGCGGTCCCTGGCGGACAGCGTGGTCGGCGCGCTGCCCGAGGGCACCTTCGCGGCGGTGATCACCGGCGACGAGGTGGAGCACGGCAAACCCCACCCCGAGCCCTACCTGGCTGCCGCGACGGCGCTCGGGGTCGAGGTGGGGGACTGCGTGGCGATCGAGGACTCACCCACCGGGGTGCGCTCGGCGGTCGCGGCCGGTGTCCCCACGGTTGCGGTGCCCCACGTCGTGCCGGTGCCGATCATCGCGGGCGCGGTGCAGGCGCCCAGCCTACGAGGACTCACACCGCAGGACCTGTGGTCGATCGCCGCCGCCGTGCGGGTCGACCCGCTCACTCCTCGGTCGGGGTGACCTGGCCGGAGACGGCGGGGTTGAGCGCGATCAGGGCTGCGTCCTCCGGCAGCGGCGGGGGAGTGCCACCCCAGGCCGGGCAGAACTCGCGGTAGTCGCACCAGTCGCACAGCCGTGACGTCTTGGGGCGCCAGTCGCCGGTCGTCGCAGCGCGCTCGATCGCGGTCCACACCGCCTTGAGGTTGCGCTCGAGGCTGAGCAGGTCGTGCTCGTCGGGGGCGTAGCGCACCACCTCGCCGTTGCCGAGGTAGACCAGCTGGAGCAGCGTGGGGATCTCGCCGCGCAGGCGCCACAGGACCAGCGCGTAGAACTTCATCTGGAACAGCGCCTTGCCCTCGAAGAGCTCGCTCGGCGACCGCCCGGTCTTGTAGTCGACCACCCGCATCGCCCCGTCGGCAGCCACGTCGAGCCGGTCGACGTAGCCCCGCAGCACCAGCCCGTCGACGTCGGTCTCGACGTAGAGCTCGCGCTCGGCCGGCTCCAGCCGGGTGGGGTCCTCGAGGGTGAACCAGGTCTCGATGAGGGCCTGCGCATCACCGAACCAGCCCGCCTCGGTGAGCCGGTCGTCGTCGGCGATCATCGCGGCGAGCTCGGGCTCCTGCTCGACGAGGGCCTCCCACTGCGGACCGAGCAACGCTTGGGCGGCCGCCGGGGTGCGCTCGGCGGCGGGCAGGTCGAACAGCCGTTCCAGCACGGCGTGCACCAACGTGCCCCGCGCGGCCGCCGGGCTCGGCGGTGCGGGGAGCTTGTCGATGGTGCGGAACCGGTAGAGCAACGGACACTGCTTGAAGTCCGATGCCCGGCTCGGTGAGAGGGCGGGAACCATGCCCCACACGGTATGCCGCGGGGCCGACAACGGTGCCGTGGCGCACCGGCGGCGCGCCACGGCATACCGGAGTCGTGCGGTCGGTCAGTCCTCGGGGAGGTAACCCAGGTTGGGGGAGAGCCAGCGCTCCGCCTCGGCCACCGTCCAGCCCTTGCGCTGCGCGTAGTCCTCGATCTGGTCGCGCCCCAGGCGTCCCACGACGAAGTACTGGGACTGCGGGTGCGAGAAGTACCAGCCGGAGACCGAGGCGCCCGGCCACATGGCCATCGACTCGGTGAGCTCCATCCCGGTGTGCTCCTCGACGTCGAGCAGCTCCCAGAGCAAAGCCTTCTCGGTGTGGTCGGGGCAGGCGGGGTAGCCCGGTGCGGGCCGGATGCCCGTGTACTTCTCGGCGATCAGGTCGGCGTTCTTCAGGTGCTCGTCGGGCGCGTACCCCCAGAAGTCGTGCCGCACGCGCTCGTGCATCCGCTCAGCGAACGCCTCGGCGAGCCGGTCGGCCAGCGACTCCAGCAGGATGGCGTTGTAGTCGTCCATGGCGGCCTTGAACTCGTTGACCTTGTCGTGCGAGCCGAGCCCGGCGGTCACGGCGAAGGCACCGACGTGGTCGGACCGTCCGGACTCCTTGGGAGCCACGAAGTCCGACATGGCGCGGTTGGGGATGCCCTCGCGGTGCTGCCCCTGCTGGCGCAGCGTGTGCAGCGTCGTGGCCACGGTCTCGCGGGACTCGTCCGTGTAGACCTCGATGTCGTCACCGACCGAGTTCGCCGGGAACAGGCCGATCACCCCGTTGGCGCGCAACCACTTCTCATCGACGATCCGGTCGAGCATCTTCTGCGCGTCCTGGTAGAGCTTGGTCGCCGCCTCGCCCGTCGCGGGGTTGTTGAGGATGTCGGGGAAGCGTCCCTTCATCTCCCAGGCCAGGAAGAACGGGCCCCAGTCGATGTAGTCGCGCAGCTCGGCGATCGGGTAGTCCTTGAAGGTGCGCACGAACTGGGTCACGGTGCGACGGCCGCTGCCCGACTGACGACGGAGCAGCTCCTTCTCCTGCGCGGCGACGAGGTGCGGCACCGGTGGGCGGTAGCCGCTCCAGTCGATCGGCGTGGCGTTCTCGCGGGCCTTCTCGATGGAGACCAGAGGTCGCTCCGTCGACTTGGCCGCGTGCCGGGCCCGCAGCGAGTCGAAGTCGGCCTTCACGTCTGCCATCAGCTTGGGCCGCAGCTCGTCGGAGAGCAGCTGGGCCACCACCGGCACCGAGCGGGAGGCGTCCTTCACCCACACGACGGGGCCGTGGTACTGCTGGTCGACCTTGACGGCGGTGTGTGCCCGCGACGTCGTGGCGCCACCGATCAGCAACGGCAGGTCGAAGCCCTGGCGCTCCATCTCGGCGGCGAAGTTGACCATCTCGTCGAGGCTCGGCGTGATCAGGCCGGACAGGCCGATGACGTCGGCCTTCTCGGCCTTCGCGGCGTCGAGGATCTTCTGGGCGGGCACCATGACACCGAGGTCGACCACGTCGTAGTTGTTGCACTGCAGCACGACGCCCACGATGTTCTTGCCGATGTCGTGGACGTCGCCCTTGACGGTGGCCATGACGACCTTGCCCTTGGCCTTGTTCGCGGCGACCTCGGCCTCGGTCTTCTCGGCCTCGATGAACGGGATGAGGTAGGCGACGGCCTTCTTCATGACCCGCGCCGACTTCACCACCTGCGGCAGGAACATCTTCCCCGCGCCGAACAGGTCACCGACGACGTTCATGCCGTCCATCAGCGGGCCCTCGATGACCTCGATCGGCCGGCCCCCGCGCGCCGCGATCTCCTGGCGCAGCTCCTCGGTGTCGGTCTCGGCGTGCTCGTCGAGCCCCTTCACCAGCGCGTAGGTGATCCGCTCACCGAGCGGCAGCGAACGCCACTCCTCGGCGACCGCCTCCTGCTTGGTGTCGCCGGTGTTGAACCGGTCGGCGATCTCGAGCAGCCGCTCGGTCGAGTCCGGGCGCCGGTTGAGGACGACGTCCTCGATCCGCTCGCGCAGCTCGGGGTCGACCTGGTCGTAGACGACGAGGGCGCCGGCGTTGACGATTCCCATGTCCATCCCCGCCTTGATGGCGTGGTAGAGGAACACGGCGTGGATCGCCTCGCGCACCGCGTTGTTGCCGCGGAACGAGAACGACACGTTGGAGACACCACCGGACACCAGGGCGCCGGGGAGGTTCTCCTTGATCCAACGGGTCGCCTCGATGAAGTCGGTGCCGTAGGCGGCGTGCTCCTCGATGCCGGTCGCCACCGCGAAGATGTTGGGGTCGAAGATGATGTCCTCGGCCGGGAAGCCGACCTCCTTGGTGAGGATGTCGTAGGCCCGCTGGCAGATCTCCTTGCGACGCTGCAGCGAGTCGGCCTGGCCGTCCTCGTCGAAGGCCATCACGACGATCGCAGCGCCGTACTTGCGGCACAGCCGCGCGTGCTCGACGAACGGCTCGACGCCCTCCTTCATCGAGATGGAGTTGACGATCGGCTTGCCCTGCACGCACTTCAGGCCCGCCTCGATGACCTCCCACTTGGAGGAGTCGACCATCAGCGGCACCCGGGAGATGTCGGGCTCCGTCGCGACCAGCTTGACGAAGCGGTCCATCGCCGCGACGCCGTCGATCATGCCCTCGTCCATGTTGATGTCGATGACCTGCGCCCCCGACTCGACCTGCTGGCGGGCGACGTTGAGCGCCGTGCCGTAGTCCTCGGCCTGGATCAGCTTGCGGAACCGGGCCGACCCCGTGATGTTGGTGCGCTCACCGACGTTGACGAAGAGGGACTCCTCGGTGACGGTGAGGGGCTCGAGCCCGGACAGCCGCAGGGCGGGCGCGACCTCCACAGGCACCCGGGGCTTCTGGTCGGCGGCGGCCTTGGCGATGGCGGCGATGTGGTCGGGCGTGGTGCCACAGCACCCGCCGAGCAGGTTGACCAGCCCGGCCTCGGCGAACTCGCCGACCACCGCCGCCATCGCGTCGGGGGTCTCGTCGTACTCGCCGAAGGCGTTGGGCAGCCCGGCGTTGGGGTAGCAGGAGACGAAGGTGTCGGCCACGCGAGCCAGCTCCGCGGCATACGGACGCATCTCGGCAGCGCCGAGCGCGCAGTTGAGCCCCACCGCCAGCGGTCGCGCGTGGCGCACCGAGTTCCAGAACGCCTCGGTGACCTGCCCCGACAGGGTGCGTCCCGACGCGTCGGTGATGGTGCCGGAGATGATCACCGGCCAGCGCCGGTCGTGCTCCTCGAACAGCGTCTCGAGCGCGAAGATGGCGGCCTTGGCGTTGAGGGTGTCGAAGATGGTCTCGACGATGAGCAGGTCGCTGCCCCCGTCGACCAGGCCCCGGGCCTGCTCGAGGTAGGCCTCGACGAGCTGGTCGAAGGTGACGTTGCGCTTGCCGGGGTCGTTGACGTCGGGCGAGATGGACGCGGTGCGGTTCGTGGGGCCTAGGGCGCCGAGCACCCACCGCGGCCGCTCGGGCGTCTTGGCGTTCGCGGCGTCGCACGCCTGCCGGGCCAGCCGTGCCGACTCGAGGTTGAGCTCGTAGGCGAGGTCCTCCATGCCGTAGTCGGCGAGGGAGATCCGCTGGGCGTTGAAGGTGTTGGTCTCGATCAGGTCGGCACCCGCATCGAGGTATGCCGTGTGGATGGCTCGGATGATGTCCGGCTGGGTGATGCTCAGCAGGTCGTTGTTGCCCTTGAGGTCGCTCTCCCAGTCGGCGAACCGCTCGCCGCGGTAGTCGGCCTCGCCCAGCCCCTCGCGCTGGATCATGGTGCCCATGGCGCCGTCCATCACGAGGATCCGCTCGGTGAGGGCGGACCTCAGCTCGTCGGTCGCGTCGGGCTGGAGGGCGGGAGTGTCAGGCACTGGACAAGTATGGACCAGGGGCCCGCGGCGCACCGGCTGTGGTCACGTAGGGTCGTCGGCATGTCGACCCGGGCTCCCGAGCAGGATCCGGCCGAGTCCGGCCACGGGGTCCGGATCGCCCGGATCGCCGGGGTCCCCGTCTACCTCGCGCCCAGCTGGTTCCTGATCGCCGGCGTCATCATCGCGATCGTGGCGACCCCCTACTTCCCGGACCGGGTCGGCACCGGTATCGCGATCGGTGCCATCCAGGCGCTGCTGCTGCTCTTCAGCGTCCTGGTGCACGAGGCGGCCCACGCGATGACCGCCCTGCTCTTCCACATGCCGGTGATCCGGATCGTCGCGAACCTGTGGGGTGGCCACACCTCCTTCGAGGCGGTCCGCAGCACCCCGGGTCGCATCGCCGCGATCTCGGCGGCCGGCCCGGCGGCCAACGCGTTGCTCGCAGTCGTCGCCTGGCTGCTGCTCCTGGGTGCCAGCGGCGACCGCACCAGCGCGGTGCTGACGGGTCTGGTGATCATCAACGGCTCGCTCGCCGTGCTGAACGTCCTGCCGGGCATGCCGCTGGACGGAGGGCAGATCGTCGAGAGCCTGGTCTGGAAGGCGACCGGCGACCGCAACAAGGGATCGATCGTCGCGGGCTGGGCCGGCCGCGTCCTGACCGTGCTCCTGGTGGTCTGGTTCTTCGTGCGCCCACTCGCGCAGGGTGAGCGCATCGGGTTCGGCTCGATCTGGGTCCTGGTCATCGGCTCCGTCCTGTGGAGCGGGGCGACGGCTTCCATCCGACGAGGTCGGGCGCTCTCCTCCGTGGGCCGCCTGCGCATCGCCGACGTGGCCGAGCCGGTGGTGGTCCTCCCACCGCAGACGTCACTGGGAGAGGCGGCGGCCCACCCCGACCTCGTCCTGACCACCGACGAACGGGGACAGCCGGTGCTGCTCCTGCTCGAGGGCGCAGCCCACAGCGGACTCGACCCGGCCACACCGCTCATCTCGGTCGTGACCCGCCTGCCCGACGAGTGCCTGGTGCCGGCCGAGCCGGACGACTCCCTCGAGCGGGTCCTGGCCACGATGGGCTCGCTGGGCACTGGGCTGGTGGTGCTGACCCGGGACGGCCACCCTTGGGCGCTCACGAGCGGGGACCGCATCGAGGCGGCGTTCGGCCGCAACTAGACTCGCCGGTCATGAGCGACGCCCCCGAAGAGACTCCCGACGAGAGCGCTGGCGACAGCCCGGCCACCGCCGTCGGCGCGGCCCTGCGCAGGGGTCCGTTCGGGGTGGGGGAGCGGGTCCAGCTGACCGACCCCAAGGGCCGGCTGCACACGATCACCCTCGAGGCCGGCCGGGAGTTCCACACGCACCGCGGGCGGCTGGCGCACGACGACCTCATCGGGACCCCCGACGGCTCGGTCGTGCGCAACACCGCGGGGGTGGAGTACCTCGCACTGCGACCGCTGCTGTCCGACTACGTGATGTCGATGCCACGCGGCGCCGCCGTCGTCTACCCCAAGGACGCCGGCCAGATCGTGACGATGGCCGACGTCTTCCCCGGCGCACGGGTGGTCGAGGCCGGCGTCGGTTCCGGCGCCCTGTCGATGTCGCTGCTGCGCGCCGTGGGCGAGCTCGGCCACGTGCACTCGTTCGAGCGGCGTGCGGACTTCGCCGACATCGCCAGGGGCAACGCCCGCGCCTTCTTCGGCCAGGACCACCCCGCGTGGCAGGTCACCGTGGGCGACCTCGTCGAGTCCCTGCCTGAGGCTGAGGAGCCGGGGTCGGTCGACCGGGTCGTCCTCGACATGCTGGCGCCGTGGGAGTGCCTCGACGTCGTCGCCGACGCACTGGCTCCGGGCGGCGTGGTCATCTGCTACGTCGCGACCGCGACCCAGCTGTCCCGTGTGGCCGAGGCACTGCGCGACCACGGCGGCTACACCGAGCCCGAGGCCTGGGAGTCGATGGTGCGCGGCTGGCACCTCGAGGGCCTCGCGGTGCGGCCCCAGCACCGGATGCACGGCCACACCGGGTTCCTGATCACCAGCAGGCGGCTGGCCCCCGGGTCACCCCGCCGTTGCGCAAGCGTCGGCCCGCCAAGGGCACGGCCGACGAGGAGGGCGCGCTCGAGAGCGGCCTGGCGTTCGGGTCCGAGAGCGACTTCACCGCCGAGGAGATGGGCGAGCGTGTCCCATCAGACAAGAAGATCCGTCGGCTTCGCCGTTCTGTGACTCAAACCTCCCCGACAGCGGAGTAGTTCGGGGTTAGGTTGGGTCATCGACCGGGTGTTCGACGGTCGGTAGCAGTCGTTCGCCACTCGAGGTCTTGAGGGAGCCGACATGACCGATCACGCCACGCCGGGTGACCACTCCGAGGAGCGCCGCCAGGCCGAGCTCCTCGCGGAGGAGGTTGCCGCCCTGCGCCAGCGCCTCGCCGATGCCCCCGTGCGGTCGCGCGAGCTCGAGACCAAGGTGCTCCAGCTCCAGTCCAACCTGGCCACCGTGTCATCGCAGAACGAGCGCCTCGTGCGGACCCTCAAGGAGGCCCGCGAGCAGATCGTGACGCTCAAGTCGGAGGTCGACCGGCTGGCCCAGCCGCCCGCCGCCTACGGCGTGATCCTCGAGTCCTACGACGACGCCACCGTCGACATCCTCACCGGTGGCCGCAAGATGCACGTCGCCGTGAGCCCCGCCGTCGACCCGGCCGAGCTGTCCAGCGGGCGCGAGGTGCGGCTCAACGAGGCGATGAACGTCGTGGCCACCTGCGGCTACGAGCGGATCGGCGAGGTCGTGATGATCAAGGAGCTGCTCGGCGAGGGGAGGGTGCTCGTGGTCGCGCACGCCGACGAGGAGCGCGTCGTGCGCATGGCCGAGTCGCTCGAGGGCGAGCCGATCCGGGTGGGCGACGCCCTGATGCTCGAGTCGCGCTCGGGCTTCGTCTACGAGCGGATCCCCAAGGCCGAGGTCTCCGAGCTGGTCCTCGAAGAGGTCCCCGACATCGACTACGAGGACATCGGCGGACTGGCCGGCCAGATCGAGGCGATCCGCGACGCCGTGGAGCTGCCCTACCTGCACCCCGACCTGTTCACCGAGCACCAGCTCAAGCCGCCGAAGGGAGTGCTGCTCTACGGGCCGCCCGGCTGTGGCAAGACGCTGATCGCCAAGGCCGTCGCCGCCTCCTTGGCGCGCAAGGTAGCCGAGAAGGAGGGCAAGCCGGTCGGCAAGTCGTTCTTCCTCAACATCAAGGGCCCCGAGCTGCTCAACAAGTACGTCGGTGAGACCGAGCGGCACATCCGGCTGATCTTCCAGCGGGCTCGGGAGAAGGCCTCCGGCGGCACGCCGGTCGTGGTGTTCTTCGACGAGATGGACAGCCTTTTCCGCACCCGTGGGTCGGGGGTCTCCAGCGATGTCGAGACCACGATCGTGCCCCAGCTGCTGTCGGAGATCGACGGTGTGGAGCGGCTCGAGAACGTCATCGTCATCGGCGCCTCCAACCGCGAGGACATGATCGACCCGGCCATCCTGCGTCCCGGTCGGCTCGACGTGAAGATCAAGATCGAGCGACCCGACGCCGAGAGCGCCCGCGACATCTTCACCAAGTACCTCGTGGCCGACCTGCCGCTGCACGAGCACGACCTCGCCGAGCACGGCGGCTCGCCGCAGGCGACGGTCGACGCGATGATCACCGCCACCGTGGAGCGGATGTACTCCGAGATCGAGGAGAACCGCTTCCTCGAGGTGACCTACGCCAACGGTGACAAGGAGGTCCTCTACTTCAAGGACTTCAACAGCGGCGCGATGATCCAGAACATCGTCGACCGGGCCAAGAAGATGGCGATCAAGGACTTCCTCACCCAGGGCCAGCGCGGCATCCGCGTCGACCACCTGCTCGCCAGCTGCGTCGACGAGTTCAAGGAGAACGAGGACCTGCCCAACACCACCAACCCCGACGACTGGGCCCGGATCTCCGGCAAGAAGGGCGAGCGGATCGTCTACATCCGCACGCTGATCACCGGCAAGAGCGGCACCGAGCCGGGTCGGTCGATCGACAACGTCGCCAACACGGGCCAGTACCTGTAGGAGCCGCGTCGCCGGTGGGCCCCGGCACGGTAGGACCTGCGTCACGATCGCTGGTCAAGGCTAACTTACTCTCGGTAAGGTGGCCTGCGTGGACCACCTGCTGCGCGACCCGTCGCTAATAGCCGTCCCGTTCTTCGTGCTGTTCATCGTGCTCGAGCTGATCGCGTTGCGGGTGCTCGAGACCGACGCCGACGCGCCCCGCGCGGGCTACGCCCGACGGGACTCGGCGGCGAGCCTGTCGATGGGGGTGGGCTCGGTCGTCGTGAACCTCGGGGCGCGGGCGCTGGCGCTGCTCGGCTACACCGCCCTGTATGCCGTGACCCCTCTGCGCCTCGACCCGCACGACTGGTGGACCTGGGTCATCGCGGTGCTGATGGTGGACCTCCTCTGGTACGCCTACCACCGCAGCAGCCACCGGATCCGGCTGCTGTGGGCGATGCACCAGGCCCACCACAGCAGCGTGCACTTCAACTACACGACGGCGCTGCGGCAGAAGTGGAACCCGTGGGGCGAGCTGCTCTTCTGGGTGCCGTTGCCGCTGGTGGGGCTGCCGCCGTGGATGATCTTCTTCGTCTTCTCGATCAACCTCGTCTACCAGTTCTGGGTGCACACCGAGACGGTGCCGAAGCTGTGGCGGCCCATCGAGCTGGTCTTCAACACCCCGTCGCACCACCGCGTCCACCATGCCAGCGACGCCGACTACCTGGACCGCAACTACGGCGGCATCCTGATCGTCTGGGACCGGTGGTTCGGGACCTTCCGCGAGGAGCAGCAGCGCCCCACCTACGGGCTCACCCACCCGGTCACGACCTACAACCCGTTCCGGCTGCAGTACGCCGAGTTCGCGCTGCTGTTCCGGCAGGTCAGGAAGGCCACCCGGTGGCGCGACCGGCTGGGCTACCTGTTCGCCCCGCCCGGGTGGTCACCCGAGTCCTGACGCAGGTCGACGCGTCAGGCGGCCGGGTCAGCGACGCGACGCTGCACGCTCGGCCCACCGGTTCAGGCCCTCGACGCCGAACCGGCCCACCTCGACCGCACACCGCCAGCCGACCAGGAAGATCCCCAGCAGCACGAGCGTGACCACGCCGAAGCTCCAGGCGAAGCCACCACCGGTCGCGACCCGCAGGACCAACCCGAACACGGCCGTCACGGCCCAGACGGTGGTCGATCCCGGCATCCGCACCGGCCAGCCCGAGCGACGCCGGGCCAGGAGCCAGCCGACCAGCAGCGCCACGACGAACGGCCAGGCGACCTGCAGGACACCCGCCCAGGTGGCGCCCTCGTCGTGGCTGACCCGGCCGACGAGGGCGAAGAGCAGCACGAGGACGAGGTCGACGCTGAGGGCGACGGCCACCGCCGTCGGGGTCGCGCTGCGACGAGGGTCGGCCATGTCTCTCAGGCGTGCACCTTGTCGAACAAGGTGGCCTGGGGCGGGGCGTGGGTGGGATCCACCCCGTCGAAGAGGCTGCTGACCGACTCGCCGGCGTGGATCCGCTTGATCGCCTCGGCGAACAGCTGCGCCACGGACCGCACCCGCAGCTCGGGCCAGTGGCTCGGGGCCGGGACGGTGTCGGTGGTGATCACCTCGCCGATCATCGGGTGCTCGCGCAGCCGCTCGACCGCCTTGCCCGCGAAGAGTCCGTGCGTGCAGGCGACGTCGGCCTGCGGGCAGCCCAGGTCGGCCAGCCGGTCGAGCAGCTCGACGATGGACCCGCCGGTGGCGATCTCGTCGTCGAGGATGATCGCCCGCTTCCCGGTCACGTCACCGACGATCGAGTCGATGATGACGCGGTCGTCGGCGAGCCGCTGCTTCGACCCGGCTGCGACCGGGAGGCCGAGCAGCCGGGCGAACTGGGTGGCCGTCTTGGCGTTGCCGAGGTCGGGCGAGACGACGACGGAGTTGGTGTGGTCGGCGCCGCGGAAGTGGTCGGCCAGCACGCCGATCGCGGTCAGGTGGTCGACCGGCACCGAGAAGAACCCGTGCACCTGTGGCGCGTGGAGGGTCATCGTGAGCACCCGGTCGACCCCGGCCGTCACGAGCATGTCGGCCACCAGCCGGCCACCCAGCGAGATCCGCGAGGCGTCCTTCTTGTCGGACCGGGCGTAGGCGTAGTGGGGGATCACGGCGGTGATCTGGGCGGCCGAGGCACCGCGGGCCGCGTCCACCATGAGCAGCAGCTCCATCAGGTGCTCCTGCGTCGGCGGCACGAGCGGCTGGACGATGTAGACGTCGCGCTGCCGGCAGTTGGCCAGCAGCTGCGCCTGGAGGCAGTCGTTGCTGAACCGCTTGATCTCGGCGGGGGAGAGCTGCACCCCGAGGGCCTCACAGATGCGGTGGGCCAGCCCGCGGTGGGCGCTCCCGCTGAAGACCACGATGTCGCGCAATGGCACTCCTGGTGGATGCGTGTCCGGCCGTGACGGGAACGAGCCTAACCCGCCGCCCTGCGCTGTGGCGCGTCGGCGGCATACAGGTGGCTGCGCAGCTCGGCGACGAGCTCCGCGCGGTGCTGCGCGGAGGTGGGGACCATGCCCGGGATGGAGGCGAAGCCGTGCGGCACCCGGACGTAGTTGGTCAGCCGGACCGGCACCCCTGCGGCAGCCAGGGCGTCGGCGTATCGGGCTCCGTCGTCGCGCAGGGGGTCGAGGTCCGCGGTCTGCACGAGCGCTGGTGGCAGGCCCTCGAGGTCACCGAAGAGCGGGGACAGCAGTGGATCGCGCCAGTTCGACCCGGTGGGTGCGTAGAGCGCGCGGAACGCGACGACGCTGGCGCGTGTCAGCATCGGCGCGTGGGCGTTGGCCGCGATGGACGGCGAGGCGAGCGTCATGTCGGTCGCGGGGTAGAGGAGGGCCTGGTGGCGGATGGGCGAGTCGCCACGGTCCCGGAGCAGCTGGGCTACCACTGCGGACAGGTTGCCGCCTGCGCTGTCGCCACAGAGCCCGATCCGGCTGGTGTCCGCCCGCAGCGCGGCGCCGTGGGACGCCACCCAGGCGGTCGCGTCGGTGGCGTCGAGGGCGGCAGTCGGTGCCGGGTGCTCGGGGGCAAGCCGGTAGTCGACGCTCACGACGACGGCTCGCACCTGCGCGGCGAGGAACGTGCACAAGGGGTCGTAGCTCACGACGTTGCCGCGCACGAAGCCGCCGCCGTGCAGGAAGACGATGACCGGCACGTCGACCTCGGTGTCGCGCACGGCGCGCGGTCGGTAGAGGCGCAACGGGATCTCGTAGCCGTCACGGGCCGGCGCGGTGCCGTAGGTGATCCCCACCGACCGGTCGACCGCACCGGTGACCCAGGAGAACGGCGGGCGGTCCGGGGTCACCGTCCCACGCTCGGCGCGGATCTCCTCGAGGGTCTGTCGCTCGACCGGCTTGCGCAGCCCGCCGTCGAGGAGGGCCGAGATGAGCGCAGTGCGCGGGTAGAGCGCGAAGGGGGAGTGCCGCATGGTCCGTCACTCTCTCACCTAGGGTGAGTGCATGAGCGCGGGAGTGGCATGACCGTCCGCAGGGTGATGGGGATCGAGACCGAGTACGGCATCTCCGTGCCCGGGGACCCCGCCGCCAACCCGATGATCCTGTCGGGACAGGTCGTCAACGCCTACGCCTCGGCGCAGGGGATCCGGGCGGCACACGCCTCGTGGGACTACGCCGACGAGGCGCCGCTGCGCGACGCCCGCGGCTTCGAGATGGGGCGCGGCGTCGCCGATCCGAGCCAGCTCACCGACGAGGAGGACCCGACCCTCGCGAACGTCGTCCTCACCAACGGCGCCCGTCTCTACGTCGACCACGCCCACCCGGAGTACTCCTCGCCCGAGGTGACGACCCCGCGGGCGGCGGTCGCCTTCGACCGGGCCGGCGAGGCGATCATGGCGGAGTCCGTGCGACGGCTGTCGCAGGTGCCCCCGGGGGTGAACCTCTACAAGAACAACACCGACGGCAAGGGGCAGTCCTACGGCACCCACGAGAACTACCTGATGCGCCGCGAGACCCCCTTCACCGACATCGTGCGGCACCTCGTGCCGTTCTTCGTCGCTCGCCAGGTCGTCACCGGGTCGGGCCGGGTCGGCATCGGGGTGGACTCCCGCACGGCGGGCTACCAGCTCAGCCAGCGCAGCGACTTCTTCGAGGTCGAGGTCGGGCTCGAGACCACCCTCAAGCGGCCGATCATCAACACCCGTGACGAGCCGCACGCCGTGGCCGACCTCTACCGGCGGCTGCACGTCATCATCGGCGACGCCAACCACTGCGACGTCGCCAACCTGCTCAAGC
Source organism: Pedococcus dokdonensis (assembly GCF_900104525.1). GTDB lineage: Bacteria > Actinomycetota > Actinomycetes > Actinomycetales > Dermatophilaceae > Pedococcus > Pedococcus dokdonensis. The sequence continues at coordinate 1,063,344 of NZ_LT629711.1, read as the reverse complement.
TCGGCATGACCTCACTGGTGCTCGCGATGATCGAGGACCGCGCGATCGATGCCGACCTCACGGTCGCCCGGCCGGTCGCGACCCTGCAGACCATCAGCCACGACCCCACCTGCACGGCTCTGCTCGAGCTGCGGGACGGCACCAAGCTGACTGCCGTGCAGCTGATGTGGCGCTACCACGGACTCGCCGAGCGCTACCTGGAGTCGCGGTATGCCGGTGCGCCCGATGACGACACCGCAGAGGTGATGCGGTGGTGGGGCACGGTCCTCGACAAGCTCGAGCGCGACCCGATGGAGGCCTCCCGTGAGCTCGACTGGGTGGCCAAGCAGCAGGTACTCCAGGGCTACATCGAGCGCGACGGGCTGGACTGGTCCGACTCGCGGCTGCGGGCCATCGACATCCAGTGGTCCGACGTGCGCCCCGATCGCGGGATCTTCCACAAGCTCCGGGCGGCCGGGCGGTTCGAGGAGCTCGTCTCCACCGAGACCGTGCTGGATGCCGTCCACGAGCCCCCGGTCGACACCAGGGCGTACTTCCGCGGCAAGTGCCTGGAGAAGTACCCCGACCAGATCGCGGCCGCCTCGTGGGACTCGGTGATCTTCGACATCCCCGGACAACCGTCCTTGCAGCGGGTCCCGATGCTCGAACCGCTGCGCGGCACGAGGGCGACCGTCGGTCCGCTCCTCGACCGCAGTCCGGACGCAGCCACGCTGTTGCGTGAGTTGGCGTCCGCATCGGGATAGGTTCGGACTAGGTTCAAGCACGAGGGTCCTCAGCACCAGGGCCACGACGAGAGGGTCACGCCAATGCCCAGCCAAGAGCAGAGCCGGCCACAGCGTCGCGACGACGCCCCTGACGAGGCGCCGGAGCCGACTCCTGCGGCCCCGGAGGCCACGGCCCGCAAGGAGAACCTCGACTCCGACATCGACAGCGTCCTCGACGAGATCGACGGCGTGCTCGAGTCCAACGCGGAGGAGTTCGTCCGGGGCTTCGTCCAGAAGGGCGGCCAGTGACCACTGGCGCCGACGCGGGCAGGCTGCCGGCGGCATACCTGTCCGCGGGCTCCTCCTCGTTCACCGAGTTCGTCGGCGCGCACGCGCCGTCCCTGCTGCCGTCGCGCCGGACGCTGCCGACCGGCAGCACCCTCGAGGCTCCGCACGGCACCACCATCGTGACGGCCACCTTCGACGGCGGCGTGGTGATGGCGGGCGACCGCCGCGCGACCATGGGCAACCTCATCGCCAACCGCGACATGGAGAAGGTCTTCGCCGGCGACGAGTACTCGGCCGTCGGCATCGCCGGGACCGCGGGGATCGCGATCGAGCTGGTCAAGCTGTTCCAGGTCGAGCTCGAGCACTACGAGAAGATCGAGGGCACGCTGCTCTCCCTGGAGGGCAAGGCCAACCGGCTCGCCACCATGATCCGCGGCAACCTCGGCATGGCCATGCAGGGCCTGTCGGTGGTGCCGCTCTTCGCCGGCTACGACCTCGACCGCCAGCTGGGCCGGATCTTCTCCTACGACGTGACCGGCGGCTGCTACGAGGAGCACGACCACCACAGCGTCGGCTCCGGCTCGCTGTTCGCGCGGGGTGCTCTCAAGAAGGTCTGGCGCCCGGGCCTGACGGCCGACCAGGTGGTCAGCGTGGCGATCGAGGCGCTCTACGACGCCGCCGACGACGACTCCGCCACCGGGGGGCCCGACGTGGGACGCCGGATCTGGCCGACGGTGGCCGTGGTGGGCGTCGAGGGCGTCCGGTTCGTCTCCGACGAGGAGCTGCGTGCGGTGGTCGAGGAAGTCATCGCCGCCCGCCAGGGCAACCCGGGGGGTGCGCGATGACGTCCATGCCGTTCTACGTCTCGCCCGAGCAGCTCATGAAGGATCGGGCCGACTACGCCCGCAAGGGCATCGCCCGGGGCCGCTCGGTGGTGGTGCTGGGCTACGACAAGGGCATCGCCTTCGTCGCCGAGAACCCCTCGCGGGCGCTGCACAAGGTCTCGGAGATCTACGACCGCATCGCCTTCGCCGCAGTGGGCAAGTACAACGAGTTCGAGAACCTGCGGGTCGCCGGTGTCCGGTATGCCGACCTGCGCGGCTACTCCTACGACCGCAGCGACGTGACTGCTCGCGGCCTGGCCAACGCCTACGCCCAGACCCTCGGCACGGTCTTCACCCAGGAGTCCAAGCCGTACGAGGTCGAGATCGTCGTGGCCGAGGTCGGCTCGACCGCCGACGAGGACCAGATCTACCGGCTCACCTATGACGGCTCCGTCGCCGACGAGCTCGGGTTCGTCGCCATGGGTGGCGCCGCCGAGTCCATCGAGTCCGGCCTGAAGGACCGCTGGAGCCCCGGTCTCAGCCTGGGCGATGCCCTCAGCCTCGCCGTGGGGCTGCTCGGCCAGGACCCGGCCGACCCCTCCGGGGGCCCGGCCCGCATGCTCACCGCGGCCCAGCTGGAGGTGGCGGTGCTGGACCGCGACCGGCCACGGCGCACGTTCCGCCGGATCGGCGGAGCCCTGCTCGACGCGCTGCTGAGCACCGACGACCCGACCAGCGACGCGCCGTCCGAGGACGACCCGACACCGGGCCGGCACGACACGCTGACCGGCGAGGGCTCACCCCGCGACGACGCGACCAACCCGCAGACCCAGCGGCCGGAGCAGGGTCCCGACCAGCCGTCTGGCGGCGCCGACGGTCAGCAGCCCGGTCAGCAGCCCGGTCCGGACCTGGACTCGCGCTCAGACGGGTAGCTTGGCGGCGAGCCAGGCCGTCGTCGCCGCCCACGCCTCCTGCGAGGCGCCGGCGTGGTGGAACACCGGCGAGGGGTTGTCGAAGGCGTGCCCGGCCCCCTCGTGGGTCACGAAGGTCACGTCGTCGTTGGTCGCGGTGACCGCGGCCTCGATCTCGCGCACCGTGTCGACCGGGATGTAGTCGTCATCGAGCCCGAAGTGGTGCAGGCTCGGGGCGTCGACCTGCGGGGCAAGCCCCAGCAGGGTGGGCAGCGCCGAGCCGTAGTAGCTCACGAGGGCGTCCGGTCCGGCTCCGGCCGTGGCCGCCACGGCCGCCACGTTGAAGGCCAGGCCACCGCCGAAGCAGAACCCGAGCAGGCCCACCGGGCCGTCCACCGCCGGGTGGTCGCGCAGCGCGGACAGGGCGGCCACCCCGTCGGAGACGGCCGCCTCCCAGTCGACCTTGCCCAGGAGCTCCATGGCGCGCGGCAGCCCGTCAGCCGCCTCGCTGACCACCTCGTCGCCGACCCGCCAGTACACGTGGGGGACGAGGACGACGTAGCCCAGGTCCGCGAGGTCGCCGGCCCGCCCGCGGATGTAGTCGGTGACGCCGAAGATCTCCTGGAAGAGGACGATGCCCGGGCCGGTGCCCGACGCGGGGAGGTAGACGTCGGCGGGCACCTCACCGTCAGGCACGTGGACAGGGTGGCTCGAGGCGGAGCTGGCAGTGGTCATGCCCCCAACGTATGCCGCGTCGGCCCTGGCGTGGGGCCGACACGGCATACCTCCTGCGTGGGTGACCGTCAGGCGCTGGGAGCCTCGGCGTAGCGCAGGTAGGGCTTGACCACCTCGACGTCCTTGAACCGCTGCCGGGCGTCCTCGGTGGAGACCGTGGGGGCCACGATGATCCGCTCGCCGGCCTTCCAGTCGGCCGGGGTGGAGAAGGGGCCGGCGTCGTTGACCTGGAGGGCGTCGAGCGCGCGCAGGATCTCGTCGAAGTTGCGCCCGGCGCTCTTGGGGTAGGTCAGCGACAGTCGCACCTTGCCGGCCGGGTCGATCAGGAAGACCGAGCGGACCGGCGAGGTGTCCCCGGCGCCGGGGTGGATCATGTCGTAGAGCTCGGCCACCTCGCGGTCCTTGTCGGCGACGATCGGGTAGGTGACGGCCGAGCCGGAGACCTCCTCGATGTCGGCCTTCCACGCGGTGTGGTCCTCGAGGGCGTCGACGGACACGGCCAGCACCTTGGTATTGCGCGCGGCCCACTCGTCCTTGAGCTGGGCCACCCGCCCGAGCTCGGTCGTGCAGACGGGGGTGAAGTCGGCCGGGTGGCTGAACAGCACGGCCCAGCCGTCACCCTTCCAGTCGGAGAAGGTGAGCTCGCCCTCGGTGGTCTGGGCGGTGAAGTCGGGGGCGTCGTCGCCCAGTCGCAGCGTGGCCATGACGGTCCTCTCGGAAGTAACGCGATGTTTGTCGTGCCCAAACATGCCGTTATCTGCTCACCTCGTGGATGCCGCGTCCGGATGCTGGTACCGGATCGAGCAAGCCAGTGCGAGCAGACCAGTGCGCCCCGGGGGCGCGGTCGTCAGGCGCGCGCCTCGGCCAGCAGGGCGACCTCGTCGGCGGGGGACAACCCCGCCTTGCGCCTCCGGCCGGGACCGGCGGAGAGCTCCCACGCCAGCGTGTCGGCGAGGGTCTGGTCGAGGGGGCGGGCAACCAGGCCCAACGCCTCGGCAGCCACCGTGCTCCGGGCCATGAAGCCCGCGTAGTCGGGCAGCGGGAGCCAGAGGGGCAGGCTGCGCTCGCCGGACCACGGCTCGACCTGGTGGGCGGCCAGCCAGTCCTGGTCGACCGCCACCACCTCTCCCGTGTGCCCGGCGACCGAGCGGGCCGCGGCCAGGTGGTCCGCCAACGGGACGGTCGGGCCGCTGGCGTTCACCACGCCGGACCCGCCGTCCAGCCCGGCCGCGACCAACCAGTGTGCGAGGTCGCGGACGTCGAGCACCTGGGTGAGCAGGGGACTGTCCGGCACGAGCACGGCGCCGTCGGCGCCCGCCGGGTGGGCGAAGCGCAGCGGCCAGTAACCGGTGCGGTCGGTGTGGTCGCCCGGTCCGGCAATGAGACCCGAGCGGGCCACCAGGGCGCGGTCGGGCAGTGCATCCAGCACGAGACGTTCGCAGGCGACCTTGCGGGCGCCATAGGTCTCCCAACCCTCGTCGTCGCCCTCGTGGGCCTCGAGCAGCGCAGCGGTCTCGTCGGCACCCGGGGCGTCCTCACCCGCATACACCGACGCGGAGGACACGAAGACCCAGGAGGACGTCCGGTCCGCCAGCGCTCGCACGGCACCGGCCACCTGGCTGGGCTGGCGCGCCACGTCGACCACGACGTCCCAGTGCCGGACCCGCACCGCGTCGTAGGCGTCGGGCGACCCCCGGTCGGCGGTCACCACCGCCACGTCAGCCGGTGCGGCGCCCGACTGTCCGCGGGCCAGGATGGTGACGTCCTGCCCCAGCGCCACCCCCGCGTCGGCGATCTCACGTCCGAGCCACGCGGTACCACCGAGCACGAGCAGCGACATGCCCCCACGCAACCAGCGGGCGTGGGGGCATGTCGAGGAGTTGTGCTGTGGGCGTAGCCCTCGGTCAGGCGCGGCTGCCGGCCGGCTCGTCCACCTCGGAGTCAGCGTCCTCGTCGTCGTCAGCGTCGTCGTCCTCGTCGTCGTCGTCGGACTCGTCGGACTCATCGGACTCGTCGAGCTGGTCGTCCTGGTCGAGCAGGTCTGCGTCCTGCGCGTCGGCGGACTCCTCGACGGAGTCGGCACCGGCCTCCTCCTGCCCGACGACGTCGTCGTCGGCCTCGGCCGCGGGTGCCTCGTCAGACGCTGCGGCGACCGGCGCCTCGGTCGCCGGCTGCGCGGCGGGAGCTGCGTGCTGTTCGTCGAGCGAGTCGACCATGGCCGCGCCCCCGAGGGTGGCGAGCATCTGGCGGACGTTGCTCAGCTGGGCGGTGATGCTGTCGCGCCGCTGGGTGGCCGCCGACAGCTCGCGCTCGGAGTCGCGGCGGATCCGGTCGGCCTGCTCGCGGGCCGACGCGACGAGCTGCTCGGCCTCGGCCCGGGCCGACTCGAGGGCGCGCTGGCTCTCGGTCTGGGCGTCGGCGTGGGCCCGCTCACTGTCGGCCGCCAGGGTGGTCGCGCGCTCCTGAGCCTGGGTCAGGGCGTCCTCGTAGGCGGCCATCTGGGCGGAGAACTCGGCGGCGGCCTTGTCGCGGCGCTGCCCGAGGGTGGCCTCGAAGTCGGCCGCCGCTGCGGCGGCTCGGGCCCGCTGGTGCTCGTAGAAGGCCTCGGCCTCCTCGCGACGGGCGGAGGCCTCGCGGTCGGCGTCGTCGAGGATGCTGTCGGCCTGCTGCTTGGCCTTCTCGACCACCTGGGTGGCCTGGGCGTCGGCCTTGGTGCGGACGTCCTCGGCGTAGCGGTCGGCCTCGGCGCGGACCCGGTCGGACTCCAGGGTGGTCGTGCCCTTGAGGGTCTCGGCGTCAGCACGCGCGTTGGCGCGGATCTCGTCGGCCTCCTCGTCGGCGAGACCGAGGATGGTGCCGATCCGCTCGCCGAGGTTGGCGTAGGTCGGCGCGGCGGCCCTGCTCTGCTCCTCACGGAGGCCGGCCAGCTCCTGAGCGGTGCTGGTCTGCTCCTCCTGGGCGCGGGCGAGCGCCGCCCTGAGCTCGCTGACCTCGACGGTGCGCTCGGCGGCCTCCTGCCGCGCCTGGTCGAGGGCACCCGCGTGCTCCGCACGCCACTGGTCGACCTGGGCCGGGTCGTAGCCGCGCAGGACGCTGCGGAAGGAGGTGGTGTCACTCATGGTCGTTCCGTTCTTGGTGGGGGGAGGGGGCGGGGTGGTCTGCGTGGACTTCATCGTCTGCGTGGACTTCATCGTCTGGGTGGCCGGCAGGGTCGGCCCTGGAGCGGTCGGGCACGGCCAGCGCGTCGATCACCCCGGAGAGGTGGCCGAGCTGGGTCGTGATGTCCTGGCGGCGGGAGGCCAGCGCCGCCACCTCGGACCGCGCCCGGTCGAGCATGGCGCGGGCCTCCTCGCGCACCCGGTCGGCATCGGCCCGGGCCTGGGCCGTCGTGCTCACCAGCTCTTCGCGGGCGATGCGGTGGGACTCGTGGGTCTCGCGCTGGAGCCGCTCGATCTCCTGGGCGGTGCGCTCGCGGACCAGCCGGGCCGCCTTCTCGGCCTCCTCGAGCCGGCGGGCCGCCCGCTCGTCGGCGCCCCGCTCGGTCTCCGCGGCGGTCGAGAGGACGCGTTCGGCCTCGGCCTGCGCGGCCGCGGTGGTGCGATCGGCCTGGGCCTGCGCGGCGGCCATCACGGCCTCGGCCTGCGCCCGCAGCCGGTCCGACTCCAGGCGGGCCGACTCGCGGTCGGAACGGGCCCGGTGGGCGGTCTGGGCGAGTGCGGTCTGGATCAGGTGGCGACGGGAGCGGACCCGCGTCGCGAGCTCCCGGTGGGTCTCCTTGCGCAGACGGCGCACCTCCGCGTCACCCTCGTCGAGGATCCGGCGGACGGTCTCCTGGCCCCACTTGAGGTGGTCCTCGGCCTGCGTCATGATCTCGCCGGCCTCGGCGTGCGCCCGGTCGACGCGCTCCTGGGCCTCCCTCCGCGCCTGCTCGAGGAGTGCCGCGGCCTTGGTGGCCGTCTCCTCGTGGTGGATCGCAGCAGCCCCCATCACCCGCTCGCCCTCGATCTGCGCCTCCTCGCGCAGCCGGGCGGCTTCGGCCGTGGCCTCGTCCATCAGGGCGGCGCGAGCGGCCTGCTCCTGCTCGTCCCGCTCGGCGAAGTGGGCGTCCATCTTCTCGACGCCGGCCCGGAAGTCTGCGTCGCGCGCCGCCTCGTGCTCGGCATACCGGGCCATCGCGGCGTCGTAGTCGCTCTGGGCGCTGGCCCGCAGGGCCTCGGCCCGGGCACTGGCCTCGTCGATCAGGGCCGACGCCTCGGCGCGGGCGGAGGTGACCGCCTCGTCGCTCGTGCGGCTGGCCGACTCGGTGAGCATCGAGGCCTGCTCCGTGGCGTCCGCGACCAGCGACTCGGCCTCACGGGTGGCCTCCTCGAGGGCGCGACCGGCCTGCTCCCGGTCGCGCACCGCGTCGGCGTGCTGGCGCTGCGCATCGTCGAGGAGGGTCTGGACCTCGTCCCGGATGCGCGCGGCGTCGTCGCGGGCGGCGGCGAGGACCTGGTCGGTCTCCGCACGCATCGCGTCGGCATAGGCCTGGGCGCGTTCGAGGATGGACTGGGTGTGCCGCGTGAGGTCGCCCACCTGGGTGGTGGTCGAGCCGGCCGCGCGACTCCCCGCGTCCGCTGCGTGGGCGTCGGGCATGGCGCCCATGATTCCACGGTGCGTCAACCTCGCGGACCAAAGGCTCGTAAAGCCTAGAGTGGGTGCATGGACCGTCGGATCTTCGGGATCGAGAACGAGTACGGCATCACGTGCACGTTCGAGGGCCAGCGCCGGCTGACTCCCGACGAGGTCGCCCGCTACCTGTTCCGCAAGGTCGTGTCGTGGGGCCGGTCGTCCAACGTGTTCCTGTCCAACGGCAGCCGCCTCTACCTCGACGTCGGGTCGCACCCCGAGTACGCCACGCCCGAGTGCGACCACGTCCGCCAGCTGGTCGTCCACGACAAGGCCGGCGAGCGGATCATCGAGGGCCTGGTCGCCGACGCCCAGGAGCGGCTCACCGAAGAGGGCATCGAGGGCGAGATCTACGTCTTCAAGAACAACACCGACTCGGCCGGCAACTCCTACGGCTGCCACGAGAACTTCCTGGTCGGGCGGGCGGGGGAGTTCCAGCAGCTCTCCGACGTGCTCATCCCGTTCCTGGTCAGCCGCCAGATCACCTGCGGCGCCGGCAAGGTGGTCACGACCTCCAAGGGCGCCACCTACTGCGTCAGCCAGCGCGCCGACCACATCTGGGAAGGCGTCTCCTCGGCGACCACCCGCAGCCGCCCGATCATCAACACCCGCGACGAGCCGCACGCCGACGCCGAGCGCTACCGCCGCCTCCACGTCATCGTGGGCGACTCCAACATGAGCGAGACCACCACCATGCTCAAGGTGGGTTCGGCCGACCTCGTGCTGCGGATGATCGAGGCCGGGGTGGTGGTGCGCGACCTCACCCTCGAGAACCCGATCCGCGCGATCCGCGAGATGAGCCACGACATGACCGGTCGCAAGACGGTCCGCCTGAGCAACGGGCGCGAGCTCTCCGCGCTGCAGATCCAGTCCGAGTACCTCGAGCGGGCCCAGACCTTCGCCGACCGCGAAGGACTCGAGGACCCGATCCACAAGCAGGTGCTCGACCTCTGGGAGCGCACCCTGCGGGCCGTCGAGTCCGGAGACCTGTCGCTGGTCGACACCGAGATCGACTGGGTGATCAAGCACAAGCTGATCACCGGCTACATGGCCAAGCACGACCTGCCGATGGAGCACGCCCGGATCGCCCAGCTCGACCTCGCCTACCACGACGTCAACCGCGAGCGCGGGGTCTTCTACCTGCTCCAGAAGCACGGCCGGGCGGCGCGGATCACCACCGACCCCGAGGTCTTCGAGGCCAAGACCGTGCCTCCGCAGACCACCCGCGCCAAGCTGCGCGGCGACTTCATCAAGGCGGCCCAGGAGCACCGGCGCGACTTCACGGTCGACTGGGTGCACCTCAAGCTCAACGACCAGGCCCAGCGCACCGTGTTGTGCAAGGACCCGTTCGCAGCAGTGGACGCACGGGTCGACCGGCTCATCGAGGGCATGCGCGGCTGAGGAGCAACTGCCGCGAATCGGGCTTTGCCAGCCGTGAAGGTTATGGTGGGCGCTGGTTCCGTGCCCCCAGCGAAAGTCCCACACCGTGCATCTGCGACGTTTTCCTGCCCTCACCGCTGCCGCTCTCGCGGCGGCCCTGGCGCTCACCGGCTGTGGTGACGACACGGTGGCGAAGGGCTCGGCTCTCGACAAGGTCACCGTGAGCGGGGGCAGCGACACGACGGCCCCGACGGTGTCGGTCAGCCCCAAGCCGCTCTCGGTCACCGAGACCACGACCAAGGTCGTCAAGGCCGGCACCGGCGAGACGGTGAAGGGCGACGAGATCGTCAGCCTCAACTACGTCCTGGTCAACGGCAAGGACGCCTCGGTGCTGGACACCAACTTCGGCAAGCAGAAGCTGGGCCTGAACCTCGGCGCCAGCGACCTGCTGCCGGGTCTGAAGAAGGGGCTGCTCAACCAGAAGATCGGTTCGCGCGTGCTCGTGGCCATGCCCCCGAAGGACGCGTTCGGCACCCAGGGCAACGCGGACATCAAGGTGGCCGGCACCGACACGGTCGTCTTCCTGATGGACCTGATCTCGGCGACCAAGCCGCTCGCCTCGGCCGAGGGCAAGGAGGTCAAGCCGGCCGCCGGCCTGCCGCAGGTCCAGGTCGAGTCCGGCAAGGCCGCCACCATCACCATCCCGAAGGGCAAGAAGCCGCCGACCAAGACGGTGGGCCAGCTGCTCATCGAGGGCACCGGCGCCAAGGTCGCTGCCGGCCAGACCATCCGGGTCACCTACACCGGCGCACTCTGGAAGGACGGGTCGGTCTTCGACTCGTCGGCCAACAGTCCCGAGAAGTACTTCGAGACCGTGATCGGCAAGCAGCAGGTCATCAAGGCCTGGGACGCCCAGCTCGTCGGCAAGGCGGTGGGCAGCCGGGTCCTGATGGTCGTCCCGCCGGCCGATGGCTACGGCGCGGCCGGCAGCCCCCCGAAGATCAAGGGCACCGACACGCTCGTCTTCGTGGTCGACATCCTCGCGGCCTACTGACCCGACCCCGACCCCGCCCCACTTCGCACCAGCCCCCGACCACTCTCCCAAGGAGCATCCCGATGGGTTTCGACCCCAACACCACCAAGCCCGAGATCGACTTCCCCGGCGACGAGGCCCCCAGCGAGCTGGTCATCGAGGACATCACCGAGGGTGACGGCCAGGAGGCCGGCGCCGGCGACACCATCTCGGCGCACTACGTCGGCGTGGCGCACTCGACCGGTGAGGAGTTCGACGCGTCCTGGAACCGCGGCGCACCGCTGTCCTTCCGGCTGGGTGTCGGCCAGGTCATCCGCGGCTGGGACGACGGCATCGTCGGCATGAAGGTCGGCGGCCGGCGCAAGCTGGTCATCCCGCCGCACCTGGGCTACGGCGACCGGGGCGCCGGTGGCGCGATCAAGCCGGGCGAGACCCTGATCTTCGTGGTCGACCTCGTGGACGTCCGCTGACCCGGCTCAGTCGAGAGACCCTGCACGAGGCTGGGTCACTGCTCCGCCACACGGGGCAGTGACCCAGCCTCTCGCACTCGGGTGATCGACGGTCAGCTCTCCAGCAGCCGGGCGGCATGCCGTCCGGCTGCTGCGCTGTAGAGGAACGCGGCGTGGTCCTCGTCGAGGCCGCGGCCCATGGTCGACAGCCGCACCGGCACCGCGCGCAGGGCGGCATCCAGGCCCTCGGCGTCCACCTCCCGCACCCGCAGGGCGCCCTGTGCCTCCCGCACCAGACGGTGCGCCTGGTCGGCGACCAGCAGCCCGAACTCGGTCGGGTCGACGGGCAGCGGCAGGTCCGCTGCCACCAGGCAGATCCGTCCATAGGCCGTGGTGCTGTGGTGTGAGATGCCGCGGTGCCGGTCGCGCGCGTCGGCGTCCGACACCCGCAGCGCCGCGATCCCGCGGCCGCCGAGGGTGCCGACGGCGTTGAGCGCCTCCCCGGCAGCCACCCCCGTGTAACCCCAGGGGGTCCCGGTGCCGACGTTGCCCGGCCCCTGGATGACGACGGCGATGTCCGCACCCAGGACGTGGCGGGCCGCCAGCAGCCCCGAGTGCAGCGTGACCGCCTCGTGCTGCCCGCCGTACGCCTGTCCCACGGTCACCGTGCCGGCCAGCCAGCCGTGCTCGCTGAGGGTGGCGACGTTGCGCGAGAAGGCGAGGGGGAGCGCTCCACCGTCGGTCATCAGGTAGACGACGCGGGCGTGCGGGCGGTCGAGCCGGATCCCGGCCAGGACCGCGGGCAGGGCCGAGTGCAGGTCGGCCACGACGACGGGCATCCCCTGGAGGTCGCCGGACGCCGCCAGCGGTCCGGTCATGACGTCGTGGTGCGGGCTGTCCTGCTCGTCGACCGCCATGAACATCTGCTGTTGAGGGGTGTACCTCGCCTTGACGATGTGGCCGTCGGAGGCTTCCGGGTCCGCCGGCAGGCGGTCAGGAGCAGCCACCACGAACGCGAGGCCGCCGGTGCCCAGTCCCCGGAGCAGCGCGGAGGCGTTGAGCAGCACCCGGTCGCCCACCTGCGGCTCGCCCACGAGCGCGGTGTAGGCCAGCGCGCGCACGAGGTCGTCGTCGGCACCGTTGCTCCCGGCCAGCCGCACGGCATACTCCACGGCGCCCGGCCAGCGGCCACGCACCTCCTCGACCGTTCCCTCGCGCCACTGCATCACGACACGCAGACTAGCCACGGAGGGTGGGTGCCACTCGGGTAGCGTCGGGCGGGTGAGTTCCCCCACCGGTCCGGCGGCCAAGACCGAGCGCCTGCTCAACCTCGTGCTCTGCCTGCTCTACACCCGCCGCCCCCTGCCCAAGTCGCGGATCCGCGCCGTCGTGCCCCAGTACGGCGACGCCGCGAGCGATGAGGCCTTCGACCGGATGTTCGAGCGCGACAAGGACGAGCTGCGCGAGCTGGGCATCCCGCTGGTGACCGAGGACATCGGGGGAGCGTGGGACGACGAGGTCGGCTACCGCATCGACCAGCGCGAGTACGCCCTGCCCGACATCTCCTTCGAGGCCGACGAGCTGGCCGTGCTCGGTCTGGCCAGCCGCACCTGGGCGCACGCCTCGCTCGCGGGTCCGGCGGCGCAGGCGCTGCGCAAGCTCAAGGCCGCCGACATCGAGCGCGACGGTGACTCGCTGGTCGGCATCGAACCGCGGCTGGGCACGAGCGAGCCGGCGTTCGAGCCGGTGAAGAACGCCGTGGTGGGTCAGCGCACCATCTCGTTCGGCTACCGCACCGGTGGCCAGGGCGACGTGGCGACCCGGGTGGTCCAGCCCTGGGGGCTCGCCTCGTGGCACGGCCGCTGGTACCTCACCGGCTTCGACCTCGACCGCGCCGCCCCGCGCGTGTTCCGGCTGTCCCGCATCGACGGCGACGTCACCGAGGTCAGGAAGGCCGCGCCGTATGCCGTGCCCGCCGACCACCGCGCGCAGGAGATGGTCCGCAGCTCGGTTGGCGAGCAGCCGACGCGCGATGCGGTCGTGCGCGTCCGCGAGGGCCGTGGCAACACGCTGCGCCGCCGGGCGACCACGACGACCGACCAGGGGGAGTGGAGTGAGCTGGTGGTGCCCTACGGCGACGACGATGCCCTGGCCGACGAGGTGTGCGGCTACGGCGCCGACGTGGTCGTGATCTCGCCACCGGAGGTGCGCGAGCTCGTCGTCCAGCGCCTGCGCGGCGCGCTCGTGGCCCACGGCGGCGGTGCCGCATGACTCCGCCCGCGCCCAAGGCCCGCACCGCACCCGAGACGGCCACCGACCGGCTCGCCAGGCTGCTGACGATGGTGCCGTGGCTGGTCAACCGGCAGGGCATCGACCTCGATGAGGCAGCACGCGAGCTCGGCATCAGCGTCGACCAGCTCGAGACCGACCTGCGGTTGCTCTACCTGTGCGGCTACGGGCAGATGCCCGACGAGCTGATCGACGCCCAGTGGGAGAACGGCCGGGTCTTCGTGACCAACGCCGACACGATTGCCCGGCCGTTGCGGCTCGGCCGCGACGAGGCCCTGACGCTGATGGTGGGCCTGCGCGCCCTGGCCTCCGTGCCGGGGCTGGGGGAGCGCGACGCGATCGAGCGGGCGATGGCCAAGCTCGAGGAGGCCACCGGCGCCAGCGCCGAGGCGGCCGCCCGTGTCGAGGTCGCGATCAACGAGGGTGTCGAGGCCGACCTGCTGGCCGACGCCCGCCGTGCCGTCGAGGGGCACCGCCGGGTGCACCTGCGCTACCTCGTGCCGAGCCGCGACGAGGCCACCGAGCGCGACGTCGACCCGATGCGGGTCGTCAACCTCGACTCGCGCTGGTACCTCGAGGGGTGGTGCCACCTCGCCCAGGACACCCGGACCTTCCGGATGGACCGGATCGCCGCGCTCGAGGTGCTCGACATGGACGGCACCCCGCCAGCCGATGCCCAGCTGCGCGACCTCGACCTCGGGGCGTTCACCCCGCGACCCGACGACACCGCCGTGACCTTGCGGCTGCAGCCCGGCGCGACCTGGGTGAGCGACTACTACCCGGTCGACTCGGTCGAGACCGGGCCAGACGGGTCGCAGACCGTCACCCTGCGCACGGCCGACACCCTCTGGCTGCGCCGCCTGGTCTGGCGCCTGGGTGGACGCGGCGTCGTGCTGTCACCGCCGGAGGTGGCGACATCGGTCCGCCAGGGGGCGGAGGATGCCCTGGCCGCCTACGAGTAGGGTCGTCCCGTGTGGTGGTGGATCCTGATCTGGGCGCTGCTGGTGCTGATCGCGCTGGCCTACCTGGCGACCCGTGCCTGGGGCGTCTGGGGCCAGCTCAAGGAGCTCACCGCCGAGGTCAGCCGCTCGTCCGAGACGGTGGCCGCCCTGCAGGCGCAGACCGACCGGCTCGGTGAGCGACCCCCACCGCCACAGCCCGACATCTTCGGTGACCCCCGCCGGCTGCGCCGGGAACGCGACGACACCCGCGCCTCGTTGAAGCAGCAGCGGCGCGCCCGACTGGCCGCGCGGCGTCCCAGCTGGGCGCGGCACCTAGACTCATAGCAGTGCCGAACCCCCCCGGCACGATCGACATCATGGCCATCCGTGGCCGAAGGGAACTGAGTACCATGCGCGGACTTTTCGAGGGCTGGCACCTCATCATCTTGCTCGTCCTCCTCGTCGTGCTGTTCGGTTTCAAGAGGCTGCCCGATGCCGCGCGGTCGATCGGCCGCTCCATGCGGATCTTCAAGTCCGAGGTGGAGGAGATGAAGCAGGACGGCAAGTCGGCGGCCAGCTCAGACACCGTCAAGGGCGAAACGGTCAAGGACGCCGGGGCGAGCCCCGGCACCGAGGGCACCAACCCGATCCGCGAGGACAACACCCCGCGCACGGACAACAGCTCCGGCGCGTCCTAGACCGCGTCTCTGCCCACCACCATGGCCTTCCGGCGTGCCCGCAACCCTGAGGGGCGGATGTCCCTCGGTGACCACCTTCGGGAGCTGCGTCGACGGTTCCTGATCTCGGCGGTGACCGTCATCGTCGGCTCGGTCGTGGGCTGGATCTACTACGAGTGGGTCTATGACCGGCTCGCAGCGCCGTTCAACGAGTACAAGGACGACAACCCGACCAGCGTCATCAGCCTCAACTTCGGCAACGCGACGGCGGCCTTCTCCCAGCAGCTCAGCCTCTCGATCTTCGTCGGGGTGTTGCTGTCCAGCCCAGTGTGGCTCTACCAGCTCTGGGCCTTCATCGTCCCCGGCCTGACGAAGAAGGAGAAGCGGGTCTCGCTGGCGTTCATCGCCGCGACAGTTCCCCTGTTCCTGGCCGGCTGCGCCCTGGCCTACTACGTGTTGCCGAAGGTGCTCGAGGTCCTGTACGGCTTCACCCCCTCTGGCGCCTCCAACATCCAGCAGGTCAGCGACTACTTCTCGTTCGTCACCCGGTTCATCCTGGCCTTCGGGGGCGCCTTCCTGATGCCGGTGTTCCTCGTGGCCTTGAACGCGATCGGCATCCTTCCGTCTTCGGCGATGATCAAGGCCTGGCGGCCCGCCGTCTTCGGTATCTTCGTGCTCTCGGCGATCGCGACGCCCACGCCGGACGCGTTCACGATGTTCCTGCTGGCTGTCCCGCTCTGCGTTCTCTATGTCGCAGCCATCCTCGTCAGCAAGCTGATCGAGCGTGGCCGCCGCAAGAACCGTCCCGAGTGGACCGACGTCCCGGACGACGAAGCCTCGACGCTGTGAGCAAGTGGGTAGGTCTGGTCGTCAACCCCACCTCGGGGAAGAACCGCGGCATGGCGCTCGGGATCGAGGTCGCCCAGCGGATGAGGGCGGCCGGCCACGACGTGGTCGACCTCTCCGACGAGTCGTATGCCGCCGCGCGGGACCGCGCGCTCGGCGCCATCGCGCAGGGGCTGGACGTGCTCGCCGTCGTGGGCGGTGACGGCATGGTGCACCTGGGGGTCGAGCTCGCGGCCGAGACCAAGACGACGCTGGCGATCATCGCGGCCGGCACCGGCAACGACGTCGCCCGAGGGCTGGGGCTACCGGTGCACGACCCGGTGCGCGCCGCCGACCTCGTGACCACCGGGGCGCCCCGCAGCATCGACGCGGTCCGGCACACCGACGCGCACGGCGAGCGGCACTGGTTCGTCGGGGTGCTGGGGGCCGGCTTCGACTCCCTGGTCAACGAGCGCGCGAACACCTGGCCGTGGCCCAAGGGTCAGATGCGCTACAACCTGGCGATCCTGCGCGAGCTCCCGCTGTTCAAGGCGATCCCGTACGTCATCCGCGTCGACGGCGTGCGCCACGAGACCAGGGCGATGCTCGTCGTGGTGGGCAACGGCCCGAGCTACGGCGGGGGGATGCAGGTGCTCCCGGACGCGAAGTTCGACGACGGACTCGTGGACGTGATGATCCTCCACGAGATCAGCACCGTCGAGTTCCTCAAGGTCTTCCCGAAGGTGTTCAAGGGCGCCCACGTCGGACACCCGGCGGTGGAGATCCTGCGCGGCCACACGGTCACGCTCGAGGCCGCAGGCATCGTCGCCTACGCCGACGGCGAGCGGTTCGCGCCCCTGCCGCTCACCGTCGAGGTGGTCCCCGGCGCGGTGACGGTGCTGGCGCCTGCTGCCACGTAGGCTCGGAGGCATGTCGACGCCTGCTGAGCGATACGCCGCCAACGCCAGCCGGGCGGCATACGAGAAGTCACAGGTGGCGGCCTTCGCGGCCACCGTGGACTTCCCGCTCGACGACTTCCAGGTGCAGGCCTGCCAGGCCGTCGAGGCCGGCCGGGGCGTGCTCGTCGCGGCACCCACCGGAGCCGGCAAGACGATCGTCGGCGAGTTCGCCGTGCACTTGGCCCTCGCCAGCGGCCGCAAGGCGTTCTACACCACCCCGATCAAGGCGCTGTCCAACCAGAAGTTCAACGACCTGGTTCGTCGGCACGGCGCCCAGAACGTCGGCCTGCTCACCGGTGACTCCTCGATCAACGGCGAGGCACCCGTCGTCGTCATGACGACCGAGGTGCTCCGCAACATGATGTATGCCGGGTCCCGCACCTTGCACGGCCTCGGGTTCGTCGTGATGGACGAGGTGCACTACCTCGCCGACCGGTTCCGCGGGGCGGTGTGGGAGGAAGTCATCATCCACCTCCCGCAGGACGTCCAGGTGGTCTCGCTGTCGGCGACGGTGAGCAACGCCGAGGAGTTCGGCGCGTGGCTCGCCGAGGTGCGCGGGGGAGTCGACGTGATCGTCTCGGAGCACCGGCCGGTGCCGCTGTGGCAGCACATGATGGTGTCGCAGTCGATGTACGACCTGTTCGTCGACGAGGCCTCAGCGCCGGTCACCGGGGCCGACGCCACCCGCGTGAACCCCGAGCTCCTGCAGGCGATCCGGCAGAACGAGCAACGCGGCCGTTGGGACGAGGGCTCGCGGCACGGGTCGAGGTCCGACCGGCACAGCCGGGGCGGACGGGGCAAGGCGCCGAGGGGTCCCGGTGGGGGCTACGGCGGCCGCGGGATGGCCCGCACGTCGGGTGGTCGACCCGGTGGGGGAGCGACGCGCTCAGAGGTGGTCCAGCAGCTCGAGCGAGAGGGGTTGCTGCCGGCCATCACCTTCATCTTCAGCCGGGTGGGCTGCGAGGCGGCCGTGGGGCAGCTGCTCCGCGACGGGGTGCGGCTGATCCCCGAGGCCGAGGGCGACCGGATCCGCCGGACCGTCGAGGAGCGGGTGTCGTCGCTGGCCGACGAGGACCTCGGCGTGCTCGGTTACTGGGACTTCGTCGACGGCCTGACCCGGGGCTTCGCGGCGCACCACGCGGGCATGCTCCCGACCTTCCGCGAGATCGTCGAGGAGCTGTTCACCGCAGGACGGATCCGCGCCGTCTTCGCGACCGAGACCCTGGCCCTCGGCATCAACATGCCGGCCCGCACCGTCGTCATCGAGAAGCTGGTGAAGTTCAACGGCGAGACCCACGCCGACATCACCCCGGCCGAGTACACCCAGCTCACCGGTCGCGCCGGTCGCCGGGGCATCGACATCGAGGGCCACGCGCTCGTCCAGTGGAACCGTGGGATGGACCCGCTGGCGGTCGCCGGGCTCGCCTCGACCCGCACCTACCCGTTGCGCTCGTCGTTCCGCCCGACCTACAACATGGCGGTCAACCTGGTCGCCCAGGTGGGGCGGCACACCGCCCGCGAGATCCTCGAGACGTCGTTCGCCCAGTTCCAGGCCGACCGCGCCGTCGTCGGCATGGCCCGCGCCGTGCGCAAGAACGAGGAGGGCCTGGAGGGGTACGCCGAGGGCATGGCCTGTCACCTCGGCGACTTCGCCGAGTATGCCGCTCTCCGTCACGAGATCGCGCGGCTCGAGAAGGACGGTGCCAGGGCGCGCTCGGCCGGCCGCCGGGCCGAGGCCGCGGTGTCCCTGGAGGCGCTGCGGATCGGCGACGTCATCAAGATCCCGGCGGGTCGCCGCGCCGGCTACGCGGTCGTGGTGCAGCCCTCCAAGTCCTACCGCGGCGAGACACCCGCGCCGACCGTCGTGACCGAGGACAAGCAGCTGCTCAAGCTGACCCTCGTCGACGTGCCCACCCCGGTGGAGGCGATCACCACGGTCAAGGTGCCGCCGCACTTCAACGCCAAGAGCCCCAAGGCAAGGCGTGACCTGGCGACGTCGCTGCGGATCGCGGTCCCGCACGACCCGCCCCCCGGACGGTCGGGCCGCTCGGCCGCTGCCGGTCCCGGAGAGGACGAGCGGATCGCCGAGCTGCGCCGCCAGCTCAAGGCCCACCCGTGCCACCAGTGCCCCGACCGCGAGGACCACGCACGGTGGGCCGAACGGTGGTGGCGGCTCAAGCGCGAGACCGTCGGTCTGCAGCGCAAGGTCGAGGGTCGCACCAACTCGGTGGCCAAGACCTTCGACCGGATCTGCCGGCTCCTGGGCGAGATGGGCTACCTCTCGGAGACCGGCGAGGAGGTGACGGAGCAGGGCCAGAACCTGCGTCGCCTCTACACCGAAAAGGACCTGCTGGCCGCCGAGTGCCTGCGGCTCGGGGTCTGGAAGCGGCTCGACCCGGCCGGCCTCGCGTCGGTGGTGTCGGCGCTGATCCACGAGCCGCGGCGCGACGAGACCGACCCCTCACCGCGGATGCCCAACGAGGAGGTCGCCGAGGCGGTCCGTGAGATGAGCCGACTCTGGTCGGTGCTCGAGGACCGCGAGCGCGAGCTCGGCCTGCCGTTGACCGGCGACCCGGACGCCGGCATGGCCTGGATGATGCACCGGTGGGCGAGCGGGCGACAGCTCGAGGAGGTCCTGCGCGGGTCCGACATGGCGGCCGGCGACTTCGTGCGGCGCTGCAAACAGGTCGTCGACCTGCTCGGCCAGATCGGTGATGCTGCACCCGAGCCGACGCTGCGCGCCACCTCGCGCAAGGCGATCGACGCCGTGATGCGCGGCGTCGTGGCCGCCGACCGCCTCGACTGACCCGGGCGCCCCCCACCCCAGCGGCGCTGATCCATGCAAAAGGCGAGTTAGCGCCGCGGGGTGCGGCGCTGATCCATGCAAAAGGCGAGTTAGCGCCGCGGGGTGCGGCGCTGATCCATGCAAAAGGCGAGTTAGCGCCGCGGGGTGCGGCGCTAACTCGCCTTTTGCATGAGATGGCGACGGGGTGACTAGTCGATGCGGAGGGCGGAGAGCACCCGGTTGAACGAGCTGGTCACCCCGAACTCGCTGGCCACCTTGCTCATCAGGACCGGGTCGGCCACCTGCGTGGGCAGCGCCAGGTCCGCCTCGGGCACCGGGGCGTCGCGGGCCACGCGGACGACCGTGGGGGCGACGTCGAGGTAGTCCGACGCGGCCTCGAGGTTGGCCCGCCGAGCACCCTTGATCGCAGGGGCACCCGAGTCCACGGCCTCCCGCAGACCGGCGAGCGAACCGTACTCGGCGATGAGCTGCGCAGCCGTCTTGTCGCCGATGCCCTTCACGCCGGGCAGGCCGTCGCTCGTGTCGCCGCGCAGGACCGACATGTCCAGGTAGGCGTCGCCGTTCTCCACGGCATACCGCTCCCGGAGGTAGTCCTGGGTCGCGAGGTCGGGGTCCCGCACCCCACCCTTCCCGGTGTAGAGGACCCGGACGCCTCGCGCGTCATCGACGAGCTGCAGGAGGTCGCGGTCGCCGGTCACGATGTCGACGTTCATCTCGCCGCCCCACCGGGTGGCGAGGGTGCCGATCACGTCGTCCGCCTCGAACCCGTCCGCGCCGAGCCGCGCGATGCCGAGGGCCGCCAGCGCATCGACGATGACCGGCACCTGGGGGGCCAGGTCGTCCGGGACTTCCTCGGCGACCGTGTCGTCCGACGCCGGATGTGCCTGGTCGGGTGCGCCGCCAGCCGCGGCGGCCGGCGGCGCCTCGGTCACCCGGTGGGCCTTGTAGCTCGGCACCAGGTCGACTCGCCACTGCGGGCGCCAGTCGTTGTCCCAGCACGCGACCAAGTGGGTCGGCTGATGCGTGGTGACCAGCGAGGCGATCATGTCGAGGAAGCCGCGGACGGCGTTCGTGGGCGGCTGGGAGGCGTCGGTGCGCTGGTCGGGGACCCCGAAGTAGGCGCGGAAGTAGAGGGAGGCGCTGTCGAGCAGCATGAGGCGGCCGGTGCCGTCGGGCGAGGTCATGGCCGACATGCTGCCACTGACGGCCCCCAGCGGCCCGGAGCCTCAGTAGGGTGTGGCCGTGGAAGACCTCGACCGACGCATCGTGGAGCTCCTCCGTGCCGACGGTCGGATGAGCTACACCGACCTGGGCAAGGCCATGGGCCTGTCCACCTCGGCCGTGCACCAGCGGGTGCGCCGGCTCGAGGAGCGCGGCGTGCTCAAGGGGTATGCCGCGATCGTGGACTTCACGGCGCTGGACCTGCCCCTCACGGCGTTCATCTCCATCTCACCGCTCGACCCCGCCGCGCCGGACGACATCCCTGACCGGCTCAGGGACATCACCGAGCTCGAGGCGTGCCACTCGGTGGCGGGGGAAGAGAACTACATCCTGAAGGCCAGGGTGCGGACCCCTGGTGACCTCGAGGCCTTGCTGGCCCGCATCCGGGCCGCGGCGAACGTCGCCACCCGGACCACCGTGGTGCTGTCGACCCCCTGGGAGTGAGGCTCAGCCCGCCTGCGGGCCAGCCAGGGCGAGGGCTCGGTCGGCGTCCTCGGTGACCAGCTCAAGGTTGACCCAGGCGGCGACACGCACGCCCGCGCCCGCGGCGTGGATCACCTGGAGCTGAGGATCCGTGACGTTGCCGGCCACGAACACCCCGGCGACGGTGGTCGCCCCGGTGTTGGGCTGGCTGGGAACGTGGGTGCCCAGCGCCAGCTCACCCATCATGAAGTCGACGGTCGGCACGCCCAGCGACTCCAGCACCGTCGACCGCGCCTCGAACCGAGGTCCGACGACGACCGCCTCGCACGGCACCACGGTGGGGCCGCCATCCGACTCGACCACGGCGCCGGTGACCCGTCCGTCCGACGACTGGATCTCGCGCACCGCGCCGGCGACGACCTCGACCCCGATCGCGGTGAGTCGGGCGGCCTCCTCGCCGGTCGGCCCCTCCTGACCGTTCAGGAGCAGGGTGAGGTCGTCGGACCACTGGCTGAACAGCAAGGCCTGGTGCGCCGCCAGGGGGCCGGAGGCGATGACGACCAGCGGTCGCTCCCTGACCTCCCAGCCGTGGCAGTAGGGGCAGTGCACGACCCCGGTGCCCCAGTGCTCGCGCAGTCCCGGAACCTCCGGCAGGACGTCGACCAGCCCGGTGGTCACGATGACCCGCCGCGCGGTGACCGCACTTCCGTCCTCGAGCTGCACCTCGAAACCACCGTCGACCGGTCTGGCACCGGTGGCACCCACGAGCCGGTACCGGCCGCCATACTGCTGCAGCTCGTCGCGACCCACTGCGAGCAGCTCGCGCGGCGAGATGCCGTCGCGGCTCAGGAAACCGTGCACGCCGTGGGCCGGGGCGTTGCGCGGCTCGCCCGTGTCGAGGACGAGGACGTCACGGCGGGCGCGGGCCAAGGTGGTGGCCGCGGCCAGGCCGGCCGCCCCTCCGCCGACGACGATGACGTCATGGTCGTGGGCTACGGCCGCGGAGGGCGACGAGCCAGGGGAGGGCGAGGAGCCAGGGGAGGGCGAGGAGCCAGGGGAGGGCGAGGAGCCAGGGGAGGGGGCCGAGCCTGTGGTCGGGTTGGTGTCCATGCACCCACGGTGCCGAGCCGGGCGGCGAAATGACAAGGTATGTTGCGGAAATGGCAAACGACGAGCTCGCCGGCCTCGGATCACGGCTACGGAGCATCCGGGGGGCCCGGGACCTGACGCTCGCGCAGGTCGCCGAAGACACCGGCCTCTCGGTGAGCACGCTGTCCCGTCTCGAGTCGGGCGGCCGCCGGGCCACCCTCGAGCTGCTGCTGCCGCTGGCCCGGGTCTATGGCGTGACGCTCGACGAGCTCGTCGACGCTCCGGCCACCGGCGACCCCCGAGTGCACGCCAGGCCGATCGAAGCCTACGGCGGCACGATCGTCCCCTTGACCAACCGCACCGGCGGGCAGCGCGCGTTCAAGCAGGTCGTCCGACCGAGCAAGGGCACCGAGGCCACCCCCGGCACCCACGAGGGGTACGAGTGGCTCTACGTCCTCAGTGGGCGGCTGCGCCTGGTGCTCGGCGAGCACGACCTCGTCCTCGGCCCCGGCGAGGTCGCCGAGTTCGACACCCGAGTGCCGCACTGGTTCGGCTGCGCCGACGACAAGCCGGTCGAGCTGCTCAGCATCTTCGGACCCCAGGGGGAGCGGATGCACGTGCGGGCACGACCTCAGCGAGCAATCGACGCCACCTGAGCCCTGGTCGCCGTCAGCAGGTCGGCGGGGGACAGCGAGAGGTCGAGCCCGCGGCGTCCGCCGGAGACGTAGACGCGGTCGAACTCGAGGGCCGAGGAGTCGACGACCGTGCGCAGCGTCTTGCGCTGGCCGATGGGGGAGATGCCGCCCACGACGTAGCCGGTCGAGCGTTCCGCCTCAGCGGGCTGGGCCATCGCGACCTTCTTCAGACCCAGCGCGGCGGCGATGGCCTTCAGGTCGAGCTGCCGGTCGACCGGGACAACGCCCACGCAGAGGCCGGAGTCGCCGGCGACGAGCAGCGTCTTGAAGACCTGCGCCGGCGGCACGGACAAGGCCGCGGCGGCCTCCAGTCCGTAGGAAGCCGCCGCGGGGTCGTGGTCGTAGGGGTGCAGCTCGAAGGCCAGCCCGAGTCGGGTCAGGGCCGTCGTGGCCGGAGTGCCAGCGGCCAAGCTCAGCGCTTCTCGACGCGCTTGACCAGAGCCCACGCTGCGGGAAGCACTCCTGCCGCGGCGGCGATCTTGACGGCGTCACCGATGAGGAACGGGGTCATGCCGGCCTTCAGCCCGGCCGACAGGTCCAGGCCGGTCACGTTCATCAGCCAGGCGACGCCCACGGCGTAGATGACCAGGTTGCCGAGCACCATCGTGACCACGGTCTTGGCCACCGTGCGGTCACCACCGCGCTGGGCCAGCCAGCCGACGAGGGTGGCCGCGACGACGTAGCCGATGATGTAGCCGAACGTGGCGCCGCCCCAGCCCTCCCTGTGGCCCGCGAACCAGTTGACCCCGAGCCCACCGGCCACGAGGTAGGTGCCGACGCTCAGGAGGGCACGGACGCCACCGAGCGAGGCCCCGGTCAGCAGGACGGCGAAGGTGCCGAGGGTCAGGGGGACAGGCGTACCCGGCAGCGGGACGCTCCACTGGGCCAGCAGGCCGATGAACCCGGCACCTGCGGCGACGAGGGCCAGGTCGCGGACCCGGGCGCCGACCGACGCGGGGATACCGGCGACGGCGGGGACGTAGTCGGCGAGGACACGCTTGCGGGGGATGGCGATAGCAGTCACGGGAGCAACCTAGCGAAACCCGGCGACGCGGCATACGCACGTCTCACGTCGACCTCGTCACACCAGGCAACCGCCACACCGATGACGGGCGGTGGAGGACCCCTGTCCCAACCACCGCCCGTCTCGCCCCGGCTCAGACCTGAAAGCTCAGACCAGCGAAGCCTCGCGGCTCGCGGCCGCGCGCTCGACGGCAACCGCGTGGGCGGCCTCGTGGTCGCCCTCGTCGCGCCACCACTGCTGACCTGCCTCGGGCAGCGTGTAGATCGGGTCGTAGTAGACGTAGTCGCGCGACAGTGCGTCGGTGTCCGCACCCTCGATGGAGGTGCGGTAGTTCTTGCGCCAGAACGACATCCCGCGCTCGGTGTCGTAGCTGTCGACCTGGTGCACCCAGCGCTTGCCGACGAACGGCACGTCGCAGACGATGCGCGGGGTCGCGAACCCGGGCAGGTAGCCCATCATCGAGTGCTGCAGGTGCTGCGCCTCGGCCAGCGACAGCCGCCAGTGCTCGGAGAACGGGATCATGTCGCACATGTAGAAGTAGTAGGGCGTGATCATCGCGTCGTCCTGGAGCGCGAAGCACAGGTCGAGCAGCTGCTCGGTCGTGTCGTTGACGCCGCGCATGAGCACACCCTGGTTGCGCACGTCGCGGACCCCGGCCTCGAGCATCGCCTTCGCCGCGTCGGCCACGAGCGGGGTCACGGACTGGGCGTTGTTGACGTGCGTGTGGATCGCGATCGAGACGCCGCGGGAGCGGGCCTTCGCGGAGACGCGGGCCACGCCCTCGACGACGTCGGGCTGCAGCCAGTGCTGGGGCAGGCCCATCAGCGCCTTGGTGGCGAGCCGGATGTCGCGGATGTTGTCGACGTCGAGGAGCTTGTCGAGGAAGCCCTCGAGGTTCTTCCAGGGCATGTTCGCGACGTCACCACCGGACACCACCACGTCGCGGACCTGCGGGGTGCGCTGCAGGTAGTCGAGCATCGCGGCATAGCGGTCGACGGGCTTGCCGGTGAGCTTGAGCTTGTCGATCACGGCCGTCGAGTTGCCGACGAGGTCCATGCGGGTGCAGTGGCCGCAGTACTGCGGACAGGTCGGCAGCATCTCCGCCAGCACCTTGGTGGGGTAGCGGTGGGTCAGTCCCTCGACGGCCCACATGTCGTGCTCGTGCAGGCTGTCGCGGGTGGCGTGCGGGTGGGACGGCCAGTCGGTGCGCCGGTCGGAGAAGACCGGGAGCATGTAGCGGCGGATGGGGTCGGCGTAGAAGGCCCGGGTGAACTCCGCCCCGGCAGCCGGCATGGTGCCGTCGGCCCAGGTCATCTCGCTGACCATGGTGTTCATCATCTGCGGAGGCACGAGCATCGACATCGTGGCCCGCTCGGCCTGGTCGCGCTCGAGGTCGGCGTAGAAGGCCTCGGTGAGCAGGTCGCCCATCAGCTCGCGCAGCTGCTTGAGGTTCTTGACGCAGTGGGCGCGCTGCCACTGGGCGCTGGCCCAGTCCGCGGCCGTGACGTCACGCCAGCCCGGGAAACGGGTCCAGTCGGGCTCCACCAGCTCGCGGTGCCGGTAGACGTAGGGCTGCTCGATCGCGGTGCTCATGCATGGCAGGATACGGGACAGGTTCCGATGAAATCGACCAATGGCCGTAACTCTTGCGGCGTGTGTCGCTGTTGATGGGAGATTCTGTGGCTGCGACGAACGAACGTCGGCCCACGCCGTCCTCGCCGGTGGGTCTGCACCGCGTGCTCGAACCAGCCGGAGCGAGCCTGCCGCAGGCAGCGGCGCGGCTGGACGCCTCGCCGCAGCTGTGGCCGGACGAGGTGCGGATCTCCCTCGACACGCTCAACCTCGATGCCGCCTCGTTCCGCCAGCTCACCGAGAAGCACTCCGGGGACGGTGCGGCGGTCCGACGCGAGGTGCTCGACATCGTCGCCGACCGCGGCAAGATGCAGAACCCCGTGACCGGGTCGGGCGGCATGCTGATCGGCACGGTCGACGAGGTCGGCCCCGAGTCGACTCTTGGCCTGTCCGTGGGGGACCGGGTCGCCACCCTCGTGTCCCTGTCGCTCACCCCGCTGGTCATCACCGATGAGCTGGCCGGCTGGGACGGCCGCTCCGAGCGGGTCCCGGCCGAGGGCCACGCCATCCTCTTCGGTCGGTCCATCGCGGCCCAGCTCCCTGACGACCTCGACCCCGCCCTGGCCCTGATGGTCATGGACGTGTGCGGCGCCCCGGCGCTGGTCGCCCGCGTCGTCGGCGAGTATGTCGAGCGCGGGCTCGCGCCGACCGTGGCCGTCCTGGGCGGGGCCGGGAAGTCCGGCTCGCTGTCGCTCGCCGCCGCAGCCGACGCCGGCGCACGGCGGCGCATCGCGGTCGTGCCCTTCCAGCGCGAGGCCGACCTGCTCTCCGGGACCGGTCTGGCCGACGAGGTCGTCATCGCCGACGCCCGTAGCCCGCTCGGCCTCTCCGAGGCGGTCGCCGCCGCAGGCGGTCCCGCCGACGTCACCGTCGTGTGCGTGGACGTGCCCGGGTGCGAGCAGCCGGCCATCCTCTCGACCGCCCAGGGCGGCACCATCATCTTCTTCTCGATGGCCACCCACTTCGCCGCGGCCGCCCTCGGGGCCGAGGGTGTGGCCGCCGATGTGCGCATGCTCGTGGGCAACGGCTACGTCCCGGGCCACGCGGCATACGCACTCGACCTGATCCGCCGGGACGCTGCGGTGCGCGGCCTCTTCGAGGGCCGGCTGGAGGATTAGCGGGACAGGGGACCAAGGTCCCCTGTCGTCCAGGGGCCGACCGTGGTCTGGTGGGGGCATGCCGGAAGACACCCGCTTGCCCGAAGCCGCGCCCTACCCTCCGGAAGAGCTCGAGCTCGACCTCCGCTGGTGGGCTGCGGCCAACTACCTCACGGTCGGGCAGATCTACCTGCGCGCGAACCCGCTCCTGCACGAGCCGCTCGCCCTCGAGCACACCAAACCGCGGCTCCTCGGCCACTGGGGCACCAGTCCCGGCCTGTCGATGATCTACGCCATCCTCAACCGCCGGATCCGCGAGACCGACACCGACTGGCTCTACGTCACGGGCCCCGGCCACGGGGGGCCAGCCCTCGTCGCCGCGGCCTGGCTGGAAGGCACCTACAGCGAGGTCTACCCGCACATCGGTGACGACGCCGAGGGGGTCCTGCAGCTGTTCCGGCAGTTCTCCTCGCCCGGCGGCATCCCCAGCCACGTCAGCGTGCAGACCCCGGGGTCGATCCACGAGGGGGGCGAGCTCGGCTACGCGCTGGTGCATGCGGCCGGGGCGGCGTTCGACCACCCCGACCTCGTCGTCGCCTGCGTGGTGGGGGACGGAGAGGCGGAGACCGGTCCGCTGGCCGCGTCCTGGCGCCTGCCCAGCTTCCTCAACCCCCGGCGCGACGGTGCGGTGCTGCCGATCCTCCACGTGAACGGGTACAAGATCGCCGGTCCGACCGTGCTCGGACGCACCAGCGACGCCGACGTCGAGGGCTACCTGCGCAGCCAGGGCTGGGACCCGGTCACGGTGAGCGGTGACGACCCGGACCTGGTCTTCCCCGCCCTGCGCGCCGCACTCGCCCGGAGCCACGACCGGATCCGTGAGCTGCAGGCATCAGCGCGCGCGGCTGGTGCGCCGGCCGAGGCCGTGCGGCACTCCTGGCCCGCGATCGTGCTGCGCACCCCCAAGGGCTGGACCGGCCCGTCCGTCGTGGACGGCAAGCAGGTCGAGGGCACCAACCTGTCGCACCAGGTGCCGCTGTCCGGGCTCGCCTCCGACCCCGAGCACCTCCGGATGCTGGAGGAGTGGCTCCACTCCTACCGCCCCGAGGAGCTCTTCGACGCGGACGGACGGCTCGTGAGCGAGCTGCGCGCGCTGGCGCCGGACGGCGACAAGCGGATGTCCGCGACGCCCTACGCGAACGGCGGCAGGCTCCGGACCGAGCTGCCGATCCCGGCCCTCGCGGCCTACGAGGTCACCCTCGACGCGGCGACCCGGGGACAGTCGATGGTGGAGAACACCATCACCGCCGGTCGCCTCATGCGCGACGTGTATGCCGCCACGACGACTGCGGACGGTGGCGGCACCTTCCGGTTGTTCTCCCCGGACGAGACGGCGAGCAACCGGCTCCAGCCGGTGTTCGAGGTGACCGACCGCTGCTTCATGGGTCCCCTGCGTGACACCGACGAGCAGCTGGGACCGGATGGCCGGGTGATGGAGGTGTTGAGCGAGCACCTCTGCGAGGGCTGGCTCGAGGGCTACCTGCTGTCCGGACGGCACGGGGTGTTCGCGACCTACGAGTCCTTCGCCATGGTCTCGGCGTCGATGGCGGTACAGCACGTCAAGTGGCTGCAGCACGCCCGGGAGCTGCCGTGGCGGGCCGACGTGTCGTCGCTCAACGTCCTGCTCACCTCGACCTGCTGGCGCAACGACCACAACGGGTTCTCCCACCAGGGACCCGGGCTGATCGACTGCCTCATCCCGCTGTCACCGGAGGTGGTGCGGGTCTGGCTGCCGCCGGACGCCAACACGACCCTGTCGATCACCGACCACTGCCTGCGGAGCACCAACCACGTCAACCTCATCGTCGTCGACAAGCAGAAGCACCTGCAGTACCTCACCCTCGAGGAGGCGCACGCGCACTGTGCCGCCGGTGCCGGGGTGTGGGACTGGGCCAGCACCTGCAACCGCGACGAGGAGCCGGACATCGTGCTGGCGTGCGCGGGGGACGTGCCCACCCAGGAGGCGCTGGCCGCGGTCGAGCTGCTCGCCGAGCACGTGCCGGACCTGCGGGTGCGGTTCGTCAACGTCGTCGACCTGATGGCCCTCCTGCCCGAGAACGACCACCCGCACGGGTTCCCGGACAGCACCTTCGACGACCTCTTCACCTCCTCGAGGCACGTGGTGTTCGCCTTCCACGGTTACCCCCGCGCCGTCCACCAGCTGATCCACGGCCGGAGCAACCCGGGGCGGTTCCACGTACGCGGCTTCAACGAACAGGGCACCACGACCACGCCGTTCGACATGGTCGTGCTCAACCGGATGAGCCGGTTCCACCTCGCCCACGAGGTGCTGCGCCGGGCCGACCGACGGGTGGCCGGCTGGGACACCCTCACCGAGCTGTGCGAGCGACGGCTGGCCGAGCACCGGCCCTACATCGAGGAGCACCTCGAGGACCTGCCCGACATCGCCGACTGGACCTGGCGCGGTCTTGACAGCCGCCCGGCGACGGACGGGTCGGGCCGGTAGTTTCGACCCGTGGTCACCAGCATCTACCTCGCCGGCACCGAGGCGCAGTCGGGCAAGTCGGCGGTGGCGGTCGGGCTGCTCGACCAGCTGTCCCGCCGCGCGGGCAGGGTCGGCGTCTACCGACCGATCGTCCGCGCCCGGGTCCCGGACGAGCTGGTCCAGACCCTCCTGTCGCAGCTGCCCGGCGACCTGACCGTCGAGCAGGCCTGCGGGGTGACCTACGACGAGCTGCACTCCGACCCGGAGCGGGCGATGGGCACGATCGTGGACCGGTTCCACGACATCGCCAGGACTCACGACGTGGTGCTCGTGGTGGGTTCGGACTTCACCGACGTGTCAGCCCCCACGGAGTTCTCGGTCAACGCCGCCGTGGCCGCCAACCTGGGCTCCCGGCTGCTGCTCGTGGTGCCGTCCCAGGGACATGGACCGGCCGAGGTGGCCACGGCGGCGGAGATGGCCGTGCAGGCAGCCCGGGAGGTCCACGCCCACGTGACCGGGGTGGTCGCCAACCAGGTGTCGGCAGACCAGCTCACGCAGACCCGGCAGGCGGTGTCGGAGCGGGTGCACCTGCCCGTGCAGGCGCTGCCCGAGACGCCACTGCTCAGGGCGCCGACGGTCAAGGACCTGCTCGATGCCTGCGGCGGCCGGCTCGTCCACGGCGACCCCGCCTGGCTGGACCGGGAGTGCATGGGACTGGTCGTGGCAGCGATGACGATGCCCCACGTGCTCGACCGGCTGATCGACGGCGGGGTGGTGATCGTGCCGGGCGACCGCGAGGACGTCGTGCTGGGGGTGCTGCTGGCGCACCGGTCCAAGACCTTCCCCAGCCTGGCCGGGATCGTCCTCAACGGCGGCTTCCCGCTCCCACCGCAGGTGGAGCGGCTCATCGAGGGGCTCGACGTCGTGCTGCCCGTGATCGCCACGGACGGCGGCACCATGACGACGGCGTCGCGGCTGGGCGCCGCCCGCGGCCGGCTCACCGCCGACTCGACGCGCAAGCTCGAGGCTGCCGTCACGATGGTCGAGCGGGGACTGGACGTCGAGGCGCTGCTCGGCCCGGTCGGCACGGCCGACGGGGGAGCGGTAACCCCGTTGATGTTCGAGCACCGGCTGGTTGACGACGCCAGGGCCTCCGGCGCGCACATCGTGCTGCCCGAAGGGGCGGAGGAACGGATCCTGCTCGCCGCCGGCACGGTGCTGGCGCGGGGCATCGCCGCGCTCACGCTCCTGGGACCCGAGGAGACGATCCGGGCGAACGCTGCGCGCCTCGGGGTCGACATCACCGGAGCCGCCATCATCGACCCGGTCACCAGCACGTTGCGCGAGTCGTTCGCGGCCGACTACGCCGCCCTGCGCGCCCACAAGGGCGTCCGCCTCGACCAGGCCCACGACCGGGTCGTCGACCCGTCCTACTTCGGCACGATGATGGTGCACCGGGGACTCGCCGACGGCATGGTGTCGGGCTGCATCACCACCACGGCCCACACGATCCGCCCGGCCCTGGAGATCGTCCGGACCGCCCCCGACGTCTCCGTCGTGTCGAGTGTCTTCCTGATGTGCCTGGCCGACCGGGTGCTGGTCTACGGCGACTGCGCGGTCAACCCCGACCCGACGGCCGAGCAGCTGGCCGACATCGCCATCTCCTCGGCCCGCACGGCCCAGCGGTTCGGCATCGAGCCGCGGGTGGCGATGCTGTCCTACTCGACGGGGGAGTCGGGCTCCGGTGCCGACGTCGACAAGGTGCGGGCGGCCACCGCCCTGGTGCACCAGCGGAGCCCGGAGCTGCTCGTCGAGGGCCCCATCCAGTACGACGCGGCCGTCGACCCCCACGTAGCCGCCACCAAGCTCAAGGACAGCCCGGTCGCCGGGCGCGCCACGGTGCTGGTCTTTCCCGACCTCAACACCGGCAACAACACCTACAAGGCGGTTCAACGCAGCGCGTCGGCAGTCGCGATCGGGCCGGTGCTCCAGGGGCTCAACCGACCGGTCAACGACCTCTCTCGGGGTGCCCTGGTCCGAGACATCGTCAACACCATCGCGATCACGGCCATCCAGGCTGGTCCCCGATGACCGACACCCAGCCGGTCCTGGTCGTCAACGCGGGCTCGTCGTCCCTGAAGTACCAGGTCATCGACGCGCGGAGCGGCCGGACGGCGGCCTCGGGCCAGGTCGACCGGATCGGCGGGGCCGGTCGACTCACCCACACGGTCGGCGGCGAGACGCACGAGCGCGACGTCAGCTGCCCCGACCACGCCACCGCCCTGGAGGCGGCCCGCGACGCACTGCGGGAGCACGGGCCCGATCTCGCGGAGCTCGGTCTGTTCGCCGTCGGCCACCGCGTCGTGCACGGCGGCCAGCGGTTCACCGAGCCCGTCCTGGTCGACGACGACGTCGTGGCGGCGATCACCGACCTCGTCCCGCTCGCGCCGCTGCACAACCCGGCCAACCTCGAAGGGATCCGCAGCGCCAGGCGGTCGTTCCCCGATGTCCCGCAGGTGGCCGTCTTCGACACCGCGTTCCACCAGACCGTCCCTCCGAGGGCCCACACCTACGCGGTTCCGGCGCAGTGGCGCGATCAGCACCACGTGCGTCGTTACGGATTCCACGGCACGTCCCACCGGTTCGTCTCGCGGCGCACGGCCCAGCTCCTCGGGCGGCGACCGGAGGACTGCAACGTCATCGTGCTCCACCTCGGCAACGGCGCGAGCGCCTGCGCCGTCCGAGGTGGTCGCAGCGTCGACACGTCCATGGGCCTCTCACCGCTCGAGGGGCTGGTGATGGGCACGAGGTCCGGTGACGTCGACCCGGCGCTGGGCGGCTACCTCGCGCGGGTCGCCGGACTCGACCCCACGGCATACGACGAGGCGCTCAACAAGGCCAGCGGCCTGCTCGGGCTGGCCGGCATCAGCGACCTCCGCGAGCTCGAGGAGCGTCGCACCGCAGGCGACGAGGACGCGGCGCTGGCCTTCGAGGTGATGGTCTACCGGCTGGTCAAGTACGTCGGGGCGTATGCCGTCGCGCTCGGGCACGTCGACGCCATCGCCTTCACCGGCGGCATCGGGGAGAACAGCGCACCGGTCCGCGGTGCCGTCCTGGGCAGCCTCGGCCTCCTGGGGGTGGTGCTCGACGAGCCCGCCAACGCCGGTGGGGTGCCAGAGCGCCGGGTCACCGGGCCGGGCAGCCGGATCCCGGCGTACGTCGTGCCCACGAACGAGGAGCTGGAGATCGCGCGCGCCTGCCTCGCCGTCCTGGAGGGCCCGGGCCGCGTCTAGGGTGCTCGACGTGACCACTCTCTACCGCGGCGGCTTCGTCTACACCCCCATCGACCCGTTCGCGAACGCGATGGTCGTCGACGAGGCGACCGGCACCATCGCCTGGATCGGTGGCGATGACGCCGCGGCCGTCCACGTCGATTCGGTCGACCGGGTGGTCGAGCTGGACGGCGCGCTGGTCACGCCGGCGTTCGTCGATGCCCACGCCCACGTGTCCCAGACCGGCGCGGGGCTGCGCGGAGTCGACCTCGGCGACACCCGGTCCGTCGCCGAGGCACTGAGCCGGATCGAGGACGCCGCGCGCCGCGGCCAGGGGCGACCGGTCTACGCGCCCAACTGGGACCAGGGTCACTGGGCCGAGGGCCGTCCGGTCACGGGGGGCGAGCTCGACCGGGCCACCTACGGTGGCGTGGTCTACTCGCCCCGCGTCGACGGCCACTCGGCGGTCATCTCCTCGGCCCTCGCCGCCGCGTCGGGAGCGCGCGAGCTGCCCGGCTGGGAAGGGGACGGGCTGGTCACCCGCGACGCCCACCATGCCGCCCGCGAGGCGTTCAACGGGGCCGTCACGCCGGCGCAGCGCCAGGCCGACATCGACCTCGCCCTGCAGTCGGCCGCGGCAGCCGGGATCGGCCTGGTCCAGGAGAACGGCGGTCGCACGCTGTCGGGCACCGACGACTTCGCCGAGGTGCTGGCCGCGGGAGAACGCGGCGACGGTCCGCAGACCCTCGGCTACTGGGCGCAGCTCGTGTCGGACGAGGCCGAGGCCCGCGACGTCGCCACCCTGAGAGGCGCCCGGGGGTTGGCCGGCGACCTCAACATCGACGGCTCCGTCGGGTCACGCACGGCCCACCTGCGAGAGCCCTACAGCGACGCGCCGAGTCTGAGCGGCAACGCCTACCTGACCGTCGAGCAGGTCCGCGACCACGTTTCGGCCTGCTCGCTGGCCGGCCTCCAGGCCGGGTTCCACGTCATCGGCGACGCCGGGGTGGACACCGCGGTGGCCGGCTTCGAAGCCGCCGCAGAGCTCGTCGGCGCCTCAGCGGTGACCCGGGCCCGGCACCGTCTCGAACACCTCGAGATGGTGTCGCGAGACGGGATCGAGCGGCTCGTGCGGCTCGGCGTCGCAGCCAGCGTGCAGCCCGCCTTCGACGCCTTCTGGGGCGGCGACCGGGGCATGTATGCCGCACGGCTGGGTGCCGACCGCGTGCACGGCCGGGCCGGTGCCGACGCCGCCCCCATGAACGCCTTCGCGTCGATGATGGCCGCGGGGATGACGGTGGCGTTCGGGTCCGACTCCCCGGTCACGCCGTTCGCGCCCTGGGAGGCCGTCCGCGCTGCGGCCTTCCACCACGACGAGAGCCAGCGGGTTTCAGCCCGGTCGGCCTTCCTGGCGCACACCCGTGGCGGCTGGCGGGCAGCAGGGTTCGACGACCGCGGCTACCTCGACCTCGGGCTGCCGGCGACCTTCGCCGTCTGGGAGGTCGGCGACCTCGTGGTCCAGGCACCGGACGACCGCATCCAGACCTGGTCGACCGACCCTCGTTCCGGCACACCGGGCCTGCCCGACCTCACCCCGGGCACAGCGGCTCCCGTGTGCCAGCGGACCGTCGTCCGCGGCCGGACCGTCTTTGACTCCGGAGCGCTCGACGGTTCGAGGTGAACGCGCCGGGAAACCCCGGCGGG
Organism: Pedococcus dokdonensis; assembly: GCF_900104525.1. Lineage (GTDB taxonomy): Bacteria > Actinomycetota > Actinomycetes > Actinomycetales > Dermatophilaceae > Pedococcus > Pedococcus dokdonensis. The sequence continues at coordinate 1,029,192 of NZ_LT629711.1, read as the reverse complement.
TTCACCTCGAACCGAAGGTCGGCGCTCAGCGTTGACGGATGATTTGCGGCTCATCCATGTCCGCGCCGGAAATCCTCTCTCGCGCTGCTAGATTTGCCGCGTGTCTTCGCGTGTGAAACCTCTCCTCGACCTCGACCCGGCCGATGTGCGCCGGGCCCGCGCCCTGGCCCGCAAGGCCGGCCGACCCGTCGTCAAGCTGGCTCAGAGCCACACGACGGTCAGTGTGGAGCGCGCCACCCTGCGGCTCGCCGGGCTCTCCGGCGCCGACCACGAGCGGGTCCCGTGGGTGAACCACCTCGTCGACGCAGTGCGCGGCGAGGTCGGCCTCGAGCACGGCATCACCACCCCCGTCTTCGACGCGCTGCGCAGGGGAGAGGCCCCCGACCTGCTCACCCTCGCCCAGAAGGCGGCCAGCGGCTCGGTGCAGTTCCGGCTGCCGGAGGGCAAGGCGGCCACCGCGGCCGCCAAGGACGCCCGCCGCGAGGTGAGCCGCGGCATACGCACGATCGACAAGCAGCGCGCCAACCGCGACCGGCTGGTCAAGCGGCACGGCGACCCGGAGCAGCGGCCGTGGATCTACCTCATCGTCGCCACCGGCGACATCTACGAGGACATCCCGCAGGCCCAGAACGCCGCCCGCGAAGGGGCCGACATCATCGCGGTCATCCGGTCCACCGGTCAGTCGCTGCTCGACTACGTGCCCGAGGGCGCCACCCGCGAGGGGTATGCCGGCACGTACGCCACCCAGGAGAACTTCCGCCTCATGCGGGCGGCCCTGGACGAGACGTCCAAGGAGCTGGGGCGCTACATCCGCCTCACCAACTACGCGTCGGGGCTGTGCATGCCCGAGATCGCCACCCTGGCCGGGCTCGAGCGGCTCGACATGATGCTCAACGACTCGATGTACGGGATCCTCTTCCGCGACATCAACCCGATCCGCACCTTCGTCGACCAGCGGTTCAGCCGCCAGATCCACGCCCGCGCCGGGATCATCATCAACACCGGCGAGGACAACTACCTGACGACTGCCGACGCCGTCGAGGCGGCCCACACGGTGACCGTCAGCCAGCTGCTCAACGAGTACTTCGCCAAGGAGGCCGGCCTCGAGGACTGGCAGCTCGGCCTGGGCCACGCGTTCGAGATCAACCCGGAGATCCCGGACTCGTTCCGGATGGAGCTGGCGCACGCCCTGCTCGCCCGCCAGCTGTTCCCGGACGCCCCACTGAAGTGGATGCCGCCGACCAAGCACATGACGGGCGACGTCTTCCGGGGCTACCTGCTCGACGGCTTCTTCAACCTCGTCGGCGCGATGACCGGCCAGGGCATCCTCCTGGTCGGGATGATGACCGAGGCCGTGGTGACGCCGTTCCTCTCCGACCGCGACCTCGCCCTCCAGAACGTCCGCTACGTGCTCAACGCCGCGGGCGGCCTGACCGAGGACTTCCACCCACCCCGCGACGGGTTCATCCAGAACCGGGCCAGGGGAGTGTTGGGCGAGGCGATCGGCCTGCTGGAGCAGATCACCGACGAGCCGGGCCGGGCGCCGCTGCTGGAGGCCATCGCGGACGGCACGTTCGGCCTGATGAAGCGACCCGCGAACGCCGGCAAGGGGCTCGACGGGGTCGTGGTGCGGGCCGACGGCTACGACAACCCCGCCACCACGCTGCTCGAGACGGGGGAGACCCGATGACCCCGGCCCAGGACCCGCGCACCACCGACAAGGCGATGCCGCTCGACCCGATGCCCGCCAAGGCGGCTGCGAAGGGTGCCAAGGCCGCGCGCAAGACCCCGGACATCGTCCGCCCCTACGGCGACACGACGGGCGACGGCATGGTCCAGGTGTCCTTCACGCTCCCCGTGCCGCACGACAAGCGGGCCGAGGGTGCAGCACTCCAGCTGGCCGCCAAGATGGGCCTCGAGCCCGCCCTCCTCGTCCACGCCAAGGCGATGGGACCCGACTTCACCTTCTTCGTCGTCTACGGCAGCGCGACCCACCTGGTCGACCTGCGCGACGTGACCGTCGTGGAGCGGGAGTTCCCGTTGCTCAGCCCCACCGAGGTCAACAAGGCGATCAAGGCCCGACTGCGCCGCAAGCTCGTCGTGGTCGGCGCGTGCATCGGCACCGACGCCCACACGGTGGGCATCGACGCCATCCTCAACATCAAGGGCTTCGCGGGGGAGAAGGGGCTCGAGTACTACCGCGAGATCAAGGTGGTGAACCTCGGCGCCCAGGTGCTGGTGCCCGAGCTGGTGGCGCGCGCCCGTGCGGAGAAGGCCGACGCGGTGATGGTCAGCCAGGTCGTCACCCAGCGCGACGCGCACATCCACAACACGACCACCATGAGCGCGGCCTTCCGTGAGGCCTACCCTGCGGGTCAGGTGCCGTTGCTGGTCGTGGGCGGTCCGCGCTTCGAGGAGGGCTCCGCCCCCAAGCTCGGGGTGGACCGCATCTTCGGCCGGGGCACGACCCCGGGTGAGGTGGCCAGCTACCTCGTCCACGCCCTCGCCCCCACGCCGTCCGGCTCGAAGGAGAAGTGATGTCCCAGCCCACCGGAGACCTCGTCGGCCGCACCGTCACCCACCGGCGCTACGTCCCCTACAGCCACGCCCACTACGCCGGGAACCTCGTGGACGGCGCCTACTCACTGGCTGCCTTCGGCGACGTCGCGACGGAGATGTGCATCCGCACGGACGGCGACGAGGGGCTGTTCGCGTCGTACTCCGACGTGCAGTTCAAGGCCCCGGTCCGGGCCGGCGACGTCATCGAGATCGAGGCCCGTCTGGTGCGGGCCGGCACCCGCAGCCGCGAGATGGAGTTCGAGGTCCGGGTCGTGGGACGAGGGGCACCGGCACGCAGCGAGTCCGCCGCCGATGTCCTCGACCCGCCAGTCGTGGCCACGACAGCCCGGGGCGTTGTCGTGGTTCCGCCACCCGCGCCCGTCGGCTGAGCCCAGCCGCTCGGCGTGTCGCACGCGACACGCCGACCGTTCGTCGATTGCTCGCAGTTTCATTGCAGCACAAGGGTTTTGGTTCACACGCATGACCTGCGCAAACTTCGTGCTGCCGTGGTGAACGCCGGGTTGACAGCCGCCGTCGCGGGGGTAAGTTGGCCCTCGGTTGTTCACCGATGGACCGTCGACCAGGGGGAAGCCAGACCGGAGAACCACGCATTGACCGGTGACTAGCGCGCGCAGTCACCACCTGCCAGCAGTGCTGTGTGACCCGATCTGGTGCCCGCCTCGAGGCGGTGGTGGACGGCGGCACGGCCCGCGCGCTCAGTAGACAACAGCAGGCTGTCGGCACCCAGTCGGCGCCTCGCTGGTCCCAACGGCGGCGCGGGCCGTTCCGTGTCCTACCGTGGTGCCGTGCCCCCGTCGACCCAGCCCCCGTCGACCCAGCCCCCGTCGACCCCGACCCTGCGGGCAGCGGTGCGCGTGGTCGTGGCAACGGCCTCCGGCCTCCTCACCGCACAGGCCTTCCCGACGCACGACGTCTGGTGGCTGGCCCCGGTCGGCGTCGCTCTCCTGTCGGCCGTCACCATCGGCACCCGCTGGCGGCTGGCCCTGGTGCTCGGTCTCGCCCACGGTCTCGGGTTCTTCCTGCCGACCCTCTCGTGGTCGGGGGTCTACGTCGGCAACCTGCCCTGGGTCGCCCTCTCGACGCTGGAAGCGCTCTACATCGCGGTGATGTGCGCCGTGACCACGGTGGTCCAGCGCCCGCTCCTCGCGTCCCGGCTCCGCCCCCTGGCGTATGCCGCCGTCCCCCTCGCCTGGGTGCTGCAGGAGTGGGCGAGGGGGACCACCCCCTTCGGCGGCTTCCCGTGGGCGCGGCTGGCGTTCAGCCAGGCCGACAGCCCGCTCGCACCGTTCGCCCGCTTCGCCGGCGCGCCCGGGCTCACCTTCGCGGTGGCCTCACTGGGCGTGCTGCTGCACCTGGCCGCCGGGGAGCTCACCCACCGGGTCGGGCGTCCACGCCGCGGCCTCCCCGCGGCCCATCGACCTCTGGGTGCCGCGCTCGTGCTGCTCGGCCTGGCCCCGCTCGGCCTTGCGGTGGCGACCACGCCCCCGACCGCCGGGCGTGCCGTGTCGGTCCTCTTCGTGCAGGGCAACGTGCCCAAACCGGGACTGGACTTCAACGCCGAGCGCCGCAAGGTGCTCGACAACCACGTGCAGGGCACCGTCGACGCGGTGGCCACCGGGCACCCCGCGCCGACGCTGGTGGTGTGGCCGGAGAACTCCTCCGACATCGACCCCCTCCAGAACGCCGACGCCGCCGCCGACATCGACATGGCCCTCCAGGCGGTGAAGGCGCCGCTGCTGGTCGGGGCGGTCCTCAACGGGCCGGCCCCCTACATCTCGAACGCCAGCCTGTTCTACCGGCCGGGCAGCGCCGAACCCGAGCGCTACGTCAAGCAGCACCCGGTGCCGTTCGCGGAGTACATCCCCTATCGGAGCTTCTTTCGGAACTTCAGCGACAAGGTCGACCTCGTGACGAGGGACTTCACCCGCGGCCACGAGCCGGGCGGGTTCGAGGTGCCGGTCGCGGGGGAGAAGCCCTACTGGATCATCCCCACCATCTGCTTCGAGGTCGCCTACGACGGACTGATGCGCGACTCCACCCTCCAGCCGGGGCGCGGCGCCAGCATCCTCGCGGTCCAGACCAACAACGCCACGTTCGGCTACACCGCCGAGTCCGAGCAGCAGTTCGCGATCAGCCGGCTCCGGGCGATCGAGCACGGTCGCTCGGTGGTCCACGTGTCCACCGTCGGCGTGAGCGGCTTCATCAACCCCGACGGAACGTCCGTCGACAAGACCTCGTTGTTCACCGCAGCGGCCCGGTACGGGTCGCCGGTGGTCCGCACCGAGGTCACCCCGTCCGACCGGCTCGGCCCCGTGCCGGAGTATGCGGCCGGGCTGGCCTTCGCGGGGCTGCTGGCACTCGGCCTGTGGCTGCGTCGCAGGACCGCTAGGGTCGTGCGCGCCGACGACGGACCGTCCGCACCGGCCACCGAACGAAGGGATCGCGTCGTTGTCTGAAGTGCCTGCGTCCGCTGACCAGCAGGGGTCCGACCGGATCGACCGGGTGCTCGTGTGCATCCCGACCTACAACGAGCGCGAGAACCTGCCCCGCATCGTCCAGAGGGTGCGCGCCGCCGTGCCCCACGCCGACGTGCTCGTCCTGGACGACAACTCACCCGACGGCACCGGTGCCGTCGCCGACGAGCTGGTCGCCGCGGACCCTCAGGTGCACGTCCTCCACCGGCCGGGCAAGCAGGGGCTCGGCAACGCCTATCTCGCCGGGTTCGCGTGGGCGCTGGACCAGGGTTACGGCGCGATCGTGGAGATGGACGCCGACGGGTCGCACCAGCCGGAGCAGCTGCCGACGCTCCTCGCCGCCCTCCCGGACGCCGACCTCGTCATCGGCGCCCGCTGGGTCCGCGGCGGCAGCGTGGTGAACTGGCCGCTGCACCGCAAGGCCCTGAGCGTCGGCGCCAACCTCTACACCCGCGCGCTGCTCGGCATGCCGGTGCACGACGCGACGGCCGGCTACCGCGTCTACCGCGCCAGCGCCCTCGAGGCCATCGGTCTGGACCATGTGGCGTCGCAGGGGTACTGCTTCCAGGTCGACCTGACCCAGCGCGCCGTGCGGATGGGACTGCGCGTCGTGGAGGTGCCGATCACCTTCGTCGAGCGCGAGGTGGGTGACTCCAAGATGAGCGGCGACATCATGCGCGAGTCGTTGCAGCGGATCACCGCCTGGGGTGTGTCCCACCGGGCCGACCAGGTCCGGCGACTGGGCCGTCGGGAGCCCACGTGGCACCGGCTGTAGGACGCACGCCCTACGCCCGTCGGCGCCGGCCGCGCTGGCTGGCCGTCGTGTTCGTGCTGCTCCTCGTGGTGCCGGTGCTCGAGATTGCCGCGATCGTCGCGGTCGGCAAGGTGATCGGCGGCTGGCAGACCCTGGTGCTGCTCCTCGTGGAGTCGGCACTCGGCGCCTGGCTGGTCCGCCGCGAGGGCGCGAGGGCCTGGAAGGCGTTGACGACCGCCCTCAACACCGGCCAGATGCCCAGCCGGCAGCTCGCCGATGCGGCCCTCGTGCTCGTGGGCGGCACTCTCCTCCTGGCCCCCGGCTTCCTCACCGACATCGTGGGGTTCTTCTTCATCCTGCCGTTCACCCGACCCATTGCCCGGACCGCGCTCGAAGCCGTGGTGGCCAAGCGGCTGCTCGGCGGCATCTTCGGGGCGGGCGGGCGGGGCGGGCCCGGTGGCCCGGGCGGACCGCAGCAGGGAGGTCCGGACGTCGTGGAGGGTGAGGTGCTCTAGCCGCCTGCCACGCGGCATACCGGGCACGGCGAAGGCCGCGCCCCACAGTCGGGACGCGGCCTCCAGAAGCTGGTTGCTCAGGCGGTGCGCTTGCGGCGCGGCTTCTCGCCACGAGACTCGCGCAGCAGCGTGAGCCGCTCCTCCAGGAGCTCCTCGAGCTCGGGGATGGAGCGGCGCTCCAGCAGCATGTCCCAGTGCGTGCGGACGTGCTTGACCTGCTTGGCCTCCGGCTCGGGGCCGTCGACCAGACGAGCCTCCTCGCCGCACCGGCACTCCCAGGTGGGCGGGATTTCGGCCTCGATCGAGAAGGGCAGCTCGGTCCGGTGCCCCTGGGGGCAGACGTATGCGGTGATCTGGCGCTCACTGGGGACGACGTGGTCGTCCGTCTCCAGGCTGTGCGAGACCATTCGGCTGCCCCGGAGGGTGCGTTCTGCCATGACGGGGTTCTCCCAACGTGCTTGGTACCCTGCCCGCTCGGGTGGGGGCGAAAGGGATTCGTTACTGCCAACGCCGCGGATCGGTCCAATGTTCCGGTTCCGTGCGGTGTGTACCCGTCAAGACGACGTAGCACGCGCAGGCGTTGTCCGATGTGACACAAGTCACACCCGGAGGGCACTCACACGACGGCTGGGACCTCGTTGCCCGCGTCCACGATCCCTTGGCGGACGTCGACCTTGCGCAGCAGGACGAAGCCCAGGACGAAGAACACGATCAGTGCCACGATGGCCGGCCGGTAGGAGTCGGTGAGCTGGTGGACGAGCCCGAACAGCAGGGTCCCGAACCACGAGGTGCCACGCTCCATCGCCTGGTAGAACGCGAAGAACTCGGCCTCCCGGCTCTTGGGGACCAGCTGGCTGAACAGCGACCGGCTCAGCGCCTGGCTGCCGCCCAGGACGATGCCGATGAGCACCCCGAGGGCGATGAACGGGATGAACGCCTTCTCGGGCACGAAGAACGCGGCGACGACGATCGCCGACCACGCCACGAGCGAACCGAGGATGGTGCGCCACGCGCCGTACCTGCGCGCGAACCGCCCGAAGAGCAGGGCACCGCCGAAGGCCACGAACTGCACGAGAAGGATCAGCGCGATCAGCTGCTCCTGGGCGAACTTGAGCTCCTCCGCGCCATAGAGGCTGCTCGAGGAGATGACGGTCTGGATGCCGTCGTTGAAGAACAGGTAGGCCAGCAGGAACATCAGCGTCTGCGGGTAGGTGCGCAGGTCGCGGAAGGTGTGGCCGAGCTGGGCGTAGCTGCCGCGCACGATGCCGGCCGAGGGCTCCTCGACGCGGGCGATCTCGCCGCCGCGCAGGTTCCACAGGCCGCGCACCGGGATGATCGTGAACAGTCCCCACCACAGCCCCGCCGAGAGCATGCTGAGACGCACCGCCATGCCCTTGTCGATGCCCACCAGGTCGGGCTTGGAGACGATGACGAGGTTGATCGCGAGCAGCAGGCCGCCGCCCAGGTAGCCGAGCGCCCACCCGCGCGACGACACGTCGTCCCGCTCGTCGGGGGAGGCGATGCGGCAGAGGATGGCGTCGTAGACGACCAGCGACGAGCCGAGCGCGATCGTGGCGAGGATCATCATCAGCGCACCGAAGCGCCAGTTCTCGCCGCGCAGGAAGAACAGCAGCGCGGCCGCCAGCGCTCCAGCCCAGGCGAAGGCTCCCAGCAGCCTCGCTGGCCTGGGGGTGCGGTCGGCGATGGCCCCCACGAAGACGAGGAGGACCGCGCTGATGATCGTCGAGAGCGTCACCGTGTAGGACGCGACCGACCCCGGGTCGAGGGGAGCGGTGAGGACGAGCAGCACGCCACCCAGCCCGGCTGCGGCGAGTGGGACGACCGTCGGCACGGGCGAGGGGCGGTTGCGGATCATCTGCACGACGGACAGCACCAGTGCCACCAGGCCCACCAGGGTCAGCGCCAGCCCGAGCTTCCAGATCCAGCCCGGCAGGTCGGCCGCTCCCGGGATGACGTGCAGGTCGACGTGGCAGGTCTGGTCACTGTCCTGGTCGGGGCAGGCAGCCTTCTTGGCGACCGTCGTCAGATACGGGGCGAAGAGGACCGTTCCGACCGTGGTGACGAAGGCGGAGTTCGCCCAGTCGTACCAGTACCAGGCCTTGCGGTGCGCCTCGTGCTCCGACCTCGTCGACCGTGACGCTGCCGCCTCTGTTGTCATGCGTGAAGGGTGGCACAACGGCAGGTCGGGGGAATGGGTATTGGTACCCAGACGGCACGGCGAGTCGGGAGGGCCCGATGACTAGCCGGCAAACTCCCAGTGCCACGGCTCGGGCAGCGAGCCGTAGGGCTCGGCCCAGTCGGGGTGGAACCACCCGTAGAGCGGCGCGTTCTGCTTCATCCAGAGGTGGGCGGGGGTGCCGAAGTTGTTGATGCCGCCGCAGAGGTCGACGGCGCGGCCCATGCCGTGCTCGCTCTTGCCGGGAGTCGCGGCCCACTTGCCCTTCTCCGCCTTCACGGACACCTGCTCGGCATACGAGCGGTAGGAGTCGGTGACACAGATGGGCGAACCGGTGTCCTTCTCGTAGGCGATGCTCATCGCGTTGAACGCGGCTGCCGCGCCGGGTCGCAGGCTCTGGCCGGCCGCGCCGACCAGAGGACACAGGCCGGCGACGGGGATCTTGCCGTTCGGGTACTCGCCCTCGTTGGTGCTGCAGGCCTTGACCGAGCCGTCAGCGAGGACGCCCGGCACGACGAGCGCGGCCCGCAGCTTCTTGGAGACCTCGCGCGCGTTCGCGTCACCGCTGCCGAGCAGGAGGCCCGCCACCGGACCGGCCTTGGCGACCTGTTCGGCGTGCAGCTGGCGGGTGGCGTCGAGCTGGGCCTTCTGCTCCTTGACCACGACGTCCAGCTTCTTCTTGGCGTCGGCGGCCTGGGCGGCAGCCTCGGTGGCCCGCGTGCTGGCCTCGACGGCCTGCATGGCGACGTTGCGCTGGAGCTGGGTCTGGCTCTGCACCCGCCGGATCTGCCAGCTGCGCTGGTCACTGAGGTAGGAGAGCTGGGCGGCGGTGTCGCTCGCCTCGGCGGCCGGCTTGGCCAAGGTGTCGAGGAGCGTGCCCATCTCGCTGATGCTGCCGCCGGTGCCGGCGTAGGCGAGGTAGGCCCACTGGCCCAGCGCCCGGCGGTCCTCACCCAGACGGGTGCTCAGCTGCTGGTAGAGCATGACGTTGCGGTTGGCCTCCTCACGCGCGGTCCGCTCGGCATCACGCGCCACCGCGTACTGCTGGAGGAGGGTGTTGGCCTCGAGGGCGAGCCGGTCGAGCTTGGTGGCCGCCGCCGCGATCCCCGCGTTGGAGGCATTGAGGTCGTCGGTCAGCGCCCTGGCGGCTTCGATCTGGGCGGCCAGCTCGGCGGGGCTCAGCGTGTGCTCGCCACCGGCGCCGGGAGTCGCCGTCGCGCCCGCCGTGGCCGTGCCGCTGCCGACCGTGACCATGTCGGTGGTCGAGCCCGGAGGGGGCGGGGTCGTCGAGGAGCCTGGGGTCGATGAGGACGATGTGACGGATGGGGTCGTGTCCGAGGCGGCTGCGGGGGAGAGTCCTGCCAGCGTCGCGAGTGCCACTGCACCCATCAGCACGCTGGCTCGCACGCCGAGCCGTCCCACGATCCGCAACTCCCTTGTCCGCCACCCCCCTCGGGCGGCTCTGGTACCTCCAACGAGGTTAACCCCGCGAGGTCACGAATCGTCTCGTGCTTTCGGCGGAGAACTCCTGGCCATGAGGCTGACCCGGTGGCCGGCCGGGCCGAGCTGTCCGACCTCGACGAACCCCCGCCCCCGGTGGAACGCCAGGGAGGGCTCGTTGGGCGGGTCGATGTTGACCTCGAGCACCAACCGTCCGCGCTCGACCGCGGCCTGCTCGATCTCGTCGTAGACCGCAGTCGCCAGTCCACGGCGCCGGAAGGCGTCGTCGATGACGATCCGGTCGAGGTAGAGGAAGTCATCCCCGAACCGCTCGGCGAACCAGCGGTAGTTCTCCGAGTCGTAGTCGGTGCCCGGCGCGAAGACCAGCACGAAGCCCGCGGTCTGTCCCTCGCACTCGATCACGTCGGCGCGCGTCGCCCGACCCCGCAGCACAGCGAGGCGATCGGCGTCCATCGGCGCGAGGAGCTCGACGTGGTCATGGTTGAGCTGCAGGACCGCGGGGACGTCGTCATCGGTCATCGGGCGCAGCACCCGGGCGGAGTCCATGCGCCGAGTCTGCCACCCATGACATCTGTCACTTCCGCGCAGGTGAGGGCCTGCATAGCGTCGGGCGTCACTGCGCACCGACCGGCCACCGCCGATGCCCCCGCGCAGTCACCTCACCAGCTATCCCACAGGAGCGTGCGTCCATGGCCATTTCCTCCCAGAGCAGGCGGACGGCGGTGCTGGCCGGAGCGGCCGTGCTGGCGCTCGCCACCACCGGTGTCGCAGGAGCGGGCGCGGCCAGCGCCCACGGCGGGCACAGCTCGCACGGAACCGACCGCCGACTCGCGCCGCGGACCCACTTCACCATGGCGGCCGACGGGTCGAGCGGGACCAAGGTCGGGGGAGAGGGCATCCCCAACATCGACTCGGTGAAGAAGACCATCTACGCCTACTACGGGGACCCCACCGGCAAGGGCCTGGCCAACCCCACCGACTCGCCCTACGTGCGCGAGATGAGCTCGATCATCGCCAAGGAGCGGCGCCAGCTGCCGCGGTTGCTCGCCGACGCCAAGCGGCACCACCAGAAGCCGGCCATCGTCTTCGACGCCGACGACACAACGCTCTGGACCTACCAGATGGAGGTCGGCGACATGAAGTTCGTGTTCACCCCGGCCGCCCAGGCGCCGTGGGTGAACGAGGAGCGCTTCCCGGCCGTGCCCGGGATGGTGGACTTCGTCAACGACGCGAAGGCCATGGGCTTCACCATCTTCGGGCTGACCGGCCGCAGTGACAGCCAGAAGGACCACACGGTCAGCAACCTCGCGAAGGTCGGCTACACCGCTTTCACGTCGGACCACTACTTCACCAAGTACAACTCCGGGACGACGCCGCCGGCCTACCTGACGTGTGTTGCGGCCCCCACCTGCACGACGGTCGAGTACAAGGCCGGCACCCGCAAGCACATCGAGCAGGACCTCGGCTACGACGTCGTCCTCAACGTGGGTGACCAGTTCTCCGACCTGCAGGGTGGCTACGCCGACCACAGCCTCAAGCTGCCCAACCCGACGTACTACCTCCCGTCGCCGAACCTGCCAGGCGTCAACGAGCCGTGGCTGTCTCCCCGCACGCACTTCACGATGAAGCCGGACGGGACCAGCGGGCTGACCGCCGGGGGAGAGGGCATCCCCAACATCGACTCGGTGAAGAAGACCATCTACACCTACTACGGGGACCCCACCGGCTCGGGAGTCGCCAACACGGCGGCGTCGCCGTACATCTCGGAGATGGCCAAGATCGAGCGCGCCCAGCGCGCGAGGCTGCTGCAGACCTGTGCCACCGAGGCGCGCCGGGGCAAGCACCCGGCCGTGGTCCTCGACGCGGACGACACGACCCTGTGGGGCTACGAGATGGAGGTCGGCGCGATGAAGTTCGTCTTCGACCCCGTGGTCCAGGACACCCAGTGGGTCCAGCCGCAGAAGTTCCTCGCCACGCCGGGGATGGTCTCGCTCGCGAACGACGCCTCGGCCGCTGGCTGCACCCTGGTCGGCCTGACCGGGCGCAACGACAACCAGAAGGCAGCCACCCTCGGCAACCTCGCCAAGGTCGGTTACACCGGCTTCACGTCCGCGAACTACTTCACCAAGTGGGTCAGCGGCACCACCCCGCCGGCGTACGTCACACCGGCCGACTGCGTGGCCTACCCGACCTGCACGACCATCGAGTACAAGTCGACGGTGCGCAAGCACGTGGAGCGCGACCTCGGGTATGACGTCGTGGCCAACTTCGGCGACCAGTACAGCGACCTCATCGGTGGTCACGCCGACCGGGTCGTCAAGCTGCCCAACCCGATGTACTACCTGCCCTGAGCCCACCCCCGGAGCGGCGCGGAGGGTCCACCTCCGCGCCGCTCCGGCGTGCTGCCCGCCGTTCCCGACGCGAGGATGCTGCCATGCCCACCACGACCGCACCCACCGGCCCGACCTTCATCCGCAGCGACTACGTCGTCCTCGGCGCCGGCGGCCTGGCGGTGCTGCTCGCCGGGGTGACCCGCTTCGCGGGCGGGGGAGAGGTGCTGCCCTTCCTGGCCTCAGCCGTCGCGGTGACCCTCCTGGCCTCGCTCGTGGGACGCTGCGTCGAGCAGCTCGGCGACCGGTTCGGACCTGGTGCGACGGGAGTCCTCCAGTCGGCGCTGGGCAACCTGCCCGAGCTGTTCATCGCGTTGTTCGCCCTGAAGGCCGGGCTGGTCGGGGTCGTCCAGGCCGCCCTGATCGGCTCGATCCTGGCCAACCTGCTGCTCGTCCTCGGGCTCGCCTTCCTCGTCGGAGGGCTCCGGCACGGCACCCAGAAGCTCAACTCCGAGCGCGCCCGCAGCATCATCGTGCTGATGGTGCTCTCGGTGGCGGCGATGGTGGTGCCGTCCCTCGCGCACTACGTGCACACGCCCGCCGCAGCCCACGAGAAGACCCTGTCGCTGATCGTGTCGGTCGTGCTGCTGGTGCTGTTCGCCCTCACCCTGCCCGCTTCGCTGCGCAAGGGGGCCGGAGCTTCGCGCCAGGCCGGCACCGGTGACTCGGCCGGGGGAGGAGAGGGGGCCGGCCACTCGGAGGCGCCGCGGTGGCCGGTGTGGCTCGCGGTCGGTCTGCTGGCCGTCGCAGCTGCAGCGGCGGCCTTCGTCTCGGACTGGTTCGTCGTCGCCCTCGAACCGGCCATGGACGCCCTCAACATCTCCGATGCCTTCGCCGGCCTGGTGATCGTGGCGATCGCCGGGAACGCGATCGAGAACGTCGTCGGCGTGCAGCTCGCCGCCCGGAACCAGTCGGAGTACGCCTTCTCCATCGTGATCAACTCACCGATCCAGATCGCCCTCGTGCTGGCACCACTGCTGGTCGTGCTGTCCGCGGTCTTCGGCTTCGCGACGCTGACGCTGGTCTTCGCGCCGATGCTCGTGGTGTCGGTCGTGATCGCCGTGATCCTCACGGCGTTCATCACCTTCGACGGTGAGTCCACCTGGATCGAGGGTGCTGCGTTGATCGCCGTGTATGCCTTGATCGCCACGTCGTTCTGGTGGGGCTGACCACCGAGCGCGCCGTCACGGGATGACCCGTCCACAGGCGACGCCGCGGTCGCCGCTCGTCCACAGGGCGCGGGCTCGGCGCTCGCGGTCGTGGGGGAGGGCCGGCAGCGTTGACCCATGGACGACGCAGGGGAGTGGACGAACGAGGTCAGGCTGGTCGGCCGGATGAGCGGCGACGCCGAGGAGCGAGAGCTGCCGAGCGGTGACCGGGTGGCGCAGCTGCGGGTGGTGGTCCCGCGCGACACCGGGACCGGCGCCGGACGCGTCGACACCATCGACGTGGCCTGCTGGTCGGCCCGCACTCGACGAAGCGCGCGCGGGCTCAAGGCCCAGGACACGGTCGAGGTGTCGGGGGCCCTGCGCCGCCGCTTCTTCCGCACCGGCACCGTGACGGTCAGTCGGTACGAGGTCGAGGCTCTGTCCCTGAAGCGGATTCGGCCCGGGTCAGGAACTCCCAGGTCAGCCCGTGCGCGAGCACGATGAGGCAGATCAGGGCGACGCGACACTGCCCGACATGCTCCCACCGCCGCCGCAGGTCGGCGATCGGAGCGGCTGTCGGGCAGGTGGGCGCGGTCGCTGGGCAGGCCGCGGGGGACGTGGCACGATCGAGCCGTGACGAGCAGCAACGCGGGGGCCCAGCAGCTGCGCGACCTCGCCGTGCTCCGGCGGGTGCGCGACCGGATCGACCGTGAGTACGCCCAGCCGCTCGACGTCGAGGCGCTGGCTCGGGGGGCGCACATGTCCGCGGGTCACCTGAGCCGCGAGTTCAAGAAGGCCTACGGCGAGTCGCCCTACGGCTACGTCATGACGCGTCGGATCGAGCGCGCGATGGCGTTGTTGCGCCGTGGCGACCTCAGCGTCACCGAGGTCTGCTTCGCGGTCGGGTGTTCGTCGCTGGGCACCTTCAGCACCCGGTTCACCGAGCTGGTGGGTATGCCGCCGAGCGCCTTCCGTCGTGCTTCCGCTCTGGCGACCGAGGGCACGTCGACGGAGGGCATCCCGTCGTGCGTGGCCAAGCAGGTCACCAGGCCGGTCAGGAATCGAGAAGCACCGGCCGGTTCGCCCCAGCTAGCGTGACCGGCATGGACATCACCATCCACTCGAGCTTCCTGCCGCACGACGACGCCGACGCCGCGCTGGCGTTCTATCGCGACGTCCTCAAGTTCGAGGTCCGTGGCGACGTGGGCTACGGCGACATGCGCTGGATCACGGTCGGCCCGGCGGGCCAGCCAGGCACGTCCGTCGTGCTGCACCCTCCGGGCGCCGACCCGGGCATCACCGACGCCGAGCGCCGGACCATCGCGGAGATGATGGCCAAGGGCACCTACGCCACGTTGGTGCTGGCGACGCCTGACGTCGACAAGACGTTCGACGAGCTGCAGGCCGGCGGCGCCGAAGTGATCCAGGAGCCGACCGACCAGCCCTACGGGATCCGGGACTGTGCGTTCCGGGATCCGGCCGGAAACCACCTGCGGTTCAACCAGGTCGGCTGAGCCTGTTCAACCAGGTTGGCTGAGCCTGTTCAACCAGGTCGACTGAGCCTCTTGCCGGTCGTCTCGGGTTCACCGTAGAACGCCGATAATCGACATTATGTCAACTCATAGAGTCTCAGCCCTCCCCTCCCACGTTGCACCGCCCCGTCCGGGACGGTGCAACGTCGTGTGAGGACGCTGCGAGGCGCCCTGCGCCAGCTGCCTTCACGGTGCGGGCTGCGGGTCGGTGGCGCCCTCTTGAATCTTGGCGACGTCGTCCGGGGCACATTGTTGTGACGAGGCCAAGCGCCAGCCGTTCGCGACCTTCTCGAACACGACCCGGGAACTCGCCAAGAATGACGGTGCACCGCCCCTTCCGGGGCCGTGCACCGTCGAGGGTGGCGCTAACTCGCCTTTTGTATGAGATAGCGCCGGGCTGGCGTGCGGGCTCGGATCAGGCGGCGGGCTCGAGGGCCAGCGCCTCGGCGACAGGCGCGGCGACGCGCCGCGTCCGTCGCGGTCGGCTGAACGCCAGCACCAGGACGACGGCCGCGGCGATCATGGCCGCAGCGACCCCGAAGCCACGGTCGGCACCCAGGACGAACAGGTCCTTGGCGTGGTCGGTCGCCGACGGACCGGAGGCAGCCCCCGGGCCAGCGGTGGCGAACACCGTCACCAGGACGGCCAGACCGACCGCTCCCCCGAGCTGCTGCGTCACGTTGACCAGGCCCGAGGCGACACCGGCCTCGTGCGGCTCGACCCGCACCATGCCGGCCGCGGTGAGTGGCACGAATGCCGTGCCGTTGCCGAGCGCGAAGACCACCATCGAGACGATCAGCTGGGAGTAGGTCGTGTCGACACCGAGCCGGGTGAGCGGGAGCAGCCCGATCCCCGACAGCACCATCCCGACCAGGATCACGGCCCGTCCACCGAACCGCGGGACGAACACCCGGGTGGCCAGCTGCGAGCTGATGAACACCGAGACCGGGAACGGCACGAAGGCCAGACCCGTGCGGACCGGCGACCAGCCCAGGACCAGCTGGAAGTACTGGCTGAGGAAGAAGAACGCCCCCATGCTCCCGGCCACCAGCAGCAACCGCGCGACGTAGGCGCTGACCCGCTCGCGATCGGCGAACAGGTGCAACGGGGTGATCGGGTGCTTGACAGCCCGCTCGACCGCGATGAACGCCGCCAGGAGGACGAGGGCGACGGCGAACGACGCCACCGCTCCCCCGCTCCCCCAGCCGTCCGCGGCAGCCCGGATGAAGCCGTATACCAGAGCGGTCATGCCGACGGTGGACAGCAGTGCGCCGGCCACGTCGATGCGGCCGTGGTGGCTGCGGCTGTTGGGTAGGGCAGCCCGTGACAATGCGAGGAGGACGAGCCCGATCGGGACGTTGACGAACATGACCCAGCGCCACGAGGCGTAGTTGGTCAGCAGGCCGCCCGCGATCAGGCCGATGGCCGCACCGCTGGCGGAGACGATGGTGTAGTAGCCGATCGCGCGGGTGCGGTCCTCGGCCTTGGGGTACAGACCCATCAGGATCGCAAGAGCGGACGGCGCCACGAGCGCGGCCCCCACACCCTGCGCCGCACGGGCGATGAACAGGTGCGCGCCGGCGTCGGCGAACCCGCCGAGCAGCGAGGCTGCCGTGAAGAGCACCATGCCGACGGCGAAGACGACCCGGCGTCCGAACAGGTCGCCGGCGCGCGCCCCGAGCAGGAGCAGTCCCCGAACGCGAGGGTGTACGCGTTGACGACCCAGGACAGGTTGGCCGGAGCAATGTGCAGCGCCTGCTGCATGTCCGGCAGGGCGATGTTCACGATGGCCGCGTCGAGCACGATCATCAGCTGCGTCGTGAGGACGACAGCGAGGGTGAGCCAGGTGCGGCCTGAGGTGGCGGCCGATCTTGCTGAGACGGATCGCGGTTGATCAGAGGTGGTGGAGCTCATGGATGGAGGTCCTTCCCGACTGGGCGAGCTATGATGGCTCTGAAGCGGAGGATCCCTCCGCGTCGTTGCGAAGGATGAAAGCGGAGGTCGACTCCGCTTCTGCGACTATACGGAGGAACCCTCCGGTTATGCAAGGTGGTGGTCCGGATGTCCCCTGACGAGGGCAAGCCGCTGCGTGCCGACGCCGCACGGAACAGGCAGCTGCTGCTCGAGGCCGCCACCACCGCCTTCGCCGAGAGTGGCGCCGAGACCTCGCTCGACGACATCGCCAAGGCTGCCGGCGTGGGCATCGGCACGCTCTACCGGCACTTCCCCACCCGCGAGGACCTCGTGCTGGCGGTCTACGGAGCGCAGATCGACGCCCTCGACGCGCGCTCCCGCGAGCTCGCCACCAGCGACGACCCGGGTGAGGCACTTCGCGAGTGGATGCGGGGCTTCGTCGACTTCTATGCCGTCAAGCAGGGCATGGTGACGTTGCTGCGCACGATGATGAACGGCAGCCGGGCCGGTCAGTTCGAGCAGACCCGCGCCACGATGCGCGGAGCGGCCGAGCGTGTGCTCAGCCCCGCGATCGAGGCCGGGGTGATCCGCAAGGACGTCGCGGCGCCCGAGCTGATCCGCGCGCTCGGCGGAATCTGCCTGACCAGCGACCCCAAGAACACCCCGACGGCCTCCACGCTGGCGCTCGTCGACCTGGTCTACGACGGCCTGCGTTTCGGCGCACCGCTCGCCACCGCCGCGCGCTGACCCGCCTCAGCCGAAGCCGACCTCGCTGGTCGGGACCGCACCCGCCGTGCGGCCCGGAGCTGACTGGTACTTCCAGTACAGGTTGGTGTGGGCGATGACGTCCGCGACCGGCGGCGCACCCCACGCGGTCTTGTCGCCCGCGGTGTGGGCGTCCTCGACCAGGGTCACGTCGTAGCCGCGGGTGAACGCGCCGTGGATGGTCGACCGGATGCAGGCGTCGGACTCGGCACCGGCGACCACGAGGTGTCCGACCCCTGCCGCGGCCAGCACCTCCTCCAAGTCGGTGTCCTCGAAGGCGTCGCCATGGCTCTTGTGCACCAACGGCTCCGCGGCGTCGCGCTCGAGCTCCGGCACGTACTGCCAGTCGTCGCTGCCCTGCTCGAGGTGGTCGTCGTGGTGCTGCACCCACACGACCGGCACCGCGGCGCCGCGGGCGCGGTCGACGAGCGAGGCGATGTTGGCGACCACCTCGTCGCGCTGGTGCGCGTCGCCGACCACACCCTTCTGCACGTCGATCACCAGCAGGGCGGTCTGCGGTCGGTTGTCGAGCGTGGTCATGACGCTCCCCTTTCGTCGGTGCCCCGAACGTATCCACGACCACCGACACTGCGGCGACCCGGCGCCGTGGATACGGTGGGCGCATGGCTGACACCCCGACATACCAGCTCAACGACGGCAGCACCCTGCCGTCGATCGGCTTCGGCACCTACCCGCTCAAGGGCGAGGACGGGATCGGTGCCATGGTCAGCGCCCTGCAGGCCGGCTACCGGCTGCTCGACTCGGCGGTGAACTACGAGAACGAGACCGAGGTCGGCGAGGCGGTCCGGCGCTCGGGACTCCCCCGTGACCAGGTGGCCGTGGCGACCAAGATCCCTGGCCGCCACCACGCGAAGGACGCTGCGCTGCAGTCACTTCGGGACTCCGCACAGAGCTTGGGAGTCGAGCGCATCGACCTCGCCCTGATCCACTGGCCGAACCCCAGCCAGGACCTCTACCCGCAGGCCTGGGCCGCCCTGGTCGACGCCCAGCGCGACGGCCTGGTGCGCACGATCGGCGTCAGCAACTTCACCGAGCAGCACCTGCGCCGCATCATCGACGAGTCCGGGGTGACGCCCGCGGTCAACCAGATCGAGCTGCACCCCTATTTCCCGCAGGCGGAGATGCGGGCGGTCAACGAGGAGCTGGGCATCCGCACGCAGGCCTGGAGCCCGATGGGCAAGCGGCAGGCTCCGTTCGACGAGCCGCCGGTCGCCGACGCGGCGCGGGCCCACGACGTCACCCCCGGTCAGGTGATCCTGCGCTGGCACGTCCAGCTCGGCTCGCTCCCCCTGCCCAAGTCCGCGACGCCAGAGCGCCAGCGCCAGAACCTCGACGTCTTCGGGTTCGAGCTCAGCGACGACGAGATGGCCGCGATCACCGCCCTGGGACGACCGGACGGGCGGCTCTTCGGCGGCGACCCCGACACCCACGAGGAGATGTAGCCCTCACTCGAAGGGGGTGGGATCTCCTGCCCCGACGCGGGTGACCTCGGGGACGCCGTCCGAGAAGTCGACCACGGTGGTGGGGTCGGTGCCGCACTCCCCCGCGTCGATCACCGCGTCGACCTGGTGGTCGAGCTCCTCCTTGACCAGCCAGCCCTCGGTCATCGGGGCGGTCTGGTCGGGCAGGATCAGCGTGCTCGACAGCACCGGTTCGCCGAGCTCGGCCAGCAGCGCCTGCACGACGCGGTTGTCAGGGATGCGCACCCCCACGGTCTTCTTCTTGGGGTGCAGCAGCCGACGAGGCACTTCCTTGGTCGCCGGGAGGATGAAGGTGTAGGGCCCGGGCGTCGCGGCCTTGACCGCGCGGAAGACCTTGTTGTCGATGTGCACGAGCTGGCCGAGCTGGGCGAAGTCGGCGCAGACGAGGGTGAAGTGGTGCTTGTCGTCGAGGTGTCGGATCCGCACGATCCGCTCCTTGCCCTCCTGGTT
This sequence comes from Pedococcus dokdonensis, assembly GCF_900104525.1. GTDB lineage: Bacteria > Actinomycetota > Actinomycetes > Actinomycetales > Dermatophilaceae > Pedococcus > Pedococcus dokdonensis. Next base: position 1,009,510 of record NZ_LT629711.1, on the reverse strand, counting down.
GCCGAGGGCGCACCCGAGCGCGTAGCCGGAGTCGGTCGGGTAGGCGATCAACCCGCCGTCACGGATCAGCTGGGCGGCCTGACCGATGGCCCTCGGCTGGGGGTCCACGGGGTGCACGTCGAGATAGCGGGCCATGCAGTGACTGTATGCCGCGTGGCCGCGCGTGGTCGCGCACGGTCACCACCCCGCACGACCGGCCGGGGAGGGCACACGGCATACCGGGGCCTCGGAGGGGGCGACTATGTTGTTCGGCGTGCGAGCACTCGTGAAGACCCAGGCCGGCCCCGGACTCGAGATGGTGGACGTGCCCGAACCCCAACCGGGTCCGAACGACGTGAAGATCCGCGTGCTCCGTGCCGGGCTCTGTGGCACCGACCTGCACCTGGAGCAGTGGGACGACTGGGCCGCCTCGACGGTCAAGGCACCGATGACGATCGGCCACGAGTTCTACGGCGAGGTCGTCGAGGTCGGGGAGGACGTGGACTCGGTCAGGGTGGGCCAGCGGGCGTCCGGCGAGGGGCACATCGTGTGCGGCACCTGCCGCAACTGTCGGGCCGGGCGGCGGCACATGTGCATCCACACCAAGGGGATCGGGGTGAACCGCGACGGCGCGTTCGCCGACTTCGTGGTGATCCCGGCCTCGAACGTCTGGGTGCAGCCCGACGACCTCGACCCCGACCTGGGCGCGGTCTTCGACCCGTTGGGCAACGCGACCCACACGGCGCTGTCGTTCCCGATGGCCGGTGAGGACGTGGTGATCACCGGAGCCGGACCGATCGGGGTCATGGCGGCCGCGCTGGCGCGCCACGTCGGGGCGCGCCACGTCGTCGTGACCGACGTCAGCGACTACCGGCTGGCGCTGGCCAGGGATGCCGGGGCCGACCTGGTCGTCAACGCCGCGACCTCGGACCTCGGCGAGGCGATGGCCCAGCTCGGGATGCGGGAAGGGTTCGACGTCGGCCTGGAGATGTCGGGCGTGCCCAGCGCCGTCGAGGACATGCTGGCGCACATGAACCACGGCGGCCGGGTCGCCATGCTGGGACTGCCCAAGGACCCGTTCCCCATCGACTGGGGCCGGGTGATCACCCACATGATCACGATCAAGGGGATCTACGGCCGCGAGATGTACGACACCTGGTACGCGATGAGCTCGATGCTCGGGAACTCCCCCGTGCTGCGCGACCGGATCGCGTCGGTCATCACCCACCGCCTCTCTGCCGACCAGTGGCAGGACGCCTTCGCCGCCGCCCGCTCCGGGCAGTGCGGCAAGGTCATCATGGATTGGAGCTGAGCGATGTACGGCACCGTCAAGGACGAGCTGGCCACCACCCTGCGCGAGATCGAGGAGGCCGGGCTCTACAAGCGCGAGCGGCAGCTGTCGTCTCCGCAGTCGTCCCACATCAGCACGGCCCGCGGCGACGGTGCGCGGGCCGAGGCGCTCAACTTCTGCGCGAACAACTACCTCGGCCTCGCCGACCACCCCGACGTCGAGGCGGCCGCGGCACAGGCCTTGACCGACTGGGGATTCGGCATGGCCAGCGTGCGCTTCATCTGCGGCACGCAGGTGCTCCACAAGCAGCTGGAGCAGGCCATCTCGGACTTCCTCCAGATGGAGGACACCATCCTCTACTCGTCCTGCTTCGACGCCAACGGCGGTGTCTTCGAGGTGCTCTTCGGGGCCGAGGACGCGATCATCTCCGACGAGCTCAACCACGCTTCGATCATCGACGGCATCCGGCTGTCGAAGGCCAAGCGGTTCCGCTACAAGAACGCCGACATGGACGACCTGCGCACCCAGCTCGAGGCCGCGGACGCCGCCGGGGCCCGGCGCAAGGTGGTCGTCACCGACGGGGTGTTCTCGATGGACGGCTACCTCGCGCCGCTCGACCGGATCTGCGACCTCGCCGACGAGTTCGGCGCGATGGTCCTGGTCGACGACAGCCATGCGGTCGGCTTCGTCGGCGAGGGCGGTCGCGGCACCCCCGAGCGTTTCGGCGTGATGGACCGGGTCGACATCGTCACCGGCACCCTGGGCAAGGCGCTCGGCGGTGCCTCGGGTGGCTACGTGAGCGCCCATCGGGAGATCGTCGACCTGCTGCGCCAGCGGTCGCGCCCCTACCTCTTCTCGAACGCCGTCGCCCCGAGCGTCGCGGCCGGCTCGCTCAAGGCGCTCGAGATCGCTGCGGGCTCCCAGGAGGCTCGGGCCCGGCTGCAGGCCAACTCGGTGCTCTTCCGCGAGCTGATGACCGAGGCCGGGTTCACCTTGCTGCCCGGTGAGCACGCCATCACCCCCGTCATGTTCCCCGGCGACGACGGTGCGCGCCTCGCTGCCGAGGTCGCGGACGCGATGCTCGAGCAGGGCGTCTACGTGATCGCCTTCTCCTACCCGGTGGTGCCGCAGGGGAAGGCACGGATCCGCGTGCAGCTCTCCGCTGGTCATTCCGAGGACGACGTCCGGGCCTGCGTGGCTGCGTTCGTCGCGGCTCGCGACAAGGTGGCCTGAGGGGTCGGCGTGGCCAGGCTGCTCTACTCCGCGATCGCGTCGCTCGACGGCTACACCGTCGACGCGGACGGCGATTTCGCCTGGGCTGCCCCGAGCGACGAGGTGCACGCCTTCGTCAACGACCGGGAACGCACGATCGGGACCTACGTCTACGGCCGCCGGATGTACGACGTCATGCGCTACTGGGCCGGCAGGCCCGAGCCCGACGAGCAGCCCGTGTCTGCGGAGTACCGGCAGATCTGGCAGGCAGCCGACAAGGTGGTGGTGTCCAGCTCCCTCGAGGGGGCCGAGACACCGCGCACTGAGCTGGTTCGGTCGTTCGACTCCGCCGGCCTGCACCACCGCAAGGCGACGGCGACGGCCGACCTCGGCATCGGCGGTCCGACCCTCGCGGCCGAGGCGTTCCGAGCCGGCCTCGTCGACGAGGTGTCGCTCTACCTCCACCCGGTCTCGGTCGGCGGGGGGATCCCGGCGCTCCCCCGCGACCTCACGGTGCGCCTCCAGCTCGTGGAGCAGCACACCTTCGGTGACGGCGTGGTCTACCTGCGCTACCTGACCCCAGGCGCGTAGGCAGCCGGACGGCTGGACCGCTACGCCTACTGGTCAGCCAGCTCGCTCTCGATCGGGGTGCCGCGCACGACGGTGCGGGTGACGGTGCACAGGCGGTCGTGCGACATCGCGATGGCCTTGGGCAGCATCTCCCGTGCGCGGTCACCGTCCGGACCGTCGGGGAAGGTCACGTGGAACGTCACGGCCAACCCCTCCATGTGGTTGCCGCTGTCGTCCTTGACCTTCTCCCCCGCCGCATCCACCGTGTACTCGAGCGGGTCGACCCGCTTGGTGGTGATGAAGTCGACGTCGGTCGCGCTGCACCCGGCGATGGCGGCGAGCAGGAGCTCGACCGGCGTGAAGTCCTCGGTGTCACCGCCGCCCCCGAGCCGCATCGTGCCGCCACGCACGTTGCGCACCTCGTAGAGACCCTTCTCCAAGCGGGTCATCGACACGGACCGGTGTCCTGTGCCCGTGCCGCCGGTCTCTGCTGCCATCAGGCTCCCCACTTCTGCGCCAACGCGCGGACGACGGTCATGTTCCGGGCCGTCCCCGGCACCCCCAGGATCTTCTCGACCCGGGCGCCGGTGAGCTTGGCTTCGTTGAACGGCACTGCGAACTCCATGAGCACATCCTTGCCGATGACGGTGGCGCGCTCGCGCTCGACCTCCTGGGCGTGCAGCTCCCTGGTCGCGGCGGCGGTCGGCGCGGTGCTGCAGAAGCTCACGTAGCGACTGGTCTCACCCTTCAGCTTCTCCGGTGTGCCGTCCACCTCCTGCACGAGCGCCACCAGCTCCGCCGGCTTGCGCGCGATCGCGAGGATGTCGAAACCGGCATGGGCCGAGAGCACCTCGCCGACGTGGCTCTCGAGCTTGGCAACGCTGCGCAGTGGCGAGGTCAGGAAGAAGTTGCCGGTCTGGATGTGGGACTCGACGTCGCCGAAGTCGTTGTCCGACAACACCTTCCGAGCGTCGGCCATCTTCAGCTGACGCTTGCCGACATTGACGGCCCGGAGGAACACGACGTAGCCCGGCATCAGAGCTCGACCTCCCCCGACCCGACGGCCCGGACCAGGCCACCGACGGTGACCGTGCCGTCGGCGGTGACCTCCAGCTCGAGCGACGAGGGCCGGGACACGTGCTCACCCTGGCGGACCGTCCAGCGGCCGGAGCGGCCCTGAGCCACCAGCCAGGCCCCGAGGTTCGAGCACGCCGATCCGGTCGCCGGATCCTCCGACACGGCCTGCCCGTCGCTGATCAGGGCCCTCGCCTCGATGCTGGCCTCCCCCGCGGGTGCCCAGACGTAGACGAGTGTCTCGCCACCGTTGGCGCCCATCCCGGCATACCCACCGAGCAGGTCGGGCCTGACGCGGGCGCGGCGCACGGCCTCGACGGAGGCCGCACGGGCGATCACCTGGGAGGTGCCGACGCTCACCTGCTGCACCGGCCCCACCAGGTCCTCCGGCATGAGGCCCAGAGCCTGCGCGACGTCCTCGACGACCAGATCTGCTTCGATGCGACCCCGGTTGGCGGTCAGGGTCCACCGCTCGCCGTCCGCCGTCACGGGAATGGTTCCGGCCGGCATCGACAGGCCGAGGGTGTCGCCGAGTCCGTGCAGCTCGCGCGCCACGTGCGCGGTGCCGAGGGTGGGGTGCCCGGCGAACGGCATCTCGAACGAGGTCGTGAAGATCCGCACGCCCGCATCGGCACCGTCGGCCGGCGGCACCAGGAAGGTGGTCTCGGAGAGGTTGAACTGGCGGGCCAGCCCGAGCATCTGCTCGTCGGACAGCTGGCTGCCGTCCTCGAAGACGCACAGGGGGTTGCCCGAGAACGGGTCGTCCGCGTGGGCGAAGACGTTGAGCAGTCGGTACCTCAGGCGCATGTCGCCCACTCTGTCAGACTGCCCCTGTGAGCTCACCGCCCGCGACACCAGATGGTCGGCTCGTCCTCCTGCGTCACGGCGAGACCGAGTGGTCGCGGTCGGGGCAGCACACCGGCCGGACGGACATCCCCCTCACCGAGCACGGTGAGGAGCTGGCCCGGCAGTCCGGCCGGCTCGTCGCCGACTACGACTTCGTCCTGACCCTCAGCTCGTCGCTGCACCGGGCGCGCCGCACCGCCGAGCTCGCGGGGCTGACACCCGAGATCGACGACGACCTGCTCGAGTGGGACTACGGCGCCTACGAAGGCCTGACGACGGCGCAGATCCGCGAGCAGCTCGGCTACGACTGGACCGTCTTCCGCGACGGAGTGCCCGCTGGCGACACCCCGGGCGAGACCGTGGAGGAGGTGGCGGCCCGGGCCTCGCGCGTCGTGAAGCGGGCCGTGGCCGCCATGGCCGAGGGTGACGTCGCGCTGGTCGGGCACGGTCACTGCCTGCGGGTGCTGGCCAGTGTCTTCCTGCGCCAGGAACCACGGCTGGGCGCACAGCTGCTGCTGGACGCGGGGTCGGTGAGCGTGCTGCAGTTCGAGCGGGAGCAACCGGCCATCCGGGTCTGGAACCACGGCCCTGGCGTCGTCCGACACTGAACCCGGCTGGCTAGTCCCTCGTCGTGCGCGTGCGCGGAGGACGCACCACGGTGAGGTCACCCCGTCGTGGACTCGGCAGTGCAGCCGGGGCACCCGGGACCTGTTGCGCCGGCACGGGATCCGCGTCGACCGGCCAGTCAGCCGTGCCCTGCTCGTCGAAGAGGGCCACCGCACTGGAGTCGCCCGGGGTGAACCGCGGGCCGTAGCGCACGCCACCGAGACCCGCGTCGTCGAAGGCCTGCGCCCAGGCCTGCGGCACGGCGTAGGGGACGGTCGACTCCAGCTCGCGCGTCACACCGAAAGCGGCCGCGCCACGGTGCTGCGTGTCAGCCACCTCTCGCGACACCGGGAGGCGCAGGCGGGACACCACGCACTCCTCGAGCACCCCCTCGGGCACTGCGGCAGAGCCGCCGAGCACCGGCCCGAGCCGCTCACGGAGCGCGCTCAGGGGGTCGAGCGCGACGTAGCAGGTGCCACGCGGCGGCCGCAGGTCGAACCGGCCGGCCCCGTCGTTGCCGAACCACCACGGACCCAGCGCACGCGCGTGCGCCCGGAACAGGTCGGTGTCAGCGCCCACGGCGTAGGCCGGGAAGCCGGCCAGCGAGGCGGGCGGAAGTCCCAGCGCGGTGCGCTCGCGCGACGTCATGCAGCCCACTGAGCGGCGTCGTTGGCGGCGGCGGTGGCGACCCGCGCGACCGAGGTCGACGAGGACCGGTGCACGACGAGGTAGTCGACCGCGCTGTGACCGTCGAAGACCGTCGAGGGGGTGGTGAGCCAGGCCCCGATCGACCAGCCGTCCACTCCCCTGCGGACGAAGGCCCCGACCGCGTCCTGCACTCCGGGCCGCACGACGCCGTTGCGACCGAACTGGAGCGACGGGTAGACGAGGTGTCCGTCGGCGGTGCGGCAGGCCAGCACCGTGCCGCGGCGCACCCGGTCGAACAGCGCCTGGCGTGAGATGCCGAGCCACGCCACGAGGCCGGTCGTGTCGTAGAACGGCCCCAGTGGCTGGTCGAGGGGGTGCACGGTCGGGAGCGCGGCCACCATGCGGTCGGCCAGCGCATCGACGTCGCCGAGCTCGAGTGACCGGCCCTGCTCGGCCAGCTCCGCAGCCCGCTGTTCGACGCGGGCCCGGACCGCCTCGGTGAGCGCCTCGACGCCCGTCGTGGTGCGGGTGGGTGGCTGCATGGATCCTCCTGGTCGGTCGCCCGGCACCTCGTTAGCACCATCGACGATGGCGTCAAGGGCGTCAAGGCCTCAGCGGCAGCGTAGCGCCCGGTACGGACAGCGCTAGCATTGGCGCCCGTGGGGACGCAGGTGCCGGAGCTGTCCGGCTGGTGGGGCAGGGCGCGGGGGTGGCTGGGCACCCTGACGGTGCGCCAGTGGCTGTTGGGCGCCTTCCTCCTGGTGCTCGTCGCGTCGTTCCCGTTCGGCGGTCTGCGGTCACAGCCGGCCGAAGCCACCCCGGCACTCGCGATCGACGTGCCACGCGACGTGGAGCCGATCCGGCTGACCGTGACCAAGGTCCGCTACGGCGACGACCTGGGCGTGCCGCAGGCTGCCAAGATCGACGGCCGCTACGTCGTGGTCTTCGCGAAGGTCTCGTCCACCGACGAGGAGCGGTCGGTCCCGAAGTACGACGCCCTGCAGGACCTGCTCAGGATCGAGGGGGTCCCCGGCGTCACGAGGCCGTTCGGGAAGGACCCCGAGCCCCAGAGCGACGCGCTGGCTCCCGACACGATCCTCGTCGCCGATGATGCCGAGCCCATGGGTGACCTGGCGCCAGGGCTCACCTACACCCTGGCGTTCGTGTGGAGACAGGCACCCGGACAGCCGGTGCCCGCGTCGGTGCGCGTCGCGGCATACCGCCACACCTTCCGGCAGGCGAGCATCGACGACACGGTCGACTGGCGCGACCCCACTCGGGCCGCGGTCGGGACGTTCGAGGCCAAGCCCTACGAGAAGACGTCGTCATGAGGGTCCCCCGTCCCACCCGGGCGCAGCTCGGTGCCGGCGCGCTCGTCCTGGCCGCGCTCTCGGTCGGACGCGTCGTCACCGAGCTGTTGCCGGAGGGGCCGTCGCCGGTGCGCGCCTTCGAGCGCACGACCACGGTCGACCAGTCCGTGGCACTGCGCTACGGGGACGTCCGTGTGACCTCTGTCGACGGAGGACGGCAGCTCGCGACCACCACCAGCGCCATGCTCTCCCCCGGGCTCTGGGTCACCGCGCAGGTGGACTTCACTCCTCGCGTCGACAAGTCCGGCCTGGCCTACGCCGAGCTGCGTGACGGGGAGGGTCGAGTGGTCACGGGCGGCCCTCGCAACGTGCTCGAGTGCGACGTCGTGAACCCGGGAATCCCCGGTCACTGCCTCGTCGCGTTCGAGGTCGACCCCGCCGGCCTCGTGGGTGCCCGCCTGGCCCTCACCAGCAACGCGAACGACCAACGCGGCGACGACATGGCCGTGGTCGACCTCGGCATCACCGACGCCCAGGTGGCGCAGTGGAAGGCTCGCACCACGCCCGTCGAGCTGCTCATGCCGAAGGGCACGTCGTGAGGGGCCCGACCCGCCGCACGGTCGTGACGGTGGCGGCGCTCCCCTTCGCCCTCGCGCTGGCGCTCGGCGCCTCGAGCCAGCGGATGGTCGACCGGTGGTGGCCGACCTTCCCGCACGAGCGCCTGTCGGCTGCCCCGGACGGGTCGGTGCGGCTCAGCGACACCCTGGACGACGCCAAGGGCACCCACCCCCGGGTGGTGACGATGCGGTTCGTCTCGCTCTCGCGGGTCAACGACTACCAGGAGTCGGCCGACGCCAGGACCCTCCCCGCGACCATCCCCGCCGGGCAGACGATGTGGCGGCTGACCCTCCACTTCGCCGCAGACCCCTCGACCATCCTCGGCGCCTGCCAGGTGCAGCTGCGCGACGCGGACGGCCGCCAGTACACCGCTGGTGTCGGCGACACGGTCGAGGACGTCCTCGACTTCCCCAGCTGCACCCCGCCGGGTGCGGCCGGGCCGATGCCGGCCCTGTCGGCCGACGACACGGCGACCTTCGATCCCCGGCCGGCCGAGTACGACCGCCGCTACCACCTGCTGCTGCCCACGGGCGTCCAGCCGGACAACGTACGGGTGTGGTTCGACACCCCGCTCTACGCGGAGTTCGAGGTTCCCAGCTCCTGAGCCGGCGCGGGCTCGGGCTCCGACACCGGTGCCTCGTCGGCGTCGAGGTGACCGAGGATCCGGTCGATCGCGGCCCCCAGCAGGACGACGAGCACCACCGTGTAGGCGCCTCGGCTGACCACGGACAGATAGGGCGAGAGGGTGAGTGCGTCCCGGAAGTCGCGGGGCCCGACGATCCAGCGCAGCACCTCGGACACCCCCACCTCGACCTGCCGGCTCAGCAGGAAGACGAGGCAGAACAACAACATCGGCGCCAGCCCGGCGACGGCGAGCAACCGGATGCCGTTGCCCAGCGCGGAGAACCGCCCGCGAAGGTTGGCGGTGGCCTCCTGGCCGGCCCGTCGCACCGGTGCGGGCACGCGGGTCAGGCCGCGCTGCCACGGGGCTGCCGGTCGCGCGACGGGCGTCGCCACCGGCCTCGGGTCGCGGCGTTCCAGCTTGCGCCCGTAGACCACCGCACCCACCGTCAGCCAGGCGATCGGGACGACGATGATCGCGTCGGCCTGGCCGACGGCGCCCCAAAGCCACTGACCGACCGCCTCGACCGGGCGGCCCACCGGCCCCAGCACGTCGATCAGGTCTCCCCACCGGTCGAGCAGCCAGTGCGACAGCCGCCGGGTCCGGACCCAGGCCTCGACCTCACCGGTGAAGTTGGACAGCCGCTTCGCCAGCAACCACACCCACAACACCTCGACGTAGGCCGCGAACAGCCCCCAGCCGACCGCCTTCTGCGGCAGATCGAGCCGGTCCAGCAACCACCGCACCAGGAGCGCACCGGCCACGATCCCCACCAGGGCCGCGCCGCTCGCGATGTTGGTGCGGTCGAGGTTGAACGTCGCCGTGCCGCTGCGCTCTAGGAGCTCGTCGCTGGACGCCGCGTTGAGGAAGGCGCGGGTGTCCTCCTTGAGGTACTGCTGCGACACGTAGACGGTGAGGAACGGGATCAGCGTGCTGGCCAGGAGCGTCAGCCGGCTCATCGCCGGCGGCCGGACGTGGGCCAGGCTCGGGGTGAGCTCGCGCAGCGCGAGGATCAGGGCGGTGAGCGTCGCCATCGGCACGAGCGGCAGCACGAAGGCAGCAGTGGTCGCATGCTCCTCGCTGAGCCAGACGCAGAACCAGAGCAGCCCGTTGTGGGTCGCCGCCCCGAGCAGGTAGATCAGCGTCAGGACCGGCCAGTGCCGCCACAGCAACTGCCCGGCACGCACGATGACGGCACCGGCGTCCCCGACCGCGCGAACCAGCGTCCCCCTCACGGACCCAGAGCATAGGGGCAGGTATGCCGCGCGGTCACCGCGCGGCATACCTCACCGCGGCCCACCGCAGCGCGTGCGGGGGCGGCACCGGTTGCGGTCAGGGCAACGGCCAGGTGTGCACCGGCTCGTTGCTGTGCATGTTCTTGGCGTAGTGGCGCAGCATCTCGGCCAGCGCGCTCTGGCGGTCCATCCCCGCCTTCTCCAGCTGCTGCACGGCGTCGGTCTGCCAGGTCGCACCGTTGGTGCTCGTCTTGCAGCGACCCTCGATCACCGAGAGGTATCGCTCGCGCACGGCCTCCGAGACGCCCCAGTCGGCCAGCCCGTCGTGCGCCATCGGGAGCAGGTGCCGCAGGATCAGCTCCTCGGCCCGCACCTCGCCGAACCCCGGCCAGTAGAGCCGCGACTCGATGCCGTCGCGCGCGGCGTTGTGGAAGTTCTGCTCGGCCGCGGCGAAGCTCATCTTGGTCCAGAGCGGGCGGTCGTCGGAGGCCAGCTTGCGGATCACGCCGTAGTAGAAGGCGGCGTTGGCCATCGTGTCCACGAGGGTCGGGCCAGCGGGCAGCACCCGGTTCTCGACGCGCAGGTGGGGGGTGCCCTTGACCACGTCGTAGATCGGCCGGTTCCAGCGGTAGACCGTGCCGTTGTGCAACCGCAGCTCGGGAAGGTTGGGCGCCTCACCGGCCGCGAGCATGGCCACCGGGTCCTCGTCGCTGACCTCGGCGAGCAGCGCCGGGAAGTAGCGCACGTTCTCCTCGAAGAGGTCGAAGATCGAGGTGATCCAGCGCTCCCCGAAGAAGACGCGCGGCCGGACCGCCTGGTTCTTCAGCTCGATGCTCCGGGTGTCGGTCGCCTGGCTGAACAGCTCGATCCGCGTCTCGGCGTGCAGCCGCTGTCCGAAGAAGTAGGGAGAGTTCGCGGCCAGGGCGATCTGCGGCGCCACCAGGGCCTGCGCGGCGTTCCAGTGCGCCGCGAAGTCCTGCGGCGCCACCTGGAGGTGCAGCTGGACGCTGGTGCAGGCGGACTCCGGGGCGATCGAGTCGCAGTAGGTCGCGACCCGCTCCCCCGTCGGGCCCTCGATGTCGAGGTAGATGTCCTCGCCGCGGGCGTAGAAGATCGAGTCGTTGAGCGCGGTGTAGCGGTTGTTGGCGCTGATCCAGTCACCCTCGAAGTGCTCGGGCATGATCGTCGGGAGGATGCCCACCGCGACGATGTGGGCGCCGCGCTTCTCGGCAGCCGCGCTCGCGGCATTGAGCGAGGCCCGCATCTCGTCCTCGAGCTCGATCGCCGAGTCACCCGGCAACGGGCGCGGCGGGACGTTGAGCTCGATGTTGTACTGCGCCAGCTCGGTCTGGTAGCCCGGGTCGGCGATCTCCTCGAGCACCTCGGCGTTGGCGAACTTGGGCTGGTAGCCGTCGTCGACCAGGTTGAGCTCGATCTCCATGCCCGTCATCGGACGGTCGAACTCGAACTGGCTCTGGGCGAGCATCCGCTCGAAGACGTCGAGGTTCTGCCGGACCTTCTCGCGGTACCGCTGGCGTTGCTCGCGCGTGTAGCTCTGCGCGTTGACCTCTTCGCCCACGGAACCTCCTCGGATGGTGCGCTGGCCGTGGCACCGGTACCGGCGCCCGACCCTGCTGGTGGGACTGGCATGTGACTCTGGTGTGACGACCTAACCATGCGCAGGGCGCGCCTGCCAACGGCTGTCGGTCCGCTCTCCTAGCCTTCAGGCGTGCGGTTCCTCCACACCTCCGACTGGCACCTGGGACGCTCGTTCCACCAGGTGGGGCTGCTCGGTGCCCAGGCCGCCTTCGTCGACCACCTCGTGGCTACCGTGCGGGCCGAGCAGGTCGACGCCGTGCTGGTGTCGGGGGACGTCTACGACCGTGCCCTGCCCTCCCCCGACACCGTCGAGCTGCTGTCGACCGCCGTCACCCGCCTCATCGACGCGGGAGCGCAGGTCGTCCTCTCCAGCGGCAACCACGACTCGGCGATCCGGCTCGGGTTCGCGAGCGAGCTGCTCTCCCGGGCCGGCCTGCACATCCGCACGTCGGTCGCAGCGGTCGGGCAGCCGGTCGTGGTCGACGGGGTGGCGGTCTACCCGATCCCCTACCTCGAGCCGTCGGTGGCCGCGGACCCACTCGGGGCCACCGAGCGGTCCCACGCCGGTGTGCTGCGCGCGGCCATGGCCGCGATCGACGCCGACCGCGCGTCGCGGGGTGGCCGTTCGGTCGTGATGGCGCACGCCTTCGTCACCGGTGGTGCCACCAGCGAGTCGGAGCGCGACATCTCGGTGGGCGGGGTCTCCGCGGTGCACCCCAAGGTCTTCGCCGGAGCGGACTACGTCGCTCTCGGTCACCTGCACGGCCGACAGCGGGTCCAGGAGACCGTCCGCTACAGCGGCTCACCGATCCCGCTGTCGTTCAGCGAGGCCGACCACACCAAGGGCTCCTGGCTCGTGGACCTCACCGACTCCGAGGTCAGGGTGGAGGCGGTCGACGCCCCCGTGCAACGCCCGCTCGCGGTGCTGCGGGGCGACATCGACCTGCTGCTCACCGACCCCGCGCTGACTGCTGCCGAGCGGGCCTGGTGCCAGGTGACGCTGACCGACCCGGTCCGTCCGCTGGGGGCGATGGAGCAGCTGCGGCGCCGGTTCCCCCACACCCTCGTGCTGCAGTTCGACCCGCAGGGCGCTCCCGTCCCGGTGCGCAGCTACGCGCAGCGGTCCTCCGCCGAGTCCGACCTCGACGTCTGCTGCGCGTTCCTCGACCACGTGCGGGCCGGGCACGGACCGACCGAGCAGGAGCGCGAGGTGCTGGCCACCGCGGTCGAGTCCGTGCGCGTCCGTCGCGCCGGCCTCGACGACGAGGGGCAGCTGCCCCTGGGCGACGTCGCACCACGCCGGGGGGTGGCGTGAGGCTCCACCATCTGAGCGTGACCGCCTTCGGGCCGTTCGCGGGCACCGTCGAGGTCGACCTCGACGCCGCCGCCTCGTCCGGCCTCTTCCTGATCCGGGGCGCCACCGGCGCCGGCAAGACCAGCCTGCTCGACGCCGTGGCCTTCGCCCTCTACGCGGACGTACCCGGCGCCCGCTCCAAGAAGCAGCTGCACAGCGACCACGCCGAGCGCGGGTCGGTGCCGTCCGTGACCCTGGAGCTCACCGCCGGAGGTCGCCGGTTCCGCATCCAGCGCTCCCCGGAGTTCCTGCGGCCCAAGTCACGCGGCAAGGGCGAGACCAAGGTGCAGGCCAGGGCCGTGCTGTGGGAGCGACGAGGCTCCGACTGGGTGCCCCTGAGCACCCGGCACGACGAGATCGCCGACGTGGTCAAAGACGTGCTCGGCATGGGTCTGGAGCAGTTCAGCAAGGTGGTGCTGCTCCCCCAGGGCGACTTCGCGGCCTTCCTGCGCGCAACCCCCGAGGAGCGTCGGTCGCTGCTGGAGCGGCTCTTCGATGTCTCGGCCTTCTCCGGCGTCGAGGACTGGTTCGCCACCCAGCGCAAGGAGACCGCAGCGGTCGTGGCCGAGCAGCGGGCCGCGCTCAATGCCGATCTCGCGGTCCTGGCCGACGTCCTCGCCGACGCCCCGGACCTCGAGGGCGGCACCCGGGAGTGGGGCGCCCTACCGCTGGAGGAGCTGCCCCGTGCCCTGGAGGCCGCCCGCTCAGCCCTCGACACCGGGTCGATCGCACGACTGGCCGCGGTCGACGCCACCCGGCTCGCGGACGAGGCGGCCACCACTGCGCACGCGGTCGCCAGCGAGACTGCCGCCCGACGGCTGCGCGCGCGGGCCGCTCACCAGGCGCTGGCGACCCTGGCAGCCGAGCAGGACGCCCGCGACGAACAGGGTGCCCGCATCGCCGCGGCCGACCGCGCCGCGTCGGTCGCCGGAGACCTCAAGGCGCTCGATCGCGTCTCAGCCGCGCTGGCAGCGGCTGGCCGGGGGGTCGCCGCCACGGCGCCCGACGTGGCCCGTTGGGCCCTCGACGGGCACTCCACCGCCGCCGTCGAGCGGGTCGTCACCGAGCTCGAGGCCGGCGGTCGAGAGCTCGCCACCGCCCAGCGGGTGCATGGCGGCCTCCGCGACCGAGAGCGCATGCTGGCTGCGCTCGAGACAGAGCTCGCCGCGACCACCCGACGACTGGCGGCCACCGAGCAGCGGCTGGCCGCGAGCGACGTCGAGCTGCGCGCTGCGATCGCGAGCCGCACGACCTCTGAGCAGGCCGCCGCCCGGGTCGACGGTCTCACAGTTCGGCTGGACGGGGCGCGGACCGCGCTGGCCGCCCGTCGCCGGCTCGACACCAGCCACCAGCAGCGTGCGGACCTCCTCGCCGGGTTGTCCCTCCAGCGCACCACCGCCCAAGACCTTCGTGACGCCTACCAGGACCGACGTCAGGCCAGGCTCGACGCCATCGCCGGCGAGCTCGCGAGTCGACTGGAGGACGACCAGCCCTGCCCGGTCTGCGGCGCCAGTGACCACCCCCGGCCCGCCTCCTCCGCCGACGTCGTGACCGCCGACGAGGTGTCTGCGGCCGAGGTCCGCTGGCAGGCAGCTGCCGACAAGGTTGCCGTGACCGAGCGCTCGGTCGCCGTCCTGGAGTCGACGATCGCCCAGCTCCGGGCCCAGCTCGAGGACGGTCCGGCCGAGCTGGGCGACCTCGAGGCCGCCGTCGCCCAGGCTGATCACGAGCTGACCGAGGCTGCCGCGCTGGCGGGGGCACTGGACGACGCAGCGGCAGCCGTCGTCACCCTGCAGGGGGCGGTGGAGGCCCTCACGGCGACGCTGGCCTCCGACCAGCAGGCCCAGGCCACCTTGGGATCGCGCCTTCACGACGGTGCGCAGGACCTGGCCTCGCTGCGTGCGGAGCTGGTCCGCGCGCTCGCCGAGCACGCGGAACGCTGCCCCTGCACCGAGACGGGGATCCGCCGCGCGAGCACCCCGTCACCCGACGCCCACCTCGACCCGGACCGGCTGGCCACCGTCGTCGCCGACCATGCCCGGGCCGTCGCCGCGGCGCAGGCCCACGCGACCGCCGTCGCCGAGCTCGACCGGGCCGAGCGCGACGCCACCATGGTGCGCGCGGCCACGGATGTGTCGTTCCGCGAGGCGGGCTTCGAGGACCCGGAGACGGCCCGCGCCGCCTTCCTGCCCGCCGCCGAGCTGGCACGCCTGCGCGAGGCCGTCGCCGCCCACGACGAAGCGGGCGTCGTGGCCCGCACCACCCTTGCCGAGCCCGACCTCGAGGCGGCGATGAGGTCACCCGAGGTCGACGTGGGCGAGCTGGCAGCGGCCCGCGACGCAGCCCACGCCGCCCACGCCGCCGCGGTCGCCGCTGACACCCTGGTCCGGCGGACGATGGCCGGGCTCGACCGGGTCAGGGGCAGCATCACCCTGCGGTCCGCCCAGATCGCGAAGGCCGAGGCCCACCACCAGGTGATCCGCGAGCTCGCCGACTCGGTGGCCGGCACCAGCACCAGCAACGAGCTGCGGATGCGCCTGTCGGCCTTTGTCCTCGCGGCCCGCCTCGAGAAGGTCGCCGCCCTCGCCAACGAGCGCTTGTCCGGCATGGGCGAAGGGCGTTACCAGCTCCGGCACACCGACGACCTCGCCGCCCGAGGCGCCCGCAGCGGCCTGGGGCTCGAGGTGCTCGACCTGTGGACCGGCCAAGCCCGTGCGACGACGTCCCTGTCGGGCGGTGAGTCGTTCATGGCCTCGCTGGCCCTGGCTCTGGGGTTGGCCGATGCGGTGCGTGAGGAGTCCGGTGGCTTCGACCTGCAGACGCTCTTCGTCGACGAGGGTTTCGGCACCCTCGACGACGAGAGCCTCGAGCAGGTGATGACCGTGCTCGACGGTCTGCGCGAGGGTGGCCGCGCAGTCGGCGTGGTCAGCCACGTGGCCGAGCTCCGCACGCGGATCCCGAACCAGGTGGTGGTGCGCAAGACCGAGCGCGGTTCGTCCGTGCAGCTCACCAGCGGGTCGGCGGCGGGCACCGACGAGTCGGTGCCGGCCGCCTGAGCCCGCCCTGGGGGCGCCGGCCTCAGCCCTCGAACGCCTCCGGCGGCGGGCAGCTGCAGACCAGGTTGCGGTCGCCGTACGCGCCGTCGATCCGACCCACCGGGGGCCAGTACTTGTCGGCGGCGTCGACCCCGACGGGGAACGCGGCGGCCGAGCGGTCGTAGGGGTACTCCCACTTGCCGGCCAGGGCCTTCGCCGTGTGCGGGGCGTTGCGCAGCATGCTGTCCGCGACCGCGACATCACCGGACTCGACCTCGGCGATCTCCCGGCGGATCGCGATCATCGCGTCGCAGAACCGGTCGAGCTCATGGCGGTCCTCGCTCTCGGTCGGCTCGACCATGAGCGTCCCGGCCACGGGGAACGACATCGTGGGCGCGTGGAAGCCATAGTCGATGAGCCGCTTGGCGACGTCGTCGACGGTGACGCCGCTGCGCCGGGTCAGCTCACGCAGGTCGAGGATGCACTCGTGGGCGACCACCCCGTCGTGCCCCGAGTAGAGCACCGGGTAGTGCTCGCGAAGCCGAGCCGCGATGTAGTTGGCCGAGAGGACCGCGACCTGGGTGGCCCGGGTCAGACCGGCGCCACCCATGAGCCGCACGTAGGCCCACGAGATCGGCAGGATGCTGGCCGAGCCGTAGGGGGCCGCCGAGATCGGGCCGACCCCACCTTCGGGCCCGGCTTCCGCGGCGAGCGGGTGGTTGGGCAGGTGCGGGGCCAGGTGCGAACGCACCGCGACCGGGCCGACACCGGGCCCACCACCACCGTGCGGGATGCAGAAGGTCTTGTGCAGGTTGAGGTGCGACACGTCGGCACCGAACTTGCCGGGCCTGGCCAGCCCCACCAGGGCGTTCAGGTTGGCGCCGTCGACGTAGACCTGACCACCGGCGTCGTGGACCAGCGCGCATAGCTCGGTGATGGTGTCCTCGAAGACGCCGTGCGTCGAGGGGTAGGTGACCATGATCGCCGCGAGGTCGTCACGGTGCTGGTCGACCTTCGCGCGCAGGTCGTCCATGTCCACGTCGCCGCCGGCCGCGGTCTTGACCACGACGACCTTCATGCCGGCCATCACCGCGGACGCGGCGTTGGTGCCGTGCGCGCTGGCCGGGATCAGGCAGATGTTGCGCTGCGACTGCCCGTTCGCCTCGTGGTAGGCGTGGATCGCGAGCAGGCCGGCGAACTCTCCCTGCGAGCCGGCGTTCGGCTGGAGCGACACCGCGTCGTAGCCGGTGATCTCACACAGCCAGGCCGACAGCTCGCCGATGAGGTCGCGGATGCCCTCGGTCTGGTGGGCCGGGGCGAACGGGTGCAGGTGGGCGAACTCCGGCCAGGTCACCGCGACCATCTCGGTCGTGGCGTTGAGCTTCATGGTGCACGAGCCCAGCGGGATCATGCCGCGGTCGAGCGCGAAGTCACGGTCGGACAGCCGGCGCAGGTAGCGCAGCATCGACGTCTCACTGTGGTGGCTGCTGAACACCGGGTGGGTGAGGTAGTCGCTGGTGCGGACCAGCTCGGTCGGCCACTGCAGCTCGCCGATGGAGACCTCCTGCCGCCCGGTCGCGCCGAAGGCGCTCCAGACCGCCTCGAGGTCGCGCAGGTCGGTCGTCTCGTCGACGCTGATGGAAACCCGGTCGCCATCGACGCGCCAGAGGTTCACGCCGCGCTGGGCGGCCTCGCTGACCACCTCGTCGGCGCGTCCGGGCACCGCCACGGTGACCGTGTCGAAGTACACCGACGTCTGCACGTCGACGCCCGCCGCCGTGAGGCCCTCGACCAGCGTCGCCGCGTGGCCGTGCACTCGGCGGGCGATCGCGGCGAGGCCTACGGGGCCGTGGTAGACGGCATACATCGACGCCATCACGGCGAGGAGCACCTGGGCGGTGCAGATGTTGGAGGTCGCCTTCTCACGACGGATGTGCTGCTCGCGGGTCTGGAGTGCGAGCCGGTAGGCGGGGGCGCCCTCGGTGTCGACGCTCACGCCGACGAGTCGCCCCGGCAGGGAGCGCTCGAGGCCGGGGCGCACGCTCATGTAGCCGGCGTGCGGGCCACCGAAGCCCATCGGCACACCGAACCGCTGGCTGGTGCCGACCGCGACGTCCGCGCCCCACTCCCCCGGCGCGGCGGCCAGGGTCAGCGCGAGCAGGTCGGCAGCGGCGGTCACCAGCGCGCCGGCCTCGTGGGCCGCCGACGCCAGGGCGCGCCAGTCACGCAGCTCGCCATCGGCTCCGGGGTACTGCACCAGGACGCCGAAGACGGCGCGGTCACCGGCGGCGGTCCGCAGGTCGTCGGCGGACTCCACCCCGGCCAGGTCCGCCACGACCACCGGCAGCCCCAGCGGCTTGGCCCGGGTCTGCATGACCGCGAGGGTCTGCGGGAAGACGTGCTGGTCGACCAGCAGCACGGCGTCGGCCGCGGCCTTGCTGGAGCGGCGCATGAGGGTCATCGCCTCGGCCGCGGCCGTGGCCTCGTCGAGCAACGACGCGCCGGAGGTGGTCAGCCCGGTGAGGTCGCTGACGACGGTCTGGAAGTTCAGCAGCGCCTCGAGCCGGCCCTGCGAGATCTCGGGCTGGTAGGGCGTGTAGGCGGTGTACCACGCGGGGTTCTCCAGCACGTTGCGCTGGATCACGGCCGGGGTGAGGGTCCCGTAGTAGCCGAGCCCGATCATGGACGTCATCACCTGGTTGCGGCGCGCGATCCCCCGCAGCTCCTCCACCACGGCCGCCTCGGAGGCGGCCGGCTCCACCCGCAGTGGGCCGTCGGTGCGGATGGCTCCGGGAAGCGCGTGGTCGACGAGGGCGTCCAGCGAGGCGTGCCGGACGGTCGACAGCATGGCCTCGACGTCGGACTCGGACGGACCGATGTGGCGCCCGGCGAACTCGGGCAGGTCGGTGGCGGGCTGGGCGGACATGAGGCTCCTGAACGTCGGATTGCTCGGATCGCCTCCCCATCTGTCACGCCGCGCCGGCCGCTCCAGAGGTGCCTGTCCCACGCAGTCCTGGCGCCTGAGAGGTTCCGGGGAGTTTGCCCCTTCGGCGCCCCGCCGTGCGACCCGTGTCGGGTGCACGCGGGGACTCTCCCGCGCGGGATGTTCAGCAGGGTCAATCTACAACACGGCCCGCCGTCCTCGAGAGGACGACGGGCCGAGTGGGATGCGTAGTGCGGTCAGGCCAGCCTGGCCGCGCGGCGCTCGCGGAGCTCGTCACCGGGGTGCTCGGCGGGAACCTCGTCGTCGGTGCGCTCGCTGGGGAGCTGGGCCAGCTCGCCCTCGACCTCGCGCCAGACCCGGCCGACGGCAATGCCGAAGACACCCTGACCACCCTGGACGAGGTCGATGACCTCGTCGGCCGAGGTGCACTCGTAGACCGAGGCTCCGTCGCTCATGAGGGTGATCTGGGCGAGGTCGTCGACACCGCGCTCGCGCAGGTGGGTGATCGCCACCCGGATCTGCTGGAGCGAGACGCCGGTGTCGAGCAGCCGCTTGACGACCTTGAGCACCAGGATGTCGCGGAAGCCGTAGAGCCGCTGGGTGCCTGAGCCGGTGGCGCCCCGGACGGACGGCTCGACGAGGCCGGTGCGAGCCCAGTAGTCCAGCTGGCGGTAGGTGATGCCAGCGGCGCGGCAGGCGGTCGGCCCGCGGTAGCCGATGTCGTCGCTCAGCTCCGGAAGGTCGTCCGTGAACAACAGCCCCTGTGCCGCAGCCGGCACGCTCGTGTGGCCGTGCTGAGCCTCGTTGCTCGGGTTCACAGCGCTCACCTCCTGGATGACTCTGGTTGTCGTGGCAACTTGTCGTGGCCACTTGTCGTCGCAACACGGACACGGTGTAACTACACCGGTCGCATTACTGGTCTTGGCCGACGGTACGGCGGCGTAGAACCGCAGGTCAACTACCACTCGACCTTTGCGCTTCGGCGTGTCGCGGTCAGGCGACCAAGTCTCGATGTTCAGTTGAGGTTGAGACTGGTGCGCCGAACGGTCAGTCCGCTGGTCCCTTGTCGCCCGGTTCGGTCTCGAAGTCCTCGGCCGAGACGTGGTCCAGGAACTCCCGGAACTTCTCGACCTCGTCGTCCTTGTCCTCCTCACCCGACATGGCGACGCCGGCCTCCTCGAGCAGTGACTCCCCCGCGACGATGGTGGTCCCGGTGCGCAGCGCCAGGGCGATGGCGTCCGACGAGCGCGACGAGATCTCGGTGGTGCCGTCGAGGATCAGCGCGGCGTGGAAGACGCCGTCGCGCAGCTCGACGATGCGCACTTCGGTCAGCCGGTGGCCGAGCCCCTCGATGACGTTCTTCATCAGGTCGTGCGTGAGCGGGCGGGGCGGCTCGATGCCCTGCTGGGCGTAGGCGATGGCCGTCGCCTCGGCCGCGCCGATCCAGATCGGCAGGTAGCGGTCGCCGTCACGCTCACGGAGCAGGACGATGGGGTGGTTGGTGGGCATCTCGACCCGGACACCGAGCACCTCGAGGACCTTCACCGTCCCACCTTAACCCGGTTCAGCCGCGCTGGAGCCCGTCCCTCACGAGGGCGGTGTGCAGGGCGATGCAGAGGCGCAGCACGTCACCCGTGGGATCGCCCGCGGCGCCGGAGCGGCCGCTGCGTCCGGAGCCCGACCGGTGCGGCGTGACGACCTGCTGGACCAGCCCGATCTCGCGGTCGGCCGCGGTGCGGAAGGGCCGCAGGTGCCGCGGCTCCAACCCGTAGGCCGCGAGCTGGGCAGCCGTGTGCGCGACCGTGAGGGCCGCGTCGCCGAAGTGCCCGGACTCGTCGGCGTGCAGGAGTCCGAAGGTCTCCAGCGCGTCGACGGTCTCGGGGTCGAGGCCCGCGGACTCGGTCAGCTCCGCACGGGTGAGCCGCAGGGTGCTGCGCGTGGTGAGCTCAGCCGCGCTGGGCGCCTCGGGGTCGGCCACCGGGGCTGGGACCGAGGGGCGCGGCATACCGGCCTCGAGGCGCTGCGGGGTGAGCCCACGGTCCATCGCGTCCAGGGCGTCGGCGATCACCTTGAGCGGCCAGAAGTGGTCGCGCTGGGCCGTGAGGACGTAGCGGAGCCGGTCGAGGTCGGCGGCCGAGTAGGTGCGGTAGCCGGACCGGGTGCGGGACGGGGTCACCAGGCCCTCGGACTCGAGGAACCGGATCTTGGAGATCGTGACGTCCGGGAAGTCCGGCTGCAGCGCGGCGAGCACCGCACCGATCGTCATCGACTGTGGTGTCGTGCCGGTGCTCACTGGTCGTCGGTCACTGCGGTCGGGACCCTGAAGTGGCTCAGGCCCTGCCGGCGTAGAACACCAGGCGGAACTTGCCGATCTGGACCTCGTCACCGGTCTGGAGGGTGACCTCGTCGATCCGCTCGCGGTTGACGTAGGTGCCGTTGAGCGAGCCCACGTCGCGCACCACGAACGTGTCCTGCTCACGCCGGAAGGTCGCGTGCTTGCGCGACACCGTCACGTCGTCGAGGAAGATGTCGCTGTCGGGGTGCCGGCCGGAGTTGACCTCGTCGTCATCGAGCAGGAACCGCGCGCCGGTGTTGGGCCCGCGCAGGACGACCAGCAGGGCCGTGCCCGGGCGCAATGCGTCGACGGTCGCCTGGTCGGCCTTGCTGAGCGCGACCTCGGTCTCGGCGCTGGTGTCCACCTGCTCGAGGTCGTTGATCCCGGGCAGCCGCATCGTCGTCGGCTCGTGGGGCCGAGACGTCTGCTCGTCGTTCTCGCTGCCGTTCATGGGTCCGCACTCCCTCGTGGTTCGTTCTGTCCGCCCCTCTAGCAAAGCACAAACCTAGGGGGGCGCCGGTGCCGTCCGCAGCGAAATCTGCGAACGCGCTGCGGGGGTCAGCCGAGCTGGGCCTGGTATGCCGCCGGATCGAGCAGCGCCTCCACGGCAGCCGCGTCGGCGGGACGCAGCTCGTACATCCAGCCCTCGCCGTAGGGGTCGGTGTTGACCAGCTCGGGGGTCGCGTCGAGGGCTTCGTTGACGGCCGTGACCTCGCCCGCGAGGGGGGCGTAGAGGTCGCTGACCGACTTCGTCGACTCGACCTCACCGCAGGCGTCGCCCGCGGAGACGGTGTCGCCGACGGTCGGCAGGCTGACGTAGACCACGTCGCCCAGCGAGTCCTGCGCGAACGAGGTGATCCCGATCCGCACCGTGCCGTCGTCGCCCGAGCGCACCCACTCGTGCTCGGCCGTGTAACGCAGGTCCTGGGGGTACTCCAGCTCGCTCATGATGCTCCTGGGTGGCTCGTACTTGCTGACCGAAAGGGTGGACTGCCGGGGACTGCGTGGGACTGGGTGGTGCCGGCGTCAGGGCGACGGTGCCGGGACGGGCCGAGCGTAACGAGGCTCGCTCAGACTGTGCAACGCGGTGACGGCAAGGTTGTCGGACTGGCGGACGGACGGTATCGCACCGTCACCGCGGACCGACTCGCTGACCCCTCCGGGGATCTCCATCGCCGAGGCCATCGTCGCGCTGTCGCCGATCGCCGTGATGACGTAGGGCGGCTCCACGCGCTCGCCACCGATCTCGATCGCACCGTCCACGTCGGCGAACCACGTGTCGGAGACGACGCGGACGTCACCGATCTGGACGGCCTCCGCCCCGGCGTCGCGCAGCTCCTGGAGGGCGTCCAGCAGCCGGGCCGCGGTGACCTTGTGGTCGGGGTCGTTGATGTTGATCACGATGCCCGGACCGGTCGCCGGCACGGTGCCGGTGAGGATGCCCAGGGTGTCGAGGCGCTCCTGGGCCGACTTGAGCGCCTCGGCGCTGGAGTCGACACCGGACACCAGCCGGTCGCGACTGGACTCCAGCTCGCGCCGGTCGTTGGACAACCGGTCCTGCTCCTGGCTGACGTCGTCGAGGATCCGGACCAGCTCGTCCTCGCGGAGCTGCTCGAGGCCGCTCTGGTTGGTCTGCTGGACCTGGGTCGCGATCGCGAAGCCCAGCACGATGGCCAGCAGCGCGGCGAACGCGTTGGCCCTGGTCGCGCGCGGCCGGGCCATGCGCAGTAGCCGGCTCCACGAGCCCGAGGTGTCCTCGGGACCGGCGTGCTCTGGTCCGGTGCTCGTCATGCCTTGAACAGGTGCCTGCGGATCGAGGCCACGTTGGAGAAGATCCGCACCCCGAGGACGACCACGACGCCGGTGCTCAGCTGCGACCCGACCCCCAGCTGGTCGCCGAGGAACACGATGAAGGCGGCGACCACGACGTTCGCGAGGAACGACACGACGAAGACCTTGTCGTTGAAGATCCCGTCGAGCACGGCCCGCACCGCACCGAAGACGGCGTCGAGCGCCGCGATGACGGCGATGGGCAGGTAGGGCTGCAGGGCGACGGGCACGTCAGGACCCCAGAGGAGTCCGACCAGCACGCCGCCGATGAGGCCGAGGAGGGGTATCACGGTGAGCTCTCCGACGTGGACGAGGTGGACGAGGTTGACGGGGTTGACGGGGTTGACGGGGTTGACGGCGAGGACTTGCCGGTCGTGGCGGTGGGCGGGCTCGAGGCGGGCCTGGGCACGGTGGCGTCCCGGACGGTGAGCGAGGTGGCCGCCGGCAAGGTCAGGCTCTTCGCCGCGTCGATCGACACCCGGATGTCGTAGTTGTCGTGCAGTGCCCGCGCGTAGGCCCCGCCGTCGTTGCCGGCGAACTCCACCTGCAGCGAGTCGGGGTCGCCGATGACGCTGATCCGGTAGGGGCGGGCGAGCGGGCGGTAGTTGACCAGGATGGCTTCCCCGGCGAACCGGATCGCGGACCGCGAGGTGAGTCGCTGCCCGTTCACCGCGATCGCCTCGGCGCCGGCCTCCCAGAGTCCGTTGACGACGACCTGGAGGTCCTTCGAGAAGACCTTGCCCTCGTCCTTGTCGGCATCGGTCCGCGGGTTGCCGTCGGCGCTCGTGTCGTCGCTGCCCGGCGCGTTGTCGAGCTCCACGACGATGCCGGGGCCGGTCACCGGCTCCGCGCCGGACGCCAGGGTGAGCGTGGTGAGCCGGGTCTGCAGCGAGGACTCGTCCTGGCCGAGTGCCTGCGCCTGGAGTCGGTCGACGTCGGCCTGCACCGTGCGCAGCTGCGCCTCCTGGCGGTCGACCTCGGCCCGCCGGCCCTCGATCTGGCTGACCAGGTTGGCCTTCGCCCGGATCGCCGACGTCGACGGGGTGCGCAGGGCGAGGGCGCCGAGCGTCAGGAGCAGGCCGGTGACCACCGCGGCCACCAGGACCGTCGGCGTCCTCGTGCCGGTGCTGGCCGGGAGCCCGGCGGCTTCGCGCTGGGCTGCTGCGGCGGCATACCCGGGGTCGAGCGGTCGTTCCATCATCGAGATGAGCAGGGTCATCGACTCGTCGGGGCGGCGTCCCGGCGTGGTGGTCGGAGGCGCGGTGTCGCGGTGGGACGTGGGCGGGGTGTTCATGTCGCCGGCACCGGGTGCGCAGCCACCACCTGCCGGGCCTGCACGATGTACATCACCCCGGCGACCCAGTAGAGGACGGTCCCCCACCACGCGAAGGCCCAGCCGATCGGCAGCGCCCAGGCGGCGAAGGTGCTGGTGCCCTCGCCGAGCAGCAGCAGCGGGAACGCGTAGAGGAGGTTGAACGTCGCGGCCTTGCCGACGAAGTGCACGGGCAGCCCCGTCTGGCCGTAGCGCTTGACCCACCACAGCACGCCGGCGAGCAGCACCTCACGTCCCACGAGGGCCGCCACGAGCCACCACGGGATGATGTCGCGCCACGCGAGCCCGAA
The DNA here is from genome assembly GCF_900104525.1 of Pedococcus dokdonensis. GTDB lineage: Bacteria > Actinomycetota > Actinomycetes > Actinomycetales > Dermatophilaceae > Pedococcus > Pedococcus dokdonensis. Next base: position 984,779 of record NZ_LT629711.1, on the reverse strand, counting down.
CAGGGTGGTCGCGATGTAGAGGCGGTCCGCGAACGGGTCGAGCAGCTGGCCCAGCCTGGACTCCATGCCGAACCGGCGGGCGATCTTGCCGTCGAGGTAGTCGCTGACACCGGACAGCATCAGCGTGACCAGGGCGAGCACGTCGTGCTCGGACAGGATCGCCCACAGGAAGATCGGGACGCCGACCAGCCGCAGCACCGACAGCACGTTGGGCAGCGTCAGGACACGGTCGGACACGGCAGGCTCGCCGCCGACCCTCCCCCGGTCTCCTGGTGCTGGCACGCTGGCAGCCTAACGGCCGGTCAGCCGTAGAGTTCGCAGGCATGGACAACCCGCTGCTCGGTCCCGGTCTGGAACGGCTCCGTGAGCGCCGCAGCGTCAAGTGGCGGCTGTACGACCCGGACGTCCTCCCTCTCTGGGTGGCCGAGATGGACGTCGTCCCGGCGGAGCCGATCCAGCGTGCTGTGGCGCAGGCGATGACCAGTGGGGACACCGGCTACCCCTGGGCCGCCGACTACGCAGAGGCCCTGGCGTCGTTCGCCGCCACGCGCTGGGGCTGGGAGCCCGACCCCGCCACGATGGAGATCGTGCCCGATGTGATGCTCGGTGTCGTCGAGGTGCTCAAGCTCGTCACGGACCCCGGCGCAGCGGTCGTGGTCAACTCCCCCGTCTACCCGCCGTTCTTCCAGTTCGTCGGCCACCTCGACCACCGGGTGGTGGAGGCGCCGCTCGGTGCGGACGGGCGGCTCGACCTCGCCTCCCTGGAGGAGGCGTTCAGGGAGGCGACCCGCGATGGCCGCCGCGCGGCATACCTGCTCTGCAACCCGCAGAACCCGACGGGCGCCGTGCACACCCGCGAGGAGCTCACCGCGGCCCTCGAGCTGGCCGAGGAGAACGGCGTGCGGGTGGTGGCCGACGAGATCCACGCGCCGGTGGTGCACGCACCGTCGTCGTTCACCTCCGTGGCGTCACTGCCTTCCGGCTCGCGGGCCATCGCCCTCATGTCGGCGTCCAAGGCCTTCAACCTCGCGGGGCTCAAGGCTGCGATGGCGGTGCCGGGCCCCGACACTGTCGCCGACCTCGCGCGGATCCCCGAGGAGGTGTCGCACGGGGCGAGCCACCTGGGGGTGATCGCCCACCGGGCGGCCTACCTCGAGGGCGGTGTCTGGCTCGACGCGCTCCTGACCGGGCTGGACGCCAACCGGCGCCTCCTCGAGTCGCTCCTGGCGGAGCAGCTGCCCGACGTCGGCTACCGCGTGCCGGAGGGGACGTTCCTCGCGTGGCTCGACTTCAGCGCCCTCGACCTCGGTGACGACCCGGCGGCCGTCCTGCGCGAGCGCGCTCGAGTGGCGCTGCACCCTGGTCCGGGCTTCGGCAGCGGCGGCAAGGGGCACGCCCGGCTGAACTTCGGGACCTCACCCGACATCGTCCGCGAGGCGATCGGCCGGATCGCGGCGGCCCTCTAGGACATTGCGGGCCCGCCGTGTCCCGCCCTAGCCCTGGGACTGGGCCTTGAGCATCTCGATGGCCTTGTCGACCCGCCGCCGACGGGTCTCGGGTGCCTTGGCGCCGTTGATGGCGTCGACGTGGGCGCGCTGGTGGCTGTAGGACTGGCGCGCGAACACCGCCTTCGCCTCCGGCACCACCTCGAGCGCGGCGGCGAAGTCCTCGGGCACCTCGACCTCCCGAGGCGCGGTGTCGAGCTGGACCTCGACCGTCACCACATCGCCACCCGAGACCCCGGTCAGCGCGCGGTTCTCGGCACTCACGCCGACCATCGAGCGACCGCCCATCGAGGCGATGCTGCTGCGGTAGGTCTTGCCGTTGATGGTGACGGTCACCTTGGGCCGCTTGCCTCCGCCCAGACCTGCGACGACCTCGTCCGGCACGACGAGCCCGGTGGTGGTCTTCCCCGTCTGCAACACCTCGGTGGTGAACTCCATGCGCCCGAGTATGCCGCGTGGTTGGCTGGGCGCATGGCTGACAGTGGTGCGTTTGCTGGCTTCCCACCCTGGGGCGTGACGTTCTACCAGGACCTGGAGGAGGACAACACCAAGGAGTTCTGGGCCGCGCACAAGGGGCAGTGCGAGCGCGACGTCCGCGGGCCGATGGTGGCGCTGGCCGAGGCGCTGGAGGACGAGTTCGGACCGGCGAAGCTGTTCCGCCCGAACCGCGACATCCGGTTCAGCCACGACAAGTCGCCGTACAAGACCCACCAGGGCGCGTTCGTGGGTGTGCGGACAGGGGTGGGCTACTACGTCCAGGTGAGCGGGGCAGGCCTTGCGGCGGGCGGCGGCTTCCGGTCGCACTCCCCCGCCGAGACGGCGCGGTTCCGGGCCGCGATCGACGCACCGGCGTCGGGTGCCCGGTTGGAGCAGGTGGCCCGCGACCTGGAGGCCGACGGCTTCTCGCTCGAGGGCGACACGCTGAAGACCCGCCCCAAGGGGTTCGACGCCGACCACCCACGGCTGGACCTGTTGCGGCGCAAGGAGATGATGGCGATCCACCGCCTCGGCACACCCGCGTGGCTGGGCAGGGCCGAAACGCTCGGCCACGTCCGGGACGCGTGGCGGGCGGTCCGTCCGCTCGTCGACTGGGCGACCGAGCACGTCGTCACCGACTGACGACACCGGCGGCGCGGGAGTACGGTCGGGTCGTGGGCTTCGAGGTGACGGCCGCGGCATACGGCAGCTTCATGGGGCGGTTCTCCGAGCCGCTGGCGCCAGCGTTCGCCGATGCCGCCGGGGTCTCGGCTGGCCAGCGCGTCCTCGACGTCGGCGCGGGGCCCGGTGCACTCACCGCCGTGCTCGTCGCCGTGGTCGGCGCCGACCACGTCGCGGCGATCGACCCCTCGCAGTCGTTCGTCGCGGCACTCCACGAGCGGCTGCCTGACGTCGATGCGCGGGCCGGTGCTGCCGAGTCCCTGCCCTGGGCGGACGACTCGTTCGACGCCGCGCTGGCCCAGCTGGTCGTGCACTTCATGCGCGACGCGGTCGCGGGGCTGCGCGAGATGAGCCGCGTCACGCGTCCAGGTGGGACGGTCGCTGCCTGCGTCTGGGACCACGCGGGAGGTGGCGGACCGCTCTCGTTGTTCTGGGACGCCGTCCACGAGCTCGACCCGCTGGCCGGGGGTGAGCGCGGCCTGGCCGGCGCGCACGAGGGCCACCTGGTGCAGCTGTTCGAGGAAGCCGGGCTGGTCGACGTCACGCCAGGCGTCCTCTCGGTCGAGGTGCCGTTCACCGGGGTCGACGACTGGTGGGAGCCGTTCACCTACGGCGTCGGTCCGGCGGGCGCCTACGTCGCCGACCTCGACGAGGCAGGGCAGGCGGCGCTGAAGGCCGAGTGCGCCCGGCGCCTGCCCGACGGCCCGTTCACCCTGACCGCCTCGGCCTGGCTCGCGACCGGCGCCGCTCCCTGACGGCATGAAAACGGGGCCTGACCTGTGCTGACAGGTCAGGCCCCGGCTGGTCGGGCTGACAGGATTTGAACCTGCGACCCCTTGACCCCCAGTCAAGTGCGCTACCAAGCTGCGCCACAGCCCGTGGCTGCCCCGTGAGGAGCGAACGAAACCCTAGCGCACGGCATACCCCCGCTTGAAATCGGTATGCCGTGCGGCCGGGCCGCCTGAGCTACTTGCGCTTGCGCTTCTCGCGGACCCGGACGGACACCTCGATCGGGGTGCCCTCGAAGCCGAACTCCTCACGCAGCCGACGCTCGAGGAACCGGCGGTAACCGGCCTCGATGAAGCCGGAGGCGAAGATCACGAACCGCGGCGGACGAGTCGACGCCTGGGTGGCGAAGAGGATCCGCGGCTGCTTGCCACCGCGCACCGGGTGGGGGTGCGCGGCGACGATCTCGCCGAAGAACGCGTTGAGCCGACCGGTCGGCACCCGGAAGTCCCAGGACTCCAGGGACCGCTCGATCGCGGGCACGAGCTTCTCGACGGCGCGGCCGGTCGTGGCGGAGATGTTCACGCGGGGCGCCCACGGGATCTGGACGAGCTCGCGCTCGATCTCCTTCTCCAGGTAGTAGCGACGCTCCTCGTCGAGCAGGTCCCACTTGTTGTAGGCGACGACCAGGGCGCGGCCAGCGTCGATGACCTGCTGGACGACCCGGATGTCCTGCTCGGCGATGGACTGCTCGGCGTCGATGAGGACGACGGCGACCTCGGCCTTCTCCAGCGCGGTCTGGGTGCGCAAGGACGCATAGAAGTCGGCGCCGCGCGTCTGGTGGACGCGACGGCGGATGCCGGCCGTGTCCACGAACCGCCAGGTCTTCCCGCCGAGCTCGATGAACTCGTCGACCGGGTCGCGGGTGGTGCCCGCGACGTTGTCGACGACGACGCGGTCCTCGCCGGCGAGCTTGTTGAGGAGGGACGACTTGCCCACGTTGGGGCGGCCGATGAGCGCGACCCGGCGCGGGCCACCGCGCTGGTAGGCGTCGCCGTTCGCGGACACCGACGGCAGCACGTCGAGGACGGCGTCGAGGACGTCTCCACTGCCCCGGCCGTGCAGCGCGGAGACCGGCCACGGCTGGCCCAGGCCGAGGTTCCAGAGCGCGGCGGCATCGGCCTCACTGCGCTGGTCGTCGACCTTGTTGGCGACGAGGACGACCGGCTTGCCCGAGCGCCGCAGCAGCTTGACGACCGCCTCGTCGTCGTCGGTCGCGCCGACCGTCGCGTCGACGACGAACATCACGACGTCGGCGAGGTCGACGGCCACCTCGGCCTGCTCGGCGACCCGCAGGTGGATGCCGGTCGCGTCGATCTCCCAGCCGCCGGTGTCGACGAGGGTGAAGCGCCGACCGGTCCACTCCGCGTCGTAGGCGACCCGGTCACGGGTGACGCCGGGCACGTCCTCGACGACCGCCTCGCGGCGGCCGAGGATGCGGTTGACGAGGGTCGACTTCCCGACGTTGGGCCGACCCACCACCGCGACGACGGGCAGCGGTCCGTCGGAGACGAGGTAGCCGTCGTCGTCGTACTCGCCGTCGATGAGGGAGCGGTCCTCCTCACTGAGGTCGAACTCCTCCAGCCCAACGCGCAGTGCGCGCTCGACAGTCGAGTCGTCGGTCAGGTTCTCGCTCACGGGGTTTCCTTGCGTCGTTCGTGGGGTGGGCGCGGACGGGTATGCCGCGGGGCCGCCCACCATTGTCGCGCACATCTGCGGGTGGAAAAGACAGGGACGCCCAGGACACGCGCGCGCCTGGGCGGCTCAGGCCTGCGGGTCACGCCCCTGCCAGCCGTCGTCCTCGGGGAGGAACACCCGGTGCCGCTCCTGGGATTCCCGCACGTGGTTCGACAGCGTCAGGCGCACGACGTCGGTCGCTGCAGCGAGCCGCTGCCGGCCATGGGTCGCGGCGGTCACGGCCGGGTCGGTCGCGAGGTCGACGGGGTTGCCGAACTCCACCACCATGCGCGTCCGAAGACGCGGCAACGACCCCTTGGCGGCTCCCGTCGCACGGGTCCCGAGGAAGGCCACCGGCACCACCTGCGCACCACCTTGCTGGGCGAGCCAGGCGGCGCCCTGCTGCACGGCGGCCACGTCGCCTCGCCCTCGAGTGCCCTCAGGGAAGATGCCCACGGCTCCCCCTGCGTGCAGGACCGCGACAGCTGCGGTGAGTGCCTGACGGTCACCGGAGTTGCGCGTGACAGGGATGTGGCCGATCCAGGTGAGGAACCAGCCCAGCAACCCCTTGAACATCTCGCGCTTGACGAGGACCGAGGTCGGCCGCGGCGCCAGTCCCGGGAGCATCGGTCCGTCGAGGAAGCCGACGTGGTTCGCCACGAAGACCACCGGGCCGGTTCGGGGCACCCGGTGTCGACCGACGACGTGCACGCGGTAGAGGGCGTGGAACAGCGGCCAGCCCACGATCATGTTGATCCTGGCCCGCCACGCGGGCGTCTGCGCGGCGCCGACCGTGACGGCGTCGGTCACACCAAGGCCTTGGCCGGCGCCTCACGCCGCACCACGTCGAGCAACGCCTCGATGCTCTGCTCGAAGTCGAGGTCGGAGGTGTCGACCAGGTGCACACCCTCGGCCGCCTGGGTGAACTCCGACACCGTCGAGTCGTCGGCATCGCGCCGGACGATCTGGTCACGGGTCGCCTCGACGGCATGGTCGGCATCGTGCCCGTGCAGCTCCTTGGACCGACGCCGCAGCCGGGCCTCCACGCTGGCGGTCAGCAGCACCCGCACGTCGGCGTCGGGTGCCACGACCGTGGTGATGTCGCGGCCCTCGGCCACCACTCCCCCGGTCTCGGTCGCGATCCGGTCGATCAGGTCACGCTGCAGCTGCTGGAGCAGTGGGCGGACGAGGGTGTTGGTCGCGACCTTCGACACGACCTCACTGACCCGGGTGGTGCGGATGTCGTCCTCGATCTCGCGCCCGCTGACCCGCACGCTCGGCGTGGTGGGGTCGGTGCCCATCTGGAGCGGGATGTCGCGGGTGGCCTGCGCCACGGCGTCGCGGTCGTCGAGGTCGACGCCCTCCTCGAGGCACCACCAGGTGACGGCCCGGTACATCGCCCCCGTGTCGAGGTAGCCGATGCCGAGCGCCGAGGCTGCCGCGCGCGAGACGCTGGACTTGCCGGAGCCGGAGGGTCCGTCGACGGCCACGACCAGGTGCTTGCTGTCCATGGGAGGCAAGCGTAACGGCGTCCGCTCGTCAGCCGTGCAGTCGCCAGCCGCGGGCGGTCAGCTCCTCGCCGAGCCGTTCCGCGACGGCCGGGAGCACGGACACCTCGGCGAGCCCGAACGGCTGCCCCAGACCGTGCTCGAGGTGGAGGTCCTCGAGGTTGACGCCGGCCTCGCCGACGTCGTGCAGGAGCCGGGCCAGCTCACCCGGCCGGTCCGGGACCAGCACCACGACGACGCTGTATGCGGTCGGCGCAGCGCCGTGCTTGCCGGGGATCCGCGCGTGCCCGGCGTTGCCCTGGGCCACGATCCGTGCCAGCACCTCGCGGGCCCCCACGCCGTCGCCGTCAGCGAGGACGTCGAGCGCCCGGATCACCTCGGCCAGCTCGGCGTGCACGTGGCCGAGTACGTCGCGGACCGCCGCGGCGTTGCCGGCGAGGATCTGGGTCCACAGCTGCGGGTCGCTCGCCGCGACCCGGGTGACGTCGCGGATTCCCTGCCCGGACAGCGCGACCGCGGGGTCGGTCAGCTCGCGCAGGCGTCCGGCGACGAGGGACGACGCCAGCTGGGGCACGTGTGACACGACCGCGACCGCGGCGTCGTGCTCGGCCGGGTCCATCGTCGAGACGGTGCCACCAGCGGCCGTCGCCAACGCGGTGACCGCGGCGACCGCCTCGGGCGACGACTGCTCGTGCGGCACGACCACCCAAGCCCGCCCGTCGAAGAGGTCACCACGAGCCGCCACCGCCCCGGACCGCTCCCGGCCCGCCATCGGGTGCGACCCGGCATACCGGCTGAGGTCGGCGCCCCGGCGCCGCACGTCCTCGAGGACCGCGACCTTCACCGAGGCCACGTCGGTGACGATGGCCAGTGGCCACGCGGCGAGCTCGTCGGCCACCACCGCGCCCGCCACGTCGGGCGGTGCGGCCACCACGACGACGTCCGGTGCCGGGTCGTCAGCCGATGCGACGGTCCCGGCGCCCAGGTCGCGCGCCAGCGACTGCGCCGTCGGCGACGGGTCGGCGAGCACCACGGCATACCCGGCCCGGGACAGGGCGATGCCCAGGCTGGTGCCGATCAGGCCGGTCCCGACGATGCGGACGGTGCTGCTCACGACGCGAAGGCTACCGAGCAGCCCGGCCGACGTGCGCTCACATTCCAGCGGCGGTGTAGAGCCGGCCGACCTCTTCCTTGGTGAGCTTGCGCATCTTGCCGGGCTTGGTGTCGCCGAGGTGGATCGGGCCGACCTGCACCCGCACCAGGCTGAGCACCGGGTGGCCCACCGCGTCGAGCAGGCGACGGACGATGTGCTTGCGCCCCTCGTGGAGGACCACCTCGACCAGCGCCTTGCCGGGCTGGGAGTCGACCACGCGGAACGAGTCGACCGAGGCCGGTCCGTCCTCGAGCTCGACACCCTCGCGCAGGATGCGGCCCATGTCGCGCGGCACAGGGCCACGGATCTGGGCGAGGTAGGTCTTGAGCACGCCGTACTGCGGGTGCTGGAGCCGGTGCGCGAGCTCACCGTCGTTGGTGAGGATCAGCAGGCCCTCGGTGTCGGCGTCGAGGCGACCGACGTGGAACAGCCGGTCGGTGCGGTCCTTCACGTAGTCGCCGATGTTGATCCGGCCCAGCTCGTCACTCATCGTCGTCACGACGTTGAGCGGCTTGTTGAACGCGAAGTAGACCCGCGTCTCGTCGAGCTGGACCTTCACGCCGTCGACGTGGACGATCTGCTCGGGGCGGATCCGGACGCCGAGCTCGGTGACCACGTGGCCGTCGACCTCGACCCGGCCTGCGGCGATGAGGTTCTCGCAGACCCGGCGCGAGCCCACGCCGGCAGCGGCCAGCAGCTTCTGAAGCCGGACGCCATCCGGGTCGTGCACGTCGACCACGGGCACGTCGCGCTCGCGCGGCACCCGGGTCGGCTGGCTCTTCTTGGTCGTGCCCGAGCTGCCCCGCTGGGGTCGCTCGGGTCGGCCGCCCTCGGACGGCCTGGGCCCGCCCCCGGCTCGACCGCCTCCCGCGCGGCCACCACCCGCCTGGCCTCCGGGGCGGCCACCACCGGCGCGCCCACCACCGGGGCGGCCACCACCCGCCTGGCCTCCGGGGCGACCACCACCGGCACGGCCACCGCCAGCGCGGCCACCGCCAGCGCGGCCACCTCCGCCGGTGCCGGATCCTGAGTTGTCCCTGCTGCGTGGGGGTGTCATCCGCGTCCCTGTTCTGCGATCTCGTCGAGCACGTCGACCTCGGGGAGGTAGGGCGCCAGGGCGGGCAGCTCCTCGAGGCTGCCGAGGCCGAGGCGCTGGAGGAAGTAGTCGGTGGTGCCGTAGAGGAACGCCCCGCCGTCGCCGTCGGAGCCGAGCTCCTCGATCAGGCCCCGGTTGAGGAGGGTGCGCACCACGCCATCGACGTTGACCCCGCGCACCGCGCTGACCCGCGACCGCGAGATCGGCTGGCGGTAGGCGATCACCGCCAGCGTCTCCAACGAGGCCTGGGTGAGCTTGGCCTGCTGTCCGTCGAGCAGGAACTTCTCGACCACCGGTGCGTAGTCGGAGCGGCTGTAGACCCGCCAGCCACCGGCCACGGAACGGAGCGTGAAGCCACGCTGCTGCGCGGCATACTCCTCCTCCAGCGCGGTGAGGTGCGCCCGCACGTCGTCGACGGGGAGCTCCAGGGCGGAGGCGAGCGCGATCTCGGTGATCGGCTCGTCGACCACCATCAGCACCGCCTCGATGGCGCTGCGCGCACCACCCGGGAAGTCGTTGACGTCGAAGGCGAACTGCTCGTCGGCCACCTCCTCGACAGCGGGCTCCGCGGCCACCTCGGTGGGGGCTTCCAGGTCACTCATCGTCGTCTCGTCCCTCGTCGTCATCGGCTTCGTCGGTGGTGTCGGCGCTGGTGTCATAAGGCGTGTCATCCGGCGGGTCGTCTGCGGTGTCGGCGCCGGGGGCGGCGCCGGTGGCGGCGTCCGCGACCACGCCCTCCTCGCCCTCGTCGAACTCGTCGAACTCGTCGCTGACCTCGATCTCGCCGTCGTCGGCGCCGGTCCAGCGCACCGTGAGCTCCCCCAGCGCCTCGGCCTGCTCGAAGGCGATGGCGGCCTCGCGGAACAGCTCGAGGAGTGCCAAGAAGCGCGCCACGATGACCAGCGTCGAGTCGGCGTCGGCCACCAGCGCCCGGAACGAGCAGACCCGCTCCGAGCGCAGCCGGGCGCCGATCAGGCCGGCCTGCTCGCGCACGCTGACCTGGGGCGCGTGCAGGTGGTCGAGGCCGACGCTGGGCGCGACCTTCGGGATCATGGCGCGCGCCGCGATCATCGCCAGCTGCTCGGGGGTGATGCCCATGACGAGCTCGGGCAGCAGCTTGGCGAACTGCGGCTCCAGCCCCGCCTGTCGCGGCGTCATCCGGCCCGCGGTGGCCATCCGTTCACCGAAGGTGAAGGCGATGTCCTTGAAGGCGCGGTACTGCAGCAGGCGCGCGAAGAGCAGGTCGCGGGCCTCGATCAGCGCGAGGTCCTCCTCGTCCTGCGGCCCGGTCTGCGGCAGGAGGCGGGCCGACTTGAGGTCGAGCAGGGTCGCAGCGATGAGCAGGAACTCCGACGCCTGACCGAGGTCCCACTCGCTGTCGGCCGACTGGGCCGCCTTGATGTGGGAGATGAACTCGTCGGTGACCTTGGCCAGGGCGATCTCGGTGATGTCGAGCTTGTGCTTGCTGATCAGCCCCAGCAGCAGGTCGAACGGGCCGGAGAAGACGTCGAGGTGCACCTCGAACGGCGTCGAGCCGCCACGGCGGGTGATGACGCCGCCGGGGGTGATGTCCTCGTGGGCGCCAGTGGGTTGCACGGCGCCTCCCGGCGCCGTGTCGATGACCTCCTGACTCACGTCGTCAGGCCGCCCCACCACGGGCGATCAGCTCTCGCGCGAGTTGCCGGTATGACGTGGCCGCGCCGTGCGTCGACGCGTAGGTCGTGATCGGCTCGGCCGCCAGGGTGGCGTCGGGGAACTTCACCGTGCGGCTGATCACCGTGTGGAACACCTGGTCACCGAAGTGGTCGACGACGCTGCGCACGACCTCCTTGCTGTGCAAGGTGCGCGAGTCGTACATCGTGGCCAGGATGCCGTCGACCTGCAGGCGCGGGTTGAGCCGGTCGGTGATCTTGTCGATGGTCTCGACGAGCAGGGCCACCCCGCGCATCGCGAAGAACTCGCACTCCAACGGGATGATCACGCCGTGGGCGGCGGTGAGGGCGTTCACCGTGAGCAGCCCGAGCGAGGGCTGGCAGTCGATCATGATCACGTCGTACTCGTCCATCACCGGACGCAGCACCCGCGCGAGGATCTGCTCGCGGGCCACCTCACCGACGAGCTGCACCTCCGCCGCCGAGAGGTCGATGTTGGCGGGGATGACATCGAGGTTCGGCGTGGCGGTCTGCTGGATGACCTCGCGCACGTCGTGACCGCGTTCGACCAGCAGGTTGTAGATGGTCACGTCGAGCTCGTTGGCACGCACTCCCAGGCCCACCGACAGGGCTCCCTGGGGGTCGAAGTCGACGAGCAGCACCCGGCGGCCGACCTCGGCCAGTGCGGCACCGAGGTTGATCGTCGTCGTGGTCTTGCCGACGCCACCCTTCTGGTTGCACATGGCGATGATGCGAGCCGGCCCGTGCGCGGCCAGGGGCGCGGGATCGGGGAAGACCGGCATCGGACGGCCGGTGGGGCCCATCTGACCGGCCCCCGCAGCCTCGGTGCCGGGAAGGTGGCCGGTGTCGCGGTCCGAGCCGCTGAGGGTCGCCTCGGGGGCGGGTTCCTGGGTGGTCACCTCAGATTCCACAGGCGTTTCACTCCCGGTGAGTTGGCGTTCGTCGGTCAGCCTCGCGCTGATCGGCACGACCCTATCAGCGGGCACGGGGATGGCTCTGGGCATAGACCTCGCGGAGTCGCTGCACCGTGACGAGGGTGTAGATCTGCGTCGTGGTGACGGAGGCGTGCCCGAGCAGCTCCTGCACCACGCGCACGTCGGCGCCCCCGTCGAGCAGGTGGGTGGCGAAGGAGTGCCGGAGCGTGTGGGGCGACAGGTGCCCGCCGAGGTCGGCCCGCTCGGCGGCCGCGCGCAACGCCGCCCAGGCCGACTGGCGGGACAACCGGCCACCGCGCTGGTTGAGGAACACCGCGGGCGTGCCCTTGCCCTTGGCGGCGAAGGTGGGGCGACCCCGGACCAGGTAGGCGCCGAGCGCGTCCGCGGCATACGAGCCGAGCGGGACGAGGCGCTCCTTGCTGCCCTTGCCGAACAGCCTGACCACCCCTTCCCGCGTGTCGATGTCGTCGATGTCGAGACCGACGGCCTCGGAGATCCGCGCACCGGTGCCGTAGAGCACCTCGAGCAGGGCCCGGTCCCTCAAGGCGGCCGGGGTGTCGCCCACGCTGGCGGCCTGGAGCAGGCGCTCGACGTCCTCGACACTGATCGCCTTGGGGAGCCGGGCAGGCGGGCGCGGCGGGCTGACCGCACTGGCGGCGTCCGTCGCGACGTCTCCCTCCAGGGCCAGGAACCGGTGGAACCCCCGCACGGCGACGAGCGTGCGGCCGGCCGACGACGCCGCCAGCGGCGGGTGGTCCGCGCTCCCCTCCCGGAGGGTGGCGAGGAAGTCGGTCACGTGCGCCTCGGTGATCGCCGTGGGGTCGTCGACCCCGCGCGAGGCGAGGTATGCCGCGTAGCGGGCCAGGTCGCGCCGGTAGGACTTGAGCGTGTTGGCGGCGACACCGCGCTCCACGTCGAGGTGGTTCAGCCAGCCGCGGGCCGCGCGTTCGACCGCGCTCGAGGGAGGCACGGATGGGAGTGTAGGCGGCATGAAGCTCTATGCAGACCTGCCGGGCCGCCGCACCATCCAGATCCTCGCGGACGTGGGGATCGTGGCCTGGGTCTGTCTCTGGGCCTGGGTCGGGCGCCTGGTCCACGACACGACGATGGAGCTCGCGGACCCCGGCCGCCAGCTCCAGAGCGCCGGGTCGGGGTTCCGCGAGCAGATGACGAGTGCGGCCGACTCCGTGCGTGACCTCCCCCTGGTGGGTGGCCAGGTGGCCGCGCCGTTCCGCCAGGTGAGCGGCGCCGGGACGACCATCGAGCAGGCCGGCACCGACCTCGTCGATGCCGTGTCCCGGCTCGCGAACATCCTCGGTTGGGTCACCGCGCTGGTGCCGATCCTGATCATCGGGCTGGTGTGGCTGGTGCTGCGTGGGCGGTTCGTCCGGCGGGCCAGTGCGGCGCAGCGGTTCATCGACAACGCCGCCGACCTCGACCTGTTCGCCCTGCGGGCGATGGCAGGCCAGCCGATGCGCAAGCTGGCGGCCATCTCCGCGGACCCGACGGGCGCGTGGCGACGTGGCGACGAGGAGACGATCCGGGCGCTGGCACTGCTGGAGCTCAAGGACACCGGCCTGCGCCCCCCTGCCTCGGCTGACGTCGCCGCCGCCTGACTCCCAGCTGCACGAACCTTTGCTAGCAAAGGAAACTCGTTGACGGACAGGTTGCAACCTGTCCGTCACACGGGAACCTTTGCTAGCAAAGGTTCGTGCAGGGTGGGTCAGGGCAAGCGGCCTGACTGCTCGGTCAGGGCGCGGAGGCGAGCGGCGTGCGCGCTGGTCAGCGCGTCCGGCTCCATCTGCCAGGACCAGCCACCCTCGACACCGGGCGCGTTCATCCGGGCTGACGACCCCAGTGCCAGCACGTCCTGGGCCTGCATCATCGCCAGGCCACACGGCCCACGCAGGGCCAGCTCGATGAAGCCCCAGGACGGCTCGGCATCGACGTCCGTGGCAACACCCGCCCGCTGGCAGGCTTCGCGGGCGAGCTGGCGCCGGTGGTCGGGCAGGTCCCACCACCAGCCGCAGACCGTGTCGTTGTCGTGGGTGCCGGTGTAGACGACCTGGTCGGGCTCGTGGTTCTGGGGGTCGTGGGCGTTGTACTGGTAGGCCGGCTCGAAGGCGAACTGCAGCACCGCCATGCCGGGGAAACCGAGCGCCTTGCGCAGGTCGATGACCGGCTGGTCGATGTCGCCGAGGTCCTCGGCCAGCACCGGCAGCGGCCCGAGCGCGCCCAGTGCGGCGTCGAAGACCTCGCGGCCCGGCCCCTGCTCCCAGCGGCCGTTGAGTGCCGTGTCGTCGCCAGCCGGGATCGCCCAGTAGGCCGCGAAGCCGCGGAAGTGGTCGACGCGGACCAGGTCGAACAAGGCGAAAGTCCGTCGGAGGCGTTCGATCCACCAGCGGTAGCCGTCGTCCCGCAACACGTCCCAGCGGTAGAGCGGGTTGCCCCAGAGCTGACCGGTCGCGGCGTACGCGTCGGGCGGGCAGCCGGACACCGCGTCAGTGCGGAAGAACTGCGGCCAGGCCCGCTCGTCGGCGGCGTCGGGCGCGACGTAGATGGGGACGTCGCCGAGGATGCGGATGCCTCGCTCGTGCGCGTAGGCCCGCAGCGCCGACCACTCCCGGTCGAACCGCACCTGGTCGGCCAGGTCTCCCCCGAACGACGTCCAGGAGTCGACCCAGTAGGCCTCGCGCTCAGCGAACGCGACCAGCTCCTCCTCGCTCACCGGCGCGTCCGGGTGCTCCAGCAGGGCAGGAGACGCGGCGAACGCCGACGGCGACTTGTAGGGCGACCGGTGCTTGTCGGGGATCGAGACCGGCAGCACCTGCCACACCGACTGCCCGGCCTCGACCAGCCAGTCGACGAAGTCACGCGCCGGCTGCCCCAGCCGCCCGCCCGGCAGGGAGGTGATGTGCAGCTGCACACCGCTCGCACGGGTCTCGGTGAGGGGCCGGGTGGTGTCCATGGGCGGCTCAGCTCTCGACGCGGATGACCTGCGGTCGCAGGTCCTGCTCCGGAGGCTCCCACGACGTCGCGTCGGCGTCGACCTGGTCGCCGGAGCGGATGTCCCTCACCTGGTCACCACCCGGCGCAGCGGCGTCGTCACCGGCCGCCCCCGGGAACCAGACGTACGGGATCCCCCGCCGCTCGGCATACCGGATCTGCTTGCCGAACTTCGCGGGCTTGGGCGCCACCTCGCAGGGGATGCCACGGGCGCGCAGCTCGGTGGCCACCTGCGTGGAGGTGGCGCGGCTCTCCTCGTCGTTGACGGCGACCAGGACGCATGCGGGCGTGGAGCGGCTCGCGGTGAGCAGCCCCTTCCCGATCAGCAGGCCGAGGAGGCGCGAGACGCCGATCGAGATCCCGACGCCGGGGTAGGTGGTCCGGCCGTCCGAGGCGAGCGAGTCGTACCGCCCGCCGGAGCAGAACGAGCCCCACGACTCGTGCCCCACGAGCTGGGTCTCGTAGACGGTGCCGGTGTAGTAGTCGAGCCCGCGGGCGATCTTGAGGTCGGCAACCAGCGCACCAGGCGCGTTGTCGAGCCCGGCGCGGACCACCGCCGCCAGCGCCTCGAGGCCTTCGTCGAGGGTCGGGTGCTCCACCCCGAGCGCGCGCACCTGCTCGACGAACGACAGGTCCTCGGACCGGATCGCCGCCAGGGCCAGGCACTGGTCGGCCTGCTCGGGGGTGCAGCCCGCTTCCACGAGCTGGTCCTTGACCTTGGCCGGTCCGATCTTGTCGAGCTTGTCGACGACGCGCAGCGTGCCGGCGACGTCGTCGATGCCGATCCCGAGGTAGAAGCCCTCCGGGATCTTGCGGTTGTTGACCTGGATGACCATCTGGCCGACCGGCAGCTTGCGGAACACCTCGGCGATCACCAGCGGCATCTCGGCCTCGAAGTGTGGCGCCAGCTCGCCGACGTCGACCACGTCGATGTCGGCCTGGGTGAACTCGCGGTAGCGACCCTCCTGGGGACGCTCGCCGCGCCACACCTTCTGGATCTGGTGGCGCCGGAACGGGAAGGTCAGGTGCCCGGCGTGCTCGAGCACGTAGCGCGCGAACGGCACGGTGAGGTCGAAGTGCAGCCCGAGCTCGGCATCCGAGTCGTGGCGCTGCTCGGACCGGTCAGCCAGGCGGGTGACGCCGTAGATCTCCTTGTCGGCGTCGCCGCCCTTCCCCAGCAACCGGTCGACAGGCTCGACGGCGCGGGTCTCGATCGACGGGAACCCGTGCAGCTCGAACGTCTCGCGGATGACGTCGAGGAAGTGCTGCTCGACGATCCGCTGCGCGGGCAGGAACTCGGGGAAGCCGCTGATCGGGGTGATCTTCACGCTACAAGCCTTGCAGATAGGGGTTGGTGGACCGCTCCCGGTCCATCGTCGTGGCCTGGTAGTGCCCGGGCAGCACGAGCGTGGTGTCCGGCAGGGGCAGCACCACCTCGCGCAGCGACCGGTCCATCGCAGCCGGGTCGCCGCCGGGGAGGTCGGTGCGCCCGATCGAGCCGGCGAACAGCACGTCCCCGCTGAGCACCGTGCGGTCGACGTCCACCTGGTCGGCGATCCCGTCCGGCACGGCGTCCAGCGCGAACATCACCGAGCCCTCCGTGTGCCCGGGGGCGTGCAGCACCTCGAAGCCCAGCCCGGCCAGGTCGAGCGTGGCCCGGTCGTGCACCTCGACGACGTTGCTCGGTTCGGTCCAGGTGGCGCGCTGACCGAACTGCTGCTCGAGCATGTGGAGCAGGCCCGGGTCGATCACCGACAGGAGGTCGGTGAGCCGGTAGCGGTCGTCCGAGTGGATGTATGCCGCGGTGTCGGCGCCGCAGACCGGAGTCACCGAGTAGACGTGGTCGACGTGGCCGTGGGTCAGCAGGACCGCGGCCGGCCGGAGGCGGTGCTGAGCGAGCACTTCCCGCAGCGTGTCCTCGACACCGATGCCGGGATCGACGATCACGCACTCCTCCCCCGCGGCGGGCGCCAGGACGTAGCAGTTCGTGTCGAAGGCGGCGGCGGGGAACGCGACGGTGAGCACGGGCCGCACTGTATCCGCGATCCTCCGCCCGTCGTGGCGTCGACGTCGGTTAGCGTCGGCTGCCATGAGCGAGAACGTCGTCCGTCGTGACCGCTGGGGTGTCCCGCAGCTCTGGGCTCCGGACGTGATCTCGCTCGCGTGGCTGCAGGGACAGACCTGTGCGATCGACCGGGCCTGGCAGCTCGAGGTGCAGCGCTGGCGGTCCGAGGGTCGCGTCTCCGAGGAGCTCGGCAGCACCTGGGTCGACTGGGACGTGTTCGCCCGCCGGGCCAGGATCATCGACACGGCTCGACGCTGCTTCGACCGGCTGGATGACGAGACCTCCGCATGGGTCGCCGCCTACGCCGAGGGCGTCAACGACGGTCTCGCCGAGGCCCGGGCGCGTCAGGTGGCCCCGGAGCTCGGCAACCTCACGCCCGGGCACTGGGAGCCGTGGAGCCCGATCGGGGTCCTGCTCACCCAGCACGTGCTCTTCGGCACCCTCGGCGACAAGCTCTGGCGCGACCGGGTCCGCCGCGAGGCACCGGCGGCGTGGGACCTGTTGTGCGGACCACGGCACCCCTCTGCCGCCGACTGGGACGGCATCGCCGCGAGTGGCAGCAACGCGTGGGCCGTCGCCCCGGACCGGTCGGCCACCGGGAGACCCTTCGTCGCGGGCGACCCGCACCGGTCGCTCGAGCTCCCCGGTGTCTACCAGCAGGTGCGCCTGGCCTGCCCCGAGTTCGACGTCGTCGGGATCGCCTTCGCTGGGGTGCCCGGGACCCCCCACTTCGCCCACGCCGGCACGGTGGCGTGGGGCATCACCAACGCCATGTCCGACTGCCACGACGTCTACGAGGAGGAGCTGCGCCGCACCTCCGACGGGGTCGAGTCACGCGAGCCGGACGGCTGGACCGCTGCCACGACCCACCACGAGGTCGTGCACGTCATCGACGGCGACCCGGTCGAGGTGGAGGTCGTCGAGACCGCGCGCGGGCCGGTGGTGGTCGGTGACGTGGACTCGGGTCGGACCCTGTCCGTGCGGATGGTCCCGCGTGTCGAGGGCGACGCCGGGCTGGCCACGGCGCTCGCGTTGCTGCGTTCGCGCACCGCCCAGGACGTGCGCGACGCGTGGCGCGGCTGGGTGGAGCCGGTCAACGCGGTCCTCGCCGCCGATCGCGACGGCACGGTCCTGGAGTTCACCGCGGGGCTGGTGCCCGACCGCGCTGCCGCCAACCGGGAGGGGCCGGTCCCCGGCTGGGACGCGGGGTATGCGTGGACCGGCTACCTTCCCCACGCCGAGTCCACCGTGACCGAGGTGGCCGTGCACGCGAACCACGCCACCCGGCATACCGCGCCCTTGGGTCGTGACTTCGCCAGTCCCGACCGCGCCCGTCGCATCGCCGAACTGCTCGGCGCCACTGACGCCCTCGACGCCGACGCCCTCCAGGCCATCCACACGGACACCTTCCACGCCCCCGCCGCCCGGATCCTGCCGCACCTCACCGGCCTGGCCGGCCTCAGCCCGGCCGCATCGTCCCTGCGGGACGCGCTGCTCGGGTGGGACTGCCGGATGGACGCCGACAGCCACCTGGCACACCGGTATGCCGTGCTGCGCGCCGCGCTCGTCGACTCCCTGTGTCGCGTGGCTGCGTTCGACGGGTTGTCGGCCCCCGCGGGCGTCCCGACGGTGTTCGCCCCCTGGATGTCGTTGGCGCTTCGGGTGGCGGTCCGGCTGGAGTCACTGCTCGCCGGGCCACCCGACGGTTTCGACCTCGAGGCGGAGCTGGTCGGCGCGCTCGAGGAGGCAGCGGCCGCGCCGGAGGCCGTGTGGGGCGAGCGGCACGTGCTCCGCCCCATCCGCGTGGGTCCGCCCGGTGAGGCGCCGCCTGCCGAGATCGGGGCGTCCGGCGACCGTGACTGCGTGCTGGCCACCTCGAGCCTGCCCGAGGCGGGCGATGCGTTCGTGCAGGCGCCGGCAGCCCGGTACGTCTGGGACCTCGCTGACCGCTCGCGGAGCCGGTGGGTGGTGCCGCACGGTGTCACCGGCTCCGTCGGGTCCGAGCACGCCGACGACCAGCAGCCCCTGTGGCTGCAGGGAGACCTGGCGGCCGTGCCCGACGACGACCTCACGCAAGGTCCCTGCCTAGACTGACGCGCGTGACCAGGGAACAGGAGCGCGCCAGGGAGCGCCGCCGTGCACAGAAGTTCGAAGCCAAGCAGGCCCTCAGGGAGCGCGAGGCCGCGCGCAACCGGCAGGTGGCCGTGGTCGTCGCCGCGGTGCTCGTCGTCGTCGCCGCGTTCGTCATCCTGACCACCCAGCTCGGCAAGGACGACAAGGCGACCCCCTCGGCCGAGCCGACCGGCTCGACCCAGACCACCGCGAGCGCGACCACCACTGCTGCCCCGGTCGCGGGCTGCACCGCCGCCCCTGCTCCCCCGACCTCGATCACCAAGGTCGCCAAGCCCGACAAGGCGACTGCCGCCGGCAAGACCTTCACCGCGGTCGTCACCACCAACTGCGGTGACATCACCATCCAGCTCGACGGGGCCAAGGCGCCGCAGACGGTCGCGTCGTTCGTCGCCCTGGCCAAGGCCAGCTACTTCGGCGACTCCCCCTGCCACCGCATCACCACCCAGGACCCGCTGTTCGTGCTCCAGTGCGGCGACCCGCTGGGCGGCAGTGGCACCGGTCCCGGCTACACCTACGGCATCGAGAACGCCCCCAAGGACGGCAAGTACCCCAAGGGGACGGTCGCCATGGCGCGGACGAACGACCCGAACTCCAACGCGGACCAGTTCTTCATCGTGTACAAGGACAGCGACCTCAGCAGCGTCCCCGAGGGGTACTCCATCTTCGGCACGGTGACCGGCGGTATGGATATTGTCGAGAAGATCGCCGCAGCAGGCGTGAGCGGAGGGGCCACCGACGGCGCCCCTGCAGCGCCCATCAGCATCCTCAAGGTTGCTGTGACCGAGAAGAAGGCCTGACCGTGACCGAGCAGACTCCCCCGGCCGAGAACACCGAGCCCGACGACAGCCAGGCCGAAACCCCCGACACCAGCACCTCAGAGCCCGCCGCCGAGGCGACGCCCGAACCGGCCGCCGAGACCGAGCCGCTGTCTTCGGAGCCTGCCGCCGAGGCGACGCCCGAACCGGCCGCCGAGACCGAGCCGGTGACCGCGGAGCCTGCCGCCGAGGCGACGCCCGAACCGGCCGCCGAGACCGAGCCCCTGGTCGCGGAGCCCGCCGCCGAGACGACGCCCGAGCCAGCCGCCGAGGCGACCCCCGCACCCGCGGCAGCCCCGGCCCCCAAGCCGGTCCCGCGCCCGGTGCCCAAGCCCGGCCCGGTGCCGACGCCCGCCGCGGTCCGCAAGGTCGCGCACCCCCAGCCCGCCGCGCTCACCGTGGCGGCCCCGCCCGGACCCCCGTCCGAGACCTTCGGCCGCGTCGCCGAGGACGGCACCGTCTTCGTCAGGACCGCCGACGGTGAGCGCGAGGTCGGCGCCTACCCCGGTGCCAGCGCCGACGAGGCACTGCACTACTTCGCCCGCAAGTTCGACGAGCTCTACGCGTCGGCCGACCTCCTGCACCAGCGACTCACCTCGACCGAGCTGTCCGCCAAGGACGCGACCGAAGGGCTCGCCAAGCTCCGGGAGCACTGCACCGACGCGAACGTCGTCGGCGACCTCGCCGGGCTCGACGCCAAGGTGGCCGAGATCGAGGGCCTGGTGAAGACCCGCAAGGAGTCCGAGGCAGCCGAGCGCAGCGCGGCCCGCGCCGCCGCCGCCGTCGAGCGCGAGGCGATCGTGGCCGAGGCCGAGAAGATCGCCGGTCAGCCCGAGAACAAGATCCAGTGGAAGAGCAGCGGCGCGCGGATGCGTGAGCTGCTCGACGAGTGGAAGAAGCACCAGCGCGGTGGGGCGCGGCTCGACCGTGAGACCGAGGGCGCGCTCTGGCAGCGGTTCAGCCAGGCCCGCAACTCGTTCGACAAGGCTCGCCGGGTGCACTTCGCACAGCTCGAAGGCACCCAGGCCGAGGCCAAGGCCGCCAAGCAGGAGCTCGTCAAGGAGGCCGAGGCGCTGGCCACCAGCACCGACTGGGGTCAGACGGCCGGGGCGTTCAAGCGGCTGATGGACCGCTGGCGCCAGGCCGGCCGGGCCTCCCGGTCCGACGACGACGCGCTGTGGGAGCGGTTCAAGGCCGCCCAGGACGCGTTCTTCTCGGCCAAGGACGAGGTCTCGGCCAAGGAGGACGAGGAGTTCCGCGGCAACCTCGCCGTCAAGGAGGAGCTGCTCAAGGAGGCGCAGTCCATCCTGCCCGTCACCGACCTCGAGGCAGCCAAGTCAGCGCTGCGCACCCTGCAGGACAAGTGGGATGCGGCCGGCAAGGTGCCGCGCGGCGACGTGGACCGGATGGAGAAGGGGATGCGCCGGATCGAGCAGGCCGTCCGCGACGCCGACGACCAGCGCTGGAAGCAGTCCAACCCCGAGGTGGCAGCCCGAGCCCAGAGCATGGTCGACCAGCTGGAGGCTTCCGTCTCCAGCCTGCGCGACGACCTCGCCAAGGCCCAGGCCTCCGGCAACGACCGCAAGGTGAAGGATGCCCAGGCCAAGCTGGACGCCCAGGAGCAGTGGCTCGCCCAGGCCCGCGGCAACCTCGACGAGTTCAGCGGCTGACCCACGCGGGCAACCAAGTCACGCGGGTCAGGCCTTCGCGGCGGTGGCCTTCGTGCCGGTGATCCGGTAGACGTCGAACACGCCGTCGATCTTGCGGACCGCCTTCATCACGTGCTCCAGGTGGCTGGGATCACCCATCTCGAAGGTGAACTTGCTGATCGCGACCCGGTCGCGCGACGTCTGCACGGACGCCGACAGGATGTTGACGTGTTGGTCGGACAGCACGCGCGTGACGTCGGACAGGAGCCGGTTGCGGTCGAGCGCCTCCACCTGGAGCTGGACGAGGAAGACCGAGGCAGACGATGGCGCCCACTCGACCTCGATCATCCGATCTGGCTGGGAGAGTAGTGATTCGGCGTTCGTGCAGTCGGTGCGGTGGACCGAGACCCCGCTGCCGCGCGTGATGAAGCCCATGATGGGGTCGCCCGGCACCGGCGTGCAGCAGCGGGCCAGCTTGACCCACACGTCGGCGGTGCCGACCACGACGACGCCCGGGTCGCCCGAACGCCGGCGCATGGAGCGGGTCGGGGTGGTCGCCTCGGCAAGGTCCTCGGACGCGCCCTCCTCGCCACCGAGCGAGACCACGAGCCGGCCCACGACGTGCTGGGCGGAGACGTGCCCCTCGCCCACCGCGGCATACAGGGCGTCGATGTCCTGGTAACGCAGCTCGGAGGCGAGACCGGTCAGGGTCTCGACCGTGAGCAGTCGCTGCAGCGGCAGCCCTTCCTTGCGCATCGCGCGGGCGATCGCGTCCTTGCCGTTCTCGATCGCCTCCTCGCGGCGCTCCTTCGAGAACCACTGCTTGATCTTGTTGCGGGCCCGCGGTGACTTCACGAAGGTGAGCCAGTCCCGCGACGGTCCGGCACCGTCGGCCTTGGAGGTCAGCACCTCGACGACGTCACCGTTCTCGAGGGTGGACTCGAGCGGGACGAGCCGCCCGTTGACCCGTCCGCCGATGCAGTGGTGACCCACCTCGGTGTGCACCGCATAGGCGAAGTCGACCGGTGTCGCCCCGGCCGGCAGCGCCACCACCTCGCCCTTGGGAGTGAAGACGTAGACCTCCCGGGCGTTGATCTCGAAACGCAGCGAGTCGAGGAACTCCCCCGGGTCGGCGGTCTCCTTCTGCCAGTCGAGCAGCTGGCGCAGCCACGCCATGTCGTTGATCGGACCGGTCTCGCCGTCCTTGGCGCCCGCCGCCGGAGCGGTGCCGTCCTCCTTGTACTTCCAGTGCGCGGCCACGCCGTACTCGGCGCGACGGTGCATGGTGTGCGTGCGGATCTGGATCTCGACGGCCTTGCCCTCGGGACCGATCACGGTGGTGTGCAAGGACTGGTACATGTTGAACTTCGGCATCGCGATGTAGTCCTTGAACCGCCCGGGCAGGGGGTTCCACCGCGCATGCAGGGCGCCGAGCGCCGCGTAACAGTCGCGCACCGAGTCGACCAGCACCCGCACTGCGACGAGGTCGTAGATGTCCTCGAAGTCGCGACCGCGGACGATCATCTTCTGGTAGACGGAGTAGTAGTGCTTCGGCCGACCCGTGACGGTGGCCTTGATCTTGGCGCCCTTGAGGTCCTCGCTGACCTGCTCGCGCACTCCGGAGAGGAACTCCTCGCGAGCGGGGGCGCGCTCCGCCACGAGCCGCACGATCTCGTCGTAGACCTTGGGGTAGAGCGTCGCGAACGACAGGTCCTCGAGCTCCCACTTGATGGTGTTCATGCCGAGCCGATGCGCCAGCGGGGCATAGATCTCGAGCGTCTCGCGGGCCTTGCGCTGCGCCGACTCGACCGACACGTAGCGCCAGGTGCGCGCGTTGTGCAGGCGGTCGGCGAGCTTGATGACGAGCACGCGGATGTCGCGGGCCATCGCCACGACCATCTTGCGTACCGTCTCGGCCTGGGCGGCGTCGCCGTAGGTCACCTTGTCGAGCTTGGTCACGCCGTCGACCAGCATCGCGACCTCGCGCCCGAAGTCCTTCTCCAGCTGCGTGAGGCTGTATGCGGTGTCCTCCACCGTGTCGTGCAGGAGCGCGGCCGCGAGGGTGGCCGGCGTCATGCCGAGCTCGGCGAGGATCGTCGTCACCGCGAGCGGGTGGGTGATGTAGGCGTCGCCGGACTTGCGCTTCTGCCCGCGGTGGGCCTCCTCGGCCACGACATAAGCGCGCTCGATGACGGTGAGGTCGGCCTTGGGGTGGGTGGCCCGCACGGTCTGCAGCAGCGGCTCCAGCACCGGATTGGTCGGGCCCCCACGACTGCCGAAGCGGGCCAGCCGGGCCCGGACCCGGTTGGCCGAGGACGCGCCGGTGGGCACCGGCCCGGTGACGACGTCCTCAGTCATGTCACGAGCCTACGGGACCACCACGGTCGAGTGGACCTCGCGTCCGGCCAGCCGCTCGCGACCCGGCAGGAAGGCAAGCTCGACCAGCGTCTCGAACGCGACGACCTCGGCGCCGGCCTGCTCGAGCAGCTCGCAGGCGGCAGCGGCCGTGCCGCCGGTGGCCAGCACGTCGTCGACGAGCAGGACCCGCTCGCCGCCCACGAAAGCGTCCTCGTGGATCTCGACGGTGGCCGAGCCGTACTCGAGGTCGTAGGTCAGCCCCAGCACCGCACCGGGCAGCTTGCCGGCCTTGCGGACCGGGACGAACCCGACGCCGAGCTCGTGCGCCAGCGCGGCCCCGAGGATGAAGCCGCGGGCCTCGATGCCCACGACGAGGTCGATGCTCCCGCGGCGGCGTTCCGCCAGGTCGCGGATGACGTCGCCGAACAGCTGGCCGTCGGCGAGCACCGGGGTGACGTCCTTGAACAGGATCCCCGGGCTCGGGAAGTCCTGGACGTCCCGCAGGGCCGCGTCGACACGCTCCGACAGCGAGCTGCTCACCGACATGCTGCTCACCGACGTGCTGCTCACCGACGTGCTGCTCACCGACGGGTCGTTCATCGACGTGACTTCGGCGGGCGCTTGGGCTGGTTGCGCGGACCGCTCGTCGCGTACTTGTGCGTCTCGCGCACGCCACCGGTGCGAGCCGCGGCGGCCGGGACCGGCTCGCGGCCCTCGGCCAGCTCCTCGGCGTCGGGCGCGTGCTCCACCGGAGCAGCGTCCGAGGACGAGACCACGCCGCCGTGGCGGGCCTGGTAGCGGGTCGCCTTCTTGTCGAGGTCGACGATCGCCGGCTCCTTCATGCGCAGGTGCACGAGCAGCGGGGTGGCGATGAAGATCGACGAGTAGGCGCCGACGGCGATACCGACGAACAGCGCCAGGGCCAGGTCGAGCAGCGTGCCCGGGCCGAGGAACAGGAAGCCGATGACGAGGATCGACGCGATCGGCAGCAGCGCCACGATCGTCGTGTTGATCGAGCGCACCAGGGTCTGGTTGACGGCGAGGTTCGCGGCCTGCTGGTAGGTCATCCGGCCGTTCCCGAGGGCCTCGGTGGTGTTCTCGCGGACCTTGTCGAAGACGACGACGGTGTCGTAGAGCGAGTAGCCGAGGATGGTGAGGAAGCCGATCATCGTGGCCGGCGAGACCTCGAAGCCGGCCAGCGCATAGATGCCCACGGTGATGAAGAGGTCGTGCAGCAGCGCCGCGAGGCCCGCGACGGCCATCTTCCAGGTGCGGAAGTAGAGCGCCATCACGATCGAGACGAGCGCCAGGAAGACGGCCAGGGCCTGCAGCGCCTTCTGGCTGACCGAGGCGCCCCACGACGGGCCGACGAACGAGGCGGACACATCGTTGGCGTCGGTCTTGAACTCGTCAGCCAGGGCGGCCTGGACCGCGCGGATCCCCGACTCGTCGAGTTTCTCGGTCTGGACGCGGATCGTGCCGGAGCCGATCTTGGTGACCTCGGCGGCGCCGGCGTTCGGCACCGTGCCGACGGCGTCCTTGGCGCGCGCCTCGTAGTCCTGGCTGGCGGCCACCTTGGAGATCCGGAACTCCGAGCCGCCGCGGAACTCGAGGCTGAGGTTGAGCCCGTGCCAGACCAGACCGATCAGCGCGATCAGGACGAAGACCCCCGAGAGGGCGTACCAGCGCCTGTGGCGACCGACGAAGTCGATCGACCGCTTGCCCGTGTAGAGGTCGTTGCCCAGTGCGGCGAAGTTGATCACAGCGCGCTCCCGTCGCTCGCGGTCCGTGCGGTGGTGGGCATCGCGACCCGTCCGCGCCCGGCATACCGGGGCTTCTGGGCCTTGGCACCCAGCCGCTCGGGGTCGAGCCCCGACCAGCGGTGACCGCCACCGAAGAACTTGGTGCTCGCCAGCAGGGCGACGAGCGGGTGGGTGAACATCACGACGATGAGCAGGTCGATCAGGGTCGTGAGGCCGAGCGTGAAGGCGAACCCGCGCACGTTGGACGAGGCCAGCAGGTAGAGCACGAACGCGGCGAGGAAGTTCACGCCGTCGGCGGCCAGGATGGTGCGCCGGGCGCGACGCCAGCCCGTGTCGACCGCCGCACGCAGCGGCCGGCCCTCGCGGACCTCGTCACGGATGCGTTCGAAGTAGACGATGAAGGAGTCGGCGGTGACACCGATGGCCACGATCAGGCCGGTCACGCCCGCCATGTCGAGCCGGAAGTTGTGCGACCACCCGAGCAGGGCGATCGCCACGTACGTCAACAGCGAGGCGATCACGATCGAGAGGACGGTGACCAGGCCGAGGGCGCGGTACTGCGCCAGTGAGTAGCCGAAGACCAGGATGAAGCCGATGATGCCGGCCACCAGACCCATCTGGAGCTGCTCGCTGCCGAGCGTCGGGCTGATCTGGTCACGGGTCTGCAGCGTGAACGACAGCGGCAGCGCGCCGAACTTCAGCTGGCTGGCGAGGTCACGAGCCTCCTGGATGGTGAAGGAGCCGGTGATGCTGGCCCGTCCGTCGAGGATCGCGGCCTCGAAGTAGGGCGCCACGATGACCCGGGAGTCGAGGGTGGCGGCCATCTCGTTGCGCGGCGACTCCAGCGACACCATGCGCCGGCTGGCCTCGCCGTAGGCCTTGGTGCCCTCGGACTTGAAGGTCAGCGAGATCTCGACGGTGCTCGACGGCTGGCCGTTGGAGAGGGGCCGGTAGCCCGCGGCAGCGTCCTTGATCTGGGTGCCGTCCACGACGACCGGGCCGAGCACGTACTTGGTCGCGCCGTCGTCGCTGCAGGTCACCAGCGGCTTCTTGGGGTCGTCGACGATCGTGTCGGTGACACCGGGGACCGAGCAGTCGAGCGCCTCGAAAGCCTTGGAGACGTCGTCGGTGATCCAGGCCAGGTCGCTGGAGTCGGTCGGCTTGGCCGAGCTCGTCGTCGCGGTGCCGCTGGGGGTGGTCGTCGCCGTCCCGCTCGGGGTCGGCTCGGTGGTGCTCTTGACGAAGGCGCCGGGCAGTCCGGAGCCCGCGGTCGTGGCGCTGCCGGTGGCCTTGGGGGCCGTGCCCGTCGCGGTGCCCGTTGCCGTGCCCGTCGCCGTGCCCGTCGCCGTGCCCGTCGCGGTGCCCGTCGCGGTGCCCGTGGCGGTGCCGGTGGAGGTCCCGGTCGGCACGGGCTGGTTGGTGCCGGCCGACTGCGCGAGGACGGGACGGAAGCGCATCTGCGACGACTTGCGGATCGAGTCCTCGATGGTCTTGTCGAGGCTCTTGCCCGGGACGCTGACGACGATGTCCTCGCCGTTGCGGGTGGTCACCTCGGCGCCGGCGACACCGTTGGCGTCGACGCGCTGGACGATGATGTCGCGGGCCTGGGTGAGCTGCTCGTTGGTCGGCTTCGAAGCGCCGGCCAGCACCGGCTTGAGCACCAGCTGGGTGCCGCCGTCGAGGTCGAGACCCAGCTTGGGCGACCACTGGGCGGTGCCCCAGGTGGTGACCGCGAACAGCAGGCCGTAGAGCGCCAGGGTGGTGGCCGCCAGCGCTGCGAGGACCTTCAGCGGCTTGCGGTTGTACGGGTTGATTGCCACGTGCAGGGACCTCTACTCGGTGGTGCCGGGATTGGCGGGTTCGACCGGGCCGGAGGGCGCCGTCTTGGTGCCGATGGCGCGCCGGTCGAAGCGGACGGTGACCCCGGGGCTGATCTCCAGGGTGACGACGGCGTCGTCGAGGGACTGCACGGTGCCGAACAGGCCCGAGGTCGTGCAGACCTCGTCACCGACCGCCAGCCCCGCCTGCAGCGTCTGGGCGTCCCGCTGGCGGCGCCGCTGGCTGAACACCATGAAGACGATCAGCAGCACGGGCAGCGCGAAGATCAGCAGGCTGGCAACGGGCGAGCCGCCATTCGACATGGAGCAGTCCCTTTCCGGTGGCTGGTGGTGCGGCGCCTCGGAGTCGGGCACGCGCAAGTCCCCGGCTCCAGCCGGGGGACCGCCCGAGTGTAGGTGACGCACGGCATACCGACCAACGTGCCCCACCGAGGCTGCGTTCCAATTGTGACCTTTGGGCGCACCGAAGAATGTCGCCCTGACCGCTCCCACGGGTATGCCGTGACGGCACCCGTGCAGGTCAGCCGCCGAAGCGTCCTTCGCCGGTGTCGAGCGGCAGGCTGGGCTGGGCGGCATGACCCGCCGGCGGGGCCAGGCCGAGGTGCGACCACGCCAGGGCGGTGGCGGCGCGACCCCGCGGTGTGCGCGTGATGAACCCCTCGCGCACGAGGAACGGCTCGGCGACGGTCTCGACGGTGTCGGCCTCCTCCCCCACGGCGACGGCGAGGGTCGAGAGCCCGACGGGCCCACCGCCGAACCGTCGGCAGAGCGAGTCGAGCACGGCCCGGTCGAGCCGGTCGAGGCCACGGTCGTCGACGTCGAACAGCGCCAGGGCCGCGTGTGCGGCCTCCTCGTCGACGACCTGGCGGCCGTGCACCTGCGCCCAGTCGCGCACGCGGCGCAGCAGGCGGTTGGCGATGCGGGGTGTGCCGCGCGACCGGCGAGCGATCTCGGCGATGCCTTCGGTGTCGGCCTGCACGTCGAGCAGGCGGGCCGAGCGCTCGAGGATGACGACCAGGTCGTCGGCGGCGTAGAAGTCGAGGTGGCCGGTGAACCCGAACCGGTCGCGCAGCGGCGCGGGCAGCAGGCCCGCGCGGGTGGTGGCGCCGACCACGGTGAAGGCCGGCAGCTCCAGCGGGATGGCCGTCGCGCCCGGGCCCTTGCCGACGATCACGTCGACCCGGAAGTCCTCCATCGCGAGGTAGAGCATCTCCTCGGCCGACCGCGACATCCGGTGGATCTCGTCGAGGAACAGCACTTCGCCCTCCATCAGCGAGGACAGCACCGCGGCCAGGTCGCCGGCGTGCTGGATCGCCGGACCACTGGTGATCCGGATCGGCCGCTCCAGCTCGGTGCCGATCAGCATGGCGAGGGTGGTCTTGCCGAGGCCGGGTGGTCCCGAGAGCAACACGTGGTCGGGCGGGGTGCCGCGGCGACGGGCCGCCTCGAGCACCAGCGAGAGCTGGTCACGGACGCGCGCCTGCCCGGTGAACTCACTGAGCCGCCGAGGGCGCAGCGCGGCCTCGACGGTGCGCTCGTCGGCGTCGCTGCCCGAGTCGACCACCCGTGCGGTGGCGTCGAACGAGGAGTCCTCGAACATCTCGGAGGAGAAGCCGTCGGCCATGGCCTAGCGACCCAGCTCGCGCAGCGCGGCGCGCAGCATGGCGGACACGTCGGCGTCGGTCGGCGCGGACTCGGCAGCCTTGCCCACGGCGTCCTCGGCCTGCTTGGCGGAGTAGCCGAGCCCGACCAGGGCCTCGGACACCTGGTCGCGCCACGCCGGCGCCGCGGTCGCCGGGGCTGTCGTCGACCCGGCTGCGGCGCCGGACGGCAGGCCCAGCTTGTCGCGCAGCTCCAGGACGATTCGCTCGGCACCCTTCCTGCCGATGCCGGGCACCTTGGTGAGCGTGGCCAGGTCGGAGCTGGTCACCGCGGCTCGGAGGCGGTCGGGCGCGAGCACCGACAACATGGCCAGCGCGATGCGCGGACCGACACCGGAGACCGTCTGCACCTGCTCGAAGATGTCGCGCTCGTCGTCGGAGCCGAAGGCGTAGAGGGTCAGCGAGTCCTCGCGCACGACGAGGGTGGTCGCGAGCGCCGTCTCCTGCCCGAGGTGGAGGGACGAGGCCGTCGCGGGCGTGGTGTGCAGCAGCATCCCGACTCCCCCGACCTCGACGACGACACGGTCGAGCCCGACGTGGCGCACGGCGCCACGGACCGAGGCGATCACCGGGCCACCGCGGCTCGGGTCGTCGAGGGTCCGGGGACCGAGCGCAGCCGGGCCTGCTCGGCGCGGGCGGCGTCCTGGAGCCGACCTGCGGCAGTGCCCTGCCACAGGTGGCAGATCGCGATGGCGAGGGCGTCGGCGGCGTCAGCCGGCTTGGGTGCTGACTCCATCCGCAGGATGCGGGTCACCATGGTCGTCACCTGCGCCTTGTCGGCGCGGCCGGAACCGGTCACCGCGGCCTTCACCGAGGTGGGGGTGTGCAGCTCGACGGGCAGGCCGCGCCGGGCGGCGGCCAGCAGCGGGATGGCCGAGGCCTGCATGGTGTGCATGACGCTCGCGACGTTGACGTCGGCGAAGACCTGCTCCACCGCGATCGCGTCGGGCTGGAACCGGTCGAGCCACGTGTCGAGCTCGGTCTGCAGGTGGAGCAGCCGCTCGGCGGTGGGCTCGGTCGACGGCGAACGCACGACACCGACGGCCACGAGCCGGACCTGTCGGCCCCGCCCTCCCTCGACCACCCCGATGCCGCACCGGGTCAGGCCGGGATCGACCCCGAGTACGCGCACGTCAGGAGCTCCTCACATCCACTGGGCGGTTCGGACCACCGAAGCACGTCCGAACACATGTTCGGTCAAACGCTACACACCGGTCCGCGCCCGTGAGCGGAGCAACACGCTCTACTCGTCGTCGTCCTCGATCTCGGCCAGCACCTCGTCGCTGATGTCCCCGTTGGCGAAGACGTCCTGCACGTCGTCGGAGTCCTCGAGCGCCTCTATGACCCGGATCATCTTGCGGGCACCGTCGGCGTCGAGCGGCACCTTGAGGTTCGGGACCCAGGACGCCTCGGCCGAGTCGTAGTCGATGCCCGCGTCCTGGACGGCCTTGCGGACCGCGACGAAGTCGGTGGCCTCGGAGATGATCTCGAAGGCGTCGCCGAGGTCGTTGACCTCGTCGGCGCCGGCCTCCAGCACCACCTCGAGGATGTCGTCCTCGGTCTTGTCGCCCTTGGGCACGACCACGACGCCCTTGCGGTCGAAGACGTAGGCGACCGAGCCGGGGTCGGCGAGCTGGCCGCCGTTGCGGGTCAGCGCGGTGCGCACCTCGGCGGCCGCGCGGTTGCGGTTGTCGGTGAGGCACTCGATGAGGACGGCGACGCCACCGGGCGCGTAGCCCTCGTAGGTGATGGTCTCCCAGTCGGCACCGCCGGCGGTCGCACCGGACCCGCGCTTGACGGCGTTGTCGATGTTGCTGTTGGGGACCGACGTCTTCTTGGCCTTCTGGATGGCGTCGTAGAGCGTGGGGTTGCCCGTCGGGTCACCGCCGCCGGTGCGGGCGGCGACCTCGATGTTCTTGATCAGCTTGGCGAAGAGCTTGCCGCGCTTGGCGTCGATGGCAGCCTTCTTGTGCTTGGTGGTAGCCCATTTGCTGTGGCCGCTCATGCCTTGCCTCTCACGATCTCGACGAACAACTGGTGGAACCGGTGGTCACCGGTCACTTCCGGGTGGAAGGAGGTGGCCATCAAGGGTCCCTGACGAACGGCGACGATCCTACCTGCGGCGGGGCCGTCCTCGACGCGGGCCAGCACCTCGACGCCCTCCCCCACCTCCTCGACCCACGGCGCCCGGATGAAGACGGCGCGCATGGGGGCGCCGCCGATGGCGCGGATGTGCAGGTCCTCCTCGAACGAGTCCACCTGCCTCCCGAAGGCGTTGCGCCGCACCGTGATGTCGAGTCCACCGAGGGTCTGCTGGTCGGGGCGTGCGTCGGCGATCCGGTCGGCGAGCATGATCATGCCGGCGCAGGAGCCGTATGCCGGCATGCCGGCTCCCAGCCTCGCGCGCAGTGGGTCGCGCAGCTCGAAGGCGCGGACGAGCTTGTCCATCGTGGTCGACTCGCCGCCCGGGATGATGAGGGCGTCGACGCCGTCCAGCTCGGTCGTGCGGCGCACGGTGGTGGCTCGCGCGCCCGCCTGCTCCACGGCATACAGGTGCTCACGCACGTCGCCCTGGACGGCGAGCACCCCGATGGTGGGCTGGTCTGTCACGCCCGGAATGCTACGACCGGCCGGACCCCTGTCCCGCGCCGCCCTGCCCCCGACCTACAGTGGCGCCATGACGGGCGTCGTGGACGAGGTGCTGGTGCGCGAGCGCACCGGTGCCGACATCGCGGGCCTGGCAGCGGTGCTCGCAGCCCAGCAACCACACTCGGGCTACCCGCAGAACTGGCCGCTCCCCTACCCGGTCGAGAGGTTCATCGCACGCGCCGACGAGGACGCGGCCTGGGTCGCCGAGCTGGGCGGACGGGTCGTCGGACACGTCGCCGTGTCGCGGGTCGAGCCCGGCCTGGAGGCAGACCTCTGGACCGTCGGCGCGAACCGGCCCCGCGAGGAGCTCGCGGCGGTCTCCGTCCTGTTCGTCGACCACACCGCGGTCGGGCGGGGTGTCGGCAAGGCCCTCCTGGCCACGGCCGTGGACGCGATCCGCGCCTCCGGCCGCCTGCCGGTGCTCGACGTCGTGCAGGAGACCCCCTCGGCCGTCGAGCTCTACCGGCGGACCGGGTGGCAGGTGGTCGGCGAGGGTCGCCCCTGGTGGCTCCCCGACGACCACCTGCCGGTGCTCTTCATGGTCCTGCCTGACTGAATCGCTGCCGAGGGCCCAGCGCGTCACCGCCGACAGACCCTCTACCGCCGCGCCACGAAGTAGGCGTTGAACGGGTCGGCCTCGAGGTCGTGCTGCTCCACGTCGCTGAAACCCGCCTCGTGCAGCATCTGGGTGGCGAGCTCGGTGCCCCACACGGTGCCCAGCCCGTCGCCGCCCTGCCCGAGCGACACCGACATGCAGTGCACCGTCGAGACGGCGTAGAGGAAGCTCGCCCACGGGAGGTCGAGGTTGTCCTCGAGGTGGCTGGACGCCTTGATGTCGACCATCAGGAAGGTGCCACCCGGGCGCAGCGAGCGGTGGATGTTGGCCAGGACGGTGGCCGGGTGGGCCTGGTCATGGATGGCGTCGAACGCCGTGACCAGGTCGTAGGAGGACTCCTGCGCCTCCCCCGCCACGTCGCAGTCGACGAACGTCGCGTTGGTCAGGCCCCAGGCCGCCGCCTCCGCCCGCGCGGGCACGAGCGCCTCCGGGCTGAAGTCGAAGCCCCAGAACCGGCTGTTCGGGAACTCGCGGGCGAGCAGGTTCACCGCGTGGCCCTCACCACAGCCGATGTCGGCGACGTCGATGCCCGCCCGCAGCCGGTCGACGATCCCGGTGAGCGGGACGATCGTCTCGACCAGGGACGCGTCGTTGACCGCCGCGCTGTCCGCGGCCTGCGCGTCGTGGAACCCCGGGTAGTCGGAGTACCTCAGCCCTCCGCCGGTGCGGAAGGTCTCGATCACCTGCGGGGTGACCTGGCCCATCAGGGTGATCAGGCCCATCGTGCGGGCGATGTTGTCGACCCCCGTCCCGGTGAGGAACGGTGCGTGGTCGGGGCTGATCCGGTAGAGCCTGCCCTGCGGCTCGTACTCCACCCAGCCGGCGGTGACGACGCCACCGAGCCACTCGCGGACGTACCGCTCGGTCAGTCCCGCCGCGTCGGCCACCTGCGCGCTGGTCGCCCAGGGCAGGGTCGTGAGGACGTCGAACAGGCCCAGCTGGTGGCCGATGCTGCCCAGCACGTTGATCGCGCCGTCGTTGAGGACCTGCACCATCCGCTCGGCAACGGCGGCCTGGTCGTCCCCGGTGGTCGTGGTCGGATCGGTCGTGACGACCGGTTCGTCGAGTGTGGTCATGACGGGCTCCCTGTGGTTGCGTTGCCGCTCCCCGGTGGTGCGGTCTGGTGGCTTCGACGCTAGGAGCGCGAGTGGCCACGCCGCGTCGGGCGGATCGTGCAGATCGACTCGTCACCGATGGTGCGGATGCTGCAGACCTCAGGCCGGCTCGCGGGCGGCGATGCCGTGCGCCCGCGCCCACGACGCCGCCGCGGTGCGGGTGCTCACGCCTGCCTTGACGTAGATGTTGGCCAGGTGTCGTCCGACCGTCTTGTCACTGATGAAGAGGGCACTGGCGACCTCGCGGTTGCTCGCGCCCGACGCGATGCACGCCAGCACCTCGACCTCGCGAGGCGTCAGGCCCGCGGGCAGCGTCGGGCGGGACAGCCGCTGCAGGTCGTCCACGGCCCCCAGCTGGCGGTAGATCTCGGCAGCGCAGGCGCGTTCGGCCGCCGCAGCGGGCTCGTGGCCCATCAACCGGTGTGCGTCGGCGAGCCCTTCGTGCACCTGGGCGCTCGCGTGGCGGAAGCGCTGGTCACGGTAGACCTGGGCGGCCACCTCGAGGTGCGGCAGCGCCTCCTCGGGTCGCGACTGGGAGAGGAGCACGGCGGCCCGCGCTCGCGCGGCACCAGCCAGCATGCCCGGTGTGCCGTACCGGGCACCGGTGGCCTCCGCTTCGTCGGCCAGCGCCTGCGCGTACGCCGGGTCGCCGGCCTCCAGGGCGAGGGCGACGGCGGTGGGGAGCAACCGGGCCCGCTCGAGCCGGCCACGCTGGCCCAGGCTGGCGCGCAGCGAGGCCAGACCGGCCGCGGCGCCGGACCGGTCGCGGGTGAGCAGGGCGAGGCCGGGTTGCGGGTCGACACCCAGGGCCAGCGCGGCGTCGAACGCCTCCCTGGCGGCGTCGGCCTGACCGCGCAGACGCCGGACCTCGCCGAGCTCGTGGTAGCCGGCCCCGGCGAGCCACCCGTGCGAGCCGACCAGTCCGTCGCTGCGGCGGCCGAGCTCGGACTCGACCAGGTCCCAGCCACCCTCCGCCGCGATCAGCTGGAGCTGGTGGATGCGGGTGACGCCGGCATACATGAAGGTCTCGGACTGGGGCCTCGCCCACCGGTCCAGGGCATCGGTCCAGGACCGCATCCGCGCGAGGTCACCGAGACCTTCACAGAGGTGGATCACCGAGCAGTAGATGTCACCGGACCACAGCGGCGGCACCTGGCCGGCGAGGACGGGCAGCATCGCCTCGTCGAGGTCGCCGAACCCCTCGCGCGGGTGGCCCTCGCGCACGGCGGCCGCCCCGGACAACACCAGGGCGAAGCAGCCCAGCGCGGGGTCGTCGAAGCGGCTGGCCATCTCGGCGAGTGCGGCAGCCATCTCGCGAGCCGGTGCGGGGTCACCCTCGGCGTCCATCGCGATCGTCGCCTCGAGGTAGGCCAGGTAGCCGTGGTCGGCCGATGCGGGCAGGGTGGCCAGCAGCTTGCGGGCCCGGTTGAGCCAGCCCGACGCCACGTCGAGGTCGCCACGGGTGGCCCACTCGAGGACGAGGGTGATCGCCTGGTGCGCCGCACCGGCCGGGTCGCCGGCGTCCAGCCGCCGCCGGTAGACCTGCTCGGACGCGGCCATCGAGGCAGCGCCGTCGCCCCGCCACCAGGCCTGGTCGGCCTCGCGCTCGAGCTCCTCGATGGTGGGCGCACCCGCCATGTCCACCTCCCGGTCCACGTCCGGTCCGCATCCCAGCGTCAGGGTACGCCGCACGTCCCCGGAATCCGTCGGGTCAGGGCCCTGACATCGGGGGACCGGGCGCCGATAGGTTGCGGACATGACCGACCTCGCCGCCCGCGCCCGCGACCTCGACGACCAGCACTCCGCCACCGACCGCCGCAGTGCCTTCCGCATCCCCGAGGGAGTGATCTACCTCGACGGCAACTCGCTCGGCGCCCTGTCGGTCGCCGCGGCCGAGACGGCTGCCGACGTCGTGGCCCGACAGTGGGGCGAGCAGCTCATCCGGGCCTGGAACGAGTCCGACTGGTGGGGGGCTCCCGAGCGGGTGGGCGACCGCATCGGGGAGCTCGTCGGCGCCGCGCCCGGACAGGTCGTCGTCACCGACTCGACGTCGATCAACCTGTTCAAGACCATCGTCGCCGCCTCGCGGATGCGACCCGGTCGCAGCACGGTGCTGACCGACCCCGACTCGTTCCCGACCGACGTCTACATCGCGCGCTCGGCCTGCGACCTGCTCGGCCTGACCCTGGAGCTGGTGCCGACGCCCGACGCCCCGGCCCGGATCGCCGAGCTGGGCGACTCGCTGGCCCTGGCGGCCTACTCCCAGGTCGACTACCGGACCGGCGAGCAGTGGGACCTCCCGGCCCTGACCCGCGCCGCGCACGACGTCGGGGCCCTGGTCTGCTGGGACCTCTGCCACTCGGCCGGCGCGATGCCGGTCGGGCTCGACGAGGGCGGGGCCGATCTCGCCGTGGGGTGCGGCTACAAGTACCTCAGCGGCGGCCCCGGCGCCCCTGCCTTCGTCTACGTGCGCCGCGAACACCTGCCGAGCTTCGAGAACGTCCTGTCCGGCTGGCAGGGCCACGCCAACCCGTTCGGGATGTCCACCGACTACGACCCGGCCGCGACGATCACGCGGGCCCGGGTCGGCACGGCCCCGCTGCTCAGCCTGCTGACGATGGAAGGCGCGCTGACGGCATACGACGGCTTGTCGATCGAGGACGTGCGGGCCCGCTCGCTGTCGCTGACCGGGCTCTTCATCGAGGCGCTCGACGCCCTGGGCGTCGACCTGCCGCTGGCCACCCCGCGCGAGGAGGCGCGGCGGGGCTCACAGGTGAGCCTGCGACACCCCGAGGCGTATGCCGTGGTGCAGGCGCTGATCGCCCGTGGCGTGATCGGCGACTTCCGGGAGACCGACATCGTGCGGCTCGGCTTCAGCCCCCTCTACCTGTCGCACGCCGACGTCGTGGCCGCGGCCGAGCACGTCGCGGCAGTGCTTGAGGGGCGCGAGTTCGAGCGGGACGAGTTCCGCGCCCGCAGCACCGTCACCTGACGGCACCGCGGGCGCGGCAGGTCACCAGCCGCGCTCGGCGAGGCGGTGCGGCTCGGGGATCTCGTCGACGTTGATGCCGACCATCGCCTCGCCCAGGCCGCGCGAGACCTTGGCGATCACGTCGGGGTCGTCGAAGAAGGTGGTCGCCTTGACGATCGCCTCGGCGCGCTGGGCGGGGTTGCCGGACTTGAAGATGCCCGAGCCGACGAAGACACCCTCGGCGCCGAGCTGCATCATCATCGCCGCGTCCGCCGGGGTCGCGATCCCACCGGCGGTGAACAGCACGACCGGGAGCTTGCCGAGCTCGGCGACCTCCTTGACCAGCTCGTAGGGGGCCTGCAGCTCCTTGGCCGCGACGAACAGCTCGTCCTCGGGCAGCCCCTGGAGACGGCGGATCTGCTGGCGGATCTGGCGCATGTGGGTCGTCGCGTTGGAGACGTCACCGGTGCCCGCCTCACCCTTGGAGCGGATCATCGCCGCACCCTCGGTGATGCGGCGCAGGGCCTCGCCGAGGTTGGTCGCGCCACAGACGAAGGGGACGGTGAAGTTCCACTTGTCGATGTGGTTGGCGTAGTCGGCGGGGGTGAGGACCTCGGACTCGTCGATGTAGTCGACCCCGAGCGACTGGAGCACCTGGGCCTCGACGAAGTGGCCGATGCGGGCCTTGGCCATCACCGGGATCGAGACGGCCTCGATGATGCCGTCGATCATGTCGGGGTCGGACATCCGGGACACGCCACCCTGGGCGCGGATGTCGGCCGGGACCCGCTCGAGGGCCATCACGGCGACGGCGCCGGCGTCCTCGGCGATCTTGGCCTGCTCGGCGTTGACGACGTCCATGATGACGCCGCCCTTGAGCATCTCGGCCATGCCGCGCTTGACGCGCGAGGTGCCGGTGGTGGGCTGGCTGGTGGTGGTGCTGTCCGCGGACATGGGTCACTCCAACTGAGGTGCAGGGCGCAGCGCAGGGGACGCGCTTCGCAGCCGAGTTTAGTGGGTTGCGACGGCGCCCCCGACCGCCCCTCACCCCTTCCGCACTTCTGGCCAGGTATGCCGGGCGCCCGCCCCCAGAGGCGCCTCTCGTGCCGCACCAGTGGCCAGAGGACGTGGGTGGTGCCGACTTCTGGCCAGGTATGCCGGGCGCCCGCCCCCGGAAGCGCCTCCCGTGCCGCACCAGTGGCCAGAGGACGTGGGTGGTGCCGACTTCTGGCCAGGTATGCCGGGCGCCCGCCCCCGGAAGCGCCTCCCGTGCCGCACCAGTGGCCAGAGGACGTGGGTGGTGCCGACTTCTGGCCAGGTATGCCGGGCGCCCGCCCCCGGAGGCGCCTCCCGTGCCGCACCAGTGGCCAGAGGACGTGGGTGGTGCCCACTTCTGGCCAGGTATGCCGGGCGCCCGCCCCCGGAGGCGCCTCCCGTGCCGCACCAGTGGCCAGAAGTGCGAGTGGGTCAGTCGCGGACGGCCGGGGGCAGCTCGTCGTCGAACTCCACGGTGCGGGGCAGGTCGGCGTGCCCGGCCAGGCGGAACAGCCGCACCACTGGCTTGCGTCGCACCCGGCGGACGTCGGTGACGGCGTCGTTCAGGAACCGCCGAGCGAGCTGCACCCGCACGCCGGCGGCCTCGACCCGCTGCAGGGCGCTGGCCCCCAACCCGTCGCTGTCCTCCGCGCGCAGTCCGGCCACCACGTCGGGCGTCAGCGCCGCCTGGAGAGCCTCGGTCAGGTCGCTCTCGAGCCCTTCCCGCGCCCCGAACCTCTGCCCGTCCAACAGGTCGTCCTCGATCGCCCGCTCGTTGTGGGCCTCGAGCGACTCCGACGCCGCGCCGGCGAGCATCAACGCGCTGGCTGGGTCGACCGCCCCCGAGTTCGCCAGCTCAAGCGTCGCCTCGGCCCGGCGCACCAGCTGGGCGTCGAGCGCCGAGAGCGCGCCCTCGGCGCGGGTGTGCAGCCGGTCGAGCCGGGCCGCGCTGTAGGACAGGTACCAGGCGACGCCCAACAGCACCGCCACCACCACGACACCCCAGGTCAGCGAGTCCATCAGTTCTCCCCTCCTCGCCGGCCGCGCAGCAGCCGGGTCCACCGGGTGTCCGCCCCGGCGTCGGCACGCGCCTCGTCGGCACCGTGGGTGACGGTGTCGTAGACCGCCATCACGTCCTCGGCGACCACCGACCAGTCGAACACCCACGCGCGCTGGTGCCCGGCCTCGCCCAGTCGCTCGCGCTCGGCGCGGTCGCCCAGCAGCCGCACGAGGTGGCGGGCCAGGTCGTCGCCGTCCTCGTTGGCGAACGTGCATCCCGCTCGACCCCCGTCCAGCACCCGCACGAACGCCGGCAGGTCACTGGCCACGACCGGGGCCCCCGCGCTCATCGCCTCGACGAGGACGATGCCGAAGCTCTCGCCGCCGGTGTGCGGCGCGACGTAGACGTCGACCGACGACAGCAACGCCGCCTTGTCCTCGTCGCTGACCATGCCGAGGAACTCGGTCGCCGCGGCCACGGCCGGATCGAGCCGCTCGCGGGCCGCCTCGACGTCTCCGGGCCCGGCGACCAGCACGCGCGCTCCCGGGTGCGCCGCCAGCACCGTGGGCATCGCGGCGGCCAGCACCGGTAGGCCCTTGCGGGGCTCGTCGATGCGACCGAGGAAGGCGATGGTGGGAGCCGCGTCGGTCCCGGTCCAGCGCGGGTCGGGTGCGGCATCGGCGAACCGCGACACGTTGACACCGTTGGGGATCACGACCGCGTCACCACCGAGGTGGGTGGTGACCGTGCGTCGCGCGTCCTCCGACACGGCGATGCGGCCGTTGATCTTCTCCAGGCTCGGGCGCAGCAGCGGGTATGCCGCCTGCATGGCTCGCGATCGCAGGTTCGACGTGTGGAACGTGGCCACGACCGGCCCTTCGGCCGACCAGAGGGCCAGCAGCGCGATGCTGGGGGTGACCGGCTCATGGATGTGCAGGACGTCGAAGTCGCCGGCCTCCAGCCACCGGCCCACCCGAGCAGCGGTGAGCGGCCCGAAGTTCAGCCGTGCGACCGAACCGTTGTAGCGCACGGGCACCGCGCGCCCCACCGACTCGACGTACTGCGGCAGCGGGGTGTCTTCGTCGGCCGGCGCCAGGACCGACGCGTGGTGCCCCTGCCCGAGGAAGTGCTCGGCCAGGTCGCGGACGTGGAACTGCACCCCGCCGGGCACGTCGAACGAGTAGGGGCAGACGATCCCGATCCTCACGGCCACTCCCCTGGCGCCCGACCCGGTCGGGGCTCGAGGTCGTCGAGGAAGACTCGCTGCAACATGTGCCAGTCGGCGGTGTGCTCGACGATCGCTGCACCGAGCGCGTCGGCGCACGCCTGGGTCATCGCCACCGCCTTGGCGCGGGTCGCGCCCGTCGTCGGCACCTCGACCCGCTCGTGGAAGGTGATGACGGTCCGGTGCTTCCAGCTGGGCCGTTCGAGTCGCTCGTAGTGGATCGACACCGGGAACAGCGCGGCACCCGTGGCCAGCGACAGCGCGGCCGGACCGGCCGCCATCTTGGAGCGGTGCCCGAGCAGGTCCACCTCGACCCCGCGGTCGGTCAGGTCACGGTCTGCGAGCAACGGCATGAGCACCGGCTTGGTGAGGTGGCCGCGCAGCTGCGCGAAGACGTCCCCGCCGCCGGTGAGCGGCAGGATCGTCATGCCGAGCGACTCGCGGAAGGCGAGGAACTCGGCATACACCTCCTCGGGCTCGAGCCGCTCCGCAACGGTGACGACCGGAGCGATGGCGGTCGTGCCCCACGCGCCGGCGAGGTCCCAGTTTCCGAGGTGGCCGAGGAAGCAGACGACAGGCCGGCCTGCGGCCAGCTCCGCCCGGACGGGACCGTCGCCCTCGACGCGCACCGATGCGACGATCTCCGCCTGGCTGCGGTCGGGCAGCCGGAAGGCTTCGCAGTAGTAGCGCAGGTAGGAGCGCATGCCCTCCTTGACCAGGGCGTCGAGCTCTGCCGCCGAGAGCTCGGGGCGCGCCCTGGCGTAGTTGCTGCGCAGCCGCCGCACACCCTTGCCGCCCCGTGCGGTGGTGAGGTCGGCGAGCTGCTCGAAGACCGTGAGTGCCGTCCGCTCGGGGAGCCGGCGCACGGTGCCCCACCCCAGGCGGTAGCCGCTGACGGCGAGCAGGTCGCCAAGGCTGGTCATCGTGGGCCGGTCATGACGAGGCGGCGCTCAGGAGACCTGGCCGAGCGCCTGCTGGCGCACGAGCAGCATCCGCTGGAGCACGGTCACGAAGCTGGCGATGAGGAGCAGGGCCAGCACGATGGTGAGGACCACCTCCGGCAGGCCGAGGCCGACCAGCCCGGTCGTGACCAGGGTGGCGACGAGTCGGTCGGCCCGCTCGGCGATGCCGACGTTCGCGGTGAACCCGAGCCCCTCGGCGCGGGCCTTGGCGTAGGACACGACGCTGCCGAGGATGAGGCAGGCCAGCGCGAGCCCGGCCATCAGGAAGTCGTCACCGCCACCGGCGTACCAGAGGACGAGGCCGCCGAAGATCGCGGAGTCACCCACCCGGTCGAGCGTGGAGTCGAGGTAGGCGCCCCACTTGCCCGACCGGTGGGACATCCGCGCCATGACGCCGTCCACCGTGTCGGAGAAGACGAATGCGGTGATGACGATGGTGCCCCAGAAGAACTCGTGCCGGGGGTAGAACGCCAGCGCGCCCACGCACACGCCGAGCGTGCCGACGATCGTCACCACGTCGGGGCTGATCCCCAGCTTGAGGAAGAGCCGGGCGACGGGGGTGAAGATCTTCGTGAAGAGGGCGCGTGCGTACTTGTTGAGCATGGTGGGGTCAGCCTACTGAGGCTGAGCCCTTGGTCCCGGCCGCCGGGCCGTCGGACAGGTGGGTGGGCGCGCAGGCGGGGGTGCCTCCGGGCAGGGCGTAACGGTGGTCGGCCACCCAGGTGTAGACCTTGCCGGCCACCCAGCTGATGCCCGGCAGCGCGATGAGGTGGCCGAGCGGCCGCCACGGCGGGGCGCCGTGCTTGAGCCCTTCGGCGATGGCGAACTGGGCGGCCGCCACGGTGCCGTCGCGACGCACGAACTGGGCCGCTTCGATGCAGTCGGCCTCGGTGAGCCCGAAGCGCGCGAGGTCGACCTGCTGCCAGGGTGCGATGTCGTAGCGGTCGCGGCGGTCGACCCAGCGTGTCGCGAACCGAGCGCTGGTCGTGCAGAACCCGCAGTCACCGTCGAAGATGAGCAGTCCCCGCTGGGGGGAAGATCCGTCCGTGGCAGCGTGCATGGCTCCAGTCTGACAGCCGCGTGAGAGCATGCCCGCGTGAGGGGGACGAGCCGGTCGTGGGGTCCGTATGCCGTGCTGTGGCGGCTCGGGGTCAGCGCGGCGGTCGTGACCACGGTCTGCCTGGGCACCTGGGTGGGCAACGACGACTGGTGGCCGTTCGCGCCGATGTCGCAGTACGCCTTCTCGGTGCGCAACGACGGCGTCATCAACTCACTGACGATGGACGCCCTCACCGTCGACGGCGACGTGGTCCGCGTGCCGCTGTCGAAGGAGATGATCGGCATCGAGCGGGCCGAGATCGAGGGCCAGGCACCGCGGATCATCGCCCACCCGGAGCTGTTGCAGGACATCGCGGTGCTGCACTCCCGCCGACTGCCCCACGAGGCCGCGTACGCGGAGATCTACCTGCGCAACACCTCCACCCAGATCGGCACCGGGGCGGCGACGATCTACACGCTCGCCCGGTGGCAGGTGCGTGATCCCGTGCACCCGAAGCCCTCCGGGCTCCCCGGGGGCGCTCGGTGAACCGGGTGGAGCGGTTCCTGGCACCGGAGATCTCGTTGGCCAGGGTCGCCTGGCTGCGCATCGCCGTCTACGCCTTCGTCTGGCTCGACCTCCTCTGGATCGTGACCGACCCGATCCCCCACGGCGACGTGCCGCCGAGCCTCTACCGCGGGCTCGAGGTGCGCTCGCTGCTGCACCTGCCGGCGCCCTCGCACGTCTACGTGCGGGTGCTGCTCGGGCTCATCCTGGTGAGCTCTGCCGTTGCCGTCACCGGTCGGCTCCCCCGGCTGGCCGGGTGGGTGTGCGCGGTGGGGATGCTCGACTGGGTCAGCAACGCGTTCGCGTACTCCAAGGTCGACCACGACCACTTCGCGCTGATCGTCGCCCTGTTCGTGCTGCCGACCGTCGGGCGAGCCCGGCTGGCCGACGTCGACGTGCGGTCGCAGGCGGCTGGCTGGGCGATCCGGATGGTGCAGCTCGGCGCGGTGTCGGTCTACTGGCTGTCGGCCAGCGCCAAGATGCGGTTCGGGGGCTGGGGCTGGGCCAACGGTGCCACCCTGATCTGGGCGCTGACCCGGCGCCCCAACGGCATCGGCCCGTGGGTCGGGTCGCACCCGACGCTCACCCACGCACTGCAGTGGGTCGTGCTGGTCGCCGAGTTCTGTTCACCGGTCCTGCTGTGGCTGAGGGGCAGGCCCTTGTATGCCGCGTTGCTCTTCTGGGCGGGCTTCCACCTGAGCACCTACGTGCTGCTCAAGATCCACTTCCTGCCGCTGGTGGTCTGCCTGCTCAGCTTCCTGCCGCTGGAGCGGCTCCCCCACCCGGCCACGCTGCGACGATCCGTGCGCGCACGTCTTCGAGGAGCATCGGCAGCGCCTTCGTCTGGCCGATGACCGGCAGGAAGTTGGCGTCCCCGCCCCACCGCGGGACGACATGCTGGTGCAGGTGCGCCTGCACCCCCGCACCGGCCACGGCGCCCTGGTTCATCCCGATGTTGTAGCCGTGTGGACCGGACGCGGCGTCGATCGCCGCGATGACCTGCTTGGTCAGGCGGGTGAACTCGGCGGTCTCCTCGTCGGTCAGGTCGACGTAGAGCGACACGTGGCGGTAGGGGCAGACCAGCACGTGCCCCGGGTTGTAGGGGAACAGGTTCATCACGACGTAGCACGTCTCGCCCCGGTGCACGACCAGGCCGTCGCGGTCGTCCTTGCCCGGAGCCGCGCAGAAGGGGCACCCGTCGCCGGCGT
Source organism: Pedococcus dokdonensis (assembly GCF_900104525.1). Classification (GTDB taxonomy): domain Bacteria; phylum Actinomycetota; class Actinomycetes; order Actinomycetales; family Dermatophilaceae; genus Pedococcus; species Pedococcus dokdonensis. The sequence goes on along the minus strand of NZ_LT629711.1, from coordinate 941,616 downwards.
CGTCGCTCGGCCGCTCCCCCGTCACGTAGGCCATCCGGTGCGGGGTCCACAGCCGCTCGAAACCATCGCGCGCCCCCGCGAAGTCCGTGTCGGGCTCCATCGCGTCGCTCATGCGGCGATCCTATGAGGCTGGCCCACGGGCGCATCCCGCCCCTCGGTGCCGGGGCGACGCGACACGTGCGGCACGACATACTCGACGACCGTGTCGGACCACCCCCGTCCTGCCCCCTGGACCACCACCGGACACGGCACCGCGCCCGATGGCCGTCCGGTCACGGTGGTCGAGGACTCCGCGCCCACCCGGTGGGGCGCGGTCGGGTATGCCGTGCGCTCGCTGATCGACGATGGCCACCTCGAGGTGACCGTCACCCTGCCGCAGTCGGCTCCGGCTCACACCTGGCTGCGGTTGCGGCTCCCGCGCGGTCACCGGATCGAGTCGGCCACGCTGGACGGTCGGGCGATCGAGGTGGACCGGGCCCGCGAGGCGGTCCGGGTGACCGTGAGCGGACAGCCGACGGGCCCGGCCCACCTGCTGGTGACGACCGGGCCCGACGAGGGCGCTGCAGAGGCCGCGGCTCAGACCTGAGCGCGGGAGGCGACGGCCTCGAGGACCTCGGCGATCGCCTCGTCGATCGGCACGCCGTTCTTCTGCTCGCCATTGCGGTAGCGGAACGACACGGCGTTCTTGGCCCGGTCCTCGTCGCCGGCGATGAGGACGAACGGCACCTTGGCCTTGGAGGCGTTGCGGATCTTCTTCGGGAAGCGGTCGTCGCTCTCGTCGAGCTCGACGCGGATCCCCTTCGCCTTCATCTGCGACAGGACGTCCCACAGGTAGTCGTTGTACTCGTCGGCGACCGGGACGCCGAGCACCTGCACCGGAGACAGCCAGACCGGGAAGGCCCCCGCGTAGTGCTCCACCAGCACGCCGATGAAGCGCTCGATCGAGCCGAACTTGGCCGAGTGGATCATCACCGGCTGCTTGCGGGTGCCGTCCGACGCCTGGTACTCGAGCCCGAACCGCTCGGGCTGGTTGAAGTCGTACTGGATGGTCGACATCTGCCAGGTGCGGCCGATCGCGTCGCGGGCCTGGACCGAGATCTTCGGGCCGTAGTAGGCCGCGCCACCCGGGTCGGGCACCAGCTCGAGCCCGGACTCGGTGGCCACCTGCTCGAGCACCGAGGTCGCAACCTCCCACTGCTCGTCGGAACCGATGAACTTGTCCTTCTTGTCGCCCTCGGTGTCACGGGTCGACAGCTCGAGGTAGAAGTCGTCGAGGCCGAAGTCGCGGAACAGGCCGAGGCAGAAGTCGAGCAGGTGCTTGATCTCGGCCGGCGCCTGCTCGGCGGTGACGTAGGAGTGCGAGTCGTCCTGGGTCATGCCCCGGACGCGGGTCAGGCCGTGCACGACGCCGGACTTCTCGAACCGGTAGACCGAGCCGAACTCGAACAGCCGCAGGGGCAGCTCGCGGTAGGACCGGCCGCGCGAGCGGAAGATCAGGTTGTGCATCGGGCAGTTCATCGCCTTGAGGCGGTACTCGGTGCCCTCGAACTCCATCGGCGGGAACATGGTGTCCGCGTAGTAGGGCAGGTGCCCCGAGGTGTGGAACAGCCCGTCCTTGCTGATGTGCGGGGTCCCGACGTACTCGAAGCCCTCCTCGATGTGCCGACGGCGGACGTAGTCCTCCATCTCGCGCTTGATGATCCCGCCCTTGGGGTGGAACACCGCCAGCCCGGAGCCGAGCTCGTCCGGGAAGCTGAACAGGTCGAGCTCGGCGCCCAGCTTGCGGTGGTCGCGCTTCTCGGCCTCGGCGAGCCGGTCGAGGTAGGCCTTCAGGTCGTCCTTGCTGGCCCACGCGGTGCCGTAGACCCGCTGGAGCTGCGGGTTCTTCTCGCTGCCGCGCCAGTAGGCGCCGCCGCTGCGCATCAGCTTGAAGGCGTTGCCCAGCACCTTGGTCGACGGCACGTGCGGGCCACGGCAGAGGTCGCCCCAGGCCCGCGAACCGTCGCGCTTCAGGTTGTCGTAGATGGTCAGCTGGGCGCCGCCCACCTCGACGTCGGCACCTTCGGCGGCATCCCCCGCCGCGCCGCCCTTGAGGCCGATCAGCTCGATCTTGAAGGGCTCGTCGGCCAGCTCGACGGCAGCAGCCTCGTCGCTGACCTCGCGACGGACGAAGGTCTGGCCCTCGTTGACGATCCGCTGCATGACCTTTTCGAGGGCCTTGAGGTCCTCCGGGGTGAACGGCTCGGCGACGTCGAAGTCGTAGTAGAAGCCGTCGCGGACCGGTGGGCCGATGCCCAGCTTCGCCTTCGGGTTGACCTCCTGGACCGCTTGCGCCAGCACGTGGGCCGCGCTGTGCCGCAACACGTCGAGGCCGTCCTGCTCCTGCGCGGTCACCGGCTCGACGGAGTCGCCGTCGGTCAGGACGTGCGCGAGGTCTCGCAGCTCACCGTTGACTCGCGCGACCAGGACGGCGCGGTCACCCTCGAACAGGTCGGCGGCAGTCGTCTGCTCCGGCACCGATCGCTCGTCTCCAGCGACGTTGACGGTGATCTGGGCAGACACGGTGGCTTCTCCTGCTGTTCGGTGGGTGGGACGTGCGGATGCCGCGCGCGGAAGTCCGCTGACGGCATACCGATGCTATCGGCCGCCTCGTGGCGTCCGCGCGCGAGTTGTGCGTGCGGGTCAGCCGCTGCCAGAGCTGGCCGCCACGGTCGTGGCCACGATCGCCGCGGTGATCGCCGTCTGCACGTCCTGGATGGCCCTGCGCACGGCCTCGGAGCCCCAGTCGCCGTGGGCGACCGCCTTGCCCCGTGCCTGGATGTCCCGCTTGCGCTGCTCAGGGAAGAGCTTGGGCAGCAGGTCGACGGAATAGACCAGCGCCACCAGCGCACCGGTCCGCTCATCGGGGTCGGCACCGTCCACCACCGTTGCCCGCACCCGCTCGAGGACCTCCTGCCGCACGGCCGGGTCGGCCAGCGGCCACGAGGTGGTGGGAAACAGCCCCAGCACCTTGCCCTCCTGACGGACCACCACACCTTGGGCGACCAGGTCACCCATCACGGCGTCCTTGATCTCCCCCGCACGGTTCCGCCAGGCGCTCGCACCGCCGATCCGACCCACCGCGTCCTTCGGCTTGCGGTCGTGAGACATCTCGACCACCTGGGCCAGCAGTGGGTCGGAGACGTGGCGGGTGGTGCGCACCAGTCGCCCGGGCTTGAACTCCGGGTCGCCCGGCTCGGTGAGGCGCAGCGCACCGTCGAGGGTGAGGTCGACGATCGCCGCCCCGGCCACGGCGGCCTTCAGCTTGGTGCTGTCGATCAGCGCCTTGCCGTCCTCGTCACTGTGGGCGAGCAACAGGAACTCGGCGGTCAGCGGTTGTGGCGTCATGGCTCCCACTGTACGAAGGGCGTCAGCGGTCCTTCAGCCTCCGAGGCATCGGGGGCTGGTGGTAGACAGAGCGCATGATCGTCGTCATCGCCGGAGGGCACGGCCAGATCGCGCAGCACCTCGAGCGGCTGCTCTCGGAGGCCGGCCACGAGCCAGTGGGTCTGGTGCGCAACCCCGACCACCTGGCCGACCTCGCCAAGCTGGGTGCCCGCGGGGAGGTGGTGGACCTGGAGAAGGCGACCGTCGACCAGCTGGCCGCAGCCGTCGCCGGTGCCGACGCCGTGGTGTTCGCCGCCGGCGCCGGCCCCGGGAGTGGGGCCGAGCGCAAAGAGAGCGTCGACCGCGCCGCGGCGGCGCTGCTGGCCGATGCCGCCGAGCAGGCCGGGGTGACCCGCTACGTCATGGTGTCGGCAATGGGCACCGAGGGCGCCGACCCCGACAGCGACGACGTGTTCCAGGTCTACCTGCGGGCCAAGGGGGCGGCCGACGACGACCTCCGGGCACGACAGGGGCTCGAGTGGACGGTGGTGCGGCCCGGTCGGCTCACCGACGACGAGCCGAGCGGGCGGGTCAAGCTCGGCGAGCAGCTCGACCCTGGGTCGGTCACCCGTCGCGACGTGGCCGCCGTGCTGGCCGAGCTGCTCGTCACGGGCCACGGACGCGGCCGGACCGTGGACCTGGTGGACGGCAAGGTGCCGGTGGCCGAGGCCGTGGCGGCGCTCGGCTCGTGACTGCTTCGACCACCGGCAGCCGGCCGGGCCCCGCCGGTGACTGGGCCGTCGAGCGAGTCGCGTTCGCTGACACCCGGGTCCAGGCACTCGTGACCGAGGTGCAGGCCTACTACGTCCAGATCTACGGCGGGCCCGACGACTCCCCCGTCGACCCCACGGAGTTCGACCCCCCGCTGGGCCACTTCCTGCTCGGGCTGCTGGACGGCTCCCCCGTGGCGATGGGCGGGTGGCGCAGACGGCCCGAGCTCGACGAGCTGGTCGGCGGGCGGTGTGCCGAGGTGAAGCGGATGTTCGTGTCCCCCACCCTCCGGCGGCGCGGTCTGGCCCGCTTGCTGCTCACCGCTCTCGAGGACTCCGCCCGCGACGCCGACGTCGAGGTGCTGGCCCTCGAGACGGGCAGCGTGCAGACCGAGGCGATCGCGCTCTACGAGTCGGCCGGCTACCAGCCGACGGCACGGTTCGGGCACTACGCCGACTCCGAGCTGGCCCGCTACTACGCCAAGCGCCTGTGACCGCGCGGGTGCCGCGCGTCAGTGCTCGAGGGTCAGGGTGAGGTGGGTCGTCGAGGGGTCCTTCGCCGACCGCAGACCAGCGACGGTCACAGCGTCCGAGTCGTCGACCACCAGCTCCACGGTGCTGGGCAGCAGCACCGGCTTGGCGAACCACACGTGTGAGGTCCCCGCATCCGCGGTGTGCGGACCCAGCGCGGCCAGGGTGCGGGCCGCGGTCCACATCCCGTGGGCGATCGCCCTCGGGAACCCCATCGCCTTGGCTGTCAGCGCGTGCAGGTGGATCGGGTTGACGTCACCGGACACCGCGGCGTAGGCGCGGCCCTGGCCCTCGGGCACCCGGACGACGCCGGCGGGCGCCCGGTCGGGCAAGGGCGGCGCCTGGGCGCCCCGCGCGGCCTCGTGGTCGCTGCGACCGCGGCGCAAGTAGGTGCTGCGCCCCTGCCAGACCCGCTCTCCGTCGACGACGACCTCGGTGACCAGGTCGACGAGGCGCCCTTTCGGGTGGGGCCGGAGGTGCTCGGCGTGCACGGTGAGGTCGAGCCGGTCGTCGGCGGTGAGTCGACGGTGCACGGTGATGGTGTTCTCGAGGTGCACGAGCCCGGGCAACGGGAGCGGGAACGACCGGTCGGCCATCAGGGCGACCTGGAGGGGGAAGCCGAGCACATGGGGGTAGGTGTGGGGCAGCACGTCGCCGCCGCCGAAGCCACAGACCCGCTCGTAGGCGAGCAGGCGGTCGCGGTCGATGACGACGCCCTCGCGGTGCAGGGCCACGTCAGGCAGGTCGCCCCGACGGCCGCGCTGCGTGAGGGCGGCCTTGGCGAACAACGGTGCGAGTGCGGGCGACTCGGTGAGGGTGCGGACCGGCACGTCAGGCTCCGAGCAGGCTCTGGCCGCAGACCCGCACGACGTTGCCGGTCACGCCCGCGTTGGCGTCCTGGCTGAACCAGGCGATCGTCTCGGCGACGTCGACGGGCAGGCCGCCCTGGTTGAGGGAGTTGAGGAGTCGCCCGACCTCCCGCGTCGCGAACGGGACCTTGGCCGTCATCTCGGTCTCGATGAAACCGGGGGCCACGGCGTTGACGGTGATGCCACGAGTCCTGAGCTGCGGGTCTGCGGAGAGCGCATCGACCAGGCCGATCACCCCGGCCTTCGACGCCCCGTAGTTGGTCTGACCGCGGTTGCCGGCGATCCCGGCGATCGACGAGACGAGCACGACGTGCCCCCCGTCGCGGACACCACCCTCGGCGAGCAGCACCTCGTTCATCCTCAGGATCGAGCCCAGGTTGACGTCGATCACCGACGCCCACCGAGCCTCGTCCATGTTGGCGAGCAGCTTGTCCCGGGTGATGCCGGCGTTGTGCACCACGATGTCGAGGCCGCCGTGGCGTGCGCTGGCATGGTCGAGGATCTGTCGTCCCGCATCGGGTGCGGTGACATCGAGCTGCAGCGCCGTGCCGCCGACGCGGTTGGCGGTGCGGGCCAACGAGTCACCGGCTGCCGGGATGTCGACGCACACGACCGTGGCGCCGTCGCGGGCCAGCACGTCGGCGATCGACGCGCCGATCCCGCGGGCCGCGCCGGTCACGACCGCGACCTTGCCCGCCAGCGGCTTCGCCCAGTCGGCGGGCTCGGACGGAGCACCTGCGCCGACCCGCACCACTTGACCATCGACGTATGCCGCGCGGCCGGACAGCATGAAGCGCACCGCCGCGTCGGCGTTCGCCTCGGCACCATCAGCGACGAGGACGAGGTTGGCGGTGGCACCAGCACGCAGCTCCTTGCCGATCGAGCGGGTGATGCCCTCGAGGGCGCGACGGGTCGCAGCCTGTGCGAAACCGTTGGCACTGCTCGGGTCTCGGCCGATCACGATCACCCGGCCACTGGGGCGCAGGCCTTTGATTGCCGGGGCCACGAGGGCGCGCAGCGCGTCGAGGTCGTGGGGCTCGGCGGCCTCGGTGAGATCTGCCACGACAGCCGCGACCCGGTCGCCGTCGGCCAGCGAGTCGAGGGTGTCGATGCCCTCGCTCGCGAGCAGCTTGCCCACCCGAGCGGCCAGCGGGGCCGACCCGAGTCCACCGACGAGGACGGCGCCGTCGATGAGCGGTGCGCCCACGGCATACCGGCGCAGGGCGGTGGGGCGGGGCAGCCCCAGCTGCTTCGCGAGGCGCTTGCCGACCGGGCTGTTGACGAAGCCTGCGTAGGTGCCCGGCATCAGGCGGCCTCGAGGATCGCCATGACGCCCTGGCCGCCGGCGGCGCAGATCGAGATGAGTCCGCGGGAGCCGGTCCCCTTCTCGTGCAACATCTTCGCCAGTGAGGCAACGATTCGGGCGCCGGTCGCGGCGAAGGGGTGACCCGCCGCGAGCGACGAGCCGTTGACGTTGAGCTTGCTGCGGTCGAGGGCTCCGATCGGGGCATCGAGACCGAGCCGGTCGCGGCAGAACTCCTCACTCTCCCAGGCGGCCAAGGTGGTCAGCACGGTCGCGGCGAAGGCCTCGTGGATCTCGACGAGGTCGAAGTCCTGGAGCTTCATGCCCTGGCGCTCCAGCAGGTGGGGCAGCGCATAGGCGGGGGCCATGAGCAGACCCTCGTGACCGGTGACGTAGTCGACCGCCGCGGTCTGGGCGTCGACGAGGTGTGCCAGCACGGGCAGCCCGTGCTCCTCGGCCCAGGCGTCGGAGCCGAGCAGCACCGCGGAGGCGCCGTCGGTGAGGGGGGTGGAGTTGCCGGCTGTCATGGTCGCGCCCTCGCCCCGGCCGAAGACCGGCTTGAGCGTGGCGAGCTTCTCGACGGTGGAGTCGGCACGCAGGTTCTGGTCGCGGGTCTGGCCGAGGAACGGCGTCATCAGGTCGTCGAAGAAGCCGCGCTCGTAGGCGGCCGCGAGGTTGTGGTGGGACGCCGCGGCGATCTCGTCCTGGGCCTCGCGGCTGATTCCCCACTGCTTGGCGGTCTGGGCCATGTGCTCGCCCATCGACAGCCCGGTGCGCGGTTCGACGTTGCGCGGGATCTCGGGCACGAGCTGGCCGGGTCGCAGGCCAGCGAGGGCCCTGGCGCGCTGGCCGGGCGTCTTGGCACGGTTGAGGGCGAGCAGGGTCTCGCGCAAGCCTTCGTTGACCGCGATCGGGGCGTCGGAGGCCGAGTCGCTGCCGCCGGCGATGCCTGACTCGAGCTGGCCGAGGGCGATCTTGTTGCCGACGAGGATGGTGGCCTCGAGACCGGTGCCGCACGCCTGCTGGATGTCGTAGGCCGGAGTGCGGGCCGACAGGCTGGACCCCAGCACCGACTCGCGGGCCAGGTTGAAGTCGCGCGAGTGCTTCAGGACCGCGCCCGCCGCGACCTCGCCGACCTGCTCCCCCGCCAGTCCGTACCGAGCCACGAGCCCTTCGATGGCGGCGGTCAGCATGTCCTGGTTGGACGCCTTCGCGTACGCGCCGTTCTGGCGCGCGAAGGGGATGCGGTTGCCCCCGATGACGGCGGCCCGGCGGGGCGCGCCCGAGGACTGCGGGGACTTGCTTGACGTGGCCACGAGGCGCTCCTGGGAATGGTCGGGCTGTGGGTCAGATAACTGATACGGACAGTAGCAGGTACGCCGAGTACCTGCTACCGTCCCGGGTTGTGACCACGAGCACGCAGTCCGCAGGCCCGGCCCCGGACGGCCGCAGCACCCGGTGGGACGAGCACCGGGCGACGCGCCGCCGCGAGCTGGTCGACGCCACCCTGCGTGCAGTGCGCCAGCACGGCGCCGGGGTCGGGATGGACGACATCGCGGCCGTGGCCGGCACCTCGAAGACCGTGATCTACCGGCACTTCACCGACCGACAGGGGTTGTATGCCGCGGTGTCCGAAAGCGTCGACGCCCTGATCCTGCGCAACCTGGCCGTCGCGACCGGTGCCGCCGGCAACGACCTGACCAGCGCCGACTCGTCGCCGCGCGGCCTGATCGCCGGGGCCATCGACGCCTACCTCACGTTGGTGGAGAAGGACCCCGAGGTCTACCGGTTCGTCGTCACCGCTCCCCTGCTCGACCAGTCGTCCGGCGACCCGGCGGCACCGGTCACCGGCCACATCGCGGCCCAGATGGCGCTGGTCATCACCGAGGCGCTGGACAGGGCGGGCCGCGACCCCGCACCCGCCCGGGTATGGGGCGCCGGTCTGGTGGGCATGGTCCGAGCGGCCGCCGACCAGTGGCTCGCCGATCCCGACGCGATGAGCCGCGGCGAGCTGACCGAGCACCTGACCGACCTGGCCTGGGGCGGCCTCTCCGCTGCCTGGCCCGACGAGACGCCCTGACGGCGCGCCCCGTTCTTCCCCGACCACCCCCGACCATCCCTGACCACCCCCCTGACGCAGGAGGACCCATGACGACCCTCGCCACCGCACTCCAGCACACCCTCGACGGGCGCTGGGCCGCGATCCGGGACGAGGCCCGCACCGACCTCGACCCCGAGCGGTTCGCCCCACCGACCGAGCCGCTCGACCTCGAGTCCTACCGCGCCCGCATCGCCGACCAGGTGCAGGCGCTGGCTGCGACGGGTCACGCCAAGCGTGGCTTTCCGAAGGCGATCGGCGGCAATGGCGACCTCGGCGGCTCGGTCACCGCGTTCGAGCTGCTCGGCCATGCCGACCTGTCGCTGATGGTCAAGGCCGGGGTGCACTGGGGTCTGTTCGGTGGCGCGGTGGCGAACCTCGGCACCGAGCGGCACCACACCGCATACCTGCCGTCGATCATCGACGCGAGCCTGCCGGGCTGCTTCGCGATGACCGAGACCGGGCACGGCTCCGACGTGCAGTCGCTCGGCACGACGGCGACGTACGACCCGGACACGGACGAGCTCGTCGTCAACACTCCTGACCTGCGCTCGCGCAAGGACTACATCGGCGGAGCGGCGCGCGACGGACGGATGGCCGCGGTCTTCGCGCAGCTGGTCACCGGCGACGAGAGCCACGGCGTGCACTGCGTGCTCGTGCCGATCCGCGACGAGGCCGGGAACGCCATGCCCGGCGTCACGATCGGGGACTGCGGCGCCAAGGCCGGGCTGCCGGGCGTGGACAACGGCCGCCTGACCTTCGACCACGTGCGGGTGCCGCGCACCAACCTGCTCAACCGCTACGGCGACATCGACGAGCAGGGCACCTACTCCTCCCCCATCGACAACCCGACGCGCCGCTTCTTCACCATGCTCGGGACCTTGGTGCGCGGGCGGATCAGCGTGGCGGGCGGGGCGGGCGCGGCCACTCGCACGGCGCTCACCCTCGCGGTGACGTATGCCGGGCACCGGCGCCAGTTCGCGCCGCCCGGTGGCACCGACGAGGTGATCCTGCTCGACTACCGGGTGCACCAGCGCAAGCTGCTGCCCGCGCTAGCGAAGTCGTATGCGTTGCAGTTCGCCCAGAACGAGCTGGTCTCGCTCATGCACGACGTGCAGTCGGCCGGCGACGCCGCCGACGAGCACCAGCAGCGCGAGCTCGAGGCCCGCGCGGCCGGCACCAAGGCCGTCGCGACCGCGCACGCGACCGCGACGATCCAGATGTGCCGCGAAGCGTGTGGTGGAGCCGGCTACCTGGCCGTCAACCGGCTGCCCCAGCTCAAGGCCGACAGCGACGTGTTCACCACGTTCGAGGGCGACAACACGGTGCTGCTGCAGCTCGTGGCGAAGGGGCTGCTCACCGACTACCGAGACGCGTTCGGTGACCTCGACACGCTGGGGATGGTGCGGTTCGGGGCACGGCAGTTCGCCGGGGCGGTGATCGAGCGGACCTCGGCGCGCGGCCTCATCCAGCGCCTGATCGACTCGGCTCCCGGACGCGACAGCGAGAAGGGCCCGACCGACCGCGGCTGGCAGCTCGACCTCTTCGAGGACCGCGAGAAGCACCTCGTCGAGACCCTGGCGCTGCGGCTGCGCAGGGCCGCCAAGCCGGACGCGGATGCCTTCGCCGTGTTCAACGACGCGCAGGACCACGTCATCGAGGCGGCCCGCGCCCACGTGGACCGCACGATCCTCGAGTCGTTCGTGGCCGCGATCGACGCGTGCGCGGATCCTGCTGCGGCACAGACCCTCTCGCGAGTCTGCGACCTCTACGCGCTGAGCAGCATCGAGGCCGACAAGGGCTGGTTCCTCGAGCACGGCCGGATCACCCCGGCCAGGTCGAAGCAGGTGACCGCCGCGGTCAACGACCTGTGCGCCGCCCTGCGCCCGCATGCCCAGGAGCTGGTGGACGCGTTCGGCATCCCGAAGGCCTGGCTCGGCACCGAGCTGCTCACCCCGCCGGTCTGAGCTCGACTTCTGGCCACCCATGCGGCACGCAGGCCGGGATCTCGGGTCTGCGTGCGCCATGCGTGGCCAGAGGTCGCAGAGGAGAGCGGGTATGACGGGTGGCTCAGTCGCCCGTGCCGCGCCGCCACCCCAGCGCTGTGTAGAAAGCCTCGGCCCGCTCGAGGTCGGCGACCCCGAGCGTGACCAGCGAAAGGCGTTGCTCCACTAAGCGGTCCACCACGGCCGCAGCGGCAGGTCGGCCTTGCCGCGCTCGTCGAGCTTCACCGCCAGCACCTGGTGCAGCTGCACGATGTTGCGGTCGAAGCCGAGCCGCGAGCCGGCCATGTAGAGGCCCCAGACGCGAGCCGTGGCCTCGCCGACCTCGGCGACGCAGGCATCCCAGTTGGCTTCGAGGTTGGCACACCAGCCCGCGAGGGTCTTGGCGTAGTGCTCGCGCAGGTTCTCCTCGTGGCGGACCTCGAGCCCAGCGTCCTGGGCTGCCGCGATGATCGTGCCGCTGCCGGTCAGCTCGCCGTCGGGGAAGACGTAGCGGTCGATGAACGCCCCTGTCGAGGTGCGCTTGTTGTCGGGGCGCGTGATGCAGTGGTTGAGCAGCAGGCCACCGGTGCGCAGGTGGTCCTTGATGAAGCCGAAGTAGGAGGGGTAGTTGCGGACCCCGATGTGCTCGGTGAGGCCGATCGACGAGATGGCGTCGAAGTCGGTCTCGCGGATGTCGCGGTAGTCGCTGTGGCGCACCTCGGCCAGGTCCTGCAGACCCTCGCGCTTGATCGCCTCCTGCGCCCAGCTCGCTTGCTCGGCCGAGAGGGTGGCGCCGATGACGTGCACGCCCTGCCGCGCGGCATACCGGACCATGCCTCCCCAGCCACAGCCGATGTCGAGCAGCCGGTCACCGGCCTTGAGGCGGAGCTTGTCGAAGACAAGTCGGTACTTGTTTTCCTGGGCCTCCTCGAGCGTCGCGCCGTCGGTCGGGTAGCAGGCGCAGGTGTAGGTCATCGACGGACCGAGGACGTACTCGTAGAACGTGTTGGAGACGTCGTAGTGGTGGTGGATCGCTTCGGCGTCCCGGGTCTTGCTGTGCCGCAAGCCTTCCGCGACCCGGCGCCAGCGGGGCAGCGCCTCCTGGGGCGGCGGCGGCGGCGGCTTCAGGAGCTCGACGCCGAGTGAGCGCGCGATGGCGGCGGCGGTGCGCGCAGGTGGCATCCGGAAGTGGACCTCACCCATCGCGTCGAGCAGCGGGTAGGGGTCACCGGGGTGGACGCCCATCAGGTCGAGGTCACCGGCGACGTAGGCCCGCGCCATACCCAGGTCGCCCGGGGCGGTGGCGAGGTAGCTGGCGCCGCGGGGTGTCTTGAGGTCGAGGCCGTAAGGCGCGTCCGCGGGCCCGGTCGACGAGCCGTCGAATGCGGTGAAGCGGAGGTTGAGGGCGTCGGCCGAGACGGCGTCGAGGATCTCGGCCATGGTCAGCTTGTCGGTCGAGCCGCGGTCGTCGGTCCGGTTGGTCCTGAGCATCGTCACTTGCGTTGCACCGCCTTGGAGTAGAGGTCGAGCAGTCGAGACTGGGGGTCGTAGCGGCGCTTGAGCTCCGCGTAGGTGTCGCCGCCGTAGAGACGCCAGAACTGGTCCTGGTCGTAGAAGGCGTCGGAGTAGAGGGACTTGTGGCCGTCGAGGGCGGTGACCTGCTCCTCGATCAGGCGGTTGGCCGCGCCGTCGGGCTCGCCGGGAGTCTTCGGGACACTGGACCAGAAGCCGACGTTGACGTAGGTCTCCCCCGGCTTCAGCGGGTAGAGAGGCCACTGGCCCCGGCTGCGCACCGGGCACAGCCAGATCGGCTCGATCGGGATCTCGCGCAGGAACCAGTGCACGAACTCGGCGGTCCGGCCGAGCGGCACCTCGATGTCCTGGACCACCCGCTCCCGCGGCGGGAGACCCTTGCGGGCCTCGAGCCGGTCGGCGATGGCGAAACGGTGGTCGAGCGCGATGAGCTTCCAGTAGAACGAGCTGCGACGGTAGCGACGCGGCCAGAGACGGCGGACGCGCGGGCGCTGGGCGCCGAACGCCCGGCTGCACCAGAACCAGTCGGTGTCCCAGCGCCAGAGGTAGTCGTGGGTGGTGAGCCGGTCGACCTTCGGCAGCGGGGAGTCGTGCTGGATCGAGCGGTAGTAGATGTCTTGCCCGGTGTAGTCGCTGACCGGGCCGGGTTGGGCGGTCTTGGTGCCGAGCGTGAGGTAGGACTCGGTGGCGCTGAACACGACACCGTCGAGGTAGTCGACACCCTGCCCCTCGTGCTGTCCGGTCTGGCAGATGTCTCCCATCGTGGCCACCAGGGACTCGAGGTCGTGGAAGCGCACGTGCCGCAGCGCGACGTAGTCGTCGACCGGCTCGAGGGCGATCCGCAGCCTGGTCGCATAACCAAGGGTGCCGTAGGAGTTGGGGAAGCCGTGGAAGAGGTCGGCGTGCTCGCCCTCGGGTCGGGCAGTGACGATCTCGCCGGCTCCGGTGAGGATGTCCATCTCCAGGACCGACTCGTGGGGCAGGCCGCTGCGGAACGACGTCGACTCGATGCCGAGGCCGGTCACCGCCCCGCCGAGGGTGATGGTCTTGAGCTGGGGCACGACCAGTGGCGCCAGCCCGTGCGGGAGGGTTGCCTCCACGAGGTGCTCGTAGGTGCACATGCCCTGCACGTCGGCGGTGCGCGCCTCCGGGTCGACCGAGATCACCCGGTCGAGCAGGCTGACGTCGAGCCCGGGCTGGTCGGTGCTGGCGCGGGCCCGGAAGAGGTTGGAGGTCTTCTTGGCCAACCGCACCGGCGCGTGCTGCGGGATGGCCGCGTAGCTCTCGGCGAGACGCTGGACCGCAAGGTCATGGCGCGCGCGGGCGTCGGTGGGGACGCTCGTGATCCGTCCCGCCCCTGCATCCACGAACTCAGGCACGACCCCGACCTTATGCCGCGCTGCCGACAGGCGTCACCCGGGTTGCCGCCCATTGGGCGTGAGCGTCACCACACCTCACGCGCCCGGCCCTCCCGACGCGCCGTCCCGTTCGGCAGTGACGGTGGTGACCGGGTCGCCGAGGCGCACGGTCCCCGGGCGGCGCACCGCGGCATACACACCCGGGCAGTTGTTGGCGGTGCCCGTGACCTCGAGCTCGACTCCCCCGGCCAGCACGGTGCCGCCGATGGCGGCGGCCAGCTCGACGGGGGTGAGCGAGACGACGAGGTTCGCGCGCAGGTGGGGTGCGTCGTCCGCCTCGGCGACGACGTGCACCGCGGCCTTCTTGCGACGGTCGCCGGTGAGACCCTCGGTGTCGACCGCAGCCTCGTGGAGCACGCGGCCGGGCTCGCCCTTGACCGGGTAGACCGAGATCGCGGTCACCTCGGCCACCTTCACATCCCCTCCGGGGCGGACGCGAGGGCTTCCTCGATCGCCTGCACGAGGCGGGTGGCCGACTCACGGGTGAGCTCGACCGCGACCCGGGCGCCCGGTCCCCTGCTCGGGTCGGCGAGGTCGACGTTGAGGGTGTGCTCGGCCATCGCGTGCACGGGGTGGTCGTAGTAGACGGTCGCGTCGGTGACGTGGAACCACTGGCCACCGGGTCCCTTGGCGCTGCCGTCGACCTGCTCCGTCACGGTCGCGTAGGTGCACATGTCATTCCTCCAGTCCGCTGAGGTGGGTGTCGAAGAACGTGGCGATCCGCTCCCAGCCGTCGTTGGCGGCGGCCACGCGGTAGCCGGGCCGGTCGACCGCGAAGAACCCGTGGCCGGCGTCGTCGTAGGAGTGGAACTCGTGCGGCTTGTCGTGCCGTGTCAACAGGTCGTCGAGCGCCTCGACGTGCTCGGGGCTGGGCGTCTTGTCCTCCTTGCCGAAGAGTCCGAGGAGGGGTGCAGCCAGGTCGGGCAGCTGGTCGACGAGGTTGGTGACCTTGAGGGGGTAGTTGGCGGGCGGCTCCCCCGTGACGAAGGCCCCGTAGCAGTCGACCGCCGCGTCGAGGTCGAGGTGGCAGGCGGCCAGGACGGCCTGCCGGCCGCCCGAACAGTGGCCGATCACGCCCACCGAGCCGTTGCTGGTGTTGAGCGCACGCAGGTATGCCGCGGCCGCGCCCACGTCGGAGACCAGGCGGTCGTCAGGGACGCCGCCTCGCGCCCTGACCGTCGCGGCGGCGTCGGACGGCTCGGCGCCGGGCGCCTCACGGCTGTAGAGGTTCGGGCAGATCGCGTCGTAACCCAGTTCGGCGAACCGGCGCACCATCTCCTTGGTCGCGCGGTCATAGCCGGGCATGTGGTGGATGACCACCACCCCACCCCGTGTGTGCTCGCCGTCGGGACGGGCGAGGTAGGCCTCGAGGTCCGCACCGTCCGCGCCGGTCAGGGTGATGGTGGTCGCGCTGAGGGAGTCGCTCACCCTTCGGACCCTATGCCTGCGATGGCTCAACGCCCCTGACACCCGTCACGAGAGACCTCGCTCCACGCGATGTTTTCGCCGCGACAGGGCGCGGCCCACCTCCCCCACAGTCGATGGCGCCGGGCAATTGGTGTTCGGGTGCCTCCTGGACAGGCATGGACCGGCCTCCTGCGCCCCTAGAGGAACTGGGTCGGATCGAATTCATCGATGGGGATGATGCGGACGCGGGGCAGTCTCTCGGTGAAGGCCCGCATGTCGTATTCGAGATCAAAGGTTTCCAAACCCTGGTCGCGCAGTGCCGAAAAGGCGAGATTGCGGAACTCGACGAAGCCTGCGATGCCAACCCTGCGACCCTCGAGCAGGCCCTGGACCTGCTCGACGAAGTCCCCGTCATTGCTGACCAGGAGCACGTCCGCATCGCGACGGCGAAGTTCAACCAGGGTCCTCTGGATCGCGACATCCACGACTTTCACAGCGCTGTTCCCAGAAAGCGCAATCGGGCGGTAACCCATCGCGAGCAGGGCTTGCACGAAGGCCATCGGAAGCTCGCCATTCGCGGCGAGGTAGAAGAGACCATTCGCCGGCTGTCCCCACCGCTCACGCACGAACTCGAGAAGGCGTTCCCAACGGGGACGTTCCTCCGGGCGGGGACGCCGCCCCAACATCGAGCCCAAGGTGGCGTCGATGTTCTCCCCATCGACGAGAACGTACGTCGGGCGCGTCTCCTCGGGCATGGATCGAGGCTACGGGGTCTGAGCCGCGGAACCATCCGACGCGTGGGCGTACTCCTGCTCGAAGAATGGGTTTGCCGCAACCATCTCTGCGAGCCGCTTCCCGATGGCTCGTTCCTCGCGACTCGTCGTCGGGAGGTTGAGATGCAACTGCTCGTAGAGCTTGAACCGGTTGAGGTACAACCACGCTTCGCAGGCTTGACCGTAGGCATGGGCCGCGGAAAGAGCGCCCCGGTAGGAGATCCACGTGGCCGCGTACGGGACGAACGACAGAAGCACCCAGGCGCCGTGCGGCCACAGGGCAAGGGCGGTCACGCCCGCGCAGAATGCCCCCACCCCGGTCATCCGCACGGCGAGGTCAAGCTCTTGGCGTTGATCCTGGACATACGCAGTGTGCGACGGTTCGGCCACCAGTCCGATGTACGTGGTCCAGTTCAGTAGCGGAAGTCCGACAGCCACCCCGCCACGCGACTCGTACGCGCGGAGGACGTTTCCCAGCCGGGTCGGCAGGACAGTGGCCGGGTTCCTCGGATACGACGCCACGACCGCGCCGCTCGCCGACGTGATGAGCATGTGGCGAAGAGTCTCCGCGGGGTCAGGCGGTGCGGAAGGACCGCTGGGCTCACCGGAGGTGGGCGCGCTGGGCGGGGGTGGCGGCGGGAGGCCGGACGATGCCGTTGCCGATGCCACGGGGTTGTAGGCCTTGTGCATGGCGTTCGCCGCCGCTCGGCGTCTTGCGTGCACGGCCGCACGCCGATGCGCGAGCGCTATCCCCGGACGTGACAGGCCCCAATACCCCTCCAGCAGCTGGATGAGGACGAATTGGATGGGGTGGGTGACCACAGCAAGCACCAGTGCGAACGCGATCAGTGCGACAGCGTGGCTGGGCTGCTTGACCGGGTTCACATCCTTCAACCTGCCCAGGTCGATGACGTCCGTCCACGGCTGGAGGACCGCGAGCAGATAGAGCCAGGCCGCCGCGATCAGCGACGGGATGGTGGAGACGACGCCGAAGTACTTCCCGATCGTCGACGTCGTGCCGAGGGTGGGGTCGCTGGGGATGTCAGGCATCCCGGTTCGCGGCCGAGTCCTCAGCGGCCTGGCTCACGTGCGAGAACCACTCGCGCGGGGTGAAGTGGCCGTCTACGCAGGCCGAGGCGTCGTCGAAGTGCTCGACGAAGCTCTGTCCACAGTCTCCGCAGAACCAGGTCCCGTTGCTCGCGGCAGGAAGATGCCGGGCGGCGCTGGTGGCCAGCGCGGCGTCAAGACCAGGCATGCCATGCCTTGGCTGGTCCCCACCCATGGGCCCCTCCACTTGAGTCGTCGCCCGATCCTGTAGTCCCCACCCGTTGTCTCGAATCACGGTACGGCGTGTTGAGCCTCTAGAGAAGGGTCTGAGCGCGACCATGAATGCCATGGCGGCGGGGCAGACTCCCCCTTCGGCGGCGAGCACGGGGACGCCGCCTCCCCCCGCATTGACTCAGCCGGATCAGGACAGCCACCCCGAGCTTCCGCAAAGCGACTTCCGGCGCTCGGTCTGGATCTGGCCTTCTGCGTTGGTCAGCCTGCTGGCTATCGGCGTCTCGGTATGGGGTGCCGGCTTCGGCGCCGTCGCGATCGCAGTGGTGTGCGCTTGGGTCGGATGGGTGCTCTTCCGAGAGCTCCGACCGACGAGTTCCTGGGCAGTCCCCGTTGCCGCGGGCCTGGTCTGCGGTGTGCTCGTGTGGCTTGTCTGCCTGCACCAATCGGCGTGGATCTTCGCCAAGAGCAACGGCGTTGGCATCACCAGCACGACGTCGCCGAAGGGCTCTGGACCGACCTGTCCTACGCAGGCCCTGCGCACGGTGACAGGGACGAACACGGCGCTGTTGGCCGCCGAGCTGCGAGGCCTTCCCGCGGGCGCGCAGGTCACTGCCGAGGCATCCAGCCGGAGCAAGCCCTTGGCGGTCGTCACCGCGTTCGCCGACGACAAGGGTGTAGCCCACGTCGCGTTCACGGTGAGCGTCGCCGCGGCTGATCCGGTGGCTGTCCGCGCCGAAGCGCGGGTGTCCACAACTGTCGTCCTGACCTGTGCTTGGTGACCTGAAGGCACGACGCTCAGGCCCGCGGTAGTGCCCGCGCCAGCTGACGGTGCAGGTCCGCGACCGACTCCGGTGTCAGCGCGCCGGAGGCTTGGAGCTGCGGGTAGAGCTTCTTGGGCCAGACGACCTGGACATCTCGGGTGGTGAAGCTGCCGCCGATGAGCGGCCAATCGGCTTCGACGAAGCAGAGCACTCCGCGAACCGGCACCTCGTCGCCGACCACGCCGCGGACCACCTGGACCTGTTTCAGCACGCCATCGACCAGCTTGGTGCAGTCACGTCGACCGACCAGGAGCCTCTCCACGCGCGGCCGCAGGATGCCGCCCTCAACCTTGAGCTGCGGACGCCCCTTGTACTTCTTGGCGTCGACGACCCAGATGCCACTGGCCGTGACGGCGAGGTGGTCGATGTTCGCCGTCGACCCGGGGATCCGGCGATCGTGCAGGAGGTTCACGGTGTCAGAGCCCAGCCTGTCCAGTCCTCGCCCCAGCCGCTCCTCCCCCACCGCGCCCGTGTCCCACGCCTTCGTGGACTGCCGCTCGTCCCCCAGCGCGAGGATCAGTCCCGCCAAGCGAGGATGCTCCGACCGGACGCGCGCCTCAGCCTTGGCCCGGCGTCGCTCGTACTCGCGACGGGCCGACGCTCCGGCCGTTCCCGACTCGACGGCCAGCGACTCCGACCGCGTTTCGAACTGAGGCTCGGGCTCGGGGTCGGGGTCGGGGTCGGGCTCGGGCTGCGGCTCGGGCGCAGCGCGGGGCGGTGCGACGGACTCGACCTCGTCGTCCAGGTGCGAGAGGCAGCGCACCGAGGTGGTTCGTCTCTCGTACACAGCCCTGGCCCCCGGTGGGAGGTGGGCTCCGCACCGACGGCACGTGCCGGCATACCGCAGCCGCATGACCTTCTCGTCCGCCCCCTCGTCCACGCTCGCACGGTACGTCGCAGGGGGTCGGCAAGGTGCCGAAAGGCCTGGAAGGGGTCGTCACCACCAACTCCCGGCATGGCCGTGCCCCACGTTTGTCTAGGGTCTGTCGAAGGTTGTGCTTACCATTCGTGCGTGACCTCCACGCTCGCCACGACGACGCTCGACGGACTCGACTCCGTCCGGCGCGCGTCCACCCTCCTGGACGCGATCCAGCTGCTCGAGCCGCTGATGGCGCAGGTCCGGGCCGACGGCGAGTCCGCACTGTGGGACCTGCGGGTAGCCATCGACGACGACGGCGACCAGGTGACGGCCATCCTCGCCGTGCACGCCGCGGCCGCCGGCGGGAGACACCTGGTGGCCACGCTCGTCGAACCACTGCTGACCTCGCCCGTGCCGTACCTGCGCGAGCACGCCGTCTGGGCACTACGTCGCTGTCAGCCACTGCCTGACGTCGTCGGCACCCTGCACGGGATCGCCCGGGACGGCGGCTTCATCGGGATGCTTGCCGAGATGACCCTCGAGACGTGGGGGCTGTTGGAGCCCGACGTGCCCAGCCGGCCTGATCACGAGCCGCTCCTGCCGCCTGTCCGGCACCACGCCCCGTCCGGCCTGACGGTGGCACAGCTGTTCCTGCACGCCGACATCGACGGGAGCCTGCGCCACGCGGGGAAGGGCGACACCGGTGGCATCGCGACCCTGCTGGTCCAGCTGGGCGACGCACTCGTCGCAGATCCGCGGGTGGCCCGGGTCGTGACCCTGTCGCGCAGCGCCGGGGAGGGCGGGCGCACAGCCACCGCCACCGCCACCGCCACCGCCACCGCCACCGAGGGTGACCACGGCGACAGGTCCAGCGAGCTGGCGACGCCGGGTCATCACTACCTCGGCCTGTCGCTTCCCGGTCCCCTTCGGTCGGCCGCCGACTCCTGGCCGTTGCGCCGGTCCGTCCGGCAGGAGGTCCGACGCGCCCTCGCAGAGGCGGCCCCGGTCGACGTCCTGCACCTGCGAATGGCCGACGTCGGCTCCTGGGCAGCCGCCGAGGTAGCGCGCGAGCTGGGCGTGCCCACCGTCCTCACCCTCGCGCCCGACCCGCACGCGCTGATCGCCGCACGTGAGGCGTCGGGAGAGCTGACCCGGGCCAATTTCGGCGAGGCTGACCACGCCGAGCACCTCGTCTTCCGGGTGCTCCTGCTGCGTGGGCTCGCCACAGCGGCGGCCAAGCTCGTCGCCCTCCCCAGACCGCACCTGGACCGCGACCTGAGCCAGCTCCTGCACCTCGACCCGGACGACGGGGGCCGTCCGGTCGTTGTCCCCGAGGGCATCGACCTGGCCCCGGTCGACCGAGCGGCCCGCGAGGTCGCAGCGGCGGCCCTGGGCGAGGACGTCTCTCCTGCCGTCGGTGCCGCGTTGGCAGACCTCGACCAGCTGCTGTCCGCCCTGCCCGCCGAGCGCCGCGGGCTCCCCGTCGCGATCACCGTCGGGCGGCTGCACCGGGTGAAGGGCATGGCTTCGCTCGTCGAGGCGTGGGCGTCTGACCCGACGTTGTCCGGACGGTGCAACCTGCTCATGGTGGGGGGTGACCTGCGCGACCCCTCCCCTGACGAGGCCGAGCAGCTGGCACGCATCGACTCGACGGTCCCCCGTGCCGGGGCCGCCGCGCGCGGTCTGCTGCAGGCCGGCCACCGCCCCAACGGCGTGGTCGCCACCTGGCTCGCCGCCGTCCTGGCCGGACGAAGGGGCCTCAGCGCACCTGGTGGCGTGTATGTCTCCGCAAGCCTCAAGGAGGAGTTCGGGATCGCCATCCTCGAGGCGCTGGCCTCCGGTTTGGTCGTGGTCGCCCCCGACAGTGGTGGCCCCGCCACCTACATCGAGCACGGGATCACCGGGCTCCTCGTGGACACCACGTCGCGCGGGGCCCTGGCCGACACCGTGCTGGCAGCGCTGGACCGGGCCGCCGCCCCGGACGCGCAGGTCCGCGCCCAGCACGCGAGGGACCTCGTGGCCGACCGGTTCGGGATCAGCACCATGGCCTCGGCGCTTGCCGACATCTACACGGAGGTCAGCCGTGACGCTGCTCGTCATCAGTCCTGACTACGCCTCGCACCTGCTCCCCCTCGCGACCATCGCCGGCGCATGGGCCGAGGCCGGGGAGCGCGTCGTCGTCGCCACCGGTCCCGCGACCGACGGGATCGTCCGGCGGTTCGGGTTCGAGCGGGCGGAGCTCTCACTGGGTCGCGGGTCCAACCCCGGCGTCATCCGCGCGGAGGACCAACCCCGCGGTGAGGACGAGGCGTTGCGCGGGTTCTTCGAGGCCACCCGCCTCGGTCCCGTACCGACGTTGGCGTTTCAGGCCGCCGCGCGTCGCGACGACCTTCTGTGGGAGCCGCAGCGCGTCGCTCGCGAGGTGCAGTACCTGGTGGACCGCGTGGGGCCCGACCAGGTCATCGTGGACCACCTGGCCTTCACTGCGCGGATCGGGCTGACCGCTGCGCGGACGCCGTACGCCGACGTCGTCCTCGGGCACCCTTCGGCCCTGACGGTCGCCGGTGAGGTGTACGGCTACCCACCTGCGTGGCCGCAGGCGCTCCGCCCCGACCCGGCCGACCTGACGGCCCTCCGTCAGCAGTGCGAGGTGGTGCGCGACGCATTCACGGAACAGTGGAACGCCGCTCTGACCGATCTCGATCCCGGGGCGGGGGCGAGCCAGGACGCCTTTGCCGAGACCGGCGACGTCCTCCTCCTCAACTACCCCGAGCAGCTGCACCCGCCCCAGCGGACTGCCTTGCTCCCCCGGCACGCGTTCCTCGGGTCCTCGGTCCGGGTCGAGGAGCCCGACGACGAGGTCGAGGCCTGGCTCGCGCGTGGTGACGCCCCGATCGTCTACGTGAGCCTCGGCAGCTTCCTGTCCGTGCGGTCGGACGTGCTGTCCCGGATCGCCGAAGCCCTGCGTGGTGTCGAGGTCAGGGTCGCCCTCGCAGCCGGCTCGACCCCTCCCGAGCAGCTCGGGCCGATCCCCTCGTCGTGGCTGGTCCGTCGCGAGCTCCCCCAGGTCACGATCCTGGAGGCAGCCGCGCTGGCCGTGTCGCACGGTGGCAACAACAGCGTCACCGAGGCGATGACTGCCGGGGTTCCGCTGCTCCTGCTACCCCTGTCGACCGACCAGTTCGCTGGTGCGGCCGCGATCGAAACCGCTGGTCTGGGGAAAGTCCTCGATGCCAACGCGGCCACCCCGGCTGAGCTCCGGACGGCTGCCGAGCAGCTGCTGACCATGCCTGCGGAGGCGGCAGATCGGCTGGCCAGGCTGTCGGAGGACCTGACTCGCACCCCGGGACCCCAACGCGCCCGCTCAGCGTTCTGGGCCAGTCGCGCCGGGATCCGCCACTCGGCCACCGACCGCGCCACACGGCATACCTGAGCGGCTGGCTCCGACGCGAGCGGCTATGAACGAGCAGTGGCGCCGACCTTGGCGAGCCGCTGGCCATCAGGCAGCGTCCGGCCGCTCACGAGCGTCACCAGTCGACCGCTGTCGGTCCGGATGACCTCGCCAGCGCCCCAGCTCCAGTCGAGGTCGGTGGCCTCGAGCCGCACCTCGGCGAGGTCGACCCCGAACCACCCGCCCTGTGCCGCAACGATCCTCTCGAGCACCGACACCACAGCCTCGGTCGGCGCCACGGTGGGCCGGTCGAGCGCGACGGTCACGTCCAACGAGTGGATGACGGCGTGGCTCACCGCGCCATCGGCACCGCCGCCGGGCGGCTCCCACGTGTGGAGACGCGGCGACCGGAGCTGGGCGACGAGGGTGCCGACGGGCAGCGCGGCGTCTCGCGCAGCCACTGTGTTGGACATGGTCGAGAAGTCGCCGCGGGCGGCGGCCATCTCGGCGCCGAAGGCCTCAGGGGTGAGCCGGACAGGCATGGTGACGTGAGCAACCACGTGGCGCACCTGCCACTCCTCGCACAGCGACGGCGAGTCCCACACCTCGTCTGCCGAAGCGAGCAGGTCGGCCAGCGACGTGTAGGTCGTCGCCACCCAGGAGTGGGCATCGAGGTCGGTCATGATCGGTCTCCCAGCGTGAGGTGGACGAGGTGCTGCTCGAGCTTGTCGAGTGAGGTCAGGAAGCCGGCACGGGCCTCGGGGGCACGCATCGCCTCGGGCACGTTGCGCTGGTGGATGACGACCTCGGTGGTGCCGTCGCCCCGGTCGTGCAGGGTGCTGGTGGTCTCCACCCCACTGACCGGCTCGACCCACGCGAGCCGTTCGGGGCGCACGACCTCGGTGAAGGTGGCCACCATCCGGTGGCTGGCGTGCTCACCCTGCATCAGGGTCTCGAAGCGCCCGCCCGGGTGGAGCTCGACGACGATGCCCTCGACCGGTGTCGTCATGCCGCTGGGACCCCAGAACTGCGCCAGCTCGGCGGGCTCGGTGAGGCAGCGCCAGACCAGCTCGCGCGGCGCGCGGAAGACCCTCCGGTAGACCAGCTCGTCGGGGTTCACCGGTCGTCACCGTCCTGCAGCCGGGCCAGGTGGGTGTCGAGGCGGTCCATGCGCTCCGACCACACTCGTCGGCTCTCCTCGATCCACGAGAGCGCGGTCTCGAGCGCCGCCGGTTCGAGCCGGCACGGCCGGCTCTGGCGGTGTCGGGTGCGACTGACCAACCCGGCTCGCTCGAGCACCCGGATGTGCTGCGACACCGCCTGCATGGTCATCGCGTACGGCTCGGCCAGCTCCTTGACGGTCGCCTCACCCGACCCGAGCCGTTGCACGATGTCGCGTCTGGTCGGGTCGGCGAGTGCCGTGAAGACGGTGTCGAGCCGGGTCGCGTCGAGAGCGGTTGGCATCCCGATACTCAAGCAGTTGCTTGATCAAGCGTCAACTAGAGAGACGTGGCGCCACCCGTCCCGACCGCCATCAGGCGCTCGGACGGTGACCATCGGGCTCGGACGCGACAACGCCCGTCCGGGTCTGGAGCCCCCCTCGGACACCAGACCCGGACGGGCGCCGGGATCAGACGCTGTTGGCAGTCCTGTCGAAGATGCCGGAGAGGTTCGTGCCGAGGGCGGCCACGGCGACGATGATGATGATGGCGATGAGGGCGACCATCAGGCCGTACTCCACGGCGGTGGCGCCGCGCTCGTTGAGGGCCGCCTGGAACTTGACGATGTACTTGGTCATGGGAGCTTCCATCCTGCTAAGAGTGAGACCGATGGAAGGAGAGTGACAGACGTCGATGCAGCCGCCGTCGTCCTGATGAAGTAGATCGTCGATGCAGTTGCGCGAGCACGAGAGCGTTTGCCATCGCGATGCCGTGGAACGCCCGCGGAGCCGCGGTGACCTGCAGTTTGGCGACTCGGACCGGAGGATCCCGGCGGTCGGGGCAGTTGACCTGTGGTGGACGTGAAGGGACTCGAACCCCTGACCTCTCGCGTGTGAAGCGAGCGCTCTAACCAGCTGAGCTACACGTCCGTCACCCTCGTCACGGCGGTGACTCTCGGGCCTGCCGAGGATAGCCGGATCGGGCACGCGACGTGAAATCGGCCCCCGCCACGCCGACACCCCCGCGAAACCGGGCTCAGAGACCCGGCAGCTGCTTGATCCGGTCCTCGACGGCATCGGGGAAGAAGCCAGGCACACCCGACACCAGGAACAGCCCGTAGAAGATGGCCAGCACGAGGGCCAGCGTCACGAGTCCGACCAGGCCCTTGAACCACAGCGGCTTCGGCGCCAGCCACTGGGTCCAGTCGTGGAGCCGGGCCTTGGCCCAGTCGAGCAGGCGCTGGGCCGGCTCGAACTCCGACCCCAGGATCGCGATCCCCGCAAAGACGATCAGCCAGCCCGGACCCGGCAGCGGCACCAGGGCCAGCCCCACGATCGCGATGGCCAACCCGAGGACGATCACCACCACCCGGTAGATCGGGTAGATGGCCGGGTTGGAGCGGATCCGCCGCCGCCACTCCCAGTCCTCGTCCTTCATCAGCTCGTCCGACGCCACCCGACCGCTGCGCTGGTCGTCCTGGTCGTGCTGGTCGTCCTGGTCCTGGTCGGAGGGCACGCCGGGTCGCTCGCTCACGGGTCCATCCGTTCCACGGCGAGCCGGGCGAACACCGCCGCGGCCCGAGCCGTCACCGGCCCGGGCTCGAGCCGCCGGTCGTCGACGCCATGGATGGCCAGCACGTCCTTGGTGCTGCTGGTGATGAACACCTCGTCAGCCGTCCGGAGCACGTCCAGCGGCAGCGCCTCCTCGCGGACGGCCAGTCCGTCCTCGAGGCACCACTCGATGGTCACCTCGCGGGTGATCCCGGCCAGACAGCCGGAGTCCAGCGGCGGGGTCAGGATCGTCCCGTCCACCACGACGAAGATGTTGGAGCCGGTGCACTCGCACAGCTCGCCGCGAGTGTTCGCGAAGACCGCCTCGATCGCCCCACGCTCCTTCGCGTACGCGAGCGCGACCACGTTCTCGGCATACGACGTGGTCTTGAGGCCGGCCACGGCGGACCGCTCGTTGCGCGTCCACGGCACCACCGCGACCGCGGCACTCGCGGGCGGGCGTGGCTGGGCGCCGGCGGTGACGATGTAGGTGAGTGGGCTGTCGTCGCGGTCGGAGCCGAGCGGCCCGGCCCCACCGGTCACCGAGTAGCGCAGTCGGCCGAACTCGATCGGCTCCCCCGCCTCGAGCACCGCCTTGGCTCCCTGGGCGATGTAGTCGTGGTCGGCCGCCGGGAGCCCCAACCCAGCCAGCGTGCGGTCGAGCCGCCGCGCGTGCCGCGTCGCCGCGAACACCTGGCCACGGTCGACCTTGGCCGTCTCGAACGCCCCGTCACCCACGGTCACCCCGTGGTCCAGCGCCGTGATCGACGGCTCGTCGACCTCGGTCAGTCGACCGTTGACCCACACCCGCGGCTCGTTGCTCATGCCTCCACCCTTCCAGACGCCAGTCCCACGAGACGTCGGGATTTCACCTGAGTCTCCACCCATTCCTGCTCAGGGTCGGAGCCCCACGTGATGCCGGCCCCGGTGCCGAACCTCAGCCACCGTCGCCCCTCACCATCCCGTTCAGCCCAGAACGAGCGGATGCCCACGGCGAGTTCCGCCGTGCCCGTGTCGGCGTCGAGCCAGCCGATCGCCCCGCAGTACGGGCCGCGCGGCACCGGCTCCAGGTCGGCGATCGCCTGCAGCGCCGTGTGCTTGGGCGCCCCCGACACCGACCCCGGCGGAAACGTCGCCGCCATCACCGCGCCCCAGCCGACCCCAGGACGCAGCTGCCCCGACACGGCCGACACCAGGTGCACCAGGCCCGGGTGCTCTTCCGGTCGACAGAGGTGCTCGACCTGCACGGTCCCCTCTCGGCAGACGTGCGAAAGGTCGTTGCGCACCAGGTCGACGATCATCACGTTCTCCGCGTAGTCCTTCGGCAGCATGGCCTCCAGGCTGGTCGCGGTTCCCTTGATCGGCCGCGACTCCAGTCGGTCCCCGTCGCGGAGCAGGAACGCCTCGGGGCTCGCGCAGACCACGTCGAGACCCGCGGACGGCACCACGATCCGCCCGGCGTGCGGCGCCGGGTTGCCCCGCTCGAGCAGACGTGCCAGCCCGTCGAGGTCCGCGTCGTCGGACAGCTCGTGCGAGACCACCCGGCAGAGGTTCACCTGGTAGACGGTGCCCGCGGCGATCCGCTCGCGGACCTCCGCCACCCCGGCGAGGTATGCCGCGTGGTCCAGGCTCGTCGCCCACGCACCTGCCAGCGGCGACCAGGGCGTGACGGGCGGGGCGGCGGCCTGGCGGTCGACGTCGGCGAAGCGGACGGCGGTCACGGCGCCCTCGAACTCGGCCACGACGGCCCAGAACCCGCGTTCGATGGACTCGAGGTCGTGCCGGACCTCGACCGGGCGGGTGGCCAGGACGGTGCCGAACCTCGCGTGCCCCGTCGCCGCCTCCACGATGGCGATCCTAGGCCGACCTAGACTGCCCGATCATGCGCCCTCTCACCCCTGCTGTGGCTGCTGCTGCGGTGGTCCCGGCACTGGTGCTGGCGCTGGCCGGCTGCCAGGACGCCGCACCCTCCGCGTCGCCCACCACGAGCGGGGTCGGCCCGACGTCGACCACGACCGGAGCCCCGACGACGACCGGCCCGTCGACAACCGGCCCGTCGACGACCACCACCACCGCGACCTCCGCGCCATCGGACCCCGACACCCTGACCATGGCGTTCGCCGGTGACGTCCACTTCGAGGACTACGTCGCCCCGCTGGCGCGGGACCCGCACGGGCTCGACGAGCTGCAGACCTCGCTGGGTGTCGCTGACCTGGCGATGGTCAACCTCGAGACGGCGATCACCCAGCGCGGCACCAAGATCGGCAAGGAGTTCCACTTCCGCGCCCCCGCCTCGGCCCTCGTGACCATCAAGAACGCCGGCATCGACGCGGTCAGCATGGCGAACAACCACGGGGTCGACTACGGGCCGGTCGGGTTGCAGGACACCCTCGCCGCGAAGAAGACCAGCCCGATCCCGATCGTGGGCATCGGCAAGGACGAGGACGAGGCCTTCGCCCCAGCGATCCTCGAGGCCAAGGGGCTGGAGGTTGCCGTGTTCGGGGCGTCCGAGGTCTTCGAGATGACGTTGGCCCGCTACTCGGCCGGCCCCGGCAAGGGCGGGATCGCCAGCGCCTCCCCCATCACCCGGCTGCGCAACGCCGTGAGCAAGGCTGCCGCCAAGTACGACGTCGTCGTCGTCTTCCTGCACTGGGGACTCGACTACCAGAAGTGCGCCGACCCCCTCTCGGTGCAGACGGCGCAGGCCCTCGAGCAGGCCGGGGCGGACATCATCGTCGGCGGCCACTCCCACCGGGTGAACGGCGGTGGCTGGCTGGGCCGCTCCTACGTCGACTACGGGTTCGGCAACTTCGTCTGGTGGCGCAGCCACGAGCCCGACTCACGCTCCGGCGTCCTCACCGTCTCGGTCGACGTGAAGGCAGCGAAGGGCACCAGGCGCAGTACCCGCAGCGTGGTGCGCAAGGGGGTCTGGACGCCGATGCTGGTCGGCGCCGACGGCATACCCAGGGAGCCGGGAGCTGCCGACAGCGCACGGCTCCTGGCGCTGTGGAAGCAGGCCGCGACGTGCTCGGGCCTGGCGGCCAAGCCCGAGTGACGAGACGGGCGGCTGGGGGCGGAATGAAACCACCCGCCCCACCGTTCGAGTAGTTGAAATTGAAACTACCTACCCAGGAGCGCGAGCGAGATGCAGTTCGGGATCTTCACCGTCGGCGACGTCACCACCGACCCGACCACCGGCACGACCGTGAGCGAGAACGAGCGGATCAAGCAGACCGTTGCCCTCGCCCAGCTCGCCGAGCAGGTCGGCCTCGACGTCTTCGCGACCGGTGAGCACCACAACCCGCCGTTCGCGGCGCCGGCCAACCCGACGGTCCTGCTGGCCCACGTCGCGGCCAGGATCGAGCGACTGGTCCTGTCCACCTCGACGACGCTGATCACCACCAACGACCCGGTCCGCCTCGCCGAGGACTACGCCTACCTGCAGCACCTCGCCGACGGTCGCATCGACCTGATGATGGGGCGCGGCAACACCGGTCCGGTGTACCCGTGGTTCGGCAAGGACATCCGCGACGGCATCCCGCTCGCGGTCGAGAACTACGCGCTGCTGCGGCGGCTCTGGACCGAGGAGAACGTCACCTGGGAAGGCAAGTACCGCAGCCCGCTGCAGTCCTTCACCTCGACGCCTCGGCCCCTCGACGGCATCGCACCGTTCGTCTGGCACGGCTCGATCCGCAGCCCCGAGATCGCGGAACAGGCCGCCTACTACGGTGACGGCTTCTTCCACAACAACATCTTCTGGCCGATGAGCCACACCAAGCAGATGGTGTCACTCTACCGCCGGCGGTTCGCCCACTACGGCCACGGCAGCGCCGACCAGGCCATCGTCGGCCTCGGCGGGCAGGTGTTCATGCGGGCCAACAGCCAGGACGCGGTGCGCGAGTTCCGCCCCTACTTCGACAACGCGCCCGTCTACGGTCACGGCCCGTCGATGGAGGACTTCACCCGCGAGACGCCACTCACCGTCGGCTCGCCCCAGCAGGTGATCGAGCGGTATGCCGCGATGGCCGACTCCGTCGGCGACTACCAGCGCCAGCTGTTCCTCATCGACCACGCCGGTCTCCCCCACAAGACCGCGATGGAGCAGGTCGAGCTGCTCGGCACCCAGGTGGTGCCCGAGCTCCGCAAGATCGCCGCGGCCCGCAAGCCAGCCCACGTGCCCGACGCCCCGACGCACGCCAGCCGGCTCGCCGCAGCGGTGTCCGCCACGCACGAGGACGCCGACCTGGAGGTCACCCGATGAGCACCCGACGCATCGTGGTCGTCCAGGCCGGTCTCGGTCAGCCGAGCAGCACCCGGCTGCTCGGCGACCGGCTGGGCGCGGCCACGACGGACGCCCTCCTGGAGCGCGGCGACGAGGCCGAGGTGGTGACCGTCGACCTGCGCGAGCACGCGCACGCGCTGGCCGATGCCCTGCTCACCGGGTTCGCGACCGGCGCGCTCCGCCAGGCCCTTGACGAGGTCCGCGACGCCGACGCGGTCATCGCGGTGACGCCGGTCTTCCAGGCGTCCTACAGCGGGCTCTTCAAGACCTTCATGGACGTCCTCGACGACGGCGCGCTGCGCGGCACCCCGGTGCTGATGGCGGCGACGGCCGGGACGGCCCGGCACTCCCTGGTGCTCGAGCACGCGATGCGACCGATGTTCGCCTACCTCAAGGCAGTCACGGTCCCCACCGCGGTGTTCGCGGCGTCCGAGGACTGGGGCACCGGCGGCGCCGGCGGTGCCACCAGCTCCGGCTCCGGTCTCTCGGGCCGGATCGCCATCGCGGCCGGCGAGCTGGCCGACCTGCTCACCGGGCGCCCGGCCCGGGTCGAGCGACCCGACGAGTTCGCCGACCCGGTGCCGTTCGAGCAGCTGCTCGGCCACTGACGCACCGCAGGTTTCGCACCCACTCGGAACGAGCCCTGCGGCGCCCCTGCAGTCGTCACCCCTGGCTGCGGGCACGCCGCTCGACCAGCTCGGCGACCGCGGTCGGCAGGGTCTGCTCGAAGTCGATCAGCTTGGCCCAGGTCGGGGTGACGACGATGCGCACCATGCCGTCCGCGTAGAGCGAGCGGACCTCCTTCTCCCACTCGACGCGCTGCTCGGCCGTCATCTCGTAGGTGCCGGTCTGCTGGAGGAACTCGTCGGGTATCCCGTCGACGGGGTCGAGGTCGGCGCGCCCGCGGATCAGGAGGATCTTCGGCGGGTGCGACTCGGTGTCGATCGTCATCGCGACCATCGGGTTCCGAGCGAGGGCCTTCAGCTTGGGCGCGTTCTTCGGGGTGCACATCACGGCGGTCTCGCCGTTCCACGCGAAGACGATCGGGATGGTTCGAGGGGTCCCGTCCAGCGCGACATACGCCAGTCGTGTCACGTCGCGGGCCAGCAGCTCCTGGCTGGACCGGCGGTTCAGGACCTCGGTGACCTCGTGCGCGTGCATGGTGGTTCCTCCCTGACTGTTTTCGTCGGCTCGTGCGCCGCTGACACCTCCGGGACGGAGCTGACCCGGGTTTCTCGACACCGACCGCAGGTATGGGTCCGATCGCAGCGAAACCTGCGGTGGCCGGGCCTCAGCGACCCCGGTTTCGCGGGTGTTCGCGGGCCTGGCGCTCGTTGCCCCGTCGATAGTTGCCGGTGACCCGCGCCATCAGCTCCTGCGGGTCGCCCCGCTCGACGTCCTCGAGGAACTCCTGCGCCCTCGACCCGCGCAGCACCGTCGCACGCCGACCGTGGTGCGACACGACGACCTCGTCCCCGCGCTCCTCGAACTCGAACCCCTCCGGTCGCCCCGCCATGCGCCGAGGGTATGCCGGGTCGTCACCCGTGTCGCGCGCGTTTCCAGTCCCAGCCCGACCGCACTGAGCAAAACGGCGGTTGCGTCGGCTTCCGCCCAGCAAGTGCCGGGCGGAAGCCGACGCAACCGCCGTTTTGCGGCCTAGATTGGGCCCGTGAACGCTCTCGACCGCTTCTCCCTGGCAGATCGCGTCGCCGTCGTCACGGGTGGGACCCGCGGGTTGGGGGCCGGCTTCGCTCGCGCCCTGGGCGATGCCGGAGCTGCGGTGGTGCTCGTCGGGCGTGACGCGACAGCCGCCGACGAGGTCCTCGGCTCGTTGCGCGACAACGACATCCGCGCCGACTTCGTCGAGGCTGACGTCACCGCGCCGGCCGACGTGCAGCGGATGCTCGACTCCACCCTTGCCCTGCACGGCCGGGTCGACATCCTGGTCAACAATGCCGGCGCCTGCGTGCACGCCCCCGCCCTCGACGTCACCCCCGAGGACTGGCGCGCCGTGATGGCCGTGAACGTCGACGCGGTGTGGACCTGCTCCCAGACCTTCGGTCGCCACTTCGTCGCGCAGGGTCGCGGCTCCATCGTCAACATCGGCTCCATGTCCGGGCTCATCGTCAACCGCCCCCAGTGGCAGCCGGCCTACAACGCCTCGAAGGCCGCCGTGCACCACCTGACCCGCAGCCTCGCCGCGGAGTGGGCCCCGCACGGGGTGCGTGTGAACGCGCTCGCTCCCGGCTACATCAAGACCGACATGTCACCGGTCGACGACCCGAAATTCCGGCAGCACTGGATCGACGACGCTCCCATGCAGCGCTACGGCACCGTCGAGGAGCTCGCCCCTGCCGTCGTGTTCCTGGCCAGCGACGCCTCGTCGTTCGTCACCGGCTCGGTGCTCGTCGCGGACGGCGGCTACACCGCCTTCTAGCCACGACCCGCCACAGCACCGCGCAGAGCCCCCGTTCCCGGTGGAACGAGGGCTCTGGCCAACCAGCCGCCGCTAGGCGATGGCGGGCTTCGGTGTGGTGTGGCGCTGTCCGCTGCCGACCTCCTGCTCGGCAGGCACGTGGCGCAGGTGGCGGAAGCCCAGCACGCTCAGGAACAGCATCGCCGCCGCGCCCACGAAGCTGGCCCACGCGGCATACAGGGCGATGGTGCCCATCGTGCCGAAGGCATAGGCGTTGAGGAGGAGCCCACGCAGGGTCTCGCCCTTGAAGGCGAGGTCCACCATGGCCTGGGCCTTGGGGTCATCGGGGTTGGCGCGAGCCGCGGTGCTGAGCTCGGAGTAGGTCTTGCCGCCGGTGGCCTCGTCCAGGTGCACCTTGATGTAGTGGTCGGCATAGGCCTTGGCCTGCGCGCCCGTGGTGAGCTGTTGGCCGGCGTACTGCTCGAGGTAGGGCTTGACCTTGGGGTCGTTGAGCTGCTCGCTCCCCTTGGCTGGGAAGTTGATGTGCTGGGCCGCCAGCTGGCTGTGGACCTCGTCGCCCACGAAGCTGCTCGCCCAGGTCATCAACCCACCGATCACCAGAAGGACTGCGGCGACGATGAGGCCGCCCGTCGTGAGCAGGGCATCCAGGGTGCGTCGACGCATGATCGTGGTTCCTCCTTCGGGCGCTCGGCGCCCGGTTCGAAATTCGTTCTGACACTTGTAGTTTCGCGACAGAGGGGGATTGCGGTCAGGGCCAAAGGTCCTGACTTCGCCTCCCGGGTGCCTAGGTGCGGACGTCAGTGATCGGCCGGCCGGTCCGGTGGCCGCCACGGACGGCGAACCGTCGACCGGTCACCGAGTCCGGGTGGATGCGCATGATCCGTGGCTTGGGCCCGTCGTGCCACGGGTAGAGCGGCAGCCGCATGGCCTCCAGGGCGTCGTCGAGCTCGTAGACCTCATGGGCGAACCCGCGGGCCACCACGCTCCACGCCTCGCCCCGCTCCGTGTCGTAGCCGTCCACCTCGAACGCGACGAACGTGCCGTCGGACGACGTGAACAGGGTGCCCGTGCCGGTGCGGAAGACCACTGTCCCGTGGTCCACCGCGTAGTTGACCGGGAAGATGTCTGGCCCCTGACCCTGCAGGACGGCGACCCGACCGACCACGCCCTCGCGCAAGGCAGTCCAGCACTGCGCGACCGTGAGCTGAGTGTTCGTTTCCATGCGAACACGCTCCCGTCCCTGCGGGCCGACGTTCAGGGCCGAAGGTCCCTGTCCCGTGGTGCGGCCCGGACGGACGCTGGTGGCACACCCGGAGCACACCGGCCCGGGCGGCAGCGAGGAGGAGCCATGTCATCCACCACCATCGGACGCGTCGTCGTCGGAGTCGACGGCCAACCCCCGGCCGCCCGGGCACTCGACTGGGCGATCGCCGAAGCACAGCGCACGCATGCGACGGTGCAGCTCGTCCACGCCCGAGCCATGCCGCTGCGGGTCCCGGCGCCGGAGTCCCCCTTCGCCGCTCACACCGCCGAGTCGGACGAGATCCTGGGCACGGCGACCGAACGCGTCCGCACTCTCGCTCCGGGCCTGACCGTGACCACGGCCAGCGCCTACGGCAACGCCGCGGCCCTGCTCAGCGACGTCTCTCGGGGCGCGACGTGTCTCGTGGTCGGTGCGCGTGAGCAGAGCGCACTGGGCAGCGCCCTCCTGGGCTCGACCTCGCTCGACGTCGCGGCCCATGCCCCCTGCCCCGTGGTCGTGGTGCGGGCCCTCCCCGAGCAGCTGCCCGACCGCCCGGGCGTCGTCGTCGGCTCCGACGGGTCCGAGCTCTCGGAGGCCGCCATCGCCGCGGGCTTCGAGCAGGCCGACCGTCTCGGTCTACCGCTGACCGTGGTCCACGCGTGGTACCTCGACTACGCCGGAACCGGGCTGGCCGCGCTCGAGACGAGCGACGTCCGGCTCCAGGTCACCCAGGAGGAGCAGGCCCTGGCGGCCGAGGCGTTGGCCGGCTGGTCGGAGAAGTACCCCGACGTCCAGGTCCGCCAGCGCGTCGTGCACGGTCACCCGGTCGAGGCGCTGGTCCAGCACTCGCGAGGCGCCGAGCTCGTGGTGGTCGGCAGTCGCGGTCGCGGTGGTTTCACCGGGCTGCTGCTGGGCTCGGTGAGCCATGGTGTGCTCCACCACGCGCACTGCCCCGTGATGGTGGTGCGGCCCGGCGGGGGTGTGTGATGGCCGGCGACATCCGCCCCACCGACCACACCGGTCTGCGGGTCCTCGACCTCGACGAGTGCCTGGCGAGGCTCGTCGAGGTGCCAGTCGGGCGGTTCGCGTTCCAGCTCGATGGCGAGCTGACCGTGCTCCCGGTGGTGCACACCCTCGACGGCATCGACGTGTGCTTCCGGACGACGGGTGACTCGAAGATCCAGGCAGCGGTCGACCACGACCGGGTGGCCTTCGAGGTGGATCAGTTCGACGCCAGGACCCGCACGGGCTGGAGCGTGCTGGTCCAGGGCACGGCCACCGTCGTCGACGACGACGAGGACGTCCGCCGGCTCGACCGGGTCGCCAGGGTGCCGTGGGTGCCGCCGCACGAGGCGGCGAGCACCTGGGTGCGGGTCCGGACGCAGAGCATCACCGGCCGAGCGCTCGTCTGACCTGCTGCGGGCCGGCTCTATTGACCTGCTGCGGGCCGGCTCGACGCCGCGTCTGCTGCACACCGGCTCGACGCCGCGTCTGCTGCACGCCGGCTCAACGCTGCGTCGTGCCACCTTGACCGGCTTGGCCTGCGACGTAGACCGCAGCCTGGGTGCGGCGCTCCATGCCAAGCTTCGCCAGCACCGACGTCACGTAGTTCTTCACGGTCTTCTCCGCCAACGACAGTGCCTCGCCGATCTGGCGGTTGGTCATCCCCTGGGCGATGCAGTCGAGCACGCGCCGCTCTTGAGGCGTCAGCTCGGCGAGTCGCGGGTCGGTGGGCTGCTCGTGGCCCCACGCCGTTCGCAACCTCGCCACCACCTCAGGCTGGAGGAGTGACTCCCCCGCAGCCACGCGACGGATCGAGGTCACCAGGTCCGCCCCACGGACGTCCTTGAGCACGTACCCGGCAGCACCGGCGGTGACGGCGGCGGTGAGCGCCTTCTCGTCGTCGTAGGAGGTGAGGATGATCCCCCGGATGTCCGGGTCCACCGATCGCACGTCGCGACACACGTCGATGCCGGAGCCGTCGGGCAGCCGGGCGTCGAGGACCATGACGTCAGGACGAAGGGCCGGGATCCGCCGGCTGGCCTCGGCCGCCGACCCCGACTCCCCCACGACCTCGAGGTCGTCCTCGACCTCGAGGAGCTCGCGCAGGCCACGCCGGACCACCTCGTGGTCGTCCAGCAGGAACACCTTGATGCTCATCACCGACCACCCCTCTCGGACGAGAGCCTAGTGACCGGCGACCCCGTCCTCACAGGGCACCGCGGCGGACCACGACGACGGGACTGGCCGCCCGGCGCATCACACCGTGGCTCACCGAGCCGACCATGAGCCCGGCGAAGCCACCGTGGCCCCGGCTCCCGATGACGACCATCCCGGCGTGGCGGGACTGCTCGGTGAGCACGTCGTCAGCGCGACCCTCGGCGACCGTTCCGGTGACGGTGAGCCCGGGGGCGGATTCCTGCACCTGGGCCACGGCCTCGTCCACGGCAGCGCGCGCGACCGACATCCAGGCCTGCCTCGAGGCCCGCACCATGACGGAGCCCTCGGGCGGGTCCTGCCAGGGCGTGAGGGCCGGTGCGCGCCAGGCGCTGACGATCTGCAACGGTGCCCCCCACCGGCTCGCGAACTCCGTCGCCAGCGCGACGGCGGACATCGCCGGACGTGAGCCGTCCGTGCCGACGACGACCGGCCACGAGGGGCCGGGCTGGCGCTCAGCGGCTTCGCCCACCACGACCACGGGACACCGTGCGTGCAGGGCAACTGCGAAGGAGACCGATCCCAGGACTGCGGCCTGCAGGGCGCTGCGGCTGTTCCGCCCGACCACGACCAGGCCGGCCTCACTGGACCGCGCGACCAGCTCGCCGGCCGGGCCCCCGACGACCCCCACGCCGGTGATGACGGCGTCGGGGGCGCTCGACCGGCCCAGGTCGACGCCTCGCACCGCCGCAGCGCGGCTCGCGCGGCGCAGCTCGGCATACGAGCTGGATGCCCCAGCGGTCGTCTGGTCCGCAGGTTCCGACACGCTGACCACTGCGAGATCAGAGCCCAGGCGCGGTGCCGCCTCCGCGGCCCAGCGGACTGCGGCGACGGACGCAAGGCTCTCGTCGTAGCCGACGACCACCGGCATACCCACGATCCGAGTCGGTGGGAGGACTCGGGCAGCTCTGGTCGGACCATGGAGTGAGGACGTCATGTCCCGAGCCTGCGGGACGCGCCATCGTGACGACAGGGTCGAAGGTCCCTCCGGCCATCAGCTCCCGGGGGAAAGGGGAACCGCCCACTCGAGCACGGTGCCGCCGGCACCGCTCGCCGCGAGCGCGAAGCGACCACCACGACTGCTCGCCCTGCGGGCCAGGTTGTCGAGTCCCGACCGCGTGACATCGGCTGGCACGCCGACGCCGTCATCGCGCACCTCCACCGACACCGTGTCGGAGACCTCCACGACCACCTCGACCTGACTCGCCCTGGCGTGCCGCGCAGCATTGCTGAGGCCCTCCCGCACGACCGCAAGGAGGTCCGCCGCCACCTGCTCGGGAACCTCGGTGACGTTGCCACGCATGGTCAGCGAAGGTGCAAACCCGAGACTGACGACCGCGCCCTCGCAGATCGTCGTGATCTCGGAGGCCAGGCTGCGGGAGTCCGGCGCACGGTTGAGGGCGAAGATCGTGTGCCGGATGTCCTTGATGACGGCATCGACCTCGTCCACCGCCGTCTCGATCCGGTCCCGGGCCGAGGGCTCGGTGACGAGGCGGCTCGCGGACTGCAGCGAGAGACCCGTCGCGAACAGGCGCTGGATGACGTGGTCGTGCATGTCACGGGCAATCCGGTCCCGGTCCTCGAGGAGGTCGATCCGGGCCTGCTCGCGCTGGGAGCTGGCGGCAGTGAGGCCGACCGCGAGGCGCTGGGCGAAGTCGATCAGTGGATCGGGGCTGCCACCCACCTCGGGCGGCAGCCCGGTGACGACCACCACCCCCAGGGCCTGGTGGCCACCGACCGAGACGGGCACCACCACCCGGTCCGGGGCAGCCTCGGCTGCGGAGGGGCCCGCTGCCAGCGCGGCCCTGGCCTCTGCGTTGTCCAGCGTGGAGCCGACCGGCGCCGTCCCGCTGCCGGCGGATGCGACCACCACCAGGTCAGCGCCCACGGGCTGCGCGATCAGCGCACCGTGGGCGCCGGTGAGACCGAGGACGCGCTCGGCCGCATCAGCCAGGACCTCGTCCTCGGACACTCCGGCCAGCAGAGCCGCGGTGAGGTCCCGGGTCGCCTCTCCCCAGCGTTGCTGCGTGACGCTGCGGTGGTAGAGGCGCGCGTTGTCGATGGCCACCCCGGCAGCTGCGGCCAGTGCTGTCAGGATCGTCTCGTCGTCCGCGCTGAAGCCGTCCGCGCCCCGCTTGTCGGTGAGGTAGAGGTTGCCGAAGACCTGGTCGCGGATGCGGACGGGGGCGCCCATGAAGCTCGTCATCTCGGGGTGGTTGGGAGGGAAGCCGTAGGAGTCGCGGTGGTCGGCGATGCGGTCGACGCGTTGGGGGTGCGGACTCGCGATGATCATCCCGAGGAGCCCTCGGCCGTGCGGCAGGGCCCCGATGGCCTCCCGCTCTGCGTCGGAGATCCCGTGGGTCACGAACTCGACGAGCTCCTCGCCGCTGGGCCCGAGCACCCCGAGCGCGCCGTAGGTCGCGTCGACGAGCTGGCAGGCCGCCTCGACGATGCGGCGGAGCACGGCCGCCAGCTCGAGGTCGGAGGTGACTGCGACGACGGCGTCGAGCAGCGCACCGAGCCGATCCTGTGCCGTGCGTGCGCTTCCGGCCCGCGAGCGGAGCTCCGCGATCAGGTCGTCGAGGTCCAGCCCCGACAACCGGGCGATGGTTCCGGGCCCCTGCTCCGGCGGGGTCAGCTGTGGTGCCACGGCCTCATCGTAGGGTCCCTTCTTCGTCGACCTGGACCACGACGTCGCGCACGCCGGGGGCGCCCGCGGCCACGGCAGCCGCCAGGCTGGCGTCCCGCGCCCGACGCACTCCACTGACCGTGACCACCCCGCGCGAGACCCCGACGCTCCAGTCGGTGTGACCCAGCCGGCCGAGCTCCCGCACCACCCGCAGCCAGATGTCGGCGTCGCGGGTGGCCAGCTGGTGAATCACGTCGCTGCGACTCACCATCCCCACCAGTGCATGGTCCTCGTCGACGACCGGCAGGCTCTTCCAGCCGGTGTCGGCCAGGACGCGCGCGACCTCCGCGACGTCGGTCCCTTCATGGGCCACCACCGGGTCTGCGCTCATCACCTCGGCCACGGTCGTCGGCCACGGCACCTCCGCCTCCTCGACCACGGGTCGCAGGTGGGCCCGCGGGTCGGCCGACAGGTGGAGCCGCAGCACGTCGGCTTCACTGAGGATGCCGACGACGCGACCCGTGGCGTCCACGACGGGCAGCGCGGACACCCGCTGCTCCGCCAGCACCCGGATCGCCGAGTCCAGGGGGGAGACGTCCCGCACCTGGGCCACGTCCCTGGTCAACAGCTCTCGCACCAGCATGGCGCCACTCCTCTCGTCGGGCATCGTCGTCCGCCGCCCCCACCGACGATCGCGGGTCGGCGTCGGGCGGCACAGGGTCCTTCGTCCCGCCCGTTGCGGTTGGGCGCGCAACGCCTAGATTGGGCCTGACCGTTCTGCCACCCGAAGGAGACCTCATGGCCACCACCCGCACCGCCGCCGCCCACTGGGAAGGCTCTCTCATGGAGGGGGCCGGACAGGTCGAGCTGCAGTCCTCCGGGATCGGGACCTTCAGCGTCTCCTGGCCGGCTCGCGCGGAGGCCCCCAACGGTCAGACCAGCCCGGAGGAGCTCATCGCCGCGGCCCACTCCACCTGCTACTCGATGGCGCTGTCGCACGGGCTCGCCCAGGCCGGCACGCCTCCCACGTCGATCGACACCACGGCCAACGTCACCTTCCAGCCCGGCACCGGCATCACCGGGATCGCCCTGTCGGTCGTCGGGAACGTCCCCGGCATCACCGCCGAGCAGTTCGAGGAGGCCGCGCAGGCCGCCAAGGCCGGCTGCCCCGTGAGCCAGGCCCTGTCGGCCGTCCCGATCACGCTGGAGACGAGCTTCACCGGCTGAGGCCGGGGGCTCGGTCGAGTCAGGGCCACGACCGTGGTCGGCGGCGGGCAGCCGTGATGGACGCCTGGTGGGTGTCCGACGCCGGGCTCGAGGAGCACGACGTCAGGGAGGTCGACGACCTCCTACGGCGCGATGGCGGTTTCGTCTGGCTCGACGTCCCGGAGTTCGACGACGAGGCCGAGGCGCTGCTGAGTGAGCACTTCAACGCCCACCCGTTGGTCGTCAAGGCCTGTCGTGAGCGGAACTTCGTGCCGTCGGTGCACGGCTACGAGCACCACACGTTCGTCATCGTGCACACGCCGCTGGCCGGGGAGGGCGGCCACGTCCACATGCTCGAGCTGGACCAGCTGGTGGGGCGCCGCTACCTCGTCACGGTGCACGGGCCGCGCAACCCGGCGGTGTCGTTGATGGACGCCACCGAGGAGACGAGGACCGTGCAGGAGCGGATCCGCGCGGGACGGTTCCGGCCGGGCAGCCCCAGCGAGGTGTCCTACGCGATCGGCTCGGCGGTGGCACGGCGCCAGAGCGCCGCGGTCAAGGACGTCGCCAGCCGGTTGCCCGCGCTGGAGATGCGGGTGATGGGCTCGGACTTCCACCAGCCCGAGGAGCTGCTCGAGGAGCTCTTCCTGCTCCGTCACGAGCTGCTGATCTCGCGGACCCAAGCCGGTCAGGCGC
Source organism: Pedococcus dokdonensis (assembly GCF_900104525.1). Classification (GTDB taxonomy): domain Bacteria; phylum Actinomycetota; class Actinomycetes; order Actinomycetales; family Dermatophilaceae; genus Pedococcus; species Pedococcus dokdonensis. Next base: position 901,791 of record NZ_LT629711.1, on the reverse strand, counting down.
ACGAGATCTACGGCCGGCTCGCCTCTCTCGAACGCTTCGCCACGGAGGAGTCGCAACGGCACGCCCGTGACCTCTCGGAGCAGTTCGACCGGGTCCGCAGCCTGGCCGACGGGGAGAGCCAGTTCCTCTTCGGGGTGATCGAGCTCTACCAGACGCGCGTCACCACCAAGATGACGGTGGCGATGGAGCGGCTGGCGGTGATCGCCGCGATCACGTTGCCGGTCACTGCCATCGCGTCGATCTATGGCATGAACGTCATCGTCAACGGCAGCACGCACTGGGTGCAGCTGGTCATCGTCCTCGCCGTGATGGCCTCGATCAGCCTGTGGCTGCTCCGATGGGCCCGCCGCCAGGGCTGGTGGTGACCTCCCTCCCGTCCGCGACGCTGTCTCATGCAAAAGGCGAGTTAGCGCCGCACTGAGCGGCGCTAACTCGCCTTTTGCATGAGATGGCGACGGTATGCCGGGTGGCCGCCCCCCATGGTGACCACCCGGCATACCTGTCCTCGCCAGGGCGCCTCGTCCCTAGAACTCCTCGTCGAACCCGACGGAGCCGCTGACACCGACCTGGTAGGCGGAGACGCGGCGCTCGAAGAAGTTCGAGAGCTCCTGCACGTCCTGCAGCTCCATGAACGCCAGCGGGTTCTTCGAGCCGTACTCGGGCTCCAGACCCAGCTGTTCGAGCCGCCGGTCCGCGACCGACTCGAGGTAGGTGCGCATGTCCGCCGTCGAGAGCCCCGCGACTCCCCCGCCGAGCAGGTCCTCGGCGAACTGCGCCTCCGCGTCCACGGCGTCGCGCATCATGGCTCGCACCTGCCGCCCCATCTCCTCGTCGAAGAGGTCGGGCTCCTCGCGGCGCACCGTCTCGACGACGTCGAAGGCGAACGCCATGTGCATGGACTCGTCACGGAACACCCAGTTCGTGCCGCTCGCGAGCCCGTTCAGCAGGCCGCGGGACCGCAGGAAGTACACGTAGGCGAAGGCGCCGTAGAAGAACAGCCCCTCGATGCACGCTGCGAAGCAGATCACGTTGAGCAGGAACGCCCTGCGGTGCTCCTTTGTCTCCAGCTCCTGGAGGTCGAAGACCGAGTCGATCCACCGGAAGCAGAAGTCCGCCTTGTCCTTGATCGACGGGATGTTGTCGACGGCCGCGAACGCCTCGTGCCGCTCCCTCTCGTCGGGCACGTAGGTGTCGAGCAGGGTCAGGTAGAACTGCACGTGCACCGCCTCCTCGAACAGCTGCCGGCTCAGGTAGAGCCGTCCCTCCGGGGAGTTGATGTGCTGGTAGAGGTTGAGCACGAGGTTGTTCGCCACGATGGTGTCGCCAGTGGCGAAGAACGCCACGAGCCGGCTGACCAGGTGCCGCTCCGCCGCGGTCAGCCGCTGCAGGTCCTTGAGGTCCGAGTGCAGGTCGACCTCCTCGACCGTCCAGGTGTTCTTGATGGCGTCGCGGTAGCGCTCGTAGAAGTGGGGGTAGCGCATCGGCCGCAGGGTGAGGTTCATCCCCGGGTCGAGCAGCATCCGGGTCTCGCTGGTGTCCAAGGCGTTGTGGGACAGGGTCATTCGCAGGCCTCGCAGTTCTCGGGGTTCTCCAGGGAGCAGGCGATAGCCGCTTCGTCGGTCGGCTTCACGGCGACGGAGACGGTGGCCTGCTGGATGCGGGTCGCCGGTCGGGACCGCAGGTAGTAGGTCGTCTTGAGCCCGGCCTTCCACGCGTAGAGGTACATCGAGCTGAGCTTCCCGATCGTCGGCGAGGCGAGGAACAGGTTGAGCGACTGGCTCTGGTCGATGTAGGGCTGACGAGCCGCAGCGAGCTCGATCAGGGACTTCTGCGGGAGCTCCCACGCGGTCCGGAACAGCACGCGCACGTCCTCGGGGATGTCGGCGATGCCCTGCACCGAGCCATCGCTGCGCTTGATCGCCTCGCGCACCGCAGGCGTCCAGAGGTCACGTGCCTTCAGCTCGCGGACCAGCGCGGTGTTGATCTGGAGGAACTCGCCCGACAGCGTCTCGCGCTTGAACAGGTTGGAGACCTGCGGCTCGATGCACTCGTAGGCTCCGGCGATCGACGCGATGGTCGCCGTCGGTGCGATCGCGATGAGCAGCGAGTTGCGAAGCCCGTTCTCCCGCACGGACTCCCGCAGCGCGGCCCACCGTTCGGTCTGGGTCGGGGTGACCTGCCAGAGGTCGGGATGCAGGTCGCCGCGCGCCGCGCGGGTCTCCTGGTATGCCGGGTGGGCACCGTGCTCGGCGGCCAGCTGGGTCGAGCGCTCCAGTGCCGAGAGGTAGACCTCCTCGGCGATGCGCGTCGACAGCTCGCGTGCCTCGTCGGAGTCGAACGGCAGGCGCAGGGCGAAGAACACGTCCTGTAGTCCCATCACGCCGAGGCCGACCGGACGCCACCGCGGGTTCGAGGCCGCGGACTCCTCGCTCGGGTAGTAGTTGATGTCGATGACGCGGTCGAGGTAGGTCACCGCGGTGCGCACCGTGGCCCGCAGCTTCTCCCAGTCGATCGCGTCGCGACCGGCGGTGAGGTGCTGGGCGAGGTTGACCGAGCCGAGGTTGCAGACGGCCGTCTCGGAGTTGCTCGAGACTTCGATGATCTCGGTGCACAGGTTCGACAGGTGCACGACCGGGGCGCCGGGGACCTGCTCGTCGCTGGTCTGGTTGCAGGTGCGGTTGCTGGCGTCCTTGAAGGTCATCCAGCCGTTGCCGGTCTGCGCCAGCGTGCGCATCATCTTGCCGTAGAGCTCTCGCGCACTCACCTGGCGCACGTAGCGCCCGTCCCGCTCCGCGGCGGCATACGCCTCCTCGAAGGCCGGGCCCCACAGGTCGGGGAGCTCGGGCACCTCGTGGGGGTCGATCAGGCTCCACTGCTCGTCGGCCTCGACGCGGCGCATGAACTCGTCGGGCACCCAGTTGGCGAGGTTGAGGTTGTGGGTCCGGCGGGCGTCCTCACCGGTGTTGTCACGCAGCTCGAGGAACTCCTCGATGTCGGGGTGCCACGGCTCGAGATAAACGCACGCGGCGCCCTTGCGGCGGCCTCCCTGGTTAACCGCCGAGACCGAGGAGTCGAGGGTGCGCAGCCACGGGACGATCCCGTTGGAGTGGCCGTTCGTGCCGCGGATCAGGGCCCCGCGCGAGCGGACCCGCGACCACGAGATGCCAATGCCACCAGCGAACTTCGACAGCTTGGCGACCTGCGCGTAGCGGTCGTAGATCGACTCGAGCTGGTCCTGCGGCGAGTCCACGAGGTAGCAGGACGACATCTGGGTGTGCCGGGTGCCGGAGTTGAACAAGGTGGGCGAGCTGGGCAGGTAGGCCAGCGACGCCATCAGCCGGTAGAACCCGATCGCCTCCTGCGGCGTGTGTGACAGGCCGCAGGCGACCCGCAGCAGGAAGTACTGCGGGGTCTCGATCACCATGCGGGTGTCGGGGTGGCGCAGCAGGTAGCGGTCGTAGACGGTCCGCAGCCCGAAGTACTCGAACCGTCGGTCGTTGCTGACGTCGACGGCGTGGTCGAGCTTGCGGGCGTTCGCCTCGACGAACGCCGCGGTCTCGTCACCGACCAGTCCCTCGAGGTGGGCGAGCCGGACGGCCTGGCTGAACGACGCGATCTGCTGGCCCCGCACCTCCTTGTCGATGTAGTTCGACAGCAACCGGGCCGCGAGCCGGGAGTACTCGGGCTCGGACGCGGTCATCTCTGCGGCGGTCTGGATCGACAGCCGGTCCAGCTCGGCGGTCGTCGCCCCGTCGTAGAGCCCACTGATGGTGCGGGTGGCGATCGCCATCGGGTCGACCTCGGCGAGGTCGTCGCACCAGCGCTCGACGGCCCGGACGATCTTCATCACGTCGACGGGCTCGCTGTCGCCGTTGCGCTTGCGCACGGCCATGGTGCTGCGCCGGGCCGGTGCTTCGACGCCGGCGGACGGCGCGGCGGGTGGTGCGGTGGGTGGTGCGGTGGGTGGTGCGGTGGGTTCGACGGGCTGGGTCGGGACGGGGACCACGTCGATGGTCGTGTCGGTCACTGCTCTCTCCTCGCGAGCGATTCGGTGCCGCGGGTCGAGGAGGGGACGACGACACACCCACCGCCCCGGAGAACGGGTGCGGTCGACTGCGTCTGTCGTGTGACCCGCCCTCGAGGCCACGACTGCCCGCACACGGCGTGTGCGGTCGCTGGCAGGTCTTCGGACTCGCGGACCTGCGCGCCGCCGGCCGATCACTCGGTCGACGCCACGGTTCCTACTGGCCGTCGCTTCCCACCCGCGTGGTGCGAGCAGTGCTTGGTGACGGCGGTCGTTTCCGCTTACCGCTGCGGGGCAGTCCCGGATTCGCACCGGGTTCCCTCTTGCCCCGGAGTCCGATTACGCGGACTCCGGACCAGCAAGAGACACCATATGCGGGTGGTGCCACGAATTCGTGGCACCACATGTGGGGTCCGCGTGTCGCGTCCCTAGGATTGTCACCATGCGCCGCCCGACCCCCCTCCGGCTCGGCGTCGCAGTCCTGGCAGCCGTTCTCGGTGCCGTGCTGGTGGGGTGCTCGACAGCCCCGTCCAGTGGTCCCGCGGGCGCGTCGGCCGGCTCGGCACGCCCCCGTCTGACACCCGCCTGCCCCCGGGCCACGCCGACCGGGCGTCAGCCGGTGGTCACCGTCGCCCAGCTCAACACGATCGTCGCCGGCCTCGACCTGCCGCTGTGGCAGGCGGGCGACATCGGAGCCAGCGCGCGGCTGCCCGACGACCGGATCGTGTGGGTGTTCGGCGACACCGTGCGTGACGACGGCGTCACGCCACGGATCGTCGCGAACTCGATGCTGGTGACGAGCGGCCTCTGCACCTCTCAGGTCGAGGTGGCCGGCCAGGGACCGGTGATCCCGGACCGCGCCGATGGCGTGGTGCACTGGCCCATGTCGGTGGTCTCGGTGGCCCGGCCCGAGGGCGACGTGCTCGTCGTGATCTCGGCCCGCATCCGGCGCGGTGCCGGGGACGGGCTCGACTTCACCTACCTGGGCAGCAGCGCCACGATCTTCGACGTGGCGCCCGGCGCCGCGCCCACACTGCGACAACAGCTCGACATCACTCCCGACAGCACCGCGCCGGACCAGGTCAACTGGGGTTCAGCGATGACGGTCCGCGCCGGGTGGCTCTACGTCTACGGCACCCGCCTGCCCAGCAAGGACTCCTTCGGGCGAGCCCTGTATGCCGCCCGTGCACCGATCGCGGACGCGCGGGACCGCGCGACGTGGCAGTTCTGGGACGGGTCCGCGTGGGTCGGCGAGCAGTCCCGTGCGGCGGTCATCCTGCCGGCCCGAGGGGGCGTCTCGCAGACCTTGTCGGTGGACGTCCTCGACGGCCACTTCGTCATCGTGTCCAAGCGCGACGGCGACCTCGGCAACACCGTCTACGCGTGGTCGTCCGACTCCCCCACCGGTCCGTGGTCCGCCCAGCGAGGCACCCGCGCCGACTTCCAGGACCCGTCCGGGCAGCTCAAGTACGCACCGCTGGCGCATCCCGGCATCGCCCTGGCCGACGGCCGGTTGCTCATCTCGATCTCGCGCAACACCACCGACTTCAGCCGGCTCCTGACCGATCCCTCGTTGGGTCGTCCGGTCTTCGCCGAGATCGACCGCCCCTGACCGGCCGCAGCTCCCTCGCCCCCTTGCCGGGCGCGGCGTGGTCGGACGACGATGGCTGTCGTGGATGCGCCGTCCTTCCGGATCTGGCCCCCCGTCGCGCTGGGGGTGCCGCTGGCGGTCGGGCTGCTGGTCAGCGCGGCAGCGGGCGACCCGGTCTCGATCGCGACTCCCGCGACCCGGTGGATCGGCTGGGCGATGGTGGTGGCCTTCGTCCTCTGGAACGGCTGGACGCTCACCTACATGGCGACGCGCAACACGGCGGTCCTGCCGGGCGGAGCGTCGACGGTGGTGCTTCAGTCCGGGCCGTTCCGGCTCAGCCGCAACCCCCTCTACGTCGGGCTGGTCGTCCTCGACCTCGGGTGGGCGTTGCTGGCCGACTCGTTCTGGGCGCTGGCGCTCGTGCCGGTGGGCGTGGCCGCGCTCTGGTGGGGAGCTGTCCGGCCCGAAGAGCGTTACCTGGCAATCAAGTTCGGCTCTGAGTACGACGCCTACCGGGCGCGCGTCCGGCGGTGGCTGTGAGGGGCGAGGTCGCGTGGACGGGATGATGGAACGCATCACGGCGGCTCAGAACGCCCACGACGCCGCGGCTTTCGCGGAGCTCTTCGCGGTCGGTTACGACAGCTCCCAACCCGCGCATCCCGGACGCGCGTTCCAGGGACGCGAGCAGGTGCTGGCCAACTGGACCGCGGTCTTCGAGGGCGTGCGCGACTTCCACGCGGACCTCGTCGCGTCGGCGAGTGACGAGGCCGAGGGCGGCACCACCGAGTGGGGCGAGGTCGACTGGAGCGGACGCCATACGGACGGCACACCGTTCGCGATGCGCGGCGTCCTCATCGTCACCGTCCGGGACGGGCTGATCGCCCAGGGCCGGCTCTACGTCGAGCCGGTGGACGCCCCCGGCGGGGATGACATCGGCAGCGCGGTCGAGGAGCTCTACCGTCCCCCGGAGCCCGCAGCGGGCGACTAGGAGGTCACCTTCAGCCGGAGGTCACCCAGGACCGGTGCCAGCCGCTGGGCCTCTGCCTCGATCGCCGCGATCGGCCGCCTGCCACCCGCGAGCCAGGTGACGGTGAGCTCGTCGCCCCTGCGCTGCCAGGTGCCGCTCACCACCCCGCCGCGGATGACCGGGTTGGCCTTGCGGGTCATCGCCTCCCGGCGTGCGGGCGGTGTCACGTGAGGGTCCTTGGTGCCCGGACCGAGCACCCACTGGTCGTGCCCCGGCAGGAACCGCACGGCGTCGCTGGGCTCAGCGGCCACCAGCGCGTCGACGTCAGCCCGCACCGCATACGCCGTCGTGCCATCCACGTCCACCGGCACGAGCTGGTCACCCAGCTCTCCCCACCACCGGTCCAGCCGCTTGCGCCCTGCGCTCAGTCCCGACCCCAGCCAGTAGTGCACGTGCTCCGGTGTCGCCGGCCCGTAGGTGCGCAGGTAGGCCCTGATCGCCTCCGGGCCCGCGACGTCGAGGTCCGGGAGACCCTTCCAGCGCGGGTTGGCGTCCAGCCGCTGGAAGGTCGCCCTGCCGTCGCGAGGAGGCCCGAACCCCATGTCGCCCTGCCAGGTGAGCGGCTTGATCAGCGTGCCGGCACCGTCGTCGAAGACAGCCTCCAGGTGGCGGTATGCCGGGTGCCTCGTCAGCGCCGCGCCGAGCTCCGGGAGGGTCAGCGGACCACCGTCCAGCGCCGCGCGCACCGCCGCCCGGAAGGCGGGCCAGTCCTCCGGTCGCAGACGGTAGTGGTCGACCCAGCTGGGCAGCTCCCACTGCCGACCTGCACAGCGCAGGGAGAGGTAGACCCCGGCATCCTCAGGCGCCAGGTAGTGCACCGCGCCGCGGAACGCGAAGACCTTCACCACCGTTCCCGTCGCCAGTGCCCGGGCCAGCTCCCCGGAGCGGGATGTGGTGCGTCGCGTGCGCACCGCCACCTCGGCCAGCCACTCGTCCATCGACGGCACGGCCCCCAGCCGTCGCACCACCCCGGCGACAGACTCCGACCCCACCGGGTCGAGGAGCTGTCGCTGCAGGCGCCAGGCGAGTGCCTGCGCCCAGGAGACCGAGAGCTCGGGCCCTGTCGACGTCATGCCGGCAGCCTCGCACGGGAAGCGGACGAAGGCCTGCCGGTTCGCGCCGCCAGGGCGGCTGTCGGCGGGATGGGCCACGATGAGTTCGGCCGCGGTCGCCGGTCTGCACCGGTGACCCACCACCCACCTCCGACCGGGAGAGCCATGACCGCCACCTACACCTTCGACGTCTTCAGCAGCCTCGACGGCTTCGGTGCCGCAACCGGCGACTGGACCGGCTACTGGGGCAAGCAGGGCCCCGAGCTCCTGGCCCGCCGGCTGGAGACCTACGACCAGGACCTGCACATGGTCTTCGGGGCCACCACCTTCACGGCGTTCATCGAGATGCTCGCCGGCAGCACCGAGGACTCCGACGTCCGCGACCCATGGGTGACCGCGATGGTCAACACACCGGCCACCGTCGTGTCCTCGACCCTCGACGGTCCCCTCGACTGGCCGGACGTGACGATCGCCCGCGAGGACGCGCTCGACGTGGTGGCGCGTCTCAAGGCGGAGTCCGCCGTGCCGTTGCGCTCACACGGCAGCCTCGCGATGAACCGTGCGCTGATGGCCGCCGGCCTGGTCGACTTCGTCCAGGTGACGCTCTTCCCGGTCGTGACCGGTCGCAACGGGGTCGACCCGGTCTTCGCAGGCGCCGAGGACTTCGACCTCGAGCTGGTCGAGCAGCGAACGCTGGACCGCGACATCCAGGAGCTCATCTACCGTCCGACCCTGCATGGATGACGACGCCGTCGCACAGCGCCTGCGAGCCGCGCCCGACGGTGTATCCGGCCAACCCACCCCACCCGCTCGGCTCGAGGCGCGGCCGACCGCCGGCCCCTGTGTCGACCACCACGCCACCACCTGAGGAGCTCCCATGTCACTGACCCGCGTCCACAACCTGTCGATCTCGCTCGACGGCTTCGCCACCGGCGAGCCGCAGTCCCTCGAGGCACCGTTCGGCCACGCCGGCGAGCGGCTGCACACCTGGATGTTCGCGACCCGCTTCTGGGATGCCGAGACCGGGTCGCTCGGAGTCGACAACGCGATCGCCGAACGGCACGGGCCGGGCATCGGTGCCGAGATCATGGGGGCCAACAAGTTCGGGCCGCCCGGTTGGCAGGACGACCCCGACTGGCAGGGATGGTGGGGTCCCAACCCGCCGTTCCACAGCCCGACCTTCGTGCTCACCCACCGGCCGCGCTCCTCGATCGAGATGGAGGGCGGCACCACGTTCCACTTCCTCGACGCGGCACCCGCCGACGCCCTCGAGATCGCCCAGCGCGCAGCCGAGGGCAAGGACGTCCGGATCGGCGGCGGCGCCACGGTGGTCCGTGACTTCGTCGCCGCGGGACTGGTCGACCTCTTGCACCTCGTGCAGGTGCCGATCGTCCTCGGCCGCGGGGTGCGGGTCTGGGACGGGCTCGAGGCCCTCGAGGACGCCTACGACATCGAGGCGGTGTCCACCCCGAGCGGGGTCACCCACCTGACCCTGACGCGCAAGCCCCCGCCTGAGCGCGCGGGCCCCCGCCTGAGCGCGCCGGCCCCCGCCTGAGCGCGCCGGCCCCCCGCCTGGGGCGGGGTGTGCCGCGTGGCTCAGCCACGCGGCACACCCTCAGCTGACGGACCGCTCCTGGTAGTCCGGGGTCAGCGCCTGCCAGCGCTGCTTCCACCTCGGCGCGGGCTCCTCGGCGGACCACCCGTCCGCGTGCACCGGGTTGTCGCTGGTCAAGGACGCCGCGAGGTCCTCGAGGTGCACCTGCCAGCCGGCCCCGTAGAAGTGCATCGCGTCGACCGGGAGCCCCCGCTCCTCGACCACCAACCTGGTGCGGCCGCCCTCCGCGGTGAGCCAGAGCTCGGTCTGCGTCTCGTCCTCCCCGCCAGGCTCGGACGTGACGAGCAGGTGGTGCGGCGCCTCGCAGGCGTCAATCCGCACCGGCCCCGACCAGGTGCTGGTGAAGGTGGCGTGCACCGTGCCACCGAGCACTGGCTCGCCGGTGACGGTGGCCATCCAGCGGGCCAGCCGCTCCGGTGTCGTGCACGCCTCCCAGAGGTCCTGGATGTCGGTGTCGTAGAGGTCCTCGACCCGCACCGCCCCCCTGGTCTCGTCCAGTGCCCGCATGGTTCCCGTGATGTTCACGTCCTGCCTCGCTTTCCACGTGCGATCTCCGTGTGCAGTGCGTCCAGCCTGTTCTGCCAGAGCCGGCGGTAGTCACCAAGCCACTCGTCCACCTCGACGAGGGCCTCCGGCCGCAGGGTGTAGATCCTGCGCTGCGCCTCTTGCCGTGCGGTGACCAGACCGGCCTCCCGCAGCACCCGCAGGTGCCGCGAGACACCGGGCCGGGCGATGGGGAGCGCATCAGCGAGCTCCCCCGCCGTGGCTGGGCGGTCCCGGAGGATGGCCAGCACGGTGCGCCGACTCGGGTCGGCCAACGCCTGCAGCACTGCGTCCATGGCCTCGACTGTACCCAGTTGGTTACGTAACCGCAAGGGTACGAAGGCGCCGGGTGGACCCGGAAACCTCAGTCCGGCGAGGGCAGCCGCTCGATGTTGGTCCAGCCGGTCCAGCCACGCTGCTCCAGACGGGCCAGCATCCGACGAGCGCCCGGGACCGAGGAGATGAAGACACCGTCGAGCAGGTCCGAGAGGTCCTGCGGCAGCTTCTCCTCGTCCCACGCCTCATCGGGCACCTGGGCGAACTGGTCGGCCAGCCGGTCGGCCGCGGCGTCCAGGCGCGGGTCGTCAGCCGGCCACTGGGTGATCTCGTAGAGGTCTCGGTAGAGGTCGCGGACGTTGGGGTCGTCCAGCTGCCGCTCCTTGGTCTCCATGTAGAACGCCATCCGCTCGGGGATCTGCGCGGCCACGAGGATCCAGGCGTCGCGCTCGGCCTGCACCATCTGCTCCGCCACTCCGAGGCTCCGCAGTCGCTCGAGGTAGGCCACCGCCTCGGGTGGCAGGGCCAGACTCTCGCCTGCTGCCAGCTGGGCGATCCGTTCCCGGTGTCGCTGCCGCTCCCGGATCTCGGCCCGCAGGCGGCGGTCGATGTCGTCGACCGCCGCCGCGAAGTCGTCGTCATCGGCGCGCAGCAGCTCCTGCACCCGGGCCAACGGCACCCCGGCGTCCGCGAGCGTGCGGATCTTGACCAGCTCGACCACCGCGGCCGCGTCGTAGCGGCGGTAGCCCGAGTGGTCCCGCTCGGGCTCCGGGAGCAGGCCCTTGGCGTGGTAGTGCCGCACCGCCCGCACCGTCACCCCGGCATACGCGGCCATCTGGCTGATCGTCAGCATGGCCCCATCCTCGCGGGTCACCGTCGTGTCCTCAGGCAACCTTGGCCCGATAGGTGCGCATCGCCAGGCCGTAGGCGACGACCAACAGGGCCAGGCACCAGCCGACCGCTACCCACCCCTCGTTGCCCAGCGGCTGCTCGGCGTAGAGGTCGCGGATGGTGTTGACGATCGAGGTGACCGGCTGGTGCTCGGCGAACCACCGCACCGGGCCGGGCATGCCCTGCGTCGGGACGAACGCCGAGCTGATGAACGGCAGGAAGATCAGCGGGTAGGAGAAGCCGCTCACGCCGTCCACCGACTTGGCGGTCAGCCCGGGGATCACGGCGAGCCAGGTCAGCGCCAGCGTGAAGAGCACCATGATGCCGAGCACCGCCAGCCAGGCGAGCACGCCTGCACCGGAACGGAATCCCATCACCAACGCGACGCCGACGACGAGGACGAGCGAGGTCAGGTTGGCCACCACCGACGTGAGGACATGGCTCCACAGCACGGCTGAGCGACTGATCGGCATCGACTGGAACCGCTCGAAGAGGCCGCCCGAGACGTCGGTGAAGAGCCGGAACGCCGTGTAGGCGATCCCGGACGCGACCGTGATCAGCAGGATGCCCGGGAGCAGGTAGTTGACGTAGTTGTCACTCCCCACGTCGATCGCGCTGCCGAAGACGTAGACGAAGAGCAGCAGCATGGCGATGGGCGTGACCGCCGTGGTGATGATCGTGTCGGGACTGCGCAGGATGTGGCGCAGCGACCGCTTGAGCAGGACCGTCGTGTCGTGGAGCAGGGCGGTGGTCATCAGGCGTCCTTCGTGGCGAGAGTCGGGTTCGGGCTGTCGGACGAGGTCTTCCCGACGATGGCGAGGAAGACGTCCTCCAGGGAGGGTTGCTTCACGACGTACTCGACCTCGGCCGGTGGGAGCAGCTGCTTGAGCTCGGCGAGAGTGCCGTCGGCGATGATCCGTCCCTCGTGCAGCACCGCGATCCGGTCGGCCAGCTGCTCGGCCTCGTCGAGGTACTGCGTCGTCAGCAGCACCGTGGTGCCGCGGCCGGCCAGCTGCCGGACGGTGTCCCAGACCTCGATCCGGGACTGCGGGTCGAGGCCGGTGGTTGGCTCGTCCAGGAAGAGGACCGACGCGTCGCCGACCAGGCTCATCGCGATGTCGAGGCGACGGCGCATGCCGCCGGAGTAGGTCGCCGCTCGGCGCCCGGCGGCCTCGGTGAGGTCGAACCGGGCCAGCAGCTCGTCAGCCAGGGCGCCCGGGTCGGGCACCCGTCGGAGCTCGGCGACGAGCACGAGGTTCTCGCGCCCCGTCAGCACCTCGTCGACGGCCGCGAACTGGCCGGTGAGGCTGATCGAACGACGGACCGCGTCCGGCTCGGTGGCGACGTCGTGGCCGTCGACCGCGGCAGTGCCACCGTCGGCCTTCAGCAGCGTGGCGAGGATCCGCACGGCGGTGGTCTTGCCGGCTCCGTTCGAGCCGAGCAGCGCGTAGACCGAGCCCGCGGGGACGGTCAGGTCGACGCCCTTGAGCACCTGGTGGTCGGCGTAGGACTTGGTGAGCCCGACGACGTGGATGGCTGGTTTCGATGTCATGCCGCAAGGGTGCAACCCTGACGCTGCGTCAAGGTCAAGCCACTTTTCACGACTTCTGGCCACCGGTGCGGGGTGCGCTCCCCGATCCGAGCACGCAGTGCCGTCTGAGTGGCCAGAAGTGCCGGGGAGCCTCAGCTGATGATGCGGTCGAGCGTGATCGGCAGGTCGGTGACCCGGCGACCAGTCGCGTGCCGCACCGCGTTGGCGATGGCGGCTCCGACGCCGACGATGCCCACCTCACCCGCTCCGAGGACGCCTAGCGGCATCGTCGGGTCGGGGTCGTCCAGCGTGTGCACGTCGAGGTGCGGCACATCGGCGTGCACCGGGACGTGGTACTCGGCCAGGCTCGGGTTCATGATCCGGGCCGTCCTGGTGTCGATGAGGGTCTCCTCCCCCATCGCCAGCCCGAGGCCCATCACGATCCCGCCACGCAGCTGGCTGTGCGTGGTCTTCGGGTTGACCACCCGGCCGACGTCGAACACGCTCGTCCACCGGGTCACCCGCAGCTCACCGGTGTCGGCGTCGACCCGCACCTCGCAGAAGTGCGCGCCGGTCGCGGCCTTCATCCACCGCCGGCTGTCCATCACCATCTTCGACAGGAAGCGCACCTGGCCCCAGGTCGCCCTCGGCCCGGCGTCGGCCCCCACCTCGACCGTCAGCGGGCCCTGGCCGGCGCGGGTGAGCACGTCCGCGGGGTCGGAACCATCCGGCATACCCAGCCCCTCGGCCAGCTTGTCGAGGCGCTTGCGCATCGCGCGGCAGGCGCGCTCGATCGACGCGGCGAGGCTGGCGGTCTGACCTGACCCGCCGGCACCCGGTCCGAGCGGCAGCTCGGAGTCGCCGTAGATCGCGGTCACCCGCTCGAGCGGCACCCCGAGGCAGTCGGCGACCAGCTGGCCCACCACGGTCGCGGTGCCCATGCCCATCTCGTGGAAGGCACACGCGAGGGTGGCCCCGCCGCTCGGGTCGACGGTGAGCTGCACGTTGGCCACGAACTCCCACGACGGGTGGATCGCGGCGGCGACACCCCAGCCCACCAGGTCCTTGCCGTCGCGGGTGCCGGTGGCCGGCCGATCGTCCCAGCCGAAGAGGTCGCGTCCCCGTTCCAGGGTCTGGGCGAGCCGGCGGTGCGAGTAGCGGGTGCCGTGCACGGGGCTGCGCTCGCCCGGCTGGTTGCGCAGCCGCAGGTCGACCGGGTCGAGCCCCAGCACGACGGCCAGCTCGTCGACCGCCGACTCGACGGCAAAGCTGCCCTGCGCCTCGCCCGGTGCGCGCATCGCGGTGTTGGGCATCAGGTCGAGCTCGACGATCCGCTGCTCGGCGAGGATCGCGGCCGCGTCGTAGAGGTCGAGGCTGCACGCGACGATCTGGTCGGCCTGACCACCCACCCGACCCTTGCGCGACGTGACCTCGTGGATCAACGCCTCGAGGTGCCCCGACGTGGAGGCGCCGATCGCGACGCGCTGCCGGGTCGGCGTGCGGCCACCGACGGTGCGGTAGACGCCCTCACGGGTGAGCGCCAGCCGCACCGGCCGCTGCGCGAGTTTCGCGGCCATGCAGGCGATGAGGGTCGCCGCCCAGACCTTCGACTTGCCACCGAAGCCTCCCCCGACGAACTTCGCGACCACGTGGACGTCGCCGGCCGGGATCCCGAACCGCTTGGCGAGGAACTTCTGGGTCCAGTCGATGTTCTGGCAGCCCTCGTAGACGGTGAGCTTGTCGCCGTCCCACTCGGCCGTGGTGGCGTGTGGCTCCAGGGCATTGTGGTTGTGCTGCGGGGTGCTGAAGGACAGGTCCACCGTCACCGCCGACCTCGCGTAGGCGGCCCGCGCGTCGCCGCGCTTGCCTCCGGTCGGCGGCATGACGGGCATCGAACGGACCGGGGTGGCGTTGCCGAGCTCGGCGTCGAAGTCGCTGGTCGGGACGATGGTGTCGTAGTCGACCCTCACCAGCGATGCGGCGTACTGCGCGGCTTCCAGCGACTCGGCCACCACCGCCGCCACCGGCTGGCCGTCGACGTGCACCTCGTCGGTGTTGAGGAAGGCGATGGTGCTGCCGGCCGCCATCGTCGACAGGTCCATCGGGTTCATCCGGGTCGGCGGCGGCGTGAGCTTCGGGGCGTTCCGGTGGGTCAGCACGAGGACGACACCGGGGTGCGCCTCAGCCTGCGCAGTGTCGATGGAGCGGATCCGGCCACGGGCGATGGGGGCGTGCACGAGCACGGCGTGGGTGATTCCCGGAATCGGGTACTCGGCCGAGAACCGTGCCGTGCCAGTGGTTTTCGCGAGTCCGTCGACTCTGTCGACGGACCGCCCGATGGCGGGGCCTGGAGCGCCGGTCGGTGTCTCGACCGCTGCACCCGCAGCACCCGTGCGCTCCGGGGCGAGCGTCATGCCGCACCTCCCTTGTCACGCAGCCGTCGCAGCGTCGCGGTGATCGTGCGCACGGCCAGCCCGATCTTGAACTCGGTGTCCGCGCCGGCCACCGCCTGGGCCAGCTCGGCGCGTGCGGCTTGCTCGAACTCCTCGTCCGTGGCCGGTCTCCCGGTCAGCTCCTGTTCGAGGACGGTCGCGCGCCACGGTCGGTGGGCGACGCCCCCGAGAGCGACCCGCACCCGACCGACCGAGCCGTCGGCGACCTCGAGGGCCGCGGCCACCGACACGAGGGCGAAGGCGTAGGACGCGCGGTCACGCACCTTGCGGTAGCGCGACCGCTCCGCGAGAGGGTCGGCCGGCAGGGTCACGGCCGTGATGAGCTCGTCCGGAGCCAGCGTGGTGTCGACGTCAGGCGTCTCACCGGGCAGCCGGTGCAAGTCACCGATGGGTATGGTGCGGCTGCCGTTCCGGCTCGCCACCTCGACCTGCGCGTCGAGCAGGACCAGTGCCACCGCGAGGTCAGAGGGGTGGACCGCGACGCAGTGCTCGCTCGCTCCGAGGATGGCGCCCATCCGGTTGTGCCCGGCCGCGGCGTCGCAACCGCTGCCCGGCTCCCGCTTGTTGCAGGCCGCGGCCCCGTCGTAAAAGTAGAGGCAGCGGGTGCGCTGGAGCAGGTTGCCCCCGACGGTGGCCATGTTGCGGATCTGACCCGACGCTCCCATGACGACCGCCTGGGCCACCACGGGATAACGCTCCCGGACCGCCGGGTGGGCCGCCAGGTCGGTGTTGCGCACTCCCGCGCCGATCCGCAGCCCACCGTCAGGGGTGTCGCCGATCCCGCCCAGGGGCAGCCTCGTCACGTCGACCAGCACGTCGGGCGTCTCGACGCCCTCGCGCATCAGGTCGACCAGGTTGGTCCCACCACCGAGGAACTTCGCCCCGGGGAGGTCGGCGATCGCCGCCAAGGCCTCGTCGACGGTGCCGGGCACGGCATACGCGACCGGCTTCACCGGTGACCACCAGCGGTGTCGGCGCCGTTGCTCGCGTAGGCCGTGATGGCGTCGACGATGCCGTTGTAGGCGCCACAGCGACAGAGGTTGCCGCTCATTCGCTCACGCAGCTCGAGCTCGCTCGGATCGGATTGCGCCGCAACGTGTTCCGAAACCGCGCTCGGAACTCCGGCGTCGAGCTCACGCAGCATGCCCAGCGCCGAGCAGATCTGGCCGGACGTGCAGTAGCCGCACTGGAACCCGTCGGTCCGGATGAACTCGCGTTGCAGCTCGTGTGGCGAGTCCGGGGTGCCCACCCCTTCGATGGTCGTGACCTCCCGACCGTCGAGCTGGGCCACGAGGGTGAGGCACCCGAGCACCCGACGGTCGTCCACGAGCACCGTGCAGACGCCGCAGGCTCCTTGGTTGCAGCCCTTCTTGGTGCCCGTCAGGTCGAGGCGCTCCCGGAGCAGGTCGAGCAGGCTGACCCCCGCGTCGACCTCGACCTCGGTGGCCGCACCGTTGAGCGTGAAGCGGACCTGCGGGGTGGTGCTGGACTGCACGGGCACGGGCGGCTCCCTTCCACTGTTCGGAGACTAGCCCAGCGCCGAAATGTATCGCGCGGCGTGACGCCTCTTCAGCGCCGCCACCAGGCTCGTGTCGGGCGCCACGCCCGATCTCCCCCACCTCGGCACCGTGGCTGCGCAAGAATGAGCCATGCCCACCTGCCCGGTCGACCACACAGCCGCGCCGTGCGTATCGCGGTGCTCGGGTGGGCGCCGGATCGGCGGAGCCCGGTGAGCTCGACTCTCGCGGCGCTGCGCCGCTGGGACGTCGCGGCGGGGCTCGTGCTCGTGGGGGTCTTCGTGCTCGGCGTGACAGCAGTCCGGTTCGCACCACCGGGGTCGTCGGTGGCCGTCTGGTGGCCAGCGGCCGGGTTGTGCGTGGCGTTCCTGCTCGCGACCGGACCGGATGTCCGCCGCGCCGCAATCGTCGTGGTGGGCGTCGTCGTCTCGAGCGGGCTGGCCAACTTCTACGGAGGACGGCCGCCGCTGGCTGCCCTCTGCTTCGGTGTCGCGAACGCCTCCGAGGCCGCCCTCGTGTGGGCCCTGCTCACCAGGGGCAGGAGCAAGCCTCGGCTGGCTTCGCTCGACGACCTGGGCCGGCTTCTGGTCGCCACCCTTGCCGGGGCGCTGCTCTTCGGCCTGCTGGCCGGCCTCACCGTCGACCTGGTGCTGCACCGCACCTTCTTCCCCACGGCATACACGGTCACGGCGTCGCACGCGGCTGCGGTGCTGACGCTCGCGCCGCTCGGTGTGGCGGTGTCGACGAAGGCGACCCAGCCCTGGCGGCTCGAGGACCTGCTCCAGGGGCTGACCGTGCTGGGTGTCACGCTCTGGGTGTTCGCTTCGACGAGCGGGCTGCCGCTCGCGTTCCTCCCGCTGCCCATCCTGGTCTGGGGGGCGATGCGGCTCGACCTGCGGGCGCTGGCCACCCAGCTGGCCGTGCTCGGGGTGATCGTCGTGGTGCTGACGAGTGAGGGCTACGGCCCGTTCGCCATCGCGGGTCGCACCCGGGACATCGCTCCCGAGACGGTCGGGGCGCTCACCCAGGCCTTCCTCGTGACGGCCGCGATCACCGGGCTGGCGCTCGCCGTCGCCTCGACGCAACGCCGGGATGCGGTGGCCGACCTGGCCAGCGAGGCGGCCTTCACGCAGACGGTGCTCAACTCCGCGGCCGCGACCGCGATCATCGGCACCGATGCGGACGGGACGATCACGCTGTTCAACCGCGGGGCCACCAACCTGCTGAGCTACACGCCGGAGGAGGTCATCGGCACGCTCAACTGGGTGCGGCTGCACGAGCCGGCCGAGATCGCCATGCGGGCGACCGAGGTCGGCGTCCCGGCGGGGCCGGAGGTCCTGGTCCACCTGCTCACCGAGGCCGGGCGCAGTGAGACACGCGACTGGACCTGGGTGACCCGCGAGGGCAAACGGCTCGTCGTCGACCTCACGATCAGCCCGATCGTCGACCAGGACGGCACCATCACCGGATACATCGGGGTTGCCGAGGACGTCACCGAGCGCCGGGTCGCGTCCGAGGCCGTCGAGACCGCGCTGGTGCGTGAGCGCCGCGCCGTCGAGGAGCTGACCGCCCTCGACCAGACCAAGACAGACTTCGTGTCGTCGATCAGCCACGAGCTCCGGACGCCACTGGCCAGCGTCCTGGGCTACACCGAGATGCTCGAGGACGGCGCGGTCGGGCCGATGACCGACAAGCAGCTCGACCTGGTGGGCCGGATCGACCGCAACGGGCGGCGCCTGCTCGGCCTCATCGAGGACCTGCTCCTCAACTCCAGGATCGAGTCCGGCCAGCTCAACCTGGCCCGGCGTCCGGTCGACCTGGCGGCCATCGTCGACCATGCGTGGGAGGCCACCGGCCCACTCACGCAGCGTCGCGAGCTGCACCTGCGTCGGGAGGTGGCGGTCCGGCCGGTCACGGTCGACGGCGACGACACCGCCATCGAGCGGGTCGTCCTCAACCTGCTGTCCAACGCCGTGAAGTTCACCCCTGACGGCGGGATCGTCACCCTGAGCCTCGACACGGTCCGCGGGCCCGACAAGATCGAGCGAGCCCGGGTGGTCGTCAGCGACAGTGGCTACGGCATCTCCGCGGACGACCAGGCCCAGGTGTTCCGCCGCTTCTTCCGTGCCACCGATGCCACCGAGCGCGCCGTGCAGGGCACCGGGCTCGGCCTGTCGATCGTCCAGGCGATCGTCGAGGGCCATGACGGCACGATCGAGGTGGAGTCCGAGCTCGGCAGGGGCTCGACGTTCACCGTTCTCTTCCCGCTCGCCGCGACTCCCGCCGCTCCGGCGGTCGCCGCCCCTGGCGCGCGGCGCCGCTGAGCCGGCACCGACGGCACCGACGGGGTCGTTGGGCCGATGAGTCCTGACCAGCAGGCGGGTCAACCTCGCATGCACACCTACGAACGCGACCCGGGGGTCGACGCCTACCTCGCCGCGCTGCCCGAGTGGCAGCGCACGCTCTGCCAGCGGTTGCGTGACCTGGTGCACGCCGCAGACCCCGAGGTGCAGGAGGTGGTGAAGCGGCGGGTGCAGCCGTACTTCGTGCTCCACGGCAACGTCTGCGCGCTGCTGGCCACGAAGGACCACGTCAACCTGTTCGTCTACGACGGCGGGATCGTGCCCGACCCGCACGGGCTGGTGAACGCCGGCCACGACAACACGACGGCGCGCACGATCGCGTTCTGGGAGGGCGACCCGGTCGACGAGCCCGCCCTGCTGGAGTTCCTGCGCCACCTCATCGCCGACAACCGCGCGGGCGGGTGGCGCAAGCTCAAGGGCTGACCGGCGCCAGCCGTTCTCGTCCGGTTTGTGGTCGGTCCAGGGGCCGAGGTCCTTCGGGAAATGCCGGTTCCCCTCGGGGCGCCACGGTCCTACAGTTCGCGGATGGGCGAGATGAGCATGAACAAGGCCATCCACGGCGCGTTCCGACGGGACCTCGACCGGTTCATCGAGGCGCTGGCGGTCTCCCCCGCCGGGGACCGCGCCCGCGCCCGGCAGCTCACGACGGCGTGGGCCAACTTCGACGACCAGCTGACCCACCACCACGAGGGGGAGCACGAGATCGCCTGGCCGGCCCTTTTGTCCGTGGGGGTGAGCGCTCAGCTGCTCGAGGCCATGGACGCCGAGCACGACACCATGGCCGCGGCGCTCAGCGAGACCCGCGCGGCCATGTCCGCGTTGTCCGGCGACCCGTCCGCCGAGCAGGCTGCCACCGCCAGGTCGTGCTTCGAGCAGCTCCGCACGGTGACGGTCCAGCACCTCGACCACGAGGAGGCCGAGCTCGAGCCCGTCTACCAGGCCAAGCGCGACACCCCGGAGATCAAGGCGATGGGCCGTGCCTTCGGCAAGACCGGTATGGCGCGTGGCGGCCGCTTCTTCGCGTGGGTGCTCGATGGCGCGTCACCAGCAGAGCGGGCCGCCGTCACGTCGGAGGTGCCCGGCCCGGTCCTGGCCATCATCGGAGGCATCTTCGGTCGGGGCTACCGCAAGGACGTTGCGCCGGTCTGGGCCGGCTCGGCTCGCCGCTAGGCCGGATCGGCTCCGCCAGGCGGGATCGGCTCCGCCAGGCGGGATCGGCTCCGCCAGGCGGGATCGGCTCGCCGCCAGGCGGGATCGGCTCGCCGCCAGGCAAGATCGGCTCGCCGCTAGGCCGGCTCGGCTCGCCGCCAGGGCCAGCGGCCCGACTCGGGCACGAAAGTGGAGGGAACGAATTCCCTCCACTACCAACGTATAGCGCACTGGGGGCCTTGCGGCAAGGCCCCGGTGGTGCCGCACACTCGTCGTTCGTGACTGGATCGAACGACAGGGGGAACACCACGATGCAGCGTGCTGCCACGACTGCAGGAACGGCAGACCAGCTCGACCGGGCGAGCGCCTTCGACCTCCCGGAGCACTTGGCCGCCAAGGCCGACCCGGACCTCATCGGGGACGACGTCGAGCACTTCGCCGCCATCGGAGCGGCTCTCGAGCAGACCATCGCCGAGCTCGAGGCCCGCCTCGACGCCCAGCGGACGGCACCGGCCAGAGCCGGCCAGGAGGTGCTGGAACGCGACCTGGAGGTGCACCGGCTCACCGCCCGGCTGCGCGCCCTGCGACGCTTCGGGCTCGACCTGTGCCTCGGCCACATGGTCCCCGCTGACGGCACCGAGCCGGTGTACGTCGGGCGGCTCGGTTTGACTGACCCGGCCGGCCGCCAGCTCCTCGTCGACTGGCGCTCCCCTGCTGCCGCGCCCTTCTTCGCGGCGACCCACGCGCACCCGACGGGGCTCACGATGCGGCGTCGGTACCGCTGGACCCGCGGACGGGTCACGGACTACTGGGACGAGGTCTTCACCGAGGAGGGCTTCACCGGTCATGCCGCTGCCCTCGACGACCAGTCGGCGTTCATCGCGAGCCTGGGGAGCACCCGGTCGCCGCGGATGCGTGACGTCCTGGGCACCATCCAGGCCGACCAGGACGCGATCATCCGAGCCGGTTCCCGCGGTGCGCTCGTCGTCGACGGCGGGCCTGGCACCGGCAAGACGGTCGTCGCCCTGCACCGCGCCGCCTACCTCATCCACGCCGACCCGCGCCTCGGCCACCGTCGGGGCGGCGTCCTCTTCGTCGGTCCGCACCAGCCCTACCTCGCCTACGTCTCGGACGTGCTGCCCAGCCTGGGTGAGGAGGGCGTCCAGACCTGCACGGTGGGCGACCTGGTGCCGGAAGGCAGCTCGGCCGGCGAGGAGCCCGACCGGCGGGTCGCGCGGCTCAAGTCGACGGTGGACATGGTCCGGGCGATCGACACGGCGGTCCGCTTCTACGAGGATCCGCCGACCAGGAGCATGACCGTCACGACGCCATGGGACGACGTGCGGCTGACCCCGGACGACTGGGCAGCGGCGTTCGACGCACCCGATCCGGGCACGCCACACAACGAGGCCCGCGAGCACATCTGGGAGGAGCTCCTCACCATCCTGGTCGACCTGCACGACGACGAGGTCCCCGCTGAACAGCTGCGCCGGGCGCTCCAGCAGGACCGCGAGCTCCAGGACGTCCTCAACCGGGGCTGGCCGATGATCGAGGCCACCGACCTCGTCGGCGACCTCTGGTCCGTGCCGGCCTTCCTGCGGATGTGCGCCCCGTGGCTGGAGCCCGACGACGTGCGCGCCCTGCAGCGCGAGGACCCGCATGCGTGGACCACCGCCGACCTGCCGTTGCTCGACGCGGCCCGGCACCGGCTCGGCGACCCCGAGGCAGCTCGGCGCCGCCGCCGGCACGACGCCGCCGTTGCCGCCGAACGCGAACAGGTGGCCCAGGTGGTCGAGCACCTGATCGCCACCGACGACTCCGAGATGAAGGTCATGTCGATGCTCAGGGGCCAGGACCTCAAGGACCGCTGGGTCGACGAGGACGCCCTGCGGTCCGACGACCGCGACCTGCTCGCGGGGCCGTTCGCGCACGTCATCGTCGACGAGGCGCAGGAGCTCACCGATGCCCAGTGGCAGATGCTCCTGGCCCGCTGCCCGTCGCGCAGCTTCACCGTCGTCGGTGACCGGGCGCAGGCGCGGCACGGGTTCGCCGAGTCGTGGCAGGACCGGCTGGCGCGGGTCGGCATCGAACGCAACACGCTGGCGTCACTGACGGTGAACTACCGCACTCCCGAGGAGGTGATGGCCGAGGCGGAGCCGGTGATCCGCGCTGCCCTGCCCGACGCCAACGTGCCGACCTCGATCCGCAGCACCGGCCTCCCCGTGGTGCACGGGCAGGTGGCCGACCTCCCGTCGGTGCTCGATGCCTGGGTGGTGGACCACCCCGAGGGCACCGCCTGCGTCATCGGCGACCGGTCCTTCGTCGCCCGCGACCGGGTGCGCTCGCTCACGCCGGAGCTCTGCAAGGGTCTCGAGTTCGACCTCGTGGTCCTGGTCGAGCCCGACGCCTTCGGTGGAGGTGTCGAGGGCGCCGTGGACCGCTACGTCTCGATGACCCGGGCCACCCACCAGCTCGTGGTGCTCACCGGCTGAGGCTCAAGACGCAGGTATGCCGTGCCGCCCCTGATGCGGGGCGGCACGGCATACCCAGGAGTGCGGTCAGGCGGCGACGACGCCGAAGCCGCCCGTCCAGGACACCTTCTCGCCCGCCGCGAGGGTGATCTGCAGGAAACCGATGGACTCGACCTCACGGGCCCGCGCCAGCGAACCGGCATCGATCGCCTCGAGGCCACCGGAGGTGACCACGCCGGCGAGGTCGCGCTTCGCGTCCACGTCGTCGCCCGCGATGAGGACGGTGGTGTCGAGGTCACCGACCTTGCCCGCGGCGAGGGTGCCGGCGAAGTTGGTGTTGAACGCCTTGAGCACCCGTGACTGCGGAAGGGCCGCCGCGATCTCGGCCGTCGCCGAGCCGTCTGCGGCGACGGTCAGGGAGTCGAATGTCTCGAAGTTGAGCGGGTTGGTGATGTCGACGACGACCTTGCCGGCCAGGCTCTCGCCACGCTCGGCGATGACGGCGCTGACTGCCGGGTAGGGAACGGCCAGCACGACGATGTCGCCGGTGACCGTCGTGGCCGCGTCGGACTGGCCGAGGAGCTGGACGGTGTGTCCGCCGCGACCGGCGACGGCCGCGATGGCCTGTCCCATGTTGCCGGTGCCGATGATGGAGAGGTGTGCCATGTGGTGCTCCTTGGTTCTGGCGACGGGTGTCGCGCTCGGAATCCTGCATTAGTTGTTGCTACAAGTAACACCATACACGATTTAGTTGTTCCTTCAAGTGATGGCTACACTGTGGATATGGACCCGCGACACCCCAGATGGCTGGATGAGGACGAGCGCGCCGCGTGGCTGCGGTTGATCGCCGTGGTGGAGCTGCTGCCCAGCGCCCTCGACGCGCAGCTGCGGCGCGACTCCCAGCTCACGCACTTCGACTACTACGTGCTCGCCATGTTGTCGGAAGCGCCGGAACGCACCTTGCGGATGACCGCTCTCGCCGCCCGCACCAACGCCACCCTCCCCCGCCTGTCCCACGTCGTGCGCCGGCTCGAGGACCGCGCCCTGGTGGAGCGGTTCCCCTGCCCGCAGGACGGTCGTGCCACCAACGCCCGGCTCACCCCCGCCGGCTGGGACGCCGTCGTCGCCGCCGCGCCCGGACACGTCGAGGCGGTGCGCCGGCACGTCTTCGACCCGCTCACCCCAGCGCAGGTGGGGCAGCTGCGTGAGATCTGCGACGCCCTGCTGCCCACCCTCGACCCGGACCGGAGCCTGGCACCGCTCTACGAGGCGACCACCTGACCGGTCGCCCCCTCAGCCTGGGCGCACCTCCAGCCGCATGACCCAGCGCCACTTGGCAATCTGCCGGTCGCGCTCGAACCCGAGCTCCTCGAACAACGTCTCCGGCCCCGTGTGGAAGTAGGCACCGCGCTGCGGTGGCCGGAGCTCGACCTGCTCCGGGTAGGCCTCGACGACCCCGCCGCCGGCCGCCCGGATCTGCTCGAGCACGCCAGCCAATGCGGCCCGGGCCACCCCCTGGCCACGGTGCTTGCTGCCGGTGAAGATGCACCCGATCCGCCAGGCCGGCTCGGCGACGAGCCCCTTCTCGTAGACCTTCCGGTTCTTGATGTTGGGGAGCTCGGCCGGCGACCCGAACTGACACCAGCCGACACAGGTGTCACCGTCGTAGACCAGGACCTGGTGCACCGTGCCGGCACGAGCGTGCTCCTCCTTGGCGGCCCGGTTGCCCGCGGCGGACCCCGCCGAGAACCCCTCGGGGTGGAACCCCATGCACCAGCAGCCGCCCCACACCCCGTTGTTGGCCTCGACGAGCGCGGCGAAGTCCGGCCACGTCTCCCCCGTCAGCAGTCGCGTGGTGAAGGCTTGGCTGGTCGTCGACGAGCGAGGCATGCCGGCAGCGTCCCACGGCGACACCGACAGCTCGGGTCGGCCCTCAGGTCAGGGCACCACTTTGTCGAGGTCGTCGCCGGCGATGACCGTGGTGATGAACCGGTAGCCGTGGTTGGCCGCGAAGCGCGGATCGGTCTTGACGATCTTCATGAACTTCTTGTGCTCGGCGTCGTTCTGGCCGACCAGGCAGCCTGCGCTCATCTTGCCGATGTCGGCCGGGGACTGGTTGTGCCCCGAGTGCTGGTTGATGCCCGAACCGCTGCCGGCGTTGAACTGCTTGTCGCCCGGTCGGATGCCGTCCTTGTTCTTGTCGCGGAACACCTTGATGGTCGCGGACTGCACGAGCGCTTCGTGCTTGCGAGGTGCGGTCAGCTCGGGATGGTGGAAGCCCACCGTCCACGCCTTGTACTGGCCGAAGGCGATCCGCGCGGCGCCATCGGGGTTCACCGGGTTGATCGTGAAGAACCGGCCCGGTTCCGTCGTGCACAGTGCGTTGAGGTCCAGCACAGGGACCCCCTTGGCATTGAAGTGGAACACCGTGCGCCGGTCGTTGAAGACATTCGCCTTGTCGGCGTTGTGCCGTCCGGACTTGTCGGTCCCCTCCACGTAGACGATGTTGAGGAAGCCGGGCAGCCGCGCGACGAAGAAGCCCTTGGCGTGCAGGTAGCGCACCATCCGGCTGGCGAAGTCGTTCCCCAGCTTGAGTGGCAGGACCGCGTCCGCCTTGTCAGTGAGCAGGCCCTTGGCGATCTGGGGCGTCACGGCGTCCTTGAACCCGAACCCCCGGTGCTTGGCGTAGCGGGCCAGGGTGAGCCTGCTCGCCGAACCGAACTGCCCGTCGGCCGGCGGGTCGAGGCAGCCGAGGAGCGCGAGGCGGGTCTGGATCTCCTTGGCGAGGGCGATGTTCTGGCCGAGCTTGCTGACGTGCACCGAGGCGGACCCC
Source organism: Pedococcus dokdonensis (assembly GCF_900104525.1). Taxonomy (GTDB): domain Bacteria; phylum Actinomycetota; class Actinomycetes; order Actinomycetales; family Dermatophilaceae; genus Pedococcus; species Pedococcus dokdonensis. The sequence continues at coordinate 876,455 of NZ_LT629711.1, read as the reverse complement.
GCGGCGATGGTCGAGAGAGGCATGGTGCGCTCCGTGGGCGAGGGCGTGAGACGACCGAGCCGACCCCGACCTCCCGGCGCCTGCTCCAGGGAGGCTCGCGCCCCCGAAAACACCCTGCATCGCGACTGTCCCTTCCAGAGGGACAGCCCAAGGCTAACGCACCCGAACCACCGACAAACCAGTCAGATGACGGACTGGGTCAGCCCGCCTCGACCTTCGGCATGATGTCGTTCTTCAGGCGCTTGAGGTCGTCCAGGGTCTTCGCCACCGGGACGTCGACGAAGGGCGGCCAGAGCAGCGGCATCGTGAGACCGGCCTCCTGGTAGCGCTTGAGCATGTCGGTGATCTGCTTCTCGCTGCCGACCAGGATGTTGGAGCCCTTGCCGACATCGGTCTGGTCGACGTCGACGTCCGTGATGACGAACCAGATCATGCTGCACATCTCGAGGTCGTCGATCGACCGGCCCAGCTCCGCGAGCTCCGCTGCGATGGCCGTGCGCCAGTCGGCGAACTCCCGCGGGGTGTCCTGGATCCCGATCCATCCGGACAGGCCGTACTTGGCCACCCGGTTGGCCGAGCGCTTCGCGTCCTTCAGCCCACTGAAGTAGATCGGCGGGTGCGGCTTCTGCAGTGGCTGGTGCCCGAACCCGCTGGGCTCGAAGTCGGCGAACTCGCCGTGGTACTCGAAGGTCTCGTTGCTCCAGATGCCCTGGCAGATCTCGATGGTCTCCCGCACGTGGGCGTGCCGCCTTGGGAAGAGGTGGGTCGCGCTGGCTGCGTCGAACTCCTCGGGCATCCAGCCCGCACCGACACCCACGTTGAGCCGCCCACCCGAGAGGTGGTCGATGGTGGCGCACTCGGCCGCGAAGACGCCGGGCGCGCGGTAGGGGGTGTCGGTGATGCTCATGCCGATGCGCACCTTCTCGGTCCGCGCCGCCAACCACGGCAGCAGTGGCCAGCCCTGGAACCACTTGCCGTTCGACGCGACCGGGAGCTGCGGCGGGAACTCCTTGATCATCCCGAACGGGTACTTCATCTCGCCGCGGTCGGACGACTCGGGAACGATCAGCCGGTCGAGCGTCCACACCGAGTCGAAGTCGAGCTCCTCGGCGAGGTCGGTCAGGTCGGCGAGCTCCTGGACGGTCACGTCGTTGCGGAAGTTGGGCAGGTAGAGGGCCAGCTTCATCGGTCACTCATCTCCTCGTGCGGGGCCGGCGGCCCGCACCACGACGCCCTCGCGCCCGGTGCGGCCCTTGCCCCGACCTAACCCAACGCCCCGATCCACCCGCAAGGTCGGCGGGATCATGGTTTGCTCAACGTGCCCCGCCGCGCCGCCGGTGTGGGCGGCCGAGCGGCCCGCGACAGCAGGAGCGCCACCATGAGGTTGGACCAGGACACCGCCCGCAGCCGGCTGTCCGCACAGGTGCACGGCGTGCTGTGCACGCTGCACCCCCGGCGCGGCCCCGACCCCCAGCCGGTCGTGTATGCCGTGAGCGCCGACGGGCACGTCGGCGTGCCGATCGACCGGGTCAAGCCCAAGACGACGTCGCGCCTCCAGCGCGAGGCCAACCTGGCGGCGGACCCACGGGCCGCGCTGCTCGTGGAGCGCTGGGAGGCCGAGGACTGGTCCCGGCTGTGGTGGGTGCGCGCGCAGCTCGAGCACGTGGCCGACCCGGGCCCGGCCCTGCTCGACGAGCTCGCCGACCGTCTCGCCGCGGTGGTGCCGCAGTACGCGGACAAGCCGTTCCACCACCTGCTGGTGTGCCGGATCGTGGCGGTCACCGGCTGGGCGGCCAGCGACGGCTGACCGTCACCTTGCTCGATCACGCCGTGGCGCGATCACCCCAGGGCCCGGTCACCCGGAGGGCGCGACAGGTCGGCGGATCCGCACCAGCATGGCGGTTCCGGCCGGGCTGGTCTCACCGACCGTGAGGTCACCGCCCATGGCGCAGACCAAGCCGTGCGCCAGTCCCAGCCCGAGGCCGACGCTCTCGTCGTGGGCGGGGTCGTCCGGTCGCGCCGGCCGCTTCCGGGGTGCCGAGGCCCCCCGCGAGAACGGCGTGAAGACCACGGGCAGCAGCGCCGCCGGTATGCCGGGGCCGTCGTCCTGGACGGCCACGAGGACCGTCGTGTCGTCGCCCGACGGACGGGTCCGGACGGCCACGTGCCCGTCGGGGTTGCCGTGCCGGATGGCGTTCGTGAGCAGGTTGAGGAGCACCTGGCGCAGGCGCCGGCGGTCGACGTGGACGAGGTCGTCGTCGAGCTCGTGCGTCAACGTGACCCCCCGGTGCGCAGCCGTCTCGGACAGCAGGCCGAAGGCCTCGTCCACGACCTCACTCAGGCGAACGGCTTCGAGGACCAGCGGGAGGGCGTTGGCCTCGATCCGGCTGAGGTCGAGGACGTCGGCCAACAAGTCCATGACGTGACCGGCCGCGGCCGAGATGTGGCCCAGCGCCTCGCGGCGCCTGGCCTCGTCGAGGTCGATCGTCCCCAGCAGCTCGGCGAACCCCACGATCGCCTGGATCGGCGTGCGGGCCTCGTGCCCGACCGCGGCCAGCAGCTCGGACTTCGCGTGGGAGAGCTCCTCGGCAGTGCGACGGGCCGTCTCGGCCTCCGACCGGGCCCGGCGCTCCCGCTCGGCCATTCGGCGTTCGGTGAGGTCCAGGACGTTGACGACGTACTGCGCGGGCGAACCGTCCCGTCCGCGCAGCAGCGAGACGGTCACCTCGACCTCGATCACCGGCCGTGCGGTCCGGTGCAGCACACCCTCGAAGGCGACCGGCCCGCCCCCGCGCCGGCCGAGCTGCTCGAGCCGGGAGTCGAGGGAGCGCCCCTTGGCGGTGAGGAGGTCGGCCAGCGGTCGCCCGACGGGGTCCTGCCCACCGAGCTCGGTGAGCGCGACGTTGCTCGTGACGACCACCCGGTCGAGCCCGACGATGGCCATGCCCAGCGAGTTGTCGTCGAACGACCGCCGGAAGCGCTCCTCGCTCTCGACGAGGTCGCCCACGAGGCCGGCGTGCTCGATGGCGACCGCGGCGAGGTGGGTGAACCGGTCGACCAGCAGCTGCTCCCGGCTGCTCGGGCGGTGCGGCCGCTGGTGGTAGACCGCGAAGGTGCCGACCGGCATACCGTCGCTGCCCTCGATCGGGGTCGACCAACAGCTGCGCAGACCCGCGGACCCGGCCAGCTCCCGGTAGTCCGCCCATCGGGCGTCGGTGCGCACGTCGGTCGCCACCACGGGCGCGTTGATCGCCGCCGCCGTGCCGCAGGACCCCGCGTGCTCCCCGATCGGCAGGCCGTCGATCGCAGCGGTGTAGTCGGGCGGCAGGCTGGGTGCGGCCCCGTGGTGCAGCGTCCCGCGTTCACGGTCGAGCAGCAGGACCGAGCAGCGAGCCCCGGGCATCAGGTGCTCCAGCGAGGTGAGGATGAGGGTGAGCACGGCGCGCAGCGGAGCCGCGCCGGCGATCAGCTCGAGCACCTCGGCCTGCCGGTCGAGCATCTCGCGGGCGTCCTCGGGGGCGAGCTCGGACGCCGACCCCGCTGCGGGGACGGTGCCACGCGGCCCGTGCTGCGTCCCGACCGGCTGAGGGCGCGCCAGGTCGGCGGCGCTCATGCGCTCTCCACCAGCTGGTATCCGACGCCACGCACGGTGCGCAACAGGCGCGGCTGCGACGGGTCCTGCTCGAGCTTGAGCCTCAGCCGGTGCACGTGCTCGGTCACGGTCGCCTCGCCGAGCCACTCCGACGAGGCGTTCCAGACCCGGTCCACCAGCTGGCCGCGGGTGTAGACGTGGCTGGGATGGGTGGCGAGGAAGGACAGCAGGTCGAACTCCTTCGGGGTGAGCTCCACCTCGCGGTCGCCCACCAGCACCCGACGACTGCCGGGGTCGATCCGCAGGTCTCCGACCACCACCACCTCTCCGGACAGCTCGGGCGAGCTGCGTCGCAGCACCGAGCGCACCCGGGCCGCGAGCTCGCCCGGCGAGAACGGCTTGACCAGGTAGTCGTCAGCCCCCAGGTCGAGGCCGACGATGCGGTCGGTCTCCCCGTTGCGTCCGGACAGCACGATGACCGGCAGGTCGGACCGGCCGGCTCGTCCTCCGCGCACGGCCCGCAGGACGTCGAGGCCCCCCAGCCTCGGCAGCGACAGGTCGAGGACCACGAGGGTCGGGTGGTCGTCGCGGATCCGGCGCAGCGCCGTGTCACCGTCGTCGGCCTCGACCACCCGGAAGCCCGCGTCGTCGAGCTGCCAGCGCACCACCGTGCGGATCGCGGCGTCGTCGTCCACCACCAGGACGACCGGCGCCCTCGAGTCGGCGCCCTTGTCGGCCGTGCTCTGGCTCATGCGCGATGGTGGCACAGGCGGAGACCGCCCGACCAGCGTCCGGCGCCGGGGTGCCGAGCAGGTCGTTGAGCGGGCGTTGAGATTGCGTTGGCCATGACCTGAGAGACCACCCTCACACTGGCCTCGTGATCACCCGCCTGATCGAGACGGTCGTGCCCACGGAGTACGGCCAGCTCCGGGCCTACGGCTACCGCGAGGACCGCCAGGGGCAGGAGCACCTCGCCCTCGTCCGCGGTGACGTCAGGGCGATGCGGGACCATGGAGTGCTGACGCGGGTGCACACGGAGTGCCTGTCCGGCGACGTCTTCGGGTCCGGACGGTGCGACTGCGGCCCGCAGCTGCGGCTGGCGCTCGCGATGATGGCGGAGGAGCCGGCCGGCGTGCTCGTCTACCTGCGCGGGCACGGCGCACGAGGCCTGGGCCTGGTCGACCGGCTCCGGGCCCACTCGAGGCAGGACCACGGCCCTGGTCGCGGCGGCCCACCCGACCTCGACCTGTTCGCCGACGCGCGGGACCACGCAGCAGCTGTCGCCATCCTCGCGGACCTCGGCGTCAGCACGGTGCGGCTGCTGACGAACAGCCCGAGCGAGGTGCGGGCGGTGCGCCGCGGTGGCATGGCCGTTCGCGAGCAGGTGCCGTTGCTGACCGCCGTGACGCCGAGCAACGTCGTCTACCTCACCACCGGAATGCCACGGCTCGGCCACGTCCTCGCGCGAGCCGTCGGCGACCCGCGCTGACCCCGCCTCCTCGGTCAGAGCAGCTCGGCGTCCTGCTCGACGCAGAGCAGCACCGGCCCGTCGGCCGCGAAGAGCTCCGTCATGGCGGTGTCGAGCTCTTCGCGACGGGTGACGCGGATCCCGCGGGCACCGCACAGCTCCGCATACGCGGCCCAGTCCGGGTTGGTGAGGGACGTGTGCCACACCGGGTAGTCGGCGGCCAGCTGCTCCTTGCTGATCTTGCCCAGGGAGTTGTTGTTGAGCAGCACGTGCTTGACGGGGATGTCGTGGTGCACGGCGGTGGTCAGCTCCATGGCGTACTGGCCGAAGCCACCGTCGCCCGTGACGGCGACGACCGGTCGGGTCGGGTCGGCGGCCCAGGCGCCCAGCGCCGCCGGGTAGCCGAAGCCGATCGAGCCGAGGTAGCCCGACATCAGCACCGGCTGCCCCTTGGACTCCAGGTAGCGTCCCAGCGAGTAGGCGTGGTTGCCCACATCGACAGCCACCACGGCATCCTCGGGCAGGTGGTCGGACAGGGCCGCGAAGACCGCGGCGGCCGAGACACCGCGCCCGCGGTCGTCGGCGACGCGACGGGCCTTCTCGGCGCGCCAGATCCTCCACCGGGCGGCCACGTCGCCGCGCTGGTCCTCGGCACTGGACCCGGCCGCCCGGACTCCGTCGGCCAGGGCGGAGACGACGACCGCTGCGTCTCCGAGCACCTCCGCCGTCACCGCGTCGAAGCGGCCGATCGCGGTCGGGGTGTCGTCGACCTGCACGATGCGCTGCCAGGGCGCGATACCGGTGTGGTTGGCGAACGACGCACCGATCACGACCAGCAGGTCGGCCTCGTTCATCAGCCAGCTCGCGACCGGGGTCCCGCTGCGGCCGAGCACTCCGGCGCCGAGGGGGTGCGTGTCGGGGACCAGCCCCTTCGCCTTGAAGGTGGTGAGCACCGGCGCGCCCAGCTGCTCGGCGAGGGCGATGACCTCGGCTCGGGCTCCGCGGGCTCCGTGCCCGACGACGAGCACCGGGCGCTTCGCCGACGCGACCAGCTCGGTCGCGCGTGCGAGTGCATCGCGATCCGGTCCGACGGGGCGGCGTGGGTAGCGGCCGTCCGGGGAACCTGCCAGGGCCGACGACGGCTGCGCCTGCACCTCGTCGGGGAGCACCAGGTGCGCCACGCCTCGGCTGTCGCGGGCGTGCTTCACCGCGAGCGCGGCCAGCTCGGCGTGGTCACTGCCGGACTGCACGGTCGTCGTCGAGATCGCCACGTCGCGGAACACCGCGCCGAGGTCGAGGTCCTGGAAGGCGCCCCGGCCGAGCACCCTGGACGGGACCTGCCCGGAGATGGCGACGACCGGGGAGCCGTCGAGCTTGGCGTCGTAGAGACCAGTGAGCAGGTTCGTCGACCCCGGCCCCGCGATGGCGAAGCACGCCGCGGGTCGACCGGTCCGCTTCCCGTACGCACTGGCCGCGAAGGCTGCCGCACCTTCGTGCCGGATCCCGATGAACCGCAGCTCGCCCCTCTCCTCGGCGTGCCGGAGGGCGTCGGCGAATCCCAGGTTGGAGTGGCCGACCATCCCGAAGACCGTGTCGATGCCATGCGCCACCAGGGTCTCGACCAGCACGTCGGCCACCGTCCGTACCGCCGTGGCACGGTCGGGCAGCCGCACCTGGACGCCGTCGGGGCCCTCCTCGACCTGGTAGGCGGCCACCCGGTCGTCGAGGTGGTCGGCGAGCTCTCCGGGCGGGGCGCCGGTGATCGGGTCGTAGTCGTAGCCGTGCCAGGGGCAGCGCAGCAGCCCGTCCTCGATCGACCCCTCGCCCAGGGGTCCGCCCTGGTGTGGGCACCGGTTCTCCAGGGCACCCAGCCGGCCCCGGCACCGGGTGAGCGCGATGGATCGCCCGTCGACGGTCACGCTGCGCACGCGTCCTTCCTCAGGGACGTCCTGGGGCGGCACCTCGTGCCATGCCGTCGTGGGGCTCTCCATGGAACGCTCCTCGCACCCGTGAACCGATGTCTGTCCGGCGACCATCCTCTGCCCTAGCCTTGAGCCGCACCAGTGACGAAGGGATGACGCCGTGGACCTCACCCAGACGCGCACCAGCTTGCACGCGGTGGCGGAGCTGCTCCTGGCCGGCCCGCAGTACGACGCCTCCGGCGACATCCGGCTCCGCGTGGTCCCGGGCGGCTTCGGCACCGTGGCGCTGCCCGACCTGCGCGTGGTCGGCTCGGAGCTCGTGGGACCAGGCGGGCGGCATCCCCTGAGCGGCACGTATGCCGCCGCGGCGGCTGCGCTGGGCGTGTCACCACGGCGGCTCGACGCCGTCTACAGCGACACCGTCGAGGTCGAGGACGACGACGAGATCGTGACCGAGGCGTCCCACGTCGCGGTGCTGGTGGAGGCCTTCGCGCGGGGAGACGCCGCCCTGCGGGCGTTTGCACCCTCCGAGGAGCCGGTGCTCTGGCCGGAGCACTTCGACATCGGCATCACGCTCGCCGAGGTCAACTACGGGGTCTCTCCCGGCGACTCGACGATCCCCGAGCCCTACGCCTACGTCGGTCCGTGGGCACCGCGGCAGGGCGAGTTCTGGAACCACTCCTTCGGCGCCGCGCGTCCGCTCACCGAGCTGGTCGACGTCCGAGCGTTCTTCTCCGAAGGCGCCCGGCGCGCCACCAACGACCCACCCGCGTAGGCGGTGACAGGACTGCTCGCACGGGCGACCAGCGGACACACACTCCCCCCAGGACTCAAGGACGCGGCTCCTCCCCACCGCTCCCTCGCGAAGTCATGCCGCGGTTCCGGTCTGCGATGGGGACCGCGGCGCTATGGTGCGACGATGACACGCAGGGTGGGGCGGGCGCTGACGCTCGCGGTCAGTGGGCTGCTGCTGGACCGATCGCCGTGGTCGGGCTGGCCGGCCCAGCCACGGCGGCGCCAGGACCAGACCTGGCCGTGACGATCTCCGCGCCGGACCTGCTCGCCTACCACGACAGCGCACGGATCACGTTCACGGTGACCAACACGGGCGACGCCCCGTCGGCGGCCACCGAGCTCGCGGTGTCGCTCTACCCGGAAGAGGCCGGCTCCATCGCCTCGGGGTGCTCCGCCGCCAACCCGACGACCGCGAGCTGCCCCGTCCCTGTGCTTGCACCCGGGGCTGACCTGAGCTTCGTGTTCGGGTCGCGGCCGCGGGACACCGACTGGGGCGGATCCGGGACCGTCACCGGCACGCTGCCCCCGGCGACGCCGACGCGACCAACGACGAGGCCTCCCGGACCGTGGCGTTCGCCGGGCCGACGACGTTCACCGAGACCCTCTCCGGGCCGGGCCCGACGGTCACCGCGGGCACCACCATCACCCTCCGGGTGCGGATCACCAACACCGGGCCGAATCCGGGGATCACGAACTTCCAGCTGGGCTTCGACGAGACGATGCAGCCGCGGCCCGCGGTCGCGCCGAGCGGCTTCCTGTGCGGTGCCGACCCCTACGAGTGGCAGTGCACGACTGACGCCATCGCTGCCGGCGACTCGGTCACCGTCGACTTCCCGTTCCGCATTCCTCAGTCGGACGTGGGTCGACGGCTGGTCGCCGATCTCGCCGGCGACACGACAGGTCGTTGGTCCGCCCGGGTCGTCGCACCTGCCGCACCGGCCGCACACCCAGCAGCCCCCAGGCCACCCGCTTCGCCTGGCGCGGCGCCCGGTGCTGCAGCCGATCCGGCACCGACGCTCGCCAACACCGGTCCCCCGGTCGGCTGGGAAGCCACCATCGCCGCCCTGCTCTGCCTGAGCGGTGTCGCCCTCCACCTCGCAGCCCGCCGCCTCCCGACCTGCAGGTGAACGGTCAGTTCTCTGCCATCCAGACGGCTGGCCCGACCGGGTCCGTCGTCGCCTTGGTCGTCGTCGACCTGATCGCAGAGCACCTGTGCCTTGAAGGCGTCGTCGTCAGGCGGCGCGGGACGAGAACGGCCCCCGGCCTGCGGTGCAGGTCGGGGGCCGTTGCTGGTGGGCGATACTGGGTTTGAACCAGTGACCTCTTCCGTGTCAAGGAAGCGCGCTACCACTGCGCCAATCGCCCGAGGGTGGTGCGTGTTCGTTCGTGCTCGGGGTTCGTACGTGTCGAGGTGGAGACGGGATTTGAACCCGTGTACGCGGCTTTGCAGGCCGCTGCCTCGCCTCTCGGCCACTCCACCGTGAAGGCGGTCAAACCCTCCGAGCGGATGACCGGGCTCGAACCGGCGACCTCAACCTTGGCAAGGTTGCGCTCTACCAACTGAGCTACATCCGCATGCACGCGCTATTGGTGTCGAACGGGGTGTTTCACCCGCTGCGCGTGCGTGCAGACATTATCCGATCATCGGCGTCGTCTCCAAATTGAGTGTCATCCGTGTCGTTTCCACCGTCGCGGGGCATGGGGGTGAGCGGCTTGCGAGCCTCGTCGCGCAGCGCCCGGACCGATGAGGAGAGCTCTTCGCCTGCGTCTCCGGAGCTCAGCGGCACGGCTGCGCCCGAGGCGTTGAGGGGCTCCCCGGAGGCCCTGCGCCGCGCCACCCGACCCTTGACCCACTCGACCGCCTTGGCCCGCAGCGACAGCCGCTCCTCCACCGGCCACATCTCGCGGATCGCGGCGTTGAGGGCGGCCCCGATGAGCACCGCGATGGCGAGGGCGTAGAGGAAGATCAGCAACACGATCGGCGCCGACAACGGCCCGTAGATCGAGGTCCCGCCACTGACGGACGCGGTGATCGTGCCGCGCAGCACGAAGGAGGCAAACACCCAGATCAGCAGGGTGAGCACGGCACCGGGCACGTCGCGCAGCCACGGCGAGCGTCGCGGCGTCGAGATGTGGAACAGCGTCGCGATGCTGGCCACAGCCAGGACGCTCACGACCGGCCAGTAGAGGTACGCCAGGAACTCGGCCCGGGGCGGCAACAGGTCCTTCAGCCAGGTCGGGCCGATCACGACGAGCGGTACGACCACGATCCCCACGATCAGCGACAGGAAGTAGAGGGTCAGCGACAGGGCACGGGTCCGCACGATCCCCGCTCGCCGGACTGCCCGTACATGATCGAGATCGTGTCGACGAAGACGTTGAGCGCTCGTGACCCCGACCAGATGGACAGGAGGAAGCCGAGCGAGATCAGGTCCCCGCGGCCGTTCTGCAGCACGTCGTTGGCCGTGGGCAGGATGATCTGCTCGACGACGTTGGCGACCAGGAAGTCTGACGCGAAGTTCTGGATGCCCTCGATCAGCTGGTTGACGATGTCCTTGCCGAGCCAACCGCTGACGTAACCAACGCCACCGAACAGCCCCAGCACGAGGGGCGGCAGCGACAGCAGCATGAAGAAGCCAGCCTCGGACGCCAGACCGGTCACCCGGTAGCGCAAGCAGACCCGGATCGTCTCCACCGTGAGCCTCGCCGCGGGCATGGCTCCGGGCACGCGGAGCAGCACGCGCCGTACCCGGGCCTTGGGAGTCACCCCGTCACGGTATCCCGGCATAGTGTGCCCCCGTGCCCACCCACGCCGTGACCAACCAGGTGCCCCCGCTCCCCGAGGTCAACACCGTCACCTCCCAGCCAGCGCTCGCCGAGGGCCTGCGTCGCTGGGCCGGGCCGGCGGCCCACGACGAGATCACCGCGCTGGGAGCGCGCGCCGGCAGCGCCGAGGCACGCAGCTGGGCCGTCCAGGCCAACGCGCACGAGCCGGTGCTGCGGACCCACTCCCCCACCGGCGAACGCGTCGACGAGGTCGACTTCCACCCCGCGTGGCACTCCCTCATGACCGCCGCCGTCGGTGCCGGGCTCACGGCCGAGCCGTGGACCCAGCCGCAGGGTGGCGACGCCCACCTGCGCCGCGCCGCAGGGTTCATCGCCTGGTCCGAGAACGAGCAGGGGCACCTCTGCCCCGTCTCGATGACGTATGCCGCGGGGCCGGCCCTCGCGGCCAACCCCACCCTCGCGGCGCGCTGGCTCCCCCAGCTCGCCTCGCGCAGCTACGACTTCGGGCTGCGGCCGCTCGCCGACAAGCGGGGCGCCCTGGTCGGCATGGGCATGACCGAGAAGCAGGGCGGCTCGGACGTGCGCGCCAACACCACCCGCGCGGTGCGGACGCCGGGTGGACCGGTCGAGGGAGGCGACAGCTACCGGCTGACCGGTCACAAGTGGTTCTGCTCGGCCCCGATGAGCGACGGGTTCCTCGTGCTCGCCCAGACCGAGGCCGGCGTCGGCTGCTTCCTCGTGCCGCGGGTCCTCGACGACGGCTCGCGCAATTCCTTTGCGCTGCAACGCCTCAAGGACAAGCTCGGCAACCGCTCCAACGCGTCGTCCGAGGTGGAGCTCGACGGCACGTGGGGCGTGCTGGTCGGCGACGAGGGCCGCGGCATCCGCACGATCCTCGACATGGTCGCCGCGACCAGGCTCGACTGCATCCTCGGCTCTGCCTCGACGATGCGCGCCGCGCTGGTGCGCGCGGTGCACCATGCCCGGCACCGCTCGGCGTTCGGGGCACTGCTGGTCGACCAGCCCCTGATGCAGAACGTCCTGGCCGACCTCGCGCTCGAGGTCGAGGCCGCGACGACGCTGGCCCTCCGGCTGGCGCACGCCGTCGACGAGGGCGACACGGCGCTGTCCCGCCTCGGAGTCGCGGTCGGCAAGTACTGGGTCTGCAAGCGCACCGCACCCATGGTCGCCGAGGCACTGGAGTGCCTGGGCGGCAACGGCTACGTCGAGGAGAACGGGCTGGCGCGCCTCTACCGCGAGGCCCCGCTCAACTCCATCTGGGAGGGATCGGGCAACGTCAACGCGCTCGACGTCCTCCGCGCCATCTCGCGTGAACCCCTGTCCGTGGAGGCGTTCCGCAAGGAGGTCGCACTCGCGCACGGGCACAGCGCTGTCCTCGACGCCGCCATCGCCCGCGTCGACGAGGTGGTGCGGTCTGCCGCGGAGCCGGGCGCGCAGGCTGGCGCCCGGCGCGTGGTGGAGCACCTCGCCCTGACGCTGCAGGCGTCGCTCCTGGCGCGGCACGCGCCCGCCGAGGTGGCCGACGCGTTCGTCGCCAGCCGGCTCGGCGGGGCGCACGGAGTCACCTTCGGGACGCTCGAGGCTGGCCTGTCGGCGGGACACGCCCGGACGATCGTCGACCGGGCGTTCACCGCCTGATCCGCGGCGCCTCCTCAGGGCGAGGTCAGTCCTCGATCACCGACATGACGTTGCCCGCCGGGTCGGTGAACCACGCGATGAGTGGGCCGCCCTTGCGGAAGATGCCCTTCTCGTCGGTCTCCATCTGGGTGCCCTCGTACTTCTCGAAGACCACCCCGCGACTGGTCAGCTCGTCGACGGTGGCCTCGATGTCGGCCACGGGGAAGTTGAGGATGGTGAACCCGGCCGGCTGGTGGTCCGGCTTCGGATAGGCGATGGCGCGGTGGCCGCCGCCGAGGCTGATGCTGAGGATGCCGTTGTCCTCGGTCACGTCCAGCCCGAGTTTGTCCGTGTAGAAGGCGCGGGCGGCCTCGGTGTCGGGCACCGAGAAGCCGCTGAAGGCGTGGGACTCGCTGAGCATGGTTGCTCCATTCGTCGGTGTGCGTGCTTCGGCTACCGGGACAGACCGCCCTCGGGCCCTGAACTCATCGCTGTGCAGGCCTCGCCATGGTCACGACTTGGCGAGCCGCTCCTTCTCGGCCGCGACGTCGAAGTCGGCCGGCGGCCACTGCGGGTCCATCCGCTCCAGGTGCTCCAGCACGAGGTTCTGGACCGCGAGCCGGGCGTACCACTTGCGGTCGGCTGGCACGACGAACCACGGGGCGACAGCCGTCGACGTCTTCTCGAGCACGGCCTGGTAGGCCGCCTGGTACGCGGGCCAGTGCAGCCGCTCGTCCACGTCGCCCGGGTTGTACTTCCAGTGCTTGTCCTCACGCTCCAGCCGCTCGGTGAGGCGGGCCTTCTGCTCGTCGGAGGAGATGTTGAGCATCACCTTCACGATGGTCGTGCCGTCCGCGACCGCCTTGGCCTCGAAGTCGTTGATCTGCGCGTAGCGCCGCGACCACGTCGACTTCGGCACCAGGTCGTGGACGCGGACGATGAGGACGTCCTCGTACTGCGAACGGTCGAAGACGCCGACCTGTCCGGGCTGCGGCAGGGCGTTCCGGATCCGCCAGAGGAACGGGTGCGCGCGCTCCTCATCGGTCGGCGCCTTGAAGGCGGTGTACTTCACCCCCTGCGGGTCCATCTGGCCGACGACGTGACGCATGATGCCGCCCTTGCCGGAGGTGTCCATGCCCTGCACCACGAGCAGGAGGGAACGCTGCACCGCGCCCTTGGACTCGGCATAGAGACGCTCCTGGAACTGGCTGATCTCGCCGGCGCGGGCAGCCAGGGCCTCCTCGCCCGCGGCCTTGTCGCCGTCGAAGCCCGGGGTCGACCGGGTGTCGAGGTCGGCGAGGATGAAGCCCTCACCGACGCGGAGCGCGTCGGCGAAGCTGGCCGGCTCCGGCACCCCCTTGTCGGACGCCACCGTCGCGTCGAGTCCCGCGACCTTGGACTTCTTGTCCTTCTTGTCTTTCTTGCCCTTGCCCATCTGCGCATCCTGTCATCGCAGGTCACCCCGCGCGAGGGATGTCAGTCGTGGCGGGCCAGCGCGGTCAGGCGGGAGATCGCGCGGTAGTACTTCTTGCGGTAGCCGCCGGCCAGCATCTCGGCCGAGAAGACCTCGCCGAGGGGCAGCCCGCTGGCGTAGAGCGGGATGTCGGCGTCGTAGAGCCGGTCGGCGAGGACGACGAGCCGCAGGGCCACCGCCTGGTCGGTCACGGGTCGGACGTGCGTCCAGCCCACCGCGGTGACGCCGTCGAGCAGGGCGCGGTAGCGGCTGGGGTGCACCTGCGCGAGGTGGCGGGTCACGTCGATGAAGTGGTCGAGCACCCCGCCCTCGCGGTCGACCCCGGCCCGCACCTCGTCCTCGGTGGACGGCGGCGGGCTGTCGGCGCTGTCGCGGTGCCGGTAGTCGGGCCCGTCGACGGTGAGGACCTCGAAGCGCGACGACAAGGCCTGGATCTCGCGCAGGAAGTCCTCCGCGGCGAAGCGCCCCTGACCCAACGCGTCGGGGAGGGTGTTGGAGGTGGCCGCCAGCGACACCCCCGCCCCGGCGAGTCGACCGAGCAGGGTGGCCATCAGCACGGTGTCGCCCGGGTCGTCGAGCTCGAACTCGTCGATGCACACCAGGCAGTGGTCGCTCAGGGCCTCCACCGTCGGCTGGAAGCCCAGGGCTCCGACCAGGTTGGTGTACTCGACGAAGGTCCCGAACGCCTTCTCCCCCTCTGCCTCGTGCCACAGCGACGCGAGCAGGTGCGTCTTGCCGACGCCGAACCCGCCGTCGAGGTAGATCCCCCGACCGTCGTCGGCCTGCGTCTTCCGCCGTCCGAAGAACCGCCCGCCGCCCGCGCGCGGACCCAGCCCGGCGGCATACCGCTCCAGTCGCTCGACGGCTGCGGACTGGGACGGTTCGGCTGGATCGGGACGGTAGGTGGTGAAGCGCTCGGCGTCGAAGCGGGGCGGTGGGACGAGCTCGCGCACGAGGCGACCGCGGTCCAGCTGCGGGACACGGTCGACCAGGGAGCCAGGCACGAACGCAGCCTAACCACGTGACACTTGGGATAAATGCAACACTGTGGCCATGCGCCTGCTGCTCGACTCGTCCAGCACCCACACCCCCGGCGAGACCGTCGACGACTCCGCCCTCGCCGACCTGTATGTCGCGCCGGCCCGCCGATGGCTCAGGGCCAACTTCGTGGCCACGCTCGACGGTGCCGCCAACGGGCCGGACAACAAGTCCGGCAGCATCAACACCGATGCCGACCACATCGTCTTCGACCTCCTGCGCCGGCTGACCGACGTGGTCGTCGTCGGCGCCGGGACGGTGCGGGCTGAGGGCTACCCGTCGCTGCGGGCCGAGGACCCCCGCGCGCCCGTGCTGATGGTGGTCAGCCACCAGGGTGCCGTCCCCCCGAGCGTGCTGGACGGACCGTTCGGCTCGGTCTACCTGATCACCCGGGAGGGCGCCGACCCCGCGACCCTGGACGCCTCGCGCGACAGCCTGGGCGAGGAGTTCGTGCTCACCGCCGGCACGGACGCGGTCGATTTCGTGAAGATGCGCAACATGCTGGAGGACAAGGGCTACCGGCAGATCCTCTGCGAAGGCGGCCCGAGCCTGCTCAACAGCATGCTGGCCGCAGGAGTCGTCGACGAGCTCGACCTCACCTGGTCGCCGGTGATCGTGGGCGGCGAGCACCCGACGATCACGCGCGGTCCCGACCTGCACCTCCCGGCGTCCCCGACCCTGCTCCTCGAGGAGAACGGCACCATCCTGGGACGCTGGTTCGTCAACCGCTGACCTGCCGCTCAGGAGCTGACGAATCCTGACACCGAGGCCTCCCAGCGAGCCGGGTCGACGTTCCACTCCTTGGTGTGCCGGGCGACCTCCCAGCGCTCCATCGTCACGAGGTCGGGACGCGCGTCAGCCAGGGCGAGCGACGGCCCGACCGGCACGAACTCGTCGTCGACGGAGTGGATCAGCAGGATGCGGTGCTCCAGCTCAGCCGCGCGGGAGACCCAGTTGGTGCGCGCCACGTCGACCGGGTCGTGGACCCCGACCAGCCGGCGCGCGGACCGGCGTCCCATCAGGGCGCGGCTCAGCCCACCGATCGGCGCGGGTATGCCGTTGGCCCGGGCGTGGTGGGCGATGACGTCTCCCCAGTCGATCACCGGGGCGTCGAGGACGACGTGGGTGACGTGGTCGGCCAGCCACGAGCGGCTCAGCGTCTGCAGGACGATCGCGCCACCCATCGACCAACCGACCAGGACCAGCTCGCGGGCGCCCCGCCGCACCGCGTGCAGGCCGGCGTCCTCGATGTCCCGCCACTCCGACAACCCGAGGTTGTAGCGGCCGTCGGGACCGCTGCGCGCGCCGAGGTCGTTGCGATAGCTGGGGATCATGACGTTGATGCCCGCGTCGTGGAGCGGCCGGACGGCGCGCAGCCCCTCCTGACGACGGGCGCCCCGGCCATGGACGAGGATCGCCCAGCGGTCCGACGTCGTGGCGGCGGGCACCACCCAGGCCGGCATGGTGCCCAGCTCGGTGTCGACGTCGACGTACTCGGTCCGCAACCCCAGGGACCGGTCGGGCGGGCTGGCGAAGTAGTACTGGTTCCACCGGGCGAAGCCCCCGGTGAGGTGGCCGAAGTCGACTCCGAGCAGCTCGCGTCTCACCCGCCCCGAGGTCTCGTCGAGGTCCAGGACCTGCCCCACGCGCGCGTGCCCACGGTCGCGGTCGAGCCAGAGCCCGTATCGACCCGGCGCCCGGGTCTCGGGGTTGACCCCCAGCGTCACGCTGTCACCGTCGACCGCGAGGACCTGGGTGTCGTCGGGCCGCTGCCGGTCCGGCGTCAGCACCCGGCGGGCGAAGTAGGACGCGGCACCGACGGTGCTCAGTGCGCCGGCGGCGAGCACCGAGCCGGCCGTCACCGCGCCCGCCACTGCGGCCTTGCGGCCGGCCGAGGCCTCGCCCACTACTTCTGCTCCCCCGGCTGCTCACCCAGCACGTCAGCCAGGTCGAAGCTCACCGGCTCCTCGAGCTGCTGGTAGGTGCAGGACTCCGGGGTGCGGTCGTCGCGCCACCGGACGAACTGCGCGGTGTGCCGGAACCTGGCGCCCTCCATGTGGTCGTACTTCACCTCGACGACGCGCTCGGGGCGCAGTGGCGTGAAGGAGAGGTCCTTGCCGGCGTTCCAGCGCGAGGTGGCTCCACTGGTCGGGGTGCGGCTGCCCATGTCCTGCGCCGCCCAGGCCCATGGGTGGTGGTCGAAGTCGGTGACCAGCGGCTGCAGCTCCTCGAAGAGCTCCCTGCGCCGGGCCATCGGGAACGCGCCGATCACGCCCACACTCTGCAGGGAGCCGTCCTCGGCGTGCAGCCCGAGCAGCAACGAGCCGATGGCGTCGTCACCGCTCTTGTGGGTGCGGTAGCCGGCCACCACGCAGTCGGCGGTGCGCTCGTGCTTGATCTTGAGCATCAGCCGCTTGTCGGGCACGTAGGTGATGTCGAGTGGCTTGGCGATCACGCCGTCGAGCCCGGCACCCTCGAACTGCTCGAACCACTCCTGCGCGACCGCGGGGTCGTCGGTGGCCCGGGTCAGGTGGATCGGAGGCTGCACCTTCGCGAAGGCCTCCTCGAGGCGGGCCCGGCGCTCGCCGAACGGCCGATCGGTGAGGTCGTCATCGCCGATCGCCAGCAGGTCGAAGGCCACGAAGCTGGCCGGCGTCTCGGCAGCGAGCTTCTTGACCCGGCTGGCCGCCGGGTGGATCCGCTGCTGGAGGGCGTCGAAGTCGAGCCGGTCACCCTCGCCACCGATGAGCACGATCTCGCCGTCCACCACGCACTTCTCGGGAAAGTTGGCGAGCACCGCTTCCACCACCTCGGGGAAGTAGCGGGTCATCGGCTTCTCGTTGCGGCTGCCGATCTCGACCTGGTCGCCCGAGCGGAAGATGATCGACCGGAAACCGTCCCACTTCGGCTCGAACAGGTATTCACCCGTCGGGATGCCCTTGACCGGCTTGGCCAGCATGGGGGCCACCGGCGGGACCACGGGTCCCCACACCGAGCGCAGGTCGGCGTCGCGCTCGGCCTTGGGGGGCATGTAGTCCTCGTCGGACTTGTCCTTGCGCCGCTTGCTCGGCTGCACCCGCGGCGGCTCCCCCGGCATCTTCGGGTAGTCCGGCGGGAAGTTCAGCTCTCCGAGCCCACGCTCCTCGATGTCCCTGTCCCACAGGGCGATCGCGGCTGCGACATCGCCCACGGCGTCGTCCATCCCCGCCCAGGCGTCACCATCGGCGGCCACGATGCCCGGCACCGTGCGCACGGTGAAGTCGCCGGGGCTCACGCCGGCCAGCGCGTCCCAGCTCACCGGCATGCTCACCGGCGCTCCCGGCAGCGGGCGCGGGCTGTAGGCGGACGCGATGGTGCGGTCGCGGCAGGCCTGGTTGAAGTCGACGAAGACCCGCTCGCCACGCTCTTCCTTCCACCAGGAGGTGGTCACCAGGTCAGGCAGGCGGCGCTCGAGCTCGCGGGCGATCCCGATGACACCGTGCCGCACGTCGAGGAACTCGTGGGTCGGCGCGACGCGGACGAAGACGTGGACGCCACGGTTGCCGGAGGTCTTCGCCCACCCGGTGAGACCCAGCTCGGTGAGCAGCTCGCGCAGCACCAGAGCTGCTTCGACGGAGTCCTTGAAGTCGCGGCCGGGCTGCGGGTCGAGGTCGATCCGCAGCTCGTCGGGGTTGTCGACGTTGCTGGTGCGGACCGGCCACGGGTGGAAGGTCACGGTGTTCATCTGCATGGCCCACACCACCGCGGCGGGCTCGTCGACGACGACCTGGAGGTGCTTGCGCCCGCTGGGGTAGGTGCACATCACCGGGTTGATGAAGTCGGGCATGCCCTTGGGCGGGTTCTTGGTCCAGAACTCCTCCCCGGTGATGCCCTCGGGGAACCGCTGGAGGGTCACCGGGCGGTTGCCCAGGGCGGCCATGAACCCGTCGGAGACGGCGATGGCGTAGTCCGCGAGGTCGAGCTTGGTGATCCCGTCATCGGGCCAGATCAGCCGGTCGGGACTCGAGACGCGGACCAGCCGCGACCCCTCAGCCCCCCCGGGGACCTCCAGCTCGGTTGCTTTGGTCGCCATGCCCGGAGCCTAGCCGTGGGGCCCGTCATCGGTCCGTAAGGAGCCGCGGGACCAGAATGGGCACCGATTGCGTTGAGAAGGTCGTGAGGCTACGAAGGAAGACATCGAGACGAGGAATCCTCACCGTCCCGCGAAGGAGTCAGAGCGTGAGCATGGAGCAGACCGACCGCACGTATGCCGTGTCCAAGAGCGACGAGGAATGGCGCGAGCAGCTGAGCCCGGCCGAGTACCAGGTGTTGCGTCAGGCGGGCACCGAGCGTCCGTTCGTCGGGGAGTACACCGACACCAAGACCGAGGGGGTCTACGCCTGCCGGGCCTGCGGGGCCGAGCTGTTCACCTCGGCCACCAAGTTCGACAGCCACTGCGGCTGGCCCTCATTCTACTCGCCGCTGGCCGGCGACTCGGTGGAGTACATCGAGGACGTGTCGATGGGGATGAAGCGGGTCGAGGTGCGGTGCGCGAACTGCGGCAGCCACCTCGGGCACGTCTTCGAGGGTGAGGGCTACGCCACCCCGACCGACCAGCGCTACTGCATCAACAGCATCTCCCTCACGATGCGACCCGCGTCGAAGTAGTCGGCGCGCGGCGACGCGGTCAGACCCGCTCCAGGGTCGCCGGGTCGTCCACCCCGCCGAAGTAACGGTCGAGGACCGCACGGAACTCCGTGCGGTCCTCGTCGTCCGCGCGGGCGAAGAGCGTCATCGACGACCGCAGCTTGAGCGCATCGATGTCGCCCAGCACCCGGACCGGGTCGCTGGCCGGCAGGTCGAGCAGCGCCTGCGCGCTCTCGCGCAACCGAGGGCCCAGCACGGGGTGTGCGAGGTAGGCCCGGGCCTCTGACAGACCGCGCAGGGCGAAGTGCCTCGCGGTCGCGCTGGTGCCGAGTCCCTCGACCTGGGGGAAGACGAACCACATCCAGTGGGTGCGCTTGCGGCCGGCGCGCAGCTCGGCCAGCGCGGCGGCATACGTGCCGTGCTCGTCCTGGGCGACGACGAACCGCGCGAGCTCACCGGACCGGTCACGCGACTCGTCGACGGCTGCCATGGTGCCCCCTTGCGGTCAGCGCAGCGACGTGAGCAGGTCGGGGACGCTGACGCGTCGTCCGGTGTGGAACGGGAGCTCCTCGCGGACGTGCATCCGCGCCCGCGACGCCCTCAGCTCGCGCATCAGGTCGACGATCCGGTGCAGCTCGTCGGCCTCGAAGGCCAGGATCCACTCGTAGTCGTTCAGCGCGAACGACGCGATCGTGTTGGCCCGCACGTCGGGGAAGTCCCGCGCCTGCTGGCCGTGCTCGCGCAGCATGTCGCGCCGCTCCGCATCGGGCAGCAGGTACCACTCGTACGAGCGCACGAAGGGGTAGACGCAGATGAAGTCCTTCGGCTCCTCGTCGGCGAGGAACGCGGGGATGTGGCTCTTGTTGAACTCCGCCGGTCGGTGCAGCGCGGCGGCCGACCAGGTGGGCTCGAGCAGCTGCCCGAACTGCGTGCGCAGCAAGGCGCGGTAGGCGCGCTGGACGTCCTCGATCCGCTCGGCGTGCCACCAGACCATGAAGTCGGCGTCGGCGCGCAGGCCCCCGATGTCGTAGACCCCCCGCGTCACGACGCCCTCGGACTCGAGTGACGCGAAGAGCTCCTCGACCTCCTCGGCCAGCACCTCACGGTCGTCACCCAGCGGCGCAGTGACGGCGAAGACCGACCACATCGCGTAGCGGATCGACTCGTTGATCTCGCGGATCCGTGCGGCGTTGGGGTTCGAGGGGTGCGGCGCGCTCATGGCCCTAGTCTCCCTCGCCTCCCTGGCGCGAGCGCAGGTGGGTGGCCACCGCCCGGGCGGCCGATCGCCCACTGGCGACGCAGGCCGGGATCCCCACGCCGTCGTATGCGGCGCCGGCCAGGGCCAGCCCGGGTGCGGTCGCGAGGGCGGCCCGGATGCGGGCGATGCGGTCGACGTGGCCGACGGTGTACTGCGGCAGGGCCCCTCCCCAGCGCTGGACGTGCGCGTCGACGATGCGCGGCAGCTGGTGCCCGAGCGCCTCGCTCACCTCGGCGACGGCGATGGCGACGAGCTCCTCGTCGGGCCGCTGCAGGTCCGATGTCTCGCCGTACCGGCCCACCGAGGCTCGCAGGAACGACAGGTCCTGCGCCGCATCGGCAGTCCAGCCCCACTTCGTCGAGGAGAAGGTGCTCGCCTTGATGGTGCGGCCCTCCAGCGCGGGGACCAGGAACCCCGAGCCCGGCAAGGGTGCCCTGGTCGGACCGTCGGCGCCGACGGCCAGGGTGATGATCGCCATCGACGCGTAGTCGACCTCACGCAGCGCCCGAGTCGCGTCGGGAACGTGGGGGGCGAGGAGCTTGGCGGTCGACGCCGCCGGGGTGGCCAGGACGACGGCGTCGGCGTGGATCCGCTCCGGTCGCGGTTGCGGCCCGACGACGACCGACCACCCGCCACCCGACCCGCCACCCGACCCGGCAGGCTCGCGGTGCAGCTCGCGCGCGATGGTGCCGCTGCGGACCGTCACCCCGCGGCCCCGGAGCGACTCGGCCAGCACCTCGGCCAGCCGCCCCACGCCTCCGTCGAGCCCGGCGAAGACCGGCGGGGTCGCCGACGCCGAGGCGTCGCCCGCCGCAGGCGCAGTCGCGCCCATAGCAGCCCCAGCCGAAGTCGCCGCGGCCGACGCGGCCGCTGCGGCTGCCGCTGCCGCGGCGTCGGTCAGGGACTCGCCCCGTCGCGCCGCCGCGAAGACCTGCGGCAGGCAGGCGCGCAGCGACAACAGCCTGGCCTGCCCGGCATACACGCCGCCGAGGAGAGGCTCGACGAGTCGGTCCACGACCGCGTCACCGAGCCGCGCCGCGACGTAGTCACCCACTGACACGTCTTCGAAATCACCTGCGTCCCATGGCGTCTCGCTCTCAGCCCGGGACACCTCGTCGGCCGTGAGGATCCCCAGGGCGGAGGCGGCCGGCGAGGGAATGCCCATCAGGGTCCCCTTGGGCAGGGGGTGCAGGTCGCCCCGCGACCAGATCGCGGCAGACGTCGTCGCCGGGTGCACGACGTCGAGGTCCAGACCCAGCTCGGTCACGAGGTCGAGCGCCTCGGGCCGACGGGCCAACATCGACTCGGCGCCGACGTCGAGGGCGACACCTGCGACCGGCTCCCGGCGCAGCTTGCCGCCCGGACGGTCGCCCGCGTCGACGAGGGTGATGGTCGCGTCGGGAAGCGAATGCGACAGCTCCCAAGCGCAGGCAAGCCCAGCGATACCTCCTCCGACGATGAGGATTCGTGATCCGACCATGCCCACACCCTTTCAAGATCGTGACTCTTTCGACACCACCGGGTGGGAACGTCGAGCGCACGGAGCAAGTCGCACCGGTGTCCGCCTCCGCCGCCAGCACGATCCCTCGGCGGCCCGCAGCACCAGCCCCGAGCTCTCGTCAGCTCCACGACCAAGGAGTCGCCATGTCCCGCCCGCGTCCGCACCGCACCGCCGCAGCCATTGGCGCAGCCCTCCTCGCCACCCTCGCCCTCGCCGCCTGCGCAGGCGGGTCCGGAGACAGCTCAGGGTCCAGCGCGGCGAGCGTCGGCTCGGCCGGGGAGTCCGCAGACCGTCCCGCCGACTCGGGCGGATCCGGCGGCGGCTCCGGGGAACGAGCGCCCTCGTCGCAGGGTGGCGACAGCGGAGCCAAGGGCTCGACCGGCGGACCCGCCGACCCGGTGACCGTCGCCAACCTCGCCGCGTCGAAGGAGTCGCTGGCCCGTCGGGCCTCGATCGCGCTGCAGGTCAAGAACATCGGACAGGCCGTGGCCAAGGTCCGCGCCGCCAGCGCAGCAGCTGAAGGCATCGTCCTCTCCGAGAACATCGGCACCGCCGACGGCACCGCTCCCCTGGCGGAGTCGGCCAAGGTCACCGCCACGACGTACGCGGAGATCACCATCTCGGTGCCCTCCACCGAGCTGGACCGGGTCGTCTCCGAGCTGGGCTCGGTCGGCACCGTCATCCGCTCGACCAGCTCCAGCGAGAACGTCGGCGGTCAGATCGTCGACACGCAGTCTCGGTTGGAGACGATGCGGGTCAGCGTCGAGCGGGTCCGGTCCTTCCTGGAGAAGTCGACCGACCTCAACCAGATCGTGGCCATGGAGGCCGAGCTCACCCGGCGCCAGTCCGACCTCGAGGCACTCGAGGCCCAGCTCGCCTCCCTCAAGGGCAGCGTGGCCCGCTCCCCCATCCAGATCAGCCTGACCACCGAGCCGGGTGCGATCGCCGAGGAGCCCGACCAGGCCGGTTTCCTCGTCGGGCTGAAGGGCGGCTGGGACGCCTTCACCGGCTCAGCCACCGTCCTGCTCACCGTCGTCGGGGCGCTGCTCCCGTTCCTCGCCCTGTTCGCCCTGCTGGCCCTGCCTGCGTGGTGGTACCTCCGTCGGCGCCGTCCGGTGAACCCGGCGCCGTCCGTCCTCCCGCAGTAGCCCGGCAGGGGCACCACGGGGTCGGCCAGCGGCTCAGCGCTGGCCGACCTCGTGCACGAGGTCGACGACGCGGGTGATCACGTCGGGGTCGGTGTCGGGCAGCACCCCGTGGCCGAGGTTGAAGATGTGGCCCGGGGCGGCCCGGCCTTCGTCGACGATGGCCCGCACCTTCGCCTCCAGAGCCTCCCACGGCGCGAAGAGGAGCGCCGGGTCGAGGTTGCCCTGCACGGCATACCGGCCTCCGAGCCGCGCGAGCGCGTCGGTGAGGGACACGCGGTAGTCGACGCCCACGACGTCGGCGCCGACGGCACCCATCGAGGGCAGCAGCTCACCGGTGCCCACCCCGAAGTGGATCTTGGGTATGCCGCGGGCCGAGACCGCGGCGAGCGCGGCGGTGGAGTGCGGCGCGACGAAGCGCTCGTAGTCGGCGCGGGGCAGGGCCCCGACCCACGAGTCGAACAGCTGGACGGCGGAAGCCCCGGCCGCGGCCTGGACGTCGAGGAAGGCACCCGAGACCTGGGCCAGTCGGGAGCACAGGTCGTGCCACAGCTGCGGGTCGCCGTACATCAGCGCCTTGGTGTGCTCGTGGTTCTTGCTCGGACCACCCTCGACGAGGTAGCTGGCCAAGGTGAACGGGGCGCCGGCGAACCCGATCAACGGCGTGCTGCCCAGCTCCCCGACGAGCTGCTCGACGGCGGCCGTGATGTAGGGGACGTGCTCGGGCGTGAGCTCCGGGAGCCGGTCGAGGTCGGCCCGGCTGCGGAAGGGCGTGGCCACCACGGGCCCCACACCGGCGACGATGTCGAGGTCGACCCCGACTGCGGCGAGGGGCACCACGATGTCGGAGAAGAAGATCGCCGCGTCGACACCGTGCCGGCGCACCGGCTGGAGGGTGATCTCGGTGACCAGGTCCGGTCGCCGGCAGGACTCGAGCATCCCGACGCCCTCACGCACCGCCCGGTACTCCGGCAGCGAGCGCCCGGCCTGGCGCATGAACCACACCGGCGTGTGGGTCACCGGCTCGCGGCGGGCAGCGCGGACCAGGGCGGAGTCGAGGGGGGAGGTCACCGGGTGATTCTAGGTGGCTCAGAAGGCGATGATCGCCGCGCCTGCGAGCGACAGGACGGCCCCCACCTGCTGGATGAGGCGCAGCCGTTCGCCGAGGACGAGTCGGGCCAGCAGGATCGTCACGACCGGGTAGAGCGAGGCGAGGACACTGGCGACGCTGACCTCTCCTCGCGAGGACGCCACCCCGAACAGGACGTTGGCGAGCATGTCGCCGCACCCGATGGCGAGCAGGACCGGCACCTCCCTGGCAACCACGCCCCCGACGGAGCGGGCCACCACCGCGATCGTGACGAAGACCACGAGCGACGTCAGACGCATGCCCCACAGCGTCATGAGCGTGGAGCTGCGCGCCCCGCGGTCGATGCAGTAGAGGCAGAGTCCGAAAGCCACCGCAGCCACGCCGGCGAGCACGACGGGTCGCACCGACACGTCGCCGCTCAGCTCGGGCCCGGAGGCGAGGGTGACGCCGACGACCGCCACGAGGATGCCGACCCAGGTCCAGGGCGAGGGCGCCTCACCGCCGGCCACGCCGAGCAGGACGGGCACCGCCACCCCGAGCGCGGCGATCGGCGCGACGACGCCCATCGTCCCCGTCGACAGGGCGGTGTAGAAGCACAGCAGCCCGGTGATGCCGGTGGCCCCGGCAGCCACCGACCAGGCCGGCCAGCCGCTCCACGTGATGGAGTCCCACCGGACCGCCACGGCGACGCACAGCACGAGGAACGCCAGCGACTGGGTCCACCCCACGACTGCCACGGCCGGCCGACGGCGCGAGAAGAGCCCCGCGAAGAAGTCGGAGGTGCCCCAGCAGGCGCTGGAGGCGAGCGCGAGCAGGGAGAGCATGCGCGCACGCTACCCGCCGACGCGACACGACGCGGGAGGCAACCTCCCTGTGATACCCGGACCCTCGGCATACCCTCTGATGGTGGGCAGCCGAACGGTCCCTGGCGACCAATCCCCCGAGTTCGCGCAGGCGTTGAGCGACCTGCGCGGGGCGCGTCTGCGCCCCGAGATCCGCCTCACCGAGGTGCCTGCCCCCCAGCGCATCGCCCCGTATGCCGTGGCGCTCACCGCCGAGGTCGTGGGCGCGGCCGCGGACGAGGACGAGCTCGCGTCCGGGCGCTTCGTCCTGCTGCACGACCCGTCGGTGCCGGACCCCTGGGACGGAGCTTGGCGGGCGGTGACCTTCGCGCGGGCCGAGCTCGAGCCCGAGCTCGCGAACGACCCGATGCTCGGCGCCGTCGGGTGGTCGTGGCTGACCGATGCCCTGGAGACCCACCACCTCGGTTACACCGCCGAGGCCGGCACGGTGACCCGGGTGGTGTCGGAGAGCTTCGCGGGCCTGTCCGACCGGCCGGCCAGTGTCGAGATGGAGGTCCGCGCCTCGTGGACCCCCGTCGCGGGCAACGTGGGCGCCCACCTGGTGGCGTGGTCCGACCTGCTGTGCACGATCGCCGGGCTGCCGCCGCTGCCGGAGGGCGTCATCGCCCTGCCGGGCCCACGTCGCTGATCCACCGCGTCGCCGAACCACCGCATCGCTGAACGGTGGAGCCGCGGTGCGTTGCCGGGTGCGGGGGCGCGCTGCCCGATAGGTTGACCCGGTGACCGATGCCGACGCCGACGAGGCGGTGGAGCCCGAGCAGGAGACAGCCCCCGAGCTGACTCCGCTCGACATGCCCGCCGACGGTGTCCCGCCGGTCGTCGAGTCCGAGCGCGCCCTGATGGAGGCGGCCCGCGCGATCGCTGCGGGCGAGGGCCCGGTGGCGCTGGACGCCGAGCGCGCGAGTGGTTACCGCTACGGCCAGCGCGCCTACCTCGTGCAGCTGCGCCGAGAGGGGTCGGGCACCTGGCTGATCGACCCCATCGCGTGTCCCGACCTGTCCCCGGTCGACGACGCCATCGGCAGCGCCGAGTGGATCCTGCACGCCGCCACCCAGGACCTCGCCTGCCTCGCGGAGGTCGGTCTGCGGCCACGACAGCTCTTCGACACCGAGCTCGCCGGACGCCTCCTGGGTCTGCCCCGGGTCGGCCTGGCCGCGGTCGTCGAGCACTACCTCGGGCTGTCCCTGGCCAAGGAGCACTCCGCGGTCGACTGGTCCACCCGGCCGCTGCCCGAGCCCTGGCTGCGCTACGCCGCCCTCGACGTCGAGGTGCTCGTCGACGTGCGCAACCTGATGGGGGTCGACCTGGCCCGCCAGGGCAAGGACGGGTGGGCGCGCGAGGAGTTCGAGGCACTGCTCGACTTCACCGGGCCGGCCGTGCGGGTCGACCCGTGGCGACGCACCAGCGGCATGCACAAGGTGCGGCACCGGCGGGTCGCTGCGGTGGTCCGCGAGCTGTGGGAGACCCGCGACCAGATCGCCCAGGAGCGCGACGTCTCGCCGGGTCGGGTGCTGCCCGACGTGGTGCTCGTCGAGCTCGCGATGGGGACCCCGACCGAGACCGGCGGCCTGCCCGGTGGACACCGGTCGGTGCGGCGCTACCAGCGGCAGTGGCTCGACGCGATCTCGCGGGCCAACGCGATCCCCGAGGCCGACCTCCCGCCGATGACGCTGCGCTCGGACGGCCCTCCGCCGCAGCGGTCCTGGGCCGAGCGCAACCCGGTGGCCGCGGCCCGGCTCACCGCCACCCGCGAGGCGCTGACTGCCTTCGCGGCCGACCACTCCATCCCGGTCGAGAACGTCCTGTCGCCCGAGCCGTTGCGCCGGGTGATCTGGACTCCCCCGGCCGAGCCGACCGCACCCGCGTTCGCGTCGGCGCTGTCCGCACTCGGAGCCCGGCACTGGCAGACCGAGATCGTGGCACCGATGGTCGAGGCCGCCTTCGCGGCCAACCCCGACGACTGACCCCTGGTCCGCTCAGCGGCCCCTCTCCGCGAGCGCGGCCAGCCGGCGGGCGGCCACCTCCAGCACGGGCAGGTAGGCCGGCGCCCACCAGGGCGCGCCCAGCTCCACCACACAGCCACGAGCGTGCGGTTGCACTCGGTGGGTCGTCGCGGGCACCCCGCCCACGCTCCACGACCAGTGCGCCCCCGCCCCCGTGCAGGAACCTTTGCTAGCAAAGGTTCCCGTGTCGCGGACAGGTTGCAACCTGTCCGCGACTGAGTTTCCTGTGCTAGCAAAGGTTGCGGGGGGGTTCGGGGTCGGCGGTCATCGGCGCGGTCAGCTCGGTGACCTCGAACGGCAGCCACAGGCCGACCGGGCTGCGCACCGCGCCGTGCGCCCCGCCCCTCAGGGTCCGTCCGCCGTCCTCGAGCCGGGCGGCCGAGACGGTCGGACCCCAGCTCGGCCAGGCGTCGAGGTCCACGAGCAGGTCCCACACCACGCCGACAGGTGCCCTGACGGTGCGACGGCTCCACCACATCACGTCGTCCTCACGTCGCCAGTCAACCTCAGTGCGGCCCGGCTCGCCGGGTGACGGCTCTCACGCGCGGGGTCCGGTGACCACGTTGTTACCGCGGAGTAGCATCGGCTCGTACCCACCGGCATACCGGTGCTGCTCTGCCCAACCAGCAACCCACACAGCCAGGGAGGCCACCCGTGCCCCGCACCCTTCATGAGGTCGTGTTCGTCGACGGTGTCCGGACGCCGTTCGGCAAGGCCGGCGACAAGGGCATGTACGCCCAGACCCGCGCCGACGACCTCGTCATCCGCTGCATCCGCGAGCTGATGCGTCGCCACCCCGAGCTCCCCCCGGAGCGCGTCGAGGAGGTGGCCATCGCGGCCACCACCCAGATCGGCGACCAGGGCCTCACGCTCGGCCGGATGGCCGCCCTGCTCTCCGGTCTGCCCAAGACCACGCCGGGCTACTCGGTCGACCGGATGTGCGCCGGTGCGATGACCGCCGTGACCACCACGGCCAGCTCGATCGCGTTCGGCTCGATCGACGTCGCCATCGCCGGCGGGGTCGAGCACATGGGCCGGCACCCGATGGGTGAGGGTGTCGACCCCAACCCGCGGATCGTGGCCGAGAAGCTCGTCGACCCGTCGGCCCTGGTGATGGGCTCGACCGCCGAGAACCTGCACGACCGGTTCCCGTCGATCACCAAGGAGCGCAGCGACGCGTATGCCGTGGGGTCGCAGGAGAAGCTCGCCAAGGCCTACGCAAACGACCAGATCCAGCCCGACCTCGTGCCCGTCGCGACGCGGCACCAGGAGCTCGGCTACGGCCTGGCCACGCAGGACGAGCCGCCGCGCCCCGGCACCACGCTCGAGGACCTCGCGGCACTCAAGACGCCGTTCCGTCCGCACGGCAAGGTCAGCGCCGGCAACTCCGCCGGGCTCAACGACGGCGCCACCGCGTGCATCCTCGCCTCGGAGCAGGCGGCTCGTGAGCTCGGCCTCCCCGTGAAGATGCGGCTGGTCGACTTCGCGTTCGTCGGGGTCGAGCCGGAGGTGATGGGCATCGGACCGGTCCCGGCCACCGAGAAGGCGCTGGCCAAGGCGGGGCTGTCGATCGAGGACATCGGCCTGTTCGAGCTGAACGAGGCGTTCGCCGTCCAGGTGCTCGCGTTCCTCGACCACTTCGACATCGCCGACGACGACCCCCGCGTCAACCAGTACGGCGGTGCGATCGCGACCGGCCACCCGCTCGCGTCGTCGGGCGTGCGCCTGATGACCCAGCTGGCCCGCCAGTTCGAGGAGCACCCCGACGTCCGCTTCGGCCTGACCGCCATGTGCATCGGCATCGGGATGGGCGCCGCCGTCATCTGGGAGAACCCCCACCACGCCGACTACGGCCAGGAGGTCGCGGCATGAGCGACTCACCCACCACCAGCACCACGTCCGCCCAGGCCTTCGAGGAGGTCGTGACCCACACCCCGGTGCGCGACGTGCTCCTGCCGGGCAAGGCAGGCACCCTGGCCCTGGTCACGCTGGACAACGGTTTCGACCACACCAAGCCCAACACCTTCGGGCCGCAGACCATCGCCGAGCTCAGGGCCACCGTCGAGGGGCTGCGCGCCCGAGCCGAGGCGGGTGACATCCAGGCTGTCGGCATCACCGGCAAGCCCTTCATCTTCGCCGTCGGTGCCGACCTCAAGGCGGTCTCCCAGGCAGCCAGCCGGGAGCAGGCGATCGAGGTGGCTCGGGCCGGGCACGCGGCCTTCGCAGCGATCATGGACCTGCCGGTGCCGACCTTCGCCTTCGTCAACGGTGCTGCGATGGGCGGTGGTGTGGAGATCGCGCTGTCCGCCGACTACCGCACCATCTCGGCCGGCGTGCCGGCGCTGGCGCTGCCGGAGACCTTCCTCGGTCTCGTCCCCGGCTGGGGCGGCTGCTACCTGCTGCCCAACCTGGTCGGCCCGGCCAACGCGCTCAAGGTCATCATCGAGAACCCGATGAACATGAACCGCATGCTCAAGGGCCCCCAGGCCTTCGAGCTCGGCATCGCCGACGTGCTGCTCGAGCCGGCCGACTTCCTCGAGGAGTCGCTGCTCTGGGCCGCGTCGGTGCTGACCGCCGACACGAAGGTCGAGCGTCCCGAGGTGTCCCGCGACGAGGCCGAGTGGTCCGCCGCGATCAAGGCCGCCAAGGGTCTCGTCGACCTCAAGACCGGCGGCAAGGCACCCGCCCCCTACCGTGCGCTCCAGCTCGTGGCCGAGGCCCGCACCGCGACGCGCGACGACGCCTTCGCGGCCGAGGACGAGGCACTGGCAGACCTCGTGATGGGTGACGAGCTGCGGGCCGGTCTCTACTCCTTCGACCTCGTCCAGCGTCGGGCCAAGCGTCCGGCGGGGGCACCCGACAAGGCCCTGGCCCGCAAGGTCACCAAGGTCGGGATCGTCGGCGCCGGCCTGATGGCCAGCCAGCTCGCCCTGCTGTTCGCGCAGCGGCTCGAGGTGCCGGTCGTCATGACCGACCTCGACGAGGAGCGGGTCGCCAAGGGCGTCGGCTACGTGCACGGCGAGGTCGACAAGCTGCTGGCCAAGAAGCGGCTCGGACCAGACAAGGCCAACCGGCTCAAGGCGCTGGTCACCGGCGCGACCTCCAAGGACGGCTTCGCCGACGCCGACTTCGTGATCGAGGCGGTCTTCGAGGAGATGTCGGTCAAGAAGCAGGTCTGGGCCGAGATCGAGGCCATCGTCAGCCCCGAGTGCGTCCTGGCGACGAACACCTCGTCGCTGTCGATCACCGAGATGGCTGCCGAGCTCCAGCACCCCGAGCGAGTGGTCGGCTTCCACTTCTTCAACCCGGTGGCCGTCATGCCGCTGCTCGAGATCATCAAGGGCGAGCGCACCGACGACGCGACCCTGGCCACCGCGTTCGCGACCGGCAAGGGTCTGAAGAAGACGACGATCCTCGTGAAGGACAGCCCGTCCTTCATCGTCAACCGGCTGCTCGGCCGGTTCATGGGCGAGGTCGCCAAGGTGGTCGACGAGGGCACCCCGATCGAGGTGGCCGACCGCGCCTTCGCCGGGCTCGCCCCGATGCCCCCGTTCATCCTGCTCGGACTCGTCGGACCGGCGATCGCGTTGCACAACAACGAGACCCTGGCCAAGGCGTTCCCCGACCGCTTCTACGTCTCGGAGAACCTCCGCAAGGTCGTCGCGGCGAAGAAGGCGGCGATCTACATCTGGCCGGAGGGCAAGCCGGTCGTCGACCCCGAGGTCGAGGCCCTCTTCGACAAGCCGGCCGACCCCGTGGTGCTGTCGACCGAGGAGGTGCGCGAGCGGGTGCTCGGCGTCCTCGCCGACGAGGCGCGCCGGATGCTCGACGAGGGCGTCGTGGCGGCGCCGATGGACCTGGACCTCGCCATGATCACCGGCGCGGGCTTCCAGTTCTGGAACGGCGGGCTCACGCCACTGCTCGACCGCGAGGGGGTCTCGGAGCGGGTCACCGGTCAGCGCTTCCTGCCGCCCGGCGCAGCGAGCGTCCCCGCCTAGGCACCAGTTCCACCCGCAGGCCACGAGGGGCGGCACCCGGTCATCCGGGTGCCGCCCCTGCGCCGTCCGGCGACACGACCCGGCGGTGTGCGCCGTCGAGGAGCTCGACCACGGTGCCGGCCGTGACGCGGTCACGCACCAGCCGCACCGCCTCGGCGGCGATGATCTCGGGGGGCACCAGCTCGGGGCTGGCCTGCCGCTCGGGCGGTGCCAGGGCGGCCAGCTCGGCGTGGGCCCGCGGCAGCCCGATCCAGCCCGGCACGAGGCAGGTCACCAGGACTCCCTCGTCCTGCAAGCCGGCCAGCGCGGTGGTGAGGCGCACCAACCCGGCCTTCGCCACGGCATACGGAGGGCTGCCATAGGCGGTTGTCCCGACTCCCGCGCTGGACGCCACGTTGACCACCGATCCCCACCCCCGACGACGCATGCCGTCGAGGCAGAGCTGGAGGAGTCGCATCGGCGCGTGGAGGTTGAGGGCGAGCACGGCCTGCCAGTCCTCGGGCGGCGCCTCGGGGTAGTGCTGCTCGGCGCCACCCCAGCCACCCGCGTTGTTGACGAGCACGTCGATCCCGCCCAGAGCGTCCGCGGCGGTGACGAGGGCGAGCAGGTCGTCCTCGACGGTCACGTCGCAGCGCACGCCCGTGGCGCCCCCACCCTCCTGACGCAGCGCCGCGGCGAGCGCCTCGGCCGGTGCCGTGTCGAGGTCGGCGACCACGACGTGGGCCCCCTCGCGGGCAAAGGCACGCACGAGGTGCTCACCCAGGCCCGAGGCACCCCCGGTGACGACGACGACCCGACCTGTCAGCTCCATCCCTCGACGCTAACCAGCGCCGCCGACAGCCAGCCCTTCTCGGTGGGCGAGGGTCCTCAGCGCAGGCGGCCGGCCAGCGCGGTGGCGACCGCGTCTGCGGTGAGGCCGACCTCCTCGAGCACCTGGCCCCGCGACGCGTGGTCCAGGAACTGCTTCGGTATGCCGTGCAGGTGCACCGGCACGTCGAGGCCGGCATCGCGCAGCGCCAGCGTGACCGCCGCCCCGACTCCCCCACTGACCAGGTTGTCCTCGACCACGGCGACGGCGCCAGCGGCGCGAGCCAGCTCGACCAGGTCGTCGCTCACCGGCAGCACCCAGCGCGGGTCGACCGCGGTGACCGAGTGGCCCTGGGCCTCGAGCTTGCCCGCGATGTCCACGGCCATGCCTGCGAAGGCCCCCACCCCGACGAGGAGCAGCTCGCAGGAGTCGAGTGACGTCTCGTGGAGCACGTCGACGTCGCCGTGCTGACGGATCGCGGTGACCGCGGGTCCGACATCGCCCTTCGGGAAGCGGATCACCGTCGGGGCATCGGTCACGTCGATCGCCTCGCGGAGCTGCAGCTTGACCTGGTCGCCGTCGCGGGGCGCCGCCAGCCGCAGGCCCGGGACGACCGACGCGATCGTCATGTCCCACATGCCGTTGTGCGACGCGCCGTCGCTCCCTGTGACGCCGGCCCGGTCCAGCACGAAGGTGACACCGGCCCGGTGCAGCGCGCAGTCCATCAGCAGCTGGTCGAAGGCCCGGTTGAGGAAGGTGGCGTAGACCGCGACGACCGGGTGCAGCCCGGCGTACGCGAGGCCGCTCGCCATGGTGACCGCGTGCTGCTCGGCGATGCCGACGTCGAAGACCCGGTCGGGGTAGGCGGCGGCGAAGCCATCGAGGCCGACCGGGATGAGCATGGCTGCCGTGAGCGCCACGACGTCGTCGCGCTCCGCGCCGATCCGCACCATCTCGTCGTTGAACTCGTCCGTCCAGATCCGGCCGCTCACCTCGAACGGCAACCCGGTCTCGGGGTTGAACTTCCCGATCGCGTGCCACTGGTCGCCCACGTCGCGACGAGCCGGGTCGTAGCCGCGGCCCTTCTCGGTGATGACGTGGACGAGGACCGGTCCACCGAAGGCCCGGGCCTTGCGCAGGGCCGACTCGACGGCCTGCTCGTCGTGACCGTCGACCGGACCGAGGTACTTCAGGCCGAGGTCCTCGAACATCCCCTGCGGGGCGACGATGTCCTTGATGCCCTTCTTCATGCCGTGCAACGTCTCGTACATCGCGCCACCCACGACAGGGGTCCGGCTCAGCGTGTTCTTGCCCCAGTCGAGGAAGCGCTCGTAGCCGCGCGTGGTGCGCAGGGTCGCGAGGTGGTCGGCCAGACCGCCGATGGTCGGTGCGTAGGACCGCTCGTTGTCGTTGACGACGATGGTCAGCGGCAGGTCCTTGTCGGCGGCGATGTTGTTGATCGCCTCCCAGGCCATCCCCCCGGTCAGGGCACCGTCGCCGATGACCGCCACCGTGTGGCGCCCCTTCTCACCGCGCAGCCGTCGTCCCTTGGCGATGCCGTCGGCCCACGACAGAGCCGTCGAGGCGTGCGAGTTCTCGACGACGTCGTGCTCGGACTCCGTGCGACTCGGGTAGCCCGAGAGCCCGCCCTGCTTCTTGAGCTTGCTGAAGTCGTGTCGGCCGGTGAGCAGCTTGTGGACGTAGGACTGGTGCCCGGTGTCGAAGACGATCGCGTCGTCCGGGCTGTCGAAGACCCGGTGCAGGGCGATGGTCAGCTCGACCACACCGAGGTTCGGGCCCAGGTGGCCACCGGTCTTGGAGACGGACTCGACGAGGAAGTCCCTGATCTCCTGGGCGAGCCCCGGCAGCTGGGCAGGCGACAGCGCCTTGAGGTCGGCCGGGCCGGTGATGGTCTCGAGCACTCCCACGCGGCGTCCTTTCGGGTGTCGTCTGCGCACGCCAGTGCGTCGGGGAACCGCCCGAGTCTATGCGCCCCGCCTGATCTCGACCTCGTCCGGCACCCCGATCACCTCGACCGCACCGTCCCGGTCGACCTCGACCGAGAAGGTGGTGGCGCCCAGCCGGAGACCGTCGACCCGCAACGCCCCGAACGGCGACGGCCGTGGTGGCTCCACGTGCAGTACTCCCCGGGGCAGGTCGGCCCGCAGGCCGAGGGCGACCGAGACCACCGCACCGGCCGAGGCGGCCGACCACGCCTGGGGTCGGCAGGATGCCGGGTATGGCGCCGGTCGCCCCATCATCGGCAGCCCAGAGTAGAGCTCGGGCCAGCGGTAGTCGAAGGCCTCGGCGGATGCGACCAGTGCCCTGCTGACGGCGGCGGCCGCGTCGCCCAGTCCCTCGCGTGCCAGGCCGAGGGCGACGATGGCCGTGTCGTGGGTCCAGATCGATCCGGTGTGGTAGCCGATCGGGTTGAACCCGCCGTTCCCCGTGCCGAGCGTGCGCACACCGAAGGTGTCGAGCAGCTCGGCGCCGGTGACCGTGCGGCCGACCGTCGCGGCCTCGCCGGGGTCGAGGGTCCCGGTGCCGAGGGCGTGACCCATGTTGGAGCCGAGGCCGTCGACGGCCCGGCCCTGGCCGTCCAACGCCATCGCGAGGTAGCGCCCGTCGGCCCCGCCCACCCAGAACGCGGCACGCACACGGTCGCGCAGCGCTGCGCCCTGGTGCCGCACCTCGGCCGCGCCCTCCTCCCCCAGCGCGTCGAGGAGGTCGGCCGCCTCGAGCAGTGCCTGCACGGCATACGCCTGCGCTTCGACGAGGGCGATCGGGGCCGGGGCGATCCGGCCGTCGCGCGTGCGCATCGAGTCGAGGGAGTCCTTCCAGCCCTGGTTCACGAGGCCGTGACCCGTGGCGTCGAGGTACTTCAGGAAGCCGTCGTCGTCGGGTTGCCCGTCACCGGTCAGCCAGGCCAGGGCGGCCCGCAGGTGCGGCAGCAGGGCGCGCACCTGCGCCTCGGCCAGCCCCCAGCGCCACGCTTCCACGAGCAGGGTCACCCAGAGCGCGGTGGCGTCGACCGTGCCGTAGTAGAGCGGCGGGAGCGCGAGGTCGCCCTTGCGCGGCGATCCCGTGTATGCCGTGCGGCGGACCTCGTGGGCGATCTTGCCCGGCTGCTCGGCCGACTCGGGGTCGTGCCGAGTGCCCTGGCGGCGAGCCAGGGCACGCAGCGTGCCAGCGGCCAGCTCGGTGCCGAACGGCAGCATCATCCGCGCCGCCCAGATCGAGTCGCGCCCGAACAGCGTGAGGTACCAGGGCGACCCGGCCGCCGCGAAGACATCGGCCGGGTCGAGCGGGTCGCGCAACAGCAGGTGGCGCAGGTCGTCGACGGACCTGGCCACCAGGGCTTCCAGCCTCGGGTCGTCGGAGCTGACCCGGACGTCATCCCAGGCGACGGCCCGGCTGCCGGCATCGGCGTCGAACTCGGACGGTGCGGTGCGCAGGGCCGTCACGGTGAGGCGCAGCGTCCGGCTCGCCCCGGGCTCGACCACGACCTCGTGCACGAGGACGGCTCGGTCGCCGAGGGCCTCGACGCTCGTCGCCGCAGGGTCGACCTCGACCAGGGTCCGGTGCCGGTTCGTGGTGAAGGTGAGCAGGCCGTCCGTGAGGACGGGACGGACGGCCGGCTCGGCGCAGACGCCGTACTTGACCTTCGCGATGTCGAGGCCGTCGGACCCGAGCTCGATCCGCAGTGTGGCGGTGACCGGCTCGGCCGCGCGCGAGGTGATCGTGACCTGCTCCACGAGGCTCGCTGCCTCGAGGGTGCGCACTCGGTGGACCTCGACGGTCGGGTCGGGTCCGGGGTCACCGAGACCGCGTGCCGCGCCGAAGAACTCCGCTGCGGCGCCGCTGGCCGCCGAGGCGATCGGGGTGGGCGACTCCCCCGACACGGTCAGCTCGAGCCGCGACAGGACGCGGACGTCGTCGACGAACAGCCCCTGCGCCGTCCCCGGGACGACGTCGCCGTCCGTCGCGGACAGGGCGGTGGCGTTCCCGTCGACGATGATGCGCAGGTCGTGCAACCAGGGCTGTCGCGGGCTCGGTGCGGCACTCACGTGGGTCTCGCCTTCCGGTGGGTCGCGGGCCGGACCAGGCTTCGTCGCGGGCGCGAAACCTTGACGAGGCGAGGATCGTCGGCCATTCTCGACGCAGGAGTTGGATCGTTCAAATGGGACATTCCACTCAGGCGCGTCAACCGATCACAGCCTAACGGAGCGACAGTGGCAAGCGGACCCGAACCGACACCGAGCCGAGCCACCATCGTCGACGTCGCCACCGCGGCCGGGGTGTCCCGCCAGACCGTCAGCAACGCCGTCAACCACCCCGACCGTGTCGCGCCCGGCACCCTCCAGCGGGTGCACCGCGAGATCGAGCGGCTCGGGTTCCGGCCCAACGCCGCAGCCCAGCAGCTGCGTCGACGCAAGACCTCCGCCTATGGGTTCGAGCTGAACCCGTCCGGGGCCGGGCGGGTGGGCCACGTCCTCGACCGGTTCCTGCTCGAGCTGACCGTGGCAGCACCCGCGCACGGCTGCCACGTCGTCACCTTCGCACCGCAGCCACCGAACCCCATGACGGGCTACGAACGCATCCTCACCTCGGGCCTGGTCGACGGCTTCATCCTGGGTGACACCGTGCACGGGGACCCGCGGCCAGCCTGGCTGCTCCAGCACGACGTGCCGTTCGTGACCTTCGGACGGATCTGGGACGAGCCCCACATGGGCCGGTGGGTCGACGTCGACGGGCAGGCCGGGATGCGGCTCGCGGTCGCCCACCTGCTCGAGCAGGGCTACACCTCGGTCGCCTACCTCGGCTACCCCGCCGGCTCGGCCCTCGGGGACGACCGCCGCGCCGGGTGGCTCGCCGGCCTGGCCGACGCCGGCCTGGCCGACTCCGCGAGGGATGCCGAGACGGTCGAGGACCTGACTGCCGCGACCACCGCAGCCGACCGGCTGCTCGAGGGACTCGGCCGGGACGGTGCCATCCTGTGCGCCTCTGACCTGCTGGCACTCGGGGTGCTGCGCGCCGCACGCAACCGCGACCTGCAGCCCGGTCGCGACCTCGGTGTCGTGGGTTTCGACGACAGCGACCTCGCCGAGGTGGTACAGCTGACCAGCGTGCGGCAGCCCTTGCAGGAGGCCGCCGCCGAGGCTTGGCGGATCGTGCACGCCAAGGGCACCGACCTGTCGCTCACCGCCCTGCTCACCCCCACCCTCGCGGCGCGGCAGAGCTCGTCACGGCACCCTCAGAGCCGCGGCACGTAGCGCTTGCCCTGCAGGGCGTCATAGACCAGGCCGGCGCTGCGACGAGCGGCCAGCAGACGCACCCCCTCGGTCTCCAGGTCGGCCAGCACCTGGGCCAGGCCCTCACTCGTCAGGTGGTCCCCGAGCTCCACCCGCACCTCGCGGTAGGCCTGCCGCATCGCCACCAGCTGGGAGTCGATGTGGCGCGTCGTCATCCAGGCGAGGGCAACCGGCTGGCGTCGCCAGCCGGCATACAAGCGGTACTCCGAAGGGCAGAAGTCGAGCAGCCAGGAGACAGCCGGCACCTGCCACCCGTGCGACTCCGGAGGCGGCACGAGGGGTGGCCAGCCGGGGGGCACGGCCGGGCTGGCCGGTCGCGCGGGGGCCGGACCCACCCGTCGCCCCGCACCGTCAGCGGAGCGCGCCGAGGCAGGCATCGGCACCCGTGCCGGAGGTAAGACGCAGCTCCTCCAGCGATTCGAACATGTGTTCGATCCTACGGCATTCCCGCTCGACCCGCAGCCGACCCGGGTCCTAGGCGCACCCAAGTCCCGATCAGGCCGGCGTGAGCACCGTGCTCAGGGCAGGCGGAAGGACGGACGGCGGGCTGCTTCACCGTCCGCCCTCCCCGCCACGCTCACCGGACCAGGGCAAACCTCCTGGCGGTGATCTGGACGCCGGCTCCCACGAGGAGCAGGAGCCACGCGAGCAGCAGCAGCTGCCACGCGAACCCACCCGTCATGGCGAGAGCCGAGTCGGCGGTAGGCGCGGCCAGGCCCGGCAGGGCCGAGGCGGCCGGCGAGTCGGCACCGGCGCCCGTGCCGGTGTCACCCGTAGGCACCTGATCGTCCCCCGAACCGCTTCCGGGGTCCGTCGGCGTCGTCGGGTCCGTCGGGTCCGTCGGTGTCGTCGGGTCCGTCGGCGTCGTCGGGCCGGTCTCTGCCCCCGTGGTGGTGGAGTCGCCGATCACCGACACGGCATTGCCCCCGCGGTGACCGGAGCGGTGACGGGTGCGGTCACCTGGTTGCCCCCGAGCGCCGAGTCCGCACCGGAGGTGCTGTCCCCCGCGCCCGAGCCCGACGAGCCGGCAGGTGCGGTCGCAGTCGACCCGGTGCTGCTGGAGTCACCGATCACCGACACGGCGTTACCGCCCGCGGTGACCGGAGCCGTGACGGGTGCGGTCACCTGGTTGCCCCCGAGCGCCGAGTCCTCACCCGACGTCGAGTCACCAGCCGTTCCCGCCGAACCGCCCGCCGAACCGCCCGACGAGCCGGCAGGTGCGGTCGCAGTCGACCCGGTGCTGCTGGAGTCGCCGATCACCGACACGGCATTGCCGCCCGCGGTGACCGGAGCCGTGACGGGTGCGGTCACCTGGTTGCCACCACCGGTCGAGTCCGCACCGGAAGTGCTGTCGCCCGCGCCCGAGCCCGACGAGCCGGCAGGTGCAGTCGCAGTCGACCCGGTGCTGCTGGAGTCGCCGATCACCGACACGGCATTGCCGCCCGCGGTGACCGGAGCGGTGACGGGTGCGGTCACCTGGTTGCCCCCGAGCGCCGAGTCCTCACCCGACGTCGAGTCACCAGCCGTCCCCGCCGAACCAGCCGACGAGCCGGCAGGTGCCGTCGCAGTCGACCCGGTGCTGCTGGAGTCGCCGATCACCGACACGGCGTTGCCGCCCGCGGTGACCGGAGCCGTGACGGGTGCGGTCACCTGGTTGCCCCCGAGCGCCGAGTCCTCACCAGACGTCGAGTCACCAGCCGTCCCCGCCGAACCGCCCGCCGAACCGGCAGGTGCCGTGGCGGACGAACCGGAAGGTGCCGTTGCCGTCGACCCGGTGCTGCTGGAGTCACCGATCACCGACACGGCGTTGCCGCCCGCGGTGACCGGAGCGGTGACGGGTGCGGTCACCTGGTTGCCCCGAGCGCCGAGTCCTCACCCGACGTCGAGTCACCAGCCGTCCCCGCCGAACCAGCCGAGGAGCCGGCAGGTGCCGTCGCGGACGAACCCGAGGACGACGAGTCCCCCAGCACCGAGACGCTGTTGCCGCTCACCGTCACGGGCACCGACACCGCGACAGCGGCCTGGTTGCCCCCGCCGGTCGAGTCCTTGCCCGAGGTGGTGCCGGCGCTGGCAGTGCGCACTGCTGGTGCTTGCGCCTGCGACCCGGAAGAGTCCGAGTCGCCGGCCACTGAGATGGAGCTGCCCGTCACGGTGACGGGGACGGCGACGGAGACTGCCACCTGGTTGCCACCGAGGGCGCTACCTGCGCCCGTGGTGCCTTCGTCGGCGGATGCCTGTCCTGCGAAGAACAGGATGCCTCCCCCGACCACGAGGGCCACTTCGAGCCCTCTGCGCACATATGCATGCATGGTCTTTCCTTCCTGAACGTGCTTGGTCGCCCGTGTCCGGGCATGGCTCTGCTGCGTCGACGGGCGACGCGAGAGCGGCACTAGTCAGGTCGGGTACCGGGCTGCTCGCAGGGACCGCACGGCAGGCGCCAGTCGGCACCGGTGCGAGAGGACGTCGTGCGGATCGAGATCGAGAGTGCCTCGGTCGCAGCGGCCTGGTCGGCGGCTCCCGCTCCGCTGGCGCCCCCGGGGGACGGCTGGGTCGGCGGAGCAGGCAGGGCGTCGCGCGGCGAGAGCGGAAGGGTGGGCAGTGGCGGCGACCCCGGCCCGACGGAGCTGGCGACGGGGGCGAGCGCGGCACTGCGGGACGTCGTCGCGGCGGGCGTCCCAGCCAGCGCCGCAGCTCCACCGGGAGTCGCCTCAGCGGCTCGAGGTATGCGGTGGTCCGCCTCTCCTGCAACGGGATCCGTCACCGGTGCGGCAGGCGTGGCAGGCACGATCGGCCGGTCCGGGACGATCACGTCGCCGATCGGCAGGGGCACGATCGGCGACGGCTCGCCCAGCACCGGGAGGGACCTCACGAGCGTGTCCACGGCGTTGGTGATGTCCACGACGGGGGCGCCTACCACCGGCACCGACGCGGTGACATCGGTGACGTCCTCGACGAGTGAGAGCCCGGTGTCGACGGTCGAACGAACCGTGCCGACCGCCTGCTCGACGGGCTGTGCGAGGCTGGGACGAATCGTGGAACTCGTTTTCTGCGAACGCTTTTCATGCCGCGCCTTGGCGGCCTTCGTCGAAGCCGCTGCCGATCCCGCGGTCGCGCGCTCCGGCCGTTCGCCCGGCTCGGACGACTTCGGGAGGAGCCCTCCGACGATCGAGTCGAGGCCCGAACCGTCGACCAGCGGGACCGCCTTGCCGAGCCCGCCGAGAGGACGAGCAGGTTCCGGGCGCTCGGTTGCGGATGCCTGCCCGGAGGTCAGGACGAGCCAGGCCAGGCAGAGCAGGACAGCACCGATGAACAGCCTGATCAGGCTGCGCACGTGCCATGTCCCCTGCATGAAAGTCGACCCCAAGCTCCCCGGCTCTGGCGTTAACTTCGTTCAAGTTGAACACACGCCAAGCGCAAGGGCAAGGGATCTGGACCACAAAACCGCAGGTCAGCCTGGTCGCGTGCCCTCAAACCGCCGCGACGCGGAGTCAA
This sequence comes from Pedococcus dokdonensis, assembly GCF_900104525.1. Taxonomy (GTDB): domain Bacteria; phylum Actinomycetota; class Actinomycetes; order Actinomycetales; family Dermatophilaceae; genus Pedococcus; species Pedococcus dokdonensis. The sequence continues at coordinate 835,645 of NZ_LT629711.1, read as the reverse complement.
CCGACGACAGTGACGCCGACTGCGGCCCCCGCCTCATCCAATCTGCGTAGGCGCTGCCACGGGTGGCCGCGCCTACCCGCAGCGACTGGTTCAGGTCAGGATCTGACCGGATGGCGACCTAGCGTGGAGTCATGACCAACGAACCCACCTCAGCTGCCACCGCTTCCGCCACTCGCGGGGGTGAGCGCGCCGACTTCGTCGAAGCCCTGCGACGTCACCGCGACTTCCTCCGGTTCACCGTCAAGGACGTCACGGACGACCAGGCTCGCCAGCGCACGACCGTCTCCGAGCTCACCCTCGGCGGTCTCGTCAAGCACGTCGCCACAACCGAGAAGCAGTGGGCCGAGTTCATCGTCGACGGCCCCGCACCGCGCCCCGATGTCAACTGGGACGACGTCGACTGGCAGAACCCGCCGGAGCACGTCAGGGCCTTCATGGACTCGCATCGCATGACTGCGGACGAAACCCTCGAAGGCCTTCTTGCACAATACGATTCGGTGGCCGCCAGCACCGACGAGCTGGTCCTTCAGCTGCCCGACCTGGATCACTCCCACCCGCTCCCCGAGGCGCCCTGGTTCGAGCCGGGCGCGACCTGGTCGGCCCGCCGCGCACTGCTCCACATCCTCGCGGAGACCTCCCAGCACGCCGGCCACGCCGACATCATCCGTGAGGCGCTCGACGGACAGAAGACGATGGGCTGACCACGCTCCGAGGTGCCCTCGGTCCGAGGGGCGGTCCCCGCCATACGGATTCGACGCACGCGGGGTTAGCGTGAGGAGGTGACGCACCCCACTGCTGCTGCACCCACTCCCCCGCCCACCGCCCGCTTCCTCGGTGAGCTCCGCGCCTCGGGTCACGAGCTGCGCAGCCTCCGCGAGGAGGTGCGCGGCAACCTCGTGGCAGCGCTCGCCGAGGGACGCGACCCGTGGCCCGGTCTGCACGGCTTCGCCACCACCGTGATCCCACAGCTGGAGCGGGCGCTGCTCGCCGGGCACGACATCGTCCTGCTGGGCGAGCGCGGGCAGGGCAAGACCAGGCTGTTGCGCAGCCTCGTCGGACTGCTCGACGAGTGGACCCCCGTCATCGCCGGGTCCGAGCTTGGCGAGCACCCCTACGAGCCGATCACCCACGCGTCGCGCCGTCTCGCGAACGAGCTGGGTGACGACCTCCCGATCGAGTGGCGGCACCGCGACGAGAGGTATGCCGAGAAGCTCGCCACCCCGGACACGTCGGTCGCCGACCTCATCGGCGACGTCGACCCGATGAAGGTCGCCGAGGGCCGCTCACTCGGTGACCCGGAGACGATCCACTTCGGGCTGATCCCACGCAGCCACCGCGGCATCGTGGCGATCAACGAGCTACCTGACCTGGCCGAGCGGATCCAGGTCGCGATGCTCAACGTGATGGAGGAGCGCGACATCCAGATCCGTGGCTACGTGCTCCGTCTGCCTCTCGACGTGCTCGTCGTGGCCAGCGCCAACCCCGAGGACTACACCAACCGTGGCCGGATCATCACCCCGCTGCAGGACCGGTTCGGCGCCGAGATCCGCACCCACTACCCGCGCGAGCTCGACGACGAGATGGCCGTGATCCGGCAGGAGGCCGAGCTCGTCGCACAGCTGCCCGACCACCTGGTGGAGATCCTCGCGCGCTTCACCCGCGCGCTGCGCGAGTCGAGCTCTGTCGACCAGCGTTCCGGCGTCTCCGCGCGGTTCTCGATCGCCGGCGCCGAGACCGTCGCCGCCGCCGCGCTCCACCGCGCCACGCGGCAGGGTGAGCCCGAGGCAGTCGCTCGCGTCGTCGACCTGGACAGCGCCGTCGAGGTGCTCGCCGGCAAGATCGAGTTCGAGACCGGTGAGGAGGGCCGCGAGCAGGAGATCCTCACCCACCTGCTGCGCACCTCCATCGCCGACACCGCCCGGCGACACCTGGGCGGGATCGACCTGGCTCTGCTCGTCGAGGCGCTGGAGGGTGGCGCCACGGTGACGACGGGTGAACAGGTGGCTGCCACCGACGTCCTGGCCGGTCTGCCGGTGCTCGGCGAGTCCGATCTCTACGACGCCCTCGCCGAACGCCTCGAGGCCCACAACGCCGGTGAGCGGGCCGGCGCCGTCGAGCTCGCGCTCGAGGCGCTCTACCTCGCGCGCCGCGTCGACAAGGACTCGGCTGACGGCGAGACGGTCTACGGATGAGCCCGCACCGGGCGCGCTACGCGCGCTACTCCGGTGGGCCTGACCCCCTGGCCCCGCCGGTCGACCTGGCCGACGCGCTCGACGTGATCGGGCAGGACGTCATGGCCGGCTACTCCGCCGACCACGCCATGCGCGAGTACCTGCGGCGCGGCAGCCGGGACCAGACCGGGCTCGACGAGCTGGCACGACGGGTCGCCGAGAAGCGACAGGAGCTGCTCCAGCGCCACTCCCTCGACGGCACGCTGCGTGAGGTTCGCGAGCTGCTCGACCGTGCCGTGCTGGAGGAGCGCAAGCAGCTCGCCCGCGACCTCGACGACGACGCGCGGCTCGCGGAGATGCGGATCGAGAGCCTGCCGCCGTCGACGGCCAGCGCGGTCAGCGAGCTCGCCGACTACTCGTGGCGCAGCCCCTCGGCCCGTGCCGACTACGAGCGGATCAAGGACCTGCTCGGCAGGGAGGCGCTCGACCAGCGCTTCGCCGGGATGAAGCAGGCCCTCGAGAACGCCACCGACGAGGACCGCGAGCAGGTCCGCCAGATGCTGTCGGACCTCAACGACCTGCTCGCCGCCCACGCGCGGGGTGAGGACACCTCCGAGCAGTTCCGCGAGTTCATGGAGCAGCACGGCGACTTCTTCCCTGACGACCCACAGGACGTCGACGAGCTCATCGACAGCCTCGCCCAGCGGGCCGCCGCGGCCCAGCGGATGATGAACTCGATGACCGCGGAGCAGCGGGCCGAGCTGATGCAGCTGTCGGCGCAGGCCTTCGGGTCTCCGGCCCTGATGGACGAGCTCGGCCAGCTGGACGCCAACCTCCAGGCACTGCGACCCGGTGAGGACTGGGGCGGTTCGGAGCAGTTCGAGGGGGCACAGGGCCTTGGTCTGGGCGATGGGACCGGCGCCCTCCAGCAGCTGGCCTCGCTCGACGAGCTGGCCGAGCAGCTGTCGCAGTCCTATCCGGGCGCGCGGATGGACGACATCGACATCGACGCCCTGGCCAGGCTGGTGGGCGACGACGCAGCGGTCGACGCCCGGACCCTCTCCGAGCTGGAGCGGGCGCTGCGCGACTCGGGCTACCTCAACCGCACCTCCGACGGCCAGCTGCGCCTCTCCCCGAAGGCGATGCGCCAGCTCGGCAAGGCCTTGCTGCGCGACGTCGCCACCCGCCTGTCCGGGCGCCAGGGGCAACGCGACGTGCGCCACGCAGGCGCGGCAGGTGAGGCCAGCGGCGCGACCCGGGAGTGGCAGTTCGGCGACACCGAGCCGTGGGACGTCACCCGCACCGTCACCAACGCGGTCCTCCGGACGGCGAGCGAGGGCGGGCAGCCCGCACGCGGCATACGGATAGACATCCGCGACGTCGAGGTCACCGAGACCGAGGCGCGCACCCAGGCCTGCGTCGCACTCCTCGTCGACACGTCGTTCTCGATGGCGATGGACGGGCGCTGGGTGCCGATGAAGCGCACCGCCCTGGCCCTGCACCACCTCATCAGCAGCCGGTTCCGCGGGGACGCGCTCCAGCTGATCGGCTTCGGACGGCATGCCGAGGTGATGGACATCGAGGAGCTCACCGCCCTCGATGCACAGTGGGCCAAGGGGACCAACCTGCACCACGCCCTGCTCCTCGCGGCGCGGCACTTCCGCAAGCACCCGAGTGCCCAGCCGGTGCTCCTCGTCGTCACCGACGGTGAGCCCACCGCCCACCTCGAACCCGATGGCGAGGTCTACTTCGACTACCCACCGCACCCCCTCACCGTCGCGTACAGCGTGCGCGAGCTCGACAACGTGGCACGGCTCGGCGCGCAGGTGACCTTCTTCCGGCTCGGGGAGGACCCGGGGCTGGCCCGGTTCATCGACCAGATGGCACGCCGCGTGGACGGCCGGGTCGTGGCGCCCGAGCTCGACGACCTCGGGGCGGCGGTCGTCGGCAGCTACCTCGGGTCACGGGGTCCAGGCTCCTACCGGGAGCAGTTCGGTGGCTTCTACGGCGGCGGCCGAGGGTTCTGGGTCGACGACTGAGGTATGCGGCGTGGCCGGCTCGACGCCGGCGCGTCACCTGGACGTGAGCGCACCGCGACCCGCTCGGCCTCGTGCAGGTGCCGTATCGGCGCCGTTGTCGACTCAGTTGTCCACAGGCCACGGTCGGATGAAACGTCATGCACAGCAACGCGATTCGTGAAGCTGCTCTCAGGCTGCGCTGTCAGTGCCGGCTCCTAGGTTTGACCCATGGCCATTGCACCCGACCCGAGCTGGCAGGCTGATCCACCGCCTGCCCGACCGGTCCTGGGCGCGGCCACCGTGGCATTCGACGCGCTCGCGGACTCGGGCCAGGAGCGACTCTGGGCGCTCAGCGACGGCGAGGTCACGCAGGCGTTCGCGGTCCTGGCCCGGTTGCGCGGGAGCGTCGACGCCGGGCTGGTCGCGGTGCTGGCGGAGGCCAAGCGACGCGGGCTGGGCACCGGTGACGGCTGGGGGCCGGTCGACTGGGCGAGGGCCCACGCCCCTCAGCTGCCGACCAGGACCCTGACCGACCTCGACGCCGTCGCCAGCGCAGCAGCCGACACCGGCGCCCTCGATGGGGCTGTCGGTGACGCCCGCCTGGGCGATGTCGTCGACGCCGTCATCGAGGCAGCTCAGCCCTGCCGTGCGACCGACGAGCACGGCGCCGCGGTCGATGCCGCGGATGGCATGGACGTCTCGGATGCGGGCGACGCGGACAGCGACGACCCGGGCGGGACCGACACCACCAGCCAGGCCGAGGACCACGGTCCGGACGTCGGCACGGGGGCGTTGGAGCTGGGCAAGGCCGCACAGATCATCCGGTTCCACCGCTCCGTGCGGGGGCTGGCCGAGCCCGAGCACCTCGCCGAGCTGACCACCATCACCCTGCGTGCCGCCCGTGGACCCCGGGCCCTGTCCGAACGCGGCCTTGCCACCGCCCTTCGCCATGCGGCCGACCAGCTCCGGCCCGACGCGGCCACCGAGCACGACGCCGACGTCCGCCGCGCGCACCGCTCCCTCGTCAAGGGCCCCGGGCCACTCGGGATGTCCCGCTACACCCTGCTCCTCGACGAAGAAGGCGCCGCGATCCTCGACACCGCCGTCGACGCCCTCGCCAAACCCATGCCCGACGAGGCGACCGGGGCCCCCGACCCCCGCACCCCCGCCGCGCGCCGCGCCGACGCCCTGCTCGACCTGCTCGCCCGGGCGGCAGCCGCGCCCGACGGGACACCCCGACAGGCCAAGACCCAGCTCGTCGTCACCACCGACCTGGCCAGACTCACCCAGCAGACCCGCGAATCAGGACGCACGCTGTCGGGCGAGCTGCTCACCGGCGACACCATCCGCCGGCTCGCCTGCGACGCCGAGGTGATCCCGATGGTCCTCGGCTCCGCCACGCAGATCCTCGACCACGGAAGCGCCGTCCGGCTGTTCACCCCAACCCAGGTCCGGCACCTGTGGCTGCGCGACAGCGGCTGCACCTTTCCCGGCTGCAGCAAACCCCCGCAATGGACCGACGCCCAGCACATAACCTCGGAGAGTGGTTTGATGAACTCACCGAGAGGAGCAGGGAGATGGGGCAGAAGAGGGCGGCGGTGTACTGCCGGATCAGCGACGACCGCAGCGGCAAAGAGGCCGGTGTGCAGCGCCAGCGCGAGGACTGTCTCGCGCTGGTCGCGCGCGAGGGGTGGTCGCTGGTTCACGACGGCCCCACGGACACCTTCACGGACAATGACGTGTCGGCGTTCTCGGGCAAAAAGCGTCCCGCCTACCGGCGGCTGGTGGAGGCTGTCACGGCTGGTGAGGTGGACTACATCGTCACGTGGCACAACGATCGCCTGCACCGTCGTCCGGTCGAACTGGAGGCGCTGATCGCGCTGGTGGAGCGCACGAAGGTCAAGGTGGCGACGGTCAAGGCGGGCGAGTTCGACCTGTCCACGCGGCAGGGCATCACCATGGCGCGGCTGGGGGTCACGATCGCCAACGACGCATCAATGGCGACGCGAGAGCGGGTGCAGCGCGCCATGCGCGAGCGCGCGGAGCAGGGCAAGGTGCATGGGGCGCTGCGGACCTACGGGTACGCCGGGCGGCGCAACGACGACGGCACCCACACCATCGAGGTGGTCCCGGAAGAGGCTGCGGTGATCCGCGAGGCCGCGCGCCGAGTGATGGCCGGTGAGGCTCTGCTGTCGGTGGTGAAGGACTTCAACGCGCGCGGCATCAGCAGCCTGCGGGGTGGGCAGTGGTCGCGGAGCACCCTGCGCGGGGTGCTGGTGAGTGCGCGGGTGGCGGGCTGGCGCGAGCACACCGAGGGTCGCACCAACGGCGCTCACGGGTCGCTCTGGCGTGGTGGCGAGTTTGTCGCCAAGGCGGAGTGGAAGGGCATCCTCACGCGCCAGCAGGTGGAGCAGCTTCGTCGAGCGCTGACGGATCCCGCTCGGGCGCGCAAGGCCTCCGGTCGCACATACCTGCTGTCGGGCGGGCTGGTGGTCTGCGGCATGTGTGGCACACCGCTGCGCGGTCGCCCGACCCGCAACGGCCTGCGCGACTACACCTGTACGGCTCCGCCTGTGGGCAGAGGTTGCGGAAGCGTGAGTATCAAGCAGGACGCACTCGATACCTACGTGCGCGACCTGGTGCGGGCCGCCATCGCGGACGGCAGGGTGGCCGAGCGCCTGCGCGCGGGCAGCGGCGACGCGGACGAGGCCGTGGCCCTGGTGTCGTCGCTGGAGACTGATCTGGCGGCGCTGGCGGAGGATCATGGCGCGGGCAGGATCACCCGCCCGGAGTGGATGGCCGCGCGCGAGCCCCTGACGGCTCGGCTCGATGCGGCGCGACGGGACCTCGCGCGGCGCGACGGGGCGGAATCACTGGCCCTGGTGTCGGGCGGTCTGGACGCATGGGACCGCCGCTGGCACGAGGCCGGACGCTCGGGCCTGGTGGACCGACAGCGGGCCATGCTTCGCGCTGTGATGGCCTCTGTGGCGGTCGGTCCGGCAGTGCGCGGGCGGAACCGATTCGATCCTGACCGGGTGTCGGAGCCGGACTGGCGCGCATGACGAGACAGGAGCCGCTGTGGGGCGCTGACGGGGGGAAACCCTCCAGGGAGCACTCCGATCCGCTGCACGACCCGCTGGGGGGCTGTGTGCGGTGCGCTGCGGTGGCCTGCCCGGTGCGACGCCACGACCGCTCGGACGAGTTGTGGCGGCAGTGCTGGCACGACCATGACAGGAGCGATGCCCACGCGCTGGGTCGGCATCTTTGGTGTCTGCCGGGAGACGCGCGACCTCTACCCGACGACGACGCCCATGGGCTGGTGCTCGACCACGACGACCACCCCGACGCCTGCCGATGGGCTGCCCGCTGGCGCGCCCCGGTGCTCGCACTGGCGGCGACCATCCCCGATGACCGCCCGCTAGGTGTGGTGCTGCTCGGCCCGGCGCACGGGCTGGTGCGGTTGTCCTCGCACGCCCAGTACCGAACTGCTGGTCCGGCGCGCTCACGCGCCGGACGCATGCCCGGCGACGACTCGATGTCCGAGGCCAAGGCGCGGGCAGCCGTCGTGTGCCGGCTGGGGCACATTCACTAGTTGGTATGCCGTCCGCATTCTGCGGCACGTTGCGGCAACCGGCGGCCAGTGTCCGACTGTGTCCGCCAATTTCGTTGGCACGACTCAGGATTCGCGTTTGACAGTCATGACCTCCACGGGCAACATTGAGCCCGTTGCGCAGCGCAACACCTCCTTGGGACAAGGCGTGGTTCACACGCCTTGCGAAGCATGGGAGGTGGACTGCGTTGCAGACTCCGCACAGCACGCTCGGGGAGTTCGTGACCCCCGCCGAGGCAGCAGCACGCTTGGGCTGCTCGGTGGAAACCGTTCGTCGGCGCATCCGTGAGGGCGTTCTACCGACGTACCCGCTCGACCGCAGGACCCGACTGGTCAGGGTCTCCGACCTCGACCTCCCCGACCTGAGCGGTGGCCGCCGATGAGCGTGGCCGCGTATCCGTACGACGGTCCGGCCGGTCCGGCGCACGGCCTCAGTCCGGAGGAGATTCGTCGTCGCTGCATCGAGTCCCGGGCGGCCCAGGGTCTTCCTCCAACGGTGCAGGACGGTGCGGTGCTGGACCGGCTGGTGGCGCTGCTCCGCGACGACGAGGCGGCCGGGGCATGAGCACGGGCATGAGAAGGGCCGCCCCGGACAGGCGGCCCCAGAACTCCCTCAAGGACGTTGCGGGCTCAACGGTACTCGACCCCACGGACGCCAACTACTACGCGGCACTGCTCGCGTGGGCGGAACCCCTGCTCGACATGGACCGACGCCGCGACCAGGCCGCTCGACGGCTGCCTCCGCTGGACGACGGTCGCCGCGACCCGCTCGGGGCCATTACCGATGGGGACAGCGGATGACCTGGGCGAAGATCCCTGACGAGTTCCCCGACATGTGCGCCTCGGTGGACCTGAGCGACGCCGCCTTCCGGACCCACGTCGAGGCGTTGTGCTGGGTCATGCGCCGCGAGAACGGAGGCTTCATCACCGACCGCGACGTGCGCAGGTTCGGCGAGTCCAAGGACGTGAACGCGGCGGTGGTCGAGCTGCTCGCCACCGGCTTCTGGCGGACCGCCGCTGGTGGCTACACCGTCATGGCCCTCATGGAGCACCAGCCAGAGCCTGAGGTGATCCGAGCCCGACGCCGAAACGACGCCACGCGTCAGCGACGCAAGCGCAGGAAGGCTGCCGGGCTACCGGACGAGGAGCCGTCACGACCGGTGTCACGGCGTGACAACCCCCGTGACCATCCGCGTGACCCGGTACGGGTCGGTCCGGTTCGGGACGGGGTCACCTCTACTACGGAACTACGCCTAGAAGACCGGGGAGAGGAAACCGCCAGATTTTCGTGGGCGGCCGGGCCACCCGCGTGATGAGCGACGTGCACCTCTACGCCACGCCCCGGAGCCGATACGCCCTGCTGGTCATGGACCGATCCGAAGGCTACGGCTGGCTGCGAGCACACGGCTTTCCCGCCTTCTGGTGCGGCAAGAGACGTGGGTTCCTCGTACGCCCGACCGACCTACCAGACCTTCGGGCGATGTGCCAGCACGAGGGCATCGCGACGACCGAGCACAACGCCAGCGGCCCACGACAGGCCGCGATCCGCAGGCACCACGCAACACAACGACCCACTACAAGGAGAAGAGCATGACGAACACGAACGACCAGACGGTCGAGACCCGCATGGCGGACCTCACAGCGGCCTGCGCAGCCGTCGTGGCCTACCAGCGAGGCGACCGGGAAGGGACGACCAAGGCCATGAACGCCATCACGACGGGACGTTCGGGCGAGACGCTGCTTGCGCTCGGCGTCCTGCTCGCGGACCAAGTGGCCCGGGCAAGTGGGCTGCCGTGGGACACCGTGATGAGCGGCGTCATGAGCGCGCTGCTCGACCCCGACGAGCGGGCGTTCGTCGGCCTCGGGGTGCAGTTCGTGACCCACGACAGCGACGAGGCGTGATGGCCGCGCGGGACGAGCGCTACAGGCAGCAGCGCGACCGGTACCGGCGCGCCCTGGTCGAGGTGGCTGCCGTGTCCGTCGTGGGCGGCATCAGCGCCGTGGCCGACTTCCTGCCCAGCGAGCCCGGCCTCCGGGCCGAGGTGCAACACCGGGCGCGAGAACTGGCGCGGGAAGTGGACCGGCTGTCCGCTCGGCGGGCACAATGAGCCCAGGGCCGTGCTGACCTAGAGCCGCCCGGTCAGGCCGCGAGCGTCGAGCCGCGTGCAGACGAGACCTTCGTCATGCACAGGTGGCTCGAAATGCCTATCAGCACAACCTCTTTCAGCGGCAACGCCTTCCCGACCGAGGTGTTCGCCCCCATCCTCAATCGCGGCCTCTCCGGGGCTCGGTTCTTCGACTCGCTCACCCGCCGCGACATCAGCGGCAACTCCGCCACGTTCCCCACCGTGGACCCCACAGGGTTCGACTGGGTGGCCGAACTCGGCGTCATCCCCGAGGTCACGCCCGGCGACTCCTCGTCGGTGGTCGCGCCAGCCAAGATGGCCGGCAACATCCTGCTGTCGAACGAGTCGCTGGCCGACAACACGTTCGACCTCGCGGCCGGCATCGGGGACGCCATCAAGGGCTCCATGGGCCCCGCCGTGGACGCCGGGTGCCTCTACGGCGGAGCCTCGCCCGAGGAGCCGGATGGCGTGTACGACGCCCTCGCGAACGTCACCGGCGTCACGCTGCGCGCTGCGGTCATCACCGCCGCCGCAGAGATCATGGGCTCCGGGGGTGACCCCAACACGGTGTTCGTCACCCCGGCCATGTGGGCCGAGGAGATGGCCCGCGAGACGGCGAGCGGCCCAGTCAACACCGGGGCGGACCTGACCATCGCCGGGCTCCGCGCAGTGGTCGTGCCCAGCCTCGCGGCGGGCAACGGGATCGTGGCCGACACCACCCGGTGCTACGGCGTGGTCCGGCAGGACTTCCGCGCCGAACTCAACGCTCAGTCCGACCAGGCGTGGAGCCGCGACGGAGCACAGCTGCGAGTCATCGCACGACTGGCTGCCGTCGTCCCGGCACCGGTCAGCGCGGCTCGCTCGCTCACCGTGAACGCCGCGTAGCGGTTCGGACGGGCCGAGGCTTCCGACCTCCACGCTCGAGAGGCCCGACGCCTCTCCATGGAGTCGGGCACGGGTGGTGGGGCTACGCCCGGTGCTGGCGCGTTTCATGTCCGCGCCAGCACCGGGTTACCCGTGCCCGCGCAATTCGGTCGTTCGCCTCGTCGGCCGTGTCGGCTTCGGGTTTCTTTTATCCAAGCGCCGTTGTGCGCCCAAACGACAGCGCCTACCGCACGATCGAAGAGACCACGCTTCCTGCGTCGTGCCCAGTGAGGCGACCGTACAGAGCCAGGGCCTGCCGCTCCGACAGGCTGGCCACGACATCACAGGCCACCCGCAGCTTCCCAAGAGACTCGTCGGAGTGTTGCGCGACGAGGTCCGAGTTAGATAGGTACGCGCGGGCCCAGGCCGGAAGCGCGAACTGGTTCTTGTCCGTGCAGTCCACGTAGTAGTCGAGCAACGTCTCGATGACCCTCCGCTGCCCCTCCTGCTGTGCCGCAAGGGCTGGGGCCTCGATGACATATGTCCACGTCAGGCTTTTGAGCAGGTCGAGTTCCCGACGCATGTCGGGATCCTCCACCAAGGCTCCACCGTCGAGCGAGAGCCCTGTGACGTATCGATTAATGCCGACGGCGACCATCCGGCTCATGATGCCCCGAGCCTGCTGGTTGCCCCACGGCTCGGTTGGAAACTCGGAGAAGAGAGTTTCCGCCGCTGCCGTGTACTCCTGCTCGGTTCCCAACAGAGTCTTGTGCTCGTCCTTCCAGCGGTCGAAGGTCCGCTGCAGGAAGCCCGCTTGTTCGCGCGGATCGCGTGCGAGGCGGTCGAGCGGCACCAGCCCGGCGCTGAAGAAGTCGTCCACGTCATGCAAGGCGTACGCGACGTCATCCGCCCAGTCCATGATCCGGGCCTCGGGCGTCTGTTGGTCGACAGCCGGACCTGTGAGCCCCTCACGACTCCAGTCGAAGTCGGCACCTTCTGGGTGGTAAGCCCCGTACTTCCGGTTCTTCTTGCCAGCCGTGTCTCGACGCCATGGATACTTCGATGTGGCTTGTAGAGCCGCGCGGGAGAGGTCGAGCCCCACGTGCTCATCAGAACGCCGCGCCAACTTCGTGATGATCCGAAAGCTCTGCGCGTTTCCTTCGAACCCATCGGCGATCTTTGCGGCAACCAGTAAGTCGTCGAGGTGCTTCTCGGCGATGTGCCCGAACGGAGGGTGCCCAAGGTCGTGCGCGAGAGCCGCCGCCTCGACCACGTCGGGGTCCACTTCAAGGTCCTTCGAGTCCGCCCAACGCTCCGCAAGCCGGCGTGCCACCTGTGCCACCTCCAAGGTGTGCGTCAGGCGGTTGTGGAACAACTCCATCTCGTGGCTGCCGACGACCTGGGTAACTTCCCCGAGTCGACGGAATTGCGACGTGTACAGAACGCGATCGCGGTCGCGCTGACCCGGCGTCCGTGGATCCGGCGGATCCTTCGCCTCATCAGAAGACCATCGGCGCTCAGAGCGGTTGCTCAATGTGACGAAACGCGTAGGTTCCCAGAAGCGCTGCGCACCAGCTTATGTTCAGCCAAAAGCTTCCAGTACGCCTCGCGGACCAAACTGGCTGGCTGCTCCCGTGAAGCCGCCCGCACCACGTCAGCGGTCCGAGCCTTCCCTGCCCCTGCGGTCGTGACCGCGTTTAGAACGGCCTCAATCGCGCGATCTATGCCAACGTCTACAGCCACCATGCTCCCTCCATGTACTCCAAGATTACTTACTAAGAGATCTTGTAGGTCCAGATTGGCGCATCCCACTGACAACGGCACTCCGACATGCCGTCGTGGGCGAGCGTGGATCAAAACCGGCAGCCAGGCGCAAGTGCTTGACCGGGGGTTCTGGGGCAAGTTTCGGCTTCAGTGCACCCCCCACCCCTGATCCCTACGGTTCGTAGCGCTCGATCGGAACCTGATTCCTCACCTTGAGGTCCGCCCGCAGGATCGCCAGCAAGCGGTCCTCCATGTCCAAGAACGCCTGTTCGGCGGTGGCCACCTCTGGTCGCTCGCGAGCATGTCGAGGACCATCCTCGAGGCGAACGCGAGAAACCTCGCCGCCCAGCCGCATCAGGGCACGGTTGGTCGAACTCACGGCCTCCCGAACTTCCAAAGGGGCAAACAAGTTCACCCGGGTGATGGGTGACAGGATCGGATCAAGCCAGTTCAGCGGGACATCGCTGCCGCTCACGATCGCTTTGTCCGCCATGCGCTGTGCAATCTCGAACCCTGCCATCAAGTCCAAGTACAGGGCCCGCCGGTCGTCGAAGGTCCGAAGGTCGTCCTCGCGTTCCCAACGCTCGCGCTCCCGTCTCGCTGCTCTGCGATCCGTCACGGTAGACCCAATCAAACTGCCACAGAGCGCGATCGCGCCGCCCACGGCTATCGGCACAAGACCAAACCAATCGTTCATGCGACTCCGTCTAGCGCCTCGGTAGTCGGGGAACTTGTCACGTCTCGCCATCCTGCCGCGATCGCAACCGGTTGAGTCGTTCGACGCTGGCATCGATTGAATGCCTGACTACCTCAGCGAGATCCCACCGAGGGTCCGAGCGGGGCGGATCCTCTGAACGGAGCCGGTCCTGAAGGTCGTCAAGCAGGTCGCGGTCCCTGATGATGGCGCGGCTCAACTCAGCGACTTGGTCCTCCCGGGGCAGATGCTGAGCCTGTCCAGCAAGTTCCTCGTGCATAGCGACTGTGTTTTGGTGATTGAGGTATCCCTCGACCATTTCAAGGTCACTCGCGTCGAAGTCCTTACTGGTCGTCCGATCCGGGTCATACTTGGCCACGCGCGCACCTTCTTGGTCTGGGCAGGCGGTTGGGTTGGCGACCCACCTTGGTCCGCCCAGTTTGACAGAGTATGTGCCACCACCTGATCCACTGGGCCGACGGCGGACCCACCGACCTGACCAACGCCGCCCTGCTGTGCCGCGCCCACCACACCGTGGTCCACCGACAGCGCTACCCCGGCCACGTCATCGACACCAGCCACGGTCCGGCCGTCCACTGGGACCTCGTTCCCGGCGGCTATGACGACCGCCTCGAAGCCCTTCGCAAGGCCGGCACCATCCCCCGCTGGCCCGACCCAGATCCTGACGAACCCATGACCCTGCGACCCGTCCCCGACGCCTAGGGTGTCCGCATGTCAGCGCAGATGCGTCACCCGAAGCTCGTCCGCGACCGGGTGCCCGACCTCATCCGTTCTCGTGGCCAGGTCGCCGAGACCACCGTCCTCAGCGGCGGCGACTACACGACCGCGCTGCTCGACAAGCTCGTCGAGGAAGCCGTCGAGCTGCGGATCGCCCCGCCCGGCCAGCACATCGAGGAGCTCGCCGATGTCTGGGAGGTCCTCACCACGGCGGTGGCGCAGCTCGGGTTCACCATGGACGAGGTGGAGCAGGCGGCGACCTTCAAGCGGATCGTGCGCGGTGGCTTCGACGAGCGACTCTGGCTCGAGCCCGCCACCGGCTGACCACCATCGCAGAGATCGGCCCGGGATGGGTCAGGACTCGACCGAGACCTCGTTCGAGCTGCCGGGCGCGCCGCTGCACGACGACGCGACCGCGGCGCAGATCCGCGAGCTGGTGACCAAGGGCGCGTTCGGCAACCCGATCCGAGTCCAGCAGCAGGGCGGCTGAGCCGCGGCTGACGGGCGACAGCGTTCGCCTACGATCGCCCCATGGAGCGAGTGACCGGGATCGGTGGCGTCTTCTTCCGGGCGAAGGACCCGCAGGCGTTGGGGCGCTGGTACGCCGAGCACCTCGGCGTGACCGAGGTGCCGACCAGCTATGGCGGTGCCGCCTGGGAGCAGGAGGCTGGGGTCACCGTCTTCGCACCGTTCCCGGCCGACTCCGACTACTTCCGCCGGCCCGAGCAGCAGTGGGCCATCAACTTCCGGGTGCGCGACCTCGACGCCATGGTCGCCCAGCTGCGCGGGGCCGACATCGAGGTCCAGGTCCACGACGAGGTCTACCCCAACGGCCGCTTCGCCGAGCTCGTCGACCCCGAGGGCACGCCGATCCAGCTGTGGGAGCCGATGGAGCCCAGCGTCACCGACTGAGCCGTGCCGAGCACGACCGAGGGGTATGCCGCGTGGTGACCACGCGGCATACCCCTCGGTGCTGGTGCGGGAGGACGGTGCTCAGCTGGTGACGAGCGACCGCAGGACGTACTGCAGGATGCCGCCGTTGCGGTAGTAGTCGGCCTCTCCGGGCGTGTCGATGCGGACCACCGCGTCGAACTCCACCGGGTCGGCGCCATCGCGGACCGCGGAGACCTTCACGGTCTTGGGGGTCCGGCCCTCGTTGAGCTCGGTGATGCCCGAGATGGAGATGGTCTCGGTGCCGTCCAGACCCAGCGACTCGGCGTTCTGGCCCGCGGGGTACTGCAGCGGGATCACGCCCATGCCGATCAGGTTGGAGCGGTGGATCCGCTCGTAGGACTCGGCGATCACGGCGCGGACGCCGAGCAGCCGGGTGCCCTTGGCGGCCCAGTCACGCGACGAGCCCGAGCCGTACTCCTTGCCGGACAGGATCACCAGCGGGACGCCGGCCTCCTGGTAGGCGGCCGAGGCGTCGAAGATCGTCGTCTGCTCGCCACCGGACAGGAAGTTGCGCGTGAAGCCACCCTCGACCCCGTCGAGCAGAAGGTTCTTGAGCCGGATGTTGGCGAACGTCCCGCGGATCATCACCTCGTGGTTGCCACGACGCGAGCCGTAGGAGTTGAAGTCCTTGCGGTCCACCCCGTGCTCGGCGAGGTACTTGCCCGCCGGGCTGTCGGCCTTGATCGAGCCGGCCGGGCTGATGTGGTCGGTCGTGACCGAGTCACCCAGCTTGGCCAGCACGCGCGCGTCGTTGATGTCCTCGACCGGGGTCGTCTCCATCGTCATGCCGTCGAAGTAGGGGGGCTTGCGGACGTAGGTCGAGTCGTCGGCCCAGTCGAAGGTCTTGCCCTCGGGCGTGGGCAGCGACTGCCAGCGCTCGTCGCCGGCGAACACGTCGGCGTAGTCGCTGGTGAACATCTCCTTGTTGATGCTCTCGGAGATGGTGCGCTCGACGTCGTCCGGGCTCGGCCACAGGTCCGCCAGGAAGACGTCCTGACCGTCGGTGTCCTGGCCGAGCGGCTCGGACTCGAAGTCGAAGTCCATCGTGCCGGCCAGGGCGTAGGCGATCACCAGCGGCGGCGACGCGAGGTAGTTCATCTTCACGTCGGGGTTGATCCGACCCTCGAAGTTGCGGTTGCCCGACAGCACGGAGACGACGGCGAGGTCGTTGTCGTTGATGGCCGCCGAGATCTCGTCCGAGAGCGGGCCGGAGTTGCCGATGCAGGTGGTGCAGCCGTAGCCCACCAGGTGGAAGCCGAGCTTCTCGAGGTAGGGCCACATGCCGGCCTTCTCGTAGTAGTCCGACACGACCTTGGAACCGGGGCCATCGAGGTCTTGACCCACGGAGCGACGGTGAGCCCGCGTTCGACGGCGTTCTTGGCCAGCATGGCCGCCGCCATCATCACCGAGGGGTTGGAGGTGTTGGTGCAGCTGGTGATCGAGGCGATCGAGACGATGCCGTGGTCGATCTCGAACGATGCGCCCTCGGCGGTCGTGACGGTGACCTTCTTCGAGGGGCGGTCCGACCCGTTGCCCTCGGCGGCCGGCTTGTCGCCGCCGTTGGTCCCGTCCGTGCTGCCCTGCGGCGACGGGTCACTGGCCGGGAACGAGGACGCCACCCCGGCGTCGCCCTCGTGGTGAGCGACGTAGGTCGGCAGCACCTTGCGGAAGGCGTCCTTGGCGTCGCTCAGCGCAATGCGGTCCTGGGGACGCTTGGGGCCGGCGATCGACGGCACCACGGTCGAAAGGTCGAGCTCGAGCCGCTCGGAGTAGCGGGCCTCGGGCTGGTCGGAGCCCGCGTGCAGCCACATGCCCTGTTCCTTGGCGTATGCCTCGACCAGAGCGACGGACTCCTCGCTGCGGCCGGTGAGGCGCAGGTAGTCGAGGGTCACGTCGTCGATCGGGAAGATCGCGCACGTGGAGCCGAACTCGGGGCTCATGTTGCCGATCGTGGCGCGGTTGGCCAGCGGCACCGCCGAGACGCCCTCGCCGTAGAACTCGACGAACTTGCCGACCACGCCGTGCGCACGCAGCTGCTCGGTGATGGTGAGGACCACGTCGGTCGCGGTGGCGCCGGCGGGGATCGAGCCCGACAGCTTGAAGCCCACGACGCGCGGGATGAGCATCGACACCGGCTGGCCGAGCATCGCGGCCTCGGCCTCGATGCCACCGACGCCCCAGCCGAGCACGCCGAGGCCGTTGACCATCGTGGTGTGCGAGTCGGTGCCGACGCAGGTGTCGGGGTAGGCCACGCCGTCGCGGACCATCACGGTCCGGGCCAGGTGCTCGATGTTGACCTGGTGGACGATGCCGGTGCCCGGGGGGACGACCTTGAAGTCCTCGAACGCGGTCTGGCCCCACCGCAGGAACTGGTAGCGCTCACCATTGCGCTGGTACTCGATCTCGACGTTCTTCTCGAACGCGTCGGCGCGCCCGAAGACGTCGATGATCACGGAGTGGTCGATCACCATCTCGGCCGGGCTCAGCGGGTTGATCTTGGCCGGGTCGCCACCGAGGTCGGCGACGGCCTCGCGCATGGTGGCCAGGTCGACGATGCACGGCACGCCGGTGAAGTCCTGCATGAGCACCCGCGCCGGGGTGAACTGGATCTCGGTGTCGGGCTCGGCGTTCTCGTCCCACGCGCCGAGCGCGCGGATCTGGTCGGCGGTGATGTTGGCGCCGTCCTCGGTGCGCAGGAGGTTCTCCAGCAGCACCTTCAGGCTGTACGGGAGGGTCTCGCTGCCCTCGACCGCGTCGAGCCGGTAGACCTCGTAGGAGTTGTCACCGACCTTCAGCTCACCGTGGGCGTTGAAGCTGTTCGTGCTGGCCACTGCCTGCTCCTTCGATGCTCGTGCTCGGTGGATTTATCTTGACGTCAAGATATCACGGGTTCGAGGCTCTGACCCGATCCTGCTCCCTGTGGCGGCGCGGCGAAAGTCCAGACCGCGCGCCTCACGCCGGCCGTGGGGTGAACAGGGCGATGGACTCGACGTGCTGGGTCATCGGGAATGCGTCGAACGCGCGCAGTTCCCCCAGCGCGTACCCGGCGTCGGCGAGGAAGGCCGAGTCGCGGGCCAGGGCGGACGGGTCGCACGCGACGTAGGCGATCGCCCGTGGAGCCAGCGCAGCCACCTGCGCGGACACCTCCCGCCCCGCTCCCGTGCGGGGTGGGTCCAGCACCACGACGTCGGCACGCAGCGGCAGCAGCGGGTGGCGGCGCAGCTTGCGCTGGCGTTGCGCGCGCTGACGGGTGGGACCGGAGCGTTGCGGCCGGGGCACGCCGAAGGCGTCGTCCACCCGGGCGCGCACCACCGCCACCGACGGGTATGCCGCGAGGTTGCCGGCCGCCGAAGCGACGGCACCCGGGTCGGACTCGACCGCGACGACCTTGCCCGACTCCCCCACCCGCTCGGCGAGGGCCGCGGCGAAGAGGCCCACCCCGGCATACAGGTCGAGGGCGGTCTCGCCCTCGCGGGGCTGGAGCATGGTCGTGACGGTGTCGACGAAGGCCGCCGCGGCACCGGGGTGGACCTGCCAGAAACCCCGCGCCGACACCTCGAAGGTGCCCGAAAAAGTTTGTGCCGCAACGTGTTCGGTGACGATGGGCGGATCGGCCTCGCCGGAGGGGACGGCGACGACGACGGCGGCTCCCTCTGAAGGGGCCGCCACGTCGACGGCGGACTCCCCGGTCCAGTCGCGGGCCAGGACGCCCGTGGCGAGGATCCGCGGGTCGGCGATCAGGCAGGTGTCGACGGGGACGATGTCGTGTGAGCGACTCCCCCGCAGCCCGGCCCGGCCGGCCTCGTCGACCGCGAACTCCACGCGGGTGCGCCAGCCCAGGCCCTGGTCGTCACCGGCGAGCGGCTCGACCGCGACCTCCACCTCCTGCTTGGCGAGGCGGGAGAACTGCTCCCGCACCACCGCGGCCTTCAGCTCGCGCTGGTGGTCCAGGGTCGCGTGCTGGAAGTCGCAGCCGCCGCACCGTCCCGGCCCGGCATACGGGCAGGGCGGGGTGACCCGGTGCGGGCTCGCGGTGAGCACCTCGACACAGTCGGCGCGGACGAACCGTTGGCCCTCGCGCGCCTCGGTCACCTGGGCGTTGACCCGCTCCCCCGGCAGCGCGTGTCGGACGAAGACCACCCGGCCCTCGTGCCGGGCCACGCAGAAGCCGCCGTGCGCGACCGGGCCG
Organism: Pedococcus dokdonensis; assembly: GCF_900104525.1. Taxonomy (GTDB): domain Bacteria; phylum Actinomycetota; class Actinomycetes; order Actinomycetales; family Dermatophilaceae; genus Pedococcus; species Pedococcus dokdonensis. The sequence continues at coordinate 816,517 of NZ_LT629711.1, read as the reverse complement.
ACGTCGAGCGTGACGACGTCACCGACGGCGAGCGGCACTGGATCGGGAGGGGCGTTCGTCACTGGCCGAGGCGGACCGAGCCCGGGCCGGGGCCGTCGAACCGCTCCTCCTGCCCCTCGGACGAGGCGAGCTGCCAGGGCACGCTGGCCACCATGACACCGGGTGTGAACAGCAACCGGCCCTTCAGCCGCAAGGCGCTCTGGTTGTGCAGGACCTGCTCGTACCACTTGCCGAGGACGTACTCGGGGATGTAGACGACCACGACGTCGCGAGGGTGGCCGGAGCGCAGCGACTTGACGTACTCGACGACGGGGCGGGTGATCTCTCGGTACGGAGAGTCGAGGGCCTTGAGCGGCACCGGGATGTCCCGCCGGTCCCACTCGTCCTGCAGCGCCTTGGTCTCGTCGGGCTCGACGTTGACCGTGATCGCCTCGAGCTTCGACGGACGGGTGGCCCGCGCGTAGGCGAGCGCCCGCAGGGTCGGCTTGTGGATCTTGGAGACCAGGACGATCGCGTGGACGCGGCTCGGCAGCATCTGGGCGTCGGCGTCCTCGTCGCTGACCCGCAGCTCGGCCCGAACCCGTTCGTAGTGCTTGTTGATGCCGGTCATGAGGAAGAACAACACCACCATCGCGGCGATCGCATAGCCGGCTCCGTGGATGAACTTCGTCGCCAGGACCACCAGGAGAACCGTGCAGCAGATCGCCGCGCCCACGCCGTTGATCGCCCGGCTGCGCATCATGCGGCGGCGGACTCCGGGATTGGTCTCGACCCGAAGGTGGCGGTTCCAGTGCCGCACCATGCCGGTCTGGCTGAGGGTGAACGACACGAAGACACCGACGATGTAGAGCTGGATCAGCTTGGTGACCTCTGCGTTGTACAGCACGATCAGTAAGGCAGCGGCTCCCGCCAACGTGAGGATGCCGTTGGAGAACGCCAGCCGGTCACCTCGGGTGTGCAGCTGGCGGGGCAGGTAGCCGTCCCGGGCGAGGATGGACCCCAACACCGGGAAGCCGCTGAAGGCAGTGTTTGCCGCCAGGATGAGGATGAGCCCCGTGACGATCGACACCAGCAGCACCCCGGGCGGGAAGTTGTCGAAGACGGCGTGCGAAACCTGCCCCATGATGGTCTCCTGCACGTAGTCAGGGGGGACTGGTCGGCCGTCGGACTGGACGAGCTGGGTGGCCGGATCCTCGGCGTACTTCACACCCGTCCACCGTGCCAGTGTCACCATCGACACCATCATGCTGATTGCCACGATGCCCATCAGCAGCAGCGTCGTGGCGGCGTTCTTGCTCTTGGGCTTCTGGAAGGCAGGGACGCCGTTGGAGATCGCTTCGACGCCGGTGAGCGCCGCACACCCGGAGGAGAAGGCGCGGAGCATCAGGAACGCCATCGCGAACAGACCCAGCGACTCGTAGCCGGGTTCGGGAAGGAGCTGGAGCGAGGCGCTCTCAGCCTTGGGAAGCGTTCCCGTGACGTTGCGGAAGAGACCCACGGCGGCCATGCCCAGCACGCAGGTCATGAAGAGGTAGGTCGGCACGGCAAAGGCCTTGCCCGACTCGCGGACCCCGCGCAGGTTGATCCCGGCCAGGAGAGCCACCAGCCCCACGGCAACGATCACCTCGTGGCCGCGCAAGAAGGGCAGGGCAGCCGCCGCGTTCTGCACGCCGGACGAGACGGAGACCGCCACGGTGAGCACGTAGTCGACGAGCAGCGCGCTACCGACTGTGAGGCCGGCCTTGGATCCGAGGTTGGTGCTGGCCACCTCGTAGTCGCCGCCGCCAGAAGGGTAGGCGTGCACGTTCTGTCGGTACGAGGCAACCACCACCACCATGACCAGCACCACGACGAGGGCGATCTTCCACGACTGCGTGAGGGCGAGCGTTCCCCCGGCGAGGCCGAGGGTCAGGAAGATCTCGTCAGGGGCGTAGGCCACCGACGAGAGGGGGTCGCTGGCAAACACGGGGAGCGCGAGACGCTTGGGCAGGAGGGTCTCGGTGAGACGGTCGCTGCGCATCGCGCGTCCGACGAGCACCCGCTTGAGGACGCGTGAAGAGGTGGGCACGGCCAACACTCTAGGGCGCGGTATCCACCGCTGCGCGGCACCCTGCGGCGGCGGCACAGCGCGGTGTAGCGTCGGCGTCGTGCATTTCGTCATCATGGGCTGCGGCCGCGTCGGCTCCTCCCTCGCGCTCAGCCTGGAGAGCCAGGGCCACGACGTCGCGATCATCGACCAGGAGGAGGCGGCCTTTCGCCGACTCGGGTCCGTCTTCGAAGGGCGCCGGGTGACGGGGGTCGGGTTCGACCGGGACACCCTGCTGGAGGCCGGGATCAAGAACGCCTACGCGTTCGCGGCCGTCTCCAGCGGTGACAACTCCAACATCCTGGCCGCCCGCGTGGCCCGCGAGACGTTCGGCGTCGAGCACGTCGTGGCCCGCATCTACGACCCCGGCCGCGCCGAGGTCTACCAGCGGCTCGGCATCCCCACCGTCGCCACCGTGAAGTGGACGGCCGACCAGATGCTTCGGCGGTTGCTCCCCCAGGGTCACGTGCCCGAGCTGGTCGACCCGTCAGGCACCGTCGTCGTCGCCGAGGTCACCGTCAACCCCGCCTGGGTGGGGCGCCGCATCAGCGAGCTGGAGGACGCCACCGGCACCCGGGCGGCCTACCTGACCCGTCTGGGCGTGGCCATGCTCCCGGCTTCCGACAGCGTCTACCAGGAGGGCGACCTGGTGCACCTGGCCGCCCTTGCCGCCGAGCTGCCGGCCGTCGAACGGACTCTCGACGGCCCGCCCGCCGTGAGCGAACACTGACCAAGACTCCGACCCACGACTGACCCACCAGAAGGAACCAAGCATGCGCGTCGTCATCGCCGGTGCAGGCAGCGTCGGTCGCTCGATCGCCCGCGAGCTGCTGCACAACGGGCACCAGGTGCTCCTCATGGACCGCGAGCGCAAGGACGTCCAGGCCAGCAAGATCCCCGACGCCAACTGGCTGCTCGCCGACGCGTGTGAGATCACCGCGCTGCACGAAGCCGGCCTCGCGGAGTGCGACGTGGTCGTCGCGGCGACCGGTGACGACAAGGTCAACCTCGTCGTCTCGCTGCTGGCCAAGACCGAGTTCGGCGTGCCGCGCACCGTGGCCCGGGTCAACAACCCCAAGAACGAGTGGATGTTCGACGAGGCGTGGGGTGTCGACGTGGCCGTGTCGACCCCGCGGCTCATGACCGCCCTGGTCGAGGAGGCGGTGAGCATCGGCGACCTCGTGCGGATCTTCCAGTTCCAGCAGGGCAAGGCGACGATGGTCGAGCTCACGCTGCCGCCGGACAGCCCCTACGCCGGCAAGCGGGTCGGCGACGTCGACTTCCCGGGCGAGACCGTGCTGGTCGGCATCATCCGCGAGGACCACCCCATCGCGCCGAGTCGGGACGACTCACTCGAGCCGCACGACGAGCTGCTGTTCATCTCGACGCCGGAGTTCGAGGACGAGCTCGAGGCGATGCTCAGCCCGGGTCAGCGGGTGCCGCGCGGCGAGGAGTGAACCTCGGGGTCGGTGGCCCCGTCCGCGTCGTCCGCGCCGTCCGCGGCCGCGGCGCCCTCGACCTCGTCGGAGTGGTCCAGCTCCGGTGCGGTGTGTCCCCTGACCAGCATCAGGCCCATCACGGCGACACCGGCCAACCACAGCGGCCAGCCCAGGGCGACCTTCGCGACGCCCAGCAGCGCGACCTCGCTCGCGAGGTAGAGCGGCACCATCACCACCAGCCGGATCACGAACAACGCGACGAGCACGAGGGTCAGCCGCTGGCAGACCCGCACGAGTCCCTTGTCGCGGTGCCACCCGACCGGGTCGTCGGCCAGCCTGGGGTCCCCGGCGCCGACCATGAACCCGACGAGGGGCCACCGCAGGGCCACCGACACCAGCGCCACTGCGAGCATGACGGCGTTCCAGATGATGCCGGGCAGGAAGGCGTCCTCGGCCTTGCCACTGCGCAGTGCGAAGAAGGCCGCGATCGCGGTCGGGAAGACCGCCGACAGCACGTACTGGAGGCTCTGCCGCTGGGCGACCCGCACGACCGCCAGCACCACGGTCACCGCGACGGAGGCGATGATGGCCGCGGTCAGGTCCTTGCGCCAGACCCACAGGACGACGAACGCCACGGTGGGCAGGGCGGTCTCGACCGAACCCCGCCAGCCGCCGAGCGCGGTCGACAGGCGGTGCCGGATCAGCTCCTCGACGGTGGCACCGGGCGGGGGGTCGGCGGGCAGGGTGCGGCTGGTCCGCGGAGCCCGCGTGGCCGGTGGCGTCGGGTCAGTGGCCACGCAGCGGGACGATCTCGTAGGCCGGGTTGAAGATCGTGGGCGTGCCTCGCGTCCACGTCACGCGACCATGCGCCCGCAGGTAGGTGCCTGGCTCGATCCCGCCGATGGTGCGCCGACCGAGCCACACCAGGTTGATCGTGCGGCTGCCGTCGTAGAGGTCGATCACCAGGGCGGGGACGTTGACCCGCGGACGAAGGGTGACGGCGCGGACGGTGCCGGAGACGGTCGCCTCCTGACGGTCCTGCAGGTCGCACATGGGCGTACAGCCCATCCGGGCGGCGTCCTCCTGCAGCTCGTCGGCCTCGATCTGGGTGACCGACTTGGTGAGCCGCTCCCCGAGCCGCGACAACGGCGACTTGCGGACATCCGTGGACGCGGGGCCCGGCGCCGGTCGGGCCGGCATCCGGGGGTCGACGGTGAGGGGTTGCTTGGTGGCCATGGCGTCCTACCTGACCTCGGTGATCTCGGGACCGCGCTCGAACGGCTTGAGGTCGTCGACCCGCCGCCCGGCCTCGTCGTGGTCGTGGTCGTGACCGTGGTCGTGGTCGTGGTCGTGGTCGTGCGTCTCGACCTGCGCCGGCAGCGTGAGGGTCAGCATCTCGCGCGGTGCCATGGCCGCGTCCCCGCGCACCACGACGGCGCCGCGGACCACCTCGAGCAGCGGTTCGGCGGCTGCGTCGTCGATCGCGGCGCGACCGGAGAACACGGCCCGCAGGAACCATCGCGGACCGTCGACCCCCGCGAAGCGGGCCGGTGCGAAGACCGTGCGGCCGTCGGGTCCGGCGGAGGGCATGCGCGTGCGCAGCTCGGTGCCCAGGGCGCCGCGGGCCTCGTCGGCGGTGCCGCCCTGCGCGAGGATCGACTCGGCGATCTCGCCGCGGATGTCGTCCCAGATGCCCATCGTCTTGGGGGCGGCGAAGGCCTGGATCTGCACGGCCGAGTCGCCGATCACTGCGGTCGCGCCGACCACCTGGTCGGCGGCCTCGTCGATCTCCAGGCGCAGCTCCATGCCGGGCACTCCCATGATGCGCAGCGCACCCAGGTCGAGGCGGCCGTCGTCGGCCTCGACCTCGGACGCGTCGTAGGGCCCGGTGGCAGCGGCCGGGTCGACCGCCAGGCCCTTGCCCTCGTCTGCGCCCTCGCCCTCGTCTGCGCCGGCGTCGACCACCCCGTCGGTGCCGGGTGCGTCCGCGACCCCGTCGAGGTCGGCCGGGTCGGCCCCAGCTGCGTCGGCCCCAGCTGCGTCGGTCCCACGGGCGTCAGGCCCGGCGGCGTCGGAGTCGACCAGGTCGGCCTCGGTGCCGCCGTGGGTCTGGTCGACCTCGGCGTCGGTCACGTCCGCGTTCTTGCCGCGTCGGAAAATGCCCACTGCAGACTCAGTCCTTCGTTGTCGGGGTGTGGTCGCCGAAGCCACCACTGGCACCGTGTCCAGTGTCACCCCGCGGGGTGGCTTCGAGCGAATCAACCTCGTGGAAGTCCACCCGCGCCACCTGCTGGACCAGCAGCTGGGCGATGCGGTCGCCACGGCGCACCGTGAAGGGGTCGCGCGGGTCGAGGTTGACGAGGTTGACGAGGATCTCGCCCCGGTAGCCGGCGTCGACCGTGCCGGGGGCGTTGACGATGGTGATGCCGTGCCTGGCCGCCAGTCCCGAGCGCGGGTGCACCAGCCCCACCCAGCCGTCCGGGATGGCCAGCGCCAGCCCGGTCGGCACGAGGGTGCGCTCCCCCGGTTGGATCGTCACGTCCGCCGCGGCGTGCAGGTCGGCACCCGCGTCACCGGGGTGGGCGTACGACGGCAGCGGGAGCCCCGGGTCGAGCCGACGGACCCCGACGGGCAGTGCGGGCGACGGAACGCGAGAAGGGCCAGTCACGTGGACCGACCCTATCCCTGCGTCGGACGGCGGTGCGTGCCGCACCGTGTCGTCCGTCCGGTTGTCGCTCACCTATGCAGCGCACTCCCGGCACACCATCTGCCCGCCGGACTCGGAGGCCAGCTGGCTGCGGTGGTGGACGAGGAAGCACCGCGAGCAGGTGAACTCGTCGTACTGGCGCGGGATGACCCGCACCGAGAGCTCTTCACCGGACAGGTCCGCACCGGGCAGCTCGAAGCCCTCGGCCTGCTCGGTCTCGTCGACGTCGACGCTCGATGCGCTCTTGTCGACTCGACGGGACTTCAACTCCTCGATCGAGTCCTCGGACAGCTCGTCATCGGTCTTGCGCGGCGCGTCGTAGTCAGTCGCCATGGTCGCTGTCGCTCTCCCTGTTCTGTCGTCCTGCTGGCGTCCTCCCGCAGCCCGGGAAGACGATTTCGCCCGTGTAACGCTGGTGCCCACGGTTTTGTGCCCGTTGCAGGCGGGGATTGTGCCCTATCCACGACGCTGCGTCACCATCGCGTCCAGATTCGGTCTGCGAGCACTTCACCGGGCACCCCATGCCTTGGTCTGGGTTCACCCAAGATTCACCCTCGGCGGGCAACCCCGGCTCCCCTTTGGCGCGTCTCTACCCGTAGAGTCCTCACTCCGGCCCGGCCGAACCCGACTCGTGCAACGACCATCCGCCACACGAAGAGAGGGGTGCACCATGACCGAGTTCCACTCCGAGATCACCCAGCGCGCAACCCGCGCCGTCCAGTCCCTGCGCAAGGCCCAGGAGTCCGGCGACGACTACCTCGCTTCCGTCCGGGAGGCGGAGCTGGAGAACCTCGCCCGCCTCGCCTCCGAGCACGGACTGCGCATCCCCGAGCTGAACGGCTACAGCGCAGCCTGAGCCTCGTCGCCGGCCCGCTCCGCTGCTCGGAGCACCACCTCGTGGAGCGTGGTGTGCAGGGTGGGCGCTGCGGCGACCACCATCTGGTCACTGGGGGGTTCACCGGACAGGCCGGTGAACCGGCCTCCCGCCTCGACCAGGACGAGCCAGGCCGCGGCCATGTCCCACGGGTTCAGGCCGCGCTCGTAGTAGGCGTCGAGGCTGCCCGCGGCGACCGCGCAGATGTCGAGGGCAGCGCTCCCGATCCGGCGGATGTCGCGCACCTGCGGGAGCACGTCGAGCAGCATCGCGGCCTGCCACTGGCGCCGAGCCGTGTCGTAGCCGAACCCGGTGCCGACCAGGGCGTGTCCCAGGGTCGGCGGGGCCGCGAGCTCGAGGCGGCGCGCCGTCATCGTCGGCGGAGACGCGGAGACTGCGGGCACGCCGTCCAGCCAGGCGCCCGCGCCGGTCCGGGCGCGGAAGAGCTCCCCGGACACCGGGTTGACCACCGCTCCGGCCACCGGCTGCCACGCACCGGGGGTGGTGGGGTCGCCGACCACGGCGGCGACGGACACGGCATACGAGGGGATGTTGTAGAGGTAGTTGACCGTGCCGTCGATGGGGTCCACCACCCAGGTGATCTCGGAGCGGCCGTCGGTGCCGCCCTCCTCCTCGCCGAGGAAGCCGTCACCGGGGCGGGCGGCCTGGAGGCGGGTGCGGATCAGGTCCTGGGCCCGTTGGTCCATCACCGTGACGACGTCGGTCGCGGTGCTCTTGGTCTTGGAGACGCCGAGGTTGGCAGGACGCTCGTCGACCACCAGGCGAGCGGCTTCGCAGGCGACCTCCACCGCGAGCGCCTCCAGGGCGTGGAGGGTGGGTTCGTCGGGGATCGGCAGGTCCATGGTCAGTCCCGCCCGCAGAGGGCCGGCCTGGCCTCGCGGAGGTTGGGGCAGCACCCGGGAGCGCAGACGGACGGCATGGCGGCCGGGCCGGGCCACGCCGGCACGGGAGGGTCCTCGCCCCGGGCCTGGGCGGCGCGCTCGAGGACCAGGTCGACCAGTCCCGAGACGAACTCGGGGTCGACCCCCACCGTGGGCACGCGCACGAGCCGCAGTCCCAGTCGCTGCGCCGTCGCGGCTGCCTCGGTGTCGAGGTCGTAGACGACCTCCATGTGGTCGGAGACGAACCCGATCGGGGCGCACACCACCACTGCCGCACCGTCAGCGGCGAGCTCCTCGAGCCGGTCGTTGACGTCCGGCTCGAGCCAGGGCTGGGAGGGCGGTCCGGAGCGGGAGCAGAAGACCAGCTCACCGCCGAGGTCGGTGTCGAGCGTCGCGTTGACCTCGTCGGTGATGGCGGCACCGAGGGCCAGGTGCTGGCGCGCGTAGGCGTTGCCGTCCTCGTCGCCCGGACCCGACGTGTCGTCCATCGCCGTCGGGATCGAGTGCGTCACGAACAGCAGGCGGACGGCGCCGGGGTCGACGCCTTCACGCAGCACCCCGCGCACGGCCTCGGTGACCAGGCGGGTGTTGGTGCGGGCGAACCCCGGGTGGTTGGAGTAGGGGCGCACCTTGTCGATCTCGATGACGGTGCCACCGGCCGCCACCGACTCGCTCGCGGCGGCCAGGTCCTCGCGGTACTGGCGGCACGACGAGTAGGACGAGTAGGCGCTGGTCACCACGGTGACCAGGCGACGCATCCCGCGCTGTCCGGCCTCGGCGAGCGCCTCGGCGGTGAAGGGGGTGAAGTTGCGGTTGCCCCAGATCACCGGGGTGTCGATCTCGCGGCGGTCGAGCTCGGCACGCAGGGCGGCGATGAGGGCGCGGTTCTGGTCGTTGATCGGGCTGCGGCCGCCGAACCCGTAGTAGTGCTCCCCCACCTGCTCCAGGCGCTCGTCCGGGATGTTCTTCCCGGCCGTGACGGTCCGCAGGAACGGCAGCACGTCCTCGGGTTTCTCCGGCCCGCCGAAGGAGAGCAGGAGGATGCCGTCGTAGGGGGCGAGCGGTTGCTCGTCGGTGCTCATGCGTGGGGTCCGTTCATGTGAGGTCTCCGGTGCGCAGCGGCTTGGGTGCGTGGACATCGAGGACGACCGCCACCATGCGCATGGCGAAGACGAGCCCGACGCAGCCCCAGATGGTGAAGGGGTTGACCTGGTCGTAGTGGTGGGCGGTGACGATGAGGATGGCTCCGAGCAGCGCCGGCAGGGCATACATCTCGCGACGCAGCACCTCGGGCACCTGGCCGGCGAGCACGTCGCGGATGATCCCTCCGCCGACCGCGGTGATCCCTCCGACGAAGACCGACGTGAGGGGGTCCATGCCGGCGCCGAGCGCCTTGAGCGACCCGCCGACCGCGAAGACCGCGAGCCCGGCTGCGTCGAGCACCCGCACGAAGCGCGAGATCCGCTCGACGCCGGGGTGGTAGAGGAAGGTCACCAGCCCGGCGACGAGGGCACAGGTCAGGAGCCGCCAGTCGGAGATGCCGACCGGAGGGAGCGCGCCGATCAGCACGTCGCGGATCACGCCTCCGCCGAGCGCCGCGGCGCCGGACAGGACGAGCACCCCGAACAGGTCCAGCCGCTTCTTCACGGCGACCAGCCCACCCGACAACGCGAAGGCGAACACGCCGACGAGGTCGAGTGCCAGCTGCAGGTGGGCGTCGAAGGTGAGCATCGCGAGGTCAAAACTACCGTTGCGGCGTGGTCGCTTTCGCCTCGACCTCGGGGATGGCAGAGTCAGCAGCACGGGGCCCGGTCCACGAGCCCGTTCACGAGCACGACGACGAGCATGACCAGCACGGACGACAGGCGAGACCACGTCGGTCCTGGACACGACTGCGGAGACGATGGCGATGCGGGATTTGCGGCTGATCGGGGTCCAGGAGGACGGCCAGCACCTGCTCCTGTCCGATGCCGACGGGGAGCGGTTCCGGGTCCAGCTCGACGAGCCGCTGCGCGCGGCTGCCCGCCGTGACCGGCCCAGGCTGGGGCAGCTGCAGATCGAGATCGACGGTGGCATGCGACCTCGCGAGGTGCAGGCGCTGATCCGCGGTGGCCTCTCCGCCGAGGAGGTCGCCGAGCGGTCCGGGTGGCCGGTCGAGAAGGTGCGCCGCTACGAGGGTCCGATCCTCGCCGAGCGTGAGTATGTCGCCGGGCTGGCCCGCGCGGTGCGGTTGCGCGGGCGGTCGGCGGGCGGCGCCAGCACGCCGACCCTGTCGGCGCGCGTCAGCCAGCGGCTCTCCGGTCGCGGGGTGGACCCCGCGACCGCCGAGTGGGACTCGGCCCGCGGCACGGAGGGTGACTGGACCGTCATCGTCACCTTCGCGGCCGGCGGTCGGGAGCGCCAGGCTCGCTGGTCCTTCGACGTGCAGGCGCGCACCGTCGCCGCCGCCGACGACGAGGCCCGCTGGCTCAGCGAGGAGGACGCCGTCGGCACGAGCTCGCCGCTGCCCGCGCCGCACCTGGTCTCCGCCCCGGTGCGGTCGACCACCGTCTACGACGTGGAGGCCGAGGGTGGGGTCGGCTCCGCGCGCCGCGCCGCCCCCCGTGCCACCGGCGCCTCGAGCGGCTCCGGTGAGGAACCGCTCGACCTCATGTCGGCCATGCGTGAGCGGGCCTCCCACCGCGGGCGTCCCCGCCGCCGCAAGAGCCCGCCCACCCAGACCCCCGGTGACGAGGCGCCGCGCGAGGACGCGCTGCCGCTGGAGCGCCTGGCCTACGACCCCGAGTCGATGCCGCCGCCCCCGGCCGCGCGCGGCCAGCACCCGCTGGACGACGGCCTGGACGACGACCTGGACGTCGACCGACCCGACGACCGGGGCAGCAACACCGAGCCCCCGACCGACCACCCGCAGGACCAGCACGACGACGACCAGCACGACGACGACCAGCACGACGACGACCGGCACGACGACGACCCCCACGACGACCACCACGACGACCAGAACGACGACCACCACGACGTGCTCCCGGCGGCTCCTGCGTCCGCGGACGACCTGGCCGAGGCGCGGCGGGCACCGGAGGACGCCGACGACGCGTCCGACCGACCCGACGGGGAGCGCGAGCCGACGGCGGCCCGTCCTGCCGCCAAGAAGTCCGGCCGACGCAGCGTCCCCAGCTGGGACGACGTCATGTTCGGGGCCCGGCCCCGCGACTGAGCCGCGGCCGGCGACCGGCCCGCTGGCCTAGGCCTGCGGGACGGGACACACGTCGAGGTCGAAGGGCAGCACGTCGGGTGAGGTGGCCGCGGCCCGCGCCGCGGCCGAGTTCATCCGGCGCATGAAGTGCCGGCGGCACAGCACCTCGTACTCGACCAGGGTCTCGGTCCCCGGCTTGGTGTCGCCGACGACCACCTGCTCGCCCTCGACCACCATGACCCCGTCGACGACGCGGGCGTTGTGGGTGGCGCGGCGCCCGCACCAGCACAGCGCCTCGACCTGGAGCACCTGCACCCGGTCGGCGAGCTCGATCATCCGGCGCGACCCGGGGAACAGCTGGGTGCGGAAGTCCGCGGTGATCCCGAAGGCGAACACGTCGATGCCGACCTCGTCGACGAGCTTGGCGAGCTGCTCGACCTGTGCGGGAGTGTAGAACTGCACCTCGTCGCAGATCAGGAAGTCGACCCGCAGCCCGTTGGTGGCGTGTTCCACCACGGCGTCCCAGAAGTCGAGGTCGTCACTGACCTCGTGGGCCGCGGTGGACAGCCCGAGCCGGGACGAGAGGACGTCGCTGCCCGCGCGGTCGAGCTTGGTGTAGATCAGTCCGGACCGCCCGCGCGCCCGGTGGTTGTGGTCCATCTGGAGCGCAAGGGTCGACTTGCCGCAGTCCATGGTCCCGGAGAAGAAGACGAGCTCAGCCACGAGATGACACCCTAGGCGTTCTCCCGGGCCGGGACGTGGAACCACGGCACGGCGGACTCCTCGGGCGTCAACGAACCGTGCAGCCCCAGCAGCGCCAGCAGCTGTGGACGCGCGCGCCGCGAGTCGACGATGGCGAAGTTCTCGCGCATGGCCACGACGAGGTCGCCGATCCGCGGCCGGTTGACCTCGCTCACCGGCCCGAACCAGCCCTCCCGGGTGGCCTGGTCCCGGGTGCGGATCCAGGCCCGCTCCCCCACCCGCTCGGTCCAGGTCTGGACGACGTCGGAGGCCGCGCCGTCCTCGCAGTACAGCTGCAGGGCGCGGGGTTCGCCGCCGACATGGCGGACCCCCGCCGCCAGCTCGGCGTCGTGGGCGAGGTCGATCCGCAGGGCGTGCGGCGCGTCCACCATGCCGTGGTCTGCGGTCACGTGCACCGCGGTGTCACCCGGCACCGAGCGGACCAGCCGGGCGAGCTCGGCGTCGATCGCCTCGAGCTCGTCACCCCATTCCCATGACTGGCAGCCGTGCACGTGGCCGACCTTGTCGAGGTCGCCCCAATAGAGGTAGACCAGCGAGCGGGCTCCTGCCCGCACCGCCGCCAGGGCGGCATCGACGCGGTCGGCGAGGGTGTCCGCCGCTCGAAACCGCCCGCCCCGCAGGGCCGCCCGGGTCAGGCCGGACCCGTCGAAGAACCCCGGGCCGACGCGGGTGACGGAGACTCCGGCCGCCTCGGCCGCCTCGAACACGGTCTGCTGCGGCTGCCACGCGAGCGGGTCGGGCCCGTCCTCCCAGGAGAGCTCGTTGACCAGTCGGTCCTCGCCGGGCACCAGCACCTCATACCCCAGGAGGCCGTGCGAGCCGGGCGGCAGCCCGGTGCCGAAGGTACCCATCGAGGTGGCCGTCGTGGCGGGGAACCCGGCGGTGATCCTGCGGGCGGCCGGCAACAGCGAGCGCAGGAAGGGCGCGTGGCCACCCCGGCGCCGGATCAGCTCGTAACCCAGCCCGTCGACGAGCACGACCACGGCGCGCCTGGCCTCGGGCAGCGGGAGGTGGCCGGTGCCGGCATACCTCGTCACCCCCAGGCTGGCGGCGACGGCCGGCAGCACCCCGGCAAGGCCGGAGTCGTCGTAGCGAGGCGGGAGCAGTCCCTCGTGCGGCATCGGTTAGGGCATCGCCTCGGTGCAGTCGACCGCGACGGTCGGAGCCGTCGGGTCGAGGTGGGGCAGTCCCTGCGTGGGCCGCACCTCAGCTGCCGATGCTCGCCGAGAGCTCCCGCGCGAACGCCAGGGCGTGCTGCAGCGCGGCCTCGCCCTCGGCGTCGGCACTGATGCGCAACGAGATGTCGTCGGACGCGACGCTGCCCTCGTAGCCGTGGTCGGCGTCGCAGTCGGGGTCCGCACACGACGCCGGCATCAGGTCGATCCGGCTGACCGCACCCCAGCCCAGGGTGAGGGTGATCTCGCGCCCCAGCGACCCCGGCTCGTACTCCTCGGGACGGGCCACCACGTGGGTGATCATCACCCCGCGCACCGCCGACAGCGGGACGCTCTCGGTCGTGGCCGTGGCGACGTCCTCGTGACCGGGCCGCTCGTCGGTGTGGTCGTCGGCGTGCGCGATGACCAGGCGTGACCCGGTGAGGGCCAGCACGGTGATGTGACGACGCACGACGTCGTGGTCGAAGGTGGTCTCCTGGTGCACCAGGTGCGAGACGACCTCCTCGGTGCCGAGGGCGGCCCGCACGACGTCGGCGACCAGGGCCGGGTAGTAGCCGGCTCGCTCGATCGCCTTGGTCAGGTCGACCGGCAGCTGGCTGAGGGGGGCGGCAGCACTCCGCGGTGTGCTGTGCGAGGAGGTGGAGCCCATGTGTCCATCTTGCCCTAGCCCGGCCGCGTCCGCTCCGGCTAGGTCAGCGTGCGGCGACCGGGGTCGGTGCGACGCGGGGTCGGGGCCAGCGTGACCTCGGCACCGAGCACGTCGACACCCCCGACGTGCGCGTTCACCGGGTTGAGCACGAGGCTCGCGACCTCGGGCAGGTTGTCTGCCAGCACCGAGACGCGGGCGATGAGGTCGGCGAGCGCGGCCCGGTGCACCGGCGCCGCTCCACGGTGCCCGTGCAGCATGGGCGAGGCCTTCACCGACGAGATCAGGTCGGAGACGTCCACATCGGTCAGCGGCGGGATCCGGTGGCCGATGTCGCCGAGCAGCTCGGTCGGCGGCCCGGCGATGCTGAACGAGACCACCGGACCGAACAAGGGGTCCTCGTCGGAGCGCACGACGCAGGCCACCCCGGGCGTGGCCATCCGCTGGATGACGAACGAGTTGGCCGACATCGGCGCCAGCCGCTCGTTCAGCCCCTCGAAGGCCTCTCGCAGCTGGGCCTCGGAGCGCAGGTCCACACGGATCCCGCTCAGACCGGGTGAGTGCCGCATCAGCGGCGCCACCGACTTGATGACCACCGGGTAGCCGATCGCCTGCGCTGCGGCGACCGCCTCATCGGCGGTCCGCACGGGGACGCTGCCCCACACCTCGATGCCGTAGCTGCCGAGCAGCTCGGTGACCTCCTGGAGGGTGAGCCGGCGCCCTTCGGGCGACTCCTCCAGGATCCGCTCGACGAGGGTCTCGGCCGCCTCCCGGTCGATGCCGGCCGGGAGCACCGGTATGCCGCGGTCGCGAGCCCGCCACTCGGCATACCTCGTCGCGGCGGCCAGGGCGCGGACGGCGTCCTCGGGCATGGCATAGGCGGGGACCACCACGGTGCGCCCGTCGTCCGTGGTGCCGGACAGCCGCTCCAGGACTCCCCGCATGCCGAGAAACGTTGTCAGACAGGGCTTTTCGTGCTTCATCGCGGCGTCGCGGACCGCGGTGGCGACGTCCTCGTCGAGCGTGACCAGAGGAGGGATGAAGCAGGTGAGGACGCTGTCGACGTCGGGGTCGGCGAACGCGTCGGCCAAGGCTTCGGCGAACCGCTCGCCCGTGGCGTCGCTCGGCAGCGACACCGGACCGTGCGCGACCTGCAGTCCCCAGCTGACACAGGCCTCCGCGCTCAACGCGCCGAGGGCGTCGGAGTTGCCGACGATCGCCACCCGGTTGCCCTGCGGCAGCGGCTGGTGGGCCACGAGCTGCGCCACGTCGAACATCTGGTGGACGTTCTCGACGCGGATCACACCCGCCTGCCGAAGCATCGCGTCGAACGCCTCGGGCCGCACCCTCGTCGGGCGGGCGCGGTGCCCCGGCGGGACGCCGTAGGACGACACCCCTGACTTCACGACGATGACCGGCTTGGTCGACGCCAGGCGGCGGGCGATGCGGGAGAACTTGCGCGGGTTGCCCATCGACTCGAGGTAGAGGCCGACCGCGTCGGTGCCGTCGTCGTCGATCCAGTACTGCATGAAGTCGTTGCCCGAGACGTCGACCCGGTTGCCGGCCGACGCGAACACCGAGATGCCAAGGCCCCGTCGCGCGGCCGAGGCGAGCACGGCGATCCCGAGGGCGCCACTCTGGGCGAACAGGCCGAGCCGTCCCGGCGGGGGCAGCTCGGGCGCGAGGGAGGCGTTGAGGCGCACCGCAGGGTCGTTGTTGATGACGCCGAACGAGTTGGGCCCGAGGACCCGCATGCCCGACTCGCGGGCGGCGGCCAGCAGCCTGGACTGCAGCTCCTCACCCTCGGGCCCCGACTCGGCGAACCCCGCACTGACCACGAGGAGGGTCCTGACCCCCGCCTCGGCACAGTCGGCCACTACCTCGAGGACCTCTTCGGCCGGCACCGCCACCACGGCCAGGTCGACGTCGTCGGGGATCTCCGAGACCCGTGCGTGCGCCGGGAGTCCCAGCACCTCCATGGCCTCCCGGTTGACGGCGTGCACGGCGCCGTTGAAGTCGGCGGCCAGGATGTTGGACAGGATGTGGTGGCCGATCGAGTCAGACCGGCGGCTGGCCCCCACGACGGCGATCGAGTCCGGGAAGAGCACCGAGTGCATGCTGACCGACTCGGCCCGGTGCTCGCGCGACAGCCGCACCGCCTCGGAACGCTCGGTGGGCCGGATCTGGAAGGTCAGCGACACCACGCCGTCCTCGAACCGCCGGCTCACCTCGTAGCCGGCGTCGGAGAAGACCGAGATCATCTTGCGGTTCTGCGGCAGCACCTCCGCGGTGAACTCCTCGACACCGGACTCCCAGGCGATGACCGCGAGGTGCTCGAGCAGCACGGAGCCGATGCCGCGGCCCTGGTAGCTGTCGGAGATGTTGAACGCCACCTCAGCGCTGGTCGGGGTGACGCGGTCGTAGCGGCCGATCCCGATGATGTCGCCGCGCACCGTCGCCACCAGCGCCACCCGGTCGTGGTAGTCGACGTTCGTGAACCGCGTGACGTCGCGGTCGCTGAGCTGGCGCAGCGGCGCGAAGAACCGCATGTAGATCGACTCGGCGGACTGGCCCGCGTGGAACCGGTGCACTGCGTCCACGTCGCCGGGGGTGATCGGTCGCAGGTGGGCCACCGAGCCGTCGCGCAGGACGACGTCGGCCTCCCACTGGGCCGGGTAGCCGGCGGGGGGCGCCGGGGCCTCACTCATGGCCGAAAGCATGTCACGTCGGGGCTCTCGGGTGGTCCTGCGAACCGCCCGGTGGCGCCAGCTGCCCGCGCGCGGCTAGCGCCGGAGCGGGACCTCCTCGAACGTCGTCCCCGAGTCGTGGCTGACCCAGTAGGAGCGGCCCCCGCTCACGGCGTAGACGAGGCCGCCGCCGGCCGCGCCCACCCAGTCGGGGACACCGCTGGGTGCGGCCTTCGGCCGGGTCCAGGTCGCGCCGCCGTCGCCGCTGGTCACCAGGGTCGGCACAGCCGTCGACTTCAGCGCGCTGGTCGGCAGGCCCTGGGACACCGCGACCAGGCGGTCGAGGTCGACGGCGGTCAGCCAGACGCCGGTCGGCTGCGTGGGGCCGAGGCCCCGCGCGATCCTGGCCTCCGACCACGTGGCCCCCCGGTCGGAGGAGGTCGCCACACCGTACGACCCGTTCGCGTCGCCGATCTGGCAGACCGCCACCAGCCCGCCCTTGCGGTTGGCGGTCCCCCAGACCCAGAGCCCACCCAGCTCCTGGCACCCCCCGGGCCGGGCCAGCGTCACCGGCTTGCCGGACACGCGGCGTGGTGGGGTGTGGGTCGACGGGTCGAGGTAGGACACGCTGACGTAGGCGTCGGCACCGTCCATGCTCAGCCACGCGGACTCCACCGGCTCGGGCAGGTCGAGTGCCTCGGTCTGCTGCGGGGCGCTGGAGGTCACGTCGAGCGACCTGACGTCGAGACCCGAGCAGCCGCGTGCCCCGGCCGCGTCGGCGCGCTGGCACTTGGCTGCCGTGACCATCCACACCGTCGACCCGTCGGTCTCGACCGACAGCACGGTCCGGCCTCCGACGTCCATCGGCCTCCAGCTGCGCCCACCGTCGACGGTGCGCATCGTCGTGCTGCCGTAGACGAAACCGACCTCGGGGTTCGCGAAGCGGATGCCGACCACCTGGTCGGGGCCGGCTGGCGTGGCCCGTGGCCCGGGACTGGTCAGTGAGGTCAACGACGCGTGGGTGGTCCAGGAGGCGCCGTCGTCGTCGGACCCGATGACCACGGTGCACTCGCCCTTGGGGCAGCTGGCGGAGCCGAGCGCGTAGACGTGCTTGCCCCCGGCGTTGGTCATCGACACGAGGTCGAAGCTGGTGGGCGTGAGGAAGGGACCGGTCGTCGCGACGGTGCTGGGCGCGGACGACGGGCTGTCGGTGGCGGTCGGCTGGGCCGACGGGGTGCCCGTGGCGGTGGTCGTGACGGTCGCGACCGACGCCGTGCTGCTGGCGGGATCGGCCGCCTGGTCGGTGCCCGGACCGTGGCCGGTGCCCCAGATGACGCCGCCGACGACCACGACGGCCGCCGCGCCGGCGAGGTAGGGGAACCAGTGGTGACGCACGGGCCGCTGCGCCTCCGTCACGATCGACTCCCACCGGTCGGTCCCGGCCGGCAGGTCGCGGATGTCGGCTCGCTCACGAGCGAAGAAGTCCGCGACGGGGTCGCGCTGCTCCCCCTCGCCGGGCAGGTCGGACAGGTCGCGGTTCATCGGGTCTCTCCCAGCATCGTCGCCATCCTCTGGCGCGCGTCGAACAGGTCTCGCTTGATGGTTCCCTCGGACTTCTCGAGCTGTCGGGCCACCGTGGCCACCGGCAGGTCGGCGAAGTAGTGCAGGAGGACCGCCACCCTGAGCCGGTCGGGCAGCGCCTCGACGGCGTCCCGGACGGTGAGGGTGGTGGCGTGGTCGGCATCGGTCGTGAAGTCGTCACGGCCGGCCTCGTGGCGCTGGTAGGCGGCCGCTTCGCGGCCCCGCTTGCGCCAGTGGTCGCGGACCAGGTTGGCCGTCACGGTGTAGAGCCACGGGCGCGGCTCGTCGACCCGGCCGAACTCGCGGAACAGCTTGAGGAAGGCCTCGGTGGCCAGGTCGTGGGCCAGGTCGGTGTCGCCCACGAGCTTGGCCGTCCACCCCGCCAGACGGGCGTAGTGCACGTCGTAGAGCTCACGGACGGACGCTTCCACGTCCACGCGGTCGCCCGACGGCACTGCCACCCCTCCCGACACCCCTCTCACGAGTGCCACCGCGGCCATGGTCGTCATGCCTCGTGGACGCCGCTGGGCGGCTCCGGGTTGGCTGGTGGGGCCCGGTGGGTTCGCGGCCAGTCTTGCAGGCGCCGTGCGACTCTTCGCCGGGGCCACGACAGGATGGCCCCATGGAGTTCGCAGAGGTGGTCCGCCGGCGCCGCATGGTGCGCCGCTTCGACCCGCACCGCCCGGTGCCGCGCCCGGCCCTGGACGCGGTCCTGTATGCCGCCCAGCGGGCACCCAGCGCCGGTTTCAGCCAGGGGTGGGACTTCGTCGTCCTCGCCGAGGACGACGACCGCTCGCGGTTCTGGACGGCGACCCGCGACCCCGACCCGGCTGTGGACGCGCCGCCGGACCCCTGGCTGGTCGGGGTCGCCGCCGCTCCCGTGCTGGTGCTGTGCCTGTCCGACCCCGACACGTACCTCGACCGCTACGCCGAGCCCGACAAGGGCTGGGAGGACCGTGACCCGGCGCGGTGGCCGGTCCCCTACTGGGACGTCGACACCGGCATGGCCGCGATGCTGATGCTGCTCGCGGCCGTCGACCAGGGACTCGCCGCCCTCTTCTTCGGGGTGCCCCCGGCGCGGCACGAGGAGGTCCGGCGGGCGCACGGCATACCCGGGAACCGGCGGATCGTGGGGGTCGTCGCCCTGGGCCACGAGCTGACCCGCACGGAAGGCTCCAGCCGCACCCGCTCCCGGCGGCCGGCCACCGAGGTCGTGCACTGGGGGACCTTCGGTGGAACCGACATCGGGCACGGCGGAGGAGCCGACATCGGGCACAGCGGTGGAGCCGAGCCGGGGTCCAGCGGCGAGTCGGGGGCGGCCGCCGTCTAGGCGTGGGACAAGATTGGGGGGTTCCCCGCGCCGTGCGGGGACGACCGCGAGGAGTTGCACGCACGCATGGCCCGCAAGACCCCAGCCGCACCGTCCGACGAGAGCTACGTCGAGCGGATCGTCGACATCGACGTCGAGGAGGAGATGCAGGGGGCGTTCCTCGAGTACGCCTACTCCGTCATCTACTCCCGCGCCCTGCCCGACGCTCGGGACGGTCTCAAGCCGGTGCAGCGCCGGATCCTCTACTCGATGGCCGAGATGGGGCTGCGCCCCGACCGCGGCCACGTGAAGTCGTCCCGCGTCGTCGGCGACGTGATGGGCAAGTACCACCCGCACGGCGACACGGCGATCTACGACGCGCTGGTCCGGATGGCCCAGCCGTTCACGATGCGCCTGCCGCTCGTCGACGGGCACGGCAACTTCGGGTCCCTCGACGACGGCCCGGCCGCCTCGCGCTACACCGAGGCCCGGCTGGCCCCGGCCGCCATGCTCATGGTCACCGGGCTCGACGAGGAGACCGTCGACTTCATCCCCAACTACGACGACCAGCTGCTCCAGCCCGGTGTCCTGCCGGCGGCGTTCCCCAACCTCCTGGTCAACGGCGCCAGCGGGATCGCGGTCGGCATGGCCACCAACATGGCCCCGCACAACCTCGTCGAGGTGATCGGCGCGGCCCGCCACCTGATCGCCAACCCGAGCTGCTCGCTCGACGACCTGATGCGGTTCGTGCCCGGTCCGGACCTGCCCCAGGGTGGCCGGATCATCGGCCTCGACGGCATCCGCGACGCCTACCTGGGCGGCCGCGGCAGCTTCCGCACCAGGGCGACCACGCGGATCGAGAAGACCTCGCCGCGTCGCATGGGCATCGTCGTCACCGAGCTGCCCTATCTGGTCGGCCCCGAGAAGGTCATCGAGAAGATCAAGGACGCCGTCCAGTCCAAGAAGCTCCAGGGCATCTCGGACGTCAAGGACCTCACCGACCGCAAGCACGGCCTGCGTCTCGTGATCGAGGTCAAGAACGGCTTCAACCCCGACGCCGTCCTCGAGCAGCTCTACAAGCTCACGCCGATGGAGGACTCGTTCTCCATCAACAACGTCGCCCTCGTCGACGGTCAGCCGAAGACGTTGGGGCTCAAGGACCTGCTGCGGGTCTACGTCGACTTCCGCACCGAGGTGGTGCGCAGACGCACCGAGTTCCGGCTCACCAAGTACAAGGACCGGCTGCACCTGGTCGAGGGCCTGCTGATCGCGATCCTCGACATCGACGAGGTCATCCAGGTGATCCGGTCCTCGGACGACGCCGCGGCCGCTCGCAGCCGGTTGATGGACGTCTTCGACCTCTCCGAGGCCCAGGCCAACTACATCCTCGAGCTCCAGCTGCGCCGGCTCACGAAGTTCAGCCGGCTCGAGCTCGACAAGGAGAAGAGCGAGCTGGAGCGCCTCATCGAGGAGCTCGAGGCGATCCTCGGCGACGAGAAGCTGCTGATGAAGACGGTCTCCACCGAGCTCGCCGACGTCGCGAAGGCTCACGGCACCCCGCGCCGCACCGTGCTGCTGGAGTCGGCCGGCGTCCCCGCGACGACCACCACCCCCCTCGAGGTCGCCGACGACCCCTGCTGGGTGCTGCTCTCGTCGACCGGGCTGATGGCGCGGACCGGCTCCGCCGAGCCGCTGCCGCTGGACGGGTCGCGCAGCAAGCACGACGCCCTGGTCGGCGCGGTCCGCACCACGGCCCGGGGTGAGGTCGGCCTGGTGACCTCGCGCGGCCGGCTGGTCCGCCTGTCCGCGCTCGAGCTCCCGACCCTCCCCCCGACCAACGGCTCCCCGAGCCTGTCCGGCGGTGCGCCGCTCGCGGCCTACGTCGACCTGCCCGCCGGCGAGGAGCCGCTGACCCTGGTGTCCCTGGCACCCGACTCCCCCGGCATCGCCCTCGGCACCGCGCAGGGTGTCGTCAAACGCGTGACGACGACCGACTACCCGGCCCGGCCGGACTTCGAGGTCATCTCCCTCAAGGACGGCGACGAGGTCGTGGGTGCCGTCGAGCTGTCCACCGGCACCGAGGACCTCGTCTTCATCACCACGGACGCCCAGCTCCTGCGGTTCGGGGCGGGTGCGGTCCGACCGCAGGGTCGCCCGGCCGGCGGCATGGCGGGGATCAAGCTCGGGGCCGGCCAACGAGTCGCCTTCTTCGGTGCGGTGCCCGCGGACGCCGACGCCGTCGTCGTGACGTCCTCGGGCTCGTCCGGCGCGCTGCCGGGCACCGAGCCCGGGTCGCTCAAGGTCACGCCCTACGCCGAGTACCCGCCCAAGGGACGGGCCACCGGAGGCGTGCGCTGCCACCGGTTCCTCAAGGGTGAGGACACCCTCGTCCTGGCCTGGGCCGGGGCGCTGCCGGCGCGCGCCGCGGCGGCGAACGGCGTCGCCCTCGAGCTGCCCGAGGCGACCGGCCGCCGGGACGGATCCGGGGTCCCCGCGGCCACCGCGATCGCCCGGATCGCCGGCCCACCGCCCGCCTGAGCGCCGCGTCGGCCCACCCGCCACCGGCCACCGGGTCGTCCGCGCGGACCCCCCCGCGTCGGCCGCGGAGTGCCGGATCCGGACAACTCCGACGCCTCACGCAGGCGCCTGCCCGCAGTTACCCAATCGTTACCGGAACGATCGCATCTTTGGATTGCGGTGACGGAGCGCAAACGTTTACATGAGGACGGTTCACCTCACCGCTGAGGCACGTCCGCCTCAGCTCACGCGAGAAATGGAGGCGGGCGTATGGCCCTCCGAATGCACAAGCGGCGCACCCTCACGGTGATGGCCGGAGCTGTGGCCGTGGCGCTCGTCGCCTCGGCCTGTGGCGGCGATGACGGCGGCAACGATCCTGCGGCCTCCGGGGCGACCGGCCGCGGACCGATCACCTACGTCCAGGGCAAGGACAACAGCGGTCTCCTCGCGCCCCAGGCCGAGCGCTGGAACGCCGCCCACCCGAACGAGAAGGTGACGATCAAGGAGCAGTCCGACCAGGCCGACCAGCAGCACGACGACCTCGTCCAGCACTTCCAGGCCAAGGACCCGAGCTACGACGTCGTCTCCGTCGACGTGGTGTGGGTGGCCGAGTTCGCCGCCAAGGGCTGGCTGACGCCGCTCAAGGACAACTTCAAGCTCGACACCACCGGCTTCATCGAGCCCCCCGTCAAGGCGTCGACCTACAACAAGACCCTCTTCGCCGCCCCGACCTCCTCGGACGGCGCGATGCTCTACTACCGGTCCGACCTGGTGAAGACCCCGCCGAAGACCATCGACGAGATGTGGTCGATGTGCTCCATCGCCAAGCAGAACGGCATGGACTGCTTTGCGGGCCAGTTCGCCAAGTACGAGGGTGGCACGTGTAACGCCACCGAGTGGATGAACGCCTACGGCGCCAAGGTCGTCGACGACGCGGGCAAGCCCACCGTCGACTCGCCCGAGGCCGCCAAGGGCCTGAAGGAGCTCGCCGACCACTACAAGAACGGCGACATCCCCAAGCAGGCCATCACCTACCAGGAGGAGCAGAGCCGCGCGTCGTTCCAGGCCGGCAAGCTGCTGTTCCTGCGCAACTGGCCGTACGTCTACAACCTGGCCAGCACCGACGCCTCGTCGAAGGTCAAGGGCAAGTTCAAGGTCGCCCCGCTCCCCGGCGTCGACGGCCCCGGCACGTCGACCCTCGGTGGACACCAGGCCGCGATCAGCGCCTACTCCAAGAACAAGGCGACGGCGCTGGACTTCCTGAAGTTCCTCACCAGCCCCGAGGAGCAGAAGACCAACATGGAGAAGGGCTCGCTGGCCCCGGTCCGGGCGGACCTCTACGACGACCCCGCACTGGTCGCCAAGTACCCGTACCTGCCGGTGCTCAAGGAGTCGATCGCGAACGCCGTGGCCCGTCCGGTCACCCCGTTCTACCCCGCAGTGACCCAGGCCATCCAGGACAACTTCTACGCGGCCATCCAGGGCCAGAAGACTCCTGAGGCCGCGGTCAAGGACATGCAGGCCGCCATGCAGGCAGCCGGCGGCTAACCAGTCCGACGCAACATCCCAACGGTGTGGGGGTGGCCCCCACGGGGCCACCCCCACACCTGCAGGACCCCTGCCTTCGCACTTCTGGGTCGACGCTCCGACGCGACCCCCATCTCGACCACCCTGAGACGCACCTCCCGGGCTAGGAGCAGGCATGAGCGCAGCCACGACAACCGCACCCCAAGCGAGCGGTAAGAAGCCGAAGAAGAGCAAGGGGCTCAACGCGGGACAAGGCCGTCAGGGCCTCCTCCTGGTGGCCCCCACCATCGCCTTCCTGACCCTGATCATCATCTACCCGCTGGTCAAGGCGATCCAGCTGTCCTTCGGCAAGGACCAGGGCCTCGATCCGGCCACCGGGTTGTTCGTCGAGGGCGGCAACGCGGGCCTGTCGAACTACACCCACTGGTTGCTCCAGAAGTGTGGTGAGGTCGACTGTCCCCCCGGCACCCTCGGCGCACAGTTCTACGACGCCCTCTGGGTGACCCTCTTCTTCACGGTCGTCAGCGTCGTCGTCGAGGTGCTGCTCGGCATGTGGTTCGCGATGATCATGAACCGCGACTTCAAGGGTCGCGCCCTGGTTCGCGCGGCCATCCTCATCCCCTGGGCCATCCCGACCGCCGTGACGGCCAAGCTCTGGTTCTTCATCTTCGCCTACGACGGCATCGCCAACACCCTGCTGGGTTTCCTGGGCGTCTCGCCCCAGCTGTGGACCAGCGACCCGTGGGCGGCCAAGTTCGCGATCATCATCGCCGACGTCTGGAAGACCACCCCGTTCATGGCCCTGCTGATCCTCGCCGGGCTCCAGCTGATCCCCTCGGACGTCTACGAGGCAGCCGAGATCGATGGCGCCAGCAAGGTCCAGACCTTCCTGCGGATCACCCTCCCGCTCGTCAAGGTGCCGTTGATGGTCGCCGTGCTGTTCCGCACCCTCGACGTGCTGCGCATCTACGACCTCCCAGCCATCCTCACCCAAGGCGCCGGCGGCACGACCTCGTTGTCCATGCTGGTCATCAAACAGATCCGCAGCGGCTTCCACAGCGCCTCCGCGCTCTCGACGATCGTGTTCCTGCTGATCGCCTTCACCGCCTTCCTGTTCATCAAGTTCGGTGGGGCCGACGTGATCCAGAAGCCGCCGGAGAAGGCCAAGCCGAAGAAGGACCCCGACGCCCAGACCGGCAACCCGGTCGCCGCCAACGCCACCTCGACAGGAGCCTGAGATGAGCACCTCGACCACCACGGCCGCTCCTCCGGCCTCGGGGCGCACCGAGGCCCAGGAGATCCACTTCAAGAGCGACCGCAACGCGAAGATCCGGATGTACCTCGGCCTCGCTGCGATCGTCATCTGGGGTCTGGCCCCGTTCTACTGGATGATCGTCACGGCCTTCCGCGACGTCGGCTACACCTTCGACAACAGCCCGTGGCCCACCCACGTGACGCTCGACAACTTCCGCACGGCCTTCTCCACGGAGCGCGGCAACCACTTCGGTGCGGCGCTGTGGCACTCGGTCATCATCGGCATCGTGACGACCGTCGTGGCCATGGTCGTCGGGGTGTTCGCGTCGTACGCGCTGGCCCGGCTGCACTTCCCGGGCAAGTACATCGTCCTCGGCATCATCCTGGGCTCGTCGATGTTCCCGGGCGTCGCCCTGGTCTCGCCGCTGTTCCAGATGTTCTCCGACTGGGGCTGGCTCACCGGCGCCAACTACCAGGCACTGATCATCCCGAACATCTCCTTCGCGCTACCACTCACGATCTACACCCTCACAGCCTTCCTGGCCGAGATGCCATGGGAGCTCGAGGAATCCGCGCGGATCGACGGGTGCACGCCGGGGCAGGCGTTCCGCAAGATCATGATCCCGCTGGCCGCACCCGGCCTGTTCACCACGGCGATCCTGGCCTTCATCGCGAGCTGGAACGAGTTCCTCCTGGCGGCGCAGTTCTCGACGCCGGCGACCCAGACGGTCACGGTGGCCATCGCCCAGTTCACCGGCGCCCAGCCCCGTCAGGAGCCCTACACGGCGGTCATGGCCGCCGGAACGATCGTGACGGTGCCGCTGATCATCATGGTGCTGATCTTCCAGCGCAAGATCGTCTCCGGCCTGACCGCCGGCGGCGTGAAGGGCTAGGCGACGGCCGACAGGCGACAGGCGATCATGGGTCTCTTCAACCCCGGCACTGGCACGGGCGGCCAGAAGGCACGCGCGCAGCGACTCGACATGCTGCTCGGCATCATCGGGTTCTTCGCATTCATGGCGGTCGTCCAGACGGTCCTGTTGGAGGTTCGCGGGGAGCCGGCGGGCTTCTCCGCCGCGCTCCTCGCGGTCCTCGTGCTGATCCTCTGGTTCGTCTGGCGGCTGAGGCGCAACACCGGCGCCTAGACCTCGAGTGGAGGTGTGGGATGACGACCATCGGCGACGTGGCCAAGGCCGCGGGCGTGTCGGTGGCGACCGTGTCCCGGGCGCTGCGCGGCGTCGACCGGGTCAGCCCCCACACCCGTGACCGGGTGCTCGCCGCAGCGAGCGAGCTGCACTATGTCGCCTCCCCCGCCGCCACCAGCCTGGTGTCCGGGCGCACCCGCGGCGTGGGGGTGATCACCCCCTACTTCAACCGGTGGTTCTTCGCCACGGTCGTGAGCGGCATCGAGAAGGTCCTGCGTGAGGACGGCTACCACGTCCTGCTCTGCGACCTCGAGGGCCACACCTTCGACACGCGGCTGCCGATCACCCAGACCATGCTCTGGAAGCGGGCCGACGGCGCGATCATCCTCAACGTGCCGCCGGTGCCCAGCGAGCGCTCGGTCCTCGACCGCCTCGGCCTGCCGGTGGTGACGGTCGGCAACCGCCAGCCCGGCTGGCCGTCGGTGCGGATCGACGACGGAGCCGCCATGGCCCTCGCCACGCGGTACGTCGTCGACCTGGGGCACCGGGACATCGGCTACGCGGGCACGGTCCCGGCCTCGATCACGCACCTGCAGACGCCCTACGACCGGCGTGAGGCCTTCACGAAGGTGCTGTCCGACCACGGGCTGGTCTGTCCTCCCGAGTGGACCCTGGAGTGCGACTGGACGGCGGCGGGGGCCGCGGAGCACGCCGACCGCCTGTTCGCGCAGCGTGACTTCCCGACCTGCGTCGTCGCGGCCTCCGACGAGATGGCCTTCGGGGTGATGAGCGCTGCCCGGCGGCACGGGCTGCGGGTCCCGGAGGACGTCTCGGTCATCGGGATCGACGACCACGTCCACGCGGAGATCTTCGACCTCACGACGGTGCGCCAGGACGTCGAGGCGCAGGGCCGCCGGGCCGGCCAGATCATGCTCGACGCACTGCGCAGTCGCGCCGGTGACGTCGTCGTGGACGACGTGCTGGACGTCGAGCTCGTCGTGCGGGGGTCCACCGGCCCGCCGCGGCGGGCCGGTGGGGGGCAACGGACGAAGGAGTCCGTCGTCGTCGCCTGAGCGACGGCCTGGTCCGGGCTAGTTGACCCCGCCCTCGTGCTCGGCCAGCTCCTCGGGGTCTCGCAGGTAGGTCTTCTTCGCCCGCAGTGCGCGGTTCGCGAACCAGGTGATGGCCCACAGGACCACGCCGAGGGCGAGCAGCCAACCGGCGATCTTGTACTGGATCGTGTCGCGTCCGGTGAGCGGCGTGACGAAGAAGAAGCAGAGCGCCGCTCCGAGGATCGGCAGCACCGTGGGCGTGACGAAGTGTCGTCGGTCGATGGTGTCCTTGCGCAGCACGAGGACGCAGATGTTGACGATGGTGAAGACGCCGAGCAGCAAGAGGGCGGTCGTGCCACCCAGGGCGCCGATGACGTTGCTGCCGCTCTGCTTGGTCACCAGGATGATCAGCCCGAACGCGATGGCGGTCGTGAACAGGATCGCGACCCAGGGCGTCCGGCGACCTCGGTGCACCCGGCCGAGGAACGGCGGCAGGACCTCCTGCCTGGCCATGCCGTAGAGCAGCCGACTCGCCATCAGCATGTTGATCAGCGCCGAGTTGGCCACCGCGAACATCGAGATGAACGGCAGCAGGTCGTCGATCGGGATCGAGGGCGCGGCCTTCTCGACGACCGTCACGAGCGGGGTCTCGCTCTCACCCAGCTCGCCCACCGGCACGATCGCGACTGCGAACAGGGCGACCAGGACGTAGATGACCCCGGTGATGCTGATGCCGGTGATCATCATCTTCGGGAAGATCTTGACCGGGTCCTTGGTCTCCTCGGCCATGTTGACCGAGTCCTCGAAGCCCACCATCGCGAAGAAGGCCAGTGACGTGGCTGCGGTGACGGCCAGGAAGGCGTTCTTGTCGCTGGGGCTGTCGAAGACCATGGTGCGGGAGAAGTCGGTCTTCCCCTCGAAGATCGCGAAGAAGCCGACCAGGATCACGAGGAGCAGACCGGACAGCTCGACCAGGGTCAGGACGATGTTGGCCTTGACGCTCTCGCCGACACCCCGGAAGTTGACCGCCGCGACGAGCAGCATGAACCCGAGGGCGATGAACATCACGAGGTTGGTGTTGCCCTTGTCCAGCCCGAACCCGGTCGCGAGGTTGGACGCGAAGGCCCGGGAGGCGGTCGAGGCGCTCGTGATGCCGGAGCACATCACGGTGAAGCACACGATGAAGGTCAGGAAGTGCACCCCGAACGCCTTGTGCGTGTAGAGCGCCGCGCCGGCCGCCTGCGGGTACTTCGTGACCAGCTCGAGGTACGAGAAGGCCGTGATCATGGCGATGCCGAAGGCCACGATGAACGGCGCCCAGGCCGCTCCCCCGACCTCGCTGGCCACCTCACCGGTCAGGGCGTACACCCCCGTTCCCAGGATGTCGCCGACGATGAACAGCAGCAGGAGCTTGGGTCCCATCACCCGCTTGAGCTCGGTCTCGGTCTCCCCCGTGTCGGCTTCGGCGACAGCGCTCATGGCACACCTCTCGGTCGCGGGGACCGCCCTTCACGGCCCCTGCAGACCCCCACAGTGGCCTAGATCACACAGCAGGGCAACGACAAACGCCGCGTATGCCGCACAGTGCGTGGGCGGTCAGGCGTCGATCCGCTCGCGGTCCAGGCCGGCCGCGGAGTCGACGATGAAGTCCTTGCGGGGAGCGACGTCGTTGCCCATCAGGAGCTCGAAGACGCGCTCGGCGGCCTCGGCGTCGCGCAAGGTGACCTTGCGCAGCGTGCGGTGCCGCGGGTCCATCGTGGTCTCGGCCAGCTGGTCGGCGTCCATCTCACCGAGGCCCTTGTAGCGCTGCAGCGGCTGCTTGATGTTCTTGCCCCGCTTGCCGAGCGAGGCGACCGTGGTGCGCATCTCCTTCTCGGAGTAGGTGTAGATCAGGTCGTTCTTCTTCGAACCCGCGTTGATGACCTCGATGCGGTGCAACGGGGGCACGGCGGCATACACCCGGCCGGCCTCGACGAGCGGACGCATGTAGCGGAAGAACAAGGTGAGCAGCAGCGTGCGGATGTGGGCGCCGTCGACGTCGGCGTCGGTCATGATGATGACCTTGCCGTAGCGGGCGACATCGAGGTCGAAGGACCGCCCGGAGCCGGCCCCGATCACCTGGATGATCGCGGCGCACTCGGCGTTCTTGAGCATGTCGGAGACCGACGCCTTCTGGACGTTGAGGATCTTGCCGCGGATCGGCAGCAGCGCCTGGTAGTCACTCGAGCGCGCGAGCTTTGCGGTGCCCAGCGCGCTGTCGCCCTCGACGATGAACAGCTCCGACTTCTCGACGTCGGTGGACCGGCAGTCGGCCAGCTTGGCCGGCAGGCTGCTCGTCTCGAGCGCGTTCTTGCGGCGCTGGGTCTCCTTGTGCAGCCGCGCGCTGATCCGCGACTTCATCTCGGAGACGACCTTCTCCAGGAGCAGCGCGGCCTGGGCCTTCTCGCCGCGCTTGGTCGAGGTGATCCGCGCGGTCAGCTCCTGCTCGACCACCCTGGCCACGATGGCGCGGACGGCGTTGGTGCCCAGCACCTCCTTGGTCTGGCCCTCGAACTGCGGCTCGGCCAGGCGCACCGTGACGACCGCGGTCAGCCCGGCCAGGACGTCGTCCTTCTCCGGCTTGTCGCTGCCGACCTTGAGCCGCCGGCTGTTCACCTCGAGCTGCTTGCGGAACACCTTCAACAGCGCCTGCTCGAACCCGGCCAGGTGCGTGCCGCCCTTGGGCGTGGAGATGATGTTGACGAAGGAGCTGACCTTGGCGTCGTAGCCGGTGCCCCAGCGCACCGCCACGTCGACGGCGCACTCGCGGTCGACGGCGGTCGGCGTCATGTGGCCGTTCGCGTCGAGCACGGGGACCGTCTCGGTGAACGTGCCGCTCCCCTGCAGACGCCAGACGTCGGTGACCGGGGCGTCGGGGGCGAGGAACTCGGCGAACTCGGAGATGCCCCCGTCGTGCACGAGGGTCTCGACGTGCGTCGCGGACTCGCCTGCCGTGCCCGGCTTGCGGCGCTCGTCGCGGATGACCAGGGTCAGGCCGGGGATGAGGAACGAGGTCTGGCGGGCCCGGGCCACGAGCCCGTCGTAGTCGAACTCGGCGTCCTTGAGGAAGATCTGGTCGTCGGCCCAGTAGCGGATCCGGCTGCCGGTGACGCCTCGCTTGGTCTTGCCCACCACGGCCAGCTCGCTGGAGCGCTCGTAGGGGGTGAAGGCGTGGTCGGGTGCCTTGTCGTCGGTCGCGACGTCGGGGAAGTAGCCGGGCTCGCCGCGCCGGAAGCTCATCGCATAGGTCTTGCCCCCGCGGTCGACCTCGACGTCCAGCCGCGCCGACACCGCGTTGACGACCGAGGCACCCACGCCGTGCAGTCCACCGGAGGCCGTGTAGGAGCCGCCGCCGAACTTGCCACCCGCGTGCAGCTTGGTGAAGACCACCTCGACACCCGTGAGACCGGTCCGCGGCTCGATGTCGACCGGGATGCCGCGGCCGTTGTCGCGGACCTCCACCGACCCGTCGCGATAGAGGACCACCTCGATGCGGTCGCAGACACCGGCCAGGGCCTCGTCGACCGCGTTGTCGATGATCTCCCAGAGGCAGTGCATCAACCCGCGGCCGTCGGTCGACCCGATGTACATGCCGGGGCGCTTGCGCACGGCCTCGAGCCCTTCGAGGACCTGCAGGTGGTGCGCGCTGTAGTCGGACGTCGACTTGGTGGTCGCGGCCTTCTTGGCGGTGGTGGCGGTGGCCAAGGGTGTTGTGCTCCTGGGGTGTCTTCTGGCGACGGCTGGGTGCTGCCCGGCTCCTGCGTGCTCACACAGGGCGACCCCACGCTATCCCGACGTCGCCCGCTGCCCCGGCAGGCACGCGGCAGCGTCGCGTCACCCACCGCCCGGCCGGTTTTCCCATCCACCGGACGCCCGATCTCCGAATCACCCAATGCGACATGAGATGACCCACATGATGACCCAATACCAACGGGGAAGAAGGTGGCGTGCTTGACTGTTGACCACGGCACCGGACGGGCCATCCAGGAAACAAACTCCCGGATGTATCAACCGAAGTCCGGGGCAACTCGTCTCATCAGGGACACCGCGCCTTCGGGCGCTACGAAAGGAAGGCTGACGTGACCACTGCACTGGCACCCTCTATGACCGCGGCCGACCGCTGCGACCGCTGCGGCGCCCAGGCCTACGTGCGCGCGCGCCTTCACGCTGGGGGCGAGCTGTTGTTCTGCGCCCACCACGGACGCGAGCACCTGCCGAAGCTGCGCGAGCACGCCGACATCGTCGACGAGACCGAGCGCCTCAACGAGACCCCTGCCGTCGCTCCGCTCGAGGAGCGGTAGAAGGCGAGCCCGGCCCTCCTCATGGAGGCCACTCTCTGGGTCCCCGCCGTCCTGATCGTGATCGGGATGGTGGGGATCGTCATTCCGGTCATCCCCGGTCTCCTGCTGTGTCTGGCCGCCGTGTTCGTGTGGGCGCTCGACACCGGGAGCACGCTGGGCTGGTGGGTCTTCGGCGTGTGTGCCGCGCTCTACCTGGCCGGGGTGGCGCTGCAGTATGCGGTGCCGGGTCGCCGGATGCGTGAGGCCGGCGTGCGCCGGTCGACGCTGGTGCTGGCCGTCCTGTTGGCCGTGGTGGGGTTCTTCGTCATCCCGGTGATCGGGGCGGCGATCGGTTTCGTGGGCGGGATCTACCTGGTCGAGCTGGGGCACTCCAAGGACCGTGCGGCCGCCTGGACCTCGACCAAGGCCGCCCTCAAGGCGGTGTTCCTGTCGATGGGGATCGAGCTGCTCGCCGCCCTGGCCATCGCGGTCACGTGGGTGGCCGGGGTGTTGGTCAGCCGGGCCTGAAGCCCACTACCGGACCGGTCAGAGGCCGTCGTCGCGGCGCTTGTCCCAGCGCTCCTCCATGCGGTCCATGAAGGACCCGCCGGACTTGGTGGACTTGGACCGGCTGGCCGACTTGCCGGGGGTGGAGCGGCGGACGCTGCCGTCCGGCTGGACGGTGCCGAGACCGGCCTTGCGACGCGGCGGCGTGAGCGCGAACGCCACCGCCCCGACCATGACGGCGAACCCGACGGCGCCGATCCACATCGTGGTGTTGACGCCGACCAGCACGAGCGCGAGCCCGAGGACGACCCCCACCACCCCGACAGCCATCCGCCGGCGGGCCGAGCGCCGGGCACCGGCGCCCTGCATCTGCGACGCGAACTTGGGGTCCTCGGCATACAGCGCCTGCTCCATCTGCTCAAGCAGCTGCTGTTCGTGCTCGGAGAGCGGCACGGTGACCTCCTGGACGTTCGGCGTGCACCCACTTCAACGCGTCAGGCCTCGGATTCGTTGCCGGGGGCATCGTCGCCGGTCAGTGGCCTTCCGCTGACCTCTTCAGGATATGTCGCCACGCGGTGTTGCACTACCCGTTCGCCGGTCGAGGTCTCGGCGTCCCCGGATCGACACCTCGCTCACCCCGCTCGCCCCGTCTGCGCTCGCGCTCACGGTCGCTGATCAGGCTGGCCGGGCGGACACTCCCGGCGCCGAACCGGGCACTGGCGCGGTCGACCGCGCGGTCGGCCTCACGCCACCCGTGGTCGGGCTCGTCGAGGGTGCCCTGGATGGGCGCCCCCTCGCTCTCGACCAGGCCCTCCATGCGCACCCCGACCAACCGGATCCGGGCACGCTGCAGCCCCAAGGCGTCGTAGAGGCTCTTGGCGGTGTCGAAGATCTCCCGGCTGACGTCGGTGGGGTCACGCAGGGTGCGGCTGCGGGTGATGGTGGTGAAGTCGGAGAAGCGCACCCGGATGGTGACCGTGCGCCCCATCATCCGGGCCGAGCGGACCCGGGCGGCGGTCCGGTCGCTGAGCTTGAGCAGCTGCCGGTGGATGTAGGCCGGGTCGTCGACGTCGAACTCGAAGGTCTCGTCGGAGCCGATGCTGCGCTCGCGGCGCTGCACCTCGACGTGCCGGGGATCGCGGCCCCAGGCCAGGTCGTGCAGGTGGGGGCCGGCGCTCTCGCCCAGGGCCCGGCGCAGGGTGTCGAGCGGAGTGTGCGCGATGTCGGCGACGGTGTGCAGCCCGAGCCGCAGCAGCGCCTCCTCGGTCTTGTCGCCCACACCCCAGAGGGCGCCCACCGGCAGCTGCTGGACGAAGGTGACCACCTCGTCGCGGGGCACCACCACCATGCCGTCGGGTTTGGCGAGCCCGGAGGCCAGCTTGGCCACGAACTTGGTCGGCGCGACCCCGACCGAGCAGGTGATGCCCTGCTCGTCGTGGATGGTGTCGCGGATCAGCTGGCCGATGGCGGCCGGGGTGCCGAGCCGGCGGACCGCTCCGGCCACGTCGAGGAACGCCTCGTCGAGGGACAGCGGCTCCACGATCGGGGTGATCGTCTCGAAGGTCGCCATCACGGCAGCCGAGATGGTGCTGTAGAGCGCGTAGTCGGGGGCGACGACGGTGGCCGTGGGGCACAGCCGCCGGGCTCGGGCCATCGGCATCGCGGAGGCGACCCCGAACCTGCGGGCCTCGTAGGTCGCGGACAGCACCACCCCACGGTTGCCGCCCCCGCCGATGATCACCGGGGTGCCGACCAGCTCGGGGCGGCTGAGCAGGGACGCCGAGGCGTAGAAGGCATCCATGTCGACGTGCAGCACCGTGCACCCCGTGTCGTCCGGGGGGTGCTCGTCGTTGCGCTGCGGAAGCGCGTACTGACGCCGGCTCATCGCGGTGGTCCCGTGGTCCGCACCCGGTCAGCGACGGGCGAGGACGTGCACGGCCGCGCCGAGCTGCCCGAGGAAGCCGAAGTCCGGGTGTGCCGTGGCCGCCTGCTCGAGCTCGAGCAGCGCGACCCGGTCGGCGTCGGAGTCGATCAGCGCGGACGGGACGAGGTCGCTGAACACGCGCACGCCGTGGACGTCCTCGACGGTCAGGCCGGACTGCTCGACCAGGGTCCGCAGCTCGGTCGCGTCGAAGCGGCGGGGCAACGGGTCGGCGCTGCCCCAGCGGCCGTCCGCCGAGGTGAGGGCGGTGTGGGCCTGGGCGAACTGGCCGGCCAGCGCCCGGGCGAGCACGACGGCGAGCCGCCCTGCGGCGACCAGGCTGAGGTAACCACCGGGGGCGAGCACCCCAGCGAGCGCGGCGAGGGTGGCCGCGGGGTCGTCGACGACCTCGAGGGTGCCGTGGCAGCAGACGAGGTCGAGCTGCTCGTCGCCGACGAAGCCGGCGAGCGAGTCGGCGTCGCCCTGGAGCGCGGTGACCCGGTCGGCGACACCACGCTCGCTGCTGCGCCGGGACAGCGAGGCCAGGGCGTCCGGGCTGGGGTCGACGACGGTGACCTGGTGGCCCAGCTCGGCGAGCGGGACGGCCAGCCCACCGGTGCCGCCGCCGAGGTCGAGCACCCGCAGCGGACGGCCCAGCTCCGCCTCGCGGCGCTCGATGAGGCCGCGCACCGAGGCCCACACCGCCGAGGTCCGCAGGGCCGTCTCGACGCCTCCGCGCCGGTGCCGCCACTGCTCTTCGGCCACGTCGGCCACCTCCTGTGCTGGGTCTGTTGGTGCTCCGGCCAGCCTAGTCGTCGGGGGTGTCGGGGCACCGGCACGACCGCGCG
Organism: Pedococcus dokdonensis; assembly: GCF_900104525.1. Lineage (GTDB taxonomy): Bacteria > Actinomycetota > Actinomycetes > Actinomycetales > Dermatophilaceae > Pedococcus > Pedococcus dokdonensis. Next base: position 782,066 of record NZ_LT629711.1, on the reverse strand, counting down.
GTCGGTGCGAGTCGGTGCGTCGGTGCGAGTCGGTGCGGTCGGTGCGGTCGGTGGAGTCGGTGGAGTCGGTGGAGTCGGTGCGTCGGTGCGGTCGCTGCGGTCGGTGCGAGTCGGTGCGAGTCGGTGCGTCGGTGCGAGTCGGTGCGTCGGTGCGGTCGGTGCGAGTCGGTGCGTGTCGGTGCGGTCGGTGCAGGGGTCGAGCCGGCGACGGTCGTGGCGCCGGTGCGAAGCTCAGTGGCCGCTGCTGCCGGGACTGGAGTGCCAGAGCTTGCGCGGCGGACTGAACTGCTCCGCCTCGCGACCATCGGGCACGACCACGCCCTGACCCAGCCGGTGCGAGCCGCGCACGTCCTCGCCGGCCGGACGGATGTCGGCGTAGGGCGACTGGCGGAACCCCGAGGCGTGGACCAGCACCCGTCGCCCCGCCCCCACCTGCTCCTGATGGGCTGCCTCCAGGGCCTGCGCCTGCTCGGTGGCGGCCTGCTCGGTCGCCTCCATCGCGGCATACACCGCCTCGAGGCCACCGGCCAGCCACGCCTCCCACAACGGCGTGAGCTCCCACGCCCCCGTCGCCCGCAACGAGACCCCGCGCGGCCCGGTGCGTCGCACCACTCCTCGCACGAGCAGCATCCACGAGTGGAAGACCGTTGCGGCGTAAGGCCCCTGGACGTCCTCGAAGAAGGTCGCGTCGACCGGACCGGTGGAGTCGTCGAGGGTGAGGAAGACCACCCGGCGCCCGGTGCGGATCGGCGGGGTCTGGGTGGCGACCTTGACCCCGCAGGCCCACACGGTCGACCGGCTGCGCGCCCGCAGCAGGTCGCGGCTGCGGGTCACCCCGAGGGCGTCGAGCATCGGCGCGTAGAAGGCGACGACGTGGGCGCTGGCGTCGAGGCCGAGGATGTCGAGCTCGGCCCGGACGCGCTCCGGGCCGGACAGCTCGGGCAGACCGGTGCCGCTGGTCAGCTCGGGCCGGTCACCGAGGTCGAGCGCGAGCTGGGTGGGTTGCTGCTCGGCCGCGGTCACCGGCAGGGCGCCCTGGGACTGCGCCGCCGCCCTGGCCCGCACCTGCCCGTCGCCGAGCGCCAGGTCGGATGCCGCAGTGGCGGCTCCCCTGCCCCGCCGTGGCGCGGCCCGCTTGGCGGAGCGGTCCAGCGCCCGTCCGTAGCGGTCGAGCTCGGCGACGTGGAGCAACAGGTCGCGACGGGTGGTGCGGCCCCGGCGCCCGAGCCCGCCGGCCCCGATCCCGGCGGACTCGACCCGCATGCCGTAGAGGCTGTCGAACCCGCCGGCCAGGACGAGTCGCTCGGCGACCGGGCGCGAGACGCGGGCACGGTGCCAGAAGTCGGACAGCCCGGCATAGGGCTGCCCCGCGACGATCCGGGCCACCTCGGCGTCGTTGATGCCGCGCACGTCGGCCAGCGACAGCCGGATGCCGTAGCGGCTGGCGTCGGGCAGGTCGGGGTGCGGGGGCGTGAACGGGGCGACGTGGTCGAACAGGTCACCGTCCCTGAGGCCGGGGTCAGCAGGGTCAGCAGGGTCAGCAGGGTCAGTGTGGTCAGTGGGGGCGGCAGGGGCGTCCAGCCGCTCGATGCGGTAGCTGCCGGTGGAGGCGTTCACATCGAGTCCGAGCACCGCGATGCCCAGGCTGCGCGCGTCGTCGAGGATGAGCCGCTTGGGGTACATGCCCGGGTCGTGGGTGAGCACCCCGGAGAGGAACGCGGCGGCGTGGTGCGTCTTGAGCCAGGCCGAGTGGTAGGTGGGCAGCGCGAAGGCCGCCGCGTGCGCCTTGCAGAACCCGAACGACGCGAACGCCTTGAGCACCTCCCAGATCTTGTCGAGGTCGTCTGCGGTGTAGCCGCGGGCCCGTGCCGCGGGTCGCCACCAGGCCTCGATCTCGCGCTGGCCCTTGGGGGTGCCGAGGGTGCGGCGGACCTCGTCGGCCTGGGCCAGCGACACCCCGGTGGTCTCGGCGACGATCATCAGCACCTGCTCGTGGAAGACGACGACGCCCTCGGTCTCGCGCAGTGCCTCGATGAGCGTCGGATGCAGGTAGCTGACCTCCTTCCACCCGTGCCGCGCCTCGAGGAACGGCGTGATCATGTCGGACTTCACCGGACCGGGGCGGAACAGCGAGATGTCGATGACGAGGTCCTCGAAGCGCTCCGGGCCGAACTTGCCGATCAGCTCACGCTGACCCGGGCTCTCGATCTGGAAGCAGCCGAGGGTGTGGCTGGTGCGGATCAGCCGGAAGGTCGCCTCGTCGTCGAGCGGCACCTGGGCCTGGTCGTCGAGGTCGACCTGGACCCCGTCGACCCGGGCCACCTCGGCCACGGCGTGCGCCATCGCGGACTGCATGCGGATGCCGAGGACGTCGAGCTTGAGCAGCCCGAGGGTCTCGACGTCGTCCTTGTCGAACTGGCTCATCGGGAACCCCAGCCAGCTCGCCTCGACCGGGGTGCGGTCGAGCAGGCTGCCGTCGGACAGGATCACCCCGCACGGGTGCAGCGCGATGTGGCGGGGCAGGCCGTCGAGCCGCTCGACCAGGTCGAACAGCGCCCGCAGCCGTGGGCTGTCCAGCCCCCGTGCCCGCAGCTCGGGCAGCTCGGCGATGGCGTTGCGCGCGTCACGGGCGCGGATGTGCGGGAAGGCCTTGGCGATCTCGTCGATCTCCACCGGCGGCAGCCCGAGGGCGGACCCGACGTCACGGATGGCGTGCCGGACCTTGTAGGTGTCCATCATCGAGACGCAGGTGACGCGCTCACCGCCGAACCGGTCGAGGATCCGCTCGTAGACCTCGGTGCGCCGGGCCGACTCCACGTCGATGTCGATGTCGGGCAGCTCGGCCCGCAGCGGCGAGCAGAACCGCTCCATCAGCAGGCGGTAGCGGACCGGGTCGACCCCGCTGATGCCGAGCAGGTAGTTGACCAGCGACCCCGCCCCCGAGCCGCGGGCGGCGACCCGGACCCCCATCTCGCGGATCAGGTCGACGACCTGGGCGACGGTGAGGAAGTAGGTCGGGTAGCCGAGCTCGGCGATCACCTTGAGCTCGTCGCTGAGCCGGCTCTCGATGGCCATCAGCTCGGCGTCGCCGGCACCCGGGTAGCGCCAGGCCACCGCCGCACGGCAGCGCTGCTCGAGCATGACCTGGGCGCTCATGCCCGGCTCCACCCCCAGCCGGTCCGGCTCGGGCAGGTGGATCGAGCCGATGCCGAGGTCGTGGCGGGCGCTCTGGGCGCACCCGAGTCCGAGGGCCAGGGTGCGGGCGACCAGAGCATCGGCGCGGCCCGCGTCGCCGCCGGTGACCTCCCGGGCGACGGCGTGCATCGTGTCGGTGCTCGCGAGGTGGGCTGCGTCGGTGACCCGGTCGAGGTGCCGGGTGTCGAGGGCGACCAGTCGCCGCGCGGCGTCGAGCACGTCCACGACCGCGGACTCCCCCGGGTCGACGTGGCGCACCGCCGCGGTGAGCACCGCGGGGACCCCTTGCTCGTCGGCGAGCCCGAGCAGCCGCCGGGCGTGGCTGCGCGAGGCGGGCGTGCCCTCGGGTCCCCCGTGGCAGACCACTTCGACGACGAGGGCGTCGGGTGGCAGCCGGCGTCGCCAGCCCGCCAGGAGCTCACGGGCCCGGTCGGTGCGTCGGGCCAGCAACGCCCGACCCACGTCGGAGTCGGGCCCCAGCAGCACCACGAGGGGGCTGGGCGCTCCCGATCCCGGTGTGCCCGATCCCGGTGTGCCCGATCCCGGCGCGCCCTCGCCCGGCACTCCCCCGCCCGGTGCGCCCTCGCCCGGCACTCCCCCGCAGGCGCCCGCGAGCACCGCCATGGAGCTCACCGGCACCCCGCGCTCCCCCCGCAGGTGGGTCTGGGTGACCAGCCGGCACAACGCCGCCCAGCCCACGCCGGCGGGCACGCCGGCCGCGCGCCCCTGCGCGAGGACTGTGACCCGTGGATGGCGGGCGTCGCGCTCGGCACCACCGCGGACCGGTGTGCGCGCGGCGGTGGGGGGCGCACCCACCTCGCCGGGACGGGGGGCGTCCGGCCCCACCGCGAGGTCGACACCGAGGACCGGGGCGATCCCGGCCGCGGTGGCTGCCTGGACGAACCGGACCGCGCCGTAGAGGCCGTCGCGGTCGGTGAGGGCGAGGATCGGCTGGCGGTGCTGGGCGGCCCGCTCGACCAGGGCCTCTGGTGTCGACGTGCCGTAGCGCATCGAGAACCCGGAGGCGACGTGGAGATGGACGAACTCGGTGCTCATGGCGCCGCCCTCGCCTCGTCGGGGATGGCCGTCGCGTGGTTCGGGACCGTCGCGTGGTTCGGGACCGTCGCGTGGTTCGGGGAGGTCACGTGGCTCTCAGTGGTCGGCAGGGTGGTCGGCACCAGCAGGTGGTCGTGCGGGGCCACCGTCACCGGCAGCCCGAGGGTGCGGCAGACGAGGTCGAGGAAGAGCTCGGACTGACGCAGCACGTCATCGGCCTCCCGTGTGCTGTGCCCCTGGTGGCGCCGCGCCCCGACCACCTCGAAGAACCCCGCCCACTCGGAGAGCTCGGGCGCGACGGAGGGCAGCAGCTCCCACAGGCTGCGCGGACCCGACTGACCGGTGGACCGGTGACGGGAGGTGCTGCGGGTGGCGACCACGGCCGCGGCCGCCCGCAGCGCCCCGAGCTGGGCCTGGTCGTAGCGCCGGGCGACCTCCTGGCTCTGGCAGGCCTCGAGCAGCGAGTGCCGGGCCCGGTCGAGCAGGTCGAGCGTGGCCGCCGCCCCGGTGGCTGTCGTGGCGGTCATCAGTCCGCGACCCTCAGCAGCCGCCACTGGTCGCCGTGGTCGGCGCACAGGTCGTAGACCCCCACGCCACACAGTCGACCGGCACTCGCCTCGACCCGCCAGACCTGTCGCTCCCGGGCGTCGGTGAGCACATCGCTGCCACCGTCGCGCTCTCGGGCGTCCCGCCACCACGGACGACGCTCCTGCCAGTGGTCGAGCACGGCCCGGACGACGTAGAGCCGGCCGCGCCAGACGAAGGCGTCCGGCCGACGTCGGTCGAGCCCGCCCGTCCCGGCCGGGTCGATGTCGAGGGCGGCGCCCAGGTCGTCGCGGGGCCCCTCCCGGACCTCGATGGTCTCTTCGTAGCGGCGAACCACGGAATTGCTCCTTCACAGGGGGTCGGGTTGCGGACGGCAGGTTCAGGCGGGCAGACAGCACGCAGGCGGTAATCGGGCAGGCAGGAATAGGGCAGGCAGGAATCGGGCATGACGCAGCACCGTCGAGGACAGGCGCGACGGCGCACTCGGATCGCGTGCTCCGGCCCTGTGGGAGACGGGGTCGAGGCGCCTGGTCACAGGGCCGGAGCCGCAGTGCCCCACCGGCGACTGGAGGTCACCGGAGGGATCACGGGTTCGAACGTGTGTTCGATAGAAGAACCGTACACCCGGCCACGGACAGTCCGTCAACCCCTTCCCGAGCCCGCGCCCGAACCCCCACCGGACGACGGGTGACAGCACACCGTGGCGCCCCTAGTCTTCGGCCATGACCGCGCCCGACCTGCCGACGCAGGAGGTGAGCCAGACCCCGGACCTGACCGGCCACCCGGCCGTGCGCCGGGTCCTCGAGACGCTCGCCGTGCACCACGTGGTGCCGCAGGTGGTCACCCTCCCCGACGCCGCCCGCACCGCGGCCGCAGCCGCCGCCGCCCTGGGCATCACCCCGGCCGAGATCGCGAACTCGCTGATCTTCCGCGGGCATGCTCCCGACGGAGCGGTCAGCCCGGTCCTCGTCCTCACCTCGGGCGCGCACAAGGTCGACCTGGTCAAGGTGGCCGAGCTGGTCGACGACCTCGACCACCTCGACCGCGCGGACGCCGACTTCGCCCTCGCGACCACCGGCTTCACCATCGGCGGGGTGGCCCCGGTCGGTCACACCGCGCCGGTGCGCACCCTCGTCGACGTCTCGCTCAGCCGCTACCGCCACGTGTGGGCTGCGGCGGGACACAGCCACACCGTCTTCAGGACGACCTACGAGGAGCTGCTCCGGGTGACCGGTGGCCAGGCCATCGAGGTCGCCTGACCGAGCACGCCCTCGGCGCAGTGCGCCGCGAGCACTCCCTCGGCTCGGTGCGCCGCGAACACGCCCTGGGCGCGCTGCCGCCGCGAGCACTCCCTCGGCCGCATGGTGCCGCAACCAGGCGGCATACCCGGATGGGTGGCGGTCAGCCGCCGGCCCGCTGGTGGACGCACAGGACGTTGCCGTCGGGGTCGCAGAACCACGCGGCCTTCTCGCCGCCGAGGTCGGCGATGTGGTCGACGGTCTTGAGGTCCGGCAGGTCGTAGTCCTCGAAGACGACTCCCCGCCCCTCGAGGTCCGCGACCTCGGTGGCGACGTCGTCGACCTCCCAGGTCAACGCGGTGCTGGGATTCTGCGTGCCTGCTTCGCGCGGGAGCAGCATCAGCATCGCACCACCGCTGAGCTGGTACATGAGACTGCCCTCGTCGTTCGTGCCGAGGTAGGGCAGATCGAGCCGGTCGTAGAAACCCTTGGCGCGATCGATGTCCGCGACAGGAAGCAGCGCCGCAACTGCGCTCGTGGCCAATGACATGACGAGCACCTCCTTCAGGCACCTCCAGCGTCCTCCCGGCCCGAGGACCCGCGCTCCCCCAAACCGCGCAGCCCAACTCGGCACAATCGGCCCATCACCACCCCGAAGCCCCGGACGGCGGGGCAGGTATGCCGCAGGCCCGGGTCAGTGGGCGCTGGCGAGGACGCTGTCGAGCAGTCCGGGGAAGGCCGTGTCGAGCTCTTCGCGACGCAGCGACACCAACCGCTCGCGGCCGCGGGGCTCGTTGCGGATCACCCCGGCCTCGCGCAGCACCTTCATCAGGTGGGACTTGGTGGACTTCGGCAGGGCGGGGTTGGTGGCGCCGCACTGGGCCATCTCGAGCGGCCCGTCGGCGAGGTCGCGGACGATCTGCAAGCGCGCGGGGTCGCTCAGCGCGAAGAGCACGCCGGTGAGGGTGACGTCGGCGATCTCGGGGTGGGGCAGCACCTGGTTGGCAGGCATGGTTCGATAATACTCGAACCAATTCCGCGGAATCGGGAATGCGGAGGTCAGCACGACAGTTCGACAAATATCGAACCATTGATTCGTCCGAGAGGCCCGTCATGAGCGCGACCAGCAGCATCCCGACCGGCACCACCCGCAGCGCCGCCCTCCGACTCCCCCGTCACCCCGCCTTCACCCTCGCCCTCGCGTCGGTGGTCGCGCTAATGGTCGGCGCCAGCGCCCCCTCGCCGTTCTACCCGGTGCTGCAGGCCGAGATCGGCTTCTCGGCCGGCACGATGACCACGATCTTCGGGGTCTACGCGCTCACCCTGCTCGCCACCCTGCTGGTGACCGGGTCGCTGTCCGACCACATCGGCCGCCGGCCCGTGCTGGCGGGCGGGTTCCTCGTGCTGGCCGTCAGCATGGTCGGCTTCTGGCACGCCGACGGCGTGGCCGCCCTGATGGCCTCGCGGGCCGTGCAGGGTGTCGCGGCCGGACTGCTGATGTCGACCATGTCGGCCGCCGTCGTCGACCTCGAGCCATCCGACCGGCCCGGCCTGGCCGCCACGCTCAACAGCGTCACCCCGATGGCCGGCCTCGCGGTCGGCGCCCTGCTTGCCGGGCTGGTGCTCGACACCACGAGCCACGCGCTGACCATCGTCTTCGCGACCCTCACCGCCCTCTACGTGGCACTCGCGGTCGCCGTCCTCGCCCTGCCGGAGACCTCGCCGCGCCACGACGGGTGGCGGCGCTCGCTGCGGCCACGGATCGGCATACCCGCTCCGGCTCGTCCCGCCTTCCGGCGCAGCGCGCCCGCGCTCTTCGCGGGCTGGGCCACCGGGGGTCTCTACCTCTCGCTCGGCGCACCGATCGTCGGGCAGCTCCTCGGCGGCCGCACCCACCTGGCGCAGGGCGCCGTCGTCACCGTCCTCACTGCGGTCGGCGGGTTGAGCTCGGCCCTCGGCCGCCGCCGGACCCCGCGGCAGATCACGCTCTACGGCACCACGAGCCTGGCCGTCGGCACGCTCCTGACCCTGTGGGCGCTGCACGCCGAGTCGCTGGTCGGGTTCCTGCTGGCCGCGGTGGTCGCGGGGTCCGGCTTCGGCACGGCGTTCCTCGGGATCATGCGGTCGATCACCCCCACGGTCGGGCCCGAGCAGCGCGGCGAGCTGTTCTCCAGCGTCTTCGTTGTGAGCTACCTGGCGTTCGGGTTGCCCGCGGTCGCGGCCGGGTTCGCAGCCCCGCACCTGGGGCTGGAGCGGACCGCGATCATCTACGGGCTGGCCGTGGTCGTGCTCTCCGGCGCCGCTGCCCTCGCCCGCGCGTTCACGACCCGCGACTGAGGGCACCCGGACGAGCGCATCTGAGTACGTGCACGGATGCCGCAGCCACGCCCCCAGCGGGATGGTTGACCCCGTCGCAGTCGGGGGAGTGCGGCAGCGGGACACGAGCCGAGACGCAGCCATGAGGGGAGCCTGCGCCCGGCTCGTGTCCCGCCTGCGTGCGGTGGCCGCTGCCGGACTCGGAGCTCAGGCTCGGCTTGCCGCCCGGGCGCCGAGGTCGAGGTTGCGATAGACCTCGAGCGTCGCGGTCGAGCGGTTCATGGTGATGAAGTGCAGCCCCGGGGCGCCCTCGGAGAGCATCCGGTCGGCGAGCTCGGTGGCGATCGTCACGCCGACCTCCCGGGTCGCGGCCGGGTCGTCGGAGACGGCTTCGAGCCGCCGCACCACGGCCTCGGGAAGTGGCGTGCCCATCAGCTCGGACATCCGGGCGACCTGCTTGAAGTTCGTCACCGGCATCAGGCCGGGCGTGATCGGCAGGTCACGCCGCTGGGCGACCGCGTCGCGCAGCCGCAGGTAGGTGTCGGCGTCGAAGACCATCTGGGTGATCGCGAAGGTCGCCCCCGCGTCGGCCTTGCGGACCATGACGTCGACGTCGTGCTCGAAGCTGGGCGAGGCCGGATGCACGTCGGGGAAGGCCGCGACGCCGATGGTGAAGTCGCCGAGGGTGCGGACCAGCTCGACCAGGTCGGTGGCGTGGTTGAGGCCCTCGGGGTGCGCGGTCCACGCGCCGCCCGGGTCGCCCGGCGGGTCGCCCCGCAGGGCCAGGATGTTGCGGACCCCGCTGGCGGCATACAGGCCAACCACCTGGCGCAGGGCGGCGACCGACGCGCCCACGCAGGTGAGGTGGGCCAGCGGCGTCAGGGTGGTCTCGCGGGCGATCCGCTCGGTCACCCGCACGGTGCGGTCCTGGTTCGACCCGCCCGCGCCGTAGGTCACCGACACGAAGTCGGGCCGCACGGACTCGAGCCGGCGGATGGCGTCCCACAGGGCCAGCTCGCCCGCGTCGTCCTTCGGGGGGAAGAACTCGAAGCTGACCGACGGGTGGTCGGCTGCCAGCAGGGCGGGGATCGACGGCGGCTCCTGCCGCGGTCGTCCGTCGCGTGGGGTGGGGCCCTGGACCATGGCGGTGAGACTAGTCGAGCGGCCACGACGTAGGCTCATGGCAGCACAGGATGAGACGTCACGCTGCGGCGTCACGAACCGACGTCCTGGGACCGACAGCCCGCTGGGAGGGATCGCGTGGACACCAGCCCGCTCGACGCCGCCTCCCTGCGTGAGCGCGTCCAGCTGACCGTCGACGACGTGCTGGCCCACCAGGCCGACGTGCTGGCCGAGGTCGGCCCCGACGCCCAGGAGCTGCTCGGCGCCGTCGCCCGCCTCCTCACCGGCGGCAAGCGGCTGCGCGCCGCCTTCCTCTACTGGGGCTACCGCGCCACCGGGCAACCCGACTCCGCCGCCCTCGTGAGGGTCGCGACCTCCATGGAGTTCTTCCAGGCGGCCGCGCTGATCCATGACGACGTCATGGACGACAGCGACACCCGCAGGGGTATGCCGGCGGCGCACCGCTCGCTGGCCGCGCGGCACACGCGCGAGGCCTGGGCCGGCGACGCCGACCGGTTCGGCGTGGCCGGTGCGATCCTCGCCGGCAACCTGTGCCTCAACTGGACCGAGGAGACCTACGCGACCTCGGGCCTCGACCCCGCCCACCTGGCCCGCGGTCGTGAGGTGTTCGACCGGATGCGCACCCAGCTGATGGGCGGCCAGTTCCTCGACGTGGTCGAGTCGGCCCGCTCGTGGGACGGCGTGCCGACCGAGGAGCGGGTGGCCCGGGCCGAGCACGTCATCCGGTTCAAGAGCGCCAAGTACACCGTCGAGCACCCGCTCCTCATCGGCGCCACCGCCGGCGGCGCGGGGCCAGAGGACCTCGAGGCGCTGTCCCGCTACGGGCTCGACCTCGGTCAGGCGTTCCAGCTGCGCGACGACCTGCTGGGGGTATTCGGCGACCCGGCCGCCACCGGCAAGCCCGCGGGCGACGACCTGCGCGAGGGCAAGCGGACGGTGCTGATCGCGCACGCCCTCGCCGGCGCCGACGACGCAGCACGCGAGCTCGTGGAGTCGCGGCTCGGGGATCCTGGGCTCGACGACGCAAGCGTGCAGCGGCTGCGCGAGGCGATCACCGCGGCCGGGGCCGTTGACGCCGTGGAGGCCGACATCGCCCGGTTGGCCGGCTCGGCCCGGATGGCCCTGAAGTCGACCCGCGACCTGTCCCCCGAGGCGACCGGGGTGCTCGACCAGCTGATCGACAGCGCCACCAGCCGCGAGCACTGACGCCGACCCCTGACGCTTGACACCCAGTTTCCTTTGCTAGCAAAGGAAACTGGGTGACGGACAGGTTGCATCATGTCCTCCATGCAGGAACCTTTGCTAGCAAAGGTTCGTGCAGGGGGCTAGAAGGCCTGCTCCATGGCCCGGCGCCGCACCTCGGTCTTGAACCCGGCCGCGAGGTTGTCGACCGGCGTACCGGGGACCCGCAGCGTCGGGTCGGGGGTGAACAGCCAGCGCAGGATCTCGTCGTCACCCAGACCACCGTCCGCGAGCACGGTGAAGGTGCCGCGCAGGTGCCGGAAGACGTCCTCCTCGAGAAACTGCTCCGGCACCGACACGATCCGGCGCTCCCCGATGCGGGCGCTCAGCAGCTCACGGTCCTCGATGAGCCGGCGCACGGCGGACAGGGCGATCCCGAGCCGCTCGGCCACGTCGGGCACGGTCAGCCAGGAGCCGACGAGCGTCTCGAGGGAGGGTTCGGCAGAGCCGTCGGTCTGGTCGGGCTGGTCGGTCACGGGGCAACTCTGCCAGCCCGCAGAGGCAAAGCAAATTGGCTAGGCAGGTAATTACATCGATGTAGTTCGATGTGAAGGTGTCCAGATGGTGTACCTTTCACAATCGTCACAGTCGTCACATGCACCACTCCAGCACCGACGGCTGGCCCAGACCGACGCAGTCCCAGTCCGGCGGCCCGCACGCCGCTCACGGCACTCCCGGGTGCCACCTGAAAGGCAGCCACCCCGATGTCACCTGTGATCGCTCCCGCAGCGCTCCCCCAGACCCCGCTCGCGGCGCCGGTCGCCGTCGTGCAGAAGGCCAAGCCCGCCCCCCACGGCTGGACCACCTACACGGTGCGCGCCGGTGACACCCTGGCCGCGATCGCCGACCGGACCGGCACCACCACCGGGGTCCTCGCGTCGCGCAACCACCTCGCGCACGGCGGCAACCACCTCTCCATCGGGCAGCGCCTGTCGGTGCCCAAGACCGCGGCCCAGGCGCGCGCCGAGGCAGCCCGGGCGCGGGCTGCCGCCGCCGCCCGCGCTGCGGCGATCCGGCGGGCCACGTACGTCGTGCGCCCCGGCGACACCCTGAGCCACATCGCGGCCCGCAAGGGCGTCTCGCTGGCCGCCCTGCTCAAGGCCAACCACCTCTCGACCCGCTCGGTCCTGCAGGTCGGACAGAAGGTGCGCATCCCCGGGTCCGGCGCCGCCAGCGCCCACCGGGCCACCGGCGCGTCGAAGGCGATCTCGACGACGACCTACCGGGTGCGCAACGGCGACACCCTCAGTGCCATCGCGGCCCGGACCAAGACCCCGCTGGCCACCGTCTACCGGCTCAACCGGCTGGGCGCGCGCAGCGTCATCCACCCCGGCCAGCTGGTCAAGGTGCGCGGCACGACGCCCGCGGCGACCCGCCGGGCCGGCTCCGCGGCATACCGGGTGCGCTCGGGTGACACCCTCAGCGGCATCGCGGTGAAGCACGGCACGAGGCTCGCCGCCCTGCTCAAGACCAACCACCTGTCGGCGCGCTCGGTCATCCACCCCGGGCAGCGGCTGCGGGTGCCGGCCAAGCCGGCCAAGAGCGCGACCAGCGCCAACACCTTCGCCGGGCGCACCTACCCCAGCTCGACGGTCAATGCGGCGAACCGCAACCGGTCGGCGCTGGCCCGCACGTCGGTGCCCAGCCGCAGCCAGACCAAGGCGATGATCGTCGCGACGGCCCGTCGGCACGGCGTCGACCCGAGGCTCGCCCTGGCCGTCGGGTGGCAGGAGTCCGGCTGGAACCAGCGCCAGGTCTCGGTCGCGAACGCCATCGGCGTCATGCAGGTCATCCCCTCGTCGGGGCAGTGGGCCTCCGAGATGGCCGGGCGCAAGCTCAACCTGCTGCGCACCCAGGACAACATCACCGCGGGCGTGGTCATCCTGCGCTCGCTGACCCGGTCGGCGAAGAACCTCGACCAGGCCATCGCGGGCTACTACCAGGGGCTCTACTCGGTGCAGCAGCACGGGATGTATGCCGACACCAAGGTCTACGTCGCCAACATCAAGGCCCATCGCGCCCGGATGTGACGTGCCTTTCCCGACCCGTGGCGCGGCTGCTCGGCGCCGTGCTCGTGTGAGCCGGGACACCACCCACGGACCCGCCTGCACGAGATGACCGGTCAGACCTCCTACACTTTGCGGGTGTCTTCAGGTGTCACCGAGTCGTTGCTCGGTCGGGTGTTCGACGGGCGTTACCGCGTCCTGTCGCACATTGCCGACGGTGGGATGGCGTCGGTCTACCTCGCCCTCGACACCCGTCTCGACCGTGACGTGGCCCTCAAGGTGCTGCGCCACGACCTGGCCCAGGACGAAGCCTTCGTCAGCCGGTTCAAGCGGGAGGCCCGCTCGGCCGCCCGCCTGTCACACCCCAACGTGGTGTCGGTGTTCGACCAGGGCGAGGACGACGGTCACATGTTCCTGGCCATGGAGTACGTGCCCGGGCAGACCCTGCGAGAGGTGATGAAGGCCGAGGGCCCGCTCACGCCGCGCGCCACCCTCGACATCCTCGCCCCGGTGCTGCAGGCCCTCGGGGCCGCGCACCGCGGCGGCATCATCCACCGCGACGTCAAGCCCGAGAACATCATCCTGCGCGAGGGCGACGGCACCGTGAAGGTCGCCGACTTCGGGCTGGCCAGGGCGGTCTCCAACCAGACCTCGCACTCCCAGACCGGGGTGCTGCTCGGCACGGTCGCCTACCTGTCCCCCGAGCAGGTCGAGCGCGGGATCGCCGATGCGCGCAGCGACGTCTACGCCGCGGGGCTGATCCTGTTCGAGATGCTCACCGGCACCAAGGCGTTCACCGGTGACACCCCGATCCACATCGCCTACCAGCACGTGCACGGCTCGATCCCGGCCGCGTCGTCGCGGGTCAGCTCGGTGCCCGGCGAGCTGGACGCCCTCGTCGCCCTCGCGACCGCGCGCGACCCCGACCAGCGACCCCACGACGCCGAGGACTTCCTCGCCGAGGTCCGCAAGTCGCGGGCGATGCTCACGCCGGCCGAGCTCGACCGGCGCCCCGAGGGTCCGGCCGCGGTCGGTGGCGGGGCGAGCACGGTGGCCGTCGAGCGCACCAGCGCACTTCCTGTGCACTCCGACGCCGAGCACGAGCCAAGGCACTCCTCCCAGGCTGCCCGCCCCCTGCCTCCGGTGGCACTGCCCATCGACCGCACCCCGACCACGCCTCCGGTGCTGCACGGCCGGGTCGTCGACACCTACGACGACGAGCCGCACGGTCGCGGGCCGTGGCGCTGGATCTGGGCCGCTCTCGGGGTCGCCCTGGTGGCCGGTCTCGCCGGCTGGTGGTTCCTCGCCGGTCCCGGCTCCCCCACCGTGGTCCCCCCGACCACGTCGCTCACCTTCGCCCAGGCCCAGGCCGCCCTCGACCAGGCCCACCTCGGCGCCGAGGAGGTGCAGAGCTTCGACGAGTCGGTGCCCAAGGGCATCGTCATGTCGACCGACCCCGGCGCGGGCCAGGAGGTCCGCCGCGGCACCGACGTGAAGGTCACCGTGTCCAAGGGACCGGAGCGGTATGCCGTGCCGAACGTCGTCGGCAAGTCCGCCGCCGAGGCGCGTGACCAGATCACCGCGACCAAGCTCACCGTGGGCAGCAGCAAGGAGGCCTTCGACGAGAAGGTCGCCGCCGGCCTCGTCGTGAGCGTCGACCCCAAGGTCGGCGCCCAGCTCAAGCGCGGCACCAAGGTCAACCTCGTCATCTCCAAGGGACGCCAGCCGATCCAGGTCACCGACTTCACCGGCAAGCCCGCCAACGAGGCGGTGGACGCGCTGTCCAAGGCCGGGCTCGAGGTCGACGCCACCGAGCAGCAGAACAGCGACACCGTCCCCAAGGGCAGCGTGATCTCGCAGAGCCCGACCGGCGGCACGCTCTTCAAGGGTGATCCCGTGAAGCTGGTCGTCTCCAAGGGCCCGGTCCTGGTGAAGGTGCCCGACGTCCAGGGCAAGCAGGAGGGCGAGGCGACCCAGATCCTCAAGGACGCCGGGTTCAACGTCACCGTCGAGCGCTTTATGGGCGGCATCTTCGGCACGGTCCGCAGCCAGGAGCCGGGCGCGAACAGCGAGCAGCCCAAGGGCAGCACCATCAAGCTCGTCATCGTCTGAGTTGTCGAACAGCGAGTTGTCCAACAGCGACTTGTCCAACAGCGAGTCGACCGACGTGGGGTCCGAGCGCTTCCCCGCGAGCCGGCTCGCGACGCTGCTGCTCGTCTCGGTCACGGCGGTCTGGGGCTCGACCTTCTTCCTGATCCGCGACCTCGTCGCGCACGTCCCCTCGGCCGACTTCCTCACGGTGCGGTTCGCGATCGCCGCGGTCGTGATGGCCGTGGTGTTCCGGCGCCAGACGCTCGCGCTGACCAGGCGCCAGGTGCTGATCGGCGTCGCCCTGGGTGTGCTCTACGGGCTGGCCCAGCTGCTGCAGACGATCGGCCTCGAGCACACCGCGGCATCGGTGTCGGGCTTCGTGACCGGCACCTACGTCGTCCTCACTCCGGTGCTCGGCGCCGTGTTGCTGCGCGACCGCATCAACCGGGTCACCTGGGCGGCCGTGTTGCTCGCGACGGCGGGACTGGCCGTGCTGTCCCTGCGGGGGCTGTCGGTCGGTTACGGCGAGGCGGTGACGCTCGCCTCGGCCGCGCTCTACGCATTGCACATCGTCGGCCTGGGCCGGTACTCGACCGCCGAGTCGGCCACCGGGCTGGCGACCGTGCAGGCCTTCGTCATCGCCGCGGTCACCCTGGTCGCTGCCGTGCCCGGCGGGATCACCCTGCCTGCGACCGGTGGGCAGTGGACCGCACTGCTCTACATGGCGCTCGTCGCCGGCGCGGTGGCGCTGTGGGCGCAGACCTGGGCGCAGTCACACCTGCCGGCCACCCGGGCCGCCATCGTCATGACGATGGAGCCGGTGTTCGCGACGTTCTTCGCGGTGCTCTTCGGCGGCGAGTCACTGACCGCCCGGATGGTGGTGGGTGGCTCGATGGTGCTGGCGGCGATGTACGTCGTCGAGGTGCTCGGGAGGCGCCCCGCCCGCGACGGCGCCTCGGCGGCCGAGGACCGGCCGGCCGAGCTCCTGCACCACGACGTCTGACTCCAGGCCGTCTGCCCGCGCGCGCCCAGTCGGGTGCCCCCGCGGCTGCCGGGCGACGGCTCAGCTGGACGGACCCGACTCCAGCAGCGGGACGAGCGTCTCGATGGCCAGGTCGGTGCCCGCGTCGTCGACGTCGAGGTGCCACACCAGCCGCACCGCCGTGGCGCTGACCGGATAGAGGCGGATGCCGCGTCGGCCGGCCTCCTCGACGAAGCCGGCCGGGGCCCACCCGGCACCCGACACGTCCAGGACGACGATGTTGGTCTGCACCCGCTGCGGGTCGACGGAGCCAGGCCGGCCGGCAGCTGCTGCGTCGGCGAACCGGCGCGCCCGGGCATGGTCGTCGGCGAGCCGCTCGACGTGGTGGTCGAGGGCGTGCAGCCCGGCCGCCGCGAGGATGCCGACCTGCCGCATCCCGCCACCGAACCGCTTGCGCCAGATCCGGGCGCTGGCCATCAGGTCACGCGAACCTGCGATGACCGAGCCCACCGGTGCCCCGAGCCCCTTGGAGAGGCAGACGCTCACGGTGTCGAACTGCCGGCCGTAGGTGTCGAGCGGGACCCCGGTGGCGACGTGCGCGTTCCAGAGGCGCGCCCCGTCGAGGTGCATGGCGACGCCACGGTCCCTGGTGCCGGCCCGCAGCGTCTCGATCTGGTCGAGCGGCTGCACCGTGCCCCCGCCGAAGTTGTGCGTGTTCTCGACGACGACGAGCCGCGTGTTGACCTGGTAGGTGCCGCCGTCGGGGATCATCAGCGCCAACGGCTGGGCGGCGTCGAGGAGTCCGTGCTCGGCCACCCACGACCGCGACGAGATGCCGGAAAGCACTGCGGCAGCGCCCATCTCGGCGCGTAGCACGTGGGCGAGCGAGTCGGCGACGAGCTCCTCGCCGTGACCCACGTGCAGCCGCAGGCAGAGCTGGTTGGCCATCGAGCCCGTGGGGGCGAAGAGCGCGTCCTCGTGGCCGAGCAGCTCGGCCACCCGCGCCTCGAGCCGGCGGACCGTGGGGTCCTCGCCGAAGACGTCGTCGCCGACCGGCGCGTCGGCCATGGCGCGACGCATCGCGTCGGTGGGCTTGGTGAGGGTGTCGGAGAGCAGGTCGACGTGCACGGGAGGTGCGGTGGGCGGCATCCGGTCAGTCCTTGGCGAGCATCTCGGCGACGAGGAAGGCGAGCTCGAGGCTCTGCTGGTGGTTCAGGCGCGGGTCGCAGACCGTCTCGTAACGCTTGTTGAGGTCGGCGTCGAGGATCTTCTCGGCGCCACCGATGCACTCGGTGACGTCGTTGCCGGTGAGCTCGACGTGGATGCCACCGGGCACCGTGCCGAGGCCCTGGTGCACCTCGAAGAAGCCGCGCACCTCCTCGACCACGTCCTCGAAGTCGCGGGTCTTGTAGCCACTGGCCGACTCGAAGGTGTTGCCGTGCATGGGGTCGCAGATCCAGGTGACCTGGGCGCCGCTGCCGGTGATCTTGTCGACCAGCGTGGGCAGCGCGTCGCGCACCGTCTTGGCACCCATGCGGGTGATGAAGGTGAGGCGCCCGGGCTCGCGGTCGGGGTCGACCTTGTCGATCAGCCGCAGGACGTCGTCGACCTCGGCCTTGGCCGACAGCTTGACCCCGATCGGGTTGAGCACCTTCGAGACGAAGTCGACGTGCGCGCCGTCGATGTCGCGGGTGCGCTCGCCCACCCAGATGAAGTGGCCGCTGGTGTCGTAGAGCTCACCGGTGCGGCTGTCGATCCGCGTCAGCGGGCGCTCGTAGTCGAGCAGCAGGGCCTCGTGCGACGAGAAGAACTCGGTCGTGCGCATGGCGTCGAAGTCGGCCCCACAGGCCTGCATGAACTTCATCGCCTTGTCGATGTCCTTGGCCAACCGCTCGTAGCGGCTGTTGGCGGCGTTGGCGACGAAGCCGCGGTTCCAGTCGTGCACGTGGCGCAGGTCGGCAAAGCCACCCTGCGTGAACGCCCGGACGAGGTTCAGGGTCGCGGTGCTCGCGTGGTAGGCCTGCACGAGCCGCTGCGGGTCGGGGGTGCGCGCCTCGAGCGTGAAGTCGAAGTCGTTGACCATGTCGCCGCGGTAGGCCGGGAGGCTGACTCCCTCGCGCGTCTCGGCACCGCTGCTGCGCGGCTTGGCGTACTGGCCGGCCATCCGGCCCACCTTGACCACCGGGACCGAGGCGCCGTAGGTCAGGACCGCGGCCATCTGGAGGATGGTCTTGACCCGGTCGCGGATGTTGTCGGCCGTCGCCGAGGCGAAGGTCTCGGCGCAGTCGCCGCCCTGCAGGACGAAGGCCTCACCGCGGGCCGCGGCAGCCATCCGGGACTTGAGGACGTCGCACTCCCCGCGAACACCAGCGGCGGATACGACGCGAGCTCGGCGACAGCGCTGGAGAGTCGGGCGGCGTCCGGCCAGTCCGGCTGCTGGGCAGCCGGGAGGTCGGCGCCGGCCGCGAGGCTGGCGAGGGCGTCGTGGTGCTGCGTGGTGCTCACCGGTCAAGGATAGGTGCGCGTCCCAGCGGGTGGGCAGGTGGCTCGGATTGCGGTCACCGCGCCGCGCCGGTGCCGCCGTGACACTGCAGCGGCGAGCCGGCCGACGCCGAGGACGACGATCGAGACGGCGCAGGCCAGGCCCGCGCCCGAGGCGTTGAGCAGCACGTCGTCGATGGACGAGACCCGGTCGAGGCGGAAGACGTACTGCGCCGTCTCGACCGTCCCGGAGGCCAGCGCGGCCACCGCGACGACACGCGGCACAGACGCGAGGGCGGGCCATCGCCACGGCGCGAGCAGCCCGAACGCGGCGAAGATCAGCAGGTTCCCCACCACCTGGAAGGTCGACATCGTGGGGAGGTCGCGCAGGGGCACCAGGCTCACCGCTCCGTCGACCTCGCCGGCCCGCATCCCCGGGAGCATGGTCATCCACACGCCCGGCACCGTCCCGTAGACCATGCCCACCTCGGTGAGCGAGGTCCGCCAGGCCCGGCCACGCGGCATACCGAGGTGGATCCGTCGGCCCGCCAGGGCGATCGCGCACAGCACGACCAGCGGCAGCGCCGCCGTCGTCGCGAGGACGACGCCGGTCTCGGTGCCGAGGAGGGTGGGTGAGCCGAGCAGGGTCATCGCGACATCCGGGGGTCCTGGGTGGGGTCGGCATACATCCGGGGGCAACCGTCGAGGGCGGCACCCTGACGCAGCTCGAAGTGCCACGGCTCGTTGCGGTAGACCCGACAGAGCCCGTAGGCGGCACCGTTGCGCTCCAGCCAGCTGGCCGCCCGCGTCGGGCCGACGTCGACGGCGTCGCCGGAGACGTGCTCGGAGGTCTCCGGGGTCGCCACCCAGCGACGGGCCTCCCGCTCGGAGCCGTACTGGGTGATCGCCTGGTCGAGCAGCCGCTCCTGCTCGGCGGCGGAGCGCCATCCGCTGTTGACGCCCAGCTCGACCCCGTCGTCACGGGCTGCGCCCGCTGCGGTGCGCAGGGCGGCCAGCAGGTCCGGGTCGAGGTTGGCCACCGTCGGATCCGTCTCGTCGAGCACCGACCCACCACCGCTCGTGCCCGCCGGTGCCCCCTCACCAGGAGCGGCGGTGGGGGTCGTGCGCGCGGGTCGTGCGTCGTGGGTCACGGGGGCGCCTTCGAGGTTCGGCGGGATCGCCGAGCCCGCTGCGCTCCCACCCGGGTGCACGGTGCCGGTCTCCGTCCGGGAGCCGAGCCCCAGGGACGTGAGGTCGAGCGGTGTCAGGGCGACGAGGGCGACGGCCGCCGCAGCGACGAGGAGTGCCACGGCGAGCGCGGTCGAGCGAGTCGGTCGCAGGGGCGTGTGGGTCAGTGGGTCAGGACTCATGCCGCAACCCAAGCCACCGCCGCGTTGCAGGGGCGTATGAGGTTTCGGATACACCGGCGATACACGCGTTCTCGTTAGCATCGCCCCATGCGGGTGCTGGTGGTCGAGGACGAGCCGTTGATGGCAGAGGCGATCCGCGACGGCCTGCGCCTCGAGGCGATTGCCGCCGACCTCGCCGGGGACGGCCACGTCGCGCTGGAGCTGTTGGCCACCAACGCCTACGACATCGCGATCCTCGACCGTGACATCCCGGGCCCGTCCGGCGACGAGGTGGCCAGCCGCATCGTCGCCTCGGGGACCGGCACCCCCATCCTCATGCTCACCGCCGCCGACCGGCTCGACGACCTGGCCACGGGCTTCGGGCTGGGTGCCGACGACTACCTGACGAAGCCGTTCGAGCTGCGCGAGCTGGTGCTGCGGCTCCGGGCCCTCGACCGGCGCCGGTCGCAGAACCGGCCGCCGGTGCTCGAGGCCGCCGGCGTCCGCGTCGACCCGTTCCGGCGCGAGGTCCACCGCGACGGTCGCTACGTCGCGCTGACCCGCAAGCAGTTCGCCGTGCTCGAGGTCCTCGTGGCCGCGGACGGTGGGGTGGTCAGCGCCGAGGAGCTGCTCGAACGGGCCTGGGACGAGAACGCCGACCCCTTCACCAACGCAGTGCGGATCACCGTGTCCGCACTGCGCAAGCGACTCGGCGAGCCCTGGGTGATCCGCACCGTGCCGGGCGTCGGGTACCGCATCGAGACGGAGGCCGTGGACTCCGACCCCGGGCCGGGTCGGGCCGCCGCGGGCGACCGTGGCTAGGGCACCCGGCCTGAGCGTCCGCCTCAAGCTCACCCTCAGCTATGCCGGGTTCCTGATGGCCGCGGGCGGGGTGCTGCTCGCGACGGTCTGGGTCTTCCTGCTGCGCTACGTGCCCACCAGCTCGTCCTTCGGTCCGGGCCCGTTCAGCCCGAGCCGCCAGGACCTGCAGGACGCGTTCTCGCCCTGGGCGGGGCGGGCGATGGCGTTCCTGCTCGTCTTCGGGCTGGTGGGTGGGTGGTTCCTCGCGGGTCGGATGCTCGCCCCCCTCAGCCGGATCACCGACGCGACCCGCCTCGCCACCAGCGGGACGCTCTCGCACCGGATCCGGCTCGAAGGGCGCAACGACGAGTTCCGCGAGCTCGCCGACGCGTTCGACACGATGCTCGCCCGGGTCGAGGCTCGGGTGGCCGAGCAGCAGCGCTTCGCGGCCAACGCCTCCCACGAGCTGCGCACTCCACTGGCGGTCACCCAGACCCTGCTCGACGTGGCCCGGAAGGACCCCGGCGCCGACCCGCGCGAGCTCGTCGACCGGCTCCAAGTCGTCACCACTCGGGCCATCGACCTGACCGAGGCGCTGCTCGTCCTGAGTCGGGCCGACCAGCGGTCCTTCGCGCGGGAGGACGTCGACCTGTCGCTGCTGGCGGAGGACGCAGCCGAGACGCTGCTGCCGATGGCCGAGCGTCGCGGGGTCAGCGTCGAGACCTCGGGGGCGCCGGCCCTGGCCGCCGGCTCGCCCACGCTGCTGCAGCAGATGACGACGAACCTCGTGCACAACGCGATCGTGCACAACCTGGCCGAGCACGGTCGGGTCTGGGTCAGCACCGAGACGCGTCAGGGGTCGGTCACGCTCAGCGTCGAGAACACCGGCGGACACCTCAGCCAGGCCCTGGTGTCCACGCTCCGCGAGCCGTTCCAGCGCGGCGTGGGCCGCACGCGCAGCGACCACGCGGGTGTGGGGCTGGGCCTGGCCATCGTCGACACGATCGTCCGGGCGCACGACGGCACCCTCACCCTCACCCCTCGACAGGACGGTGGTCTGCGCACCACGGTGGACCTCCCGCGAGGCGCGGGTGCCACCCCTGACAGGACGAGGCCCTGACCATGCTGATGTTCTCGATGAGCACTTCGATCGACGGCTTCGTCACCGACCGCGAGGGCGGGTTCGACTGGGCCGCGCCGGACGACGAGCTGTTCCGCTTCCACCACGACGAGGTCGCCACGCTCGGGGCCTACCTGCTGGGGCGCCGACTCTACGAGACGATGCTGGTGTGGGAGAACGACCCCACCGTCCGGGAGACGGACGACGGCGCGGAGTTCGCCGACATCTGGACCGCACTGCCGAAGGTCGTCTTCAGCCGCACCCTCGACGCCGTGCAGGGCAACGCCCGGCTGGCCCGTGGTTCGGTGGCCGCGGAGGTCACCAGGGCACTCGAGGCGACCGACCGTGCCGTCTCGATCGGCGGGGCCGAGCTGGCCGGCCAGGCCATCGAGCTCGGGCTGGTCGACGAGCTGCGGGTCTACCGCTGCCCGGTCATCGCCGGCGGCGGCACCCCCCACCTGCCCGCGGTCGCGCAGGTGCAGCGGTTCGAGCTCGTCGAGACCCGCCGCTTCGCGCAGGTGGTCTACGAGCGCTACCGGCAGGCACCCGCCGACTGAGGCAGGACCGCCGACGGCTCACCGGCCCGCTGTCAGGCCTCGGGGGTGTCCAGCCCCTTCGCGATCGCGAACCGCACCAGCTCGATCCGGTTGTGCAGCTGGAGCTTGCCCAGGGTGTTCTGCACGTGGTTCTGCACGGTCCGGTGCGAGATGAAGAGGTCGGCCGCGATCTCCTTGTAGGACATGCCGGTCGCGACCAGCTTGAGCACCTCGGTCTCGCGCTCGGTCAGCTCGGGGATCGGCCGTGAGGGGTCGGTCTGTGGCTGGGTCGACAGCTTGCGGAACTCCCCCAGCACCAGCCCGGCCAGGCCCGGGGTGAAGACCGCGTCGCCGCGCGCCGTCGCGCGGACCGCCTCGACGATCTCCTCCCGGGAGGCCGACTTCACCAGGTATCCGGTCGCGCCCGCCTTGACTGCCTCGAGCACGTCCTGCTGCTCACCCGACGCCGAGAGCACCAGGACCCGGGTCTGGAGTGATCCGAGGGCGGCACACACCTCGTGGCCGCGCATCCCCGGCAGGTTGAGGTCGAGCACCAGCACGTCCGGCCGGGTCGCCTTGGTGCGGTTGACCGCGGAGGGTCCGTCGTCGGCCGTGGCGAGCACCGCCATGCCGGCCTCGGCGAGGTCGCGCGCCACGGCGTCACGCCAGAGCGGGTGGTCGTCGGCGACGACCACGCTCGGCTCACGGGTGGCCGGCTCCCCGGGCTGCGGATCGGTGGCGCTGGCGCCGTCACTCGTGCTCATCGTGCTCCTCCGTCGTCCCGTCCGCCGTGCTTCGGTGCGCGCATCCGCACCGTCACCCCGGCCCCTTCGCGTCCCGCGTACTCGGCCGTGCCACCCAGGTCGGCCAGTCGCCCCCGGATGCTGGACGACGCCCCCATCCTCCCGGCCGCGGCCGCCTCGGCGAGGCGACCCGCCGGCATACCCACGCCGTTGTCACGGACGGTCAGGGCGACCTCGTCGCCGTCGTCCTCCACCAGCACCCAGGCCTGCGCCTCGTCGCCCGCGTGCAGGCGCACGTTGTCGAGGGCGGCACCGACTGCGGCGGCCAGCTCGCCGGCCACCCGGGGCGGCACGAGCACGGCGTCGGCCGGGGCAACGAGGTGCACCTGCCCGCCCGCGTAGCGCCCCAGCAGCTGCCTCAGGTCGACGTCACCGGACACGGTCGCCTCGGTGTCGGCCGGCGACGTTCCGCTGACCAGCGCGCGCAGAAGGCGCTCCTGGTCGGCCGCCATGCCGCCGAGCTGGGCGGACTCACCCCCGAGCTGGGTGCCGCGGCGGTTGATGAAGGCCAGCGTCTGCAGCACACCGTCGTGCACCTGCCGCGCCAGCCGCTCGCGTTCGCGCACCTGGGCCTCCAGGGCCAGGGCCTCGCGCAGCTTGGCGTGCCCCTCACGGGCCAGGTCGCAGGCGTAGCCGATCAGGGCGCCGATCAGGAGCAGCAGGACGATGTTGTTGATGGTGTTGGGGGTCGCCTTGCCGACCTCGATGACGTCGACGACACCGATGAACACCGCCGCGGGCAGGCCGCCCTTGCGACCGAGCAGCACCGCCGCCGACACGACCCCGGCCGCCGGCCAGAACGTCGGCAGCGTGCGGCTCCCGGCCTCGATCGCGGCGGCCGTGTCGACCAACCGCGTGGCGAGGATCGCGGCGGCGGCCAGCCCCAGCTCCACGACGACCAGCCACAGCCGCCGGCTGCGGTAGAAGACCAGGAAGACCGTCCAGACGCCGAGGACGGCGAGCACCACCCACGCCAGCGTCGGCCGCACCAGGTCGTGCGGACGGTCCCAGAGCGAGTATGCGGCGTAGGCCAGGGCCAGCGGGCGGAAGACGTCGATGCCCTTCCAGAACGCCGAGACCACCTCGGGCTGGGAACCGGGTGCGGCAGTGGCACGGCGCGCGGACAGGCTCAGGTGCCGCGCCACGTCGGTTCGGGTCCTCAGCTCGCCGCGCGGGCGCCCGGGGCACCTCGTCGGAGGCGTCGTCCGCGCCCTCGGCCACCGGGACGTCGGCACCGGCCTCGGCGCGCACGTCGTCACGCTGGGTCAGCTCGTCGATGTCACCGACCGCGTCGTCGACCGTCGGCCGCACCGGGCGCGCGGACTGGTCGTCACCGGCGTCGAGCGCCTCCTCGAGCTCCTTGGCGGCCGTGCCCGGGAGGGCGGCCTCCTGGATCTCGCGCGCCTTGGTCTTGGCCGCAGCCACGATCCGGTCCTTCATCGACGTCGCGTACATGTCGACGTACTCCTGGTCGGACAGGAGCATCAGCTCGTACATGATCTCGTCCGTGATGGAGCGCAGGACGAACCGGTCGTCCTCCATGCCCTCGTAGCGCGAGAAGTCCAGCGGCTTGCCGATCTTGACGCCGATGCGGATCAGCTTGGGGATCTTCGCACCGGTGGGCTGGGCCTTGTCGGTGCCGATCATCGCGACGGGGAGGACCTTGACGCCACCCTCGAGCGCCATCCGGGCGACACCGGTGCGGCCGCGGTAGAGACGGCCGTCGGGGCTGCGGGTGCCCTCGGGGTAGATGCCGAGGAGCTCGCCGCGACGCAGCACCTTCAGGCCCGAGCGCAGCGCCGCCTCGCCCGCGCGGCCGCCCGACCGGTCGACGGGCAGCTGCCCCACGCCCCGGAAGAAGGCGGCGGTGAGGCGACCCTTGAGGCCTCGGCCGGTGAAGTAGTCGGACTTCGCCAGGAAGGTCATCCGGCGCGGGACGACCAGGGGCAGGAAGATCGAGTCGGAGAACGACAGGTGGTTGCTGGCGAAGATGGCGGCGCCCTCGTCGGGAATGTTCTCCTCACCCTCGACCCACGGGCGAAAGAGCAACTTGAGGATCGGGCCAAGAACGACCGTCTTGAGCACCCAGTAGAACACCAGCACACCTCCGAAGTGACGCGTGAACTCTACGGCACCCAGCACGGGACCGCGGCCCGTGCGCGAAAGCCGCCGTCCGACAACCGTCCTGGGCGACCGGTGGCTACCGTCCAGCCCGTCGCTGCACGTATCTTTGACCCCACCGGGCGAGCCAGTGCCCGACCAGACCAAGGGGCACCCATGAGCGACCGCGACGTCGACGCCGAGTTCGCCGACATCGTCGCGCGCTGGGACGAGGTCGAGTCGCTGCCCGACGAGCCGGCGGCCGCGGCGGACGCTGCGATCGACCCCGGCGCACCGACCACGCCCCCTCCCGGGGTCAACCCGCCGCTGCGGTCGAACACCAACCCTCCGCCGACCCGGCCGTTCGTGGTCTGGCGCGGCGCCGAGCTCCCGGAGACGCAGCCCGAGGAGGAGGTCCCGGACCCGGTCGAGCTGCGTGACCTGTCGGAGCTCGACGACGAGCACTTCGAGCCGGGCCCGACCGCTCCCCTGCCGCCGCAGGAGGACCTGCAGTTCTGGGGCATCGTCGTCGGCCTCGTGGCCGGTCCGCTCCTGCTCCTGTGGCAGGTCCTCTTCCACACCGGCAGCAAGTGGTGGACGCTGGGCGCGCTCGGGCTGATCGTGCTGGGCTTCGTGCTGCTGGTGCTCCGCCAGCCGCACAGCCGCGACGCCGACGACCCCGACAACGGCGCCCGCGTCTAGCCATCCTCAGCCGTCCCTCCGTGAGAAGGACGAGGTCGATCCGTCGGCACCGACGAAACCACTCGGCGACCCGTCCTCGGACGGCTAGGAGGACGACCGCTCGGGTCGGGTGACCGCATCGTCCACGTCGTTCGCGACGGCCTCACCGGCCTTCTCCTCGGCAGCCTCGACGGTTGCGGCCGACACCGCAGGACCGGTCTCGGTCTCGGCGGTCGGCACCGGCTGCGGGGTGAGCTCGACGTCGACCCAGGTGGGTCGGTGGTCACTCGCCGCCGCCAGGTCCGCGTCGTCGAGGTCAACGGCGCGGTGCGGCGCGACCACGAGGTCGGGCGAGCCGAAGATGACGTCGAGCACCTTGTGCGGTGCCCTGGCCGGGTAGGTCGGCGTCGTGGGCGAGATCAGCCGCAGCGGCGACGCGAACAGCCGCCACGCCTTACCCGTCTTCCCCTCGTTGAGGTCACCGGCGAGCAGGACGGGCCCGCCCCCGGCCAGCGACTCCAGGATCTGGCCCGCGTGCCGCTCGCGCTCGTCGGCGTCGAGGCTGAGGTGCACCGAGGCGACCACCACCGGCTGGTGGCCGGCCGGGCCGACCCGTGCCACGGCATACCCGCGGGTGCGCTGGAGCGCGGCCACGCGCAGCCGGTGGTGCCGCGACTCGCTCACCTGCACCCGCAGCGAGGTGAAGACGGTGGTGCCGCCGCTGCCCCGGTGTCGCCCTGACCAGAACATGCCGCACTCGGCGGCGAAGGCCGAGACCCGCCAGGTCGCCAGCAGCCGCCGCGGCACCTCCTGGAGGCACAGCACGTCGGGGTCGATGGCGCGGACCACCCGCGCCGCCGCGTGCCGGTCGAGGGTGAAGTCCTTGAGGTTGTAGGACGCCACCCGCATCGTGCTCATGCGCCCTCGGCGGCTGCCCGTTCGAGGGCGTCACGGCGAGCCAGGTCGGCCGCGCCGATCAGCCCGGCCTCGTTGCCGAGCGCCGCGGCGACGATGCGGGCCTCGGGTCGGTAGCCACGACCGGTGAGGTGCCGGCGGAAGGTCGCCCGAGCCGGCTCCAGGAGCAGGTCTCCGGCGGCGCTCACCCCACCGCCGATGACGAACACCCCGGGGTCGAAGGCGGCAGCCAGGTTGGCGATCCCGATGCCCAGCCACTGCCCGATCTCACCGAGCAGCTCGGTGGCGGTGGCGTCCCCGTCGCGAGCAGCCTCGGTGATCATCGGGCCGGTCAGGCTCGAGGGGTCGCCCCCCACGAGGTCGAGCAGGTCGGAGGCCATCGGGCTGCCCGCGGTCATCATCGACCGGGCCTCCCGCACCAGGGCGTTGCCCGACGCGTACTGCTCCCAGCAGCCCTTGTTGCCGCACTCGCAGCGTTGGCCACCCGGGACGACCTGCATGTGGCCGAACTCGCCCGCGATGCCGTAGCGGCCCCGCATGATCTGGCCGTCGAGGATCATCGCGCCACCGATGCCGGTGCCGAGGTTGACCATGACGACGTGCGAGTGGCCCTGCGCGGCGCCGAACCGCCACTCGGCCCAGGCAGCGGCGTTCGCGTCGTTGTCGACCGAGATCGGCACGGGGACGCGGCGCTGGAGGTTGGCCTCGAGGGGCTCGTCGCGCCAGGACAGGTGCGGCGCGAAGACCACGGTCGCCCGGTCTGCGGCCACGAAGCCGGCGGCGCCGATGCCCACCGCGACGACGTCGTCGCCCGCCTCGTCGATGAGCTCGGCCACGACGTCGACGATGGTGTCCTCGACGACGCTGGGGCTGGTGGACCGGTGTGGGGTGTCGCGCCGAGCCCGTGCCACGACCAGACCGTCGGGGTCCACGACCCCACCGGCGACCTTGGTGCCACCGATGTCGATGCCGACCGAGAGTCCGCCGCTCACGACGTCGCGCTCCCCGGCGCGTCGCCGTCGTCCACGACGATGTCCTGGACCCGCGCACCGGGGCGGCGCGACCCGTGGTCATGCGGTCCGGTGGGTGCGGTCGTCCCGGTGTCGGCCCGCCGCTGGCCGGCGATGTCGCGCAGGGTCGCCGCGAGCGCCCCGGCCAGGTCGGCCAGCCGGTCGACGGTCTCCGGGCGCACCGAACGCAGCAGGCCGATGCCCTGGCAGACCGGGCAGAGCTGGCAGGCAACCGCCTGTCCCACACCGTTCTCGGCGCCGCAGGACGTGCAGCGCGCCCCCTCCGGAACCGACGAGGTGTCAGGCGCCTGCGCGGATGCCGTGCTTCCCGCGGCGCCCGCGGCGCCCGCAGTCCCCCGGGACCCGGCGGCGGCGGCGTCGGAGTCGGCGTCCGCGGCGGCGTCCGGTGGGGGCGACTCGTCGGCCGGCCCGGCGGCATACCCGGAGCGCGCGGTCGCGGCCCACCCGCCCAGGGCGTCGAGGAGGCGGGCAGCCTCCTCGGCCACGGTGCCCACGGCAGGGCGTTCGTCGTCAGCCACGCGGCCAGACCTCCTCGTCGGGGACGAAGCGCACCCGCAGCAGACCGTCGCGCACGGAGGCACCCTCGACCACGCATCGTTGCAGAGCCGACGGCAGGGTGAGGACCCGGCGGTGCTCGCCGACGGTCACGACCAGCTCGTCGTCCCGCCGCTGCAGACCCAGGTCGGAGGCGTGGGCCAGCGGCAGGGGCAGCACCAGCAGGAAGCCCTCGTCGGTGCGCTCCACCGCCAGTCCGCGGTGGACGACGGGGGCCAGCACCTCGGTGCCGCCGTCCTGCGCCTGCGCCAGGTCGGCGAGCGCGTCGGCGCCGATCGGCTCGGTCGACAGGTAGGGGGTGACCACCAGCGGCAGCCCGGCGAACGACTCCCGCACCTCGACGAGTCCGTCCTGCTGGGCGGCGTTCCACGAGGCGCGCCAGGCATCGGGCTCCCGGCCGCCCTCAGCGGCGTCGGGGAAGACCCGGTTGACGACCACCGCGTCGACGACGAAGCCGTACAGCGACAAGGACGTCCAGGTGCGTCGGGACTCGGCGATCACGACCCGCTCCGGTGTCAGCACCAGCCGCACCGAGGTCTGGTCACCGGTCAGGATCCGGTGCACCTGGCGCATCTGCCGGTGCCAGCCGGTGACCGCCTCGAGCACGGCCTGGTCGGGCAGCGGCACCCCTGCCGCGGCGGCGGCCGCCGGACGCAGGGTGCGGATCAGCCCGCGCTGGGCGGGCAGCAGCCGCTCGAGGTGCCAGGCGAGCGCCTCCGGCAGGGCGAGCAGCCGCAGGGTCTCGGCGGTCGGGGCGCAGTCGACGACCACGAGGTCCCACGGGCCCGACTCGACCTGGGCCCGGAGCTCGAGGAGCGCGGCGACCTCCTCCGCACCGGGCAGACGGGTGAGCTCCTCGGCCACGACGGCGTCGACCCCGACGGTGTCGAGCACCGCGAGAAGGTAGTCCTGGACCACCCGCCACGACTCCCCCAGCAGGTGCGGTGGGCTGATCTGGAGGGCGGAGAGGCCGGGCTCGAGGTCGACGGGGACACCGCCGCCCCCCGCCCCGAGGGGCACCCCCAGGGTGTCACCGAGGGAGTGCGCCGGGTCGGTCGACATGACCAGGGTCTTCACCCCGGCCCGGGCGGCCCGGACGGCGGTGGCCGCGGCCGTGGTGGTCTTGCCGACCCCGCCCTTGCCGGTGAAGAGGATGACGCGCATGGCTACCTCGTCCCCGCGAGGAGCCTCAGCCCTCCACCCGCTTCTTCAGGGACTTCAGCGCCGTGTCGATGATGACCTTCTCGGCCTTGCGCTTGAGCATGCCGAGCATCGGGATCTTGACGTCAACGGCGAGGCGGTAGGTCACCGTGGTGGCGTCCTTGCCCTTGGCGGCCAGTGTGTAGGAGCCGTTCATCGCCTTGAGCACGGTGGCCTCGACCAGGCTCCAGGACACGACCCCCGTGCCGTTGCGCTGGACGTCCCACTCGTAGTCCAGCGTGTAGGTGTCCTTGATCGCGCCGGCGTCGAGGGTGAACTGCACCTGGTCGGCCCAGCCGTCCCCCTCCTCGGTGAGGATGCTGACCGCCTTGACCTCGGTCGCCCACTCGGGATAGCTCTCGAAGTCGGCGATGACGTCGAGGACTTCACCCGGCTTGGCGTCGATGTCGATGCTGGATTCGGTGCGGTCGGCCATGCGCCGAAGGCTACAACGCCGCGCCGCCCGGCGACGGACCACCCGCGCCGCCCGGCGACGGACCACCCGCGTCGCCCGGCGACGGACCACCCGCGCCGTCCGGCGACGGACCACCCGCGCCGCCCTCGAGGCGGTCCTTGAGCGCGTGCACGGCCTTCTTCCACCGGAGGGTGTGCCGGATGGCGACGTCGCGGGGCGCGTGCGGCCCGCGGGTGCCGCGGACGTAGTGGTGCACCACCACCCCGTCCCGGAACGGCTCGAGCCAGACCTCCATCTCGCCCATCACCTGCCCGGTGACGGCCCAGCGCACCCCCTTGACCCCACGGTCGCGCTGCACCGCCGCGGCCAGGTGCGGCCAGACCTGGCTCGTCCACGTGCGGTCGTCGAAGGTCGCCCGCACCACCTCGGGCCGGGCCCGGATGAAGGTCTCGTCGACGATGTCGATGCGGCGGTCACGCACCAGCCCAGTGTTCCGCACGGCCCGGCACGGTGTGACGG
Organism: Pedococcus dokdonensis; assembly: GCF_900104525.1. Taxonomy (GTDB): domain Bacteria; phylum Actinomycetota; class Actinomycetes; order Actinomycetales; family Dermatophilaceae; genus Pedococcus; species Pedococcus dokdonensis. The sequence continues at coordinate 751,745 of NZ_LT629711.1, read as the reverse complement.
AGCCTTCAACCGGACGCACTCCCGCGATGCACCTACCCACCGGTAGGCTGGGTGGCACTGAGGCACAGCTGTCACAGAGCGACAGCGGTCACAGAGGCACCGACGCCGCCGTCGAAGGAGACTCCGTGCAGGAACACGTCGCACCCCCACTCGTCCAGCCGACGACCGAGGGGAGCCTGGCCGACCTGCCGGGCCGCAACGCCGCGTCCGACCCCAGACGGGTGGCCTTCTCCCGCAAGGAGGGCAGCGGCTGGGTCGATGTGACCGCAGCCCAGTTCGACGAGGACGTGCGAGCGGTGGCCAAGGGCCTCATCGCCGCGGGCATCGCCCCCGGGGACTGCGTGGCCATCATGTGCAAGACCCGCTACGAGTGGACCCTGACCGACTTCGCGATCTGGACGGCCGGCGCCGTGACCGTGCCGATCTACGAGACCTCGTCCGCCGAGCAGGTCGCCTGGATCCTCACCGACTCGGGGGCCGGCGGCATCATGCTCGAGACCGCAGCCCACGAGGCCACGCTGGGCGAGGTCCGCGACCAGCTGCCCGGGCTCCACCACGTCTGGCAGGTCGACGCCGGAGCGATCGCCGAGCTCAAGTCCGCCGGCGCCTCCGTGAGCGATGCAGACCTCGAGGCCGCCAAGGGCTCGCTCGACCGCTCGAGCATCGCCACGATCATCTACACGTCCGGCACGACCGGGCGCCCCAAGGGCGTCCAGCTGACCCACGACAACTTCCTGGCGCTGTCCGAGAACGCCATCACCAAGCTGAAGTCGGTGGTCAAGGCCGACGGCGCCTCGACGCTGCTCTTCCTGCCGCTGGCCCACGTGTTCGCCCGGTTCATCCAGGTCCTGTGCGTGGAGGGCGAGGCCAAGATGGGCCACAGCGCCGACATCAAGAACCTGCTGGCCGACTTCGCCGAGTTCAAGCCGACCTTCATCCTCTCGGTGCCCCGCGTCTTCGAGAAGATCTACAACTCGGCCGAGGCCAAGGCGACCGCCGAGGGCAAGGGCAAGATCTTCGCCACTGCGGCCGACACCGCCATCGCGTGGTCGACCGCCCAGGACGCCGGGGGTGCCGGGCTGGGCCTGAAGGTGCGCCACGGCCTCTTCGACCGGCTCGTCTACTCCAAGCTGCGGGCGGCGATGGGCGGCCAGGTCATGTACGCCGTGTCCGGTGGTGCGCCGCTCGGCACCCGGCTGGGCCACTTCTTCCGCGGCATCGGCGTGACCGTGCTCGAGGGCTACGGCCTCACCGAGACCACCGCCCCCGCGACCGTGAACGTCCCGGACCGGGTGAAGATCGGCACCGTCGGCGCCCCGCTGCCCGGCGTCGGGATCCGCATCGCCGACGACGGCGAGATCCTGATCCAGGGCAACAACGTCTTCGCGGCCTACCACAACAACGCCGAGGCCACCTCGGGCGCCGTCCAGGACGGGTGGTTCCACACCGGCGACATCGGCGAGCTCGACGAGGACGGCTACCTCAAGATCACCGGTCGCAAGAAGGAGCTGCTCGTCACCGCAGGTGGCAAGAACGTCGCACCGGCTGCCCTCGAGGACCGGCTCCGGGCCCACCCGCTGATCTCGCAGTGCATCGTCGTCGGCGACCAGAAGCCGTTCATCGCGGCCCTGCTGACCCTCGACGACGAGATGTACCCCGGCTGGGCCAAGAACAACGGCCTCGATGGTGTCTCGTTCGAGCAGGCGCGGACCAACGAGACGGTGCTGGCCGAGCTGCAGAAGGCGGTCGACGACGCCAACAAGTCGGTGTCGAAGGCCGAGTCGATCCGCAAGTTCGCGGTGCTGCCCGGTGACTTCACCGAGGACAACGGCTATCTCACGCCGAGCCTCAAGCTCAAGCGCAACATCGTCATGAAGGACTTCCACGACGAGGTCGAGGCGCTCTACTCCGGCGCCAAGGAGTGACGTCCTGACCCGTGCCCTCCCCAGGGCGTCGCGTCCGGTGCCGCCCCGTAGGGTCTGACCATGCGTGACGCCCCCGGACCCCTGGCCCGGTCGGCGGCCTCGGTGGCCCCGGTCGCGTTCCCGCTGGGCTGGCTCGTCTACTTCACCGCGCTGCAGTGGAGCGTCGTGCGCTACCGCATCCCCATCGTGGCCGCCCTCACGGCGGCCACCATCGCGCTCGCGCTCTGGCAGTGGGCCGGGTCGAGCGTGCGCCTGCGTCGCCCGGGTGTCGTGGTGATGCTGACCGGCTCGGCGCTCGCCACCCTGGCCGTCCCGCTCTTCAACTACCTCGCCCCGACCGGTCTCGCCGTCGCCACCACCCTCCTGGTGGTGGTGCCGCTGGGTTGCGCCGTGCTCCTATGGGCCGGCCGCCGCTCGTCCCGCGCGTCCCGCGCGGCGCTGGCCGCTGCCGTCGTGGCCGTGGTCGGGTATGCCGCCTGCGCGGCGACCGCGATCATCTCGTCCCCACGGCCGCGGATCGACGTCTGGGTCACCCTGCAGCAGGCCGCCGACGGGTTGGGGCGGGGAGAGAACTTCTACGCGATGAACTGGTCCGGCTCGCCCGGCATCCAGGACGCCTTCACCTACCTCCCGTGGACCGCGGTGCTGCTGGCGCCCGGCCGGTGGTTGTTCGGTGACGTCCGGTGGGCGCTCGCCTTCTGGACGCTGGTCGCCATCGCAGGGGTCTGGCTGCTCGCGCGCGGTGCGGCGAGGCGGCATACCGGTGCCGCTGTCCGAGGCGGCTGGGTCTGGACCGCCGCCGCCGTGACCGCGCTGCTGGTCCTCGCCCCCGGCACGCTCACCCAGCTCGACCAGGCCTGGACCGAGCCGCTGCTGTTCGCCGGTCTGGTCTGGTGGGCTGTGCTGGTGCAGCGCGACCACGCGTGGTGGGCCGTGCTGCCGCTGGCGCTGGCCTGCGCCAGCAAGCAGCACCTGGCGCTGTTGCTCCCCGTGCTGCTGCTGTGGCGTCCGTTCGGCTGGCGCCGGGCCCTCACGACGGGCGCCCTGACCGTGGTGCTCATCGCGCCGTGGTTCCTCGCGAGCCCACCTGACTTCGTCCACGACACGATCAGCCTGCTGGTGGGCTTCCACCCGATCAAGTTCGCGAACACGCTGTACCTGTTGGCGCTCAACACCTTTGGCGTCACGCTGCCGTTCGCGGTGACGGGTGTCGCGGCGCTGGGCACCCTGGCTGCCGTGTGCTGGACGGTCTGGCGGCGCCAGCCCGACCTCGGCGCCGTGCTGCGCTGGCTGGCGCTGGTGCTGCTGGTCGCCAACCTCGTGAACAAGCAGGCCTTCTACAACCAGTTCTGGCTGGTCGGCGCGCTCGTCGTGGCCTCCCTCGCGGTGGCCCTGCCTGTCCCCGGACGCGGCGGTGCGCCCGACCCGGAGGACGAGCGCACCACCGTCACGGTCTGAGCAACCCAGACCGGCTGCCCCTGGGTCAGCCGACCTTGGCGAAGCTCCCCTGCGCGACGAACCCGTTGGCCCAGAGGGTGTTGACCTCGGAGGCCTCGACCGAGTCCGGGTACGGGTTGGTGCACGACGGGCCGGGCCCACCGCCGGACATCAGCTTGGAGCAGGGCTGGGTGTAGCGGTCCGGCAGGCCGAGCGCGTGGCCGGTCTCGTGGGTCACGATCCGCAGCGGCGCGTAGGTGTTGGCCTGGTCGTAGTCGAGGAAGATGTAGCCGCTGCCGTGTCCGTCGCCGTAGTAGTACGACCCGCTCGGGTCGGTGCCCTCGTAGTAGGTGAGGCTCGCGTTGGAGGAGTTCCCCTCCACCAGCCGGACGTTGGAGACGCGCGAGTTCCAGATCGCGGCGCCCTGGTCGATCAGCGAGTCGAACGACGGGGCGCTCGCGTCGTCGTAGTAGACCGTCACGGCGGCGACGGTGCTGCTCTTCTTGCCAGCCCGCTGGTCGGCCGCGGCCTTGGCGAGCGCTGCGTCCAGGGTCTTCTGGAGGCGCGCGTTCTGCGCCTTCTCACGCTGGTTCGGCAGGTAGCTGCTGCTGCCTGCCTGCCCGGGTTGGTCGCCTCGCGCGGGGGCCGCGCTGCTGGTCGCCGGGCCTGCGGCGAGGGTGGTCGCGGTGGCGAGCGCCGCGGTGGCGGCGACGAAGGTCAGTCGGGCTTTCGACATGTCCTGCTCCCTTGGGATGGTCGGTGTCAGGTCGGGTGTCGGCGCGGGTGCGGCGGCACTGCCTTCCTTCCTAACCGGGCCGGGGTCGGAGGGACGCAGGGTGGCGGTCAAGGCTTGGCCAAGGCCCGACAAGTCCCGGTATGTCGTGTTTGCGGGACTTCAGGAACGTCAGGACCGCGTCGCCGCGGCCTCCTGGACGGCCCGGACGAGGTCTTCGAGGGTGAGGGGGTAGACCGCCTCTCCGGCAGCCCGCCGGGCCCCCGGGTCGACCCACGCGATCCGGAGCGTCGAGCGGACCTCGAGCTCGGCGAGGTCGCCGGGCTCGGCGTCGAAACGCTCGGTGGCCAAGCCGTAGAACACCTGCTGCTGCACGATCCGGCGTCCCTCGAAGGAGAACGAGCCCTCGTCGTGGTGCACCGGCCCGACCAGGTCGTCCACCGAGATCGTGCGCCCGGTCTCCTCCCACACCTCGCGCACCGCGGCGTCGCGCTCGGACTCCCCCGCCTCCAGCCCGCCGCCGACGGTGTACCAGTAGGGCTGCTCGGGGTGGTGCGGGTCGAAGCCCTCGATCATCAGCACGAGGCCGTCCGGGTCGACCACGACCACGCGGGCTGCGCGTCGATGCAGCACCGGCTCGTCGAGCGTCCGCTCGTCGACCGTCTCCTCGTCACTCATCCGCGCGCGAGCGCACGCAGGTAGGCGAGCCACTCCTTGGTGAAGCGGGCCTCGGTCGTGCCCAGCACGGACCGGAACGCCGCTGCGGCCGCCGCATCCGCGTCCTGCGTCGTGCCCGGCGTCGACGTGCCCGGGGTCGACGTGCCCTGCGAGGCGGACGGTTTGGTGGCGACGGCGAGGTAGTAGCGCACCAGTGCCGCCCGGCCATAGCGGTCGACGATGCGGTTGACCGCGAGCCAGGCTGCGTTGTAGCTCGGGGCGATGGTGGTCCTGGACGGGTCGAAGTCGGCGGCGGTCGGCAGGGCCTTGGGTCCGGTGCCGGCGCGCACCTTGACCAGCAGCGCGGCGGCCACCTGACGGCGGGTCGCGCCCACGTCGCGGTAGCCCACGTAGTCGGCCATCCCCTCCGAGAGCCACAGCGGCACCGGCCGGTCGGTGGTCGCCCGGATGGCGACATGGGTGGCCTCGTGCGTGACGACCACCTGCTGGCCCCGGCGCTCCAGGGTGGCGAAGGCGCCGGGGTTGACGACGACCCGGTCGGCACCGGCGCGGCCGTTGGTGTCGAACGGCCCGTCGGTGACGGCGGCGACCTGTGCCACGGAGTCCTTGTCCTGGCCGACCTGCTCGGCCATCTGCGCTGTCGTCTTCGGCACGACGAGGACCAGCCGGCTGTTCCACGGGGCCGTCCACACCGCGTCGACCCGCTTGACGGCCAGCGTGGCCAGGGAGAGGTAGGGACGCAGCCGGCTCGCCGGACCGGAGCCCATCACCAGAGCCGTGGGGCTGCGCACCACGGTGAAGCCGGGCAGGTCCCACGGCTGCACCTGCGTGCCTCCGTCGGTGTCGTCGGCCAGCCGCCAGTCGGCGCCACGACGCACCACCGTGAAGTAGGACTCGAACTCCCGGGTCGAGGTGTCGAAGCCGGCCAGGGCGTACCGGCCCGCCACCCGCGAGGCCCAGGCGTCCGGGCCGAGCTGCGCCAGGCGTTCGGCGCCGAGCTCGGGGGCCGGCTCCGGGGTGCCGTAGCTGAAAGTGCCCAGAGGCAGCTTCGCCAAGGCGTCGTACTGCGCGAGCTGGCGCAGCCCGAACCCCGAGGCCGGGTCGTCCAGGGTGGCCGCGAACGCCCTGCGGTCATGCCGGCGGACGGCCGAGGCGCGGGCCGCCAGCAGGTCGGTGAGGGCGTCCTCCCGGGCGGTCGAGGGGTCCGGGGCATCCGGTGGGGTGGTGGCCGACGCAGTGGCCGGGACGGTCGTCGAGGCGCTGGTTCGCGGATCGGCCCGATCCGAGCACCCGCCGAGCAGGCCACCGACCAGCCCGGCCACCAGCATCGCGACGACCAGCCGCACGACCGGCCACACCCCGGGTCGCACCTCGGGTGGCACCCCGGGTCGCACGACGGTGCGGACGCCGGTGACGGCAGCCGTGGCGCGCGCGACACGACGCCGTCCCTCGCGTCGGCTGCCGGGCTGGGTCACCCGGCCATCGTAGGGACGGCTCAGCCGACGGCGCGGACGTGGGCGGCCCACGGCTCGCGGCGCGCGCTGACCGACGAGGCCTCGTGCGCGCTCACCAGCCCGGTCTCGGCGAACCGCGTCACGGCGGCCCGCTCGGCGGCGTCGAGCGGCAGCTCGGCACCCTGCGGCACGAGCAGGGCCGTCACCATGCAGTCGGCGCAGTGCAGGTCGCGCACCGGGCAGCTCTGGCAGTCGATGATCATCGCGATCACCTCGCTCTCTGGGTCGAAGGTCTGGGGTGAAGGTCTGGGGTGAAGGTCTGGGGTGAAGGTCTGGGGTGAAGGTCTGGGGTGAAGGTCTGGGGTGAAGGTCTGGGGCGGTCGTGGGGCGGTCGTGCGGTGGGTCGTGCGGTGGGTCGTGCGGTGGGTCGTGCGGTCGGACTCGCGGGTTCTGTGACCTGCCGATGACGTTAGGTGACGCCACCGACAACGCCCGCGACACCGCATACCGGTGGCGCTCCGGAGGCGACCGCGACCGGTGCCGGCCCGGCCCGTCACCGGGCGCGCCTGCCACGGGCTGTCACACCACCGGCCTACCGTCAGGACCATGCAGACGGCCGGCGACCAGATGGTGCAGGGCACCTTCGACGACCTCGGCACGGCACTGGCCGATGTCACGTTCGTCGTCGTCGACCTCGAGACCACCGGTGGCAGCCCGGCCGACTCGGCCATCACCGAGATCGGCGCCGTCAAGGTGCGGGCCGGCGAGGTGCTCGGCGAGTTCCAGACCCTGGTCAACCCGCACCTGCCGATCCCCCCGTTCATCCAGTCGCTCACCGGCATCACCACCGCGATGGTCGCGGACGCCCCGCGGATCGAGGCCGCGCTGCCGGCCTTCCTCGACTTCGCCCGCGGAGCCGTGCTGGTCGCCCACAACGCCGGCTTCGACATCGGCTTCCTCAAGATGGCCGCGCGCGACCAGGGCATCGAGTGGCCGCGCCACGCCGTGCTCGACACGGTGCACCTGGCCCGCCAGCTGGTCACCCGTGACGAGGCGCGCAACCACAAGCTGTCGACCCTTGCCGCGCTGTTCGGCGCGACCGTGACCCCTGACCACCGGGCCCTGCACGACGCCCAGGCGACCGTCGACGTCCTCCACGCGCTGATCGGCCGGGTCGGCAGCCTCGGGGTGCACACGCTCGAGGAGCTCGCCAGCTACACCTCGCGGGTCAGTCCCGCGCAGCGTCGCAAGCGCTGGCTCGCCGACGGCCTGCCCGACCAGCCGGGGGTCTACCTGTTCAAGGATGGTGCCGGACGGGTGCTCTATGTCGGCACCTCGGTGAACATCCGCACCAGGGTCCGCAGCTACTTCACGGCGTCGGAGCAGCGCACCCGGATGGCCGAGATGGTGCGGCTGGCGGAGTCGGTCACCCCGATCGTCTGCGCCACCACGCTGGAGGCGGAGGTGCGCGAGCTGCGGCTGATCGCCGAGCACAAGCCGCGCTACAACCGGCGGTCCAAGACCCCCGAGCGGGCGACCTGGGTCAAGCTGACGGTCGAGGCCTTCCCCCGGTTGTCGATCGTGCGCGAGGTGCGGGGCGACGGCGCCCGCTACATCGGGCCGTTCGGCAGCCGGGCCTCCGCCGAGGACGCGGTCGCCGCCGTGCACGAGGTGATCCCGCTGCGCCAGTGCGTCCAGCGGCTCTCCCCCAGCCGACCCGTGGGGTCGTGTGCCCTGGCCGACATGGGTCGGTGCGGCGCGCCCTGCACCGGCGCCCAGAGCGTGCAGGACTATGCCGCCGTGGTGCAGGAGGCTGTCCATGCCCTGGCCGGCGACTCACGCGAGGTCGTCACTGCGCTGCGGACCCGAATGGGCTCGCTGGCCGACCAGGAGCGCTTCGAGGACGCCGGCACCCTGCGTGACCGGATGCTGGCGCTGGTCCGGGGCATGGCTCGGGCCCAGCGGATCGCTCCGCTCGCGGCCAGCCCCGAGATCATCGCCGCCCGACCCGCCACGACGGGTGGTTGGGAGTTCGTCGTGGTCCGACACGGCCGGTTGGCCGCGAGCACCGTGTCACCGCGGGGCGCCGACCCGATGCCCTACGTCGAGGCAGTCCGGACCAGTGCCGAGGTCGTCCTCCCTGCCCCGTGGCCCTCCCCCGCGGCCATCCCCGAGGAGACCGAGAAGATCCTGCGCTGGCTCGAGTCACCGGGAGTGCGCATCGTCGACCTCGACGGCGAGTGGACCTGCCCCGTCGGCGGGGCCGGCGGCGCACGGGCCGAGCTCGAGCCCCAGGTCGTGGCGCGGCACGCAGTCGCTGGTTTCGTCGCCGCGTCCTGACCCGGCCGGCCATCGCGCCCACCGCACCCGCGAACCGGGTTCGCGCCGATACAGTGGGCCGGTGATCTCCGCCATCGTGCTCATCAACGCCGAAGTCGACCGCATCCCCGAGGTGGCCCAGGCCATCGCCGAGCTCGACGGGGTCTCCGAGGTCTACTCGGTCGCCGGCGACGCCGACCTCATCGCGATGATCCGCGTGCGCGAGCACGAGCAGCTCAACGACGTGATCGCCGACCGACTCAACAAGGTCGAGGGTGTCATCGGCACCAACACGCACATCGCCTTCCGCACCTACTCGACGCACGACCTCGAGGCGGCCTTCAGCCTCGGCCTCGACGGCGACTGACCGCCCTGCGGCGGTCCTGCGCGCAGGACGGCCCGGTCGGCCGACCGGCTGACCTGAGTAGCAACGCGCATCCGCGACACCCATCGCCCCCTCCACACTGAGTGCATCGAGCGCAGCCGCGCCCGCACCCCCGGAGGACCGATGTCGCCCATCCCCTGTCCCGCCTGCAGCCGTTTCCTTCCCGATGGCGCCGCCGCGTGCCCGGGCTGCCACCTGTCCCTCACCGGTCCCGACGCCGCCCGGCTCTGGCAGGTCGACCAGGGGCTGGCCGCCCTCCAGCGTGAGCGCACGGTGCTGATCGCCGCCCTGCGCGGGCAGGGTGCCGACGACGTGACGCAGCTCGGCCCACAGACCGGTCCCACGGTCGCCACCACGGCCGGACTGCCCGCCGGACTGCCCACCGGATCGGGCGCCGTCCCACCCCCGGCCCGTCCCGCACCGCCCGTCGCCGACACCGCCCCTCGCCGCTCGTGGACCACCCAGCAGACCCTGTTGGCCGTCGGGGTCCTGCTCGTCCTGGTCGCCGGCTCGATCGCCCTGGCGATCGCGTGGTTCCTGATCGGCATCGTCGGGCAGCTGCTCGTCATGGGCGGCTTCACCGCGGCCGCGACGGTGGCCGCCCTGGTGCTCTCGCGCCGCCGGCTGCCGAGCAGCGCCGAGGCGCTCGCCCTCGTCGCGGGCGGCCTGCTGCTGCTCGACCTGGCCGCGGCCCGACGGTTCGGGTTGGCTGGTCTCGACACCGTCGACGCGCGCACCTACGTGGCAGTGACCGGGCTGCTGGCAGCTCTGGTGCTCGCCGCGCTGCACCGCACCGACCGCCGCATCGCCGGCTTCGCACTGCTGTCCCTCACGGCGGCCTCGGTGGGCTGGGGTGGCGTCGTTGCTTTCGCCTCGGACGGCGCCGGGGTGGCGGCTCTGGCCCTGCTGGGGGCGCTGCTGTTCGCCGTGGTGCGCCTCGTCGTGCCGTCGTCGTTCGGACTGACCGCGCGCGCCGCCACCGGTCCGGCGGCCGGCTGGACCGCCATCGCCGCTGCGGCCGCTGCCGCTGGCGCGCTCGGCGCCGGGCTCGACGCCTGGTCGCCCGGTGGCGACGCTCGCACCGGCGGCCTGGTCGTCGACGCACTGACCGCCGATGGCCTCGCCAGCGTCGGTCTCCTGGCGGTCCTGACGGTCGGCGGAGCCGGTCTCCTCCGATGGGTCGTCGTCCGTCGCGCGAGCCGCCTCGGCTCACGCGCCGCGGTCCGCGCCGACTGGGCCACCCGCCCGCTGTCCGGCGACTGGCGCGCGCTCGGGGTGGTCGCGGCCGTGGCGACCGGGGCCGGCCCGACCGCCGTGCTCGGCCTGGCCCTGCAGCTCGGCGCCCTCTGGTCCGCCCTCCTCGCGGTGCTCGCCGGGGTGGTCGGCACGGCCCTCGCCGTCACCCGCACGCGCACCACCTCGATCGGCGCCGCGTGGGTCGAGGCCCAGGTCGGTGCCGCCCTCGGCGTCCTGGTGCTCGTCTGTGCCGTCACCGGTTCCCGGCCGGCCACGATCGTGGCACTCACCGCGGCCGCCCTGACCGCCGGCACCCTCGCGGTGCACCGGGCAACCTGGCGTCCCTGGGCTGCCACGGTCTGCGCCGTCGCCAGCGTGGCGGCGACGAGCCTGCTCGGGTCGGTGTTCTCCGACACCGCCGCGATCCTGGTCGCGGGCTGCACCGGGGCCGCCTGGGTCGCGGTCTCGCTGGTGCGACGCACCGCGCCGGAGGAAGCCCCCCTTGCCGTCGTGGGCCACCTCGCCACCCTGCTCGCACTGCTCGTCGCCGTGGCGACGGGCAGCTCCGACACCGTGCTGATCGTCCTGCTCACGACTCTCGCGCTCACCTCGGCGGCGACCGCGGTGCTCCGCCCGGCCCTGCGCGCGGTGGCCAGTGGCACCAGCGCGGTCGCCCTGGTCGCAGCCCTGTGGCTCTCCGGTGGGCTGGTCGGGCCACGCTCGCAGTGGGTGGTGCTGGCCGCCGCGGCGCTCGCCCTCGCCGCAGCCGCCAACCAGCGGCGGCCGCACGTCGAGGAACCCGTGCTCGGTATCCTCGCCGTCCTCGTCGCGACCGCTTCCGTGGTGGTGGCGCTCGACCGGTCCTGGCCGCACGCCGCGGCCCTGGCCGCCACGACATACGGGCTCGTCGCTGTCGGGTATGCCGCCCTGCCGCGCCGGCGCGCGGTCGTCACCGTGGCAGTGGCGGCCCTCACGACGGCGGTGTGGGTCGAGCTGTGGGACGCCGACGTGACCACGGTGGAAGCCTTCACGCTGCCCATGGCGGCGTTCCTGCTGGCGGCTGGTCTGTGGTCGCACCGGGAGTTCGGCGACCACTCGTGGCTGACCGCCGGTCCGGCCCTCGCGGTGGCCCTGGTGCCCTCGACCCTGCTCAGCACGGTGGATGACGGCCTGGTGCGTCCGCTGCTGACCGTGGCAGCAGGCGCTGCGGTCCTGGCGCTCGGTGCCCTGCGCCGCTGGCAGGCGCCGGTGGTGCTGGGCGCCGCAGCCGCGGCGGTCGTCGCCCTCACCCAGCTGATGCCGTATGCCGTGCTGCTCCCCCGTTACCTGACCCTGGGGGCACTCGGTGTCGCCCTGCTCGCGATCGGGGCGCGCTACGAGCAGCGACGGGCCGACGCCCGCCAGGCGGTGAGCTGGCTCGCCTCGATGTCCTGACCTCGTCCACTTCCGGCCACCCAGCTGGCCTAAAGCCTCTCGAGGCGGGCGCTGACGCGGCACGGGTGGCCGGAGGTGGGGGTTGCACGGCGGTCCGACGGGCGTACCGTCACGCCATGGACGACCTCGCCCCGTTGTTCGACCGGGCTGCCCGCGTGGCAGCCGACCACCGCGCGGCCCTCGGTGAGGCCTCCGTGGCAGCCCGGGTCTCGGCGGCCGAGCTGCGCCAGCAGGTGGACGGCCGGCTGAGACAGGAGCCGACACCGCCCGGTGACGTCCTCGACGAGCTGGTGCGGTCGTTCGAGCCCGGACTGGTCGGCACCCCGGGTCCCCGGTTCTTCGGCTTCGTCATCGGCGGCGCGCTGCCCGCGGCCAGTGCCGCCGACCTCGTCGCCGTCGGCTGGGACCAGTGCGCCTTCAACGCCACCCTGTCGCCGGCCGCTGCGGTGGCCGAGGACGTCGCCGGGAGCTGGCTCAAGGACCTGCTCGGCCTGCCGGGCGGGGCCACGGTGGGGTTCGTCACGGGGGCGCAGGGCGCCAACACCGTCAGCCTCGCCACGGCTCGCCACCACGTCCTCGCGGGCGCCGGGTGGGACGTCGAGCGGGATGGCCTGGCCGGCGCACCACGGGTGCGGGTGGTGGCGAGCGTGGAGCGGCACGCCACCATCGACCGGGCGCTGCGCCTGCTCGGGTTCGGCACCGCCGTGGTCGAGGAGGTGGCCGCGGACAGCCAGGGCGCCATCGACGTCGACGACCTCACGGCGGTCCTCGCCCGGTCGGCTGCCGGCCCCACCATCGTGTGCCTCCAGGCCGGCAACGTGAACACGGGCGCCTGTGACGACCTGCGCGCGGCGTGCGCGGTGGCACGCGAGCACGGGGCCTGGGTGCACGTCGACGGCGCCTTCGGTCTCTGGGCGGGCGCGAGCGCGGCCAGGGCCCACCTGGTCGACGGCGTCGAGCTCGCCGACTCGTGGGCCTGCGACGGACACAAGTGGCTCAACGTGCCCTACGACTGCGGCTTTGCCATCTGCGCCCACGCCGAGGTGCACGCGAGTTCGCTGTCCTACACCGCGGCATACCTCACCGGCCAGGGCGGGCCGATGCCGACCCTCGGGGACCTCGTGCCCGAGTCGTCAAGGAAGGCAAGGGGATTCGCGGTCTGGGCCGCACTGCGAGAGCTCGGCCGGGACGGGGTGACCGACCTGGTCGAACGGTGCTGCACGCTGGCCCAGCGGTTCGCCGACGGCCTGGCGGCCGGCGGCGCGGAGGTCGTCAACGACGTGGTGCTCAACCAGGTGCTCGTCGGGTTCGGCGGCGACGAGCGCACCGACGCGGTCGTGGCAGCCGTCCAGCGCGAGGGGACCTGCTGGCTCGGTGCCACGACCTGGCACGGGCGACGCCTGATGCGCGTCTCTGTCTCGAACTGGTCGACCACCGAGGCCGACGTCGACCGCTCGGTTGCTGCCATCCTCCGCCTCGCCGCCGTGCTCCCCGACCAGTGACCCCCGACCCCTGACTCCGGGCCACGCCGCCCCTTCAACCAAGGCGGGGCGCGGGCGCGGTGCGGGAGCGGTCAGCCGGAGGTGTCGCGCTGGGTCGCGGCCGCCCACAGCTCGAGCCGCGCAGCCGCCGCACCGGAGTCGATCGACTGCTCGGCGCGGTCCATCCCGGTCCGGACGGCCGCAGCGAACTCCTCGTCCGTGCCGTCGTGCGACACCGCAGCGCCACCGGGGAGGGCGGCACCGGCCAGGGCGAGCGCCATGCCGGCGTTGAGCACCACCGCGTCGCGCACCGCGCCATGCTGCCCGGCGAAGACGTCGCGAGCCACCTGGGCGTTGTGCGTGGCGTCGGCCCCACGCAACGCCTCGACCGGCTGTCGCTGGAGGCCCACGTGCAGCGGGTCGAAGACGCGCTGCACGACCCGGCCACCGCCCACCCACCACACGGTCGAGGTGGTGCTGAGGGTCAGCTCGTCGAGGCCGTCGTCGCCGCGGAAGACGACGGCGTCGGCCCCGCGCCCGGCGAACACGCCCGCGATCAGCGGCGCCATCCGGGGGTCCGCGACCCCGACGGCGGCGTAGGTGGGGCGGGCCGGGTTGGTCAGCGGACCGAGGACGTTGAACGCCGTGCCGACTCCGAGACCGCTGCGGGCCACCGCCGCGTGCCGCATGGCCGGGTGGAACGCCTGCGCGAAGCAGAACGTGATCCCCGCCTCGGAGGCGACCTCCGCGACCCGAGCCGGGGCGAGGGTGAGGTTGACGCCGAGCGCCTCCAGCACGTCGGCCGAGCCCGACGCCGAGGAGGCGGCACGGTTGCCGTGCTTGACCACCCGGACCCCACTGGCCGCGATGACGACGCTGGCCATGGTCGAGATGTTGACCGTGTTGGAGCGGTCGGCACCGGTGCCGACGATGTCGAGGCTCGGACCCGGCACCTCGATCTGGTTGGCGTGCGCGAGCATCACGTCGGCGAGCCCACGCAGCTCCTCGACCGTCTCGCCCTTGGACCGCAGTGCCACCAGGAAACCGGCCACCTGCACGGGGGACGCCTCGCCACCCATGATCTCGTTCATCGCCCAGGCGGCCTGGTCGGTGCTCAGGTGCTCACCGGCGATGAGCAGCGTCAACAGGTCCGGCCAGGTGTGGCCGGCCTGCTCCCGCGCGGTCACGGGATCAGGACGCGCTGGGGCGTCCGCCGCGACCCAGCTCGGCCACGGCCGAGGCCAGCGCGATCGGGTCGAGCGGGTGCGGGACGGCCAGGTCGGCGAGGGACCAGGTGGCCAGCCAGCCGTCCTGCGGGCGACCGGTCAGGACCAGGATGGGCGGGCACGCGAAGATCTCGCTCTTGAGCTGGCGGCAGAGCCCGAGCCCACCGGTCGGGGCGGCCTCGCCATCGAGGACGAGGACGTCGAACTTCGCGTTCTCCACCGCCTCGATGACGGCCGGCGCGGTGGCGCACTCTCGCCACGAGGTGACCTCGACGTCACGGGCCGGTCGACGGCCCACGGTGACCCGGACGGAGTCCCGCGTGGTCTTGTCGTCGCTGTACAGCAGCACCGAGATCTGACGGGTCGAGGACCCCGTGGATGACCCCGGCGTCGACCCCGATGAGGTCGGGGCGTCGGCGGCGGTCGCGTGCGAAGCGGTCATGGCGCTGATGCTACCGGTGCGGCGATCTGCGGCGTCCATCCGCCCATCGGGGGGTCGACGGTGTGCCGCGCGGCGATTGTGGCTAATCTGGCGCACGTGGCGACAGCAACCCCCGTGACCTCTGAACCCTCCCGCTCGGCCGGCAGCATCCCCGGTCACGGGCCGGTGTCCCGACCCAACATGGTCTCGGTCGGCACCATCGTCTGGCTCTCCAGCGAGCTGATGTTCTTCGCCGGTCTCTTCGCGATGTACTTCACGATCCGCTCGGTCGAGCCGGAGCTGTGGAAGGAGTCGACGGGCGTCCTCAACGTGCCCTTCGCCACCATCAACACGGTGATCCTCGTGATCTCCTCCGTGTGGTGCCAGCTCGGCGTCCACGCGGCCGAGCACGGCAAGCCGCACCGCGGCGACGCGAGCGTCCTGTCGCTCAAGAGCTGGGGCATGCGCGAGTGGTACGTGCTCACCTACATCTTCGGCGCGATCTTCGTGTCCGGGCAGGTGCTCGAGTACTCCGAGCTGGTCCACGAGGGCATCACCCTGGCCTCGAGCCCCTACGGCTCGGTCTTCTACCTCACCACCGGCTTCCACGCCATGCACGTGACCGGTGGCCTGCTCGCCTTCCTGCTCATCATCGGGCGCACCTTCACGACCCGGCACTACAGCCACGCGCAGGCCGCCGGCGCCGTCGTGACCTCCTACTACTGGCACTTCGTCGACGTGGTGTGGATCGCGCTCTTCGCGACGATCTACCTGCTGAAGTGACCGGCCCCATGACGACCTGCCCGATCCCCTCCCGTCAGCCAGCCCTGCCCACCTCCGTCGACAGGACCGCACCGTGAACGCCTTGGCCGCACGCCGCCGACACCCGGCCGCGATCGCCCTGCTCCTGCTCCTGGGCCTGATCCTCACCGGGGTCGCCTACTCCGCGTTCGCCCCCAAGCAGGCCGACGCCGCCACCAGCGCGGCCAGCTCGGTCGAAGAGGGCAAGAAGCTCTTCCTCGCCAACTGCGCGACCTGCCACGGCCTGCAGGCCCAGGGCACCAAGGCCGGTCCGGCCCTGCCCGGCGTGGGCGCCGCGGCAGTCGACTTCCAGATGGGCACCGGCCGCATGCCGATGGCCGCCCCCAACGTCCAGGCGCCGCGCGCCGAGAAGGTCCAGTTCACCCAGGAGCAGATCTCGGCGGTCGCCGCCTACATCGCCTCGCTGGCCCCCGGCCCCGGCGTCCCCGACGCCGAGTACACCAACGGCGAGGGCGGCAACGTCGCCATGGGCGCCGAGCTCTTCCGGGTCAACTGCGCGATGTGCCACAACTTCGCCGGCTCCGGCGGTGCGCTCACCCGCGGCAAGTACGCCCCGGCCCTGCGCGACATCGAGGGCAAGCACATCTACGAGGCCATGGTCACCGGTCCGCAGTCGATGCCGGTCTTCAACGACGACAACATCTCGCCCGAGGCGAAGAACGACATCGTCGCCTACCTCCACACGGTGGACGAGCAGGAGAACGTCGGAGGTATGGCGCTGGGCAACCTCGGCCCGGTCTCGGAGGGCCTCTTCGTGTGGATCTTCGGGCTGGGCATCATGGTCGGCTTCGCCGTCTGGCTCGGCAAGAAGGCCGCCTGATGACTGCGTCACCATCTCTGGCCAGCACCGCCTCCCTGGGTGACACTGGAACTGACCACCGCGACTCGACAGGACCCACGACACGATGAGCGAACACGACACGCCGCACGGCGAGGTCGTCGGCACCGGCGACGGCTACGGCTCGACCGCGGTCCGCCTCGACCGGGGCCACGTCGAGGGCACCGGTGGTCTGCCGGCCCGCTTCGAGAACCCCGGCCTGCCGCCGCACGTCGCCCGCATGGCCGACCTCGACGAGAAGGCCGCCAAGCGGGCCGAGAAGCAGGTCGCGGCGCTGTTCGGGCTCTCGAGCCTGGCCACGATCGGCTTCATCGTCGCGTTCTTCGCGATCGACCCCGAGGAGTCCGGGTTCATCCCGGGCATCGGCAACGCCAGCATCTACAACGTCGCCCTCGGCGTCCTGATGGCACTGGCCCTGCTCGGCTGCGGCGTCGGTGCCGTGCACTGGGCCAAGACCCTGATGCCCGACACCGAGTCGGTCGAGGAGCGCCACCCCCAGCGCGCCAAGGACGAGGACCGCCAGCGGGTCGTCACCAACCTCATGGACGGTGGCGAGAAGGCCCAGCTCGGCCGGCGCCCCCTGATCAAGTTCTCGCTCGCCGGCGCGCTCGCGCTGCCGCCGATCGCGATCCTGCTGCCCCTCATCGGTGGGCTCGGCCCGCTGCCCAAGGACCAGCTCTCGACCACCATGTGGAAGAAGGGCGACCGGCTGGTCCGCGACCCCGAGCGCACCCCGATCCGCGCCGACCAGGTCACGATCGGCTCGGTCTACCACGTGCTGCCCGAGTCGATCAACGAGTCCGAGCACGTCCTCGAGGACAAGGCCAAGGCCGCCGTGCTGCTGATGCGCCTCAACCCCGAGGACATCAAGCCCCAGAAGGAGCGCGACTGGGGTCACGAGGGCATCGTCGCCTACTCCAAGATCTGCACCCACGTCGGTTGCCCCGTGGGTCTGTACGAGCAGCAGACGCACCACCTGCTGTGTCCCTGCCACCAGTCGACGTTCGACGTGACGCAGGACTGCAAGGTCATCTTCGGCCCGGCCAAGCGCCCCTTGCCGCAGCTGAAGATCACCGTGGATTCCGAGGGTTACCTGGTGGCCGACGCCCCGTTCCGTGAGGCTGTCGGTCCGAGTTTCTGGGAGCGTGGTTCCGCATGAGCAGCAACGGACGCAGCGGGTCGGCCGACCCGATCGATCGCCTGCGCAAGGACGACGCCCAGCCAGAAGCACCCATCCCGGGTCCGCTGAAGGCAGTGGGCGGTGTCGCCGGGTGGCTCGACGACCGCACCGGAGCCGCCAAGCCGGTCGGCTACCTCATGAAGAAGGTCTTCCCCGACCACTGGTCGTTCATGCTCGGTGAAGTCGCGATGTACTCCATGATCATCTGCCTGCTCTCGGGCACGTTCCTCACCTTCTGGTTCGTCCCGAGCGCCGGCCAGGTGGTCTACGACGGCTCCTACCTGCCGCTGCGGGGCATCACGATGTCCGAGGCGTTCCGGTCGACCGTCGACATCTCCTTCGACATCCGTGGTGGGCTGCTGATCCGCCAGATCCACCACTGGGCCGCGCTGATGTTCATCGTGGCGCTGTCGGTGCACATGCTGCGCGTGTTCTTCACCGGTGCGTTCCGCAAGCCGCGTGAGATCAACTGGGTGATCGGCTGCATCCTGTCGATGCTGGCGCTCGTCGAGGGCTTCGCGGGCTACTCGCTCCCCGACGACCTGCTGTCCGGCACCGGGCTCCGGGCCGCCGAGGGCTTCATGCGCTCCGTGCCGGTGCTCGGCTCCTACCTGTCGTTCGCGCTGTTCGACGGGCCGTTCCCGGGCGAGGCGATCATCCCCCGTCTGTTCTCGATCCACGTGCTGCTGCTCCCGGCCATCCTGGTCGGCCTGTTCACGGCGCACATCGGGCTGGTGTTCGTGCACAAGCACACCCAGTTCCCCGGCCCGGGCCGGACCAACGACAACGTCGTGGGCTTCCCGGTCATGCCGGTCTACGCCGCCAAGGCCGGCGGGTTCTTCTTCATCGTCTTCGGCGTCATCGCCCTCATCTCGGGTCTGGTCACGATCAACCCGATCTGGGCCTACGGTCCCTACGACCCGTCGCCGGTCACCGCGGGGTCGCAGCCGGACTGGTACATGGGCTTCGCCGACGGGGCGTTGCGGTTGCTGCCCGGCTGGCTGGAGTTCACCGCGTTCGGGTTCACCTTCTCGTTCAACGTCATGATCGGGGCCATCCTGCTCATCCCCGTGATGTACGGGCTGATGGCCGCTTATCCGTTCCTCGAGAAGTGGGTCACCGGTGACGAGCGCGAGCACCACCTGCTCGACCGTCCGCGCAACAACCCGACCCGCACGGGTCTGGGCATGGCCGCGCTGACCGCCTACGGCGTGCTCATGTTCGCTGCGGGCAACGACCTGATGGCGATCAAGCTGCACCTGTCGATCAACGACATCACCCACGTCCTGCGGGCCGCGTTCTTCATCGCTCCCCCGCTGGTCTTCTGGGTGACCAAGCGGATCTGCCTGTCGCTGCAGCGCAAGGACCGCGACCTGGTCCTGCACGGTCGCGAGACCGGGCGGATCATCCGCACCGCTGACGGCAAGTTCTTCGAGCAGCACGAGCCGCTCGACGAGTTCACCCGATGGAACCTCGTGCAGCACGACCCGCACGAGGTGCTCACCCTCGAGGCGGCCACGGACGAGCACGGGGTGGCCTCACCCACCGCGCGCAAGGACAAGGCCCGCTCGGCCCTCTCGCGGTTCTACTTCACCGACAGCATCAATCCGGTCACGCCGGCCGAGCTCGCCGCCGCGCACCACGACGGCCACGGGCACGAGTCGATCGGCACGATCGAAGCCGCCGACGAGAGCCGTCCGGCCCTCGAGAGCGCCCGCAGGGAGCCTCCCAAGCGTCCCTGAGACCGCACGCCTCGGTTATGCCGCCCGCTCACCTCGAGCGGGCGGCATACCGCGTTTTTCGGGGTGCACGGTGCGCGTGGCAGGCTGGGGACGTGGTCGAGATGGATGCGGCGGAGTTCGAGCGGGCCGTCGGTGACGCCCTCGACGAGGTGCCGCCGGAGCTGATGCGCCTGCTCGACAACGTGGTCTTCTTCGTGGAGGACGAGCCGCCCGCGGACGACCCCGACCTGCTCGGCGTGTACGACGGGACCCCGCTGACCGAACGCGGCGACGCGTGGGCCGGTGCGCTCCCCGACCGGATCACCATCTTCCGTGGGCCGCTGACCCGGATGTGCGAGGACCGCGACGACCTGCTCGAGGAGATCGCGGTCACCGTGGTGCACGAGATCGCCCACCACTTCGGGATCGACGACGAGCGGCTGCACGCCCTCGGCTGGGGCTGAACCCCTAGCAGGGTCAGGGCAACGGCAGCTGGAAGGCCTTGGCCATCGACGGTGCCTTCGCTGCGCGGCCGAGCGGCGTGGTGCCGGTGACCTCGGCGTAGAGCCTGGTCAGCGAGTAGTGGTCGAGGCGCTGGGTGACCACCCGGTGCCGCTGGCTGGGGTGGGCGACGACGGTGAGCACCCGGTTGCCGGCGGACTTGTCGTCCTCGTCGGCAGTGAGCACCACGGCGAGGTGTCCGGAGCGCCAGTCGGGGCCGGCCTGGATCCTGGTCATCCAGGTGCGGAACCACCGGTCGGCGGTGGCCAGGCTGCAGTCGTGGGCGTCGTGGCACAGGTCCGGGACCACCATGCCGGCGTGCGGCAGGGTGCCCGCGTCGACGGCCGGGCCCAGCGCGGTGACCGGCAGGTCGTGCTGGCGGCAGAGGGAACGCTCCTGCGCGAAGTACGGCCAGGGGTTGTGCTTGACCGCGTAGCGCCCCTTCGGCTGGAGCGCGCACCGGCCGGGCATGGCGTCGGCGTAGACGGCGGCGGCCCGCCCGGCAGCGATCGCCCGGCCGAAGACCGAGGCACCGCGCACCGTGACGTTGTCGGCCGGGGCGGCGTTGGTGGTCACTGCGTGGGTGCTGCCCGAGGCGATCGCGAGGTAGTTCGGCAGTGACGGGTGGCGGATGCCGAAGTAGCCGGTGGCGTATCCGTAGTTCTTGGCCAGGCGGTACGTGTAGGGCATCTGCGCGCGCATCTGGGCGAGCGAGTGGTTCTCGACCACGAAGACCAGCAGCTTGGTGACCGGCACGGCCCCGGGCACGGTGGCCGTGGTCGTCGTGCTGGCGGTGTCCGTGGTCGTGCTGGTGGTGTCCGTGGTCGTGCTGGCGCCGGACGACGTCGACGAGGTGGTCGAGGTGGTCGTCACGACGCCAGACGTGGCACCCTGGCCGTCCCCGGATCCGGACGGGCTCGAGCAGGCCACGACCGCCGTCAGGATCGACAGCACCCCCAGCACCCCGGTCAGGAGGGTGCGTCGCGGAGTGCGGGCTCGGCGCATGTCGGACCGGCTCAGGCGAGCGCGCTCTGGGCCTTCCACTTCGCGAACGAGTACTGCCACACCCCGATGCCCTCGGTGGGCAGGAACGGGCGCTTGGAGCCGGTGAAAGTCACCACGTCGCCGACCTTGGAGTTGTCGAACATCCACTTGGCGTTCGCGGGCGACAGGTTCACGCAGCCGTGGCTGACGTTGGCGTTGCCCTGCGCACCGACCGACCACGGGGCGGAGTGGAGGTACTCACCGGTCCAGGTGATCCGCAGGTTCCAGTCGGTGATCTCCCGGTAGTAGCCGGGCTTGCCCTTGGGGATGCCGATGGTCGTGGAGTCCATCGTGACGGTGCCCTCCTTGCGGATGATCACCTTCGTGCCGCCGCGGGTCTCGGTGGTCGCGCCGGGCCGACCCGTGCTCACCGGGATCACCCGCAGGACCTTGCCGTTGCGGCGCACGGTCATGTGGTGGCCCTTGATGTCGACCGTCGAGATCATCGCGGAGCCCACCGTGAAGCTCGCACTGGCGTCGTTGGCCACCCACTTGTCCTCGCCGGTCTGCACGCCGGTCAGCGGTGCGGAGACGGTGACCTTGGTGCCGGGCTGCCAGTACTTCGCGGGGCGCCACATCAGCTGGCGGTTGTCGAGCCAGCCCCAGGAGCCGCTCTGCTTCGGCGAGGTGGTGACGGTGACCAGCTTCTCGACCTCGGCGCGCATCTTCGCGGTGGTCACGGCCGAGTCGAACTGGATGCTGGCCGGCATACCCACGCCGACGGTCTCGCCGGAGTAGAGGATGCCGTAGGTCGCGGTGACCTTCGGCTTGAGCGTCTTGAACGTGGAGGTGGTGGTGCTCGGCGTGCCGTCGTCGCCGGTGGCGGCGGCCTTGACCGTGTATGCCGCGCCGGGCGCCAGGCGCGTGGTGGACGTCCAGGTGCCGTCGCTGCCGAGCTCACCCTCGACCTTGCGGCCCTTCGCGTCGGTGACGGTGACCTCGCCGACGGTGCCACCGGTGGCGCTGACCACGACCGGCGCCGAGGGGAGCACGCCGGTGGCGCCCTTGGCCGGGGTGATGGTCAGCTCGGCCGGGACCGGGGTCGCCGAGGAGGACGAGGACGACGAGGAGCCGTTGCCCGAGCCGGCGGCGACGTTGTCGGTCGCCGGGCTGTCCACCGAGCCCGAGCAGCCGGCCACGAGGCCCAGCCCAGCGACGAGGGTCGCGGCCACGGCCAGTCGTACCCCTGAAGTCCTACCCACCACGTGTGCTCCTGTGCTCTGCGCCACCCTGGCGCCCTGTGCGATTGCTCCTGCGAGAAAACGTGCGCGTGTCGCGGTCTGCGGTGCAGCCGCGGGTCTGCGCCCGACGATGGCCGTCACCCGGACAGACGCCGGACAGGCCGAGATGGTTGGCTATGCAACTGTGTCTGGCCGGGATCGCGTCTCTCGCGCCAGGCCCCCTGAGCACAGGCTCCCTGAGGAACCCGATGGCCCGCCCCTGCGCGGACCGGGCACGAGTCTACCTGCTCCACGGCGATGCCCTCGACAGGGCACGAGCCGCCCCGATCGGAGGTGCCCGACGGCCGACGACGACGGCCGGACGAGACCACCTGGGTCGTCGTCCGGCCGATGGGCCGCCAGCCGTCGTCAGACGGCGTGCGGGCCCTTGAAGTACTCGAAGGTCCAGCCGACCAGCGCGACGGTGCCGACCGCCGCCCCGATGATGAACAGCCACCAGCCGACGGCCAGGCCGAGGAAGCAGATCGCCGCGGCCCCCGCGAGCGGCAGCGGCCACCAGGAGTGCGGGCTGAAGAAGCCGTACTCACCCTCCTGCTCGTGGATCTCGCCCCCGGGGTTGTCCTCGGGGCGCTCGGGCAGTCGGCGAGCGGTGGCCCACAGGTAGAACGCGATCATCGCGCCGAGCCCGGCGGAGAGGAACAGCCCGGCGGGACCGACCGGCTCTTTCCAGTCGGTGGCGATGCCGTAGGCGAGGCCGACCGGCGCGAAGAAGGCAGCCAGGATGACGAAGAGCTTGTACTCGATCTTCACGGGTCAGTCACGCTCCTCGTGGAACCGCGGGTGCTTGTCGTGGTCGAACTCGCCCGTCCGGTGCTCCTCGGAGCTGCCCGTCCCGGCCATGATCCGGGTCAGGGTGTCGGGGTCGGCGTGCACACCGGACAGCGGAGCCGCCTCCGGGTGGTGCAGGTCGAACGCCGGGCGCTCCGAGCGGATCCGGGGCAGGGTGTCGAAGTTGTGCCGCGGCGGCGGGCACGAGGTGGCCCACTCCAGCGAGGCGCCGTAGCCCCACGGGTCGTCGGTCTCGACCAGCGGCGCGGTGCGCCAGGTCTTCCAGACGTTGTAGATGAAGGGCAGGGTCGAGGCCGCCAGCAGGAAGGCACCGAAGGTCGAGACGCGGTTCTCCCAGGTGAAGCCGTCCTCGGGCAGGTAGTCGGCGTAGCGGCGCGGCATGCCGTCGACACCCAGCACGTGCTGGATCAGGAAGGTGGTGTGGAAGCCGATGAACAGCATCCAGAAGTGCACCTTGCCGAGCGTCTCGTCGAGCATCCGCCCGGTGAACTTCGGCCACCAGAAGTAGAAGCCGGCGAACATCGCGAAGACGACCGTGCCGAAGACCACGTAGTGGAAGTGGGCCACCACGAAGTAGCTGTCGGAGAGGTGGAAGTCGAGGGCCGGGCTGGACAGGATGATGCCGGTCAGTCCACCGAAGAGGAACGTCACGAGGAAGCCGATCGACCACAGCATCGGTGTCTCGAACGACAGCTTGCCGCCCCACATCGTGCCGATCCAGTTGAAGAACTTCACGCCGGTCGGCACCGCGATGAGCATCGTCATGACCGCGAAGAACGGCAACAGCACCTGACCCGTCGCGTACATGTGGTGGGCCCACACGGTGACCGACAGGGCCGCGATGCCGATGGTGGCGAAGACGAGCGTCTTGTAGCCGAAGATCGGCTTGCGCGAGAAGACCGGCAGGATCTCGGAGATGATGCCGAAGAACGGCAGGGCGATGATGTAGACCTCGGGGTGGCCGAAGAACCAGAAGAGGTGCTGCCACAGCATCGGGCCGCCGTTGTCGGCCTCGAAGATCTGGGCCCCGAACTTGCGGTCGGCACCGAGCGCGAGCAGCGCCGAGGCCAGCACCGGGAACGCCATCAGCACGAGCAGGCTGGTGACGAGGATGGTCCAGGTGAAGATCGGCATCCGGAACATCGTCATGCCGGGCGCGCGCATGCAGATGATCGTGGTGATGAAGTTGACGGCACCGAGGATGGTGCCGAAGCCACCGAGCGCGAGGCCGAAGACCCACAGGTCGCCGCCGAGGCCCGGGCTGTTGGAGGCGTCCGACAGCGGCGAGTAGGCGAACCACCCGAAGGATGCGGCGCCGCTCGGGGTGAGAAAGCCTGCGGAGGCGATCAGGCCACCGAAGAGGTAGAGCCAGTACGCGAACATGTTGAGCCGCGGGAAGGCGACGTCGGGGGCGCCGATCTGGATCGGCATGAGCGCGTTGGCGAAACCGGCGAACAGCGGGGTCGCGAAGAGCAGCAGCATGATCGTGCCGTGCATGGTGAACAGCTGGTTGAACTGGTCGGGGTTGTCGACGACCTGGAGCCCGGGCGTGAACAGCTCGGCCCGGATCAGCAGGGCGAGCACGCCACCGAAGAGGAAGAACGCGAACGAGGTGATGAAGTAGAGGTTGCCGATCACCTTGTGGTCGGTCGTCGAGGCCCACTTCACGATGGTCTGGCCCTTGGTGAGCCGACGCGTCGGGGTGGCCTCGGTGGACCGGTAGTAGGTGCCGGTGCCGGCGGTGGCTTCGGTTGCCGCTGCCATCAGTTGCTCCCTGCGCTCGGAAGGAGGTCCTTGTCCACGTCCATCACCTTCGACGGGTTCAGGCTGTTGTCGAGCTGGCCGTTGTTGCCCTGCGCCTTGAGGTCGGCGATGTGGGCGTCGTAGGTGGCCTGGTCGACGACCTTGACGTTGAACAGCATCTGCGAGTGGTAGGCGCCGCAGAGCTCGGCGCACTTGCCCTTGAAGTCACCGGTCTCGGTCGGGACCACCTGGAACTTGTTGACCCGGCCCGGGATCATGTCGAGCTTCTGGAGGAAGGCCGGCACCCAGAACGAGTGGATGACGTCGCGGGAGGTCAGCACGAACTCGGTGCGCTTGCCGACCGGCAGGTAGAGGGTCGGGAGGTTCTCCTCGGCGCCGGGCTCCCCGGTGAGCTCGGCCTGCGTGCCGCTCTCGTAGGTCTGCTCGTTGACGTAGTTGAAGTCCCAGCTCCACTTCTTGCCGACCACGTTGACGACGACGTCGGGGTTCTTGGAGGTGTCGAGCAGGGCGGCCTCGTCGCGTGCGGTGTAGTAGAAGAGGACCGCGATCATGAAGACCGGGACGATCGTGTAGAGGATCTCCATCGGCACGTTGTAGCGCAGCTGCACCGGCAGGGCGGTGTCGTCCTTGCGCCGGCGGTAGGCGACCACGCACCAGCCGATCAGGCCCCAGACGATGACGCCGACGATGAGCGCGGCGATCCAGGCGCCGTTCCACAGGGTGGTGACCCGCTCACCTCCCTCGGTCACGGCGCGGGGCAGGAAACCGTCCTGCACACGCCCCGCGCAGCCCGACAGGGCGAGGGCGACGAGGGTCAGCCCGAGAGCCGTGGTGGTTCTCCTGCGAGCAGTCCGCCGCCCCTGGGGGCGCGGCGCAGAGACGTCGTGCTGACGCAACGGTGCACCTTCTTCGTGACAGTGATGGGCCATCGCGCCAAACCCTACTCCAGCCAGTGCGTCCCGTCCGGTCAGGGTGCGGCTAACGTCAGGGTGTGGCGAACCCCTCCCAGGCCGGTCCCCAGGACCATGCCGAGGACCGTGCTCAGGACAGTGCCCAGGACCGTGACCAGGACCGTGACCAGGTCAGGGCCCAGGACGCCGTGGCGGGCCGCGGCCCCGCGCGTCGCTGGCTCGACGCGGCACCCGGTCCGATGCACCCGCGCGCCAGCGAGACCCTGCTCGCCGCGGTCGAGGCCGGCTGGGCCGACCCCCGCCGGCTGCACCGTGAAGGACGGGCCGCCCGACGCCTGCTCGACCAGTCCCGCGAGGTGCTCGCGGCCGGCCTGGGCGTCGCGCCCGCGGAGGTCGCCTTCGCCCCTGACGGACCCACCGCGGTGCGCTGGATGGTCGACGGCCTCCGGTATGCCGGTCGGCGGCGGGGGACGCGCGTCGTCGCCTCCGCGGTCGAGCACTCCGCGGTCCTCGTGCCGGGGCGGCACACCGCCGACGCGACCGGGGAGCCGCTGGACTTCGAGGTGGTGCCGGTCGACTCCCGTGGCCGGGTCGACCTCGACGCCTGGGGCCGCGCCGTCGCCGGGCCGGGGACGGTCGCCGCGGCCCTCCAGCACGGCAACGGCGAGGTGGCGACCCTGCAACCGCTCGAGGCGGCCCGGACGGCGGCCCGTGGGGCCGGGGTGCCGCTCGCGGTCGACGCCCAGGCGTCGTTGGGCAGGGCACCCTCCCCCGACACCAGCGCCTACGACCTCCTCGCGGGCGATGCGACGTCGTGGGGCGGTCCGGGTGGGCTCGGTGTCCTGGTGGTCCCCGACCGCACCCGGTGGCTCCTGCCCGGCCCGGCCGACCCCGATGTCGCCCTGAGCGGGCCGACCCGCCACACCCCGTGGGTGCCGCTGGCCCTCGCGGCGGCCGAGGCGTGGCAGCAGACGGCCGCGACCCGCGCGGCGGACGCCGCCGAGGCGCGCCAGCTGGTCGACCGGGTGCGGGCGGCTGCTGCCGCGGTCCCGGACGTCGAGGTCGTCGGCGACCCCAAGGACCGCCTTCCCCACGTGGTCACCTTCTCGGCGCTCTACGCCGACGGCGAGGCACTGGTGCGTGAGTTCGATCGGCGGGGGTTCGCCGTGGGGTCGGGGTCGGCCTGCACCGCCAGCACCCTCGAGCCGAGCCACGTGCTCGCGGCGATGGGCGCGCTCACCCACGGCAACGTCCGGGTCACCCTCCCCCTCGCCCCGGTGGCACCCGACCGGGCCACCCAGGTCGACGCCTTCTGCGCGGTCATCGCCGAGGTGGTCGAGGTCGTGCGCACCGAGCTCGGGGCGCGGCGGCTGTGACCGACCGGCCCGAGTCCGCCGCCGAGCCCCCGCCCCCGACGGGTGCGGTGCTGGTCGACGCCCGCGGCCTGCGGTGCCCCCTGCCGGTGATCCGACTGGCGCAGGCGGCCGTCGACGCCCCGGTCGGGACGGTGGTCGAGGTCTGGGCCACCGACCCCGCCGCGCGCGCAGACATCCCCGCCTGGTGCCGCATGCGGGGCCAGGACTACCTCGGCGAGGTCCCGGGCGGCGGTGAGCACACGGCATACCGGGTGCTGGTGGTGCGCAGCGCCGGTCAGGACTCCACCGCGAACGTCGGCGGCGCCAGCGGCACGGCCGCCTCGAGCCGCGCGAGGTAGTCGCGTCGCGACACCGTCACCACCCCCAGGCTGCGCAGGTGGTCGGTCGCCCACTGCACGTCGATCAGGCGGCGGGGGTCGCCGTCGGCGAAGACGTAGCCGGCCGTGGCGACGACCGCGGCCTTCGACGCGTCGGTCACGCGGTGGAACATCGACTCCCCCGCGAACAGACCACCGACGTTGACGCCGTACAACCCGCCCACGAGCTCGCCGTCCAGCCAGGTCTCGATGCTGTGCGCCCAGCCCAGCGCGTGCAGCTCGGTGTAGGCGTCGGCGATCTCGTCGGTGATCCACCGCCCGTCGCGCCCCGGGTCGGCGCAGGCGTCCACCACCTCGCGGAAGGCGGTGTCGACCCGCATCTCGAAGCGGCGCAGCGACTTGCGCAGGGACCTGCTCGCGTGCACCCCGCCGGGGAGCAGGACGCCCCGGGGGTCGGGCGACCACCAGGCGATCGGCCGGGCGCCGAGCTCACCGAGCCCCATCGGGAAGAGCCCACTGCGGTAGGCCTCCACGAGTGTGCCGGCGCGCAGGTCACCCCCGACGGCGACCATGTCCTCGCCGTCGTCCACCTCGCTGAGGTCGAACACCCAGCTGGTGGGCAGGGGCTCGACCGGCTCGGTCACCACCGGGAGCCGCCCCTACGGTGCGACGCAGGCGATGTGCGGCTCGATGGCGTCCGCCGACTCCTGGCCGTAGGCGTCGGCCAGGCGCTGCAGGAAGCTCGCCTTGCCCAGCGTGTACTCCTGCGTGCCGACCGTCTCGATCACGTAGGTGGCCAGCATCGAGCCGAGCTCGGCGGAGTGCCGCAGCCCGAGGTCGGCCGCGAGACCGGTGAGGAAGCCGGCGCGGAACGCGTCACCCACCCCGGTCGGGTCGGCGCGGCGCACCTCACGGGCGACCGAGACCTCGATCGGGTCCTCGCCCCGCCGCTCGATCGTCACCCCCTCCTTGCCCTTGGTGACCACCCGGGTGTGCACCCGGTCGGCGATCTCCTCGGCGCTCCACCCGGTCTTCTGCTCCGTCAGGGCTGCTTCGTACTCGTTCGTCAGCAGGAAGTCGGCTCCGTCGATGAGCTGGCGGATGGTGTCGCCGTCGGCGAAGGCCAGCTGCTGGCTCGGGTCGGCGGCGAACGGGATGCCGCGCGACCGGCACTCCCGCGTGTGGCGCAGCATCGCCTCGGGGTCGTTGGCACCGACCAGGACGAGGTCGAGGCCACCCACCCGCTGGGCGATCGGGTCGAGCTCGATGGCCCGGGCCTCGCTCATCGCGCCGGCGTAGAACGTCGCGATCTGGGCCATGTCCTCGTCGGTGGTGCAGACGAACCGCGCGGTGTGCTTGGACTCGGAGACGTGCACCGAGTGGCAGTCGACCCCGTGCCGCTCCAGCCAGCTGCGGTAGTCGGCGAAGTCCTCCCCCACCGCGCCCACGAGGATCGGGCGCTGGCCGAGGTTGGCCATGCCGAACGCGATGTTGGCGGCCACCCCGCCCCGGCGGACCTCGAGGTCGTCGGCGAGGAAGGACAGCGAGACCTTGTCGAGCTGCTCGACGACGAGGCTGTCGCGGAACCTGCCCTTGAAGGTCATCAGGTGGTCGGTGGCGATGGAACCCGTGATGGCTATCTGCACGGTCGAGAACCTACCTGCTGCGTGATCCGGGCGCGCGCAGCGCCCGCACCAGCCGTCCCGCTGCCGTCCCGCTGCCGTCCCGGTGCCGTCCCACCGAACGCCCCTACGTCGCCTGACCGTTGCCCCGGCAGTCCCGACGCGGCACAGTCTCACCATGACCGAACCCGAGATCGCCGCCTTCGACTTCAGCGGCCTGCGCGCCACCTTCGTCAACTGCACGCTCAAGCGCTCTCCCGAGACGAGCAACACGCAGGGCCTGGTCGACATCAGCGCGGCCATCATGCGCAAGCACGGCGTCGAGGTGGACGTCATCCGAGCGGTCGACCACGACCTCGCCACGGGGGTCTACCTCGACATGACCGAGCACGGCTGGGAGCGCGACGAGTGGCCCACCCTCTTCGCGCGGATCCTCGACTCGGACATCCTCGTCATCGCGGGCCCGATCTGGCTCGGCGACAACTCCAGCATCACCAAGCAGGTGATCGAGCGGCTCTACGCCGGGTCGTCGATGACCAACGCCGCTGGTCAGTACGTCTACTACGGCAAGGTCGGTGGCGCGATCATCACCGGCAACGAGGACGGCATCAAGCACTGCGCCATGAACATCCTCTACAGCCTCCAGCACATCGGGTACTCCATCCCACCGGCCGCCGACGCCGGCTGGATCGGCGAGGCCGGTCCGGGCCCGTCCTACCTCGACCCGGGCAGCGGCGGGCCGGAGAACGAGTTCACCCAGCGCAACACGACGTTCATGACCTGGAACCTGATGCACCTCGCCGCGCTGCTCAAGCGGGCGGGGGGCTTCCCGGTGGGCGGCAACCAGCGCACCGAGTGGGACGCGGGCGCCCGGTTCGACTACCCCAACCCCGAGTACCGCTAGCCCTGACTGCAGTCTTTGCGTGTTTCGACGGCCCAGGACCCGTCGGCTCCCGCAAAGACCGGGGTCCGCGCACACGAAAGGGCCCGTCACCGGTCGGTGACGGGCCCCTTGCGTTGGTCGACGAGCGGTGCTTGCTCAGCTGAAGGAGTCGCCGCAGGCGCAGGAGCTGCCGGCGTTGGGGTTGTCGATGGTGAACCCCTGCTTCTCGATCGTGTCGGCGAAGTCGATCGTGGCGCCCTCGAGGTAGGGGGAGCTCATCCGGTCGACGACCACCTCGACGCCGTCGAAGTCACGGACGAGGTCACCGTCGAGGGTGCGCTCGTCGAAGTAGAGCTGGTAGATCAGGCCGGAGCAGCCACCGGGCTGCACTCCGACGCGCAGGCGCAGGTCGTCACGACCCTCCTGCTCGAGCAGGGACTTGACCTTGGAGGCCGCGACGTCGGTGAGGAGCACGCCGTGCGTGACCTCGGCAGGCGCCTCGGTGGCGTCGACGGTGGTCGTCGCGGCGGTCTGGTCCTGAACACTCATGTGAATGCGTCCTTCATGTCGGTGGAGGTCGGCCACCCGTGCCAACCCACGGTTCGCGCGAAATGTTCCCCGCGCCCCTCCACTGTACGTCGTGCTCAGGCCCGCGGGGACCAGGTGGCCGCGACCCGGGCGGTTCGCGCCGCGAGGGTGCCCACCGGGTCGGCCATCGCCGCCTCCACCTGGGCGGGGGTCTCCGCGACCGCATAGCTCCCGGACAGCCCCAGCGTCATGGCCTCGCGGCGCCCGACCAGGACCTGCCCGGCGACCACGACGCTTGGGGTGGCGGTCTCGAGGGCCGCCTCGGCGACGCCGGCCACGACCTTGCCCTGCAGGCTCTGCCAGTCGAAGCTGCCCTCACCGGTGACCACGAGGTCCGCAGCGCGGAGCAGGTCGCGCAGGCCCACCGCCCGGAGCACCTCCCCGACGCCGCTGACGCGGGTGCCACCGAGCAGCAGGAGCGCGTACCCGAGCCCACCCGCAGCGCCTGCGCCGGGGACCTTGTCGAGCCGTCGCGCGCTGCCGGTGAGCAGGTCGGTCGGCTCGGGCATGGTCCGGCGGACCACCTCGTCGAACCGGCCGAGGGCGTTCTCCAGCGCCTGGGCCAGCTCCGGCGAGGCTCCCTTCTGGGGACTGAAGACCGCGCTCGCGCCCTGCAGCCCGAGCAGTGGCGACTCCACGTCGGTGGCCAGCACCAGCTCCACGCCGCGGAACCGCTCGCGTGCGGCGGCCAGGCCGGGCAGGCCGGCATCGGACAGGTCGGCGAGGGCCAGCCCGCCCCGGGCGAGGTCCTGGGGCGCGCCGGCACCGATGGCCGCGAGCAGGCCGGCGCCCGCGTCGTTGGTCGCGCTGCCGCCCAGCCCGACGACGATGCGCCCCACCCCTTCGGCCAGCGCCGCCTCCAGCAGCTGGCCCACACCCCAGGTGCTGGTCAGCGCCGGGTTGCGCTCGTCGGCCGCCAGCAGGTGGAGCCCGGCCGCCTGGGCCGACTCGAGGTATGCCGTGCGGCGCCCGCCGTCCTCGACGACCAGGAGGGCTGCGGGCACGTCGCGACCCAAGGAGTCCGCGACCGTCACGGCCAGCGTCTGGGCGTCGGGCAGGGCTGCGGCCAGCACGTCGAGGAAACCGGGTCCGCCATCGGAGAGCGGTCGCAGCGTCAGCAGGTCGTGCGGGGCACTGGCCGCCCAGCCCTGGGCCATCGCCTCGGCGGCCTGCTGGGCGGTGAGGGTGCCGGTGAAGCAGTCCGGGGCGATGACGACGTGCACGGCGCCATCCTCCCAGTTGCCGTGGGGCTGCGTGCGGCGGGATGAATTCGCCGCGGTTGGGCTCGCACAGCGCGTGGTGACGACCCCCGGTGGAGGCGGTTGCGGCAAAAGGGGTCCACACTGGACAGATGCGCCCACGTCAGCCCGCCAAGAAGCCGCACCTCCCGAACAGCCCGTTCCGGGCCGCAGAGACCCCTGACGTGCCCGACTTCGCGGTCAACGACCGCGTCACCCACGACCGGCACGGGCTCGGCTCGGTGGTCCGGGTCACCGGCGACCGCATCCACGTCCGGTTCGGTGAGAACACCGTGAGCGTGGCGATGAACAGCACCAAGATCCACCCGCTGTAGGCCGGGCGGGTCACGGCACCAGCGAGGCCCCCAGGAGCCGTCGCGCTGCCGCCTCGTCACCGCTCGCGCTGAGCCGGTCAGCGTCGGCGCGGTGCCAGAGTGCGAGGTAGAGGTGAGCGGCCGGTCCACTGATCCGGGCCGCGGCCTCCGGCGCCACACCGTCGACGAGCTCGACGGCTCCGTCGACCAAGCGCACCGTCCACGCGGCGTCGACATCGTTGCAGGAGAACGCAATCGGATCCGGCGCCGGGATCACCTCGAGAGGTGGTCGCTCGGCGTGGCGCACCAGGGTCCGTGGCGCCATCACCTCGAACACCTCCGCCACCCCGTCGGCCGCGTCGTGTGCCGTCAGACCGGGCACCTCGCCCACCACACCCGAACGGGCCAGCCGCCCGGCCGCCTGGAGCGCGTCGACGTGGTGGACGACCGTCTCGTGGAGCTGCCGGCGGCGCCAGAACGACGCGGTGCCGTGGGCGGGGTCGGCCGAGAAGCTCCACGACGGGTGCTCCGGCGGCAGCTCGGTCAGAGTCGTCACGATGGCGCCCGCGCACCCGGCGTACCAGTCGGCGAGGGGCTGCTCGCGGTCCCGCCGCGGGTAGGGGGCCGGTGGCGCGCCCTCGCGGGCACAGTGAGCGGCCCAGAGGTGCACCCTGCCCAGGTGGTCGACCAGGTCGGTCACCGTCCAGCCCGGGCAGGCCGGGACGGCCGCCGCGTGGTCGGTGGAACGGACCGTGGCGACCATCGCCGCGGTCACGGCCCGCAGGGCGGCCAGCGCGTGGTCGTCGTCCATGGCGGCGACCCTAGCCGCGCGGGCCGCTTGCGCGGGCCGACCGGGCGGCACGGAGAGGTGAGCGGCACGGCATACGATCGGGGCGTGAGCACCCCCGTGACCCCGTCGGACACTCGCCCCTCTCCCCTGCCGCTGCTGGTTTTGGGTCGGGGCACCGACCTGCACACCGAGCGCGGCGTGGAGTGCCCCGGCGACCTGCCGGCCCCGTCCGACCCGGGGCTGGTCGAGCGCGCCCGCGCGGCCAAGGCAGCCCTCGGCGACCAGGTCTTCGTGCTGGGTCACCACTACCAGCGCGACGAGGTGATCGAGTTCGCCGACGTGACCGGCGACTCCTTCAAGCTGGCCAAGGATGCCGCGGCCCGCCCTGAGGCCCCCTACATCGTCTTCTGCGGGGTGCACTTCATGGCCGAGTCGGCCGACATCCTGACCAGCGACGAGCAGACCGTGATCCTGCCCGACCTCGCGGCGGGCTGTTCGATGGCCGACATGGCCGCGATCCGGCAGGTCGAGGACGCCTGGGACGACCTCGTCGAGGCGGGGGTGGCCGATCGCACGATCCCGGTCACCTACATGAACTCCAGCGCGGCCATCAAGGCCTTCACCGGCCGGCACGGCGGCACCATCTGCACGTCCTCCAACGCCCGCACCGCGCTCACCTGGGCGCTCGACCAGGCCGGCACGGGCGGCAAGGTGCTGTTCCTGCCCGACCAGCACCTCGGCCGCAACACCTACGTCCGCGACCTCGGCGGGTCGCTGGACGGCTGCGTGGTGTTCGACCCCCACAAGCCGATGGGCGGCCTGACCCGGCAGCAGCTCGAGGACGCCACGATGATCCTGTGGCGCGGGCACTGCTCGGTGCACGGCCGGTTCAGCCTCGCGGCGGTCGAGCAGGCCCGTCGGGAGATCCCGGGGGTCAAGGTGATCGTCCACCCCGAGTGCCAGCACGAGGTCGTCGAGGCGGCCGACGAGGTCGGGTCCACCGAGAAGATCATCAAGACCATCGCGGCCGCCCCGCCCGGCACGAAGTGGGTCGTCGGCACCGAGCTCAACCTTGTGCGCCGCCTGGCCGCGCAGTTCCCCGAGCAACAGATCGCCTTCCTCGAGAAGAACGTCTGCTACTGCTCGACGATGAACCGGATCGACCTCCCCCACCTCGTGTGGGCCCTCGAGTCGCTGGTCGCCGGTCGCGTCGTCAACCCGATCCACGTGGACGCCGACGTAGCCCACCACGCCCGCGTCGCCCTCGACCAGATGCTGGCGCTGCCGGGCGAGACGCACCGGGACTAGTCCTCCTGAGGGAGGTCAACCCCAGGCAACTTCTCCCAGACTGTGTGGTTTGCAGGGATCCGCACATCCAGCAGGAGGATCACGCATGCTTCGCAGTGCCGACCCACGACGACGAGCACGACGCACCCTACTGACCCTGACCGCCGCCATCGCCCTCGTGGGCAGTGCGGTGGCCCCGGCCCAGGCCCACGGAGGGCCCGGCCATCCATCCACGCCCAAGCGCATCGCGAGCGGGCTCGACAACCCGCGCCAGCTGACGGTGACCGGCAGCGGCGACGTCTATGTGGCCGAAGCCGGCACCGGGGGCAGCGACGCCGCGTCCTGCCTCACCGGCCCCGAGGGCGACGAGGTGTGCCTCGGCACCACCGGCGCGGTCACCCGGGTCACCCGCAAGGGCTGGCAGTCCCGGGTGGTCTCCAACCTGCCCTCACTGGCCGCCTCCGACGGCTCGGCTGCGATCGGCCCCTCCGACGTCGAGTGGCTCGGCGGCAAGGCGCTCGCGGTGCTGATCGGCCTGGGCGCCAACCCCGAGGTCCGCGACGGCATGGGTGCCATGGGCGCCCGGCTCGGCACCCTGCAGCTGGCGAAGGTCGGCTCCAACCGCACGTGGACGCTCGCCGACCTCGCCGCGTACGAGGCGAAGGCCAACCCGATCCACGACCCCGACAGCAACCCGAGCTCGATCCTGCGGGTCGGCGACAAGTTCCTCGTCACCGACGCCGGCGGCAACGACCTGGTGAAGCTCAGCTGGGGCCGGACGTCGACCGTCGCCGTCTTCGACGACCAGCTCGTCGACGCACCACCGTTCCTCGGCCTGCCGCCCGGCACGCAGATCCCGGCCCAGGCGGTGCCCACCGCGGTGGTGCGCGGTCCTGACGGCGCCTACTACGTGAGCCAGCTGACCGGCTTCCCGTTCCCCGCCGGCAAGGCGAACATCTTCCGGGTCGTGCCGGGTCACGCCCCCACCGTGTGGGCCTCCGGGCTGACCAACGTCACCTCGCTGGCGTTCGACTCGCGTGGCGCCCTGTATGCCGTGCAGCTCGCCGACAACGGCCTGCTCGCCGGCCCGGAGGACGCCCCGCCGATGGGCTCGCTCGTCAAGGTTTCACGCCACGGCACGCACCGGGTCGTCGCCGGAGACCTCGTCGCGCCGTATGGTGTGGCGATCCGTGGTCGGGACGCCTATGTCTCGACCTGCTCGGTCTGTCCGGGCGACGGAGAGGTGTGGCGGGTCTCGTTGTAGACCCTCACCCACCGTGGGCGGGCTGCTCCGACCGAGTTCAGGGGCGGTCGGGCGGCTCGTCCACGGTCACCGCTCGCGCGGCGACCGCGCTCCGCGCCGGGTCAGACCTCGGCCACCGTCATCGTGAAGTCCTGGGCCCGCAGCCGCTCGACCAGCGCGTCGCCCATCGCCGTCGACGGTGTCAGCACGCCGGCGGCCGGTGGCAGCTGCGCGCCGTCCAGGGCCAGGCACAGGGCCGACTCGCCGAGCATCACGGCCGTCGCGGCATACCCGGGGTCTCCCTGGGCGGCCACCGTGGCGAGGTAGCGCCGACCGGTCTCGGTGGTGGTGCGGATCTTCATCGAGAACCACCCCGTGCGACGGGCCTGCTCGCTCGGGCCCTCGCCGGGCGACGGAGCCAGCCGGTCGACGATCGGCCGGGTGCGGGGGTTGGCCATGCCGGCGAAGGCAAGGCCCGACAGGGCGGTGAAGACGGTCGCGCGACGGCGCCCGCGCAGGCCCTTGCCGTAGGCGCTGACCTCGCGGTAGCGGAACCTGCGACCGTACGCGTGACCGCGAAGTGCGTTGCTGCGCCGGACGATCCGGGTGTTGAAGCCGGCCATGATGAACGGCCCGACCCAGTCCCCGGTCTCGGCGTCGACGAAGACCGAGCTCGCGTCGCGCTCCTTGCCGAGGTCGGGTTCGGCGGCCCGGTCGGGGCTGAGGGCGTAGGCGTCGAAGATGACCTTGCGCAGCGAACGGTCCGTCGCGACCGCCTCGAGCTGTGCCCTCGACGAGTCGATGGTGCCGCCACTGAGGCCGCCCTTGGACTTGGCGTGCAGCGTCGTGTCGAGGAGGCCGCCGGCCGCGTCGGAGACGGCGCGCTCGTGCAGCAGGTGGACGCCGAGGTCGGAGGGGACCGAGTCGTAGCCGCAGGCGGTCACGATGCGGGCGCCGGTCTCCCTGGCCCGCACGTCGACGGCGTCGATGGCCTGGCGCACGAAGAGCACCTCACCGGTCAGGTCGGCGTAGTGGGTGCCGGCGTCGGCGCAGGCCTCGACGAGCGGCAGGCCGTAGCGCAGGTAGGGGCCGACGGTCGAGGCGATGGCGGTGGTCGACTCGGCGAGCGCCCGCAGCGAAGTGGGGTCGGCGGCGTCCGCCACCACCAGGGGCCAGTCCCGGGCGGTGGCGGGCAGTCCGGCGCGGACCTCCTCGAGGCGCCGCTCGGAGCGGCCCGCGAGGGCGATGCGGGTGCCCTCGGGCGCGTGCTCGGCGAGGTAGGCGGCCACCAGGCGTCCGACGAAGCCGGTGGCTCCGAAGACGACGACGTCGTGGGTGCGCGCGGGTCCGTGGGCACGGGTGGTCATGGGCGGTCTCCCTCGGGGACGAGCTCGGACGGTGGGGGCGGGCCGGGCGGTGTGCCGTCGCCGAAGGGACGGCCGCCCAGCTCCGCGCGGTGGTGGTCGGTGAGCCACCCGGCCAGGTCGGGACCGGCCGGCACGATGCCGGTCGGGTTGATGTCGTGGTGCACCACGTAGTAGTGCCGCTTGATCTGGGCGAAGTCGACCGTGTCGCCGAAGCCGGGCGTCTGGAACAGGTCCCGCGCGTAGGCCCAGAGCACCGGCAGCTCGGTGAGCTTGCTGCGGTTGCACTTGAAGTGTCCGTGGTAGACCGCGTCGAACCGCGCCAGCGTGGTGAACAGCCTGACGTCGGCCTCGGTGATGGTGTCGCCCATGAGGTAGCGCCGGGTGGCCAGCCGCTCATCGAGCCAGTCCATCGCCTCCCAGAGCCGGGCGTAGGCCTTGTCGTAGGAGCCCTGCTCGCCGGCGAACCCGCACCGGTAGACGCCGTTGTTGACCTCGGTGTAGACCCGCTCCATCACCTCGTCCATCTCATCCCGGAGGTCGTGCGGGTAGAGGTCGGGCGCTCCCTCGCGGTGGTGCTCGGTCCACTGCGTCGACAGGTCCAGGGTGAGCTGGGCGAAGTCGTTGGTCACGACCTCACCGGTCGGCACGTCGACCATCGCCGGCACCGTGATCCCCCGCGGGTAGCCGGGGAACCGGCGCTCGTAGGCGTCCTTGAGCCTCGGGATGCCCAGCACCGGGTCGAGCCCACCGGGGTCGAGGTCGAACGTCCAGCTGTCCTCGTCGTGGGTGGGGCCGCACAGGCCCATCGAGATG
The DNA here is from genome assembly GCF_900104525.1 of Pedococcus dokdonensis. Taxonomy (GTDB): domain Bacteria; phylum Actinomycetota; class Actinomycetes; order Actinomycetales; family Dermatophilaceae; genus Pedococcus; species Pedococcus dokdonensis. The sequence continues at coordinate 714,367 of NZ_LT629711.1, read as the reverse complement.
GCGTCCTCGAGCCCCAGCAGGCGCCGCACGATGATGGCGCGGTTGGCCCACGGACAGGCCCGGGCTGCCACCAGCCGGTAGCGGTCCCGCTGCACGGGCCAGTTGCCGTCACCCTCACCCGACCGAGTGATCCGGTCGGGGATGTATGCCGTGTCCCGCTCGAACGACGCCTCGACGTAACCCTGCTCAGCCATGCGGCCGAACCTACCTCGCGCGGGTGTGGGCGATGAGGTCGCGGTACCAGTGGTAGGAGTCCTTGGGCGTGCGGACCTGGGTCGCGTAGTCGACGTGCACCAGCCCGAACCGCTCGGTGTAGCCGGCCGCCCACTCGAAGTTGTCGGTGGCCGACCAGGCGAAGTAACCGCGCACGTCGGCGCCGTCCTCGATCTGCTCGGCGAGCGAGCGCAGGTGGGCGTCGTGATAGGCGATTCGCCGTGGGTCCGGCACCCGGCCGTCGACCGGGTCGTCGTCGTGGAACGAGCAGCCGCTCTCGGTGACGTAGAGCGGAGGCAACGCCGCGCCGTACCGGTCGCGGAAGGTGCGCACGATCTCACCGAGGCCGCTCGGCACGATCGGCCAGTCGAAGTCGGTGCGCTCGGGGCTCTCGAGACGGCGCGGCTCGAACGGCAGCCCCGGAGGCAGCTCGGCTCCGTCGAGCTGTGCGTCGTCGGCCCCCTGCCCGGGGGCACCGATCAGCGCGGGGTTGTAGTAGTTGATCCCGAACCAGTCGAGCGGGGTGCTGATGATCTCGAGATCACCCTCCCGGAAGGTCGGGAAGCCCTGCTCGGTGCCCTCGACCGGGTAGCGGCCGAGCAGGACCGGGTCGGCGAACAGCCAGTTCCAGAGGTTGTCGTAGACCTGCGCCGCCTCGACGTCCTGCGGGTCGTCGGAAGCCGGCCAGACCGGCGCGTGGTTGCTCGCGATCCCGATCTCGCGGCAGCCGGCCGCCCGCAGTGCCTGCGTCGCGAGCCCGTGCCCGAGGAGCAGGTGGTGGGCGACCGGCAGGGCCTCGAACCCGAGGGAGCGACCCGGCGCGTGGTTGCCGATCGCGTAGCCCAGCATCGTGACGACGTTGGGCTCGTTGAGCGGCATCCAGCGCGCCACCCGGTCGCCGAGCCGCTCACCGACGACTCCGGCGTAGGTGGCGAAGTGCTCGGTGATGTCCCGCCCGGTCCAACCGCCGACGTCCTCGAGCGACTGGGGCGTGTCCCAGTGGAACAGCGTCGCGGTGGGCTGGATGCCGGCGTCGAGGAGCTCGTCCACGAGGCGGTCGTAGAAGTCGAGACCGGCCGCGTTGACCTCGCCCGAGCCGGTGGGGAGCACCCGTGGCCAGGCGATCGAGAACCGGTAGCTGTCGACGCCGAGGACCTTGAGCAGCTCGACGTCCTCGCGGTAGCGGTGGTAGTGGTCGCACGCGACCGCCCCGCTCTCGCCGCCGACGACGGCACCCGGCCGGTCGCAGAAGGTGTCCCAGACCGAGCGCCCCCGGCCGTCCTCGTTGACGGCACCCTCGACCTGGTAGGCCGCGGACGCCACCCCGAACGTGAAGTCCTTCGGCAGGGACGGGAAGTCGGTCACGGCAGGCCTCCGGTGGGTGGGTGACGCGGTCTCGTGCTCCCAGGGTGCTGGGTCAGCGGGGCATCGCACCGAGCCGCGCGAGCAGCACGGCCTCGGCCACGCACACCTTCTCGAACTCCGCGAGGTGCAGCGACTCGTTGGCGCCGTGCGCCCTGGTGTCGGGGTCCTCGACGCCGGTCACCAGGATCGCGGCGTCGGGGAACTTCTCGGCGAACGACGCGACGAACGGGATCGACCCGCCCACGCCGATGTCGACCGGCTCGACACCCCAGGCGTCGGTGAACGCGGCCCGGGCCTGGTCGTAGACCGGGCCGTCCGCGTCGGCGGCGAAGCCCGCGCCCTGGTCGTCCAGGTGCACCTCGACCCTGGCGCCCCACGGGACGTGGGCGGCGATGTGGCGCTGCACCGCGGCATACGCGTCCATCGGCGCCTCGTCGGGGGCGAGGCGGATCGAGACCTTGGCACTGGCGGTGGGCACGAGGGTGTTGGAGGACTTGGCCACCGAGGGCGCGTCGATGCCGATGACGGTGGCGGTGGGCTTGGCCCAGATCCGGTCGAGCAGGCTGCCGGTGCCGATCACCTCGACCCCGTCCAGCAGGCCGGACTCCTCGCGGAGGCGGGCCTCGTCGAAGTCGAGGTCGCTCGCACTGCCCGACTTCAGCCCGGCGATGGCAACGTCACCGGCCTCGTCGTGGAGCGTGGCGAGCACCCGGCAGAGTGCTGTGAGGGCATCGGGGACGGCGCCACCGAACATGCCCGAGTGGACGCCGTGGTCGAGCGTCGTGACGGTCACGACGACGCGGATCAGGCCGCGCAGGGTGGTGGTCAGTGCCGGCTCGCCGATCGCCCAGTTGGTCGAGTCGGCGAGCACGATCGCATCCGCGCGCAGCTTCTCACCGTGCTTCTCGAGGAGGGTGGGCAGTGAGTCGGAGCCGATCTCCTCCTCGCCCTCGACGAACACCGTGACGCCGACCGGCAGGGCGCCGGCATGCGCGCGCAGGGCCGCGAGGTGGGCCATGATCCCGGCCTTGTCGTCGGCGGCGCCGCGCCCGTAGAGCCGGCCGTCGCGCTCGGTGGGCTCGAACGGCGGGCTGTCCCAGTCGTTGTCGTCACCGGGCGGCTGCACGTCGTGGTGCGCGTAGAGCATCACGGTCGGCGCTCCGGCCGGCCCGTCGACGTGACCGATCACCGCGGGACGCCCGCCCTCGCGGACGATCTCGACCTCGAGCCCCTCGGCTCGCAGCAGCGCCGCGGTGGCCTCGGCGCTGGCCTCGACGTGCGCCTGGTCGAACGCGTCGAGGCTCACGCTGGGGATCCGGGTGAGGTCCTCGAGGTCGGCGCGCAGGCCGGGCATGAGACCCGCAACGGTGGAGCGCAGGGCGGAGATCTGGTCGTCGGTCAGCACGTCGTCAGTCACGCTCGGGAGCCTAACGGCTCGTGCCGACGCGCCGTCCCGGGCGGCGCACCTAGGCTGGCCGCGTGCAGGGTGACGAGGAACGTCGGCGTGCCGCGGCGAGACGCCCGGCGGTGCACCTCACGGCCGAGCGCGGTTGGGTCAACGACCCGCTGGCGCCGACCTGGGACGGCAGCCGCTACCACCTGTTCTTCCAGTACGTGCCGGACTCCACCCAGTGGCGGACCGGGTGCCACTGGGGCCATGCGGTGTCCGACGACCTGCTGCACTGGCGCGAGCTCGACGTCGCCCTGGCCCCCGGCGACGGCGACGACGGGGTCTGGTCGGGCTCGCTGGTCCGGCACCCGGGCGGCTGGCGGATCTTCTACACCTCGGTCGACGCGGCGGACCAGCAGCTGGGCCGGGTCCGCTGGGCCGACTCCCCCACCCTCGACGGCCCGTGGACCAAGGGCGAGGTGGTCGCCGAGACCCCGCGCGGGCTGGGCGTGACCGCGTTCCGGGACCCGTTCGTCGTGGCGGAGCCGGGCGGCTGGCGGATGTTGGTCGGCCTCTCCCTCGACCACGCCGTCGCGGCGGTCGCCACCTGGTCGTCACCCGACCTGTCCCGGTGGACCTACGAGGGACTGGCCGCGTCCCGCCCCTCGTCGCAAGTCGACCCGGTCTGGACCGGCAGCCTCTGGGAGTGCCCACAGCTGGTCGAGGTCGGGGGCCGCCGCCACCTGGTCGTCTCGGCCTGGCACGACGGCCTGCTCCACCACGTCGCGGCTGCGCCGGCGGGTCCGGACCCGACCGTGCTGGCGCCGGCGCAGTGGCAGCAGCTCACCGCCGGATCCGGCTACTACGCCCCGGCCTCGTTCGTCGACGCCGAGGGCGAGCCTGGCCTGGTCTTCTGGCTCCGGGGGCTGCACGACGACGAGGCGGTGCGGGCCGGCGCCCTGAGCGTGCCGCACCGACTCGGTCGCAACGGCGACCGGCTCGTGCTGCGCCTGCACCCCGCGGTCACGACCGCGGCCCGGTCACGCAGGGACGGGTCGAACGCCGCGCTCGCCGAACCGTCCGACCTCGCCGTCGCGCCATTTCGCGCCCGCGCAGGCGGGGCCACCGTGCTCACCGTGTCGTACGACGACGGACGGGTCGTGGTCGAGGTCGGCGAGACCCGCGAGTCGGTCGAGGCACCGTCCGCCGGGGTGCAGGTGCTGGTCGACGGACCGTGCACCGAGGTGGTCACCCTCGGTGGGGCCGTCGCCCACACGCTGCCCGGCCCGACCTGGTGGGACGACGACGCCGACGGCGCGTCCTGGCGCTGGCTGCCCTGACCCGACCCCACCCCGTCGAGCCAGGTGCGGATGCGGGGGAAGCGGCCACGGCGGCATACAGTGACCCTGTGTTTGGACGCAACAAGACCCTGAACGAGCAGCAGGCCGCCACGGTCACGCCTGCCCCCGCGAGGGTGCCAAGAACCGGCCGACGCCCAAGCGCAAGGACCAGGAGGCCGCCAACCGCCGCCCCCTCGTCGTGACCGACCGCAAGGCCGCGCGTGGCCTCGACCGCGAAAAGCGCCGCGAGCTCCAGCTGAAGCAACGCGCCGCGATGGCGACCGGCGACGACGCCCACTTGCCGGCGCGCGACAAGGGTCCGGTGCGCCGCTACATCCGCGACTACGTGGACGCCCGCTGGAACTTCGGCGAGTTCATGCTGCCGGTGATGATCATCGTCCTGGCCCTGTCGTTCATCCGGATCCCGGCGGTCTTCGCCGCGGTCTCGATCGGTGTCTACGGGCTGCTGCTCGCGGCGGCCGTCGACGGCTTCCTCATGTGGCGACGTCTCAAGGCCAAGCTCGTCGCGAAGTTCGGCGAGGCGAAGGTCGGCCGCGGGCTCGCGATGTACGCGGTGATGCGTGGCTTCCAGATCCGCCGCTCGCGGATGCCCCGCGTGCTGGTCAAGCGCGGCGAGTTCCCCAGCTGACGATGCCGCTCACGCTGCCGCCGGCGCACGAGCACCTCACCTTCATGAGCCCGATGTCGCAGGCTCGGGCGGACGGCCTCGTCGACTTCCTCACCCGCGACCTGCCGCACGACGCGACCGTCCTCGACCTCGGCTGTGGCTGGGCCGAGCTGCTGCTGCAGGCCGTCGCCGCGCACCCCTCCTGCCGCGGGATCGGGGTCGACACGAACGAGGTGTCGCTGGCCCACGGCACCGACCTCGCCGCCGCCCGTGGACTGACCGAGCGGGTCGAGCTCCTCGCCGCGGACGCACGCACCGCCGGACCACCGGCTGCCGACGCGGTGATCTGCGTCGGTGCCAGCCACATCTGGCAGGTCGAGTCGGCCGAACCGCAGCCGATCCCCTACGAAGCGGCGCTGACGGCCTTGCGTGAGCGCACCGTGCGCGGCGGCCGGGTGGTCTACGGCGAGGGGATCTGGTCGCGCCCCCCGACACCGCAGGCGACGGCTCCCCTCGCTGGCCGGCTCGACGAGTTCGGGTCACTGGCCGAGCTGGCCGAGATCGCCACCCGCAGCGGCTTCGCGCCGGTCATCGTGAGCGAGGCCGACCAGGGCGAGTGGGACGAGTTCGAGTCGGGCTACCTCGCCGGCCACGCCCGGTGGCTGGCCGAGCACCCCGCCGACCACCCGGACGCCGACGAGGTCCGCCAGCGCGCGGCGCGCCAGCGAGCCGCCTACCTGGGCGGGTACCGAGGGATCCTCGGCCTCGCCTACCTCGGCCTGGTCGCGGTCTAGGGCGGTGGCCGGCTCGTGACGGTCGGGCTACTCGGCGGCGCGCAGGCTCATCGGGCCGTACACCTTGCGGCCCTCGTGGAACAGGTTCACGGCATCCACCCCGAGGTCGGTCAGCTCGTGCCACGACTCCCCGAACCAGTTCTCGGCGTCGGACTGCGACGGGAAGGCGGTGGTCACCAGGCCCTCGCCGATCAGCTCCGCGCCCTCGGCGTCGAGGTAGGTCCACGTCCAGGCATCGCTCATGGCTCCACTCTAGGGTTCCCCCCGTGATCGAGCTGGAGGCCGTGACCCTCGCGCATGCCGGGCAGCCGGTCCTGCGCGACGTCACCTTCGCGGTGCCCGAGGGCGAGCTGGTGCTCGTCGTCGGGCCGACCGGCTCGGGCAAGACCTCGCTGCTGCGCTGTCTGGACGCCGGGCTCGCGCAACCGGCGGACCGGCCGCTGGCGGACCCTCCGGACGTCGCGCTCCACGGTCGGGTCGTGGTCGACGGCATCGACCTGCACGCCCCTGGCGGAGGCCGGTCCGGCCAGGTGGGGTTCGTCCGCCAGGACCCGGCCCGGCACCTCGCCGCCGGGACCGTCGAGTCGGTCGTGGCGGCGGCGGTGCCGGACCGGGGGGCGGACCCGCACGGTGGCCAGCGTCGGGTGGAGGAGACGCTCGACCTGCTGGGGCTGGCGGACCTGCGCGCACGACCGGTCACCGAGCTCTCGGGGGGGCAGCAGCAGCGGGTGGCGATCGCGGTCGCCGTCGTCGCCGATCCGCGGGTGCTGGTGCTCGACGAACCCACCTCGGCGCTGGATCCCGTTGCGGCAGAGGAGGTCCTGGCCATCCTGCACCGGCTGGTCCACGACGTCGGCACCACGGTCGTCATCGCCGAGCACCGCCTCGAACGGGTCGTGCACCACGCCGACGCGGTGCTTCTGGTGGCTGCCGGTCGGGTCACCGGTCCGCTTCCCCCGGGCGAGGCAATGCACCGCTCCGGGCTGCGCCCGCCGGTCGTCGAGCTGGGCGTGCGGCTGGGCTGGGACCCGCTGCCCCTCTCGGTGCGCGCAGCCAGGCGCGCCGCCCGTCCGCTGCGCGACTCGCTCGCCGTGCCGGGCAGGTCGGTCCCACCCGCGTCGCAGCTGGCCCCTCAGGCGGCCGGCGACGCGGCGACTGACGACCCGAGCGGAGACCGCGTCGCCCCGCTGCTCGAGGCGCGTCGGCTGAGTGTCGTGCGCGATCGGGTGGTCGCCCTGCGCAGCGTCAGCCTCCGTCTCGGTGGCGGTGAGGTCGTCGCCCTGATGGGACGCAACGGCTCCGGGAAGTCGACCCTGCTGTCGACCGTCGTGGGCTCGCCGTCACCGACCTCGGGACGGGTCACCCTGACCGGCCCGGCGGCACTGGCACCCCAGGACCCTCGCGACCTGCTCGACGACGACACCGTCGCGGCCCAGCTCTCGGCACACGACACCGACCAGCGTCTCCCCGCGGGCGCCGGCGCCCGGCTGCTGCGCCGTCTCGCCCCCGACGTGGGCCTCGAGCGACGCCCGGCGGAGCTCTCCGAAGGTCAGCGGATGGCAGTGGCCCTCGCCCTGGTGTTCTCCCGCGAGGCCCAGGTGGTGCTGCTCGACGAACCCACCCGTGGTCTCGACTACGCCACCAAGGCCAGGCTGGTCACCCTCGTCGCCGAGCGGGCCGCCGCGGGCTGCGGCGTCGTGGTCGCGACCCATGACGTCGAGCTGGCTGCCGAGGTCGCCACCCGGTGTGTCGTGCTCGCCGAAGGAGAGGTCGTCGCCGACGGGCCGGCCCGGCAGGTGCTGGCCGACTCCCCCGCGTTCGCTCCGCAGGCGGCGAAGGTCATGCACCCGGCCCCCCTCCTGCGGGTGTCCGAGGTGGTCGCCGCGGCGCTGGGTGGCGCCAGTCGCTGAGCCGACTGCCGCTGGGCCGCGACGGCGCCCCCAGAGACCGCCTCGCTCAGCGCGGCGGTCCGGCCGCCACCCGTCTGCGGATCTCGGCGAGGCCGTCGGCCCCCGGCGGCACGCTCCACCAGCTCTCGATCCACCAGGTGGCACCGAGGTCGGCCCACTGCTGCGGCGTCCCGTCGGACTTCACGAACTCCCCGGTGCTGTCACCCTCGATGACCACGTCGTAGCCCTCCCACGGCAGCCCCTGCACATCGCGCAGGCCGCGCAAGACCTCGAGCGCGTCGCCCACCGAGTCGAGGGTGAGGTGGGGACTCCCGGGCTGCAGGTCGGGGACGTGCACCGTCGGCAGCACACCCTGCCAGCGGGCCGCCCGCTCCAGCGAGCGCTGCCGCGTCCTGGCCGGGTCGTAGGACCCGACCACCCAGACCGGCGGGTGCGGCCGCTGCGGCGGCGGCACGGGCGACGGCGGCGCCTCGCCACCCGCTGCGCCCACGGGATAGAACTCACCGGCGAAGGTGTAGGACGAGTCGCCGGACAGCAACCCGCGGTAGACCTCGAGCGACTCGTCGAGCTTGCGCGCCCGGGTGGCCCGGCCCTCGTCGGGCTCGAACCTCGTCCAGCCGGAGTGCAGCGCGCCCAGCCCGACCGTCATCACCACCCGCCCGCCACTGAGCCGGTCGACCGAGCCCACCATCGACGCGAGGTCCCACGGGCGGTGTCGCGACGCCGGGGTCAACAGCGTCCCCAGCCGGATCCGCGAGGTCGCCATCGCGGCCGCCGCGAGGGTGACCCAGGCGTGCTCGCCGTAGAGGCTCTCCCAGGTGAAGACCGCGTCCCACCCCCGCTCCTCGCCCAGGGCCGCGAGCTCGGCGAACTCACGCGGGTCGGCATAGGGGACCACGAATCCGTACCTCATCCGTCGACCGTACGGGCCACCACCGACGACGGCCCGCTCACGCGTCCGGTCGGACCTGCACCTCGGCCTCGACCACGACCTCGGTCGTCAGCGAGTTGGCGATGTAGCACTGCTCGTGGGCCTCGTGGAGCATCCGCTCGACCCCCGCGAGATCGGTGCCGGCCGCGACCTGCACCCGCGGACGCAGCACGATCCGCGTGATCCGCTGTGGCACCAGCTCGTCGGGCATCTCGCCGAACGCCTCGTCGCGGTAGGCAAGGACGTCCACCCCACCGCGGGCTGCCACGGCGAGGAAGGACAGCAGCTGGCAGGACGAGGCCGCGACGACGAGCAGCTGCTCGGGGTTCGGCAGGTCCGAGTCACCGCGGAAGTGCGGGTCGGCACTCAGGTCGAACGGCTCGGGCGCGGGCGGCGCCCACGCGGTGTGGGCCCGCGGGTAGGCGCGGTAGCCGGCACCTGTCGAGCCGTCCCACTCCACCCGCGCGAGGTAGGTGTGGCCGTGGAAGTCGTCGCCCGGCATACCCGCTGCTCCTGTCCTGGCGATGGTGGCGATCGACGCGCCGTCAGGCCTCGCGGACGTCGACCTCGACGAACGGCGGCTTCACGACCGTCGCGGGGACCTCGCGGCCGCGCACGTCGATGACCACCTCGTCGCCGGCGGCGACGGTGGGCGCCAGCAACGCGAGCGCGATGCCGTTCTTGAGGGTCGGGCTGAACGTGCCGGACGTGACCTCACCCACGACCTCGTCGCCCACCTTCACGGCGCAGTGCGCGCGCGGGATGCCACGACCGGTCGCGAGCAGACCCCATGCCACCCGGGCCGGGCCGGCCGCCTTCTCGGCGAGCAGCGCCTCACGACCCCAGAAGGCGTCCTTCTTCCAGCCCACCGCCCAGCCCACGCGGGCCTGGACCGGGCTGATGTCGACGGACAGCTCGTTGCCGTGCAGCGCGTAGCCCATCTCGGTGCGCAGGGTGTCGCGGGCGCCGAGCCCGCACGGCAGGCCGTCGAACGGCGCGGCCGCCTCGAGCAGTGCGTCCCACAGCTGCGCGGAGACCTCCCACGCCGGCACCAGCTCGTAACCGCGCTCACCGGTGTAGCCGGTGCGGCAGACGATGACCGGGTGGCCGTTCCAGTCGGTCTCGACGAACGACATGTACTCGTGGCCGGTGGGCAGGCCGAGCGCCTCGAGCACCTCGTCGCTCTTGGTGCCCTGGACCGCGATGACGCCATAGCCCTCGTGCAGGTTCTCGACCGTGAGCCCCTCGGGCGCGGCGGCTGCGAGCAGCTCGACCACCTGCGCGGTGTTGGCGGCGTTGGGGATGAGGAACACGTCCTCGTCGCTGCGCAGGTAGGCGATGAGGTCGTCGACGACGCCACCGGACTCGGTGCAGCACAAGGTGTACTGGGCCTTGCCCTCGTGGATCCGGCCGAGGTCGTTGGCCAGGCAGGAGTTGACGAAGTCGCGTGCCCCCGGCCCCGAGACCCGGGCCTTGCCCAGGTGGGACACGTCGAAGATGCCGACGGAGGTGCGGACAGCGGTGTGCTCGCGGACCACGCCGCCACCCGGGTACTCGATCGGCATCTCCCAGCCACCGAAGTCGGCCATCTTGGCGCCGAGGGCCACGTGCCGGTCGTGCAGGGGCGAGGTCTTCAGGGCTGCGTCGCTCATGCGCCGAACGCTACCGCCCTCCGCTGCCGGCTCCTCGCGCACGGCTATCCTGCGCTGTGCAGGCCAACCGCCCCCACCCCCCGAAGGATGACTACGTGACCACCGTCAACGTGTCCGACCGCTCCGCCCACGACCTCAAGGCCGACGCCCTCGTGCTCGGCACGGTCGAGACCGACGGCAAGGCCGCCCTGGCTGCAGGTCACGGCCTGCCGCGTCCGGCTGTCGCCCACGTCGCCGCCCAGCTCAGCGCCCTGCAGGCGACCGGGGCCGCCGAGGAGGTCGTCACCATCGCCGGGGTCCCCGGCGTCGCGGCCGCCCGCGTCGTCCTGACCGGCCTCGGCAAGGGCACCGCCCGCACCACCTCCTTCGACCACGAGGTGCTGCGCCGGGCCGCCGGCGCCGCGACCCGCTCGCTCAAGAACGCGACCCGCGTGGCCCTCGCGCTGCCCACCTCCGGGGTGGAGTCCGTCGCTGCCGTCGCCGAGGGGGCCGCCCTCGGGGCCTACCGGTATGCCGGGGTGCGCGGTCCCAGCGCGAAGGCCGGCAAGCCGGTCGGCACGATCACCGTGGTCACGGCTGACGCCCGGCTCAAGCCGGTCAAGGCGGCCGCCACCCGCGCCGCGGTGCTGGCCGACGCCAAGGCCTACGCGCGCGACCTCGTCAACACCCCACCGAACCAGCTCTTCCCGCAGTCCTTCGCCGACTCGGTCAAGGCGCGCAACGGCGCAGCCAGCAGCAAGGTCACCATCAAGGTGCTCGACGAGAAGGCCCTCCAGAAGGGTGGCTTCGGCGGGATCGTCGGCGTCGGCCAGGGCTCGGTCAACCCGCCGCGCATGGTCACGCTCACCTGGAACCCGCCGAAGGCCAAGGGCTCGGTCGCCCTCGTCGGCAAGGGCATCACCTTCGACTCGGGCGGCCTGAACATCAAGCCGGCCAGCGGCATGCTGACCATGAAGTCCGACATGGCCGGGGCTGCCGCGGTGGCCGCGACCGTGTTCGCCGCGGCCGAGCTCGGCCTGCCGGTCAAGGTCACCGGCTACCTCTGCCTGGCCGAGAACATGCCGAGCGGCACGGCTCAGCGCCCGAGCGACGTGGTCACGATGCGCAACGGCACCACCGTCGAGATCCTCGACACCGATGCCGAGGGCCGGATGGTCCTCGGTGACGGCATCTGCCTGGCCGGGGAGGCCAAGCCCGACGCGATCGTCGACATCGCCACCCTGACCGGCGCGCAGATGGTGGCGCTCGGGGCGCGGGTCGCCGGCATCATGGCCAACCAGGACGACTTCCGGGACCGGGTGCGCGCGGCGGCCGACGTCGCGGGCGAGGCCGCCTGGCCGATGCCGCTGCCGGCCGACCTGCGCAGCCAGCTCGACTCCGGTGTCGCCGACCTGGCCCACAAGGGCGAGCGCTGGGGCGGCATGCTGACGGCCGGGATCTTCCTGGGCGAGTTCGTGCCCGAAGGCACCCCGTGGGCCCACGTCGACATCGCCGGGCCGTCGTACAACGAGGGCTCGGCCTGGGGCTACACCCCGAAGGGCGGCACCGGCTTCGGGGTCGGCACCCTGCTCTCGCTGGTCGAGGGCTACGCCGGCTGACCCCACCGCCGCACTTCTGGCCACCGGTGCCGCACCGGCGGCCATCCGGGGGCCGCTGACCCGGCACGCGTGGCCAGAAGTCGGGAAGACAGCGTGCGAGAGGGGCCCGTCCACACCGGACGGGCCCCTCTCGCAGATATATCTCCAGACCTGGATCGGGCCGCTCAGCCGCCGCTCTTGCGCCGGAACATCTGCTGCGTCGCCGTCGTGGCGGCCGCCTGTGCGTGGTCGACCTTGCCGTGCTCGGAGTCGTCGGACACGTCGCGACCCGCATGCGACTGCTTCTTCTCGAGGGCCTCGCGGAACTTGCGCTTCACGTCCTCGCTGGGTCCCTGTCCCCCGGACTTCCGGGCGTCACCTGACTTGGCCATGGTGCCTCCTGCTGCTCGACGTGAACGGGCCGTCCGGCCCGCGGGTTCGTGCCTCCCACCCTCGCATCCCGACCCCGCGCGCACCAGCGGATAACCCGGCGCGATGACCACGCGGCATACCCGGGCTGGTGGCTCAGGGCTTCTTGCGCTGGCGCGAGTTCCACTCGCGCATCCGGTTGGGGTAGCCGGTCTGGAGCACGTCGTAGACGGGGACCTCGAGGCTGCGGGCGAGGGCGAACGCCGAGTCCCGCGAGCCCGCGGCGCGACGGGTCCACTCACCGTCGTGGGCGATCAGGATGACGGTCGTCGCGGTGACGTTGGTCGGCGGCTCGACGTAGGCCTCGACGCCGCGCCGGCTGCTCGCGAACTCGGTGAGGTGCCGGCGGACCGCCTGCTGGTCGACCGCCATGTTGGGGCCGTCCGAGGGACCCTTCGGGGAGCGCTTGCCGCTCCGTCTCCACCACGCCATGGTGCAACGATACGGGGAGCGCGGCGGTCTCCCGGCACCTTCGCGACCTCCGGGGTGGCGTCCTCCCCGGGCCCTGTCACCGGCGCTGGACCGATGGTCGACCTGCTTGCGCCCCGCTGTGCAATCAGTGACAAGATGCTCTGTGTCGATCCCGAGCCGGCCACGACCTGGCCGCGACCCCCGGGTGAGGCACACGACCGATGCACACGACGCAAGGGAGCGAGCATGTCGGCTGATGCCGAGACCACCGACGAGACCACGTACGACGTGGTGATCCTCGGAGGAGGCAGTGGCGGCTACGCGTGTGCGTTCCGCGCCGCCGAGCTCGGGCTGACGGTCGCGCTCGTCGAGAAGGGCAAGCTCGGAGGCACCTGCCTCCACGTCGGGTGCATCCCGACCAAGGCGCTGCTGCACGCCGCGGAGGTGGCCGACAGCGCCCGCGAGGGCGCCCAGTTCGGGGTCAAGTCGACCTTCGAGTCGGTCGACATGTCCGGCGTCAACGCCTACAAGGACGGCGTCATCGCCCGTCTCTACAAGGGCCTCCAGGGTCTGGCCAAGGCCCACAAGATCGAGCTCGTCGAGGGTGCCGGTCGGCTCGTCGACCGCTCCACCGTCGAGGTCGGCGGCCGCCGGCTCCGCGGCCGCAACGTCGTCCTCGCGACCGGCTCCTACCCGCGCTCGCTGCCCGGCCTCGAGATCGGCGGGCGGGTGATGACGTCCGAGCAGGCCCTCGCCCTCGACTTCGTGCCCCCGCGCGTGGTCGTGCTCGGTGGCGGCGTCATCGGTGTCGAGTTCGCCTCGGTCTTCCGCTCGTTCGGCTCCGAGGTCACCATCGTGGAGGCACTGCCCCGGCTGGTGGCCGCCGAGGACGAAGCCATCTCCAAGACCCTCGAGCGGTCCTTCCGCAAGCGCAAGATCGCCTTCCGGACCGGCGTGAAGTTCACCGGCGCGACGCAGTCCGGCGACACCGTCTCGGTGTCCCTCGAGGACGGCAGCAGCATCGAGGCCGACCTCCTGCTCGTGGCCGTCGGCCGCGGTCCGGTCACCGACGGGCTCGGCTACGCCGAGGCGGGCGTGCAGCTCGACCGGGGCTTCGTCACCACCGACGAGCGCCTGCGCACCGGCGTCGAGGGTGTGTATGCCGTGGGAGACATCGTGCCGGGCCTCCAGCTCGCGCACCGTGGTTTCGCGCAGGGCATCTTCGTCGCCGAGGAGATCGCCGGTCTGTCCCCCGCCGTGATCGACGAGACCGGGATCCCGCGGGTCACCTACTGCGACCCCGAGATCGCCTCCGTCGGGTTGACCGAGGCCCAGGCCGAGGAGAAGTACGGCGAGGTCGAGACCTACGAGTACAACCTCGGCGGCAACGGCAAGTCCCAGATCCTGCAGACCCAGGGCTTCGTCAAGCTGGTCCGCGAGAAGGACGGCCCGGTCGTCGGCGTCCACATGATCGGCGCCCGGATGGGTGAGCAGGTCGGCGAAGCCCAGCTCATCTACAACTGGGAGGCGCTGCCGTCCGACGTCGCGTCGCTGATCCACGCCCACCCCACCCAGAACGAGTCGCTCGGCGAGGCCCACCTGGCCCTGGCCGGCAAGCCGCTGCACGCGCACAGCTGACCCACCACACCCGAACCACCGCATCCGAACCACCGCACCTGAACGACCGCACCACCGCCAGCGAACACGAGTACAAGGAGAGACAGGCACATGTCTGAACGCGTGACCATGCCAGCCCTGGGTGAGTCCGTCACCGAAGGCACCGTGACGCGCTGGCTGAAGAATGTCGGCGACACCGTCGCGGTCGACGAGCCGCTGCTCGAGGTCTCGACCGACAAGGTCGACACCGAGATCCCTTCGCCGGTGGCCGGGGTGCTCCAGGAGATCCTCGCGCAGGAGGACGACACCGTCCCCGTGGGTGCCGACCTCGCCGTGATCGGCGACGGTGCCGAGGGCTCCGGCGGTGACGACCAGCCGGCACAGCAGGACGGCGGCCAGCAGCAGGACCAGCAGGACCGGGGCCAACAGGACCAGGGCCAGCAGGACCAGGGCCAGCAGGATGCTGGGCAGCAGCCCGCCCAGGAGCAGGCGTCCGCCGGTTCCGACGCGCCGCCGGCCGAGGCACCCTCGACCGAGCAGGCCCCGCAGGAGTCGACCTCCGAGCCCGAGCAGTCCGGCTCGCAGGGTGACGGCGGCCAGGGTGACGGCGGTGGCGCGTCCGGCGGCGAGACCGTGACGATGCCCGCTCTCGGCGAGTCGGTCACCGAGGGCACCGTGACCCGCTGGCTCAAGGCCGAGGGCGACGAGGTCGCCGTCGACGAGCCGCTGCTCGAGGTCTCGACCGACAAGGTCGACACCGAGATCCCGTCGCCGTTCGCCGGCACGCTCACCAAGATCCTCGTCCAGGAGGACGACACCGTCCCGGTCGGCGGCGACCTCGCCGTCATCGGCGGGTCGGGTGGCGGGTCCGCCCCCGCGCAGCAGGAAGCCGCCCAGCAGGAAGCCCCCGCCCAGCAGGAAGCCCCCGCCCAGCAGGAAGCCCCCGCGCAGCAGGAAGCCCCCGCGCAGCAGGAGGCCCCCGCGCAGCAGCAGGCACCCGCGCCGGCTCCGGCCGCCGCCGCACCCGCACCCGCGGCCCCGGCCGCCGCGGCGTCCGACACCGACGCCTCGGCCTACGTCACTCCCCTCGTGCGCAAGCTCGCCGCCGACAACTCGGTCGACCTCGGGTCGCTCAAGGGCACCGGGGTGGGTGGCCGCATCCGCAAGCAGGACGTCCTCGATGCGGCGAAGGCTGCCCAGGAAGCAGCCGCCGCTCCGGCGGCCCAGGCCCCCGCGGCGCAGGCTCCCGCTGCGTCCGCCCCGGCTGCGCCGACCAGTGCTGGCAGCTCCTCCACCGTGTCGCCCAAGCGCGGCACCACCGAGAAGATGTCGCGGCTGCGCCAGACGATCGCCAAGCGGATGGTCGAGTCGCTCCAGGTCTCGGCCCAGCTCACCACCGTGGTCGAGGTCGACGTCACGAAGATCGCGCGGCTGCGGGCCAAGGCCAAGTCGGAGTTCGAGCAGCGCGAAGGCACCAAGCTCAGCTTCCTGCCGTTCTTCGCGCTGGCCGCCGTCGAGGCCCTCAAGGCCCACCCGGCGGTGAACTCCAGCGTCGAGGGCACTGAGGTGACCTACCACGGCACCGAGAACCTCGGCGTCGCCGTCGACACCGAGCGCGGCCTCCTCGTCCCGGTCATCAAGGACGCCGGTGACCTCAACATCGCCGGTTTGGCTCGCAAGATCGCCGACCTCGCCGAACGCACCCGCACCAACAAGATCGGGCCCGACGAGCTGGGCGGCGGCACGTTCACGCTGACCAACACCGGCAGCCGGGGCGCACTCTTCGACACCCCGATCATCAACCAGCCCAACGTCGCCATCCTCGGCACGGGCGCCGTGGTCAAGCGTCCCGTCGTGGTGTCCGACGGCGAGGGCGGCGAGACCATCGCGGTCCGCTCGATGGTCTACCTGGCCCTGTCCTACGACCACCGCGTCGTCGACGGCGCCGACGCGGCGCGGTTCCTCACGACCATGAAGACCCGGCTCGAGGACGGCGGCTTCGAGTCCGACCTCGGTCTCTGAGCGAGCCGGACCAGCAGGAGCAGCTCGTGCCACAGCGCGTCGCCATCACCGGTGCCTCCGGTCTGATCGGCGGCGCGCTGTCGGCGTTCCTGCGCGAGCGCGGCGACGAGGTGGTCCGGTTGGTGCGGCGCCCCGCGACGGCGCCCGACGAGGTCCAGTGGGACCCGGCCGCCCGACGGCTCGACCCGGCCGACCTCGCCGGGGTCACCGGGCTGGTCAACCTGGCCGGGGCCGGCGTCGGTGACAAGCGCTGGACGCCGTCCTACCAGCAGCAGATCCTCGCCTCCCGCGTCGGCAGCACGGCGACCGTTGCCACCACCCTCGCGACCCTGGCCGACCAGGGCCAGGCGGTCCGGCTCGTCAGCGGTGCCGCGGTCGGCGTCTACGGTGACCGCGGCGACGAGGTGCTCACCGAGGACTCCGCCCCCGGCACCGGCTTCCTCAGCGAGGTCGTGCGCGCGTGGGAGGCTGCGGCCGACCCGGCTCGCGACGCGGGCCTGCCCGTGGCCCATCCCCGCACCGGGCTGGTGTTCGCTCCCGACGGTGGGGCGCTCGAGCGGATGATCCCGCTCGCCAAGGCCGGCATCCTCGGCCCGCTCGGCAACGGCCGCCAGTGGTGGCCGTGGATCTCGTTGCGCGACACGGTGGCCGGCCTGGCACACCTCCTCGACCACCCGGAGATCCAGGGACCGGTCAACCTCGTCGGCCCGCACCCCGACCACCAGGTCGACATCGCCCGCGAGCTCGGACGGCAGATCTCCCGCCCCGCCCTCCTGCCTGCCCCCGCCTTCGGCATCAAGCTGGTGCTGGGCGGGTTCTCCGACGAGGTGCTCACCAGCAAGCGGGCGGTGCCGCAGCGGCTGCTCGAGTCAGGCTTCGCGCACCAGGACCAGACGGTCGCCTCGGCACTGCGCTGGGTGCTCGCACAGCGCTCCTAGCCCACCGGGTCGGAGATGGTCGCGATCCGCCATCGTCCGTCCGACCACACCAGCTCGAACCGGACCACCCGGCGTGGCTCTGCCGGTCGCGGTACGACCCGGCCACCCGCCTCCACGACCCGGTATGCCGCCGTCCCGACCGCGGCGTCGACCGTCGCCGTCGCAGGGGTGTGGGTGACGGTGCGGGCCGGACCCACGTCGAACGCGATCCCCTGCCACGCGCTGCCCGAGGCGGTCAGCTCGGCCAGGAGTGCCGCATCCTGTGCGAGGGCAGCAGAGCCAGGGGCGTCCAGCTGCGCGAGGAGCGCTGACGAGCGGTCCGTCATCGCGTCGGCGCGCAGCTCGGCGAGGGCACTGACCAGACCGCGGGCGTCACGCTCGGGCGCGGTGCGGTCCCTCGCGAGCGCGTCGCCCGCGCCGGTGGCCGGACGCGCGGTGGCGCTGCGGGCCGGCGGGCTCGAGGGTGCCGCCGTCGGATCCGCGGGGCGCGACGCTGCGGCAGAGCTCGACGGGGCGGTGGAGCTCGACGGGGCGGTGGAGCTCGACGGTGCGGTGGAGCTCGACGGTGCCGGGGCGGCGGGCCGAGTCGGCGTCGGAGCTGACGCGGACGGCGCCATCGTCCGCAGCCAGTCGGGACGTCGCAGCACGTCGGCGGCCACGAGCCCCCCATATCCCAGGCCGGTCACGAGGAGGGTCAGGGTCAGGAGGGCGGCGGACTGCCGCGGCGACGGCGACCACGACCACGGGTGACCGCGGGGCTCGGCAGCCACCGGAGCGGGTGCGGCCGGGCGCCGGAGCCGCTGGGTGAGCAGGGAGGTCTCATCGGTGCCGACCACCAGCCGCAGCGGCGCACAGGGGGCCGAGTCGTAGTAGGCGAGCGCCTGCTCGGCCGCCGTCGGGCGCAGCGAGGGGTCTCCGAGCAGGGACTGCGTCGTCACCTCGGCCCACGCGGCCGGCAGCCCGGGTGCGAGCTCCTCGAGCGGCGGTCGCATTGCCGCCGGCTCCGGCGGACGGCCGGTGACGCACCACCACGCGAGCGCACCCACGGCATACACGTCGGAGGCGGTGCTGAGCCGGCCGAGCTCCTGCACCTCGGGCGCGACGAAACCCGGTGTGCCCCAAAGGCTGCCGGGCAGCTCACCGGCGAGTCGAGCGACCCCGAGGTCGGCGACGTAGGGCTGCCCGGTCCTGGCCAGCAGGACGTTGCCGGGCGTGAGGTCGCCGTGCACCACTCCGAGCCCGTGCAGGCCGGCGAGGGCTCGCGCCACGGGGGCGAGCACGGTGACCGACTCGCCCACGCTGAGGTGACCGCGGGCCCTGACGGCACGCTCCAGCGAGCCGCCGGCCAGGTGGTCCAGGACCAGCGCCACCGCTGGCACCCCGCCGACCAGGGCGACCGCCTCGTGGAACGCCACGAGGCCTTCGACCTGCACCGCACCCAGCACCGCGAGCTCGCGGGCCAGCGCGTGCACCCGGTCGGGATCGGTCACCGGCACGACCTTGACCGCCACGCTGCGGCCGTCGGTCGCACGGTTCGCAGACCAGACGGTGCCGACGGATCCCTGCCCGAGCAGCTCACCCAGCGCGTAGCCGGGCACGACCGGTGGTGGCAGCGGGCGGGCGGAGGTCACCCCCCGAGTCTGCCCAGCCGCGACCGACCACCCGGCCGGTTGTCCACAGGCACCCCCCTAGAGTCGGAGCATGCCTGCAGACCAGCCCACCATCCTGGCCACCTCCGGCGGCTACCGTCCGGCCGACCGCACCGCCTTCGAGTTCAACGCCCTGGTGCACCACGCGGTCGAGCTGTCGGGGGCGACCGGCCGACCTCGGGTGACGCACCTGCCGACCGCCTGTGGCGACCAGCGCTCACTCGCCGCCGACATGGACGACGCGGCACGGGTGGCCGGGTTCGAGCTCACCAACCTCTACCTCTTCCCGATGCCGAGCCTCGACGACATCGAGGGTCACCTGCTCGAGCAGGACGTCGTGTGGGTCAACGGCGGGTCGGTGGCGGGCCTGTTGGCGATGTGGGACGTCCACGACCTGCGCGGTGTCTTCCGCCGGGTCTGGGAGGCCGGTGTGGTGCTGTCCGGCGTCTCGGCCGGATCGATCTGCTGGTATGCCGGGGGCACGACGGACTCGTTCGGCCCCGAGCTGCGGGCGGTGACCAACGGGCTGGGGCTGTTGCCCTACGGCAACGGCGTGCACTACGACTCGGAGGCACGGCGCCGACCGCTGGTGCAGCGACTCGTGGCCGACGGCACCCTGCCCACGACGCACTGCACCGACGACGGTGTCGGGCTGGTCTACCACGGCACCGAGCTCGTGGAGGCGGTCAGTGAGCGGGACGGCAAGGGCGCCTTCATCGTGACCCGCGACGGCGATCGGGCCGTCGAGGAGCGGATCGAGCCGCGCCGCCTGCCCAACCCCTAGGCGGGCAGCCGCGGCTCACTCGGTGCCGCCGCTCACTCCTTGCCGCGGGACAGGGCGCTGGGGGCCCAGATCCGGCGGCCGATGTCGTGGCTCAGGGCCGGCACCAGCAGCGAGCGCACCACGAGCGTGTCGAGCAGCACGCCGAACGCCACGATGAACGCGATCTGCACGAGGAACAGGATCGGCAGCACCGCGAGCGCGGAGAAGGTCGAGGCCAGCACCACGCCGGCGCTGGTGATCACGCCTCCCGTGACGGCGAGCCCGACCAGGATGCCCCGTCTGGTCCCCTGCTCCGCGGCCTCCTCGCGAACTCTCGTCATGAGGAAGATCGAGTAGTCGATGCCCAGCGCGACGAGGAAGACGAACCCGTAGAGCGGCGTCGACGGATCGGACCCCGGGAAGTCGAACACGTGGTTGAACGCGATCGCCGCGACGCCCATCGTCGCGCCGAACGACACGACGTTCGCGACCACGAGGAGCAGCGGGGCCACGAGCGAGCGCAGCAGGAGCGCCAGCACGACGAAGATCACCAGCAGGATCGCCGGGATGATCGTCCTCAGGTCGCGGTTGCTGGCGTCGAGCACGTCGAGGCTCATCGCGGTCTGTCCCCCGACCCGGACGTCGTCACCGACCGAGTCGAGGTCGGTGCGCAACCGCTTGACCACGTCGGTGGCCGCGGGGCTGTCGGCGGCCTCGGTCAGGGTGGCCTGCACGAGCACCTTGCCGTCCACCACCTTGGCCGGCGCACCCGGTGCCGCCCCGGCATACGGGTCGTTGACGCCGTCCTCGCGCCCGAGGGCGGCGAGCACCGCGTCGGTCTTGCCCTCGGGGGCGACGACCTGGATCGGGCTGCCGGAGCCGGCCGGGAAGTGCTTGGCCAGCACCTCCTGACCCGTCACCGACTCGACCTTGTCGAGGAAGAGGTCGGACTGGCTGATCCCGTCGGCCTTGAGGGTCGGGACGAAGGCAGCCAGGGCCAGCAGCGCGGTGAGCGTGAGGACCCAGGTGCGCCGCGGGTGGCTGCCCACGAGGGCGGCGACCCGCCCCCAGAGTCCCCGCGTGCCGATCTTGTCCTGGGCGTGCACGTGGTCGAGCTTGGGGACGGCTGGCCAGAACGCCGCCCGGCCGATCAGCAGCAGCACCGCGGGCAGGAAGGTGAGGGCCGAGACCAGCGCGCCCGCGATGCCCAGGGCCCCGACCGGTCCGAGGCCGGAGGTGTTGCCGAGGTCGGAGAGCAGCAGGCAGAGCAGCCCGAGGATCACGGTGGCGGCGCTGGCGGCGATCGGCTCGACGGCTCCGCGCCACGCCCGTTTCATCGCCACCCAGGTGCTCGCCTCGTCGTGCAGCTCCTCCTTGTAGCGCGACACCAGCAGCAGGGCGTAGTCGGTCGCGGCGCCGACCACGAGGATCGACAGGATGCCCTGGCTCTGCCCGGACAGCCCGATCACGTCGTTCTTCGCCAGCGGGAAGACCGCGAGGGCGGCAGCAGCCAGGCCGAAGACCGCAGTGAGCAGCACGGCGAAGGGCAGGATCGGGCTCCGGTAGACGACCAGCAGGATGATGAAGACCACCCCGAGCGCGACACCGAGCAGGATGCCGTCGATCCCGGCGAACGCGGTGACGAAGTCGGCGGTGACCCCACCCGGCCCGGTCACGTAGGTGGTGAGGCCGCTCGGGGCGAGGTCGGCCTTCGCGGCGGCCCGTAGCGTGTCGGCTGCCGCGAACAGCGGCGAGGTGTCCCCGATCGTCTCGGCCGAGGTCACCGCGTTCATCGGCACCACCAGTAGCAGGGCGGCGCCGTCCTGGCTGGGGATGGCGGCCTGGGGCGTCTCGGTGAGGTACTTCGACAGGGCTGGGTCGCCGGGCAGGTCGAGCTCGCGGTCCGGCAGGGCAGCGACGAACTTCTGCGCCGCGGCCTGCTGGGCCGGGCCGACCTTGCCGTCACCCTCCATGACGAGGATGAACGGCAGCGACTCGGTGTCGCTGAACCTGGCGACCTCGTGCATCACCTCGGTGGACTCCGCCTTCGCGGGCAGGAACGACGCGTTGTCGTTCTTCTGCACCTCGGAGAGCCGGCCGACCAGCGGTCCACCGACGCCGGCCAGACCCAGCCACACGAGGAGGGCCGCGAGGGCCACCAACCTGACTGCCCAGCGCGACCGCATCAGAGTGCTCCCCAAGCTCGATGGTGTGTCCGGCCAGCCTAGGGGGCGGGCGTACGCTGGCCGCATGCGGTTCGAACACGTGGGCTTCGCCCCCGACTTCGTCGACTACGAGGCGGCCTGGGCCCACCAGCGCGAGGTGCACGCCGCCGTCGTCGACGGGGCCGAGGACACCGTCCTGCTCCTCGAGCACCGGGCCGTCTACACCGCGGGCAAGCGCACCGAACCGCACCAGCGACCCTTCGACGGCACACCGGTCATCGACGTGGACCGGGGTGGCCTGATCACCTGGCACGGTCCGGGACAGCTCGTGGGCTACCCGATCGTGCGCCTGCACGGCGTGCCGATCGACGTCGTCGCCCACGTGCGCCGGCTCGAGGAGGTGATGATCCGCACCTGTCGCGAGTTCGACGTGGAGGTGACGCGGGTCGAGGGCCGCAGCGGGGTGTGGGTGCTGGCCGACGACCGGGGCCCCGACCGCAAGCTCGGCGCCATCGGCGTGCGGGTCAGCCGGCAGGTCACCATGCACGGGTTCGCGTTGAACTGCGACGCCGACCTCTCCTGGGCCGACAACATCATCGCCTGCGGGATCGACGACGCCGGGGTCAGCTCGATCACCCGCGAGGCCGGTCGGGTGGTCACCGTCCAGGACGTGCTCCCGTATGCCGAGAAGCACCTGGGCGACGTCCTCGCCTCCGGTGCCTGACCAGCCCGCGGAGGAGGTCGTCGGCAGCCCGGGACACCCCGGCGATGCTGCCGGGTCCCCCACGCCCGCCGCACTCCCCCGTCGACTGGCCCAGCTCGTCATCGGCTGTGTCGTCCTCGGCGCCGGCGTGGCCGTGCTGCTCGACGCGGCGCTGGGCTCGGACGGCTACTCGACGCTGATGTCCGGCCTGACGTCGACGTCGGGCCTGCCGTTCGTGGTGGTCAACGGTGGCGTCGGCATCCTCCTCATCGCCCTCGCCTGGAGCCGGGGGCTGCGACCCGGCGTGGGCACGATCGTGCAGACCGTGGTCGTCGGCGGCACGGTCAGCGCGGTCTCGCCGTTGCTGCCCACTCCCTCGGGACTCGGACCTCGCTTCGTCGAGCTGGGGATCGCGTTCGTGCTGGTGTCCCTGGGGGTGGCGGGCTACCTCGCCTCGCACACCGGTGCGGGCCCGGCCGAGGGGGCTGCCATCGCCTTCGACCCGCCGCTGCCTTTCCGGTGGAGCTACACGGTGCTGCAGGCGGTCAGCGCGCTCGGTGGCTGGGCACTCGGCGCGGCGGTCGGCCCGGGCACGCTGCTGGTGTCGCTGCTCGTGGGCCCCACCGTCGACCTGCTGACCCGTGTGCTCTTCCACAGCCGTCACGTCAGCGCCTGACCCCCACCCCCGACGTGAGGGGGCGGAATAGGGCCGGGGCGACAGGCGTAGTCTTGAGGGACGCCCGGTGTCCTCCGGGCGCACCCGTGCCCCGCGGCATACCGGCTGCTGGTGGCGCACCGAACGGAAGGCAAGGGAGTCTTCGTGACCATCGCACCCGAGGGCCGCCGACTGCTGCGCGTCGAGGCGCGCAACGCCGAGACGCCGATCGAGCGCAAGCCCGAGTGGATCCGCACCACCGCGAAGATGGGTCCCGAGTACACCAAGCTCCACTCGATGGTGAAGACCGAGGGGCTGCACACGGTCTGCCAGGAAGCCGGCTGTCCCAACATCTTCGAGTGCTGGGAGGACCGGGAGGCGACCTTCCTCATCGGCGGTGACGTCTGCACCCGCCGCTGCGACTTCTGCGACATCGCGACCGGCCGCCCTGAGGCCCTCGACCGCGACGAGCCGCGACGGGTGGCCGAGTCGGTGGCCCAGATGGGGCTGCGCTACTCGACCGTCACCGGGGTCGCCCGCGACGACCAGCCCGACGGCGCGGCCTGGCTCTACGCCGAGACGATCCGCCAGATCCACGAGAAGAACCCCAACACCGGCGTCGAGATCCTGCCGCCCGACTTCGGTGCCAAGCCCGAGCTGGTGGGCCAGGTCTTCGACGCCCGCCCCGAGGTGTTCGCGCACAACCTCGAGACCGTGCCGCGGATCTTCAAGCAGATCCGCCCGGCCTTCACCTACGACAAGTCGCTCAAGGTGCTGTCGATGGCCCGGGACGCCGAGCTGGTCACCAAGTCCAACCTGATCCTGGGCATGGGCGAGGAGGACCACGAGGTCGAGCAGGCGATCCGCGACCTGCACGACGCCGGCTGCGACATCCTCACCATCACCCAGTACCTGCGCCCGTCCAAGCTGCACCACCCGATCGACCGCTGGGTGAAGCCGGAGGAGTTCGTGCACTGGAGCGACGTCGCCCAGGAGATGGGCTTCAAGGGCGTGATGGCCGGACCGCTGGTGCGCTCGTCCTACCGCGCCGGCCGCCTCTGGGCCACGGCCATGCGCCAGTGGGGGCGCGACATCCCCGAGCACCTCCAGCACCTCGCCGACGCCGCCGGCGACCCGGCCCGCCAGGAGGCCTCGACGCTGGTCGCCGCCCGCAAGCCGGGCGTGTTGGGCACCCCCGCCTGACCCCGTATCCTGACCCTCATGGCCCGCAAGGAAAAGCAGCAGTCGGACACGCCCAAGGAGCCGGGCCGGTTCGCCCAGATCCGTCAGGTCTTCACCGCGTCGCGCAAGGCGGACCCGACGATCCCGTGGTGGATGCTGCTGGCGTTCGTCGCGGTGATCGCGGTCGGCGTGAGCATCGGCTTCCTGGTGGGTCACTGGGTCTACGCCCTCATCCTGTCGGTCCCCCTCGGGCTGCTCGCGGCGACGCTGGTCCTGTCGCGCAAGGCGGAGCGGGCGGCCTACCGCTCGCTCGAGGGCCAGCCGGGAGCCGCGGGAGCGGCCCTGGGGGCGCTGCGTCGGGGCTGGTTCTACGACCAGCAGCCGGTGGCCGTCGACGGTGCGCGTGGCACCCGGCCGGAGGACGTCGCCGGAGCTGCCTTCGTCTACCGCGCCCTCGGTCGTCCCGGCATCGTGCTGATCGGCGAGGGCCCTGACGCCCGCCGCAGCAAGCTGCTGACCCAGGAGCGCAAGAAGGTCGAGCGCGTCGCCCCCGGTGTGCCCGTCACGTCGGTCGTGGTCGGCGACGGCGACAACGAGGTGCCGATCCGCAAGCTCGGCAGCAAGATCACCCGCATGAAGCCGGTCCTCACCAAGGAGGAGGTGTCTGCGGTCAACAAGCGGCTCAAGTCGCTCGGCGGCCTGCGTCCGCCGATCCCCGCCGGGATGGACCCGATGCGCGCCCGCGTCGACCGCAAGGCGATGCGCGGCCGCTGAGCCCGTCGGGTCGTGTGCCTGAGCGCGGGCCAGGGACCGCGCTCAGGCACACGACCTCGTCAGCCGGAGGCGCGCTCGACCAGCGACGTGTCGAGCACGAGCTGCTCAGGGGTGCTCACTCCCCCGGCACCGATCTGCCCGAGCAGCATCAGCGCCATCTCGCGGCCGAGCTGCTCCATCGGCTGGTGCACCGTGGTGAGTGGCGGGTTGGCCACCGCGGCCAGCGGACCGTCGTCGAAACCGATCAGCGCCACGTCCTCGGGGACGCTGCGCCCCGCCTCGCGCAGCACCCGGAGCGCCCCGAGCGCCATCAGGTCGCTCGCCGCGAAGACCGCGTCGATGTCGGGGCGGCGGGCGAGCAGTGCGGTCATCGCCGCGGCGCCGCTGGCCTCGCTGAAGTCGCCCGCCTCGACCAGGGACTCGTCCACCTCGCGACCCGCGGCGGCCAGCGCCTGCCGGTAGCCGTCGAGGCGGTCCCGGCCGGCGATCATGTCCTGGGGTCCGGCGATGAGCGCGACCACGGCGCGGCCGCTCTCGACCAGGTGGGTGACCGCCTCGCGGGCACCGCCAGTGTTGTCGACGTCGACATAGCTCATCTCCCCGGCGCCCCCGGGGCGGCCACAGAAGACGACCGGCAGGCCGCGGCCCTGGATCCGTCCGGGCAGGGTGTCGGCGTCGTGCGCCGACAGCATCAGCACGCCGTCGACGTGCTGCGGGGTGAGGTAGGTGTCGAGCCGGTCGACCTGCTCACGGGTCTGCACCAGGGCGAGCACCAGCTGTCGCGAGGCCTCCCCGACGACCGTGGTGATGCCCCGGACGACGCCGGCGAAGAACGGCTCCCCGAAGATCCGTTCCTCCGGCTCGCTGATCACCAGGGCGATGGCACCGGTGCGGCGGGTCACCAGCGCCCGCGCCGCCATGTTGGGCACGTAGCCCAGCTCGTCGACCGCCCGCATCACCCGCACGCGGGTGCGCTCCGACACCTGGGGTGATCCGTTGACCACTCGTGAGACGGTGCCGCGGCCCACACCCGCGCGCGCCGCCACCTCCTCGAGCGTGGGCTGGCCGCCGTTGCCGGTGCTCACGAGCTGTGCCTCATGCGCTCAGTATTGCGTGCGGTCCCCGGCGAGGAAGGCGGCATACCAGCGTCCGCTGTCCTTGACCGTCCGCTCCTGCGTGTCGAAGTCCACGTGCACGATCCCGAACCGCTTCGCGTAACCCTCGGCCCACTCGAAGTTGTCCATCAACGACCAGGCGAAGTAGCCGCGGAGCGGCACCCCGGCCCGCACGGCGCGGGCCGCCGCGGCCAGGTGGCCGGCCAGGAAGTCGATGCGTCGGGGGTCGTGCACGGTCCCGTCCGCGCCGACCTCGTCGTCGAAGGCCGCGCCGTTCTCGGTCATCACCAGCGGCAGGTCGCCGTAGTCACGGGTCACCCGGGTGAGGATGTCGAAGAGCCCGTCGGCGTCGACCTCCCAGCCCATCGCCGTCGTGGGCAGGCCACGGTCGGTGAACTCGACGAGCCCGGTGCCGGGGAACGCGCCCGGCGCCACCACGTGCCGGGTGTAGTAGTTCACCCCCAGGAAGTCCAGCGGCGCGTTGATCGTCTCGAGGTCCGCATCCGCCACGAACGCCAGGTCGCTGATGTGGGCGACGTCCTCGACGACGTCCTTCGGGTAGGCGCCACGCAGCACCGGGTCGAGGAACCAGCGGTTGGACAGTCCGTCGATTCGCCGCACGGCGTCGTCCACACCGTGGCCGTCATGGGCGCCGGTGACCGGGTAGAGGTTGAGGGTGATCCCCACCTGCGCGTCGGGCACCCGCTCGCGCAGCGCCTGCACCGCCAGCCCGTGGCCGAGCATGAGGTGGTGCGCGGCGGCAAGCGCGGCCGCGCCGTCGGAGCGGCCCGGCGCGTGCCGCCCGCTGCCGTACCCCAGGAAGGCCGAGCACCACGGCTCGTTGAGGGTGATGAAGTGCTTCACCCGGTCGCCCAGGGCGTCGGCGACGTGCGCGGCATACTCCGCGAACCGGTATGCCGTGTCACGGCTCGGCCAGCCGCCGAGGTCCTCGAGTGGTTGCGGGAGGTCCCAGTGGTAGAGCGTCGCCCACGGCGTGATGCCGCGCTCGAGGAGTGCGTCGACGAGCCGGCTGTAGAAGTCGACTCCCGCCTGGTTGACCGGCCCCGAGCCGGTCGGCTGGATCCGTGGCCAGGCGACCGAGAAGCGGTAGGCGTCGACCCCGAGCCCGGCCATCAGGTCGGCGTCCTGCTGGTAGCGCCGGTAGTGCTCGACGGCGACGTCACCGTTGTCCCCGTCGACGACCCGACCCGGGGTGGCCGAGAAGGTGTCCCAGATGGAGGGTCCGCGGCCGCCCTCGGAGGTGGCGCCCTCGATCTGGTAGCTCGACGTCGCCACGCCCCAGGTGAACTCCGGGGGGAAGTCGCCGCGCGAGAGCGCGCCGTGGTCGTGGTCGGGCTGGTTCTGGAGGTCCCGGTGGCCCAGGTCCTGGTGGTCCGGCATGGTCATCCCTTGACTCCGCCCTGCATGATGCCGCCGATGATCTGGCGGCCGAACACGATGAACACGATGACGAGCGGCAGGGTCCCGAGCAGGGTCCCGGCCATCACCAGCGCCTGGTCGGTGTAGTAGCCACCCGAGAGCCGGGACAGCGCGACCTGCACGGTCGGGTGCTCGACGTCGAGGGTGAGGTAGGGCCACAGGAAGTCGTTCCACCGCTCCATGAAGGTGAGCAGCCCGAGCACCGCCGCGGCCGGCCGCAGGATCGGGAAGACGACCGAGAAGAAGATGCGGAACGTCGAGGCCCCGTCGACCCTGGCGGCCTCGATCAGCTCGTTCGGGATTGCCTGCGCGGCATACTGCCGCATCATGAACACGCCGAAGCCGCTGACGAGGAAGGGCAGCAACGCCGACGGCAGGGTGCCGGCCAGGCCGAGCTTGCCCATCAGCATGTAGAGCGGCACGAGGCCGAGCTGGACCGGCACCATCATCGTGCCGATCACGATGAGCAGCAACGCGTTCCGGCCCCGGAAGCGCAGCTTCGCGAAGGCGAACCCGGCCAGCGCGGACAGTACAACGACCGACACGGTGGCTACCCCGGCGACGAGCGCGGAGTTGACCATGGCCTGCCCGAACATCACGTCCTGGTTGGCGAAGACCCGCGAGACGTTGGTGCCGAGCTGGTCGCCCGGGGTGAGGGGTGGCGGCACCGAGGTGATGTCGCTGTTGGGCCGCGAGGCCATCACGACCATGTAGTAGAGCGGGCCGGCCGAGAGCAGGACGGACAGCGCCAGGCACAGGTAGACGAGCTTGCTGGCGGGGGTGGCACCGGTGCTCTGCTGGGCGAGCCGGGCCAGGGACCGGCGGCGTCGCGGGCTCACCGGCTCGGGGCGCGGTGCCACGATCGGGGTGGCGGCTGCGGGGAGCTGGACCTGGGTCATGGTCACCTCACTCCGCCGACCGGATGCGCCGCAGCAGCAGCACGTTGACGGCCGAGAAGACGGCGATGAACAGGAACAGCACCCACGCGATGGTGGCCGCGTAGCCGAACCGCTGGCCGGTGAAGGCCTGCTGGATCAGGTACATCGCGGCGGTCTGGAACTGGCCGGTGGTGCCGCCGCCGATCGAGTTCGCCCCGGGGTTGAAGAGCAGGGGCTCGGTGAACAGCTGGGTCCCGCCGATCGTGGCGACGACCGACACGAAGATGAGGGTGGGCCGGAGCATCGGCACGGTGATCGACCAGAACGTCCGCCAGGCCTTCGCGCCGTCGATCCGGGCGGCCTCGTAGATCTCGGTCGGCACCGACTGCAGGGCGGCCAGCAGGATGAGCGCGTTGTAGCCGGTCCAGCGCCAGTCGACCATGGTCGAGATCGCCAGCCACGACGACCAGCGGTGGTCCTGCCAGTCGACCGGGTCGAGGCCGACGTGACCGAGGATCCAGTTGAACAGCCCGAAGTCTCGGCTGAACATCATCGTGAAGATGATCCCGACGGCGGCCACCGAGGTGACGTTCGGGAGCAGGATCCCCATCCGCCACCAGGTCGCCCCGCGCAGCCGCGAGTTGAGCATCTGGGCGAGCACCATCGCGAGCACGAGCTGCGGCACGGTCGCGACCACGAACATCCCGAGGGTGTTCAGCATCGCGTTCCAGAAGTCCTTGTCCTGCATCAGCTCGGAGTAGTTGCCCAGCCCGAGCCAGCCCTGGTCACCGCCCAGCAGGCTCCAGTCGTGGGCCGAGACCCAGGCCGTGTAGAGCAGCGGGAAGAGGCCGAAGACCCCGAAGAGGATGAAGAACGGCGACACCATCGCGTAGGGCGAGAGGCGGGTGTCGGCTCGGCGCAGCCAGCGGCGCCACCGGGCCGGGCGTTGACCCGGTGGCGCCGTGGGTGCTGCGGTGGTCGTGGTCACGAGGTCTACTTCGCTGCCTTCTGGGCTGCGGAGATGGCCTCGTTCCAGCCGGCCGAGGCCGACCGTTGTCCACCTTCGACCGCCCGCAGCGCGTTCTCGACCGCGTCCCGGACCGGCTGGTTCTTGGCGCCGAGGTAGACCGGCTTCAGGTTGGCGGCACCGGCGACGAAGAGCTCACCGACGGGCGCGTTGTTGAAGTAGTCGTTCTTGGCGTCCTTGAGGGCGGCCTCGGTGTACAGCTTGGGGTTTGAGGGCAGGTTGCCGGCGGCCTTGAACGCCGCGAGCTGGCTGTCGCCGGTGGTGAGGAACTTGGCCAGCTCGACGGCCTCCTTCTGGTGCTTGCTCTGCGTCGGGACCCCGAGCCACGAGCCACCCCAGTTGCCACCGCCGCCGGGGACGGTGGTGATGTCCCACTTCCCGGAGTTGGCGGCACCGGCCTGGTCCTTGATGTAGCCGGTCATCCACGCCGGGCAGGCGAGCGTCGCGAACGAGCCGTTCTTGAACCCGGCGTTCCACTCCGGCGAGAACGACTTCAGCTTGGCCGACAGGCCGGCGTCGACCATCTTGAGCGACTCGTCCCACGCCGACTTCACGGCCGGGTTGCTGTCGATGACGAGTGCGTCGCTGCGGTCGAAGTAGGTGTGGTCACCGGACTGCATGAGGATCGAGTTGTAGGTGTTGGTGGCGCTGTCGACGAAGTGCGACTTCGCGTCCTTGATCCCGGCCTGGTACTTCTGGCCGGTCGTGATGTAGTCGTCCCACGTCGGCCAGAGCTTGCCGACCTCGACGCGGTCGGTGGGCAGGCCGGCCTTCTCGAACAGGTCCTTGCGGTAGCACATCGCCAGGCCGCCGACGTCGGTGCCGAGCCCGATGGTGGTCTTGCCGTCGGCGGTGGTGGCGTTCGCGTACTTCCAGGGCAGCCAGTTGTCCTTGAGCTCGTTGCTGCCGTACTGCTGCAGGTTCACGAACTTGTCAGCGCTCTGCAGGAAGTTGACGACCTGACCTTCTTCGATGGCCACGACGTCACCGGCCCCCGAGCCGGCGGCGATCCGCTGGATCAGCTGGGTGTTGTACTTGCCGAGGTCACCCTCCGCGGTCTCGACGACCGTCACGTTGGGGTGGTCCTTCATGTACTGCTTGTAGAGGTCCGTGTAGCCGAACTTGCCGAACGTGCTCACCCGCAGCGTGACCTTCTCGCCGGATGAGGAGGTGGAGCCGCCGGGGTCCCCGCCGCAGGCGGCGGTGAGGGCGGCCGTGGCGATCATTGCGGCTGCGGGTACCAGCCAGCGAGAGCGTGAGTGCACCGTTGCACCTTTCGTCGGGCCCCCTCATGGGAGCGCTCCCGGCCAGAGTGGGACCGGATGGCCCGCACGGTCAAGACCTGCGTGGGAGCGTTCTCATTTCGTGACCGTTCCGTGACCTCTTGAACGATCGAGACCCGCCATCGGGCTCCTTCAGACGGGTGCGACCTGGGCCGCCACCGCCGCCGCGAAGCGCGCCACCGAACCCGGCGCGACCCGCAGGAAGAGATCCGGCTCGATCAGCTCCAGCTCCATCAGGGTGGGCTGGCCGTTGACGTCGATCAGGTCCACCCGCGCGTAGACCAGCGCGTCCGGCGCAAGCTCCATCGCCCGCGTCGCGACGTCGCGCTCGGCCACCGTGGGGGTGTGCGGCTGCTCGCTGCCTCCGTGCAGGGCCTGCACGCGGTAGTCCCCCGGCTTGGGCACCTTGCGGACGGCGTGGGACAGCCCACCGGCGAAGAAGAACAGCGAGACCTCCCCTGCGGCCACGCTGGGGGCGTAGGGCTGGACGATGGTGTCGCCGGCCCCGACGAGTGCGCGCAGGTGGGTCGCCGCCTCCGAGGAGCCGGCCGGCGCCTTGAGGGCGCCCCTGGCCCCGCCGTCGACGGCCGGCTTGATCACGACCTCGCCCCAGCCGGCTGCGAGCATGCGTTCGACTGCGTCGCCGGCGCCACGCGGCAGGGCGAGGCTGGGCAGGACGGGTATGCCGGCCTCCCCCAGCTCGATGAGGTAGCCCTTGTGCGAGTTCCACCGGATCACGCTGGGGCTGTTGATGATTCGTGACACGGAGTGCACGTGGTCGGCCCAGTCGAGGAACTCCTGGAGGCGGTCGAAGTAGTCCCAGGTCGAGCGGATGACGACGAGGTCGAAGGTCGCCCAGTCGACCGCCGGATCGTGCCAGACGACCACCTCGGCCTCGTGCCCCAGGCTCCTCAGCTCGCCGGCGATGGCCGGCGGCTCGGGGTCGACGTAGGACGGGTCGGACCAGGTGCACAGGGCGATGCGGCTCACGGCGCCCAGTCTGGCAGGGCCACTCGGAGCGGGGCTTGCCAACCCGCCATACGCGATATAACGTGAGTGCCGAGAACGCGATATAGCGCGAATGTGATGAGCGAGAGGAAAACCCATGAGCGAGGAATGGTCCATCGACAGCCCCCGGGTGCTGGACGTCGGCGGCGCCGGTGAGCAGGTCCGTCGGCTGAGTGTCGCCGTCGTCGGTGGCCGCGTCGACGTGGTCACCCACAACGACTCCCCCACCGCCCGCGTCGAGATCGCCCAGGTCGAGGGCATGCCGGTCAAGGTCACCTGGGACGGCTCCAAGCTCAAGATCACCCACGGTGTCGACTCCAACCGCATCCTCGACCGGGTGCGCCAGGCCTTCGACGGGCTCGAGCGCAACCGGGTCGCGCTGAGCATCTCGATCCCCGAGGACGCGGAGACGTCCGTGAGCACCGTGACCGCGAGCGGCCTGCTGGCCGGGATGCGATCCGGGGCCAAGGCCAACACCGTCTCGGGATCGATCACCCTCGACGACATCGTCGGCGACGTCTCGATCAACACGGTCAGCGGCGAGGTCGAGTGCGGCAACGTGCGCGGCGCCCTCAAGGTGCACTCCGTGTCGGGTGCGGTGACCGCGCAGCAGAGCGAGGTGCCGGAGGTGAGCATCAACACGGTGAGCGGTGACGTCGCCCTCGACCTGCTCAACGGCGCCGCCTCGATCAAGTCGACCTCCGTCTCGGGAGACGTGACGGTGCGGGCCCCGCACGGCGGTTACGACGTCACCGCCAACACGGCCTCCGGCCAGGTCGTCATCGACGGCCACACGATGCACAAGCAGTCGTGGAGTGCCGGCACCCGGCTCACCGACGGCGACGGCGGCCTGCGCCTCAAGGCGAACGCGGTGTCGGGCAACGTCGTCGTGCTGCGAGCCTCGGCCGGGACGGGCGCGTCCGCATGAGCCCGGTCTTCGCGCACGGACAGCTACGGCTCTACCTGCTGGCGCTGCTCAACGAGGGACCCCGGCACGGCTACGAGGTGATCCAGGACCTCGAGCACCGGTTCAACGGGCTCTACTCCCCCAGCGCCGGCACGGTCTACCCGCGGCTCGCGAAGCTCGAGGAGGAGGGCCTGGTCGAGCGGTCCGACGAGGGGCGCAAGGCGATCTACCGGATCACCGACTCCGGGCGACGCGAGGTCGACGCGCGGCAGGACGAGCTCTCGAGCCTCGAGTCCGACCTCGACCTGTCGGTGCGCGAGCTCGCCGAGCAGGTGCGCTCCCGGGTGCGTGGCCAGACCCAGGACCTGCGCGCCGAGCTGCGGGCCGCGGCCCAGGAAGCCCGTCGGACCGCGACCCCCGTCGGTGGCCAGGAGCCATGGAACGGCTGGAAAGGCAGTGACCCCAGTGCGATCCGCGACCTCGAGCAGGCCGTGGCGGAGCTGAGGTCCGAGGCGCGCAGCGCCTGGAAGCGGCACGGCCTGACCAGCGAGCAGAGCCGCGAGATCATCGACATCCTCGGCGACGCCACGGGGCGGATCCGGGATGTCTTCCGTCACTGACCTCCCCTTGTCCGTCGCCAGCGGGTCCGTGCTGGCGCTGACAGGCCCCTACCGGCGCTGGCGGATCCGCGCCGCCTTCGGGTCAGCTGCGGACGATCAGGGTCCCGGCCGCCTTGTCGTGCAGGCTGCGACCGTCCTTGTCCCAGAACATGGCAGGGAGGAAGAGGCACAGCAGGACGGTGCGCACCAGCACCTGGAACGGCCGCGCACGCTGCCCGTCCATCGACAGCACGCGCAGGCCGACGACGCGGTGGCCGAGCGTGTAGCCGGTGGTGCTCACGAGGAGCAGGTGCTCCAGCGCGAAGATCCCCAGCAGCACGAGGGTGTCGTTGCCGGACGCCACGCCGGCGAACGGCAGCGGCACGTCGAACAGCGCTGCGGCGATGAGCTGACAGGCGGTCCAGTCGATCAGGACACCGACCAGGCGGCGCCCGAAGCGAGCCATCGAACCTCGCCCGCCGCGCGGCATACCGAGGCGTTCACCCGGGTATGCCGAGAGGGCACCTGAGCGCGAACCCGGCCCCTCGAGCCAGGAGCCGATGTCCTTGCGGTCGACCACGCCGCCAGCCTCTCACGCCGTAACACCGGTGAAACATTCGGGTCATTGCCGAGAAATCCCCACCCGTTAGTGTCGTCGGCGACACCAGTTGAGTCATGGGCGGTCTCGCCCGCCCCACCCCAGGAGGTTGGTTTTGTTCAGCAATGCTGAAGAGGTCCTGAAGTTCATCAAGGACGAGGACGTCGTCTTCGTGGACGTGCGCTTCTGTGACCTGCCCGGCGTGATGCAGCACTTCAACGTGCCGGCCAAGAGCCTCGACGCTGACTTCTTCAAGGAAGGCCAGATGTTCGACGGGTCGTCGATCCGCGGCTTCCAGGCCATCCACGAGTCCGACATGAAGCTGGTCCCGGACCCGACGAGCGCCTACCTGGACCCGTTCCGCAAGGAGAAGACGCTCATCCTCAACTTCTCCATCGTCGACCCGTTCACCGGCGAGGAGTACTCGCGCGACCCGCGCAACATCGCCGCGAAGGCCGAGGCGTACCTCAAGTCGACCGGGATCGCCGACACCGCCTACTTCGGCGCCGAGGCGGAGTTCTACGTCTTCGACGACGTGCGCTTCGAGACCAAGCAGAACGCCAGCTACTACTACATCGACTCCGTCGAGGCCGCGTGGAACACCGGCCGCGAGGAGGAGGGTGGCAACAAGGGCTACAAGACGCGCTACAAGGGCGGCTACTTCCCGGTGCCCCCGGTCGACCACTTCGCCGACATGCGCGACCAGATGACGCTGGCCCTCGAGGAGGCCGGGCTGTCGGTCGAGCGGGCCCACCACGAGGTCGGCACCGCCGGTCAGCAGGAGATCAACTACCGCTTCAACACCCTGAAGCAGGCCGCGGACGACGTGCTGAAGTTCAAGTACATCATCAAGAACGTGGCCTGGGAGGGTGGCAAGACCGTCACCTTCATGCCGAAGCCGATCTTCGGTGACAACGGCTCGGGCATGCACTCGCACCAGTCGCTGTGGAAGGACGGCGAGCCGCTGTTCTACGACGAGCGCGGCTACGGCGGCCTGTCCGACATCGCCCGCTGGTACATCGGTGGACTGCTCAAGCACGCGCCCGCGCTGCTCGCCTTCACCAACCCGACGGTGAACTCCTACCACCGGCTGGTCCCGGGCTACGAGGCGCCGGTCAACCTGGTCTACTCGGCCCGCAACCGCTCGGCGTGCATCCGCATCCCGATCACCGGTGACAACCCGAAGGCCAAGCGCGTCGAGTTCCGCGTGCCGGACCCGTCGGCCAACCCGTACCTCGCGTTCTCGGCCATGCTGATGGCCGGGCTCGACGGCATCAAGAACCGGATCGAGCCCCCGGAGCCGGTGGACAAGGACCTCTACGAGCTGCCGCCGGAGGAGCACGACGCGATCGACCAGGTGCCCGGTTCGCTGCCCGAGGTGCTCGATGCCCTCGAGGCCGACCACGAGTTCCTGCTCGAGGGTGACGTGTTCACCAAGGACCTGATCGAGACCTGGATCGAGTGGAAGCGCAAGAACGAGGTCGACCCGATCCGCTTCCGCCCGCACCCGCACGAGTTTGAGATGTACTTCGACATCTGACCCTCAGGGGCCGTCTGACCTGCTGTTTTGCGTTCGCGATGCGCTCCTGGTCCGCATCTAGTCCGCAAGACTCACGGTTTTGCTCAGCGAGTCCGCTCGCGCCGCCATCACTGCACCAACGGCGGCGCGGGCGGACTCGTCTGCGTCGGGCCACAGGTGCCCGTAGGTGTCGAGGGTGGTCATGGCTCTGGCGTCTTTCAGCTCAGCTCTCGTCAAGCTCCAGGCTGCGCTCCTGCAGCACCTGCTCGACAAGCACCGAGATTTTCACGTTCCTGTTCTGGCTGGTCTTGGACAGCAGCGCCCACGCGTCGTCGAGACTGAGATCGCGAGTGATCATGAGGATCCCGAGCGCGACGCCGATGCGCCGGCTGGTCCGTAGAGCCTTCTCGAGTTCCTGCGCCTTGCCGCCGTCCCGTGCCGCACGCAGGGCCGCGGTGGCGGTGGCACCAAAGATGGCCAGCACGGTCTCGTGCTCACTGGTGAAGGCGTTGGGCCGGGCCGCGTAGACGTTGATGGCCCCGATCGCGTCGTCGCTGACGGGCAGCACGTGCGACAGCATGCTGCGCATCCCGAGAGTTCCCACGATCGCCTGACCGAACGCGGGCCATCGGGAGTCCGTGCACAGGTCTTCGACCCTGACCATCGTCGCGTCCCGGATCGCCTCGAGGCACGGGCCCTGGTTCGTGTCGTACTGGATCTGGTCCGCGCTGGCAGGCACGTCGCTCGTGGCCGCGGCGGTCACGAACTTGCCGCCTCGAACCGTGGTGATGGATGCGTGGTCGCCCCCGACCAACTTCAGTGACAGCTCGCACACCGCGGGGAGCATCGCACCACCCCTCTCAGTTTCCAACTGAAGGAGCCGTGACGCCGCTGCGAAGTCGTCGAGCAGCTGCCAGGTCTCATCGAGCTCACGAGGCATGATGGGCTCCTTCCCGTGACGGGGTTGGGCGCATGGGGGCACGGGTCGTCGTTGAGGTGATTCAACATCCTGCAAGCTGCAGTGTCACGCTGGTCGCAATCCCGGACGGATGCGGCCGGATGGCTGAAACAGCGACATCTGAGTGAGCGAGGAACGAGCGAGCCGAAGAGCCCGCCGCACTGCCGAGAGGCGGTGCGGCGGGCTCTCGCACCGTGTGCCCAGTACTTCGTCCAGGTCAGGGACAGACCGACGAGACGACGAGAACCAGGCCCGGGAGGGCGACGCACCTTCATGTGTGGGGCGGATGCCGGCGCCAAGAGCTCGACCGAACGTCGAGGCGGTCGAACGACGGCGCCACCCCCGACTGTTTGAGGATGACGCCGTCGCCTACTTGCCTCAACCAGGGCGATACGCGAGCGCACGAGTCCGGAAGTGGCCCACACAGTGTGGTCGCCCGCGCGAAAGGACGCACCGTTACCCGCCGGGCGGTCCGCCGGCGGGACGGTCGCGGTCAGGCAGTCGGGTCGTCGAGGGTGCCGGTCAGGACGAGCTGCTCGGCCACGTCGCGGAGCTTGCGGTTCCGGTCCATGCTGGCGCGTCGCAACGCCTCGAAGGCGCTCGGCTGGTCGACCTTCGTGCTCGCCATGACGATGCCGATGGCGGCTCCGATGAGTCGTGCGGTTCGCAGCGCCTCCTGGAGGTTCTTCACCTGGCCGTCGCGCACGAGGCCCTCGGCCTGCAGGGCGTGGATCATCTCGCGGTCGACGTCGAGGTCGGCTCGGATGCCGTCCATCCGCAGGTCTTGGTCGTCCGACCGTCGCGCCTGCTCGCTGGCGCGGACGTCACCGGCGTCCGCCCTGACCTCGAGCTGGTCGGTGCGCCGGCGCTCGACGACCGCGCGGTCATGTCGCTCGTCGCTGACGAAGTCTGCAGCCTCGAGTCGTGCGTTCAGCTTCCCCAGCTGCTCGCGCAGGTCGGCGGCCTCGTTCTGAAGGGCCCCGAGCTGGCGCTCGATGTGGCTGTCGGCCTGCTCCTCGTCCACGGAGCCAGTATGCCGCTCTCAGGGCCATCCGTGCAGGTCAGACCCTTACGGAAGAGTCAGACCCGGCAAGGATCCAGTCGGGAAACCCGGAGCGCGCGTCAGTCCTGCCGCGACGCTGCTCCAGGCAGAGCCGCCCGAGCCGCGATGGCGTCGGGGCGGTCGGCGTCGTCGACCAGGTGACGCAGACCCTCGTGCAGCTCGTCTGCGCGCGCAAGAAGTGCGACGGCACCGGCTTGGTCCCCGGCCTCGGCGGCGGCACGGGCGAGCGCGTCGTAGGCGCCCAGCTGCGCCTCGCCGTCGCCGGCCGCCTCCGCCGCCGCGAGGACGAGAGCCAGGTCCGGACCCGGGCTGCCCGACTCGCGGGCGACCGCGGCGAGCAGCGCCTGGGTGAGCAGCGCGCCGTCGCCGCCAGACCCGGCATACCAGGCTTCGTTCTGCTGGAGCAGGGCGAGCGCGGGGAGCAGCTCACCCCGGCTGCGCAGCACGCGCGCGAGCGTGGTGCGGGCAGTGGCGGCGATCCGCTGGTCACCGTCGCGATGGGCTGCGGCGATGGCGCGGTCGAGGGTGGCGACGGCGGCCGACCGGTCGCCGCGCTGCTGCTCCACGCGACCCAACCGGGTCAGGTGCAGGGCGGCCTGACCGAGGAAGCCATTGCGTTCCGACTCCGCCGCGGCTGCGGCGAGCTCGGTCGCCGCGTCGTCGAACCGGCGCTCGGCCTGGGCGATCGCGCCGAGCATGCCGCGGGCGTGGACCATCCCCCACGAGTCGTCGAGGGGCGAGAGCAGGTCGAGCGCCTCGGTAGCCCGGGCAGAGGCTGCGCGCGTGTCGCCAAGCATGATCGACCCGTACGACGCGAGCAGCAGGCTGGCCGCGACCTCCCAGCCGCGGCCGAGGCGCCGGTCGAGGTCGAGTGCCGCCGCCGTCTCGGCGACCACCTCAACCGGCCGGCCCTGCTGGATGCGCAGGAAGGCCGTGTGCCGGTGCCGGTCCGCCCGACCCGCCTCGTCGGCATCGTCCAGAAGATCCGCGGCTCGGTCCAGGTCGTCCTGGGCCTGTGCCACGTTGCCTGCCGAGGCCTCGAGCCAGCCCGCGACGAGCAGTGCCCGCACGGCGGCACCGGGTTCGGCGGCGGAGCCTGCGGTTGCCAGGGCGTCACGCAGCCGCTGCGCACCCGCCACCCCGTCCCCCAGGACGACCCACGCCCACCCGAGGTCGGCGGCGATCCGCAAGCCGAGCAAGGGGTCGTGCGCCCCGCTCCAGGCGAGCGCCGCGTCGACGTTGGCCCGGTCGGCACGCACGACGTCGAGGACCCGTGACTGGCCCGGACCACGCACCTCCCGAGCGCACCGCTCCGCCACCTCCGCCCACCACCCGGCGTGCGCCCGCCCGGCCACCTCCTCGAGGCCCGTCGCCGCGAGGCGGTCGGAGGCGTAGGCCCGGATGCTGTCCAGGAGCCGCAGCCGGGGCGCCCCACCGAGTGGATCGGTGTCGACGGTGACGAGCGACCGCTCAACCAGCCGGTCGATCACGTCGAGCGTCGTCTCGCGGGGCACGTCGAGAGCGGCCAGGACGTGCTCGGCCGCGACCGTCGGGGCACCGCCGGCGAAGACGGACAGGGCCCACAGCCCACGCTGGTCGTCGGGGAAGAGCAGGTCGTAGGCCCAGCCGATCGCTGCTCCCAGCGCGCGCCGACGTTGCGGGGCGCGGGAGTTCGGGTCCTGCAGCAGAGCGAGGGGCTGCTCGTCGAGCCGCCGCGCGATGTCGGCGACGGAGAGCGACCGGGTGCGGGCCGCCGCCAGCTCGATCGCCAACGGGAGCCCGTCGAGGGCGGCGCAGAGCCGTTCCACGTCCCCGCCGTCCGTCGACGCGATGGCCCCCGGGCGCACCTGCATCGCCCGCTCCACGAACAACGACTCCGCCTCGCCAGCGGACAGCGGCGCGAGCCCGTGCACGGCCTCACCGTCGAGGCCCAGCGGCAGCTGGCTGGTCGCCAGCACCCGGAGCCCAGGGGCCCCGGCCAGCAGGGTGACCACCAGGGCGGCCACCGCGTCGACCACGTGCTCGCAGTTGTCGAGCAGGAGCAGCGTGCCGGGCGAGGACAGCCGTTCGACCAGGGCCGCCGCACCGCCCGAGACCTGCAGCGTCTCAGCCACCGCTCGGGTCACGTCCTCTCCCGCCGGCACGGCGTCCAGTCGCACCAGCCACACGCCGGCTGGTGCGGCCGTCCGGCGGCCGGCCTCGACCGCGGTCCGCGTCTTGCCGACGCCGGCGGTCCCGGTCACCGTCACGAGACGACGCTCGCGCAGGAGCTGCTCGAGGGCAGCGAGATCTGTGCTTCGACCGACGAGCTCGGAGCCGATCGACGGCAGGTTCCCCGGCGTGGGCAGCGCTGGCGTGGCCGCACCGCCCAGCGCGGGACTCTGGTGCAGGATCTGCGCCTCGAGCCGTCGCAGCGCCGGACCCGGCTCGACGCCGAGCTCCTCGGCGAGGAGGGCGCGCACCCGCGCGTAGGTCGCGAGCGCCTCCGCCTGCCGCGCGCTGCGGTAGAGCGCCGTCACCAGCGCCGACCAGAGGCGTTCGCGCAGCGGGTGCTGCTCGACCAGTCGCCGCAGCTCGGCAACGGTGTCGACCCCACCGCCGAGCGCCACGCGCGCGACCATCTGGTCCTCCACCAGACCGAGCTGCAGCTCCTCCAGCCGGGTGCGGTGCGGTGCCACCCACGCCGCCTGACCCGCGTCGGGCAGCACCTCCCCCCGGAACCTCACCAACGCGCGGTCCGCCAGGTCGGCGCAGGCGTGGTGGTCACCCGCGCGGGCCGCAGCGGACGCTCGCGCGGCCAGCGCCGCGACCTCGTCCACGTCGACGACGTCGGCGTGCAGGGCGTAGCCGGCCGGCCCGAGCGTCAGGGCTGCGGGGTTGCCCAGGGCGCGGCGCAGCTGCGACACCTTCGACTGGAGCGTGTTGCGGGCGGTGCCGACCTCGCCGTCCCAGACGTCGTCGATGAGCCGGTCGACCGGCACCGCCCGCCCACCCTCCAGGGCGAGTCGGACCAGCACGTCGGCGGAGCGCCCGGCCGGCACGGCGACCTCGGCCCCGTCGCGGCGCACCTCGACCGGCCCGAGGACCGACACCTCCAGCATGGCGCGACAGTAGTGCGCGCACCCGGCAGGTGTCCTCCACCAGCCGCGGGTGCGCGAGGTCCGGTGCGCTGTCGTCAGCCACGGGCGGTAGGCGTCAGCGAGTCGTCAGCGCCCTGCGCGACCGTGGTCGCATGGCCACCGACGACGGCACCCTCATCCGCCTCCTCGTAGCGGGCGACCTCCCAGCCGTCCACCACGCACTGGCGGGTATGTCGGGCGCGGCCACCGCGGTCAGCCTCCTCGTCGCCGCGCTCACCAGACCGGCCGCCGGCACGCCCGACGAGCTGCTCGCGGCCGCCGCCCGGCTGGCCCGGAGCACGCGCGACCGTCAACTCGTCGCGATCACCGCGGCGCACCTGGGCGGAGACCACGACCGGGTCGCGGCGCTCGTGCGCGACCACCTCGTCGACCACCCCGGCAGCCTCCTCGCCGCCTGGCTCGCATCGCAGCAGCCACCCACCCGGCCAGCGCCGACCCAGCCCGCCACCCAACCGTCCCGCACCGCCCCAACTCCCGCACCATCCCCCAGGAGGGACCATGTCTGACCGCACGTCCACCCCGGTGACCGCCGCAGCGGCCACCGCCATCCCGTGGCGCTCCATCGCGCGCTGGATGGTCACGTTCGCCGCCTTCCCTCTCGGCAGCCTCGCCGCGCGGCTTCTCGTCGGCTCGGTCGACGCCCCGGTCCCCGCACTCCTCGGCGGCCTCCTCAACGGCGTCGTCCTGGGTATCGCGCAGGCATGGGCGGTCAGGGACGTCCGGCTCCCAGCCGTCCCCTGGGCCGGCGCCACCGCGACCGGCTTCGCCACCGGGCTCGTCCTCGGCGCAGCCGTGGTCGGGTACGCGACCGACGCCAGGTCACTCGTGGTCCAGGGCGCCGTCACCGGCGGAGCTGTCGGACTCGCCCAGGCGACTGTCCTGGGGCGGTCTGGACTGCGACCCCTGACGCTGCTCTGGCCGGTGTTGCTCGCCGGCGCATGGGCGCTCGGCTGGGCGATCACGACTGCCGTGGGCGTCGAGGTCGGGCTCCGCTTCACGGTGTTCGGCTCGAGCGGTGCCGTCGTCGTCGCCGCGCTCACCCTCCTGCTGCCGGTGACGTTGCGCCGCGCCTCGAAGCAGGTCCGGTCATGAGCCGCCACGTCGTGTTCGGTACCGGTCAGATCGGCCGCCTGCTGACGGAACAGCTCGTCACCGACGGTGCCGAGGTGGTGGCCGTGAACCGCACCGGTGCGGGCCGCATCGAGGGCGCCACCATCGTGGGCGGCGACGCCACCGACCCCGCGTTCACCATCGACGTCTGCCGAGGGGCGCAGGTCGTCTACTTCTGCCTCAACGCCGGCAGCTACGAGCGATGGGCCGAGGAGTTCCCGCCCCTCCAACGCGGGGTGGTCGCAGGGGCC
The DNA here is from genome assembly GCF_900104525.1 of Pedococcus dokdonensis. Taxonomy (GTDB): domain Bacteria; phylum Actinomycetota; class Actinomycetes; order Actinomycetales; family Dermatophilaceae; genus Pedococcus; species Pedococcus dokdonensis. The sequence continues at coordinate 672,363 of NZ_LT629711.1, read as the reverse complement.
GAGGCCGCCGGGGCCACCCTCGTGGTGCTGGAGAACCTCTACTCCTACGGCCCGCCCCAAGGCCGCCGCCTCGTCGAGACCCTTCCTGCGAACCCGACCTCGGCCAAGGCCGTCACCCGGGCTGCGATGACCGACGAGCTGTTGGCCGCGCACGCGGCTGGTCGCGTCAGGGTCGCCATCGGCCGCGCCTCGGACTACTTCGGACCGGGAGCCACGAGGTCAGCCCTCGGTGAGACCGTCTTCGGCACCGCCCGCACCGGGAAGCGCGCCCAGGTAATGGGCGACCCCGACCAGCCGCACTCCTACTCCTACACCCCCGACGTCGCTCGCGCCCTCATCACGCTCGGGTCCGACCCGCGCGCCCTGGGCGAGGTGTGGCACCTCCCGGTCTCCGGAGCACCCACGACCCGCGAGGTGGTGCGCACCGTCTACGGCCTCGCCGGTCACCGGCCACGGCTGCTCGCGGCCGGCGCCACCATCCTCCGCCTGATCGGGCTCTTTCAGCCGGTCATGCGCGAGTACCTGCACACCCTCTACCAGTTCACCGACCCATGGGTCGTCGACGACACCAAGTTCGTCACCACGCTCGGCCAGCAGGCCACCCCGTTGGCCGACGCCTTGGCAGCGACCTCTGCCCGGTACGCCGCCACCGCACCCACCACGAAGGAGCCCGTCCGATGAGCACCTCGCACCGCGCCACACCCACCCCGATCCGTGCGGACGGGAGCCGACACCGCATTGTCGCTGCGGTCTCGATGACTTCCGCGGCAGTGCTCGCCACGGCCGGGTTCACCGCCCTCGGCTCGGTCTTCGACTACCCCGACATCCTCAAGGAGCCGACGGCCACCATTCTCGACCGCTACCGCGAGCACCCCACCACGGTCAGCGCGTGGTTCCTCGTCCTGACCGTGAGCGCGGCCCTCCTCGCCCCCACTGCGGTCTCCCTGGGCCGGCTCGTGGCCGGGCGGCTCGGTCGGTGGGTCACCGGCGTCGGAGTTGCCGCTGCGGTCGTGCAGGTGGTCGGCCTGTCGAGGTGGGTGCTCTTCGTGCCCGGGCTGAGCTCCGACGCCCGGCGTCCCGACCGCGCCGCTGACGCACTGCACCGGTTCGAGCTGCTGCACACCTGGCTGGGTGAAGCGCTCGGCGAGACGGTCGGCTACGCGCTGACGGCGACCTTCACGCTCCTGGTCATCCGCGGTCTCGGCCAGCTCCCGCGCCGGGTGCGCCTGCTCGGCGCGTCAGCCGCGGTCCTGGTCGCGACGGGCGTGCTCATCCAGCTGGGTCTCGAGGTCGCCGAGCTGACCAACTTCGTCGGCTACCTCGCCTGGTCGCTCTGGCTGGTCGTGCTGTCCGTCGTCCTGTGGCGTGGGCGCCGGTGAGCTCCACCTCCCCCGGTGGGTACGCCGGTGGCTCAGACACCGTGGGTATGCCGGGTGGCTCAGAAACCGCCCATGTCCCCACCGCCGAAGTCGCCACCGCCGAAGCCGGAGTCGAAGCCACCAGAGTCGAAGCCTCCGTCAGCGGTGTCGTTGCCCGAGCCGTCGCCCGCGTCAGACCCGTCGGCTCCGGAGCCGTCATCCGAGCCGTCGTCACCGGAGTCCCCACCTGCGTCACCAGTCGAGTCACCCGCAGCCGCGGCCTCCGGCGAGCTGTCGTAGCCGTCGAACAGCGCGTCGGCGATGGCCGACCCGATGACGACCCCGGCGATGGTGCCCATCATCGAGCCCATGATCGTCCCGCCCATGCCGAACCCCCCGGCACCTGCGCCGCCGGCGAACCGACCACGGCTGAAGGCCTGCTCGAGGTAGCCCGGCTGGCGCAGCTCGGCGCGGGTGGCCGCCCGCGCCATCGACTGCGGGTCGTCGGTGGGTGCCGCCTCGCCCGCCGGCAGGCCAGCCGAGAGCTCGGCCAGGACCTGCTGCCGCTGTTCGGGAGCCAGCCGGGCGAACGCCTCGGCATGCACCTGCTCCAACGACTCCGGCGGCGCGGTGCGCAACAGGTAGCGGTAGCGCGCAATCGCTCGCTCGTCCTCGGATGCCGGCGGCTGACCTGCCGGGGCCCGCGAACCGGCCACGGGGGACGAGACAGGTGCGGGCGCGGCGGGTGCCGGTCGAGCCGGGGGTGACTCGGCGGTATACCCGCTGTGGGCAGGTGACTGGGTCTGCAACGGCTCGCGGCCGAGCAGTCGGTCGAGGAAGCCCATCTCGCACACTCCGGGACGCGGCGGGCCCGGATGGCCCGCGGTCCCACCACCCTGCAGGGCGGACGGCTACCGCGCAACGGCGGTGCCGTCGACGGGTGGGCCGAGGCAGCGAGGTCTGACGGGCCGGCGTCAGGCCTGCGACGAGGGAGCGGCCACAGGAGCGTTGGCCGCCTCGGCCGTCGGTCCGGTCGTCGCGGTGAGGGCGGTGGAGCCGACACCGTCGCGCTGGTCGAGGGCGGAGACGTCACCGTCCATCAGGGGGACGAAGCGATCGAGCAGCTGCTGCCACATACCCATCCGGCCCTTCCGTTCCCGGGCCGGTCGTCCACTGGATCGACCGGCGTCGTTGCCGTCGTTCTGACGCGCAGCATGAACGATGCCGGACCGTTCGTGGTGATGGCGCGCCGCAGCAGCACGTCTCATTCGTTGGTCGGCCAGGGATGGCCGAACGGCTGAGCGGACACGGCGGACCAACCAGTTCCAACCACCACGAGTCGGACACTTGGCGCGCATCGGCTCGGGTTCAGGTGGTCCAGCCACCCGCGGGCGCACCCGTCTCGGCGACCTCCACCACGACCTCGAACCACACGGTGGTGCCGGCTGACGTGCGGTGCGCGCCGAACGCGTCGGCGATGGCCCGCACGAGTGACAGGCCGCGCCCGCGAACCGCCATGGTGTCGGCCCCGGTGAGCAGCGGCTCGCCACGGTTGCCGCTGTCGGCGACGGTGACCGCCACGATCCCGGTGTCGAGGTCCATCGTGAGGTGGGACTCGGTGCCGGCGTGCAGCACGGCGTTGGTGATCAGCTCGGAGATCCCGGTGACGATGGTGTGCTGGTCGCCGTCGTCGACCTCCCACTCGGCCAGCTGCTCACGCGCCCAGTCGCGCGCGGCCCGCACCGACTCGGGCATGGGCGGCACCACGATGGCCGAGCGGCGGTGCCCCGCGGGCGAGCGGCCGATCGCGAGGACCGCGCAGTCGTCCTCCTGCCCGGAGCTCTGCAGCATCGCATCCATGATGTGGTGCGCCACACTGCGCGGGCTGCCCGGCGGCAGGTCGGCAAGGATCTCGAGCAACCGGGCCTCTCCCTGGTCGAGGGCCTCCCCCCGACGTTCCAGCAAACCGTCGGTGAAGCCGACGAGCATGTCGCCCACCTCGAGGCTCAGGTGGTGGGCCGGGCGCACGCCCTCGATGCCCAGGGGCGGGCCCACGGGCATCTCGACGAGGGTGCCGCGCGGGCGACCGTCCTGGCGTGAGGCCCGCCCGAAGAGCAGTGCCGGCAACGGATGACCAGCGCTCGCCAGCACCATCTCGCCACTGTCGGGGTCGACCGCTCCGTAGAGCATCGTGACGAACAGCTCACCACCGAACGCCATCCCGGGTCGGGCGCGTTGCGTGCCGAGCGGCATCGACGCCGGCCACAGCGCATCGAGGTCCCAGACCACGCGGTCGAGGGCAGCCATCACCGAGCTGGGGTCGCTGTCGGTGAGCGCCGCGCCCCGCACGGCAGCGCGCACCTGTCCCATCACCGTGGCGGCCATGACTCCCCGCCCCACGACGTCGCCGATGACGAAGGCCAGCCGACCGTCGGGCAGGAAGAACGAGTCGTAGAAGTCGCCCCCGGCGACGGTGCCCTCGGAGACCGGTTCGTAGCGGGCCGCGATGCTGATGGCGTCGGACTGCGGCAGGTTCGGCGGCAGCAGGGTCCGTTGCAGCAGCTCCGCCGTGGTGCGCTCGGCGTCGTAGACGACCGCCCGACCGAGCGCGTCACCCACCAGGTCGCGGAACGGCGCCATCACCGCGACCACGTCGTGGGGCACGGGCGCGGCCTCGCGCTGGATCACCAGCGCCGCCTGGCCACGGCCGGCCCGGAACGGGACCGCCACGACCTCGCCGTTGTCCGAGAGGTAGGGCTCTCCCCGAGCGATGGCCTGGGCGATGATCGACGCCATGTCCTCGCCGAGCTCGGACCAGATGAGGGGCAGCCGCTCCTCGTCGGGCGAGAGCTGCTCGATGCGGTGCCGTCGCGCCATCCGCCACGACGACGGCGATGGCGACGGGAGGCACATCGAGACGGACAAGCCGTCGAACGCCACCATTGCCTGGCGCAGCACCACCTTGCACACGTCGTCGACGGTGACCGCCACCGCCAGCAAGGCGGCCAGCCTGGCGACCGCGCGGGCCCGGCCGATCGCGCTGGTGGTCTCGACGATCACGTGCAGGACGGCCAGCACCTCACCGTCCGCACCCAGGACGGGCGAGCCGCTGCGCAGGTAGTAGCCGACGTCGTCATCAGCACCGCCGGCGGTCCAGGCACCGTTCGACGTCGCCCGCCGGCCGCGCTCGAGGCGCAGCTCGACGCCCTCGTCGAGGAAGGGTTCCGCCTCGGCGTAGGCGCGCTCGAACAGCGCGCCCACCTTCGGGTCGTCCCACACCTCTGCGACCACCTTGCGGGCCGACTGGCCGAAGGCCGCCGGGTGCTTGGCACCCAGCAGGTCACGGAAGGCGTCGTTGTAGAGCATCGTGAAGTCCCGCCCACACAACAGCGCGACCGGCAACGGGCACTCGACCGCGATCTCCCACGCGGCCTCGAGCTGGGGCGGCCACAGCGCCCGGGGGCCGAGCGGCGTCGCCGACCAGTCGCTGTGCGCAGCGAGGCGCCGCGCCTCACGCGTCCGGGCTTCACCCACGCAGTCCGCCTCTGTCCGCCGTCGTTGTCGAAAGCGCTCGCTCTACGACAAAGGGTATGGCCCAGACCCTTGGTACGAGGCGGTCATACGTCACTCAATCCGAAGAGATCTTCCCCGGGACCTTTCCCGCGACCTTGTCCCGCGCGCCGGCCTGGTCGAGCAGGAAGGCCCACTCCCACGCCACCTGGCGCCACGCGTCATACCGTCCGCTCTTGCCGCCGTGGCCCGCAACCATCTCGGTGCGCAGCAGCACCGGGCGCTGCGCAGGGTCGCTCGTCGTGTGCTCGCGCAGGCGCGCGACCCACTTCGCGGGCTCGGTGAAGAACACGCGAGTGTCGTTGAGCGAGGTGGTGGCGAGCACGGCTGGGTATGCCGCGTCGCGCACGTTCTCGTAGGGCGAGTAGGACTTCATGTAGGCGTAGACCTCGGCGTCCTCGAGTGGGTTGCCCCACTCCTCCCACTCCACCACGGTCAGCGGCAGGCTCGGGTCGAGGATGGTGGTGAGGGCATCGACGAAGGGCACGGCCGCGTGCACGGCCCGGAACCGCTCCGGGGCCAGGTTGACGGCAGCGCCGATCAGCAGGCCACCAGCCGAACCGCCTTCTGCCACCAGGCGATCCGGGGCCACCCAGCCGCTGTCGACGAGGTGGGCAGCACACGTGACGAAGTCGGTGAAGGTGTTGGTCTTGGACGCCAGCTTGCCGTTGTCGTACCAGGACCGGCCCATCTCGCCGCCGCCACGGACGTGGGCGATGGCGTAGACGAAGCCGCGCTCGAGCAGCGAGAGCCGGGCGACCGAGAAGTAGGGGTCGGAGGAGATCTCGTAGGAGCCGTAGGCGGACAGCAGGCCGGGGTGGCTGCCGTCGGGCTGCGACCCCACCGGGAAGACCAGCGACATCGGGATCCGGGTGCCGTCGGCGGCGGTCGCCCACTCACGGCGCTGTTCGTACTGTGCCGGGTCGTAGCCACCCAGCACGGGCTGGCGCTTGAGCAGCTCGAAACCGCGCGTCGTCACGTCGTAGTCGAACACCGTCTTGGGCGTGACCAGCGACTCGAAGACCACCTGCAACCTCGTGGTGGCACTCTCGGGGTTGTCGCCCAGCCCGACCGAGTAGACGGGTTCGTCGAACCGCAGGTCGTGGTGCTCCCCGAAACCACTGGGCTCCCCGGGTGCGCGCTGGATCACCCGCAGGGCGGTCAGCCCCTCACGACGCAACGAGAGCACGGCGACGTCGTCGAAGGCGTCGATGCCCTGGAACCGCTCGCCCGGTTGGGAGCGCATCATCGGCTGCCACTGGTCGGCGGACGTGGCGTCGATCGGCGCCCAGGCCAGGTCGGAGTCGATCGAGTCGGCGTTGTGCACGATCAGCAGCCGGTCACCGGCGGGCTCGACGTCGTACTCGACACCCTCACGCCGCGGGGCGACGACACGGAACTCACCGGTCGGGTCGCCGGCGTCGAGGAGCCGCACCTCCGAGGTGGTCTTCGAGCCCAGTCCGATCATGATCCAGCGGTCGTCGCGTGACGACCCGACCCCCATCCAGAACCGCTCGTCGTCCTCCTGGTGGACGAGGACGTCGTCCTCCGTGGGGGCGCCCACCTCGTGCCGCCAGACCTGGTGGGGACGCCAGGTCTCGTCGACCCGGGTGTAGAACACGAACCGGCCGTCGAGGGAGAACACGCAGCCGTAGCCGATGCGGTCGACCGCGGTGTCGACGAGCTCGCCGGTGCGCAGGTCCTTGACCCGCAACGAGAACCGCTCGTCGCCCTCCGTGTCGACGGCATACGCGAGCCACTGGTGGTCGGGGCTGACGGTCAGGGCGCCGAGGGAGAAGAACTCGTGGCCGTCCGCCTCCGCGTTGGCGTCGAGCAGGACCTGCTCCCCCTCGATGGGCACGTCCGGCGCGGGCATCGGGCGCGGCGCCCCCTCCACCCGGGCCGTGCGGCACTCGACCGAGTACTGCTTTCCCTCGAAGCTGCGGGAGTAGTACCACCAGGGTCCGCTCGCCACCGGCACCGACAGGTCGGTTTCCTGGGTCCGGGACCGGATCTCCTCGAAGACGGCGTCGCGCAACGGTTGCAGGTCGGCCGTCACCGCCTCGGCGTAGGCGTTCTCGGCCTCGAGGTGGGCCCGCACCGCAGGGTCGTCCTTGTCGCGCAACCACTCGAACGGGTCGACCACGACGTCGCCGTGGTGCTCGCGGGTGCTGTCGCGGTGCTCCACCCGCGGCGGGGTGGGCAGGTTTGCCTCGGGCGTGGTCACGGTCGCACCCTACGTGGTGGGTCAGCCGGCCAGGCAGCGCGGGCCGAGGATCACCTTGAGGTCACCGAACAGCGCCTCGGTGGCGTTCACCCGGTAGGAGTCCTCCAGCCGCATCAGCACCGACCGCCCGGGCTGGCTGAGCCGCACGTGCACCTCGGTCGACCCCGGGTGCGAGGAGAGCACGGACTTGAGCTCCTCGACCTTGGTCTGGGTGGCGCGGTTGGTGTCGATGGTGACGACGACCGGCCCGCGCGGCCCCTCGGAGATGTCGGGCAGCGTGAGGTCGGACGCGAAGATCGTCGGGGTGTCGTCACGCCGGTTGACCCGGCCCTTGACCACGACGACCGCGTCGTGCGTCAGTGCGTGCTGGACGGTCAGGTAGGCACTGGGGAAGAACAGGCACTCGATGGCACCCTCGAGGTCCTCCACCGTGACGATCGCCCAGAGGTCGCCCTTCTTGGTGCGCTTGACCTGCAGCCCGGTGATCAGCCCCGCGATGGTGACGTTGGCACCCTCGGGCTTGCCGTCCTCCCCCATCAGGCTCGCGATCGAGGTGTCGGCGTGCGAGCTCAGCACGTGCTCGATACCGAAGAGCGGGTGGTCGGAGACGTAGAGCCCGAGCATCTCGCGCTCGAACTGCAGCAGCGTCTTCTTGTCCCACTCGACGCCCGGGATGCTCGGCAGCACCGAGAAGTCGACCGACTCCCCCGCGGTCTCGTCGCCGAACGAGCCGAACAGCGAGTCCTGACCGATCGCCTCCTGGCGCTTGATGTCGACGAAGTTGTCGACGTAGTCCTCGTGGACGCGGTAGAGACCCTGGCGCGACTCCTGCAGGCCGTCGAACGCGCCGGCCTTGATCAGCGACTCGATGGTGCGCTTGTTGCAGACGACGGCCGGGCACTTCGAGAGGAAGTCCTTGAACGAGGTGAACCGGCCCTTCTCCTCGCGGGCGGCCACGATCGCCTCGACGACGTTGTGGCCGACGTTGCGGATCGCCTGCATGCCGAACCGGATGTCGGTGCCCACGGCCGCGAACCGGGCCACCGAGTCGTTGACGTCGGGGGCAGCACCTTGATGCCCATCCGCCGGCACTCGCCGAGGTAGAGCGCCGACTTGTCCTTGTCGTCGCCGACGCTGGTCAGCAGCGCCGCCATGTACTCGGCCGGGTAGTTGGCCTTGAGGTAGCCGGTCCAGTAGGAGACCAACCCGTAGGCCGCGGTGTGCGCCTTGTTGAACGCGTAGTCGGAGAACGGCACCAGCACGCCCCACAGGGCCGCGATCGACGCCTCGTTGAAGCCCTTGGCCTTCATCCCCTCGGAGAAGGGGACGTACTCGGCGTCGAGGACCTCCTTCTTCTTCTTGCCCATCGCCCGGCGCAGCAGGTCGGCGTTGCCGAGGGTGTAGCCCGCGAGCTTCTGGGCGATCTCCATCACCTGCTCCTGGTAGATCACCAGGCCGTAGGTGGTGCCGAGGATCGGGTCGAGCGCGTCGATCATCTCCTGCTGGAGCTTGCCGGCCAGCTGCGGGTCGAGCGGGGTGAGCTCCTGCTTGCCGTTCTTGCGCAGGGCGAAGTTGGTGTGCGCGTTGACACCCATCGGCCCGGGTCGGTAGAGGGCGAGAGCCGCCGAGATGTCCTCGAAGTTGTCGGGCTGCATGAGCTTGAGCAGGGTGCGCATGCCGCCACCGTCGAGCTGGAACACCCCGAGGGTGTCACCGCGGGCCAGCAGGTCGAAGGTCGCCTTGTCGGTCATGTCCTTGGACAGCGCGTCGAGGTCGATGTCCTCGCCGCGGTTGGCCTGCACGTTGTCGATGGCGTCGTCGAGGATGGTGAGGTTGCGCAGGCCGAGGAAGTCCATCTTGACCAGGCCGAGCGCCTCGCAGCTCGGGTAGTCGAACTGGGTGATGACCTGACCGTCCTGGAGCCGGCGCATGATCGGGATGACGTCGATCAACGGCTCACTCGACATGATGACACCGGCCGCGTGCACGCCCCACTGGCGCTTCAGCCCCTCGAGGCCGAGCGCGGTGTCGACGATCTCCTTGAAGTGCGGCTCGGTCTCGACCAGGGCCCGGAAGTCGCCACCCTCGTTGTAGCGCTTGTGCTCCTTGTTGTAGATCTCGCTGAGCGGCACGCCCTTGCCCATGACGTCGGGCGGCATCGCCTTGGTGAGCTGCTCCCCCACGACGAACGGGTGGCCCATCACCCGGGCGGCGTCCTTGACGGCCTGCTTGGCCTTGATCGTGCCGTAGGTGACGATCTGCGCGACCCGGTCGGCGCCGTACTTGTCGGTGACGTACTTGATCACCTCGCCCCGCCGGCGCTCGTCGAAGTCGACGTCGAAGTCGGGCAGCGAGGGACGCTCGGGGTTGAGGAACCGCTCGAAGATCAGGCCGTGCGGGATCGGGTCGAGGTCGGTGATCTTCATCGCGTAGGCACACATCGACCCGGCCCCCGAGCCACGGCCCGGCCCGACCCGGATGCGGTTCTCCTTGGCCCAGTTGATGAAGTCGGAGACGACGAGGAAGTAGCCGGCGTAGCCCTTGGAGACGATGACGTCGGTCTCGAACCTGGCCTGCTGGGTGGCGTAGTCGGGGATCCCGCCCGGGAACCGCTCGGCCAGACCCCGCTGGACCTCCTTGACGAACCAGGACTCCTCGTTCTCCCCCGGCGGGCAGGGGAACCGCGGCATGTAGCGGCCCTCGTCCTCGGTGAACGAGATGTCGCACATCTCGGCGATCAGCAGCGTGTTGTCACAGGCCTCCGGCAGCTCGCGCCAGGTGTGCCGCATCTCGGCCGGGCTCTTGAGGTAGAAGTCGTCGGCATCGAACTTGAACCGGTTGGGGTCCATCAGGGTCGAGCCGGACTGCACGCACAGCAGCGCCGAGTGCGCCTTCGCGTCGTCCTGGGTCGTGTAGTGCAGGTCGTTGGTCGCGACCAGCGGGAGGCCGAGCTCGCGGGCCAGCCGCAGCAGGTCCTTCTGGACCCGTCGCTCGATGTCGAGGCCGTGGTCCATCAGCTCGGCGAAGTAGTAGTCCTTGCCGAAGATGTCGCGGAAGTCCGAGGCCGCCTGCAGCGCCTCGCGGTACTGGCCGAGCCGCAGCCGGGTCTGCACCTCGCCCGAGGGGCAGCCCGTGGTGCCGATCAGCCCCTGGCCGTACTGGCCCAGCAGCTCGCGGTCGATGCGGGGCCACTTCGCGTAGACCTGGTCGAGGCTGGCCTGCGAGTCGAGCCGGAACAGGTTGTGCAGACCGTTGTTGTTGCGGGCCAGGAGCGTCATGTGGGTGTAGGCGCCCGAGCCGGAGACGTCGTCACCGGACTGGTGGTCCTCACCCCACTTGACCCGGGTCTTGTCGGTCCGGTGCGTGCCGGGGGTGACGTAGGCCTCCACGCCGATGATCGGCTTGACCCCCGTGCCCTGCGCCTTCTTCCAGAACTCGTAGGCGCCGAAGACGTAGCCGTGGTCGGTCGTCGCGAGCGCCGGCATCCCCATCTCGGCGGCCTTGGTGAACAGGTCACCGATCCGCGCCGCACCGTCGAGCATGGAGTACTCGGTGTGCACGTGCAGGTGGACGAACGAGTCGGTGCTGTTCGAACCACGCGGGGACTGGGAGCTCGTGCTGGAGGCGGCGGAGGAGGACATCGGGACGATCCTAAGCCTCGCCACCGACGCCCCCTCGGCGTGTCGGGAGCCGTGTCGCGGCGGGTTTCCGCCGCCTCAACGAAGCGACGCCGACGGTATGCCGCGCGGCCCGTTGGCCACGCGACACACCGACCCTGCTTCACCTGCCCGGGCACGTCCGGGCGGTCAGCGGCCTCACCCGGCGGGCCGCCACGCCACCGGTCCGCCGCCGGGGTGCCCGATGTCGGTCATCGTGCCGTCCAGGGTGACCGTGAACACCTGGAAGGGCTCGGCCGACATGGCGACGGCGAGGTGCCCGTCCGGGGACCAGTCCATCCCGGGGAGCACGCCACCGCACACGCAGTGCCCGAGCGTGGCGACCACACGGTCGCCGGAACCGTCCGAGGACACCGTCCGGAGCGAGATGTCGGCGTCGGCGGTCATGTCGTCGAACGCCGCCGCGCGGTGCACGTAGGCCAGCGTCCTCCCGTCCGGCGACCAGCGCGGCTCGGTCACCCACGCCTTCGCGCCGGGTCGCGCCACGACCTCTGGCGACCGGCCGTCGAGGTCGACCGCCATCAGGGCCGGCTGACCTTCGACGGAGCCGGAGATCGCGACCCTCCCGGCACCGCTGACGTCCAGCCCGTCCACGACCCACCCGGACGGGACCGCCACCTGCGTCCAGCTTCCCGTCGAGACGTCGTACCGGCGCAGGCCACCCCCGCCCGAGGTGAGCACGCCCCGGCCGTCCGGCGACCACGTCACGGGACACGGGAAACGGCAGGGGCCGAGGGCCCGGTCCGCGCCCGACTGCTGGTCGAGCACCCGAACCTCGCCGTTGAACCGTCCCCCACCGGGCCTGGGACCCGGCGACCACACGTAGGCCAGCGACTGGCCATCCGGTGCGAAGCTCAGGGAGAGCAGCCCCGACGTCCCCGAGACGGGGACGTGCTCGATCGTGCCGCCATACGCCTGGGTCCGGCCTGTGCCCCCGGTCTGGAGGAGCAGCACCTCGCCACGAGCTGTGGGAGCGGTGCTGGGAGTCCCGGCGGGCAGCTGCGCCTTCTCGCGGCCGGGGCCCCAGAAGGCCACGGCCGTGATGACGGCCACGGCGAGGATCAGCGTGCTCGCACCGACCGTCATCCTGCGGCGGGACCTCGTGTGGTGCAGCTCGGTCAGCATGGCCATGGGTTCGACCTCCTTCTCAGTGGCTGCGCGGAGCTGCTGGGCAGCCGTCCGGGCCAGGTCGTCGACGGACATCACCGCTCCTCCCCTGCCGGACCCAGCCGCCGCGACAGCGACTCGCGCGCCCGGCTCAGGTGGACCTTCACCGAACCCTCCGACACCTCGAGAGTGGCGGCGACGTCGGCCACGGAGAGGTCGTAGAGGTAGTGCAGGGCCACCACCTGCGCCTGCCGCCTCGGCAGGGTGCGGACCAGGGCCCAGAAGGCCTCGTATTCGGGGCCGGTGGCCGTTGCAGCAGCCGACCTCGTGCGACTCAGGGCCCGGAGCTCGGCCAGCCGTCGGCGAAACTGCGAGACGGCCATGTTGGCGCAGGTCCGGCGCACCCACGCCTCGGGGTGCTCCAGGTCCCGGACGTACGGCCACCGTCGGTACGCCACGAGCATGGCCTCCTGCGCGATGTCCTCGGCGATCGCCGGCGGGCAGAGGCCACGCGCAAGCGCCACCAGCCCGGTGACCTCCCTGCGGTAGAAGTCCTCGTAGCCCACGGCCCCTCCGCGCACGAACGGGTCCGACAACCCGCTGCGGCGCTGGGCGACCTCGCCACTCACGTCATTCACAGACTGAGATCGCGCGAGGGGCCCTCCGGGGTTGACATCACTCCCGGACTTCTTGCCACCGGTCGACCCGAGCCGCACGACTCAGGGTCTCAGTGATCGCACTCGCGGCGCAGTCCCAGCGACGGTCAGAGGCGGTCGAGCGCCTGCGCGAGGTCGGCCGGGTAGGGGCTCTCGAAGGTGACGTACTTGCCGGTGCCCGGGTGGTCGAAGCCGAGCCCGACGGCGTGCAGCCACTGCCGCTCGAGCCCGAGCCGCGCCGCGAGCCTGGGGTCGGCGCCATACGTGAGGTCGCCCGCGCACGGGTGGTGCAGCGCGGAGAAGTGCACCCGGATCTGGTGCGTGCGGCCGGTCTCGAGGTGGATGTCGAGCAGGGAGGCGGCCCGGAAGGCCTCGATCACCTCGTAGTGGGTGACGCTGGGCTTGCCCTTCTCCATCACCGCGAACTTGTAGTCATGGTTGGGGTGCCGGCCGATCGGTGCGTCGATGGTGCCGACGACCGGGTCGGGCAGGCCCTGGACGAGGGCGTGGTACTTCTTGTCGACGCTGCGGCTGCGGAACGCCTGCTTGAGCACGCTGTAGGCGTACTCCGACTTCGCGACGACCATCAGGCCGCTGGTGCCGACATCGAGTCGGGACACGATGCCCTGGCGTTCGCTCGCCCCACTGGTGGCGATGCGGTAGCCGGCCGCGGCCAGCCCGCCCACGACCGTCGGGCCGGTCCAGCCGACGCTCGGGTGGGCGGCGACCCCCACCGGCTTGTCGACCACGACGAGGTCGTCGTCGTCGTGGATGATCGTCATGCCCGGCACCGGCTCGGCAATCACCTTGAGCGTGGGGCTCTGCTCACTGGCCGGCAGCGCGACCTCGAGGAGGTCACCCGCGCTGACCCGGTCGGACTTGCCGGCCGGCTTGTGGTTGACCTGGACGTCGCCGGCCGTGGCGAGGTCGGCGGCCTTGGTGCGAGAGACACCGAACAGGCGGGCAAGGGCGGCATCGACCCGCTCGCCCTCGAGCCCGTCCGGGACGAACAGAGTGCGGGCGCTGGTCAGGGAGTCGCTCATTCGGCGGCCTCGTGCCGTCCGTGGTGGGGGCGCCGCCCGTCGACACCGATCCCGCGCAACGCCAGCAGGGCGATCAGCAGGGCCGCGCCGACGATCGCGATGTCCGCGACGTTGCCGATGAAGAGGCCGAAGTAGTCGATGAAGTCGACCACGTGCCCCCGGCCCGGTCCGGGCTCGCGTGTCATCCGGTCGGTGAGGTTGCCGAGCGAACCGCCCAGCAACAACCCCAGCGCCCAGGCCCACCCACGGCTGCCGATCCGCCGGGCCGTCCGGATGATCACGGCGAGCACCCCGAACGCGATCACGGTCAGCACCCAGGTGGCGTTGTCGCCGATCGAGAAGGCGGCACCCGCGTTGCGGATCAGGTTGAGCCGAATCAGGTCGCTGACCACGTTGACCGGCGAACCGACCTCGAGGGACGCCAGCGCCCAGGCCTTGGTGGCCTGGTCGAGGGCGTAGGCGACGACAGCAGCGCCCACCATGAGCGCGAAGAGGGCGCGGCGCTCGCGTGCGGGTCGGGGGTCGGCGGGGGTCTCGTCGGCCGCGATCAGCGGCGCTCCTGCTTCGTCTTGCATGTCACGCATAGGGTCGCACGAGGAGCGGCCTGAAGGCGAAGTTTGCCGATCGGGTTGCCGCAGGACTCGCAGATGCCGTAGCTGCCGTCGTCGAGGCGCTCGAGGGCGTGCAGGTTCTGGTCGAGCATCTCGCGGGCGTTGTTGGCCAGCGAGATCTCCTGCTCGCGCTCGAAGGTCTTGGCCCCGGCATCCGCCTGGTCGTCGCCGGCACCGTCACCGGCGTCGCGCATCAGCCCGACCAGATCGGCCTCGGCCACCGAGATCTCCTGGCGCAGGTGCTCCACGTCGGACTCGATCTCGGCGCGGATCTCGCGGAGCTCCTTGGCGGTCCACGGCGACTCGTCGTCGCGCACCCGCAAGGAGCGCGGGGCCGTCCTGGTGGCGGCGCTGGTCTTCTTGGCGGGCGCGGCCTTCTTGGCGGGCGCGGCCTTCTTCGCGGGCGCGGCCTTCTTCGCGGGCGCGGCCTTCTTCGCGGGCGCGGCCTTCTTCGCGGGCGCAGCCTTCTTCGCGGGCGCAGCCTTCTTCGCGGGCGCAGCCTTCTTCGCGGGCGCAGCCTTCTTCGCGGGCGCAGCCTTCTTCGCGGGCGCAGCCTTCTTCGCGGGCGCAGCCTTCTTCGCGGGCGCAGCCTTCTTCGCGGGCGCCGCCTTCTTCGCGGGCGCCGCCTTCTTCGCGGGCGCCGCCTTCTTCGCGGGCGCCGCCTTCTTCGCGGGCGCCGCCTTCTTCGCCGGAGCCGCCTTCTTCGCCGGAGCCGCCTTCTTCGCCGGAGCCGCCTTCTTCGCGGGCACCGCCTTCTTCGCGGGCACCGCCTTCTTCGCGGGCGCGGCCTTCTTCGCCGGTGCAGACTTCGTCGCGGCTCTCGCCTTTTGAACCATGGTGTGTGCCCGGCCCCTCGGTCGCATGGCGCTCCCAGACGAGCGCTCACAGGTGCGGCGAGGATAAGCGCTGGACGCCGTGTACTCAACGTCAAAACACCATCGGTGCCGAATCCGTTGCAGCAGGACGGGTTCCGGGACGGACGAAGGACGCCCACCGCAGTGCGGTGGGCGTCCTTCGTGATGCTCCTGCCAGGTCCGGCCGAGGGGACTACTGGTCGGAGTGCTGCTCGCCCTCGTCCTGACCGTGGTCGTCGCCACCCTCGGACGGCTCGATCCCGGTCTGCTCGAGGTCGGCCAGCTGCTCCTCGATGTAGTTCTTGAGCCGCGCGCGGTAGTCGCGCTCGAAGGTGCGCAGCTCGTCGATCTTCTTCTCGAGCAGGTTCCGCTCGCGCGCCAGCTCCTCGAGGATCTGCGCCTTCTTCTGCTGCGCCTCGTGGACCATCCCGGTCGAGCGCTCCCGCGCCTCGGTGATCATCTGCTCGTGCTTCGTGGTCGCCTCGTTGACCAGCTCGTCGTGCCGGTTCTGGCCGGTGGCGATCAGCTCGTCGTGGCGCTGCTGGCCGACCGAGAGCAGCTCGTCGTGCTTGCTCTGCCCCTCGCCCACCAGCTCGTCGTGGCGAGCCTGCGCCTCGGAGATGAGGCGGTCGCGGGTCGACTCACCCTGGCCGACGTGCTCGTCGTGCAGCCGCTGAGCCATCTCGAGCAGGGCCGCCGCGCTGGCGCCACCGCCGGCCGCCGCGGCTCCGAGGGCCGCGGCCGGCGCCGCCGCCTGCTCGGCCGGGGCCGCCTGCTGCGCCGCCTGGTGCTGGGCCGCCTGCTCCTGGGCCGTCCGGGCCGCCTCGGTGGCCTGCTCCTGGGCGGCCTGGGCTGCAGCTGCCTGCTCCTGGGCGGCCTGGGCGGCTGCCGCATGCTGCTCGGCCTGCTGACGCGCCTCCGCCACCTGCCGCTGCACGTCCTCGGCCTGCTGCTGCGCCTCGGTCAGCCGCTGCTCCGCGAGGGCGGCGCGCTCCTCGGCCTCCTTGGCCCGCGCCTCGACCGCCTTCGCGCGTTCCTGCGCGCCCTTCTCGGTGTCGGAGATCCGACCCTGGGCGGACTGCTCGGCCTCGTCGGCCCGCGCCTGCGCGGTCTTCTCTGCCTCCTCGGCCTTGGCGTTCGCTGCCGCGATCCGCTCCTGCGCCGCCTTCTCCGCTTCGTCCACCTGGGCGGCGATCGCGGCGAGCCGGTCCTGCGCCTCGCGCTGCGCCTTGGCCTCGGCCTCCTGGGCCGCCTTGGCGTCCGCGGCCTTGGTGGCGGCAGCGTTGGGGTCGCTCTTGGCGACCGTCGGCATGCCCTTGGTCTGGCGGCACTCGTTCAGCTGGTCGCGGAGGTCGTCACCCTCCTTGACGATGCGGCGCATCTCGGCCACGACCTCGTCGAGGAAGTCGTCGACCTCCCGCTCGTCGTAGCCACGCCTGAACTGGGTCGGCGTGAAGTTCTTGTTGAGGACGTCCTCGGGCGTGAGCGTCATGTAGTCACCTCGGTTGGCTGGCATGAGCAGTGCAGGTCGAACAGCGATGCGGGTCAAGCATCCCAGAGTCTCGTGCAAAGGCTGGGTCAACGGCCAGCCTAGAGGATGCCGGCACTCCTAGAGGATGCTCATCAGCAGAGAGGTCCCGAAGAACAGGACCAGGAACGCGAGGTCGAGGCGCAGGGCTCCGAGCGTCAGCGGCGGGATGACCCGGCACAGCGCCTTCAGGGGCGGGTCCGTGATCGTGTAGAGCACCTCCGCGACCACCAGCAGGGCGCCACGCGGCCGCCATTCCCGGGCGAACGCCTGGACCCAGTCGAGGACCAGGCGGCCGAGCAGGATGACGAAGAAGAGGAAGACGGCGAAGCGGACGACGCTCGCGACGGGATTCTGACCCAACAGCTGCATGGGCTCACCCTGTCATGGCGCGCTGGGCGGTGGCTGTGCCGGGGGCCGGGCCGCGCTGTGGAGTGGGGTCAGCTCTGGTTGAAAAGGGCTCGCGCCGAGGTCGGAGCGGCGGGGCCCTCCTCGGCGGACACCTCGACGTGGGAGGGCGAGAGCAGGAACACCTTGGAGGTGACCCGCTCGATCTGGCCGTGCAGGCCGAAGACGAGACCGGCGGCGAAGTCGACGAGGCGCTTGGCGTCGGAGTCGTCCATGTCGGAGAGGTTCATGATGACCGGCGTCCCGTCGCGGAAGCTCTCGCCGATGTTCTTGGCCTCGTTGTAGGTGCGCGGGTGGATGGTGGTGATCCGGTTGAGGGCACCCACCTCCACGTCGCGGACCACTCGGGCGACGGGGGTGCGCTGCGGGAGCGGCGTCACGGCGGCCGATCGCTCCGCCGGTGCCTCCTGGCGGGCGGGCTCGTCGTAGTCGTAGTCGTCGTACCCGTCGTAGCGCTCGTCGTCCTCGGCGAGCCCGAGGTACACCATCGTCTTGCGCAGCGCCCCAGCCATGTGCGAGCTCCCTCTGGTTTCAGTGCGTGTGTGTCAGTGCCAGTGTGACTGGCGGGTGTCTGGTGCCAGACCGTCCACTTCGGGACTGAAGTTACCGGTGTGACTGTCGTGAACCGAGGATTGCGCTCCCGACACGCAGGTGTGTCGCGCCGTGCGCGACCGCCGCCTCGAGGTCACCGCTCATGCCCGCCGACACCCAGGTCGCCGTCGGATGCCTCTCCTGTATGCCGCGGGCCACCTCCCGGAGCCGGGCGAAGGCCAGGTGCGGGTCACCGCCGAGGGGCGCCACGGCCATCACCCCCCGCAGGTCGAGGTGCTCGCACTCGGCCACCAGGTCGGCGAGCGCAGCCGCTCCCCCGGGCTCGACGCCGCCGCGGTCAGGCGGCTCGTCGAGCGACACCTGGACCAGGACCCCGGGCCTCACGCCGTGCGAGGCCGCCGTCCGCTCGAGCGCCGTGACCAGCTTCGGCCGGTCGACGGACTGCACCACGTCGGCATACCGCACCACCGAGCCGACCTTGTTGCTCTGGAGCTGGCCGATGAAGTGCACCTCGAGCCCGGCCCGGTCCCGCAGCTCGGCCACCTTCGCCGAGGCCTCCTGGTCGCGGTTCTCGCCGATCGCCGTGACTCCGAGCTCCATCAGCAGGTCGACGTCGCTGGCCGGGAAGAACTTCGTCACCGCCACCAGCGAGACCTCCGAGGGGTTGCGTCCCGCGCTCTCGCACGCGGCGGCGATGCGGTCACGCACGCTGGCGAGGCGGCGCTCCAGCTCCTCGCGGCGGCCGTCGCGGCTCGCCCCGACGCTCACGACGCACCCGCCAGGACGACACCGGCATACCGTCCGGTGCGGCCGTCGCGCCGGTAGGAGAACAGTCGGTCGTCCTCCCGAGAACAGCCCGGAACCCAGTGCACGGCAACGTCATTCGCGGCCAGCTGCGCGACGACGCCGGCGGCGACGTCGATCGCCGGGGTGCCGGTCCACGACCGTGCCGACGACTCCGGCGCCACCGCGGCGGCAGCCGCCCGCAGCTCCTCGGGCACCTCGTAGCACCGCGCGCAGATGGACGGCCCCACCACGGCGGCGAGCTCCCGCGCCCCGAGCTCGCGCATCCTGGCCACCGCGACGTCGATGATCCCGGTGGTCATGCCGGGCCGCCCCGCGTGCACCGCGCCGACGACACCCGCCGCGACGTCGGCCAGCAGGACGGGAGTGCAGTCGGCGACCAGCACGGCCAAGGCCAGTCCGGGGGTGGCGGTCACGACACCGTCCGCGGGTGGCGGCCCAGCCGGCGCCCACGGACCATCGACCACCACGACGTCGGCGCCATGGCACTGCTGCATGAACAGGAGGTGGTCGCGCGGCACGTCCACTGCGGCGGCCAGGGCGCCGCGGTTCGCCTCGACCGCCTCGGGGTCGTCCCCGACGTGTCCGCCCAGGTTGAACGAGTCGAACTCGCCGACGCTGCGACCACCCTCGCGGTCGGTGAAGGCCCAGGACACTCGACCGGTCTGTTGGCGCCAGGAGAACACCGGCCCAACCTACGACAGGGGCGCCGGACCGCGATGGTCCGGCGTCCCCAGGCTGCGTGTGTCGTGCTACTTCAGGAAGTCGGGCACGTCCAGGTCGTCACCCTCGTCGAAGGTGACGGTCCGTGGCGGTCGACCGGCCGGCTCGCGCGGGGCGACCGGCTCTCGCTCAGCGGGCTCGGACGTCGTGACCGGACCCTCCTGCGCGACTGGCCGCTCGACCGGCGGCTGCGGCGCAGCCTGCGGCGCAGGGGTCGAGGGAGCTGCGGCGGCCGGCTGCGGCGTCGCCGCCGCGGACGCGGCCGGCTGGGCTGCGCGCTGCGACCCCTGGATCTGCCCGATGGCCCGGTCGTTGTCGCGCTTGAGCGGGGCACCACCGTCGAAGCCGGCGGCGATCACGGTCACCCGCACCTCGTCGCCGAGGGCGTCGTCGATGACGGCGCCGAAGATGATGTTGGCCTCGGGGTGCGCCGCCTCCTGCACCAGCCGGGCCGCCTCGTTGATCTCGAAGAGCCCGAGGTCGCTGCCGCCCTGGATCGACAGCAGCACACCGTGGGCTCCGTCGATGCTGGCCTCGAGCAGCGGGCTGGAGATGGCGAGCTCGGCCGCCTGCACCGCGCGGTCGTCGCCGCGCGAGGAGCCGATGCCCATCAGGGCCGACCCCGCCCCCTGCATGACCGACTTCACGTCAGCGAAGTCGAGGTTGATCAGGCCGGGCGTGGTGATCAGGTCGGTGATGCCCTGCACACCGGACAGCAGCACCTGGTCGGCCGACCGGAAGGCGTCGAGCATGCTGACCGTGCGGTCGCTGATCGAGAGCAGCCGGTCGTTGGGGATGACGATGAGGGTGTCGACCTCCTCGCGGAGGTTGGCGATCCCGCTCTCGGCCTGGTTGGCCCGACGCCGACCCTCGAAGGTGAAGGGGCGGGTCACGACACCGATCGTCAGCGCGCCCAGGCCCTTGGCGATCTTGGCGACGACCGGTGCACCACCGGTGCCCGTGCCACCACCCTCGCCGGCGGTCACGAAGACCATGTCGGCCCCCTTGAGGACCTCCTCGATCTCCTCGGCGTGGTCCTCGGCGGCCTTCTTGCCGACCTCGGGGTCGGCGCCGGCGCCGAGCCCGCGGGTGAGCTCGCGACCGACGTCGAGCTTGACGTCCGCGTCACTCATCAGCAGCGCCTGGGCATCGGTGTTGATGGCGATGAATTCGACGCCCTTGAGGCCGACCTCGATCATGCGGTTGATGGCGTTGACGCCACCACCGCCGATGCCGACGACCTTGATGACGGCCAGGTAGTTCTGCGGTGCTGCCACGACGGTGGGCCTCTCCTGAATGCGGTGCTCGGTGTGCTGCTGGGTGTGGTGCCGGGCTGGCGAATCTCGATGCGCGAGTGCGGGTTCCGGGGTCGTGGACTAGCCTCGACGTCTAGTTGAGGGTTACACCTCACCCACGATTCGGTGCCGCCGACGCTATGCGTCGGGTGGGTCGCAGGCAATCAGGTCGACCGCGTGTCGCAGCACGGATTCACCCGATTTCACGGTTTCTCCCGGCCCGGTTCGATCGGACCGTCACACCAGTCACACCAGTCACACCCGCCTCACACGCCCCATTCTGGCATGGGCGCGGAGAGCCGCTCGACGGTCCCGCTCGACGGTCCGGGTGGAGCGCGCAGTCACCGCGTGACGGGGGTGCTCGGGGCGCTCACGTCGATGAGCCTGGGATTGCTCCTGAGCAGCGCCGTCATGATCGCCAGCTTGCGCTCCGGCTCGTTCACCCCGCCCCACACGACCGAGGTCCGCCCGACCTTGAGGGTGACCAGGTTGGCGCTGCTCACGGTGACGTTGTCGACCCGCTTCTGCAGGGCGGCGGGCAGCACCTTGACCACGCTGACCGCGGCCGCCAGGGCGTCGGGTGACAGGGCCGCCTGGGTCGCGGCGTTCACGGTCGGCACGCCGGCCGGTGCGCGGCTCACGTGGGCATACGCGACCCCGGTCTCATCCACAACCTGTAGTTGACCTTGAGGGTTCTTCACCACGAGGAACGGCTGGCGCGGGCTCGCGTGGATGACCAGCGTGCTGGGCCACGACCGCTCGATCGACACGTCGGCGAGGGTGGCCCGCTCGGCCACCCGGGCCGCCACTGCGTCGCCGTCGACCCGGGCCAGCGGCACCCCGAGCGGCACCTTGGCCAACGACCGGATCGCGCTCACCTCGGAGTCGGGGACGCCGACCACCTCGACGCTGCGCACCGACAGCACCGGGCTGAAGCCGACCACCCACCCGAGCAACCCGAGCACGACCAGGACGGCCACGGCATACCCGAGCAGTCGCAGGGGGCGCTGACGGGCGTCGTGCGCCCGCCGCTGGAAGCGGGCCCGCGACGACGCGAGTCCGGTGCGTACGGCGCGCGGGGCACCGGAGGACCCCGGGTGCTGGCTCATGCCGACCCGTCGTCCTGACCGCGCTCCGCACCGAGGGCCCGCAGGACCTCCGGGCCGATCATCGTCACGTCCCCGGCCCCGACGGTCAGGACCAGGTCGCCCTCACGCGCCAGCGCGGCCACGTGGCCGGCCACGGCCGACCACGACGGGACGACCGTGACGTCGGCGTCCGGCCGGACCTCGCGCAGCGCGTCGGCGACCAGCTGCGACGAGACCCCGGGCATCGGGTCCTCCCGCGCGGCGTAGACCTCCATGAGGACGACCACGTCCGCCGGCGCCAGGGCGACGGCGAACTCCCGCGCGAAGTCGCGGGTGCGGGAGTAGAGGTGCGGCTGGAAGACCACGACCAGCCGGCCGTCACCGACCAGGTCGGCTCCGGTGCCGACCACGGCGGCCACCTTGCCCGGGTTGTGCGCGTAGTCGTCGACCACCGAGACGCCCGCTGCCGAGCCCTTGGGCTCGAACCTGCGCCTCGTGCCGGTGAACCCGAACAGCCCGTCGAGGACCCGGGTGGGGTCCTGACCCAGTCCGTCGACCGCGACCGTGTAGGCCGCCGCGGCGTTGAGCAGGTTGTGCCGGCCCGGGATGTTGATGCGCAGCACCCGGTCGACCCCGTCCGGCCCGGTGACGGTGACCCGCCCCATGAGGCCCCGGAACACCTCGTCGCGCAGGACCACGTCGGACTCCGGCGACCAGCCGTAGGTCAGCACGCGGGCACCCGCCGAGCGGGCGGCCTGGGCGAGCTCGCGGGATCCCTCGTCGTCCTGGCACGCGACGAGGAGCCCGCCCTCGACGATGCTCCCGGCGAAGGCGGCATACGCCTGCCTGACGCGCTCGAAGGTGCCGTAGAAGTCGAGGTGGTCGGGTTGGACGTTCGTGACGACGGCGACCTCGGGCCGGTAGACGAGGAACGAGCCGTCGCTCTCGTCGGCCTCGGCCACGAAGACGTCGCCGGTGCCCCAGTGGGCGTTGGTGCCGTGCTTGGCCAGCTCGCCGCCCGCGGCGAACGACGGGTCGACGCCGCAGTGCTGCAGGGCGACGGTGAGCATCGACGTGGTGGTGGTCTTGCCGTTCGCGCCGGCGATCGCGACGCGACGCGAGTCGGCCATGGTGCTGGCCAGCGCCTGCGCGCGGTGCAGGACCCGGAGCCCGGCCGCCCGGGCGGCGGCGAGCTCGACGTTGGACTCGCGGATCGCGGAGGACACCACGATGGTGTCCTTGCCCTCCACGTATGCCGCGTCGTGACCGACGTGGACCTCCGCGCCCTCCGCCGCGAGGGCGGCGAGGACGGGCGACTGCTTGGCGTCCGACCCGCTCACCGCGCACCCACGCGCCAGCATCACCCGGGCCACCCCGGACATCCCGGCTCCCCCGATGGCGATGAAGTGCACGGCCCCCAGCTCTCCCAGGGGAGGCACCGGCGCGGTGAAGTCGAAGCGGTCGTTCGAGCCGTTCATCGTTGACCTGGCCGCGAATTCTGTTGCCCCGCAAGGGATTCCGCGTAGGCGGCGGCGACCAGGTCGGCAAGCAGCTCGTCGGCGCCACGCTCCCCCGTCGACGCAGAGGCTGCTGCCATCGCGTCGAGCCGGTCGCGGTCGGAGACCAGCGGCACGAGGACGGCGTCGATCCAATCAGGCGTGAGGGCGGCGTCGTCCACCAGGAGTCCGCCGCCCGCCGCGACGACGTCGACCGCGTTGAACCGCTGCTCACCGTTGCCGATGGGCAGCGGCACGTAGACGGCCGGCAGCCCGACGGCGGTCAGCTCGCAGACCGTGTTGGCGCCGGCCCGGGCGACGACGAGGTCTGCCGCGGCGTAGGCGAGGTCCATCCGGTCGGCGTAGGGCGCCACGACGTAGGGGGCGCCCGGGCCCGCGCTGTCGGGGACGGTGAACTCCTTGCCGGCACCGGTCAGGTGCAGCACCTGCACGCCGGCTTCGCGCAACGCCTGCACGCGCGCCTCGAAGGCGGTGTTGAGGCGCTGGGCACCCAGCGAACCCCCGGTGACGAGCACCGTGGGCCACAGCGGGTCGAGCCCGAAGTGGGCAAGTCCTTCGGTGCGGGTGGCGGCCCGGTCGAGCTGGGCGATCTCGCGCCGCAAGGGCATGCCGATGGCGGTCGCGTGGGCCAGCTTCGTGCTGGCGAAGGTGGTCGCCACGAAGTGCGTCATGCGGGCGCCCAGGCGGTTGGCGATCCCGGGTCGGGCGTTCTGCTCGTGCACGACGACCGGTACGCGGCGCCGTCGGGCGGCGAGGTAGGCGGGGGTCGAGACGTAGCCACCGAACCCGACGACCACCTGGGCGCCGGACTCGTCGATCGCGCGCTCGGCCGCCGCGACGGCGGCCCGCAGGTTGCCGGGCAGGCGCAGCAGGTCGGCCGAGGGGCGGCGCGGCAGCGGCACCTTGGGGACGGTCAGCAGCGGGTAGCCCCGCTCCGGGACGAGGCGCGCCTCGAGCCCGGTCTCGGTGCCGAGCGCGGTGACCCGGACCTCGGGGTCGCGGCGACGCAGGCAGTCGGCCAGTGCGAGCAGGGGCGAGACGTGGCCAGCCGTCCCACCACCGGCCAGCAGGACCGACGAGGGGGTGTCAGCAGGCATCAGCGACGTCCCCGACGCCCCGGCAGCACAGCGAGTGACCGGCGCACCACGGAGGGCTTGGCCGAGAGCGCCTCACGGCAGCCGGGTTCCTGCCGCGCGAACGAGAGCAGCATGCCGAGCGCGAACATCGTGGTCATCAGGGACGACCCGCCGTAGGACACCAGCGGCAACGGCACGCCGATCACGGGGAGGAGACCGATCACCGCGCCGATGTTGATGGTGGCCTGGCAGACGATCCAGGCCATCACGCCGGCCGTCGCGATTCGCACGAAGGTGTCGTTGGTGCGCAGCACGATCCGGTAGCAGACCAGCGCCAGCGCGCAGAACAGCCCGAGCAGGACGAGCGTGCCCGGCAGCCCGAGCTCCTCACCGAGGATCGCGAAGATGAAGTCGTTGTGGGCCTCCGGGAGCCACTGCCACTTCTCGCGGCTGGCGCCCAGGCCGACGCCCCACCAGCCACCGTCGGCCAGCGCGTAGCGGCCGTGCAGGGTCTGGCGGTAACCGCCGTAGGGGTTGGTGTCCTTGCCCAGCCACACGTCGAACCGCTGGAGGCGGTTGGCGCTGGTGAGCACCATGGTCACGGCCAGTGCACCGAAGAGGGCGCCGCCGTAGACGAACATCCGGCGCGGCACCCCGGCCGCGAACAGCAGTGCCGCGACGATGCCGCCCATCACCATCACGGTGCCGAGGTCGTGGCCGAGGAGCACCAGACCGATCGTCACGGCAGCCACGGGGACCAGGAACGGGATGATGACGTGGCGCAGCCGTCCGAGCAGCTTGCGCTTGGCGGTGAGCACCGTGGCCCCCACCAGGACGAGCCCGACCTTGGCGAACTCCGAGGGCTGCAGCGAGATCGGGCCCAGCGCCAGCCAGTTGCGGTTGCCGTTGACCGAGACACCGAGCGGGGTGAACACCAGCAGCTGGAGGAACAGCGCACCGACCAGAATCGGCAGGGACAGCGCCTTCCAGACCCGCAGCGGGACGCGGGACGCAACGATGATCGCCACGGCGCCCATCGCCGCGAACTGCAGCTGCTTGCGGAAGAACACGTAGGGGGTCGCGTTGTCGGTCTGCACGAGCGACTTCACCGACGAGGCCGAGAGCACCATGATCAGCCCGATCACCACGAGCACCACGGTGACGCTGAGCAGGACGTAGTAGCTGGTCACCGGGGAGTCGAGTCGCTGGAACCAGCCCCCGAACCGCCCGGGTGCGTCGGTCGAGCCGTCCGCGGCGCGCGACGCGGTCCGCGCCCGGGCGGGTGCGGCGGTGGCGCTGCTCACGGCTACTCCCCCGTGGACCCGGCGCGGCGGGCGACCGCCGCGGCGAAGGCATCGCCCCGGGCACCGTAGTCGGGGAACATGTCCATCGAGGCCGCGGCGGGCGCGAGCAGCACGACGTCGCCCGGCTGGGCGAGCTCCGCGGCGTGCGCGACGACGGTCTCCATGACCCCAGTGTCCGTGCTCGGGACGTCCACCACCGGGACATCCGGCGCGTGTCGGGCCAGCGCCTCCGCGAGGCGGGCGCGGTCGGCGCCGATGAGGACCACGCCGCGCAGCCGTTCGGCGGCGTCGCGGACGAGGTCGTCGACCTCGGCTCCCTTCAACAGCCCACCGGCGACCCAGACCACGTGCTCGAACGCGTGCAGCGAGGCGGCCGCCGCGTGCGGGTTGGTCGCCTTGGAGTCGTCGACGTAGCGCACCCCGTCGACCTCGCCACAGTCGGCGATGCGGTGCGGGTCGGGGGTGAAGGCGCGCAGGCCGTCGCGGACCGCCAGCGGTGCCACGCCGTACGACCGGGCCAGGGCAGCGGCGGCCAGGGCGTTCGCGAGGTTGTGGGGGGCCAGCGTCGCGGCGCTCCCCCGCACGTCGTCGAGGGTGGCCAGCTCGGCCGCCGAGGTCTTGCGCTGCTCGACGAAGGCCCGGTCGGCCAGGATGTCGTCGACCACGCCGACCATCGACAGGCCGGGCGTGCCGAGGGTGAAGCCGATGGCCCGGCAGCCCTCCTGCACCTCGGCGTCCATCACCAGCTGCTCGGTGATCGGGTCCTGCACGTTGTAGACGCAGGCGACCTTGGTGCGGGCGTAGACCTTGCCCTTGGCTCGCTGGTACTCCTCGTAGGAGCCGTGCCAGTCGACGTGGTCGGGGGCCAGGTTGAGGCAGGCCGAGGCGTACGGCTCGATCGAGTCGGACCAGTGCAGCTGGAAGCTGGACAGCTCCACCGCGATCACGTCGTAGGGCTCGGGGTGCAGCACCGCCTCGAGGATCGGGGTCCCGACGTTCCCGGCCGCGGTGGCCCGCAGGCCGGCCGCCCTGAGCATCGAGGCGAGCATCTCGACGGTGGTGGTCTTGCCGTTGGTGCCGGTGATGGTGAGCCAGGGGGCCGGGCCCACGGCGGCGCGCATCCGCCAGGCCAGCTCCACCTCGCCCCAGACCGGGACGCCCGCCTGCGCGGCGGCGACCAGCACCGGCTGGTCGGGGCGCCACCCCGGCGAGGTGACGACGAGGTCGGTCTCGCCGTCCGGCAGACCGGTCACGTGGTCCGGTCCGAGGCGCACGTCGACGCCGAGGATGTCGAGGATCCGCGCCCGCTCGCCGAGCGCGGCGTTGGTGTCGGGGTCGCCACCGTCCACCGCCACCACCCGCGCGCCGCGCTCGTGCAGCGCATCGGCGGCCGCGAAGCCGCTCACCCCGAGCCCGGTCACGAGCACCCGGATGCCGCTCCAGTCGGCGCTGCCGCTGGTGAGTCCGTCGAGCCGACCGCTCACGCCGCGCCCACGACCCACTCGGCGTAGAACAGGCCGAGGCCGAGCGCGACGAAGAGCCCGGCGATGATCCAGAACCTGATCACGATCGTCACCTCGTTCCACCCCAAGAGCTCGAAGTGGTGCTGGAGCGGCGCCATCCGGAAGACCCGTTTGCGGGTGAGCTTGAACGACCCGACCTGGATGATCACCGACAGGGTGATGGTGACGAAGAGACCGCCGAGGATGACGATGAGCAGCTCGGTGCGGGTGGTGATGGCCAGGCCGGCCAGACCGCCACCGAGCGCGAGCGAACCGGTGTCACCCATGAAGATCTTGGCCGGTGACGCGTTCCACCAGAGGAACCCGAAGCAGGCCCCCATCGCAGCGGCGGCCACCACCGCAAGGTCCCTGGAGTCACGCACCTCGTAGCACTTCAGCCCGGGCGTGGTCTGGCAGTTCTGGTTGCCCTGCCAGATGCCGATCAGGACGTAGGCGGCGAACACCATCACCGACGCGCCGGTCGCGAGACCGTCGAGGCCGTCGGTGAGGTTCACGCCGTTGGACGTGCCGGCGATCATGATGTTGGCCCAGATGATGAAGAGGATCAGCCCGAGCAGGGTGCCGGCAAAGGCGAGGTCGATGCCGGTATCGCGGACGAACGAGATGCGGGTCGACCCGGGGGTGCGGTTCTTGGAGTTGGGGAACTGCAGCACGAGGATCGCGAAGACGACGGCCACGAGCGTCTGGCCGGCGAGCTTCTCGCGCGAGCGCAGCCCGAGGCTGCGTTGCTTGGAGATCTTGATGTAGTCGTCGAGGAAGCCGACCAGCCCGAGCCCGGACATGAGGAACAGGACCAGCACCCCGCTCCACGTCAGTGGCGTGCCGGTGATCGCGTGCGCGAGGGCGTATGCCGCGAGGCTGGACCCGATGATGACCGCGCCACCCATGGTGGGTGTGCCGCGCTTGGTGTGGTGGGAGGTCGGGCCGTCGTCGCGGATGAACTGGCCGTAGCCGCGCCGCACGAGGAACTTGATGAACATCGGGGTGCCGAAGAGCGCGCCCACGAGGGAGATGACGGCAGCCAGCAGCACCGCCTTCACGTCGTGCCCTCCTCGCTGTCGGCTGCGCCGCCACCGGCCAGTCTGTCTCCGAGCCACCGTAGTCCGGCATCGCGGCTGGACTTGAACAACACGACGTCGCCCGGCCGAAGTTCTTCGGCGAGCAGTGCGTAGGCGGCGTCGGCGTCGGGCACCCAGACCGCCTCGTCGCCCCACGACCCCTCGTGCTGGGCTCCGGACGCCATCGGACGTGCGGTGTCGCCGACGACGACCAGGCGCGAGATGTTGAGGCGTACCGCGAGCCGGCCGATCGCGTCGTGTTCGGCGGTGGACTCTTCGCCGAGCTCGAGCATCGAACCGAGCACCGCCCAGGTGCGCCGGGCCGGGGTCGTGTTGGAGCCGCCACGACCGCCACCCATCGCCACGAGCGCCTTGAGGGCGGCCCGCATGGAGTCCGGGTTGGCGTTGTAGGCGTCGTTGACGACGGTGACGCCGTCGGCGCGCTCCGTGACCTCCATCCGCCACCGCGATGCCGGGACGGCCGTCGCGAGGGCGGCCGCGATGTCGGGCAGCGCCAGGCCGCACTCGAGGGCCGCGGCGACGACGGCCAGCGAGTTGCCCACGTGGTGCTCGCCGTGCAGTGCGAGGGTGACCTCGGCGGCGCCGTCGGGCGTGGTCACCCGGAAGCTCGGGCGGCCGCCGTCGTCGAGCGTGATGTCGGTGGCGCGCACGTCGGCGTCGGAGGCGGTGCCGACCAGCCGCACGCGCGCCGAGGTCTTGGCGGCCATCGCGCGGACGTTCGGGTCGTCGGCGTTGAGCACCGCGAGACCGGTCTCGGGGAGCGCCTGCACCAGCTCGGCCTTGGCCACGGCGATCGCCTCACGCGAGCCGAACTCACCCACGTGGGCGGAGCCGACGTTGAGCTCGATTCCTATGCGGGGCGGGGAGATCCGGGTGAGGTAGGCGATGTGCCCGACGCCGCGGGCTCCCATCTCCACGACCAGGAACCGGGTCTGCGGCTCCACCCGGAAGACGGTCAGCGGCACTCCGACCTCGGAGTTGAGCGACCCCACCGGCGCGACCGTCGGCGCGGCCGATGACAAGACGCTCGCCAGCAGGTCCTTGGTCGAGGTCTTGCCCGAGGAGCCGGTGATGCCGATGACGGTCAGGTCGGGGTGGCGGTCGACCACCGACCGAGCGAGCGAAGCGAGCCCGTCCTGGATGTCGTCGACCACGACGCAGGGCAGCTCGTCGACCGGCCGGGTCGTCATCGCCGCGACGGCACCGAGGGCTGCGGCGGGGGCCACGAACTGGTGGCCGTCCATGTGTTCCCCGATCCGGGCGACGTAGAGCCCCCCGGGGCCGGCCTCCCGGGAGTCCGTCACGACTGGCCCGTCGACGAGGAGGGCCTCGGCCGCGGCGTCGTCCAGCCCGTGCAGGCGACCGCCGGTGACCTGGGCGACCTGGGCCAGCGACATCGGGATCATCGGGCTTCCTCCCCCGCCTCGAGCAGTGCGTCCAGCGCCCGTCGTGCCTCGTCGGCGTCGTCGAACGGGTGCACCGTGCCCGCGATCTCCTGGCCGGTCTCGTGACCCTTGCCGACGACCGCGACCACACTCCCCGGCCCGGCTGCGTGGGCGGCCCGGACCGCCTGCTCGATGGCCACGGCTCGACCCTCGACGTCGTGGAGCTGCGCGGTGGTGCCCGCCGCGCGGGCTCCCTCGAGCACCGCGGCGCGGATCGCCGCAGGCAGCTCGGACCGCGGGTTGTCGTCCGTCACCACGACCACGTCGGCACCCTCGGCCGCGGCCCGGCCCATCGCGGAGCGCTTGCCACGGTCGCGGTCTCCCCCGGCGCCGAGCACCACGACGAGGGTGCCCGTGGTCGCAGGACGCAGCGCCTTGAGCGCAGCCGCCACGGCATCGGGGGTGTGCGCGTAGTCCACGACGACCAGCGGCAGGTCGTCGACCGATCCGGCCGCGCCGGATGCCTGGGGCACGACGCGCTCCATCCGCCCCGGGACGTGGGGGTCGACGAGGAGCGCGCGCTCGGCGTCCTCGGCCGCGATCCCGCCGGCCAGCAGGGCCAGCGCGGCCATGGCGGTGTTGACCCGGTTGAAGTCACCCGGCAGCGCCGAGCGCAGATGCATCGTCGTGGACCCGTCGGAGAGCGTGAAGCGGGCCGGGTCGTCCTCCTCCGCCACGAGCCGCCAGTCGGCATCGACCTCGGGCCGCGAGGTCAGCGTGGTGACCGGCACGGTGGCGAGGCCGGCCAGCTCCTGACCCCACTCGTCGTCGACGCAGACGATGCCGGTGCGGGCCCGTTGCGGGGTGAACAGGTCGGCCTTGGCCAGGAAGTAGTCCCGCATGGTGGGGTGGAAGTCGAGGTGGTCCTGGGACAGGTTGGTGAAGAGCGCGACGTCGTAGACGACCCCGTCGACGCGGTGCTGGCTCAGGGCGTGGCTCGAGACCTCCATGACGCAGGAGTCGATGCCACGCTCGGTCATCACGGCGAGCAGGGCGTGCAGCACGGTGGCCTCGGGGGTCGTGCGGACGCTCTTGATCCGCTCGTCGCCGATCCGGGTCTCGACCGTGCCGATCAGCCCGGTCGTGTGGCCGAGCGCCGTGAGCGCCGAGTTCACCAGGTATGCCGTCGTGGTCTTGCCGTTCGTGCCGGTCACCCCGAACATCCGCAGGGGCAGCTCCGTGGTCCCGTAGACCACCGACGCCACCCGGCCGACCTGGCTGCGCGGGTCGGCCACCACGACCCTGGGCAGGTCGACGCCGTCGGCGTCGAGGGTGTCCGCTCCGTCCGAGTCGGTCAGGACGGCGACGGCGCCCGCATCCCGTGCCCCCGCGGCATACCTCGCGCCGTGCGCGTTGGACCCCGGAAGGGCGGCGTAGAGGTCACCCGCGACGACGTCCTGCGACGCCAGCGTCACCCCCGTGACCGGGGCCTCCGCACCCACCCGGGTGCCCCCGACGAGGGTCGCGACCGCCTCCAACGTGGTGGCGTGCGGGGACGACGGACGGGGTGATGGCACGGACAGCGAGCCTACCGTCAG
Organism: Pedococcus dokdonensis; assembly: GCF_900104525.1. Lineage (GTDB taxonomy): Bacteria > Actinomycetota > Actinomycetes > Actinomycetales > Dermatophilaceae > Pedococcus > Pedococcus dokdonensis. The sequence continues at coordinate 641,380 of NZ_LT629711.1, read as the reverse complement.
CGGGAGGCGCCGGTGGACCCCGACCTGCGGTCCCGGATGACGCTGGTGTCGCTGGCGGCGGGCGTCTTGTCGGCGTGGATCGTGGCCACCGGCGACTTCGTGCCGGTCGGCGGGATCTGCAGCTCCTGCAGTGCGTAGGTCATGACGTCGTGGAACACCGGGCCGGCGACGGCACCACCGAAGTAGCCCTTGATCGGTCGCTGGAGCGTGACGGCCACCACGATCTGGGGGTCGTCGGCCGGCGCGAACCCGATGAAGCTCGCGGTCTTGCCCGAGTAGCCACCGACCCGGGCGTCGTAGCGGTCGGCCGTGCCGGTCTTGCCCGCGACGCGGTAGCCGGGGATCTTGGCCTCTGGCGCGGTGCCCTCCTTGCCGACGACCCCCTCGAGCATGTCGCGCACCTGCTTGGCGGTCTCGGGCGAGACGACCTTGACGGGCTTGGCCTTCTCGGCCGGCGTCATGCCGCCCTTGCCGTCACCGGTGGCCGCGACGATCCGCGGCGGGATCCGGACCCCGTCGTTCGCGATGGTCTGGAACACCCCGGCGGCCTGCAGGGCGTTGACCGACAGGCCCTGGCCGAACAGCACCGTGTAGCGCTGCGAACCGTTCCAGTCCTTGACGTTGGTGAGCAGGCCCGGACCCTCGCCAGGGAAGCCCATGCCCGAGGTCTGGCCGAGCCCGAACTTGCGGAAGTAGTCGTACATCGTCGACGCCTTGACCTTCTCGCCGGCCAGGATGGTGCCGATGTTGCTGGACTGCGCGAGCACCCCGGCGAAGGTGAGGTACTCGGTCGGGTGGTCGTGGCTGTCCTTGAACTCGGTGCCGACCCGGTGGATCCGGTTGGGCACCTCGACCACCGTCGACGGGGTGACCACGCCCTGCTCGAGCGCGGCCGCCGCCGTCATCACCTTGCCGGTCGACCCGGGCTCGTAGACGTCGTTGAACGCCTTGTTGGTCCAGTTCTCGCTGGACTGGCCGGGCTGGTTGGGGTCGAAGGTCGGGTAGGACGCGACCGCCAGCAGCTCACCGGTCTTGACGTTCTCCACGACGACGGTCCCGGAGAGCGCCTTGGTCTCGATCACCTTCTGGGCCACGGCGTTCTGCGCGAACCACTGGAGGTCGGAGTCGAGGGTCAGCTGCACCTCGCGCCCGGGCACCGGGTTGATCGTCTCCTGGCGGGCGTTCGGGATCGGTCGGCCGTCCTGCGACTGCTCGAAGATCGTCTTGCCCGCCTTGCCCTTGAGGGTCTTGTCCATCAGCACCTCGAGCCCACCGCCGGCCGTGCCGTCGGACTGCACGAAGCCGACCAGCGCCGAGGCCGCGGTCGAGGTCGGGTAGACGCGGTCCGACGTGGCCTCCGAGTAGATGCCGTTGATCCCGAGCTCGGAGATCTTGCGCCAGTTCAGGGGGGTGACGTTCTTCTGGAGGATCCGGTACCGGGCCTTGCCGTCGAGCTCCTTGGCGAGCTGGGCGACCGGGATCCCCAGGAGGGGCGACAGGTCGGCCGCGGCGCCGGCCACGCCCACCTTGGTGCGCACCCCGTCGACGGTCTTGACGTACTCGGGGACCGCGGTCTGGTCGACGGTGACGGTGCGGCGCTCGATGCTCGAGGCGAGGATGGTGCCGTTGCGGTCGGTGATGGAGCCACGCAGCGCCGGCAACGGGATCGTCGCCGTGCGGGAGGACTGTGCGTCCTTGGACACCGCCGAGGCGTCGAACCCCTGCAGCCGCAACAGCTGGGCGCCGAAGATGCTGAAGACGAAGAGCACAGCGACCGTCATCGTGCGCATCCGCCGGCGAGGGCTGGAGCCGTCGAGGCTGACCTTGCGCCGGCCGGGCTTGCGCGGCGGGGGCGCGGGGCGGCTGGCCGTCGGCCGGGCCTTCGCCCTGGTCGGCTTCGGACCCCGGCCCGGGTTCGCCGCCCGCGGCTGCGCGGTCTTGGGGTGCGGCGCGCCCTCGCGGGCACCGCGGGACGGCCGGGACCCCGAACGCGTCGCGGAGGAGGAACGCTGGGACGCAGTGGGGCGCGGGGCTCCCGGGCGGGTGCCTCGGGTCTGCGTCACTGGGTACCTCGCGTCCTGTCTGGTCGTTCTCGTGGTCCGTGCCGTGGGTGCTGAGCAGGTGCCGGGGTCGAGCGCTGCTAGCGGCGGGTGGTGGTCGGCTTCTTGACCGGCTTCTTGGTCGTCGTCGTGCTGGTCGTCGTCCCGGTCTTGGCGTTGACGCTGGTCACGGTGGTCACCACCGTGCCGTCGGCCTTGGCCACCACCACGGTGGTCGTCGTCACGTCCCCCTTCTTCGTGACCTTGGTCGACGGGCCGGCGGGCTTCGTCGTCGCCGGCTTGCCGGTCGTCGCGGTCCGCGCCGAGGTGGCCGCAGGCGCCGTCACCACGGTAAAGCCGCGGCCCTTCTTGGCCGGCTTCGCCACGCCGAGCACCTTGCCGTCCGAGAGCCGCAGGAAGGCGGCGGAGTCGGCGGGCACCATGCCGAGCCTGGTCGCCCGCGTCGCGAGGTTCGCGGGGCTGCGCTGGGCGTCGATGGCCTGGGTCAGCGCGTCCTGGGTGTCGGCGAGCTCGCCGGACGTGGACTGCAGGTTGTGCAGCGTGAAGGAGCCCTCTGCCATGGCGGTGTTGAGCATGAGCAGGCCGACGAGCCCCGCGCACAGCAGGGTCATGCACAGTGCGGCGAAGACGCCGTTGCCGGGCTGGCCGACGGCGGCCGGCACCACCCGCAGCGGCTGCGGGGGCGCGACCCGCCGGGCCGGTGCCCGAGGTGCGACCCTCGCCGTCGCAGTCTGCTGGCTCATCGGTGCGTTCCCTTCGTGGTGGCGTCAGTGGTCTGGGTGCTCTGCGTGGAGCGGGTGCGCTCGGCGGCGCGCAGGCGCACCGAGGCGGAGCGCGGGTTGGCCGCCTGCTCCTGCGCGCTCGCCTCCTCGGCGCCGCGGGTGAGCAGCCGCAGGTATGCCGCGTGCTCGGGCAGCTCGACCGGCAGGCCCTCGGGGCTGCTGCCCTTGGCGCCTGCGGCCAGCACCCGCTTGGTGATCCGGTCCTCGAGCGAGTGGTACGAGAGCACGGCGATCCGCCCACCGACGGCCAGGGCGTCGATGGCCCGGGGCAGGGCCGACGCCCAGACCGACAGCTCGGAGTTGACCTCGATGCGCAGCGCCTGGAAGGTGCGCTTGCCCGGGTGTCCCCCGCTCTTCTGCGAGGCAGCGGGGACGACCCGCTTGAGGAGCTCCACGAGCCGGGCCGAGGTCGTGAACGGCTCGGTCTCGCGCTCGCGCACGATCGCCCCGACGATCTTGCGGGCGAACCGCTCCTCACCGAACTCGCGGAGCACTGTCTCGAGCTCCGCCGGCTCATAGGTGTTCAGCACCTCGGCCGCGGTCAGCCCGGCCGACTGGTCCATCCGCATGTCCAGCGGGGCGTCCTGGCTGTAGGAGAAGCCGCGGTCGGCCTCGTCGAGCTGCAGCGAGGAGACGCCCAGGTCGTACAGCGCGGCGTCGACGTGGTCGACCCCCGCCTCCGCGAGCGCCCGCGGCACGTCGTCGTAGACGGCGTGCACGAAGGTGACCCGGCCGGCATACGGCTCGAGGCGCTGCGCCGCGAGGGCCAGCGCCTCCTGGTCCCGGTCGATCCCGACGACCCGCGCACCCGGACAGCGCTCCAGCACCGCCTCGGCGTGCCCGCCCATGCCCAGGGTGCCGTCGAGGTAGACCGAGCCGTCGTCGGACAGTGCGGGAGCCAGCAGCTCGACGATGCGGTCGCGAAGGACGGGAACGTGCCGGTCGGCGGCCATTCCTCGTGCGTTCATCGACATCTCCTGCTGGACGGTGCTGTGCGGTGCTGCTGGCTGGGTGCTGCTGGCTGGGTGCTGCTTCTCGGTGGGGTGGCCCTGCGGTCAGGTCCCCATCCGCTCCAAGGGATGCGGCCCGGGACGGGGGAAGGCGTCTCGGGACACGGAGCGGCTGGAGACCTGGCTCCAGGGCCACGGGGTCAGAGGAGTCCGGGGATGACCTCCTCGGACTGGTCGGAGAAGCCCTGCTCGGTGGACTCGAGGTAGGCGTTCCAGGCGGTGGTGTCCCACACCTCGACGCGGGCGCCGGCCCCGATCACCGTGCACTCACGGGTCAGGCCGGCGTAGGCCCGCAGGTTGGCGGGGATGGTCACGCGGCCCTGCTTGTCGGGCACCTCGTCGGAGGCGCCGGACAGGAAGACACGGGTGAAGTCCCGCACCGCCTTGCTCGTGGTCGGCGCGGCCTGCATCTGCTGGGTGACCTTGAGGAACTCGTCCATCGGGAAGACGTAGAGGCAGCGCTCCTGACCACGGGTCACGACCAGTCCGTCGGACATCCGCTCACGGAACTTGGCGGGCAGGAAGAGACGGCCCTTGTCGTCGAGTCGGGGGCTGTGCGTCCCGAGAAACATCGCGCCCACCTCCTCCCCTGCGACTCCGCGACCCTTTCGAGGGCCCCACGGCCCTCTGGTTTCCCCCACTTTACTCCACCGTTACCCGCCAAGTCTGCAGATTCGCCGGATTTCTTCCTCGCCGAGCCCTGTTTTCGCAGGTCAAAGCGGTGGTGGAAAGTGGTGAAGATCTTCGCACCCAGATCATGCTGGTCTCCCGCGCCGCGCACGATCGGCCCTCGACAGCGCGCTGGACGACCGATCCGGCCCGGTGGGCGGCCCCGAACCACCGGCGACCCTCCCTTCGCAGGTCACGAGACGGCATACCCCCTGTTTTGGTGGTGCGTTGTGGGGGAAGATCGATCGACCACCCGGAGGGGCGCAGAGTGGCGGCCATGGGGACGACGGAAGGACAGCCGGTGCAAGGCAGGCACGAGGACGACGGCATCACCCAGGCGAACCCCCCGGCACCCGTGGGTGCCGGCACACCCGAGAGCCTGCTCTCCCTCCCGGCGGGGTCGCCCGCCTCCCTGGGACAGGTGAGCGAGGTCGCCGGCCGGCTGGCCCGGGCGATCAACTCGGTGATCGAGGGCAAGCCAGACGTGGTGCACACCGCCATCACCGTGCTGCTGGCCGAGGGCCACCTGCTCCTCGAGGACGTTCCTGGCGTCGGCAAGACCATGCTGGCCAAGACCCTCGCCCGCTCGATCGACTGCTCGGTGCGACGGGTCCAGTTCACCCCCGACCTGCTGCCGAGCGACATCACCGGTGTCAGCGTCTTCAACCAGGACGTCCGCGACTTCGAGTTCCGTCCCGGCGCGATCTTCGCCAACGTCGTCGTCGGCGACGAGATCAACCGCGCCTCACCCAAGACGCAGTCGGCGCTGCTGGAGTCGATGGAGGAGGGCCAGGTCACCGTCGACGGACAGACCTACGACCTGCCCAAGCCGTTCATCGTGATGGCCACCCAGAACCCGATCGAGATGGAGGGCACCTACCCCCTCCCCGAGGCGCAGCGCGACCGGTTCATGGCCCGCATCTCGCTGGGCTACCCGTCCTCGCGCGCCGAGGTCGCCATGCTCGACAGCCACGGGCAGGTGTCGCCGCTGGAGACCCTCAAGCCGGTCACCGACGCTGCCACCGTCTCGGCGATGGTGCGCGCGGTCCGCTCGGTCTTCACCAGCGACGCCATCAAGCAGTACGTCGTGGACCTCTCGGCAGCCACCCGGTCCAGCTCGGCGCTGCGCCTCGGCGCGTCACCGCGCGCGACGCTGCACATGCTCCGGGCGGCCCGGGCGCACGCCGCCCTCGAGGGACGCGACCACGTGCTCCCCGACGACGTCCAGTCGATCGTGCTGCCCGTCCTGGCCCACCGCATCATCCCCACGGGCGAGACGCAGCTGGCGCGGCGCAGCACCGGTGAGGTCCTGCAGGACCTCATGCGGCGCGTGCCCGTCCCGGCCTCCGGGCGCTGAGGCGCCGCCGTGCGTCGACTTCGCGACCTCCTCACGACCCGCGGTCGGGCGTTCGTCGCGGCGGGAATCACGTTGGTGCTGTGCGGGATCGTGCTGGGCTTCACCGACCTGACCCGCATCGGCGTGCTGCTCATCGCGCTACCGCTGCTCAGCGGGCTGTTGATGCGCCGGCACGACCTGCGGTTCGCCCTGGAGCGCACCGCCGTGCCGGGGAGGATCCAGGTCGACGAGCAGTCGCTGGTCACGCTCGGCATCGAGAACGCCGGCGGTGGCACCAGCCCGTTGCTGATGGCCGAGGAGCAGCTCGACTACGCGCTCGGAGACCGGCCGCGGTTCGTCGTGCCCCGGCTGCGGCGGGGTGACCGCCAGGAGGTGCACTACGCGGTGCGTTCGCACGTGCGCGGCCGACACCGGCTGGGTCCGCTCGGCGTGCGGCTGCGCGACCCGTTCGGGCTGAGCACCCGGGTCGCCGCGATCTCCGGTTCGAGCGACATCCTCGTGCTGCCCCGGATCATCCCGCTCGGTGGAGGGCAGCCTCCCGGCAGCGGGGTGGGCGCCGAGGGCGCCATCCCGCACATGGTCGCGCTGCACGGCGAGGACGACGTCTCCATCCGCGCCTACCGCGACGGTGACGACCTGCGCCGGATCCACTGGCCGGCCACCGCCAAGACCGGCGAGCTGATGGTGCGGCAGGAGGACCGCCCGGCCCGCCGTCGTGCCGCGATCGTCCTCGACTCCCGGTCCAGGGGCCACCACGGCTCCGGCACCTCCGGGTCCTTCGAGTGGGCCGTGACGGCCTGCGCGTCCGTGTCCGCACACCTCCTCGACCAGGGGTATGCCGTGCACCTGATCAGTGACGAGACGGCCGAGGACAGCCGGGCCGCCAGCGCGATGGAGGTCGACCCCCTGCTCGACGTGCTCGCGATGGCCGAGACCGGCAGCGACGACCAGTTCGGCGACGTGCTGCAGTCCGCCCACCCCGTCACCGCCTCCGGGGGGCTCGTCCTCGCGGTTGTCACCGACCTCGACGAGGAGCTCGCCCGCCGGGTGGCTTCCCTGCGCCAGCCCGGAGGGACGGCGCTGGCCATCGTGCTCGACCCCGACGGGTTCACCGCCACCCGACGGCACCGAGCCGGGGGCGGCACCGAGCTCGCCTGCGTGCCGGTGCTGCGCGGAGCCGGCTGGACGGTCACGGTGGTGGGGTCGGGCGACGACCTGCCCTCGGTCTGGGGCGTGCTCTCCGGCTCCACGCACCGGGTGGGTGTGGCATGAGCCGCGGACGCCTCGCCGACTCGCTGATCGCCGGCGCCGCCTCCGGGGTCGTCGCGTGGCCGCTGACCACGCTGTTCACGCCGGCCACCTGGGTCCGTCCGACCCTGGCCATGGTGCTGGTCGTCGTGGTCGTCGGGGTCGTCGGCCGGATGGTCACCACGTCCTGGATCGCCATCGCCGCCGCCCAGCTGGTCGGGGTCGTGCTGGCCGCCGGCTGGATCTACGGGCGCGGCCACCTCTGGTTCGGCCTGCCCTACTCCGACACGGTCCTGGCCTTCAACCGGTTGCTCGTCGACGCCCGCGAGACCATCCAGAACTACGCCGCCCCGGCACCGACCACCCGAGGCATCACCCTTGCCGTCGGCCTGGCCATCGGCGTCGTCGCGATCATCGTCGACCACCTGGCCGTGATGCGTCGCTCGCCGGCCCTGGCCGGGCTGCCGCTGCTCACGGCGTTCCTCATCTCGGCGTCGAACTCCGGCAACGCCCTCAACCCGATGTTCTTCGTGGCGGCCGGCGCCGTGTGGCTGCTCATGCTGGGACGCCAGGGCATCGCCTCCCTGCGCCGCTGGAGCACCACCGTGCCGATGAGCACCACGGGACGGCGCAGCTCCGAGGACCACGACGGCGCCTACGGCTATGCGGCGGTCGGACGCAGCCTGGCGGTCGCCGGGCTGGTCGCCGCCGTCGTCCTGCCCGTCGTCATCCCCCACTTCCCGACCCGCTACCTCATCGACGGCCTGGGTCGCTCGAGCGAGGCCACCGGGTTCAGCGACGGACAGATCGGGCTCAAGTCGACGCTCGACCTGACCAAGAGCCTGAAGAGCCCGTCCAAGGCCCCGGTGCTCAGCTACACCACGAACGCCGCCATCCTCACCCCGCTGCGGGTCGGGGTGCTCGACACCTACCTCGGCGACAACTGGCGCCCCGAGCCCTCCGACGTCGACTACGGCCGGCGCAGCACGGTGGCGCTCCCGGACGAGCTGGGCGCGGACGTGCCCCGCGAGACCTACCGGATCTCGGTCGAGGACTCACGCATCGAGGCTCCGCAGATCGCCGCGCCCACCCCGCTCGTCACGGCCGACCTCGGCCGGGTCACCTGGGGACTGGACCGCAACACCTCGGTCGCCGTCGTCAACCGGTCGGCCCGGTCCTACAGCTTCACCTACCTCGCGCTCAACCCTACGCCGGAGTCGCTGGGCCAGTCGCGGCAGGGTGAGACCGGTGGCTTCCTGCGCGAGGACCTGCGCGTCGACCCCGAGTCGCAGGACCTGGTCAGCCGACTGGTCGACGAGGTCGTCCCCCAGGACGCCAGCCGGATCGAAGCGGCGCGGGCGATCCAGAAGTACCTGCGGGCCGACGGTGGGTTCCGCTACTCGCTCGACCTGCCCGAGACGGTGAAGAACGACCTCGGCCAGGACGAGCGGCCCGACGCCATCAGTCTCTTCCTCCGGTCGAAGGTCGGCTACTGCGTGCAGTTCGCCACCGCCATGGTGATGATGGCCCGCGAGGCGGGGATCCCCGCCCGGATGGCGATCGGCTTCCTGCCCGGCACGGCCGACCGCGGCACCTACACCGTGCGCGCCTCCGACGCGCACGCGTGGCCGGAGCTGTACTTCGACGGCATCGGCTGGCTGCGGTTCGAGCCGACCCCGTCCGGCACGCAGAACACCGTCGCCCCGCCGTACTCGCTGGCGCCGACCACCCCGGGCACCGACCCCACCTCGACCAGCACCGCCACCGGTGGGTCCACCGCGAACCCCACCCGGCCCGACGGAGCGAACGACCCCGGTGCCACCGACCAGGCCGAGACCACCGGCGGCACCTCCGGGGGCCTCGGGTGGCTGGGTCCGCAGACCCGCCTCGTCGTGCTGTGGGTGCTGCTCGGACTCGTGGTCGGGCTGCTCGGGTCACTGGCCGTCCCGCTCGCCGCGCGCAGCCGATTCCGCCGCAGGCTGCGGCACGCGCCCGACGAGAAGACGCGCGTCGAGATCGAGTGGCAGGCGATGACCGAACGGATCGGTGACCTCGGCGTCATCCCGCCCCGCGGCAGCACGCCCCGCCAGGCCGGGCGGTTCTACCAACGCGAGGCCTACCTCGAGGGCGACCAGACCGAGGCCCTCCACCGTGTCGTCGACGGGGTGGAGCGGTCCCGCTACGCCCCGCCCGGGTCCCTGGTCACGGACATCCGCACCGACACGCAGGCGGTCGTCAAGGCGGTGTCGGGCGTGCGCCGGCGCAAGGACCGGCTGCGCGCCACCTGGTGGCCGACCGAGGGACTGCTCGAGTGGCGCGACCGCCGGGCCGCCGTGGCCCGCGTCCTGCGCCGCCCGTACGACCGGTTCCAGGACTGGCGCGACGCCCGCCGCGACTACCGCGCGTAGCTGCCGCCCCGGCATACCGACCGCACGACGAAGGGCCCCGAGAATCTCGGGGCCCTTCGTGGTCACCGGTGCCGACGAGGCGGCACCGTTGCTCAGTCCAGGTAGTCCCGCAGGACCTGGCTGCGGCTCGGGTGACGCAGCTTGCTCATCGTCTTGGACTCGATCTGGCGGATCCGCTCGCGGGTCACGCCGTAGACCTTGCCGATCTCGTCGAGCGTCTTCGGCTGGCCGTCGGTCAGACCGAACCGCATCGAGACCACCCCGGCCTCGCGCTCCGACAACGTGTCGAGCACCGAGTGCAGCTGCTCCTGCAGGAGCGTGAAGCTCACGGCGTCAGCCGGGACGACTGCCTCGGAGTCCTCGATCAGGTCACCGAACTCGCTGTCGCCGTCCTCACCGAGGGGGGTGTGCAGCGAGATCGGCTCGCGACCGTACTTCTGCACCTCGACGACCTTCTCGGGGGTCATGTCGAGCTCCTTGGCGAGCTCCTCCGGGGTGGGCTCCCGCCCGAGGTCCTGGAGCATCTGGCGCTGCACGCGGGCCAGCTTGTTGATCACCTCGACCATGTGCACCGGGATGCGGATGGTGCGCGCCTGGTCGGCCATCGCGCGGGTGATCGCCTGGCGGATCCACCACGTCGCGTAGGTCGAGAACTTGTAGCCCTTGGTGTAGTCGAACTTCTCGACCGCACGGATCAGGCCGAGGTTGCCCTCCTGGATCAGGTCGAGGAACAGCATGCCGCGACCGGTGTAGCGCTTGGCCAGCGAGACCACGAGCCGCAGGTTGGCCTCGAGCAGGTGGTTCTTGGCCTTCTTGCCGTCCTGGGCGATCCACCAGAGCTCGCGCTTGAGCTTCATCTCGATCTTGTCGCCCGAGTTGAGCCGCTCCTCGGCGAACAGGCCGGCCTCGATCCGCTTGGCGAGCTCGACCTCCTGCTCGGCGTTGAGGAGGGCGACCTTGCCGATCTGCTTGAGGTAGTCCTTGACCGGGTCGGCGGTGGCACCAGCGGTCACGACCTGCTGGACCGGCGCGTCGTCCTCGTCGTCGTCGCGCAGGACGAAGCCGGAGCCCTCGTCCTCGTCGTCCTTCTTGTCGTCCTCGGTCTCGTCCTCGACCACGACGTCCTCGAGCTCGGACTCGACGACCTCGGTGGGCTCGGCCTCGTCGGCGTCCTCGTCCTCGGCGTCCGGACCGGCGCCGTCGGGCTCGTCGCCCTTGGCCGTGGCCTTCGCAGCGGTCTTCGCCGTCGACTTGGCAGCTGTCTTCTTGGCCGCGGGCGCCGGCTCACCGGCAGCGGCGGCGGCCGCCTTCTTGGTCGTCGTCGCCTTGGCCGGAGCGGCCTTCTTCGCCGTGGCCTTGGCCGCGGTGGCCTTGGCGGCTGGCTGGTCCGCCGCCGCACCGTCGTCCTTGGCAGTCGCCTTGGGCGCGGTCCTGGTCGCCGTCTCCGCCTTGGCGGCCGGCTTCGCGGGGGCCTTGGTCGCGGTCTTCGCGGCGGCCTTCTTCGCCGGCGCGGTGGCCGTCTTCTTGCGGGTGCTGGTCGCCGCCACGGCACGGGTGGCCGTCGCGGAGTCGAGGGTCACGTGGATCCCCTGCTCGTCCAGAGAGCGCAGCACGGCCTTCATCCGCTTGGGCGCGATCTCGGCCCCCTCCAGCGCTGCCCGCAGCTGGGCGCTGTCCACGGAGCCGTTGGTGCGGCCCTGCTTCAGCAGCTTCTGCAACGCGGGGTGGGAGAACTCCGGGGGGAGAGACGGAGCGGGGCTCGCAGCCTTCTTGGACACAGGCGACACGGACTACCTTTCGTCGCGGACTCGCGGCACGGCGCACGTCATCACAGCCATGCCGGAGGGGATGTCTGTGACAACAACAGCGGAAGCGGAAGTATTGCCGAGGCCGGTCGAGTTGGACCCTGTCGAGACCTCGTGGGTGACATTGTAAAACGAGATGCCCCCAGATCCCGCATCGGCACCACGCGGGACTCCCGGATCGCTCGGCTCAGGCGTCTGCCTTGACGGCCAGCACCGGGCAGGAGGCGTCGAGGAGGATCCGCTGGGCGTTGGAGCCCAGGATCAGCTTGCCCACCGGTGTGCGCCGGCGCAGGCCGATGACGATGAAGTCGGCGCCTTCCTCCTCGGCCACGGCGATGAGGTCCTCGGCCGGCTCGTTGCCCCGGACCAGCTGGCGCACCTCGTGCTCCAGGCCCTCCTCGTCGAGCTCGCCCTGGATCCGCCTCAGCTCCTGCTCGAAGCGGTTGGCCTCGTCGCCGTCGAAGTCCCGCCCACCACGCTGGGAGTTGATGACGATGAGCTTCGACTTGCGAAGCAGCGACTCGTCAGCGGCGCGGCGCAGGGCTGCGCGCCCCTCCTTCGTCGGGACGTATCCCACCACGATGGCCACGGGACCTCCTGTGATCGTTGACCGGAGCGACATTGCCCTGGCGGCAGCACCGCTGGCCCGACCGTACCGGAAATCCGCCGGTCAGGCAGGCGCTGCGAGCACCTGCCCCACGATCGCGCCCACCTGCTCGATCTCGATGAGGAAGCCGTCGTGGCCGTAGTCGGAGTGCACCGTGTGCAGCCGGCTGCCCGGCACGGCAGCGGCGATCTCGTGCGACAGCCGAGGAGGGTAGAGCCGGTCGGAGTCGACGGCCACCACGACCACCTCGGCGGTCACCCGCGCCAGCGCGGCGGCGACGCCGCCACGTCCACGGCCGACGTCGTGGGAGTTCATCGCCTCGGTGAGGACGACGTAGGAGTTGGCGTCGAACCGTCCGGCGAGCTTGCCCGCGTGGTGGTCGAGGTAGGACTCCACGGCATAGCGGCCGCGCCCGCCGAGCGGGTCCTCGGACTGCTGCGGCTCACGACCGAAGCGCTCGTGCAGCTCCAGCTCGCTGCGGTAGGTGACGTGCGCGATCCGGCGGGCGATCCCGAGGCCGGTGTCGGGGCCGGTGGGGTGGTCGTAGTAGTCCCCACCCCGGAACTCGGGGTCGGCGCGGATCGCCAGCAGCTGGGCCTGGCACCAGCCGATCTGCTCCGCGGTGGCGTATGCCGTGCTGGCCAGCACGATCGCCGTGCCCACCCGCTCGGGGTGCGTGACCGCCCACTCGAGGGCGCGCATGCCGCCCATCGACCCGCCGAGCACGGTGTGCCAGCGCGCGACCCCGAGCGCGTCGGCCAGGAGGAGCTCGGTCTGGACCTGGTCGCGCACGGTGACGAAGGGGAACCGGCTCCCCCACGGGGTCCCGTCGGGTGACGGGCTGGACGGGCCGGTGCTGCCCTGGCACCCGCCGAGGACGTTGGCGGCCACGACGAAGTAGCGGTCGGAGTCGAGCGGCTTGCCCGGCCCGACCAGCCCGTCCCACCACCCCGGCGTCGGGTGACCCGGCCCGGTCGGACCGTCGACGTGGCTGTCGCCGGTGAGCGCGTGCTCGACGAGCACCGCGTTGTCACCGGCGGCGTTCAGCTCGCCCCAGGTCTCGTAGGCGACGCGGACGGCCGGCAGCACGCCCCCGCGCTCCAGCTCGACGGCGCCGAGGTCGACGAACCGGCGGCGGCCGACGGGGTCACCGTCGCGCCAGGCCCCGGAGGTCGCCCGCGGTGGGGAGGTCGTGGTCATCGGAAACTGCTCCTGTGGCGTCGCGCTTGCCGCCCAGGTGAGGGTCGGCCAGGTCATCACCCGGGGCACCCCACCGCGAGGAGGGTTGCCGCCCAGCAAGCCGGGGCTTGGCGCTGGGACTCATCACCTGCGGCCATCATACGAGCCGGGCTCCCCCGTGTCCGGCGCGTCCGCTGCGTGGACGGCGCGGACCGGGGCCGGCCGGACGGATCCCGAGGTCGACCATGTGCTCGAGGAGCAGCGCCAGCCGGTAGCCGGGATCAGCCTTGAGGGCGCGCTCGAGGCAGGCCCTCGCGAGCGTCCCGTCACCCAGCCACCAGGCGAGGTTGGCGACGACCGTCAGGACCGGCGGGGCATGTTCGTCGGGAACCGCCCGGACCAGGTGCTGCAGCCGCGCGACGAACCTCTTGGCGACAATCACCCGGCGGCGGCCGGGGACGGGCCAGCCGTCGTCCCCACCGTCGTCCCCGGCGCCCTCCCCGGTGGCGTCCTCAGCGCCGGGAAGCTGCCACCCGCTCGTCGGCAGGCACGTCCGGACCGCATCGGCCAGGTCGTCGTCGAGGCAGCCGTCGGGCATCGCGCCCGGGCACAGCCAGCCCACCAGTGCGTCCCGGAGCTGGATGTCGTGCAGGCTCTCGACGAGCAGGGCAACCTGGTCCGGCCGCACCCCGGCCAGCGTCGACGGGTCGTCAGCGGAGGGAGCGCCCAGCCCGAGCACGACGGCCCACAACGACAGCGCCTCGAAGCGCCGGGCCAACAGGCGGCGCGGGTCAGCGCGGGTCGACCGGGCCGCGAGCGCGTCCGCGACGGCCGGGGTGCGCTCGGGGTCGGCCGAGACCAGCTCGGTCAGCATTGCCCTGGTGGGCAACGGGGAGACACCGAGCCCGACGAACTCGGAGATGCCGGGGGTGTCTGCCGGTGCGGGGACCGGCAGGCCGTCGCTGGGGCAGCAGCGCGCCTCGCAGTCGACCGCGAACCACCGCCCACCCCTCACCACGACGCGGTCGAGCACCTGGAAGCCAGCCCCCACTAGCCGGTCGCGCGTGGCGTCGAGCACCAGCCGGGACTGCCCGTCGTGCGTCTCGTAGGCGACGAGCAGCACGGCGTCGGGATCCTCGTGCGGCAGGGGGGCGAGCAGCACCCCGGCTGCCTGCTCGACCTCATCGGCCGGCGGCAGGTCGAGCCTCGCGACGAGCAGCACGGACCGGTCTCGCAGGGCGACCATCACCAGGGAGTCCTGCGGGTGGTAGCCCAGCTGGTAGGGCAGGACGGCGACGACGTCGCCGGGGCTGCGCAGGCTGATCGGGTTCATGGCCCGCACGCTGCCGGAGCGCGTTGCCCTCGCGCACCGCGCACCGGGAGCCCTGTGGACGACGGCGACGACGCAGCGCCCCGGTGGACAGGACGCGCGGTGACGGCGCCGTATCCGCGCCGTCACCGCCCGCCGCGGACCGGGGCCGTTCGGCGGAGCCCGTCACCAGCGGCGTCCAGCGGCGTCCAGCGGCGTCCAGCGGAGCGCGTCTACCGCACCACGTTGCCGGAGACCGTCTCGCGCGCGGCCGCGCCACGGCGCTCCCACGCGAGGAAGGACTCGGTCTCGTTGACCACGCTCGCGGCGATCCACGACACGACGACGGCGTCGTCGGCGAGCCCGAAGACGGACAGCGCCAGCTCGGGGACCAGGTCGATCGGCGACACGACGTAGGCGACCGCCCCGAGGACCATCAGCAACCGGCCGCGGCTCGTCCCGGCATACTCACCGCGGAAGGTCGCCGCGAACAGCCTGGGCAGGCTCATCAGCCGCTCCCCCACGCCGGGTGAACCCGGGCGGGTGGCGGTGCGCACCGCGGTGGCGATGGTGCGCAGGGCACCGAATCGGTTCATGGCCATGGGACTTCTCCTCGCTCCCGGACACCAACCGGCCCGGACACGGTGCAAACGACCCACCGGCCGCGCGAATTCCGCACCCCTGCCGCAGTGGCGGCCGTGGCGGGCGTGGCGGGCTCCGTGGGGGCCGCCCGGATCGTGGCTGCGGCGGCCACCACGGTCAGTGCCCCTGCGCCCGTGGCGGGAACTCGTGGCGTGCGTGGTCGGCGATCTTCTTGAGCAGGAACCCGTCGAGGCCGGCGCCGATCACGCCACCGATCACCGGCACCCCCTTGCCGAACCGCGAGAGGGTCTTCTTGCCGGCCGTCGACAGCAGCCGGAAGCCGACCGCCTTGTTGACCACCATCATCGCCGGCCCGGGCAGTCGCTGGGCCGCGAGGTTGGAGAGCCGACCGGTCGTGACGACGCCGGCCTTCTTCAGCAGGTCGTCGGCGTCCGCGCCGACCAGGGTCAGCAGCACGGCCGAACGGATCTCGGGCTGCTTGATGTCGTACCCCCGCAGCGACGCGATCGACGCGACCATGCGCGTGGCGACGACGTAGAACTCGAGGACGTTCGCGGGCAGGGCCACCGGCAGCGTCACGAAACCGCCCAGCCCGGTGACGAAGCCGCCCGCGGCAGCCAGCTTGAGGTGGCCGCGCACGACCGCGTCGACGGCCTCTTCCGCATCGGGCTTCTCGGCCCGCTTCACGTCGGCGACCTTCTGGGCGGAGTCGAACGGCCCCTTGCCGTCGATCCCCACGTCGAGGAGGTTCTCGATCAGCCCGGTGACGGCCCCGGCGAACATCCCCGAGTCCTCCCGAGGGGCCTTGGCCTGCTCGAGCGCCGACGCCGGTCTCGCGTCCGGCTCGTCCTTGCCCATTCCGAGGAACCCCACCGAATCTCCCTGAGTCGTGTGTCCTGCGCGGCGCCGAGGCCCGGCCGCAGCTGTGCTCGCCATCCTGCCACGGGGCATGCTGACCAGCAGGTTTAGCCTTGGGACATGCCTGAGTCGACCGACCCGTCCACTGCCCCCTCCTCGTTCTCCGCCTACGCCCACCCCGAGCGGCTCGTCAGCACCGACTGGCTCGCCGACCAGATCGCCGCCGGCACCGTCGGCGGCCCGGACGGCGTCGTCGTCCTCGAGTCCGACGAGGACGTGCTCCTCTACGACACCGGACACATCCCGGGGGCGCTCAAGCTGGACTGGCACCAGGACCTCAACGACCCCGTGATGCGCGACTACGTCGATGCCGAGCAGTTCGCCGCGGTGATGTCCGCGCGCGGCGTCCGCCGCGACACGACGGTCGTCATCTACGGCGACAAGAACAACTGGTGGGCCGCCTACGCCCTGTGGGTGTTGAGCCTGTTCGGCCACGAGGACGTGCGGCTGCTCGACGGGGGCCGCGCGAAGTGGATCGCCGAGGGGCGCGAGCTCACCAAGGACGTGCCGCAGGTCGAGGCGCTAGCCGGCGACGCGGCATACCCGGTGGTGCAGCGCGACGACGCGCCGATCCGCGCGTTCAAGGACGACGTGCTGGCCCACCTCGGCGGACCGCTCGTCGACGTCCGCTCCCCCGGTGAGTTCTCCGGCGAGCTGCTGCACATGCCCGACTACCCGCAGGAGGGCGCCATGCGCGGCGGCCACATCCCCGGCGCGAAGTCGGTGCCGTGGGCGCGGGCAGCCAACGAGGACGGCACCTTCCGGTCGCGCGAGGAGCTCGAGGCGATCTACCTGCAGGAGCAGGGCCTGGACCCCCACGACGCCACGATCGCCTACTGCCGCATCGGTGAGCGGTCCTCGCACACCTGGTTCGTCCTCACCCACCTGCTGGGCTTCGACTCGGTGCGCAACTACGACGGGTCGTGGACCGAGTGGGGCAACGCGGTCCGCGTGCCGGTGGAGAAGTGAGCCAGTGACTCAGGACCCGACCCGTGCCGAGCTTCCGGCGGCGATGCAGGAGATCGCCGACGACTTCGCCGATCTCCTTGCTCCGCAACGGTTGGAGCTGCTGCTGGAGTTCAGTGAGGGGCTGCCCGAGCTGCCCGAGCGGTATGCCGGCCGGCTGGGTGAGATGGAGCAGGTCCACGAGTGCCAGTCGCCGATCTTCCTGGCCGTGGAGGTGGACGAGGAGCCGGTCGATCCCGGTAGCCGAGCCGTGCACCTCTACTTCTCGGCACCGGCCGAGGCGCCGACGACGCGAGGGTTTGCCGGGATCCTGCACGAGGGGCTCGACGGGCTGACGGTCGACGAGGTGCTCGCGGTGCCCGAGGACGCGCCGTACCGGTTCTCGCTGGGCGAGGCGGTCTCACCGCTGCGGCTGCGCGGCATGGTCGGCATGCTGAGCCGGATCAAGCGCCAGGTCCGGCTCAAGACCCAGGCCTGACGGCCGCACCCCCTCCGTCGGCCGGACCGACGAAGGGGGTGCGGACGAGTCGGCGGATGGCGTCAGCGCACCGCCGCGAGGGCGTCCACGACGCCTTCGCCGTAGTAGCTGTTGTCGCGGATCGGCCCGACACACGCGGGCCCGGCGTTGTTCTCCGCCGGGGCGCAGATGTGGTCCTCGGCCTGGGCCCGCAGCTTGGTGATCATCTTCTGGGGTGACCAGAGCGGGTGCGCGGACTTCATCAGCGCGAGCACCCCGGCCACGTGGGGCGAGGCCATCGAGGTGCCGCTCTTGGTGCCGTAACCGTTGTTCGCCACCACCGTCGAGAGGATCGTGCGACCCGGTGCGGCCACGTCGATCACGCCCCGACCGCGGTTGCTGAACGATGCCAGCGCCACGGACTGGGTCGTCGCCGACACGGTCACGACGCCCGGCAGCTCGGTCGGGATGTCCTTGCAGCCGTTGTTGATCTCACGCGGGATCGGCGTCGTGTCGTTGGGGCTGGCGCTGTCGGTCGTCTTGTTGGCCAGGTCCTTGCCCGAGTTGCCGGCGGCGGCGGCGTGCACGACACCCCGCTTGGTCGACCACGTCACGGCCCGCTCGACCGCGGTGCGCACGGCCGCCTGGTCGGGCTGGTCGTCGCACCAGAACTCCATCGGGTCGATGTAGTAGCTGTTGTTGGTGACGTCCATCTTGTGCACGCCGGCCCAGATGAAGCCGCAGATCGCGTACTCCGGGTAGATGAAGCCGTCGTCGTTGACCACCTTCACCGCGGCGAGCCGGACACCGGGCGCGACACCGACGATGCCGACGCCGTTGCGGGCCGCCGCGATGGTGCCCGCGACGTGGGTGCCGTGGTCGGAGGTCGTGGGGTGCCACGCACCGGCAGACTGGTCGGGCACCCCCGCGTCGACGCAGCTCACCGAGTCGTCGACGTCGATGTTGGTGGCGAGGTCGGGGTGGTCGGGGTCGATGCCGCTGTCCAGCACGCCGACGACGACCGAGCGGTCCCCGTCGGTGATCTGGTGGGCCTGGTCGGCCTTGATCTGCACCATGTCCCACTGCTCCGACTCGCGGGGGTCCGGAGCCACCGCGGTCGCCGACTCGACGCCGGCAGCCTTGGCACGGCCCGCGGAACGCTGGGTGTCCGCCGACGACGACGACTTCGCCGCCGGGCTGCCGGGGGTGCCCTCCTTGACCGCCGCGGTGCGGGAGGCACCGACCGAGGCCACTGCCGAGCCACCGAGCCGCACGACGTCGGCGCGGAAGGCCTGACGGTCCGAGTGCGCGACGACGACGCCGATCTGCGGCCAGGACTGCACGACCACGCCGTGGGCCGCGACGACGGCCCGCTCGACGCGCTCGGTCTGGGTGGCGGTGGCCGACCTGGCGTTGACGACATAGCTCATCAGGTAGCCGTCAGGGGTCGGGACCGGCACCGGCGTCGACGTGTTCGCGGTGCTCGTGCCGGTCGTCGTGCCGGTCGTCGTGCCCGTCGTGGTGGCGCTGGTGCCGGGGGTCGCCGTGGCCGAGCCCGCGGCGAGCATCGAGGCGGCGAAGAGTCCTCCGGCCGCCACGAGCGCGAGGCCACGTCCGTGCGGGGAACGGTGGTGCATGGGGTTTCCTCCTGGTTTGGGGATGCGTCCTGGGGCTCCGGTGGGAGCTGTCCAGTTCTCAGCACTCTGCCCCAGTTTGGGTAAGGATCGGGTCTGGTGGAGCACTGAACCGGCACCCTCCGCAGCGCACTCCCGACCACGCTTCCCACCCGCTTCCCACCCGCTTCCACGCGCTTCCCACCCGCTCCCCACCCCGCTTCCCACCCCGCTTCCCACCCCGCTCCCCGCAGCGCTGCGCGGCACCGTCGGCGCCGGGTGCGAGGATGTGCGCGCCATGGCTGCCCTCGTCGCGTTCGTCACCGCCCCGGGGGGTCGCGCGGCCCTCGTGGGCGACGCGCCGGACGCCAGACCCGAGGGAGGCGCGCTCGGGACGAGCGGCCCCGAAGCGGTCGGGCCGGTCGCCGAGCTGGCACGACGGGCCGCTGAGCTGGAGGCTGCCGGTGACGTGCGGTGGGTCTGGTGGTCCGCAGGCGCGGATGCCGCCGCACTGGCCGGTGCCGCGGTGCCCGTGGCCCGGTGCTGGGACGTCGCCGAGGCGCACCGCCTGCTCGCGGGCGGCTGGGAGGCGACACCCCAGGTGGCGTGGGCCACCGCACGTGGCCTCGACCGCGCCGGCCTCCCGGAGGCGACCCGCGGCGACCTGTTCGACTTCGATGCGGCGGCTCCCATGCCAGAGCTGTCCGACGTCGGTCTCGGCCGGGTGGTGCGGCCTGACGGCTACCTCGACCCCGACGCCGGCACCGACGGCTGGCACCCCGATGACGACACGCTCCTGGCCTGGGCCCGCACGGCCCTGGAGTGCGCCCGCGCCCAGCAGTCCGCCCTGGCCGAGGTGGGACCCCGCGCCGTGGCGGCAGCGCGGTCCGAGTCGGCGGCGGCCTTCCTGTGCCTCGAGCTGGCCCGCGACGGCCTCCCCGTCGACCGGGCCACGGCCGAGCAGATGATCGCCGAGGCCGCGGGTGCCCGTCCCACCGACGAAGCGCACGCGCGCCGCATCCGGGCCGAGCGCGACACGACCGTCCTGCGCCACACGCCGGGGCGCGAGACGACCGACCTGCGAAACCCGGTGCAGGTCAAGGAGCTCCTTGCCTCGGTGGGCGTCGTCGTCCCCAACACCCGCAAGTGGGTGCTCGAGCCGTTCCGCGACACGCACCCGGTCGTGGATGCCCTGCTCGAGTGGCGCAAGGCCGAACGGATCGCCACGACCTACGGCTACCCGTGGCTCGATGCCCACGTCGGTCCGGACGACCGGCTCCGCGGCGGCTGGACCGCCTGCGACGGCGCCGCCGGGCGGATGACCGCCCAGAACGGCCTGCACAACCTCCCCACGGCTCTGCGGCCGGCGGTTGCCGCCCACCCAGGCCACCTGTTCGTCCGGGCCGACCTCGGCCAGATCGAGCCCCGCGTGCTCGCCGCGGTGTCCGGCGACGAGGCCTTCGCCGCGGCCACCCGGGCCGACGACCTCTACGCCCCCGTGGCCGCGGCCCTCGGAGTCGACCGCCCGGTGGCCAAGATCGCCGTCCTCGCAGCGATGTACGGCCAGCGCAGCGGGGCGGCCGGCGAGGCCCTCAAGGACCTCGAGCGCACCTACCCGGTCGCGATGGGCTACCTCGACGCCGCGTATGCCGCCGGGCTGCGTCGTGAGCCCCTGCGCACCTTCGGTGGACGGCTGATCCGCCTCGACGCCGTCCTCGCCGACGTCCCGGCCGAGTCCGCGGCCGCCTACGACGCCGCCCGGGGCCGGTTCGCCCGCAACGCGGTCATCCAGGGCTCGGCGGCCGAGCTGTTCAAGGCCTGGGCTGCCACCGTCCGCGCCACCACCCGCGACCTGGGTGCCCAGATCGTGCTGTGCCTGCACGACGAGCTCCTCGTCCACGTGCCCGCTCAGCACGCCGAGGAGGCCCGCGCCCGGCTGGAGCAGGCGCTCACCGACAGCGCCCGGCGGTGGACCGGCTCCTCCCGCGTGCGGTTCGTGGCCGACGCCTCGATCATCCACCGCTGGTCCGAGGCCAAGGACTAGAGGATCTGGCGAGTCCGCCGACGAACCTCGGCGACAACCCCCTGACCTGCGGCGATGAGTGGTTAGGTGGTGCCATGGATCACCAGGACGTCAAGCAGGCAGCCTCCAGGGCCGCCGACCACCCCGCCCTCGAGGGCGCCGCCCGCGTCGGATACGCCGTCAGCGGGCTGCTCCACCTGCTGATCGGCTGGATCACCCTGCAGGTCGCCTTCGGCGGAGGTGGCAAGAACGCCGACCAGAGCGGCGCCCTCGCCTCGCTCGCCGGCAACGGCCTCGGCAAGGTGCTGCTGTGGATCGGCGTCGTCGGCTTCCTGGGCCTGGCCCTGTGGCAGCTCGCCGACGCCGTCGTGGGACACCCGGGTGGCGACAAGGAGGCCTGGGGCGGCCGCGCGAAGGCGGTCGGCAAGGCCGTCGTCTACCTCGCCCTGGCGTGGTCCGCGTTCCGGTTCGCGACCGGCAAGTCCTCCAACAGCCGCAGCCAGACCGTCGACTTCACCTCGAAGCTCCTCGACAAGCCGGGCGGTCGCACCCTGGTGATCATCGTCGGCATCGCGGTCATCGGGGTCGGCATCTACCACGTCCACAAGGGCTGGACGAAGAAATTCCTCGAGGACCTCCAGGACCACCCGGGCACCTGGGCCACCCGCGCCGGACGGGTGGGCTACCTCGCCAAGGGCGTTGCACTCGGCATCGTGGGCGTCCTGTTCATCGCCGCCGGGGTGCACAAGCGGGCCAAGGAGGCGACCGGGCTCGATGGGGCGCTCAAGTCCTTGCGGGACGAGCCGTTCGGCACCGTCTTGCTCGTGGTGATGGCCATCGGATTCGCCGCGTACGGCATCTACAGCTTCTCGCGGTCCAAGCACGCCAAGGTCTAGGGCCTCGACACGACGAAGCCCGGCCCGCACCAGGTGGTGCGGGCCGGGCTTCGTCGTGCTGCGGGGTTGCCGCGGTCAGCTCGGGTGGCCCTCGCCGTTGCTGTCGTCGTCGGCCACCTCGCGCAGGAACTGCTCGAACTCGGCGCCGATCTCGTCGGCCGACGGCAGCTCGCTGACGTCGGTGGCCAACAGGCTGGGCTTCTGGCGGCCCTCGCTGAACGTGTCGTACTGGCGCTCCAGCGCGGCGATCACCTGCGACACCTCGTCGGAACCCTCGATCTCGCGGGCGATCTCGGCCCGGTTGAGACCGGCCTGCGCGACCAGGTCGTCGATCGGCAGGTTGAGCCCGGTGGCCGCGGTGATGGCGTTGAGCGCCGTGACCGCACCGTCGGCGAACTCGGCCTGCGCCAGGTAGTGCGGCACGTGCACCGCGAACCCGAGCGCGTCGTGACCAGACTCGCCGAGTCGCAGCTCGAGGAGCGACGACAGGCTCGCCGGCACCTCGACCCGGCCGAACGGGTTGTCCTGCAACGGGATCAGCCGTGGGTCGGTCGCGTGGGAGGTGAGGCCGATCGGGCGAGTGTGCGGGACGGCCATGGGGATGCCGTGCGCGCTGACGACGAGGTCGACGCCGAGCAGGACGACGAGCTGGCGCACGGCCTCGGTCATCCGCTCCCACTGGAAGTCGGGCTCCGGGCCGGTCAGCAGCAGGTAGGGGGTGCCGTCGCGGTCCACGAGGCGGTGCAGGGCCAGGCACGGGTCGTCGTAGCTCAGCCAGCGGTTGGAGTCGAACACCATCGCGGGCCGACGGCTGCGGTAGTCGACCATCTGGTCGGTGTCGAACGAGGCCACGACCGTGGACTCGCTGGTCGCCAGCAGGTGGTCGGTCAGCAGCCGCTGGGTGTGACCCGCGTCCATGAATCCGCCGAGCGCGACGATCATGACCGACGCCCGCAGCTCCTGCGGGTCGGTGTCGGTCTCGAAGTGGTAGAGCTCGGACGGGTTCAGCACGGCTACTCCAGCGGTCGTCCCAGCAGGGCTGGGTCTCGGTTCGTTCGTACAGTGCCAACGCCTCAGCATGGCAGGGGATTCCGCCGACCACCTCCACCACCGTCGGGAGGTCGTGGACCGACCTCGATGTGACTCCGGTCACATTCTGTGAGGTGGCGGAATGGCCGACCGGGGCGTACGGTTCGATGAAACGAAACAGTTTCGTTCCATCCATCGCACCACCCGGCACACCGGAAGCAGCCATGACACCCACCAGCACCACCACCGCCCAGGAGACCCAGGAGTCCGCCGAACCGGCGCGCACCCGTCCCCGGGTCGAGGGTGACCGCGAGCGGGAGATCCTCGAGGCCGCGCTGGTCACCCTCGCGGACGTGGGCTACGACCGGCTCAACTTCGATGCCGTGGCCGCTGCGGCCAAGGCGTCGAAGGCGACCCTCTACCGCCGCTGGCCGGGCAAGGTCGACCTCGTCATCGACGCGCTCCAGCTGATGATCGGCGTCGAGGCCGACCAGTACCCCGACACCGGCTCACTGCGCGGCGACCTCATCGCGCAGGCCTGTGCCAAGGGCGGGATCGGCGAGGACCTGCCGCTGCAGGTCTTCGCGGCACTGCTCGGCTCGCTGCACCGCGACCCCGAGCTGCGCGACGCCATCATGACGCGCCTGATGGCGCCCAAGATGGCGGTCACGCTCCAGACGTTCCGCGCGGCCCAGCTGCGCGGCGAGATCGGCAAGGGCGCCGACCTGGAGCTGCTGGCACGACTGCTGCCGGCGATCACCATCCACGAGGCGATGCTGTCGGGCACCCACCCGACAGCCGAGCGCCTCATCTCCCTGGTGGACAGCGTCGTCCTCCCCGCCTGCGCCGCGACGCTGCAGCGCGACTGACCCACCGCTCCACCCAGCCCAGCACAGCCCACCCACACCACCCACACACCAAGGAACACCCATGTCTTCGACTGCTGTCGTCGAGCCCGTCTCGACGCCTGAACCGGACGCCGCCCCGAGCGGCAAGGGCCGCCACCTCGGCATCGCCCTCACCGTCATCACCGCGGCCCAGCTGATGGTCGTGCTCGACGGCACGATCGTGAACATCGCGATGCCGCACATCATGACCGACCTGGGCTTCACCCAGGAGAACCTCTCGTGGGTCGTCACCGCCTACACGCTGGCCTTCGGTGGGCTGCTGCTCCTCGGCGGCCGCCTCGGTGACCTCTTCGGTCGCCGCAAGGTGTTCATGACCGGCGTGCTGGTCTTCGCCGGCGCGTCCTTCCTCGGCGGCATCGCCCAGACCGAGGGCATGCTCCTCGGCGCGCGGGCCCTGCAGGGCATCGGGGCGGCGCTCGCGTCACCCACCGCCCTCGCCCTGATCACGACCACCTTCCCGGCCGGCCCCGCGCGCAACCGCGCCATGGGCGTGTATGCCGCGATGTCCGGTGCAGGTGCGGCCGTGGGCCTCATCCTCGGTGGCGCCCTGACCGAGATCGACTGGCGCTGGACGATGTTCATCAACGTGCCGATCGGCCTCCTCGTCGCCTTCCTCGCCCCCCGATTCCTTCCCGAGTCGGCGCGCGGCACCGGCCGGATCGACGTCCCCGGCGCGATCCTCGGCACCGGCGGCCTCGTGTCCCTCGTCTACGGCCTCACCAACGCAGCCAGCGACTCGTGGACCTCGGCCACCACCCTCACCACCCTGATCGCCGGTGTCGCGATGCTGGTCGCCTTCGTCCTCGTCGAGATGCGTTCCACCCACGCCCTCATGCCGATCCGCATCCTGGCCGACCGCACCCGCGGAACCTCCTTCGCGGTGATGCTCATCGTCGGTGCCGCGATGTTCGCGATGTTCTACTTCCTCGGCCTCTACATCCAGCAGGTGCTGGGCTACTCGCCGCTGAAGTCCGGCTTCGCGTTCCTGCCGTTCTCCTTCGGCATCGTCGTCGCCGCCCAGATCGCGTCCACACTGATGACCCGGGTCGACCCGCGCTGGATCTCCGGTGTCGGCACGCTCCTCGCTGCTGGGGGCATGTTCGGGTTCGCCCAGCTCGACGTCGACAGCTCCTACGCCACGGCGCTGCTGCCCTGGATCACCGTCCTCGCGGTCGGCATGGGCCTGACCTTCGTGCCGATGACGCTCACGGCCACGGCCGGCGTCGCGTCGGAGGACTCCGGCGTCGCCTCGGCGGTGCTCAACACCATGCAGCAGGTCGGTGGGGCCCTGGGCCTGGCCACCCTCAGCACCGTGTTCGCGAACGGCGCCAAGGACAAGGGTGCCGAGCTCGGCGCCGCGCTGCAGGCCAAGGCCGCCTCCGGAGCCCTCAGCCCGGAGCAGCTCCAGGCTGCGCAGCACCAGATCGCGCTGCAGGCCCAGACCTTCGGGTCGGGCCACGCCTACCTGGTGGCCGGCGCGATGATCCTGGTCGGCTCGCTGATCACGTTCGGCTTCCTCAACGTCAAGCACGAGTCGTTGTCGACCGAGGGCCACGAGAACGTGCACCTCGCCTGACCTGATCGCCGTACGAAGGCCCCGACCACCCTTGGTGGCCGGGGCCTTCGTCGTCGGCCCGAGAGGGAGTGCTGCCGGCTCAGCCGAGGGCGGCGATGGCCGCGCGGATCCGCTTCTCGGACACCGGGTATGCCGTGCCGAGACCGTTCGCGAACAAGCTCACCCTGAGCTCCTCGACCATCCACCCCACAGCCCGGACCGGCTCGGAGCGCCGCTCGACCACGGGCAGGGAGTCGAGCAGGTCGGCATACGCGACCTCGACCCGGTCGACCACCTCCTGGTTGGCCGCGTCGCGGCTCAGCGCGGCCGGCGACGACGGGGCCTTCTCGAGGCGCTGGAGCATGGCCCGCAGGTAGCGGCGCAAATCGGGCAGGTGCGCCAGGCCGGTGTCGGCGACGAAGCCGGCGTAGACGAGGCTGTCGAGCTGGGCCCGCACGTCGGCCACCAGCGCGGCCACGGTCGGTGCGGTCATGGCGTCGAGCCGCACCCGCACCCCGTTGGCCGCGGACAGGGCCGGCTCCACCTCACCCACGACCGTCAGCACGCGCGCCGCGACATGGGTGCGCACCGCCGCGAGCACCTCGTCGAAGGCGGCCTCGTCCCGGACCCCGCCCCGGTCGAGGTCGGTGCGCTCGAGCACGATGGCGTCGACGGCACAGGCCAACGCGTCCTCCAACAGGGCGGGCACGGAGCCGTGCGGGTTGTTGCCGAGCGCGAGCTTCTGGGCGTTGCCGAGAGAGGCGAGCACCCGCTTCCACGGGGCCGTGGTGTTGAGCAGCAGGAGCCTGCGCACCCCGAGCGTCGTCGCCGCCTCGGCCTCACGCTCCCCCGCCATGACGACGAGGTCGACGCTCCCGCCACGGTCGACCAGGGCGGGGAAGCCCTGCACCGTCCGACCTCCTGAGGTCGACTCGAAGGTCTTCGGCAGGTCGCCGAAGTCCCACTGCCGCAGTCCTTTTCGTTCGATCGCCGCCCCGGCCCGGGACATCCGGCGCTGCACCTGGCCAGCAAGCTCCTCCTGCAGCGCGGCGAGGTCCTTGCCGCTGCCCAGCACCTGGCCCCTGCCGTCCTCGACGGCGAAGGTGATGCGCAGGTGGTCGGGCACCCGCTCTGCGGCGAACTGCTCAGGTGGGACCGCGAAGCCGGTCCGGGCGCGCAGCACCCGGGCCAGCTCGTCCGCCAGGCGCCGCCCGCCACCCGGGTGCGCCTCGGCCAGTGCTGCCGCGGCGTGGTCCGGGGCCGGCACGAAGTGCACCCTGGTCGCCTTGGGCAGCGACCGGATCAGCGCGGTCGCGAGCTCCTCGCGCAACCCCGGCACCTGCCAGTCGAAACCGTCGTCGGTGAGCTGGTTGAGGACCTGCACCGGGACGTGGACGGTCACACCGTCGGCGGCCGCCCCGGGTTCGAACTGGTAGGTCACCGGCAGCTCGAGCCCGTCCTGGGTCCAGGTGCGCGGGTAGTCCTGCGCCGACACCCCTTCGGCGGAGTCCCGCGTCAGCAGGTCCTCGGTGAAGGTGAGCAGCTGCGGCGTGTCCTTGCGGGCGTCCTTCCACCAGCGGTCGAAATGGCGCTGGGAGACCACGTCGGCCGGCACGCGGGCGTCGTAGAACGCCACCAGGTCCTCGTCGTCGACGACGATGTCCCTACGGCGGGCCCGCTCCTCGAGCTCGGCGAGCCGTCGCAACAGGGCCTGGTTGGCCGTGAAGAACTGGTGATGGGTGTCCCAGTCACCGTCGACGAGGGCATGGCGGATGAACAGGTCGCGGGACTCCTCGGGGTTGATCCGCGAGTACTGCACGGTGCGGGCCGCGACCAGCGGGATGCCGTAGAGCATCACCCGCTCCGTCGCCACCACCGCACCCTGCTTGCGCGACCAGCGAGGCTCCGACCAGGTCCGCTTCACGAGGTGCCCGGCCAACCGCTCGGCCCAGACCGGGTCGATCCTGGCGTTGCTGCGCGCCCACAACCGGGTGGTCTCGACGAGCTCGGCAGACATCACCCAGGTGGGCTGGCGGCGGAAGAGCGTCGATCCCGGCGAGATGCCGAACCGGGCCCCGCGCGCACCGAGGTAGTCGCGCTTGGCCTCGTCACGCAGCCCGATGTGGGACAACAGCCCCGCCAACATGGCCTGGTGGACGAGGTCCGCGTTCGGTGGCTCGCCCTTCGCCGAGGTCGCGGCCCGCGGGTCGATCCCGAGGTCCTGGCAGGCCTTGCGGAGCTGGCTGTGCAGGTCCTGCCACTCGCGCACCCGCAGGTAGTGCAGGAACTCCGAGCGGCACATCCGCCGAAAGGCGCTGTGCGACAACGCCTTCTGCTGGTCCTTGAGGTAGGCCCACAGGTTGAGCAGCGAGACGAAGTCGGAGTGCTCGTCGCGGAACCGGGCGTGCGACTGGTCGGCCTGGGTCTGCTTGTCGGCAGGCCGCTCGCGCGGGTCCTGCATCGACAGGGCCGCCACGATGACCAGCACCTCGCGCACGCAGCCGAGTCGGCCGGCCTCGATCAGCATGCGGCCCAGGCGCGGGTCCACCGGCAGCCGGGCCAACGACTTCCCGTGTGCGGTGAGGCGGCGCGCCCCACGCCGCGGCCCCTCTTCCCCGTCGAACGCGCCGAGCTCCTCGAGCAGGCGCACCCCGTCCGCCACCTGGCGGGCATCGGGGGCGTCGACGAACGGGAAGCGCGCGACGTCACCCAGACCCAACGAGGTCATCTGGAGGATCACGGAGGCCAGACTGGTGCGCTGGATCTCGGGGTCGGTGAACTCGGGTCGCGTGAGGTAGTCGTCCTCGGAGTACAGCCGGATGCAGATCCCGTCGGCGAGGCGACCACACCGACCCGCCCGCTGGTTGGCGCTGGCCTGGGAGATCGGCTCGATCGGGAGTCGCTGCACCTTGGTGCGCTGGGAGTACCGCGAGATGCGCGCCGTGCCGGCATCCACGACATACCGGATGCCGGGGACGGTCAGCGACGTCTCGGCGACGTTGGTGGCCAACACGATCCGTCGCCCGCTGGCCCGCCCGAAGACCTTGTGCTGCTCGGCGGACGAGAGCCGTGCATAGAGGGGCAGCACCTCGGTCTGCGGCAGCTTCATGGACTCGATCGCGTCGGCGGTGTCGCGGATCTCGCGCTCCCCCGAGAGGAAGACGAGGATGTCGTGCCCGGCCCCGTCCGCCGGCCGCTCGGTCCACAGCTCCTCCACCGCCTCGCAGACGGCGGTGACCTGGTCACGCTCGTCGGCCTCCGGTCGCTCGGGGTCGACCAGCGGGCGGTAGCGGACCTCGACCGGGTAGGTGCGCCCCGACACCTCGATGATCGGCGCCGGCTCGCCCGTCCCGGGATCGCCGAAGTGCTCGGCGAAGCGCTGGGGGTCGATCGTTGCCGAGGTGATGACGACCTTGAGGTCGGGGCGCCGGGGCAGCAGCTGCTTGAGGTAGCCCAGGATGAAGTCGATGTTGAGCGACCGCTCGTGCGCCTCGTCGATGATGATCGTGTCGTACTTGCGCAGCATCCGGTCGCGCTGCAGCTCGTTGAGCAGGATGCCGTCGGTCATCACCTTGACGAGGGTGTTGTCGCTGCTCTGGTCGGTGAAGCGCACCTGGTAGCCGATCGCCCCGCCCAGCCCGACCTCGAGCTCCTCGGCGATGCGCTCGGCGACCGAGCGGGCCGCGATCCGCCGCGGCTGGGTGTGCCCGATCAGGCCGGCCCGCCCGCGACCGATCTCGAGACAGATCTTCGGCAGCTGCGTGGTCTTGCCCGACCCCGTCTCACCTGCGACGACGACCACCTGGTGGTCGCGGATGGCGGCCGCGATGTCGTCCTTGCGCGCGACGACCGGCAGGTCGGGTGGGTACTTCAGCTCGGGGACCGGGATGTCCGGTCTGCGTGGTTCCGGCCGCTGCCGCGCCCGGTTCCGCCCCGCGGCCCCACGCCGGTTCCGACCCCGGGGCCGTCCCTGGTCCGGGGCAGCACGAGGCTGCGGCGGGTCGGCGGAGGGCATGGGCGCAGCATACGTTTGCGCGTTGCGAAGGAGCCGGGCACGACCCTCCTCCTCTAGGGTGACCTGACGATGAACACCCGGTGAACGCCGATCCGCACCCACAACGAGGTTTCCCCTGTGACTTCCGCCGACCTTTCGCCTGACCGCAGCGGCTACTGGAACGAGTACTACGCAGCCAGCGCCGCCACGAAGCTCCCCCTCCCCTCGCAGTTCGCCGCCTTCGTCGCGGGCGAGCTGCAGGGCCCCACCCGCGTCATCGAGCTCGGCTGCGGCAACGGTCGCGACTCGCTCTTCTTCGCCGCGAACGGGCACGACGTCACCGGGGTGGACGGGTCGGAGTCCGCCGTCGCGGCAGCCGCCGCGACCGCCGAGGCGCACGGCATCCGGGCCAGCTTCCTGGTCTCCTCGATCGACGACCCGGCCCTGCCGGAGCGGCTCGGCGCCGGAACCGCCACCGGGCCGCTCGCGGTCTACGCCCGGTTCTTCGTGCACGCCATCACCGACCGCGAGGAGGAGGACTTCCTCTCGCTGGCCGCGGGGCTCACCTCACCCGGCGACCTGCTGGCCGTCGAGTACCGCACGGTGCGCGACCAGACCGGCGCCAAGGTGACCGGCACGCACTACCGTCGCTTCGTCGCGCCGGCCACCTTCCAGGCACGCGCCCTCGGCCAGGGCTTCGAGGTCAGCTACGCCACGGAGGGGTTCGGCTTCGCCAAGTACCGCCAGGACGACGCGTACTGCGCCCGCGAGCTCTTCACCCGGGTCTGACCCCGATGACCGCAGGCGCCGAGCCGTTGGCCGACCTGGAAGACATCATCCGGGCCGGCCGCGCCCTCTACCCCGACCTCGACTTCATCGCCCAGAACGGCCTGCTCGACCTCCGGCTCGGCCACACCGGGGTCCGGCGGCTGCGCGTCGAGGGACCACCGGAGCAGTTCCTGCACCTGCAGTCCATCGGGGTCGACACCACCAAGGGCGCGATCGGCAAGCGCGACGCCAAGGTCACGACGAGCAGCTGGCACAAGAACTTCGGCGACGCCTTCAACTCGGTCCGTCTGCTCGACGTCGAGCACCCCTCGGGCACCTCGGTGCACACCGGGCAGGACAGCCCCGGCTGGGTGGAGCTCACCTTCAAGAAGCCGGTGGACCTCCAGCGGGTCCGGCTGCGCAACGTCAGCGCGACCACCGCCCGCCGGATCCGCGGCTTCCGGGTGCTCGTGGAGGGCCCCGACGGCTGGGTCGTCGCGTACGACCACCGGGCCCGGATCGAGCAGCTCCGGCAGTTCCTCACGGCCCCCGCCGCCAACGGCGCCTCCCCTGAGCTGGCCGCCCTGCTCCCCATCCTCGCCGACACCTTCGGTGGCTTCTACGAGGAGGCCCGCAAGGCCCTCGACGCACTGACCGACGTGCCGGACCCCGACCGGGCGCAGTTCCGCACGATCGTCACCCGCACCCTGCTGGCCGACCGCTCGATGGAGTGGACGGTGCACGGACCGCAGCGGTGCTTCCGCTTCTGGTCCGACACCGAGAAGGTCCGCTACATCACGTCGGCCGTCGAGATCAGCGACGCCCTCGCCACCCTGACGCCGAACGTCTGCTTCGGGTTCGGGGCCGCCCTGTCGGTGGTGCGTGACGGCGCGCTGATCCCGCACGACGACGACCTCGACATCATCATCGCGTTCGACCCGCACGAGGCGCGCAACCTCAACGAGGGCCTGGCCCGCGTCGAGCAGCACCTGCGGCCGCTCGGGTTCACGGTC
This sequence comes from Pedococcus dokdonensis, assembly GCF_900104525.1. Taxonomy (GTDB): domain Bacteria; phylum Actinomycetota; class Actinomycetes; order Actinomycetales; family Dermatophilaceae; genus Pedococcus; species Pedococcus dokdonensis. Next base: position 610,203 of record NZ_LT629711.1, on the reverse strand, counting down.
ACCGGCAACTTCTCGGCACATCGGCACGTGCGACGCCCCGGCGCCAAGCACGTCGACGTGTTCGTGGGGCTCTTCGAGGGCGACGTCGTCTCGTGGTACCCCGGGGCCCGTGGCGCGCTCACCCGCGACATGATGTTCCCGACGTCGAGCGCGCCGCTCATGGGGGTCACCTGCCCGTTGCCGCGCAACCCGCTCGTCTACCTCGAGAAGCTGTATGGCGCCGGGTGGCGACACCCGGACCCCAACTTCCGGCACACCTGGGACCGGTCCGCGTACGCAGACCTGGCCGGCCGCAAGCCGGCCACGACCGGCAGCTGAGCCGAGCAGCGCTGCCCACCCCCGCGCCCGCCACCCCTTGGGATGACGGGCGGGGTGACGGGCGCGGTGACGGGCGCGGTGACGGGCGCGCTGACGGGCGCGGTGTGGGCTCGGCTCCAGCGGGTCAGGCGCCCTTCGCCGCGATGAAGCCCTGCTCGAGGTCGGCGATGATGTCGTCGATGTGCTCGATGCCCACGGCCAGCCGCACCAGCCCGGGCGTGACCCCGGCCTTGAGCCGGTCGCCGTCCGGGCCCTGCGAGTGGGTCGTGGAGGCGGGGTGGATGGCCAGCGACCGCACGTCGCCGATGTTGGCGACGTGGCTGTGCAGCACCAGCGACTCGACGAACCGCCGGCCCGCCTCGACCCCACCAACGATCTCGAAGGCGAGGACCGCTCCCGCCCCGCGCGGGGTGTACTTCGTCGCCTTGGCGTAGGACTCGTGGTCCGGGAGCGAGGCCCAGACCACCGACTCCACCTGCTCGTGCGCCTGGAGGAAGGCCGCCACCTTGTGGGTGTTCTCGAGGTGCCGCTCGAGACGCAGGCTCAGCGTCTCCAGGCCTTGGGCGATGAGGAACGCGTTGAACGGCGCGATCGCCGGCCCCAGGTCGCGCAGCAGCTGCACGCGGGCCTTGAGGATGAAGGCGAGGTTGGCCCCGAGCGGGCTGCCGACACCGAGGTCACGGGCGAAGACGAGCCCGTGGTAGCTCTCCTCGGGGGTGTTGTAGTTGGGGAACTTCTCGGGGTCGGCGCCGTAGTCGAAGGTGCCACCGTCGACGATCACGCCCGCGATCGAGGTGCCGTGCCCGCCGAGGTACTTGGTCGCCGAGTGCACCACGATGTCGGCGCCCCACTCGAGCGGCCGGATGAGGAACGGCGTCGCGATCGTGTTGTCGACGACGAGCGGGACGCCCGCCTCGTGGGCGACGGCAGCAACTGCCTCGATGTCGAGGACCTCGGACTTGGGGTTGGAGATCGTCTCGCCGAAGAACAGCTTGGTGTTCGGCTGGACGGCTGCCTTCCACGAGGCCGCGTCGTTGGGGTCCTCGACGAAGGTCACCTCGATCCCGAACTTCGGCAGCGTGTGCTTGAGCAGGTTGAACGTGCCGCCATAGAGGCTCGGGCTGGCGACCACGTGGTCACCGGCCTCCGCGATGTTGAGGATCGCAAGTGTCTCGGCGGCCTGCCCGGAGGCCACCAGGAGTGCACCCACACCACCCTCGAGCGAAGCGACGCGTTGCTCCACGGCGTCCTGCGTGGGGTTCATGATGCGGGTGTAGATGTTGCCGAACTCCTTGAGCGCGAACAGGTTTGCCGCGTGCTCGGTGTCCTTGAAGACATAGGAGGTGGTCTGGTAGATCGGCAGGGCCCGCGCGCCCGTGGCGGCGTCCGGCTCCTGTCCGACATGGACCTGACGGGTCTCGAAGGACCAGTTGGCTGAGCTCATGGGGTCTTCCTTCACTCTCGTGCGACGAGGGTGCGGGACACGTGCTGGGTCTCCCGCGCTTGCGGGCGGCAACCGGTGCCGTCCGCCAGGTCCTCACCCGGGGCACCCCACCGCGGCGGAGGGTTGCCGGCCAGCGAGCCGGGGCTTGTCGCTGGCGCTCATGACCTGTGGCGAGGTTACGCCGAAGCGTCCACGGCCCGGCATACCCATCTCTCATCGCGGACGAGCCGACCGGCGCTCCCCCGCCCCGTCGCGATCGCCGACGAGGCGCTGGTCGCGCCGGTCGTCCGCTGCGGACTGCTGCCGCTCGAGCCGGTGCTCGCGCCAGGCTGCTCCGCCGCCGAGCACCGTGGCGGAGCCCTCGACCCCCCACCCGGTCACCAGCATGGTCCGCGAGCGCGCGGGGTCCCGCGTGGCCACGGCGAGGTCGTCGAGCCAGCGGACCCGGACGGCGTGCTCGGCCCTCGCTCTCGCCTGCTCGGCGAGCCACCGGGCCGAGGCGGCCGGTGAGCCGGACCCGCGACGAGGGCCGGCGACGAGCTCCCGTCGCGGGCCGCCCTCACGGGGCGCCCTGCGCAGCTCACCGCTGACCCCGAGCTTGAGCCGGTCGGCGACCCGGAGGCGTCGAAGGCGTCGCTCGCCGCGAGTGGCCGCGGCAGCAGCCGCCGGGTTGGTCGCGAGCGCCCCGCGCTTGAGGACCTTGGCTGCGCCCCCGGTCGACGCGGCCGCCGCAGCCAGGCCGATCGACCCCCAGTCCCCGTCGCCATAGGCGACCCGCACGGTCGCGTCGGCGAGCACGGTGACGGCACCTGCGGCGCCGGCCACCGCCCCGAGGGCCTTGGCCGGCGGCGCAGGGATGAGGCCGACCGCGCCGGCGGCGCTCTCGATGCCGCCCGCGGCGCGGCTGAGCCCGGTGAGGGTGTCGTAGGCGCGGCTGTCGGAGAGGCCGTCCTCGAGCAGGGCGCGCAACACTGCCGCGCACCGTCGGTCTGCGTCCTCGAAGGCCCGCCAGGCCGCGGTGTGTCGACGCTCGGCTCCCTGGGCTCGCTCCAGCTCGACCACCTCACGGTGGTGCAGGCCAGCGGCGGCAGCGCGTTGCGCTGGGTCGGCGCAGGCCTCGGCCTCGACCCGCGCGGTGCCCAGCGCGATGGCGCGCGGCAGAGCCACCTCGTGCTCGGCCGCAGCGGCCTCGGCCACCCGCTGGGCCGAGTCGAGCGAGTCGGCGAAGCCTCGCAGCGCGACCGCCGAGACCGCGTGCCGCCGCCCCACGGCAACGAGCAGGGTCGCGGCCGGCCGCGCTCGGGTGGCGAAGGCGGCGGCCGCCGGGCCGTGCCAGCTGACCTCGGCGCCGGCCAGTCCCCGCACGGTCTCGGCCAGCGAGAGCAGCAGCTCGCCCTGCCGGTGCAGCCTGACGGCGAGCGCGCGGACGGTGTCGGCGTGGCCGGACAGCGGCCGCAACACGGTCACCGCGGCAGACCGGGGTCGAGCGTCGCCGCCGCCCCCACCACGGCCTCCGCGTCGACGTACACCCGGCCGGCGGCCGTGACCCGGGCGGCGAGCTCGTCGAGATCTCGGCCCAGGCTGAGCCGCTGGTGCTCGAAGTCCCCGAGCACCGAACCCAGCACACCAGCGCTCTCCCCCGGCCCCAGCGCCCACGCCTGCTCCACCGCGTCCCCGGCCTGCCAGGCCAGGTCACCGGCCACCTCCGCGAGGACCCGGCCGAGCGCGGCCAGGGCCTCGGGATCCACCTCGATGTCGCTCATGTCACCGAGCGTAGGCAGGCACCCCGACCGTGCCCTCCGGTTGTCCACAGGCCCCGCCGGGCGAGGGGGTGGGTGCCTCGGGCGTCCGGGCGGCGTGCTGGGATGGGGGCATGACCATCACCGGTGACTACGCAGCCAGCCCCACCCAGTGGGTCCGCACCCAGGTCGAGAAGATCGAGGCCTCCGGCACCACCCGAGCCGTCGACATCCAGGGCCGACCGGTGGTGCTGCTCACGATGCTGGGCGTGTCGGGCAAGGTGCGCAAGGTGCCGCTGATGCGGGTCGAGCACGACGGCGTGTATGCCGCGGTGGCCAGCAAGGGCGGCGCCCCCGAGCACCCGAAGTGGTACCGGAACCTGCTCAAGAACCCGGTGCTCGACCTCCAGGACGACGACCGCACCTGGACCGTCCGCGCCCGCGAGCTCGAGGGCCCGGAGCGGGAGGAGTGGTGGCCGCGCTGCGTCGAGGCGTTCCCGCCGTACGCCGACTACCAGGTCAAGACCGACCGGCTGATCCCCGTCTTCGTCCTGGAGCCGGTCGAGGCCTAGCCGCCACGCGACCAGGGCCCGGCACGAGTCAGGCGGTCTGTCGGCTGGTGTGGCGCAGCCACAGGAGCCCCAGCACCGGCAGCACCAGCGGCACGAAGCCGTACCCGGACCCGAAGTGCGACCAGACCGTCTTCTCGGGAAAGGCCTCCTGGTCGAGGTAGGACGCGAGCCCGACCGCGAGCACCCCGACCAGCTCGACGGTGATCGCGACCAGGGCCACCCGGCGCGAGGTGCGGTCACCGCGGGCCAGGGCCACCGTGGCGACGAGGTAGATGACGGCAGCCACGGCGGACAAGGTGTAGGCCAGCGGCGCGTCGGAGAAGTACTCGCTGATCTGCAGCACCGACCGGCCGGTGGCGGCGAGCGCCAGCAGGCCGTAGACGGCGACCAGCACCACCCCCGGGCCGGAGCGGGTGGACCTCGGCTGCTCAGCCACCGAGGTTCCAGATCTGCTGGAGCCGGGCCGTCATCACGGCCACCGCGAACGCGCCGACGGCGACGACCCCCATCGACCAGCGGGTCTTCTCCTTGAGCGCGAGGAACGCCGCCGCGGGAGGGACGAACGGCAAGGTGATCGCGTAGGCCGCGAAGGTCGCCTGCTCCGCGCTGTCACCGGGCACCTTCCCGAGGTGCGCCAACGCCACCACGAGCTGCACCACCAGGCCGAGCTCGACCACGGCCGTCACGAGCAGGAGCCGGTCGTCGACGAGGCGGCGAGCCACGGCATACCAGGCGGCCACGGCGAGCAGGGCCACGGAGGCCACGAGCAGCGCGACGGTCAACGGGTAGAGCACGGCCGGAAGCCTACGCGAGCGCTGCGCCCGTCCCGCACCGGCTGGGTGCGGGCGGGCAGGAGCGGGTGGCGCCGTCAGGCCGGCGTGCGCGAGCTGGCCGCCGGGGCCAGCAGCAGGTATGCCTGCGCGGCGAGCAGCACCACGATGGCCACCCACTTGTCGGGCGGCAGCTCGACGCCGTAGCGGACCCGGTCGATGACGACCAGGCCGACCTGCAGCATCACGATCCACCCCATCGTGACCAGGGCGAGCTCGGCGTACTGCAACGACGACGCGTACACCCAGAACAACACCCCGAAGGCCAACAGGCCCAGGAGCATCGGCACCGGCGAACGGTGCTCGGCCCACTCCTTCGCGGCAAACGCCCCGGCCAGGTCGAGCGCGGCCAGCGCGACCATCGCGACCGTCGCGACCACCGCCCCCGGCCAGCCCTCGGGCGCCTTCAGCATCGGCACCAGGTCGAACGAGCTCATGGTGCTACCCCACGTATCCCCCCTGCACCCCCGGACGACCCGTGCAGCCGCCCGCCTCCCAGTGTGCGGTCGGGCACCGTGGCGGCGCATCCGTGTTTCTGCCTAGGTGGGCTCCCCCGTCGGCACGAGTGCCTCCGGCACCGGCGGGACGCGGTGGTCAGGGCGGGGACGACTCAGCAACCCTCGGGTGAGTGCCGCCTCGGGTCAGTGCCGCCTCGGGTGAGTGCCGCCTCGGGTGAGTGCCGCCTCGGGTCAGTGCCGCCTCGGGTCAGTGCCGCCCTGGACAGGACGGCCTGGGTCAGTGCGACGCGGTGGGTTGCGCCGGCTGTCCCTTGGCCGTCGGTGAGCCCTTCGCCGTCGGTGAGCCCTTGGCCGTCGGTGAGCCCTTCGGCGTGTTGGCGGGCTTGGCCGACTTGCTCGGCTTCGACGTCCTGGCCGGCTTGCCGGAGGTCGAGGTGCCGGACGGCCCGTGCGTGGCCGTGGAGTTGCCGTGGCCCTGGTTCCCGTTGCCGTTGCCGTTGCCGTTGCCGTTGCCGTTGCCGTTGCCGGGTGCGGTGGGTGAACCGGTGGGGTGACCGAGCGAGGCGGTCGGTGCGCCCTGGCCGGGCTTGGCGGCCAGCGCGGTGACGCAGTAGCCCGCCACCTTGTCGGGGCCACCAGCGGCGATGGACAGCTTCCGGAAGGCGACCGAGCTCTCCCGCACGGTGCCCCGCGACTGGTCCGTTGCCCACGCTCGGCACAGGCCCGGCGCGGCGGCGCTGGCGGTGGGGTTGGCCAAGCCGGCCGTGGGGTTGGCCCGACCCGCGGTGGGCGGAGCCACCGGGCCACGACCCGCCGTCGGCGAGCCCGCGGGGCTCCCGGCCCGGGCGGTGGGTGCCGGTGCGCCCACCGCATCGTGCATGGCCTGCTGGACTGGCGCCGGGAGGACCCCGACGTAGGCGGCTGCCCCGAACCCACCGATTGACACGACAGAAAGCGTCAGGGCGGTCACCGCGAGCGCTGCGGTCCGGGAGCGACCGGCGACCGCCGCACCCCGGCTTCCCTGGCTGCCCTGGCTGCGCTGGCGCACGCTGCCCCGCCCTGATCCCCTCGTCGCGCGACTGGACCGGCTGCCCGGCGACGACGCGGGGAGCGTGGCGATGATGTCGGCCCGGCGGCCTGCCGGGGCGGTCGACCCGCGCCGCGCCGAGCGGCTCCGGGACGCGTTGCCGGCAGTCCCCTTCGACACCTGACGAGCGGCTGCACGGACACTGCCGGCGCCGACGGCGATCACCTTCACCCGCTCGGCGCGGGCCCGGGACAAGATCTTGCGGAACGCACCGACGGCGATCTTCTCGTCGGCGAGCTCAGCGGGCGAGGGCGGCGCCGCCAAGGACCAGGACACCAGCTCGGCCGCGGTGCCGAGCCGCTCGAGCGCCCGCAGCTCGGCGCGCTCGACGCTCTGCTCGTCGACCCCGGCGACGTGCGCCACCGCGGTCGGGGGCAGCTCGGCGCCCAGGCGCAGCACGACGACCTCGCCCTGGCCGAGGGGGAGGCCGCGCAGCGCCGTGAGGGTGTCGCCGATGCCCCGGTGGCTGGGGTCGACCAGGTCGGCGGGCTCACGCAGCTCGTCGAGGTCGAGCTCGCCGTCGCCATCGAACCCGAAGGCGAGCTCACCGGTGGCGGTGTCCCAGGCGTGCCGCAGGGTGCTCTCCTCCGCGCGCTGCCGGGCGCACCCGAGCACCCACACCCGCCAGTCGGTCTCGTCGCCGGCGAAGCCGGGCAGGCCCCGCACCAGCGTCATCCAGCACTCGCAGGCCTCGTCATAGGGGTCGTCGTGCCCGACCACCCGCAGGTAGCGGATCATCGCCGGGTTGGCATCACGCCAGAGCCGGACGAAGGCGTCTTCCTCGCCGGCTTGGGCGGCGCGCAGTGTCGGCGCGAAATCGGTACCCAGCACGAGATCGATTATCTAGGCAAAGACCGCCACACATCTCATACTTTCGGCCCAACTCGCCGTTCCACCAAACGCGGGGGGCGCGACGCCGCAGGACAGACCGTGCACCCGGTGTGTGGTAGCACGGTCCGTCCTGCGGCGTGTCGCGGTCAGGGCTCCTCGGTCAGGGCTCCTCGGTCAGGGCTCCTCGGTCAGGGCTCCTCGGTCAGGGCTCCTCGGTCAGGGCTCGTCGGTCAGGGCTCCCCGGTCAGGGAGCGGTGGCGAGCTCCGGCGCCGGCAGGCCGTGGGACGGGGTCGGCAGCGCCTCCTCACGGTGGCCGTGGCGGTCCCACCAGCGCGCGAGCGGACCGGGCGCATACCAGTTGGCCCGCCCCAGCAGCCGCATCGTCGCGGGCACCAGCAGGGCCCGCACCACGGTCGCGTCGAGCAGGACGGCGACGAGCATGCCGATGCCGATCATCTTGAGGAAGACGATCCCGCTGGTCGCGAAGCCGCCGATCACGACGGCCAGCAGGAGCGCCGCGCTGGTGATGATCCGCCCCGACCGCTGCACGCCGGCCGCGACGGCACGGGTGTTGTCGCCGGTGCGGTCCCATTCCTCGCGCACCCGGCTCAGCAGGAACACCTCGTAGTCCATCGAGAGCCCGAACAGGATCGCCAGCATCAGGATCGGCTGGGTGACGTCGAGGTAGCCGGGCGAGGTGAAGCCGAGCAGCCCGGCCAGGTGGCCCTCCTGGAAGATCCAGGTGACCACCCCGAAGGACGCGACGATCGACACCGCGTTCATCACGATCGCCTTGAGAGGCAGGACGACCGACCCGAAGGCCACGAAGAGCAGCACGAGCATCACCAGCGCCACCATCAGGGCCATCCACGGCAGGTGGGCTCCGATCGAGTCGATCAGGTCGACGGCGTCAGCAGTCGGCCCACCGACCAGTGCGGTGCTGCCGGCTGGCGGCTCGACGGCACGCAGGCCCACCACGACGTCCTGGCTGGCTGTGGTCTGCGAGTTGCCCTGCCAGGTCGCCTGCACGAGGGTGAGCCGGTCCCCCGCCACCACGGTGCTGTCCACCGCCTGGGCGGTGACGACCCCGTCGACGTCCCCGAGCTCGGTGACGTAGGCGGCGACTCCCGCCTCGTCCGCCCCCCGGAGCATGATCGAGGCGCTGGCGCTCTCCCCACCGAACAGGTCGGCCTGCAGGTCGGCAGCCTGGCGGCTCGGCGAGCTCACCGGCAGCACCCGCTCGTCGACACTGCCCCACCTGGCCCCCGCGAACGGGCTACCGAGGGCGAGCAGCCCCACCACGATGACGACGAGGTAGACGACGGGTCGGCGCATCACGCTGTGCGCCACCCGGGCCCACGCGCCGTGCACGACCTCGTGGTCGGTGCCGTGCAGCGCATCCGGGGTGCGGGCGTCGGCGAGGCGGGCCCGCGAGCCGCGGCGCCACGGCATCCGGCCGAACTCGATGCGCGGCCCCAGCACACCCAACAGCGCCGGCAGCACGGTCAGCGCCGCGACCATCGCGACCAGGACCGCCGCCATGCCGCCGTAGCCCATCGAGCGCAGGAAGTTCTGCGGGAACAGCAACAGCGAGGCCAGTGACGCGGCCACGATGAGGCCGGAGAAGAGCACCGTGCGTCCGGCGGTCGTCATGGTGCGGACGATCGCGGCCCGCACGCTGTCGCGCGAGGTGTCCGGGGCGAGCGCGAGCTCTTCGCGGAACCGGCTGACCACGAACAGGGCGTAGTCGATCGCCAGCCCCATGCCGAGCAGGGTGATCACGTTGATCGAGAAGATCGACACGTCGGTGACGCCGGTGATCAGCCGGACGACGGCGAAGGCCCCCATCACCGCGATGCCGCCGACGAGCGTCGGCATCAGCGCCGAGACCAAGCTGCCGAAGATGAGCAGGCTGAGCAGGAAGACGATGGGCAGCGAGATCGACTCGGCCCGGGCGATGTCCTTGGAGACCTGCTCGTTGACGTCACCGAAGACCGCCCAAGGGCCCCCGATGCTCGTACTCAGCCCAGGTGCGTCGAGCTCGCCCTTGACCGCCTCCCAGTTGTCGCTCTTGGCGTCCTGGGTGTCGCCGGCCAGCGTGACGATGACCCGGGTGGCGTGGTCGTCCGCGCTGACCAGGCCGGGCGACTGGCTGGCGTACCAGGTGACGGCGCCCGCCACGTCCTTGGCCGGAAGGGCGCTGATCGTGTCGGTGACGGCCCGCTGGAACGCCGGGTCCTGCACCGTGAGCGTCGGGCTCGAGTAGATGACGACGAGGTCGGTCTCCCGACCTGGGAACGTCGCCTGCTCGAGGGCCAGCTCCCTGGCCGAGTCGGTGGCCGGGTCGTCGAACCCGCCGTTGGAGAGGTTGCCGAACACCCCGATGCCGTATGCCGCCGCGACCAGCACCACGGCCAAGCCGCCCAGGAGCACGGCCCAGGACCGCCGAGCGACGAACTGTCCCCACGTCCTCATTCCCACCACTTCCCTCTCCACCACGATGCGCAACCATGGGTTGCAACTCACCATTACGAATGTTTACGCCAGTAACAGTGATGGGTGTAAACTAACTTGTCAAGGGTTCATGGTTAACTCGACCCACCACGGTCCGGACGAGAGCGAGCAGGGCACAGATGACGGCGGTTCCGACCCGACGCGAACGGCAGCGGCAGGCCACCTTCGACGAGATCGTCGAGGTGTCCCGGCGTCTGCTGCGCAACGGCGGTGACGTCTCGATCCGCGCCGTGGCCCAGGAGATGGGCCTGACTCCCCCGGCCCTCTACCGCTACGTCGACAGCCACGCCGACCTGCTCGCGCTGGTCGCGCGGTCGATCTTCGAGGACGTGGTCGCCGCGATGACGGTGGCCCGCGACACCCAGGCCGACGACGACCCGTCCGCGCAGATCGTGGCCGCCTCGGCGGCGTTCCGCGCCTGGGCGCTGCGCAACCGCACGGAGTTCCAGATGGTCTTCGCGTCGAGCGACTCCGTCCAGCTCGACGAGGCGATGCACGCCAAGAAGACTGCCCTCATCACCTCGCTGGCCGACTGCCTGCCCGAGGACTCGGGGGTGCACCTCTTCGCGGCGTTCTTCAGTGAGATCTTCGGACGGCTGTGGGTGAAGTACCAGTTCGCCATCCCGACCGACGACGAGCTCGACCCTGCGCTGCTCGAGATCCTGCGCGGCGAGCTCCCGCCCCACGGCGACGAGTCCTCGGGGTCCGGCGCCCTGGGCGCGCCCACGCCGGGCATGGTGTGGATGTTCGAGCGTGCCTGGGCTCGGCTCTACGGCACGGTGACGCTCGAGGTCTTCGGGCACGTGCACCCGGGGCTGATCAGCACCGGTGCGCTGTTCACGGCGACCATGCTCGACATCGGCGCCGACCTCAACATCAGTGAGGAGTGGCCGCGCCTGCAGGGCGTGGCGCGCGCCGAGGCGGAGCGCCTGCCCACGCAGCCCTGACGCCCGGCCACGGAGCGTCGGCCACCACGGCTCCGGCTGCGACGCGGGTCGGTCAGGCGGGACGCTGGCGCTCGAACGTCACGAGCACGCCCTCGGTGCCGCCCGGTCCGAGCCGACCCTTGACCTCGACGGCCGTGACCGACTTCATCTGCCAACCCTTGCCGGCCCACTCGTTGAGGACCTTCTCGAGCTTGTCGGCCGACATCTTCCCGCCGATGAGGCCTTCGCGGACCTGGACCACCTTGTACTCGTACATGGCCGCAGCCTAGGGCCCGCCGGTCAGCCAACGGTCAGCCATCGGTCAGCCTGCGCGGTCGAGCGGCTCGGGGAGGGCTTCGACTCCGTCCGGGGACGCGAGGTAGAAGCCGAGCAGACGCACACCGTGCCGTCGACAGGCGTCGAGGGTCTCCTGGTGCCAGGCCCGGTCGTGGTCCGTCGGCATCAGCCCCCGGCGTCGACCGCGACCGACCAACACCGCGCCGGCCTGCTCGCCGATCATCGGAAGCAGCAGGTCGAGGAGGCTCCGCAGCTCCTCGGCCCGCACCCCGGGTGGCAGGTCGGACAGCACGACGGGCTGCACTCCGCGGTCGTCACCGTCGCAGATCATCAGCGCCAGGGCGCCGCTGCGTCGTGCGTCCAGGTCGAGGATCAGGTCGATCACGTCGGCTTGGATGGTGTTGTCCCGCAAGGGGATCGAGCGGGCATCGGGCGGCAGGTCGTGGAAGCTCATGAAAGCATGCTGCCGCACCCGGGACGGGTGCCCGGAAGTTATCCCCAGGCCCGCCGACGAGGGTCCGTTCAGTCCGAGGGCTGGGTCCCGAGGAGGCGGCGGAGGCGGTACACGCCATACGTCACGACGTAGCCCAGCTGCTCGTTGACGTGACGGATCCCCGCGTTGTTCTCCTCGTTGTCCGTCACCAGAGCGGGGATGCCGAGACGCGCGGCGCGCGCGTGCAGCTCCTCCTTCACGAGCCGCCCCAGTCCCCTGCCCCGGTATGCCGGGTCGACACCGGTGTAGGCGACCCCGCCTTCTCCGGTGGCCTCGATGACGATGCCGTAGGCCAGGGCTGCCGGGTGGCGGTCCACCCGGGCGAGCACGACCAACGGGGTCTCACCGGGATCGGTCCAGCGCTTGAGCTCCGCGCGCGTGAAGCGGTGGTGCGACTCGGCCTCGGGATTGGTCTGGCTGGCGTCGAGCATCGCGTCGAAGGCGGCCGCGTCGGCGCCCCCCAGGTCGAGCTGGTCGCAGGCCTCGAGGGTGACCCCGGGTGGAGGCGTCGGGCTGGTCGCGCCAGCGAGGTCGACCCGCGAGCTGATCGAGCGCTGCACCACCTCGAACCCCCAGTGACGTGCGATGGCCAGGGCCTCCTCGTCGTCGTGCACCTTGGTCCACAGCTCGGTGGTGTCGGGCGGGACCGCCGCCAGACAGCGGGCGAACAGCGCAGACCCGACTCCCTGGCCGGCGACCCGCCGGTCGACGAACACCTGCACCGACCGCTGGTGGCCCGGGGACCCGACGCGGTGAGTGGCGGTGGCGTAACCCACCAGGACGCCGTCCTCGATGACCACGGGCGCGGTGTCGATCTGGACGCTGTCCTCGAACACGGTCGTGATCCACCACGACTCGAAGGTCGGCGTCCGGCGCGCGGTCAGCTCGACCAGCGCCGGAAGGTCGTCTTTGCTGGCCTCGCGGAACTCCCTGGACTCCTCGAACTCCTTGGAATCCAAGGAGTCCTTGGACTTCTTGGACTCCTTGGACTCCCCGTCCTGGTCGTGACTCGCCTGATCGCTCCCCGGCATGCCCTCATGGTGGTGCGGTGCTCGGCCGGCGGCAACCGCTCCTGCCTCGTCCCGCCGCGACCACGTCAGGACGGGAGGACGAGGCGGATGTCCGGCCCGTCACCGGTCAGGACGGAGACCTCGGTGGTGCGGGCGCGGTAGAGCCCGAACCTGTTGTCCCGCAGGCGCTCCGTGGTCCACACCCCGGCTCCGTCGACCTCGCTGCGCCGGCTGTAGGCGTCCAGAGCGGCCACCCGCTCGTCACCTTCGGGCACGTCGACGAGGGCGCGGGCATAGACACCGCGTCCTTCGCCGACCGCGATGCGCGAGTCGAACACCACCAGGCCGACGTCCGGGCGCTGCGTCACGTTGACCGAGTGGGTGGAGGTCGGTCGCGACACCCAGAAGAGCTCCTCCAGACCTCGGTGCGCGAAGTAGACGGGGGAGGCCCACGGCGCCCCGCTCGCGTCCGAGGTCGCGAGGACCACGTAGCGCAGGTCCTCGAGGATGCCCTCGGCCAGGGCGCGAGCAGCGGGCATTCTGTCCGCGGCGTCGCTCCCGGCGTCGCGAGCGCCCCCGATGGACCGGGATCGGTCGTCGGTCATGTCGCCTCCTTCGTCCTGTCATGCAGACCCGTGCGGGCCGCCTGACTCATCGCTCGTGTCGAGGCTTCGGGCGCGCTACCGTGCCCGGGTGACCCTCGACGACGTCGACGAGTACGCCACATCCCTGGCCGGGTGCAAGCGGAAGGGACACCCGGGGCGGGTGGCGTGGTACGTCGACGACCGCCTCGTGGTGCGGCAGGACGAGCCCGGCACCCTGCTGGTGCGGGTCGGGTTCGAGGACCGCGAGCGCCTGCTCGCCGACCACCCCGACACGTTCGGAGTGCCCCCGCGGTGGGAGTCGCACATGAAGGTGCAGGCCGAGCTGGACGGTGACGCGGAGGCGATCCGCACCGCGATCCGGCTCGCCTGGGTGATGCAGAAGCGCTGACCTCCGGCCTCCTCCACAGCCTCCGTGGCCGCCGGGTCGCCGCCTCTGTGGCTGCCTCGCCCGCCGCCCGTGTGGCAGTTGTCTCGGCCCGCGCCCGCCGACTGTGGCGCCCCCCGGCGCCGGCCCGTCGCCGCTACCTTCGGTCAGCCTCGCATCGGACGAACGGATGGGGTGCGACCCATTGCCTGACCCCGCGGCGCGGCCCGCTCATAGCGTGCTCGACGTGGACAGCCCCCTCATCACCCCCGACAGCGCGCAGCGCACCGACCTCGCGACCTGCGCGTGCGGCGGCCCTCGCGCTCGAGGTGAGCACCGGATGTGCGCCGGCGCGGCGGCGGTCCACCACAGCGTTCGCGTGACCGAGCAGGCCGACCAGCTGCTCAACCGCCTCCGGGCGATCGTGCTGATGGGCACCCTCGACGGTGAGCTCCGTCCCCTTTCTGCCTGACCTTTCTGCTTCGCACGTGGTCGTCTGACCTCTTCGTGGCGGGTCCCCCGGGCTGCTCAGTCGGCGACCAGGCGGGCGTGGGCGGTGCGGACCGACAGGGTCTGCGCGCTGCCCCTGATGGTGACGGTGCCGGGGATGTCGACCCAGGCGCCGCCGCCGACCCGGAACTGGCCCGAGTACGTCACGTCCGCCCGCACGGCGAAGTCACCGGGCTGCCGGTAGGTCTTGGTGACGTCGCCGGTCGGATAGGGACCCCCGAGCGATGTCGTGGCGCCGCTCGTCGAACCGTCGCCGTAGACGTACGTGATGCTCGCCAGCTTCGGACGGATCTCGACCCGGAAGCCAGCCATCCGCGCGGGGTCGACCTGGTCGACCTCCTCCGGCTCGAACCCGGCCTGTGGCCAGCGCGTCTCGAAGTACGTCGGCAGCGTCACGAGGGTGACATTGCCCTTCGGCTGGATCTGCACGCTGGGCTTCGCGAAGTCGGTGTCGTGGAACGCCGCCAGCACCATCGCCATCGTGACGCGCGGGCGAGCCGGTCCCGGCGCGGCTTCGGGGAAACAGGTCACGCCGTACTGGACCCACTGCCCGGTGGGCTTGCCCGCTGCGTCCACGGTGCGCCGGAACAACCGCACGCTCGGCCCCAACCCCTGCTCCGGACTGTTGCCCGCGCACAGAGTGAGGGCGCCCGAACAGAAGTCATCCGGAGCTGGCGAGTCCGGAGTATTGGAGCCGCAGTTCGCGACCGAGGCGTACGCGAACTTGGGCTTGCTGCCGGCGGACCCTTTGTCGGAGTCAGAATGGAGCTGGTGAAGATCTGAGGCGTTCAACAACGTCACCTGCGCGCCATCCTGGACTGTGTTTCCCCAGAACTTCGAATCGGCGTAGGCCACGTTCCCTTGGCAGGTGACCAGCGCGGCCATAACACCGATGGTCCCTATTGCGCGATTCCGAATACTTTCCATCGGCCCCCCTTCCAGATCAGCGACACTGTTCTTGCGATGTGTCCTTTGGGGTCGGTCGCGATATGCCGGCCGTTGGCGTCCACCACCTCGACTCGGTTCTCAGTGAGTTGAAGGCGAACGAACTGTTGCCCCTTCGGGGAGCCGGTCACGGCAGTTGTTTGACTCGCCGATACCGGTGCCGACGAATAGTGGTGGCCTCTCGCCTTGAGGTCGACGATTTGCGACTGCAAGGCAGCGCACGACTTACAGCCGGGGTCGCTTAGGGGAGGCAGGATCGAAGTATCGGCAGTCATGCTGGCAACGTTGGACTGCTCGACGAAGAACTTCACGAAGGCTTCGGCTCCGGCTTTGGTGTGGGCTCTGGCGGCCTCGGGGATCTTGACGGGTGGGGTCGGCGAAGTCGTCGTGACACCCGTCGTGACCGCCGCCCGTGGACTGACCGTCGGTGCTGAGCTGGACGTCTGCGGGCCTCCCGTGACGGGCGGCGCCGTGCCGGCGCCCGTGGCCGGCGGGTCGTCTCCCCCACCCGTGCACGCACCCAGGGTGCCCAGCACCGCCAGTGCCAGCCCCGCGGCATACCCGCGCCTGAACCTCGTTCCAGATCCCACTGCAGCCCCCACATGTCATCGTCGACGAACACGCGCGAGTCTAGGCAAACTCGCGCATCCGAACTCTCGTCATCCACAGGCTTGGACGTGCCGGGGCCGACACAATGACGTCATGGCGTACGACGAGCAGGTGGCGCAGCGCATCCGGGACCTCGTGGCCGGGGACCTCGACGTGACGGAGAAGAAGATGTTCGGGGGGCTGGCGTTCCTGGTGAACGGCAACATGTCGGTGGCCGCCAGCAGCAAGGGCGGGCTGATGGTGCGGCTCGACGCCGACGAGGCGCAGCGCCTGCTCGAGCAGCCAGCGGTCCGCCCGTTCGAGATGCGTGGCAAGCCGATGAACGGGTGGCTGCGCGTGGACGAAGCGGGTTTCGAGACGGAGCCGCAGCTGCGGGAGTGGGTCGACCGCAGCGTGGAGTACGCGCGCACGCTCCCGCACAAGTAGGTCATTCGGTCGGGAAACCCCGCGAACGTCCCCCGCCGCGACCCCGGATGAGCCAGAATCCGACGGTTCGAGGCGAGGGAAGGCAGTGGGGTGCTGGGGCAGGAGAACGACGGGGTCGTGGTGGTCTCGGTGCCGGACGGTTCGACGTGCCGGTGCGGTGAGCAGATGCGGACCGGTGAGCGCGCGGGTTTCGACCTGATGGCCAACGAGGTGATCTGCCTGCGGTGCATGGCCGACCGCCGCGCCGGTCGCCCGCAGGTCCTGAACCGCCCGCAGCAGCCGTGGCCCACCCACACCCCTGCGCCGCCTGCCGTCTGGCTGGCCCCCGCTGCACCCTCCCGCACGCGCTCAAGGGGGCCTCGCACCTGGGTCACCGTGCTCGTCGCGGCACTGGTCGTGAGCCTGGTCGGGGTGCCGGTCGGGCTGCGCTCGCTGAGGGCGTTCGCCGGGGCGGACACCGCGCCGGACGACCCGGGGGCCTACGTGTTCCTCAACAAGGACAGGCGCGGCGCCCCGGTGACCTGGGACCCGTGCCTCACCATCGAGCTCGTCGTGAACAGCGCGTCCGCACCGGCCGGCTCCGGCACGCTCCTCGCCGAGGCGATCGACCGTGTCAACGAGGCGAGCGGGTTGCACCTCAAGGTGATCGGCCCCTCGACGCAGGCGCCCCGGCCCGACCAGAGCGCGCGCGACCTGGCCAGCGGGCTGCCGGGCAGTGCCCGAGCTCCGGTGCTGGTGGCCTGGACCACGCCCGAGGTGGTGCCGGGCCTCAAGGGCTCGGTCGTCGGGCTGGGCGGACCGGTCCACCGCTTCGCGAACACGCGCGACCAGGAGCGCTACGTCGGCGGCTCGGTGGAGCTCGACGGGCCACAGCTGGCCCAGCTCCTCCAGCGCCGCAACGGTCACGCGCAGGCGCGGGCGGTCGTCATGCACGAGCTCGGGCACCTGGTCGGGCTCGACCACGTGGCGAACTCGTCGCAGGTGATGGCGGCCGAGTCGGGCACGGTGACGGAGTTCGGCGAGGGCGACCGCGCGGGACTGGCCAGGCTCGGGTCTGGCGGGTGCCCGTATGACCTCACGCCGGACACCCCCGACTCGTCCAACGCGTCGGACGCACCGTCCTGACCTGCGCGGGACCGCCTAGGCGGGCTGGCGACGCTGGTGGGACCCGCCCTGGTTGGCGAGCAGGCGCCGACCGAAGCGCACCACCGTCCAGCACCACCAACGGTCGATGTCGCGGGCGGCGAGGTCGGCGCGCCACTCCCAGTAGCCGCAGAGCTGCACGAGCTCGGCCTCGTTGAGCGAGAGGCAGATGTCCACGAAGGAGCCGTAGCGCCCGATCGTCGGATCGACGAACGGCGGCCCCTCGTAGATCACCCAGGTCTCCCCTGCATCGATCCTGTCCACCTGAGCCATGACCTGATCGTGCTCCTGCAGGACGAGACCCGCCTCCGTCGATCGATGGAGAACCCTCTCGCGCGCAGGCAGGACTCAGCCCCTCGTCAGCCCTCCGGCGAGCCGTCCGAGCGCGTCG
This sequence comes from Pedococcus dokdonensis, assembly GCF_900104525.1. Classification (GTDB taxonomy): domain Bacteria; phylum Actinomycetota; class Actinomycetes; order Actinomycetales; family Dermatophilaceae; genus Pedococcus; species Pedococcus dokdonensis. The sequence goes on along the minus strand of NZ_LT629711.1, from coordinate 592,690 downwards.
TCCCAGTGCGCCTTGTCGCCGCGCGGGTCGCCGGCGATGCCGCGCCCCTCGTGGTAGACCTCGACCCGCGTCGCGTCGCCGTCCGGGTGCAGCTGGACGTCGAGCATGCTGAGCGGTCCGTCGTCGTGCGGGTGCCAGGTGACGCGTACCTGTTCGACGGGGTGCACGCTGCGCACCACGCCGTAGGAGCCATCGGCCGCGTGCCACGGTTCGCCCTTGTTGCCGAGCCGCGCGCCGTCGCCGAGGAGCGCCTCGGTGCCGGCGGGGCTGACCAGGTGCTGCCAGACCTGGGCTGGCGTCGCCGCAACGGCCTGGCTGGCGTGCACGCCCGCCTCCAGGTCGTCCACGTCGTCGTCGGGAAGCGAGTCGACCTCACTGCTCATGTGCAGACCTCCGTCCGAGCTGGTCGCGCCCCGGGTGGGCGTGACCCACACCGGACAGTCGACCGCGTGTCGCCCCCGAGGGCAACCCCACCGGGCCCCCGATTTGGTATGCCGTGTGGCCAGCTCCAGGCGACCCTCGCGGCCGCGTGCGGGGCTGGTTCCGACAAATCTTGCGACCCGTTCGTGGGCGCGCTGTCACAGCCGCGGAGGCTGTCTTGTCTGAGGTGGTGGACGACAGGACAGCAGCGAGCAGAGGAGAGAACCATGAAGGTGTTCGTCGCAGGGGCCACCGGCGCCATCGGGCAGCAGCTGCTGCCGAGGTTGGTCGAGGCCGGCCACGCGGTGGTGGGCATGACCCGCAGCCCGTCGAAGGAAGACCTGGTGCGGTCCCTCGGCGCAGAGCCGGTCGTCGCGGACGCACTCGATGCCGAGCAGGTCGCGGAAGCGGTAGGGCGCGCGCAGCCGGACGTCATCGTCCACCAGCTGACCTCGATCGGTCCGATGGACCTGCGCCACTTCGACCAGGCGTTCGCGATGACCAACCGGCTGCGGCGCGAGGGCACCGACCACCTCCTCTCGGCCGGCCAGGCCGTCGGCGTGCAGCGGTTCGTCGCGCAGAGCTTCTTCGCAGCCTACGAGCGGGTGGGCGGTCCGGTGAAGACCGAGGACGACACGTTCGGCACGGGGGCGGCCAAGGAGATGCGGCAGACCGTCGCGGCCATCAAGCATGTCGAGGACGCCGTCCTCGCGGCGTCCTGGACCGAGGGGATCGTGTTGCGCTACGGCGGTTTCTACGGGCCGGGCACGTCACTTGGGCCCGACGGTGAGCAGACCGAGGCGGTGCGTCAGCGCAAGTTCCCGGTGGTCGGCGACGGCGGCGGCGTGTGGTCGTTCATCCACATCGCCGACGCAGCCGCAGCGACGCTGGCGGCCGTCGAGCACGGTCACCGCGGGGTCTACAACGTCGTCGACGACGAGCCGGCCAGGGTGGCCGAGTGGCTACCCGAGCTGGCGCGTACGTTGGGGGCAAAGGCACCGATGCGCGTGCCGCGGTTCGTCGGCCGACTGCTGACCGGGGAGATCGGAGTGGCGATGATGACCGAGCTGCGCGGCGCGTCCAACGCCAAGGCCAAGCGCGAGCTGGGCTGGGAACCGGTGCACGCGAGCTGGCGACAGGGCTTCGCCGAGCTGTCCGCGGCTGCGAAGGTGCGGGCGTGACCGACCGCGCGGGGACCGACCGCGATGGAACCGACCGCGACGGGACCGACCGCGCGGGGACCGACCGCGCGGGGACCGACCACGCCCCCACCGATCGGGAGCAGCTGCTGGACGAGCTGCGGCCCACGGCGTTCGCGATCGCCTACCGGATGCTCGGCAGCGTCTCGGAGGGCGAGGACGTCGTGCAGGAGGCGCTGCTGCGGGTGCACCAGTCGCTCGACGCCGGTGAGGAGATCGCCTCGCCACGAGCGTTCCTGGCCACCATCACGACGCGGCTGGCGATCAACGAGCTCAAGTCCGCCCGAGCCCGTCGCGAGCGGTACGTCGGCGAGTGGCTCCCCGAGCCGATCCTCACCGACTCGTCGCTGGTCATCGGCGCGGGCTCGTTCGACGACCCTGCGAAGCAGGCCGAGACCGCCGACTCGCTGTCGCTGGCGATGCTGGTGCTGCTCGAGAGCCTGTCGCCCGAGCAGCGTGCGGTGCTGTTGCTGCACGACGTCTTCGGCTACGGCTACCCCGAGATCACTTCCATCGTGGGCAAGACCGAGGACAACGTGCGGCAGCTCGCGACGAGGGCGCGTCAGCACGTCAAGGCCAAGCGGCCGCGCTTCACGACGTCGCGCGAGCAGCAGCGCGAGCTCGCGGCGCGGTTCTTCGCGGCCGCGCACGACGGCGACCTCGCGTCGCTGGAGTCGCTGCTGGCCCACGACGTCGAGCTCACCGGTGATGGCGGTGGCAAGGTGCCTGCGCTGGCCCGGTCGCTGCGCGGTCGGGGCAGGGTCGCGAAGACGCTCGGCAACTGGCTGCGCCAGCTCTCGCGTTTCCCCCAGGTCTCGATGCGCCCGGTCGAGGTCAACGGAGGTCCGGGCGCGATCTACGTCGACGACCAGGACCGCGTGCTCGGGGTCTGGTCGCTCGAGATCACCGACGGCGAGATCACCGGCATCCGCTCGATCGTCAACCCCGACAAGCTGGCCCACCTCGGCGAGGTGGGCGACGTGGTGGCGATCATCCAGTCCGCGCGGTGACCACGCCGTGAGGTGAGGTATGCCGGGTGGTCACCGCCCGGCATACCTCGCCTGAAGTCTGCGCTCCGCACGCGGCACACAGATGCCGGCTCGGCTGGCACCTGGGTGGCAGGTCAGCCGGCGCCGACCGTCGTGAGCGGGGCGCCGCTGGCGAGGATCGCGGAGGTGAGTGCCTTGGCCGCCTCGGGCGGGGCACTGCGGTTGGTGAGCAGCACCAGGTCGAGGTGCGGCAGCTTGGGCAAGCCCAGCGAGGCCGGCAGCTCGACGAGGTCGGCGGGCATCAGGGTGCGGGCGAGCACGGCGATCCCGAGCCCGGCGCGCACCGCGGCCAGCACCCCGTTGACGCCGCGGACGGTGCAGGTGATCCGGCTGCGGCGGCCGACCTTCTCGAGCGCTTGCACGCTGACTGCACGGCTCAGGCTCGGCGCCTGGTAGACGACCAGCGGGACCGGCTGATCGTCCTCGATGCGGGTCGCCCCGAGACCGCACCAGATCAGCTGGTCGCGACGGACCAGCTGTCCGCGCAGGCCCTTCGGCGCGTCGGCACCGCGCTTGACGAAGGCGACGTCGAGGTGACCGGACTCGATCCGGCGCACCAGGGCATCGTTCTGGAGGACGGTCAGCTCGAGGTCGATCCGCGGGTAGAGCTGGCGGAAGTCGCGCAGGATGCGGGGCAGCGGCGTCAGCGCGAGGTCGTCGGTGACGCCGAACCGCAGGCGCCCTTGGAGGTGCGAGCCGGTGAAGTAGCCCACGGCCCGCTCCTGAGCGGCCAGGATCTCGCGCGCGAAGCCCGCCATCGCCTCGCCGTCCGAGGTCAGCGCGACGCTGCGGGTGTCGCGGACGAACAACGGCCTGCCGACGGCGTCCTCGAGCCGGCGGACGTGCTGGCTCACCGTGGGCTGGCGCAGGCCCAGCGACTCGGCGGCGCGGGTGAAGCTCAGTGACTGCGCGACGGCGACGAAGGTGCGGAGCAGCTCTGGGTCGTACACCGGTGTTCTCCTCGGGGTGTCTCGCCTGCGTCCGGGTCGTCCTTGGGACGGTCATTGCGATCCTGCATGACAGTTAGAGGACTAATTCTGGATGAGCATAGTGCTTCAGGGCGCTGATAAGGGGACACTGGAACCCGTTCGCCCATCCCCCGACTCCACTCGACCAGACGCTACCTTTCCGGGACGACCCTTGAGCTCCACCGACGCCGCCTCAGTCCGAATCGCCAAACCACTACTCCCCCAGCATTTCTCGCGCACCTTCCCCTCGCTGGCCAACCGGAACTTCCGGTTGCTCCTGTCCGGGTTGCTCGTCTCGGGCACCGGCGGATGGGTCCAGCGCATCGCGCAGGACTGGCTGGTCCTCACGATGACCGACAGCCCGACCGCCGTCGGCGTGGTCACCGCGTTCCAGTTCCTGCCCACCCTTCTCTTCGGGTTGCACGCGGGGCTGCTGGCTGATCGCTTCCCCAAGCGGCAGCTGCTGATCGGCACCCAGGTGTCGATGCTGCTGACCGCAGCTGCTCTCGCCGCCCTCACCCTGAGCGGACGCATCCAGGTCTGGCACGTGTTCGCGCTGGCCGCCGTCCTCGGCACGGTCGCCGCGCTGGACAACCCGGTGCGGCAGTCGTTCGTGTCCGAGGTGGTCGGGGGTCCCCAGCTGCCCAATGCGATCAGCCTGGTGTCCTGCACCTTCCAGATCGGCGCGATGACCGGGCCGGTGCTCGGTGGTCTGCTGATGAGCACCGTCGGCGCCGGTTGGGCATTCGCGCTCAACGCGGTGTCGTTCGTCGGGCCCGTCCTGGCGCTGTTGTCGATGCGCGGCACCCCGAGCCGTCGCGAGGTCAGGGCTCGTCGGGCGGCTCGGCTCGCCGACTCCACTGGTCCCGAGCCGGGCATCCGGGCGGGACTGTCGTACGCCCTGCACACCCCTACCGTGCTCTGGCCGGTCGTCATGGTCGGGGCGTTCGGGTTCTTCACGATCAGCCTCCCCGTCACGCTCGCCGCCTACGCGAAGGACGTCTTCGACTCCGGGGCCTCCGGACTGGGCCTGCTGAACGGTGTCGTCGCGCTCGGCGCGCTCTTCGGGGCCCTGACGACCGCCCGGCGGCGGCGCGGGTTGCGGCTGCGCACGGTCGGTCTGGCCGGCACCGCCCTGGCCGGCGCGCTGCTCATCGCCGCCGCGGCACCCAGCCAGGCCACCTTCACCGTGCTGCTCGTCGGAGTCGGGGCTGCCAACCTCGGGTTCCTCACCTCGGCGCAGTCGCTCGTCCAGCTCGCTGCGGTCGACCACCTCCGCGGCCGGGTCGTCGGCCTCTACATGCTGGTGCTCATCGGCAGCGGGGCGATCGGAGGTCCGGTCGTCGGCTGGATCGCCGAGACGTTCGGCGCGCGCACGGCGCTTCTTGCGTCCGGCGCGGTGCCTGCCGTCGTCACCGTGCTCGTCTGCCGCCACCTCGCCCACGCCGCTTCACTGCGGCTCGGGCTCACGTCCGTCGCGATCCGGGTCCCCCGCCCGTCCCTGCTCCCCCGGCCGTAGGCAGACCCTCAGCAGCGAGAGGCGGCCGGGTTGGTCCCCGGCCGCCTCCGCGGCATACCTGCTTGCTTGCTTGCTTGAGCTGGCAGCTCAGGCGACGCGCTTCTGGGGCGCGGTCTCCTTGGTCTTGCCGGCGTCGCGCTCGACGATGTCGCCGAGGACGTCGTCGATCTTGGCCAACAGCTCGGGCTCGAGCTTCACACCGGCGGCCTTGACGTTCTCGTGCACCTGCTCGGGGCGCGAGGCCCCGACCAGCGCGGCGGCGACGTTGTCGTTCTGGAGCACCCACGCGACGGCGAGCTGCGCCATCGAGAGGCCGGCCTCGTCGGCGATCGGCGCGAGGCCCTGCACACGGGTCAGCACGTCGTCGTTCATGAACCGCTTGATCATGTCGGCCCCGCCCTTCTCGTCGGCGGCCCGCGAGCCCTCGGGCGGCTGCTGGCCCGGCTGGTACTTGCCGGTCAGCACGCCCTGCGCGATCGGGCTCCACACGATCTGGCTGACGCCGAGCTCCTTCGACGTGGGCACGACCTCGTCCTCGATCACGCGCCAGAGCATGGAGTACTGCGGCTGGCTCGAGATCAGCTGGATGTTGAGCTCACGGGCCAGCTCGACGCCTGCGCGGATCTGCTCGGCGGTCCACTCGCTGACGCCGATGTAGAGCGCCTTGCCCTGGCGGACGACGTCGGCGAACGCCGTCATCGTCTCCTCGAGCGGCGTCTCGGTGTCGTAACGGTGCGCCTGGTAGAGGTCGACATAGTCGGTCTGGAGCCGCTGCAGCGAGCCGTTGATCGACTCCATGATGTGCTTGCGCGACAGGCCGGTGTCGTTCTTCCCGCCCGGGCCGGTGGGCCAGTAGACCTTGGTGAAGATCTCGAGGCTCTCGCGCCGCTCACCCTTGAGGGCGTCGCCGAGGACGGTCTCGGCCTTGGTGTTCGCGTAGACGTCCGCGGTGTCGAAGGTGCTGATGCCCGCGTCGAGCGCCGCGCGGACGCACTGGGTCGCCACGTCGTTCTCGACCTGCGAGCCGTGGGTCAGCCAGTTGCCGTAGGTGATCTCGGAGATCTTGAGTCCACTGTTGCCGAGGTATCGGAATTCCATGTCCCAACCGTATGTCGAGTCGTCGCTCCTCGCTGCGCGGGGTGGCGCGGGGCGAGACCGTGGCCATGGGAAACGTGGCGATGGGAAACGTCAGTCGGGGGTCTCGTCGTGCTGTGGAGGCGTGCCCCGACGCCAGCTACCGAGGCCATTGCCGACCGCGTCGAGCAACGCGGCATACGAGGCGACGAGGGCTCGGCGCTCCGCGGACAGCCGCGCGTCGTCGAGGTCGCACCCGGCGTCGACCCACTCGTCCGAGAGGTCCATCGCCTCGGCGCGCCAGCGCGCAGCCTCGTGCATCGACTCCGGCGGCGCCGCGTAGACGTGGGAGTAGAGGTCGATGAGAGCCTGCTCGAGCTGGGCGCGGGTGGCCGCGTCGTCACGTTGGTGGGCGCGGTGCAACCGCCACCACTCGACCTCGAGCTCGGAGGCCGTCACCGGGTCGAAGACGAGGTCGGAGTGGGATCGCACCAGGCGGTAGAACCGCAGCATCGAGGCCCGCGCGGCATCGGGGTCGTTGTTCGGCACCGGCGCCCACGCCTGGTTGGCGCGCAACACGTGCCACGCCGCGACGACGGTCAGCCGCGGGCCGAGCCCGAACCCCTGGCTGATCATGCCGACGAACCCGCGCAGCGCCGGCACCCACTCACGCCGGTAGTAGCTCGCCCACGCCAGCGTCTCCAGTCGGCCCAACGCGACCGGGTCGAATTCGCGGGGGCTGTGCCGTCTCAGGCCGTGCCGTTTCCAGCCGTGCCGTTTCAGGCTCGCTCGACCGGGCACCTACCACCTGGCTCTCCGGGCGCTTCCCAGCGCTCGCTCCGGGCCGCTCGCAATCCGCTTGCCGGGCCACTGACAAGCACGCCCGTCGGTCGGATACTAGCCCCGCAGGGCGACACGCAGGACCACCATCCAGGGGGTTCAGATGACTGAGCGCGACATCAGCACGGTGGTCGCTGCGATGGACGCCCGGCTCGCCCGGATGCCTCCCGCGAGGAGGGCCCAGCGGACCTTCCTCGAGACCTATCGGCGCACGACGCTGGCGGTGGGGGCAGCGATCGAGGAGGGCCGGTTCGAGGACCCGGAGTGGGTCGAGCGGTGGGACGTGGTCTTCGCCGACCTCTACCTCGCCGCCCTCGAGCTGGACCTGGTCGGCAGCACCACCGAGGTGCCACGGCCGTGGCGGCTCGCGTTCGACGCACCGGCGTCGCTGCCCGCCCTGCGCCACGTGTTGCTGGGCATCAACGCGCACATCAACTACGACCTGCCGCAGGCCTTGCTCGCGGTGATCAGCGACGCCGAGTTCGCCGACCCGCTCGTGATGGCCCGCCGGGCCCGTGACCACGAACGCATCGACGGCATCCTCAGCGGCCGGGTCGCCGCCGAGGACGGCGCCCTCGGCGGCCCGCGCTCGCTGCTCGACCGGGTGCTTCAACCGCTCAACCGCAGGGGCTCGAGACGGTTCCTGCGCGAGGCGCGGCAGAAGGTGTGGCACAACACGATGGAGCTCCAGCACGCGCGGGTCACCGGCCAGGAGGCGTATGCCGCTCGGCTGGCCGAGCTCGAAGTCCTCAGTGCCGCACGGATCGCCGATCTCCTGGCTCCGGGCCAAGTGCTGCTGCGCCTCGCGGTGGCGGGATTCGGTGTGACGCTGCCGCCGCCGTAGCCGACCCATCGAACCCGGGTGCTGACGGCGTCACCGGCGGCTGAGTCGACGCCATCATAGGAACGTTCAAATCCGCTCGATCTCAACCTGCCACATCGGGCGGACCGGGTGTAGCGTCGCTGAGTCCGGACAACTCGCCCACTCACACCCGGGGCGGGCATTTCGGGCCACGCGGGCGACGTCGCCGGGCGTCGCTCCCCTGCTTGGTCGGAGGACGACGATGTCACGCTCGATCGCGGTCGCAACCAGTCTCTTGGCGCTCGGAACCTCCGTCGTGGTAGCCCAGCTGCCGGCGTCGGCGACTTCACCACCACGAGCCGTGCCGCACGCCGCACCGGCGGCCGGCGGCAGCGGGAACGAGCTCTCGGTCTCGACCAGGCTGGCTGACCGGCGCGAGGTCTCCGCCGGCACCCGCGCCTACTCGATCGGGTTCGAGGACGGCGGCTTCTACGCGAACGGCTGGCACATCACCGGTGAGATGGGTGGTGTCTGGACCCCGCCGATGAAGATGGTCGACGGCGTCTGGTTCGGCCTCGACGGCCAGTGGGTCGGTCCGGCCACGACGTTCACCAGCGGTTGGGGCTACTCGAAGTACGCCCTCCCCGACACTGCGGGGCTGAAGGTCTCTCGCACCGACTTCGTGCCCGACGGCGTGCGGGGTGCGTTGTTCGGGCTGACGATCACCAACCCGGGCGCCGCGCGCACCACGAACCTCTCGGTCGACGCGCACTCCGAGCTGATGGGCCAGTACCCGTGGGGCTTTGACGGTGTGAAGCCGAACGCCAGCGACAACCTGCCCGACAAGGGCACGTACGACGGCAAGAACCTCTCGTTCACCGACGACGGTTCGCTGCCCGGCGCGCCGGAGCACCACTACGCGGCCCTCGTCGGCAGCTCTGCGACGCCGACGTCCGGCGCGATCGGAGCGCAGTACTACGGACCGCGCCCCGGCACGAGGTGCACCGGCAAGGAGACCGGCGCACCCGCCGACCCCAAGCCCTCCGCCTGTGACGACGGGCCGTTCGGGAAGGGCACCGGTGGGCGTCTGACGTATGCCGTGGACCTGCCGGCCGGTGGGTCGAAGACGGTGTGGCTGGCCGTCGCCGGCTCCGACCAGGGCCTGCCGAGCGCGAAGGGTGAGCTCGCCAAGGCCCTCGCTGACCCGGTCGCGGCGCTGGCGACCAAGAAGGCCGCGCGCCAGGCCCTCTCGGAGATGACCCAGCTGTCGCTCCCCGGTGACCCGTTGGTGCAGAACGCCGTCGAGTGGGGCAAGCAGAACATCGCCGACCTCACCCAGACCGCGACCGACCTGCAGATCCGCTGGACCAACCAGGGCAAGCAGTTCCCGGCGCCGGCGGGCACGGTCAAGAAGGCGACCTGGATCGGCGCGGGTTACCCGGACTACCCGTGGATCTTCGGCACCGACGCCGAGTACACCGCATTCGCATCGGTCTCGGTCGGCCAGTTCGAGGCGATCCAAGACCACCTGCGAGCGCTGCGTGACATCTCCGACATCCTCAACAACCGGTCGGGTGTGGTGACCCACGAAGTAGTGTCGGACGGGTCGATCTGGTTCGGCCAGGACTCGCGCTCCACCAACGCGGACGGCACCACGGCCTACAACTTCAACACGGACGAGACGGTGAAGTTCCCGAGCACCGTGGCGCTGCTGTGGCGCTGGACCGGGGACGACCGGTTCCGCGATGAGATGTATGACTTCTCCAAGCGCAACCTGCGCTACGTCGTGAACCAGCTCGACGCCGACCACGACGGCTGGCCGGAGGGCCTCGGCAACGTCGAGCGCAGCGGCATGGGTCCGGAGAAGCTCGACAACACCGTCTACTTCATCCGCGGGCTCTACGACCTGGCCGCGATGGCGAAGTCGAAGCACGACGGCAAGACCTTCGCGTGGGCCAACAACCTGGCTCGCCAGCTGAACCGCGAGTTCGACGGCACGTGGTGGTACGACGCCGCGTCGCAGTATGCGGACTCGCTGGTCGAGCCGGGCAACCAGCAGTCGTTCCAGAAGCACTGGATCGGTCAGACGCCGATGGAGGCCGAGTTGCAGGTCAACGGTCGCACGGTGGCCGGGCTTGCGCCGTATGCGCACGGCACCGCGGCTCTCGCCGGTCGTGAGGACCCCTGCTACAGCGGTAGCGCGCCGCTCTCGACCGGACTGTTCCACACCGGCTGTGGTGGCGGACCTGAGGGCAAGGGCGAGAAGGTCATCTTCGGCCTGACCACCTCGATCCAGTCCATCGGCGAGGGCAACTACGGGCGGCTCGGCGCGGGTCAGCAGCAGCGCTACACGCACGCCCTCGCGGACCCGATGTTCTCCGAGCCGGCGACCGGTGGCACCCCGGACGAACAGCCGGGCGCGATGCCCGAGATCTTCCCCTCGCCCGACCAGGGCGCGAACATCGACCGCTGCTGGACCTGCCGCTCGATGTTCATGCAGGCGTGGGGCAACTACGGCACCGCGTGGGCGGTCGTGCATCAGTGGCTCGGCATCCAGCCCGATCTCGGCAACGACTCGCTCACCGTCGTGCCGCAGGTGCCTGCTGGTCAGCCGTCCGCATCGGGCTCGCACATCCGGCTCGGTCGCGGCTTCGCGGACGTGACGGCGGAGCACTCGGGGTCGCGGTACACCACGCAGATCGCCGTGCCCCGCTCCGTGGGGGCCGACAAGGTGTGGATCGGGCACACGCTCCCCCGTGGCTCGAAGGTCGCGAAGGTGATGCTCGACGGGCACGTCGTGAAGCACTGGACCTCGCGGACGACGAACCGCGGCCTCGAGGTCACCGTGCCGACCAAGTCCGGCTCGCACACGCTGGTGGTCACCACCCGCTGAGGGACGGTGGGCGCCCGCCGCAATCGCGGGCGTCCACCGAGCGGCGATGGCACTCCCAGAGCGCACCCGGGCACCCCCCATGCCCCGCCGACCCGGCGGGGTGTGGGGCGTGTTCATGGTCGGCCCCGATCGGGGTCGAGTTCACGGGGCGACTGATCGGGCGACGGCCCGGGCGGCGAAGAATCCTGTCCGTGCCGTGCTGGTGAGTCAGGCACCAGCGTGAGGGCTCGACGTGTCCTGAGCAGCGCGTCATACGAACCGACCGTCAGGTCCCACTCCACCCGCGGCCCGTCTGGACCATCGACCACTCGGCCGGCATAGCGGTGGCTGTGCACGACCGAGTGATGGGCGCGGCAGAGCAACGCGGCGTTGGAGATGTCGCTGCGTCCGCCGTGGGCCCAGTGGACCAGGTGGTGGGCGTCAGTCCAACCCGGGGGTTTGCGACAACCCGGGAAGGTGCAGTGCTTGTCACGCAGCCACAGATGTCGGATCTGAGCGCGGTTGAACAGCCTGATCGCCTGCCCCTGGTCGAGCACCTCGCCCCGACTGCCGAGCACCATCGGCACGAGCTGCGCGTCGCAGGCGAGCCGTCGCACGGTCTCCGGGGTGAGGACTTCGCCGGTCGGGGTCACACCCGCGCCCGCCGCCCGACCTTCCAGCGCCTCGAGCGTCATCGTCACCATCAGCGTCGTCTTGGCCTGGCGAGGTGTCCCCTCAGGGGCAGAAACCCCACGAGCCACGGCATCGAGGAGAGCGTCGGCCCGCCAGGTGTGCGCCGGACGCGGGTCGTGCTCGCCGGTGTCCTCGTCGGGCTTGGGCTTGGCGAGGGCGTCGACGGCGGCGTCGACGACAGCGGCGCCCTCCTCGTCGAGCAGCCAGGTGTAGCGGGACAACCCGCACGGTCCCTTGCTCTTGATCAGCGACCGGTGCGCCCGGCGGACCTCCGCGTCGTGCTCGACGAGCCGGTCGGGCCGCATCACATCAGCTGCGTGCCGGACCGCGATGCCCACCTCGCGCTCGGTCATCCCGTCCGCACCCCGCGCCGCGTGGAGCAGCTGGGCCGTGGCGTCCTCGAGCACGTCGGGGTCAGCCAGACCACGGATGCTCTTGTGGAAGCGCACGATCTGCGCGGCCTTCTCCACGGGCAGTGCGCCCTCGCCACCCAGCTCCGCGCTGCCGATCACCGCGCCCTCCATCGCCGCCGCAACGACCGGCGCGAGCCGCAGCTCGTCGGCGGCCTCCGCGACCACGTCGGCGGCGACCAAGGTGCGAGTGGGCATGAGCGGCGCATGCGCGCGGGCCCAGTCGACCGGACCCCAGCCGTCACCGGACCCGAGCCCGCGAGACTTCGCCTCGGCCATCACGCCGACGACCCAGGCGTCCTTGGCCGAGTCGAGCTCGCCGAGCCCGGTCATCAGCTCCCTGAGCTCGGCCTCGCTCAGGGCCCAGAGCTGGCTCGGCTGCGCTCGCCTCAGCACGTCAAGGGCCTCGCGCACCTCGCTCAGCCCGGGACGCTCAAGGCCCTCGGACTCACTGGGGTGCGGTGCAACTGCCATGGCTCAAACACTACGGGCGACCACTGACAGCCGAAGCGCAGCCAATCTCCTTGTCCCACAACGCCTTTCGATCGTGCAGATACGGCGCCGATACGGCATCAGTTGTCCACAGACGGCGCCGTCATCCACAGCCAACACGCCGTCACGGCACCTCTGCGCCCCAGGCCCACCCGCAGACGCGAGGCCCGCCGCGGACCGTCTCCGCCGGATACCCCATCGAGCTCACTGCCGCCGACGGAGGGGTGACCGACGGCGACGTGGTGACGACACGCCACGGTCGCGGTCGCGACACGCCGTCGAGGGGTCGTCCGAACGGGCAGAGTTCCGGGAGGAATGGGGCACGAGGTCGTTGCGGATGCCACCCTTCACTGTCGTCACACCAGTCCCCCGCGTCTCCCCACACGTCACCTCCGCGTCTCTCCCCCCACCCCCGCGACTCCCCCCGGACGTAACTCGTGCGCCTTCTCCCAGCCTCCCTCGCCGCCATCGCCATCACCCCGTTCTTCGTGGCGCTGCCGACGGTGTCGTTCGCGTCCACGGACGCGCCGCACCCGGTCGCGCCGCACGTGCAGTCGACCGCCGTGCGCGGCGTCGACGCGACGGCGAAGGGCCAGCTCTGGAACCGTCGCATCCTTCGCCCCGGGCACGCGATCAGCACGCTGTCGCCGGTGCAGGAGCGAGCGCGGTTCACGGTCGCGGGTGTCTCGTGGGCGCGCACGACCGGCCTGACCAGCGACGACGTGATCGTGCAGATCCGCCTGCGCGAGGCGACCGGTTGGACGGCCTGGGAGACGCCCGGCGTGACCGACGAGGGACCGCAGGGCGGCACCACCGAGTCGACCACCGCCCGTTTGGGGACGAATCCGCTCGTCACCGACGGCGCCACGGCGATCCAGGTGCGCGTCGACACCACGAACGGCCAGCCGCTCCCCGACGTCAAGATCACCACGATCAACCCCGGCACCTCCGCCGCGGACGACGACGTCACCGCGCACACCCCCGCCGCCTCCGCCGCGGCGGCCGCCGCGATGCCGACGATCATCACGCGCGAGCAGTGGGGCGCCGACGAGTCGCTGCGTGGCTCGACGACCTACAACACGACGGTCAAGGCCATCACGATCCACCACACGGCCAGCTCGAACGACTACACCGCGGCGACGGCGGCGGCCCAGATCCGTGGCATCTACGCGTACGACACCAAGGGCCTCGGCTGGTCGGACATCGCGTACAACTTCCTGGTCGACAAGTTCGGCCGGGTCTACGAGGGCCGCGCCGGCTCGATCACCTCAGCTGTGCGCGGTGCGCACGCGATGGGCTTCAACACCAACACGATGGGCATCGCGGCGCTGGGCAACTACCAGACCGCGACTCCCCCGGCCGTGATGGTCGACGCGATCGCCAGGACCGCCGGCTGGAAGCTGTCGCAGTATGGCGTGGACCCCCTCGCGACCACGAAGCTCACCTCCGCGGGTGGCACGGGCACGAAGTACGGCGCCGGCGTCACCGCGACGCTCCCCACGCTGAACGCGCACCAGAACACGTCGTACACGCTCTGCCCGGGCAAGTACCTCTACCCGATGATGTCCTCGATCCGCACGAAGGCCGCGGCCTACGCGCGCACGTCGGCACCACCGCCCCCGCCTGTCGTCGTGCCGACCGTCCCTGCGCCGGTCAGCACCGCGAAACTCTTTGCCACGTATGGAAAGCTCACGCTCGCCTCCGGCTCGAAGGGGTATGCCGTGCGCGACCTCCAGCTCGAGCTCAACCGACGTGGGTTCAAGGCTGGGACGGCTGACGGCGCGTTCGGGCCGACCTCGCTCGGGGCGGTGCAGCGCTTCCAGAAGTCCTTCGTGCTGACCGTGACGGGCAAGGTGGCGGCGAACGACTGGAAGGCGCTGTCGGGGCTGGCCTACGTGAAGACCGGCGCGCCGGTCACTCCTCCGGTCACTCCTCCTCCGCCGACCACGCCGCCGGCTCCCCCGACCGCACCGATCACCCCGACGCCGACGGCACCCGGACCGGCGAAGGCGATCGTGGGCTTCAACGCGGACGGGCGCGGCGACGTCATCGGTCGCACCGGCACCGGCGACCTCTACTTCTACCCGAGCAAGGTCGGGGGCATCGGGACGCCGGTGCGGTTCGGGAAGGGCTGGAACATCTACAGCCAGTTCCTCTCCCCCGGTGACTTCACCGGCGACCGGATCGCCGACATCATCGCCGTCACGCCTGCGGGTGAGGCGTACCTCTACAAGGGCAACGGCAAGGGCGGCGTGGTCGGCGCACGGGTGCTGATCGCGACGAACTGGAAGGCGTACACCGACCTCATCGCCCCCGGCGACTGGACCGGCGACGGCAAAGCAGACCTGTTGGCACGCAAGGCGAACGGCGAGCTGTGGATGGGCGTCGGCAACGGCAAGGGCGGCTTCACCGGCACCTGGCGACGTCTCGCGACTGGCTGGCAGACGGTCGCCCAGGTCATCACGCCCGGCGACATCACCGGCGACGGCCAAGCGGATCTCCTCGGCCGTACCGCCGCTGGCAAGCTCTATCTCTACCGCGGCGTCGGCATCGGCACGGACACGGCTTCGGGCTACCTGCCCGGCCGCCTCGTCTCGACCGGCTGGCAGGCCTACAACACGGTGTTCTCCACCGGCGACCTCACGGGAGACGGACGCGCGGACCTGATCGCCCGCACGTCCACCAACGCGAGCTACGTGTATGCCGGCAACGGCAAGGGAGCTTTCGCGGCCCCCAAGAAGATCGCCGCTCCCTGGGGCGCCACCACCCGCATCACCGGAGTCCGCTAGGTCGGCATGCGCAGAACCGCATGCGCATGTAGGCGCAACCTTGGTCTCGGATAGCACTCCCAGCCCGCCGGTTCATCAGACGCCGTGCGATACGCGTAAGGACTCTGATCCAGCAAATCTGGGCCGGTGGGTTGCCGTCGGTTCTGCGCGACCTCCAGGTAGAGTCGCTTTGCCACTGTGAACACAGGGCTGGGCCCGAAGCAGTCGGGGCCACTGCGACAAATCATTTGGGGTGACACAGCACGTGACGGCCATTCCCGTCGTGGACGTCTTCGCAGGTCCAGGGGGACTGAATGAGGGCTTCTCATCATTGCTCGACGCCCATGGAAACTCCATCTTCGAAACGGTCAACTCATTCGAGATGGAGTCAGCTGCTGTCAACACGTTGCGCTTGCGGGCCGCACTGCGAACTATCCGCCGCAACACTGGAAGCACCCCCAACGCCGCATATCGCTTTCTTCGTGGCGAACTTTCCTACGGCGACATGGCGGCGGACCCCGACGTCTCGGCCGCTCTAAAAGATGCAGAAAGCGAAGTCCGCCAACTGGAGTTGGGCCAAGAGACTCGACTCGAGTCTGATGCCATAATCCGCGGATCCCTCCAAAGCACCGACGACCCGTGGATTCTCGTTGGCGGGCCGCCCTGCCAAGCCTATTCTCTGGCCGGCAGATCACGTCGCACCAACGACCCCACATTCGTCCACGATGAGAAGCACTTTCTATATCGTGAGTATCTCCACATTCTTCAGCAGCACCGCCCAACTGTGTTCGTGATGGAAAACGTTAAGGGCATGTTGTCGTCGCGGCACGACGGCGGGTCGATCTTTCGTAAAATTCTAGATGACCTGCGATCTCCAGCGTTTGGGCTCGAGTACGACGTTCGCTCCTTCGTCCTCCCCGGCTCAGACCTCCAACCGCAGGACTTCATTCTTCGGGCTGAACGCTTCGGGGTTCCTCAACGCCGCCATAGAGTGATCTTGTTAGGTGTTCGCACTGATAGCGGCTTGGGGCGGCATGAACTCCTTCAGCAGGGGGAGCTCGTCACAGTCGAGAACGCAATCGGCGATATGCCGCGTATCAGGTCGATGATCTCGCCGCGTAGCAAAGACAGCGAAGAGGCATTCGTCGAGATCAGGAGCGCCGCGAGAAGGCTTGCAGAACGGGCCGGATCACAACGTTGCGCGCCGGTCGGTCGCGGCTTCATCGCCGCCCACGGCAACGCACCTGCCTCGGACCCGCTGAAGATGTGGCTGACCGACCCGACTCTCGGCGGCCATATTCAACATGAGAGCAGAGCGCACATGCCGGCGGACCTCATGCGGTACGCCTACTTGTCAGCGAAGGCGCAGCAGGGCGAATTTCCCAGGGTCAACGAACTCCCCCCCGCCCTCATCCCGAATCACCGCAACGCGGCGCGAGTGGACGCGCCGTTCGCAGATCGCTTTAGGGTACAGCGGTGGGATATGCCGAGCACCACCGTCGTTTCCCACATTTCAAAGGACGGGCACTACTACGTACACCCCGACCCCGAGCAAATGCGCAGCCTCTCCGTCCGCGAGGCGGCAAGGCTGCAGACATTCCCAGACGACTATTTCTTCACAGGCAACCGGACGCAGCAGTACCACCAAGTTGGAAACGCCGTTCCCCCGCTGTTGGCACGTCAGCTCGGGGCCACGGTCGCCAAACTCTTGGGCAGGGAGATCGGCGTCGGTCAACTCTGACGCATATCCGCGCACGCAGGTCTTGATCGGGAATTAGGGCCGCGAGCCGGGCTCTGGAGTGCCTACCCAACTTTGCCAGCCTCTGCCTGCACGAGTTCCGCGAGCTCGTCACGCGTTAGCAAGTCGAGCATGAGAGGTCCCGTGCGATGTCGGACTCGTTTGTAAAGTTCGCGCGCGTACTCAGATCGAGCAGTGCCAGTCCGGTGGTGAAGCACGGCCGTGGCCAACTCATGTACAAGCGCTCCGTTTCTAGCGACGGCAGAGCGCTCGAGCAACCCGACAAGCTCGTCCTCGCCCAAGATCGGATCCCCGGAAAGGAGCACGGCCCCGAGCGCGTCCCACCGCATCCAAGCACGACTTAGCACATTGCGCTCGCGCTTGGTTCCGAGCCCACGATCGTCCACCAAGTCGGTGAATCTCGTGACGGCTACGTCGGGCAACAGGACGAGCGTAAGGAAACTCCATGTCCCCGCATGTGCCGCGTCAGCGGGAAGGATCTCCAATGACTCATGCAGAGCTTGGCCCAGCAGCGCGTCGAACTTCGGTTGCTGATTGCGTGGAACCCCACCGCCGTCCACCCAGTGCCCCACGGCCTCCAAGACCCTTCCACGGACTCTTAGAAGGTCGTCCCCCGTTGACTTACGACCGCCCGTAGCGACGTGCGCGGCTTTCGGGTGTGATGCTGAAGCCAATGCCGTGACGCCAGTTGTTCCCATCTTTGATGTGTCGCGCACTAAGGCCAGTAACTCGCGAGCTGGTTCCCCCGGAAGACGCGGATACGTGAACATGCCACTCATGACAATGTCACTTCCATTCCCATGGATGACTGCAGAACACGTTCGAATCTCGCCGCGTCGGCGACTTTCATCTCTCCTACTGCTTCCAAGCTCATGCCAAAGTGGTCGTTAGCCATTTGTCTGGCAACTGACCCGAAAGACTCATCATCGAAACCTGACGCCCCGCCCTCTCGGCCCACTACGCGCTCGAATGCCACGAGCAAGATGGCCCGGACGATGTCGATTCGCACAACGCTACCCAGGGCGCCGTATGTCTTGGGATCAGCTGCGGCCAGCCCCGCACCTACAGGATGGTCAGTGTTCAGGACCAAACGAACAGCTCCTCTGAAGGCATCGTTCATGTCGTCCACGTCGATTCGGACCGACCAAGCTGCAGGCTCCCACCTCAAATCATTGAAGCTCAACGCCTCCGTGGGGAATCTGCTCGCATCTCCCTCCAGTACCAGTCGAGTTGTAGGGGACTCCGCCAACCTAGAGCCAGACAACGTCGCCGTATGACCGTGCGCCGCACGAGAACCTTTGAGAACCACATGACATGTCATCTTCAACTCAAGGGCGACAGCGCCGGCTGGTACGTCCACGTCGATGGAGGCATCTGACGAAGCCAGATACTCGTCCACTCCTAGCCGCGAAACGAATCGCCGGGAAGTGGATGGGCAGTCGACCGTCACGACAATCTCCATTTCAGAGTGTCCACCCAGGCCCGTCGAACTCAATAATTCATCTCGATCAAACTCAGGCGCCGTGCCAATCCGGATCGCTTGGTCGTAGTCCCAACTATCTAGGCGGGGTCCGAGAGGACGACGTTCCACCGCGGTCACCAAATCCCAGCCTGCCCACTTGACGGACCTTGCCGACGCAACGATATGGGGCTGGATCCTGACCCTAGCCATCACGCCACCACGTCAACTTGGATATCCACTGCTAGATCAACTTTGGCTCGGACGAGAACCCAGCAGGCCCCTGTTTGCGACGCAAAGGTTGTTGCGGCAGCCCCTTGTCGCGAGACCAGTTCCAAGTCAGGTCGTTCGGCCGACCAGCCAATAACCTCGACGTCGCCCCCGCCGCTGTCGCTACCGCCATCGACGCCGATGGAACCTCGGGCAACGAGCGTTGCCGGCAGGTCCGCGTCAGACACGAGAAGTTCGAGAGCGACTAGGCGGTCCCCGTGCTCGTCGACTGGACCCATTGCCTGGCCCGTGACGTCTACTCTCGGCTTCCGACTGCCAGGCGCGGAAGGACGCGAGGGTCGGGGCTCTGGCCGACTGGCGGAGACCGTGGGCACTAAGTCAGCTAGCGCATCCGCGATTGCCGCAACTGATCCTCGTGAGCCTGGCTGCAAGTCGGGCAGCCCGATGGGCTGAGCGAAGTTGTCGGCGATCTCCCTGATCCTCCGCAGGCCGACGCGAACTTGTGTCTTTCCCCACCTGTCGTCCGCGCCGTCCGGAACCCAGTCATCGTGAGCCGGAGGTTCTGAAGATGCGAACACTGGATCCAAGGCGGTGACCGGCTTGAAGACACCCATCCAGCGAAATCCCGGTTCGCCCAAGGGCAATGCCGGCAGGTACTTCACGACCAGTTCAGCCGAGTTCCTCATCAAGGCCACATGCCGCGCCGGTTCCTCGATGGGAACGATATCTTCAGCGAAGGTGTCGATGGTGCGGTGCTGATAGCGCTGCAACGCCAAATGCCCCAAAAGAGTCAGGGGACGCTGGCACCAGACTTCCTCGACCAACACCGGAGGAAATGCATCGGGCACATCTTCGCCGTCTTGAACGGCACGTACGGAACGGAGACATGCGTTCAGACTGTCTAGGTGCGGATTGGTGAGTCCTTCGGGGAAGACCTGCAGCGAGCTTCCCTGAAGCTGGATATCGATGTTCATGCGGACGTCCCCCTCGCGCGCCTCGAGGCGCTTGGGCCAAAGGTGCCA
The DNA here is from genome assembly GCF_900104525.1 of Pedococcus dokdonensis. GTDB lineage: Bacteria > Actinomycetota > Actinomycetes > Actinomycetales > Dermatophilaceae > Pedococcus > Pedococcus dokdonensis. The sequence continues at coordinate 573,113 of NZ_LT629711.1, read as the reverse complement.
GCGCACCGCCTCCGCAAGAAGAGGGACGTCACGGTCGGGCGACTTGGAGCCCAAGTCAGGGCAGAGAATAAGTATCGAAGTCCCTGTCTCGCCCCCCACAAAACCCTTGTTGAAGACGGCGGCCCCCAAGCGCGACGCCGCGGGGCCGATCAGGGGTTGGATATGGCCATCGATCATGCGCCCCCACCAGTGGCGACCGGTGTATCGGTAACCACCCATATCAAATCGATCGCCGATCGAGGAGCCGATGATGCGATCCTCTATCCCCGTCTCGGTGTGCACGCGGCTCCACATGAGCACGGTTCCCAGGCGACTGGCTTTGTAGGCCACGGTCTTGCCAAAACCGTAGGTACCGCCCGATGCAGCTACTTCATGCTTTCCACCCAGGTTGAAGACCAAATCAACGAAATTGGTTGGAGTGCCATCTGGCACCGAGAGGTCGTTCCTCGTCGGTCCTCGCAGGCCAACCGTGCCGCGATCACTGATCTCAAGAGCCCAAATGGGCTCCTCCATGGACTCGACAATGTCGACGTCAGCCGCCGTTTCCGGAAAGCAGATGTCCCTTAACGTGTCCGTGGCTTCTGGACTCAGCAAACGCATATTGATGACGAAATCAACGTCTGATTCGAAGGTTCTCGCGTCCCAGGCGTTTTGAGCTGTCTCCCTCACCAGCACCGACGCGAGGGGGATGTTGGGCGTGCCGAGCAATTTCTTGGCGCCATCCCCATCGATGTCTCCCGGGCTGTATCTCTTGGGATACCAGCTGAGGGGTTCGATGGGGGGACCTTCGAGGGCCTGCGGGTCCGGCTCGCGAGCGCCAGGCTCCGAGGCGAGGTCAAGCCTGTGCAGCGAGATCACTTCGTCTGTGGCAGCCCTATCACCCCCAGTCTCAGCTCCTCCGATGCCCAACACCGCCCCACGGGCGGCCGCTTCGAAGGAATAGCCCTGCCGCCTGAAGTGCTTCGCGAGACTCCATGTGTCCCCGCGCGCCTGCGCGCCTTCACGACGGATGTACGCAGCGAGCACCGTGTTCTCGTTTAGCTCCGCACCCTTGATGTGCTCTTGGACGCCCGCTGCCGCCTGCTGCAGATCGTCAGCCATCGTTTCGCCATCCCCTTACCAAGGCATCGACGTGCTCCGCCGTCATGGGCGCACCTACAGCATCCAAGCTCAATTCGTATTTGATGGCGCTGACGCCGCGCAGTGCGGTTGGGCCAAGCCGCGACTCGCGCACCCCCGGAAAGTCGGCACCGACAACCCACCACCTGTCAGAGGTGACTGCAAACCTGGTGTTGAAGGGAATCGGAGTCTCGTAGACGTACCCGGCTCCTTCGATCTTGGCGAGCAGCTCCGCCGCTGGATAACCCAGTTCCAAGAGGGATTCGATTCGTTCATCAAGGGACGGCGCCCGTCGGTCCTCCTTGAGGCGAAACACAGCAAGGCACAGGTCTGCTAGGTCGGTGGGGTCGAGTTGTGCGGCATTGCTGACATGTATCCGGTTTCCTTCAAGCGATCTCGTAGTTTTGACTTCTATCGCTCGCGCGGCACTCGAATAGAAGTCGTGGGCGTGGCCATCTGGTCCCCACCAGGCGTCAAGTGCCTGCACGATCCCAACACTCCCCGATAGCCGGCCCAGTACCTCCAGCTCGCCGATCAGGCCGACCACCTGCTCTCGGGTGGGCCCGGACGGCACCCCCCGAAACAGGTCGCGCCACTCGTGTAGCGCCGTGAGGAGTGCGGCGCCGGGTCGGTCGCCGGCGTCTATGCGTGCCGCGACGTCAGCCACCAGCCGTTCGAACACAAGCGCCAGCCGCGTGTCCAAGCACTTCAAATCGGCATAGACCACAGATTCCGAGCCCACTGCAAGGATCCGTGTGCCAAGGACCAAGGCGGCCGACTGTCGGTCACCCGTGATCTCTTCGGGCACCTGGACCAAGAGATGGCGAAAACCGTCACTGTCGATCCCCACGCGTAGGTCTGTATTGCCGACACGCACCTGCCTAGTCGACAGTTCGGTTCCCGTTGGAGCCTCACCGCTTGCCAGGAGCACGAATTCCTCGCCGATGTTCACGTTCACCGCGTCAGGGCCCATCTGTCGGTCCGCTGAATGCTGACGCTACGAAATCGTTCTCAAGGTCTCTGAACTCCTCCGGGTCGTCATCGTCATCGAACTCTGGCGTCCAGTCGGGCCGGACCGCGAGGAAGGTGCCGTCTTCGGACACATCGCCATCAAGCACCGGGGGGAAGACGATCCCGACGCCGATCAAGTGTTCTGGCGACTCGAGCGGGCGTCGAGAAGTCGTTTCCACAGCGAACACCGGCTTCGATTCCTTGGAGATCGGGTAGAGCAGGAGAAGCCCTCGATCGCAGTCAGCGTCAGCCCTTACTGCTTGATAGCCTTCGCCAACGTTGACGCGGCCAATCGCTGAAGCCCCTAGGTCAACGACCGCGTCGCCCTTTGTCATCAGCCCCTTGATGTTTGCGTAGCTCGTCGGGGATTTTAGCGGCGCTCGAACAAGACCGTTGACCTGTCCAATAGGCCCAAGGTCAACTGTTCCGACGCGCTCCCTAGCACGACTGACGACGGCAACGTTCCACGCCCGGTCCGCAGCGAACTTGTTGAGCCACTGCACGATCTGTGTTCCCGACAGCTCCCCGCCTGGATAGAAGCGGTAAGCCGAGAGAAAGGCGAGCACGGCTCCAGACCCAACCCCGTGGAATACGCGGGTGCTGCCGACCGTGGCGGACTCGCCCACCGCAACGCAGTCGTCCAGCAGTTGGCGGGCGGCACTGAGATTCGCGAGCTGGACTGTTGAATCCTTCTCTTCGAATTGGATGGTCTGGTGCCGTTGGCCGGAGAAGCTGATCTGCACGGCCTGCGCGAAATGCATCTTGTTTCTGGCAGTGATCGCCAAGTTGCCTGGGTGCGCCCGGACGCGAAGTCCGTACTGATGAGGAGAAACGCCTCGCGTCCCCATCGAGCTCATCTCCTCACGAATCTCCCACTCCACGTGGGCAAGGAACCTGAAGTCCTCACGGATGCTCGACGTCATCCAGACTCGCGGTAGCTCCTCGTAACCCGAGCGGTAGCCGAACCATCGACCCATCTGGAGCAACGTGTCGTAGGCGCGAGCAGCCCGCGTGAAGTAGGAGACGACGAGCCCCTCGAGCGTCAGGCCGCGCGAGAGCGTTGACCCTCCGACCGCAATCACCGTTTCGACGAGTTCCAGTCCATCCGCGCCTTTGCGTCCGTAGTCGAGCCGGTCCGTCGAATTGCCGTTGTCGACCACGACACGGGTGGATCTGAGAACGTCCTCTAGGGCGAGTGTTACGTCCTGCCAAGACACGGGTTCGCGCCCGTCCGATGGCAGGACACGCGGATACTCGGCGTCCCACACGGCTTTGAACTGGTCGAGGCCCACGTTGGTCACTTCGTCTACAAGGTCATTCAATAGCGTGTCCACCAACGCCTTCGTCTTGAAGTGTGGCTCCACGTAAGGGGTCGTGTGGACGAGCATCGAGCTGTGCTTTTCCACGCCATCGCGTGCCCGCCGGGCAGCGGTGGCGAGGAGGAACCAACGGGTGGCGCTAACTAGCGAATCCGCCAGCACCGGTTTCCACCCCTCTCGATCCGCCTTCTTCGTAGGAGCATTTAGGAGCTCGGCCTCCGCGTCTGGGATGACCCTGGCCATGTCAAGGCCATCGTCGACCTCATCCTCAGAGACTTGCAGAGGCATACCGAAGATCTGCTCGGCACCGTAGTAGGCCCCCGGCCTTGGCAGGTCCACGATGAAGTCCTCTGGGTACAGATCGGTCTCGTCGTTTGGATCCATAAAGACATTCGCGAACGGCGTGGCCGTGTAGCCGACGTAAGTCCCCGTCGGGACCTCTGACCAGATCTCTCGGATCAACTCATTGATGCGAGACATCTCGTCACGTGCAGCCCGCGTATTCGGCGTGGCTTGGTCGGCCTCATCGTCAATCAACAGGATGGGGCACGCCCTCCTCGCCTCCAGCGGAATGTTGTGCAGCCAGTCACGAAGACGCCGCAGCCGAGATGGATTCTTCTTGACGACCGCCAACATGTGCAGCCTGCTCGCGACGCGCGCCGTCCCATTCGGCACCTGACCGAAGTCGGCGTCGGCGTCGGTCAAGGGATCCCACAGCCCAGGTATGCGCAAGTCGTTGTCTAGCCGCACTTGGGTCTGTTTCCGGAGGTTGTTATGTATTCCGGACATCACGATCGCGATCCGATAGCCAGCGTCCCCGGCTTTGGCGATCACTGCGGCATAGTTCGCAGTCTTGCCCGACTGGACGTGGCCAACGACGAGGCCCTTCTTCTTGTTGCCACGAATGGTCGGGTCAGCGAGATGCGCCACGATCTTGGTCGAGGCGGTATCCAGGGAGAGCAGTTGGTCGGGCTTTTCGTGCCACCCACTCGCCACCAAGTAGGCAGGCCAGTGGACGTCTCCCTCAACTGGCCCCGTGTACCAGTGAGACTGCCTGGCCTCATCGCGGCTGCTTCGGAAGGCCCCACCCGGGTTATCGAGGATCTCGTTTCTGGCGGCTTCCGCCTTGAGTGCCTCAACAGCGGAGTCGACGAAGTCTGGGGGTACACCGAAGCCGCGAATGATCTGGTTCCCAGCCTCTCGTAGGGACACGTTGTGCGCGCGAGCGTGCCGCACGATCGTCTCTTGGATCATCTGAGTGTCCATGGGATGTCTTTCTTCACGGAGGCGGGCTCTGGCTCTCTCTCGTCACGTCGTTTGACTGCTGGTGGCTCCCGGCCCTTGCGGTGGCGATCCCGGACTATGCGTGCGCCGCCGAGTTGGCCCCCGACCGGCTCAGACCGGGTGACAACGGTGTTCTACCATCGGCCACCACCAATCGTGACCGTTCCTGACAAAATGGCTCAGAACAACCGCGCCCTGCAGTGTTCTCTCTGTAGGTCGCGGCCGCCATTGGAGTGTGGACTGGCCGAGAGGAGGATCCCGGACCGTGAATGAACGAATCCCAAACCGATTGGCTCCGAGCAAGGAGTTGAGCGAACGATTCTCAAGGCAGAAGCGCTTGGGGACTGGCCCCGAGATGGCACTGCGTCGCGAATTGCACGCACGGGGTCTGCGCTATCGCGTCCAGCACAGGATCGAGGGGCTGCCACGCAGACGCGCTGACATCGTCTTCACTCGACGCAAGGTGGCGGTATTCGTCGATGGATGTTTCTGGCATGCCTGCCCGGACCACTGCGTAGTGCCCATGGCGAACCGAGAGTGGTGGCTCTGGAAGTTCAGCACCAATCGAGCGCGTGACAGGGACACGGACGAAAAGCTGATCGGACTCGACTGGACTGTCATCCGAATTTGGGAGCACGAGCAAACCCGTGACGCCGCGGACCGCGTCGAGATGATCTTGCGCTCTCTAGGAACCTAGATCCACTTTGACGGCGGACGGGTCACAGGTCGCCCACCTACGAGCCACGGTTTGCTTCTACTGACCACGGCGCTGCCGCACTGTCAGCATCCAGCTGCCGCACTGTCAGCATCCAATGTATGCGTTCGGCGTCGACCTCGTGGAGCCAATACGACGGTGGGCCCGGAGCGAACATCGCTCCGGGCCCACCGTCGTCTAGCTGGCTAGGTCAGCTGCAGCCGCTGGTGCTGCCGCAGCCTTCGCAGACGTAGCAGGAGCCAGCGGGGCGCATCTTGGTGCCGCAGGTCATGCACATCGGGGCGTCCGCGGAGATGCCCTGGAACTTCTCCAGGAGCTCGGCGCTCGAGTGGACCTCGACCGAGACCTCGCGAGCGCTGGCGGCACCCGCCCCGGACTTCACGGCGTCGGCGTCGAGTGCCTTGCCCTCGACCGCAGGGGTGGAGGCGGCAGCGGCCGGCTTGGAGACAGGGGCGGACTGGGAGAAGTTCTCCAGCTCGTCCTCGAGCTCCTCGTCCGACTCGGTGTCGGCCTCGATCGCGGTGTAGGAGCCGGTCTCCAGCTGGCGAGCGCGCTCGGCAGCGGTGTGGATGCCCATGAACGACCGGGTGTCGAAGTCCATGTGGTCCAGCGCCAGGCGACGGAACACGTAGTCCATGATCGACTGCGCCATCCGCACGTCGGGGTCGTCGGTCAGGCCAGCCGGCTCGAACCGCAGGTTGGTGAACTTCTCCACGAAGGTCTCCAGCGGCACGCCGTACTGCAGGCCGATCGACACCGCGATCGAGAAGGCGTCCATCACACCGGCCAGGGTCGAGCCCTGCTTGCCGAACTTGAGGAAGATCTCGCCCAGGTCGCCCGACTCGTAGGTGCCGGCCGTGAGGTAACCCTCCGCGCCACCGACCGCGAACGAGGTGGTCTGCGAGGTCCGGCGCTTCGGCAGGCGCTTGCGCACCGGGCGGTACTCGATGACCTTCTCGACCTTGGCCTCGGCAGCAGCCGAGTCCTTCGAGGCGGCAGCGTCCTTAGCGGTGGAACCACCGTCGGACAGTGGCTGGCCGACCTTGCAGTTGTCGCGGTAGACCGCGATCGCCTTGAGGCCCATCTTCCAGCCCTGCATGTGGACGTCCTCGATCTCCTCGACCGTGGCGTTCTCAGGCAGGTTGACCGTCTTGCTGATCGCGCCGGACAGGAACGGCTGGACCGCCGCCATCATCCGCACGTGACCCATGGCCTCGATCGAGCGGGCGCCCATCGCGGTGTCGAAGATCTCGTAGTGCTCGGTCTTCAGACCGGGGGCGTCGATGACGTGCCCCTTGTCGGCGATGTACTCGACGATCGCCTCGATGGTCTCGCCGGTGTAGCCCAGCTTCTTCAGCGCACGCGGGATGGTGAGGTTGACGATCTGCATCGACCCGCCACCGACGAGCTTCTTGAACTTCACCAGCGAGAAGTCGGGCTCGATGCCGGTGGTGTCGCAGTCCATCATGAAGCCGATGGTGCCGGTCGGCGCGAGCACCGAGGCCTGCGCGTTGCGGTAGCCGTTCTTCTCGCCGACCTTGACCACGTCGTCCCAGGCCTTGGTGGCCGCACGGTGGATCGCGGTGTCCATCGTGTCGAGGGTGCGGATCGCGTCGTTGGCGCTCTGGTGCTTGCGCATCACGCGCTTGTGGGCGTCCGCGTTCCGGGCGTACCCGGCATACGCGCCGACGACACCGGCGAGCTCCGCGGACCGCTTGTAGGCGGCACCGGTGAGCAGCGAGGTGATCGCGGCCGCGAGCGAGCGGCCACCCTCGGAGTCGTAGCCGTGACCGGTCGCCATGAGCAGCGCGCCCAGGTTGGCGTAGCCGATGCCCAGCTGGCGGTAGTCGACGGTGGTCTTGCCGATCGCCTCGGTCGGGAAGTCGGCGAAGCAGATCGAGATGTCCATCGCCGTGATGACCAGCTCGGCGACCTGCTGGAACTTCTTGGCGTCGAAGGTGTCGTCGTCCTTGAGGAACTTCAGCAGGTTGAGCGAGGCCAGGTTGCAGGACGAGTTGTCGAGCGACATGTACTCGGAGCACGGGTTGGACGCGGTGATCCGGCCGGTCTCGGGGTTGGTGTGCCAGTCGTTGATCACGTCGTCGTACTGGATGCCCGGGTCGGCGCACTCCCAGGCGGCCTCGGCGAGCTTGCGGAACAGCTCACGGGCGTCGACGGTGTCGATGACCTCACCGGTGGTGCGCGAGCGCAGCCCGAAGTCGGTGCCGGCCTCGACCGCCTTCATGAACTCGTCGCTGACGCGGACCGAGTTGTTGGCGTTCTGGTACTGGACCGAGGTGATGTCCTTGCCACCGAGGTCCATGTCGAAGCCGGCGTCACGCAGCGCGCGGATCTTGTCCTCCTCGCGCGCCTTGGTCTCGACGAACTCCATGATGTCGGGGTGGTCGACGTCGAGCACGACCATCTTGGCCGCACGACGGGTCGCGCCACCGGACTTGATCGTCCCCGCGGACGCGTCGGCGCCACGCATGAAGGAGACCGGCCCGGACGCGGTGCCACCGGAGGACAGCAGCTCCTTGGAGGAGCGGATCCGGGAGAGGTTCAGGCCGGCGCCGGAGCCGCCCTGGAAGATCTTGCCCTCTTCCTTGTACCAGTTGAGGATCGAGTCCATCGAGTCGTCGACGGCGAGGATGAAGCAGGCGCTGACCTGCTGGGGGCTCTTGGTGCCGACGTTGAACCAGACCGGCGAGTTGAAGCTGAACACCTGGTGCAGCAGGGCGTAGGTCAGCTCGTGCTCGAAGATCTCGGCGTCCTCGGCGTTGGCGAAGTAGCCGTGGTCCTTGCCGGCCTTGACGTAGGTCAGCACGACGCGGTCGATGAGCTGCTTGAGGCCCTGCTCACGCGCCTCGGTGCCGAGCGCGCCACGGAAGTACTTGGTGGTGACGATGGTGGAGGCGTTGACGCTCCAGAAGTCGGGGAACTCGACCCCGCGCTGCTCGAAGATCGTCTCGCCGGTCTTCCAGTTCTGCTGGACGACGTCGCGCTTCTCCCAGTTCACCTCGTCGTACGGGTGCACACCAGGGGTGGTGTAGATCCGCTCAACCTTGACACCCTTGCCGGATGTCTTGCGCGCACCTGCACGTGCGCCTGCGGTTTCAGTCATTTCTGGTGGCCTCCCTAGCCCCTGGTGTTTCTACTGTTGATTGTCTCGTGCGGCACTGACAGTGCCGCGGTCGTCCGGATGCCCGTGCGGAGCGGGCGGTGGGTATGGCGCGGGGCTCAGCCCGGCGGCATACCGGCATGTCGGTCTGGCTGTCGATCCGGCTCGCGGCCGGTGGCTTCGCGCTCGGCGCGGAGCAGGGTGATCGCACCCTCGAAGTCCTCGAGGCTGTCGAACGCCTGGTAGACGCTGGCGAAGCGGAGGTAGGCCACCTCGTCGAGCTCGCGGAGCGGGCCGAGGATCGCCAGGCCCACCTCGTGGGCGTCGACCTCGGCCTGGCCCTGCTGGCGGATGCACTCCTCGACCCGCTGGGCGAGGAGGGCGAGGTCGTCCTCGGTGACCGGGCGACCCTGGCAGGCCTTGCGGACACCGACGAGGACCTTGCTGCGGCTGAACGGCTCACTGGCGCCGGAGCGCTTGGTGACCGTCAGGCTCGCGGTCTCGATGGTGGTGAAGCGGCGCCCGCACTCGGGGCACTGGCGACGGCGGCGGATCGAGCTGCCGTCGTCGGTGGTGCGCGAGTCCATCACCCGGGAGTCGGTGTGCCGGCAGAACGGACAGTGCATTTCGCGGCTCCTCCCTGGGTGCGTCACCCCCGCCGGGACCGACCCGGTTGGGGATGAGAGTGTGGATGTTCTGGGGACAACGTGTGGGTAAGTCGCCTCGCCCTGTGCACTACATGTGGACGAACTACAGCGGTGTAACCACTAGATGTAGGGATAGTCTGCCTCGGTGTGACGTGGGACGCAAGTGGTTCCGCGAAACTGCTGTCGGAGTCTGCATCGCCGCAGGTCAGGAGCTTGTGAGGGCGTGGTGCGACACGCCGAATCTGGTGCGGATGTGACTGGTGTGACGTCAGAGGCGCCCAGATATGGGGTTTGTCCAACCTTGCCTCCCCCACATCTGGTGGTGAGCGTGGTGGTGGGGCGTGGTGGTGGTGGCCGAGGGCCGGACGGCGGGCCGGCTCAGGACATCGAGAGCAGGAACGCGGCGCTGAAGCCCACCACCGTGAGCAGGCCCACCAGGCGTCCGGCGTGCTCCACCGCCTCGGGGACCATGGTGTCCGCGAGCATTGTGAGGATCGCCCCCGCCGCGAACGCCTGGATCGTCGCGACCACCGACGGGTCGGCCCCGTCGAGCAGCACGCGACCGAGTCCTGCGGCGACGGTCGACGCGGCGGCGACAGCCAGCCACATGCCCATGATGAACCGCGCACTGTGCCCAGCGGTCTTCATCCCGGCCGACGACGACAGCCCCTCGGGGATGTTGGAGAGGAAGACCGCCGCGACGACGGCGATGCCCACACCGCCGCCACCGATCGTGCTGACGCCGATCGCCGCCGACTCCGGTATGCCGTCGAGCAGGGCCCCGAGCGCGAGCGCGGAGCCTGCGGCGCCCGCCTGCGGGCCGTTGGGGCTCTTGCGGCGGTATCCCCCACGACTGTCGATCCACCAGTCGCCGAGGAAGAAGACCACCGAACCGCCCAGCAGCCCGAGGACGGTGGAGACTCCCCCTGCCTTGTCGTAGGCCTCGCCTGCCAGCTCGAAGGTCAGTGCGCTGACCAGCACCCCCGAGCCGATTGCCATGACCCAGCCGATCACCCGCGTGGAGGTCGGCAGCCACAGGCCCGCAGCAGCCCCGATGAGCAGTGCCGCGCCTCCGACGAAACCCCAGAACCCCGCCTCGAGCACGCAAGCCTCCTCGTCGGTAGCGCCGCTGACCTGCGCCGATGCAACACCGGGCGCACTGGACCCTACTCGCGTGGAGCTGAGTGAGCGCCGACCGCCCCCGCCCGTCTCCGGAGACCGGGCCGGCGCCCAGTCTGGCGGCACCGGGCGGCACCGGGCGGCACCGGGCGGCACCGGGCGGCACCGGCCTCGCAGACCACCCGGCGGCGGACGGCACCGGCCTCGGAGACCAACCGGCATACCGGACAGCGGGTGTCCGGAAGGGCTGCCAGAGTGAGCCCATGACGGCCAAGCCGACGAAGCAGCCAGCGAGCACAGCGTCGACCGAGCAGTGGGAGACGCACCCGGTGACACCCGACCGGTTCGAGGACTTCGCCGACGTGATCAACAAGAACCGCCGCCCCACGCACTGCTGGTGCCTCTCCCACCGCATCCAGGCCAAGGAGATCACCGAGCTCGGCGGCACCGGCAAGACCGCCCGCGAGAAGGCGGCCCGCGCCCTCTGCGAGCGCGAGCACCCGCCGGGGGTGGTCACCTACCTCGACGGCGAGCCGGTCGGCTGGTGCAACATCGGGCCGCGGGCCGAGATCCCGCGGCTGCGGGACTCCACGCTGATGCTGCCCGTCGACGACCTGCCGGTCTGGAGCATCGTCTGCGTCGTGGTGCGGTCGGGCTTCCGCAAGCGCGGCGTCACCCAGCACCTCATCGAGGGTGCGGTGGAGTATGCCGCGTCGAACGGCGCGCCCGCGGTCGAGGCCCACCCGGTCGACCCGGGTGGCCAGCGGATGGACCTGACGATGGCGTTCGTGGGGACCAAGGCGATGTTCGCGAAGTGCGGGTTCGAGGTGGTGGGCACCACCGACGCCGTCGCGAGCAAGCTCCCGCGGCTGGTGATGCGCCGCGACCTGAAGTCCTGAGCCGGGCTGCTCGGGGGTCGGCAGCCGGCGGGAGGCCACCATCGAGGCCCGGCGGACGGGCATCGCCGACGAAAGATGGGCAGTTCTGGTCGCGCTCGAGTACGTCGTCTTCGAGACCCGCACTTCTGGCCACCCGTGCCGCATCCCGGGCCCCCTTCGGGTCAGGGATGCGGCACCAGTGGCCAGAAGTCGCGATCTTGGGGGTGGCTCGCGCACACCTTGGCGACCTCGTGGCGTCACCGCCGCTCGCACCACGCCTTCAGGCCGGCCGCCTCGGTGGCGAGGTAGCGGTCGGTCAGCCCACGGTAGAACCGGCCCATCGTCGACCCGAGCCAGCCCGACTGCTCGACCGACAGGCGCACCCGGGTGCCGCCGTCGGCCAGCGGCTCGATGGTGTGCCGCGCCGTGGTGAGCACGCCGGGAGCCGTGGCCACCCAGGTGAAACCGTGCCCGGGCTCCAGCTCGGTCACGACGTACTCGGTCTCGGGCAGCTTCGGCTGGTTGATCTTCGCCCGGGAGCCGGCGCGCAGGGGTCCCTCGTCGAGCCGGCGCACCCAGGTGACCGTGCTGGTCCAGTCGGACCAGCGCTCGACGTCGCTCATCACCTCCCACACCCGCTCGGGTGGGGCGGCGATCTCGATCGTGGTGCTCTGCTCCATCGCCCCATGGTCCCGCGCGCGCCGCGCTCGCGCACCTGTCGGCGCCCTCGGCAAGGATGGCCGCATGGACACCTCCCGCGTCCTCGCCCAGCGCCTCGCCACCCAACGGTTGTCCTCGGCTCCCCTGCCCCGGGCCGGCGACGTCGTGCGCCTGCTCACCTGCGTGCAGAGCCAGGAGCGCGACCACGCCTTCTTCTCGCTCGGCCTGCGCTCACGCAAGGACACGTATGCCGCGGTGCAGCGCGAGTTCGACTCCGGCGCCTTCCTGCGCACGCACATCCTGCGGCCGACGTGGCACTTCGTGGCGCCCGAGGACCTGCGCTGGATCCTCGACCTCACCTCGCCCCGGGTGCTGTCGAGCATGGCGGCCCGGCACCGCCAGCTCGGGCTGGACGACGTGACGCGGATGGACGAGGGCCTGCGGCTGTTGACGGAGCTGTTGCAGGACAAGCGTTTTCGCACCCGACCCGAGCTGGGCGAGGAGTTCACCGAGCGTCGGTCGCCGATCAAGCCCGGCGAGCAGCTGGGCCACCTCCTGCTCGTCGCGGAGCTGAGCGGCCTCGTCTGCTCCGGGCCGATGAAGGGGGTCCACCACTCCTACGCACTCGTCGACGAGGTGGTCCCGCCGACGCCGCCCCGCACGCGGGACGAGGCGATGGTGGAGCTGCTGCGGCGCTACGTCGCCGGCCACGGCCCCACCAGCATCAAGGACTTCACCCGTTGGGCCACGCTCACCATCAGCGACACGAAGCAGGCGCTTGCCGAGATCGGTGACGACTTCGAGCAGGTCGAGATCGACGGGATCCCGCACTGGTTCGACCCCACCCAGGTGCGCCGACGCAGCCCGGCCGCGCCCGCGGCATACCTCTTCCCGACCTATGACGAGGTGGTGCTGAGCTATCCGCAGGTGAACTTCCCGTCGCTGCCCGACCACCCCTACGCCGAGCACAGCGACCCGTTCTGGGCCTGGGTCGTCCTCGAGTCGGTGAACGTCGGGCTGTGGAAGCGCACCGTGCGCCCGGACGTGGTCGACGTCGAGGTGCGGTTGGCGCCCGCCGTCACCAAGGAGGGTCGCACCGCGGTCCGCGTCGCCGCGCAGCGGCTGGCGAGCTTCCTCGGCCGAGAGCTGTCGTACGTCGAGAACGAGGGCACCCCACACCTGTGGGGCGGAGCCCTCGGCCACCCCGCGCGCCGTCCGCGGCGCGCAGACCGCTGACCAGCCGCAGCTGACCGCCGACCGACTCCGGCGCTGGGATGACACCAACGCCCAGACTGGCCCGTTCGGACGATGCGGTCGAGGCGCCCTGAGCACGGGCGAGCGAACTACACCGGCGTTCTTTTCCCACCAAATGGGACAAGTGCGCAGGCCGTAGGGCACTCTTTCCACGGCCCCCCGACCGGAGGCACTGCGTCGCCCGCACGCGACAACCATCCCGCCGGTCCCCCCAACCCCCGGGAAGTCATGCGACGTCACGTCCTTCGCGCTGCCGCACGCCTCGCAGCGCTCGCCCTCGCCGCCACGGCCGTCACCGCCACCCTGGCCGGCCCCGCGAGCGCCGAGACGATGGTCCGGGAGTGCAAGGCCTCGAGCATCTCCTGCATCTCGTTCACCGGCTACGCGGGCAAGTCCGTGTGGGGCTACCCGGTCAGCTCCAACGGCAACAACTGCGTCAACTACGTCGCCTACCGGCTCTCCAAGAACGGCGTGAAGACCCAGAGCGGCATGGGCAACGGCGGGAGCTGGGCGTCGAACGCGACCAAGCGCGGGTTCAAGGTCGACAAGACGGCGAAGGTCGGGTCGATCGCGCAGTGGAGCTACGGCAGTGCCTACGCCCCCGGCTACGGGCACGTCGGCTACGTCGAGGAGGTCACCTCCGCCTACATCGTCATCTCGGACTCGTCCTACGGCGGCGGCTACTCCTCCCGCTGGCGGGTGCCGCGGGGCGACCGCAACTGGCCCAGCAACTTCATCCACTTCAAGGACCAGGCCTACAAGCCACCGCCGTCCGGCAGCTTCGTCAAGGTCCGCGAGACCAGCCAGGTCTTCCGCCTGGTCGGCAAGGCCCCCGTGTTCGTGTCGACCTGGACCGCCTTCGGGGGTGTCCAGAAGACCTATCTCATCTCGAGCACGTCGCTGGCCACGCTGCCCGTGCGACCCACGGACGGCACCTTCATCAAGGGCGCCCAGCGCAAGGAGGCCTACCGCATCGCCGGTGGCGCCCCGGTCATCGTCACCTCGTGGGCGGTCTTCGGTGGCACCAAGCCGACCGTGGTCGTCGACCAGAACGCGATCGACAAGGCCGGGACCGGTGGCGCGTACAACCACCTCAACGCCGTCCCCGCCGACGGGACGTTCATCAAGACCGGCCAGCGCCTCGAGGCATACCGGATCAGTGGCGGCGCCCCCGTGGCGATCAGCTCGTGGGCCAACGTCGGCGGCTACAAGACCCCGGTGTACGTGGACCAGCTCGCGGTGGACAAGGCCGGCACCGGTGGCAAGTTCAACCACCTGCGGTTCCACCCCAAGGACGGCACCATCATCAAGGCGCTCCCGGGCACCGCGTCCTACAAGGTCACGGCGGGGGTCCCGGTCCCGACGTCAACCACGACCACTGGCACCGGCGTGGACCAGGTTGCCATCGCGAAGGCGGGCGACACCTCTGAGCTCCGCTGGACCCACCTGGCCAAGAAAAGCAGCTGAGGATCCCGGGGGCGTCGAGCCGCGATCAGCCCACCTGCGGGATGAGCAGCGTCTGACCCGCGTGGACGTCGCTGCCGGTGAGGTCGTTGGCGATCTGGATCTGGGCGACTGCCTCGGCCATCGACAGCTGTGGGAGCTGCTGGGTGGCGATCTCGGACAGCGTCTGCCCCGGCCGGACCGTGGTCGAGTGGTCGATCACGGTGGCGGATGCGCCGCCCGTGAAGAGGGCCACGGACAGGGCGATCGCGGCGACGACGACGCTCAGCGTGATCGCGAGCCGTCCGGCGCGGGTGATCCGCAAGGGCCTGGCCGGCAGGTCCGCCACAGCCGACCCGGTGGGCACGGACACGAGCTGCGGCCGAGCCGGGCGACCGGGAACCCGCACGGGAGCGGGGGCGACGTCCCAAGCAACTGCTGCACTCATCTGGTCCTCCATCGTGACGGTCGCCGTGGTGGTCGACGACTGGCTCCTCGAACGGGTGTGCGAAGAACCGCTTGAGTGATTTCTAGCACGCATGTTCGAACTGATCAAGACACGCCTCGAACACATGTTTGGCACAGACGTTCGAAGGCCATACGCTGTGTTCATGCCGCAAGCACATCAGAGGGCACTGACAACGCACCCGTCCCACCCGTCACACGACCTCCTGTCGACCCGGCACCCAGCACCTGAGACCGGCTCGAGGGAGACCTGCTCGAGAGAGGGAGTGGCATGAGCGACGACAACGTCAAGGAACTGCCCGACCGCGATCGCGGAGACGGGCTGACCGTCCGGCAACGGCGGGTCCTCGAGGTGATCCGCAACTCGGTGGACCGACGCGGCTACCCGCCCAGCCTGCGCGAGATCGGCGAGGCCGTCGGCCTCACCTCCCCGAGCTCGGTGGCCCACCAGCTGTCGACCCTCGAGCGCAAGGGCTTCCTGCGCCGCGACCCCAACCGGCCGCGGGCCATCGAGGTCGTCTCCCCCGACGCCCCGGCCGACATGCGGGGCTACCGCGGCGGCGCGAGCATCGAGGACGAGACCGCGACCTACGACGAGACGGGGTCGGGCGACGCGCGACCCGAGGCGTCCTACGTGCCGGTGCTGGGCCGGATCGCGGCCGGCGTGCCCATCCTCGCCGAGGAGACCGTCGAGGACGTCTTCCCGCTCCCCCGCCAGATCGTCGGTGAGGGTCAGCTCTTCCTGCTCCAGGTGGTCGGCGACTCGATGATCGACGCCGCGATCTGCGACGGCGACTGGGTGGTCGTGCGTCAGCAGCCGACCGCCGACAACGGTGACATCGTGGCCGCGATGCTCGACAACGAGGCCACCGTGAAGACCTTCAAGCGCAAGGACGGCAAGGTGTGGCTGATGCCGCACAACGCCGCGTTCGACCCCATCGACGGAGACCACGCCACCATCCTCGGCAAGGTCACCGCGGTGTTGCGCCGCGTCTGACCTCGACCCTCGGACACCGGCTGCACCGTGTGCCGCGGCTCGCCTCCGGGCCTGCCGCGGCACACGCGTGTCCGGACGCCCTACTCCCCCAAGGCGTCGAGGTAGTGGGTGAGCCGCGCGGTGAACCGTTCGCCGCCGTCAGACTCGGCCCACAGGTCGAACAGCTCGTTGTCGTCCGGTTTCATCGCCCGGTTCAACAGGCGGGTGGCCAGCTCCTCGAGCCGGTCGTCGACGTCCAGCGGCTCGTCGTCGACCCAGGCCGGCACGTTGCGCTCACCGACGACCGACTCGATGTCGTCGCACGCCGCCACCAGCACCGCCCCGGCAATCGCCTGCGCCATCAACGGCGCCTCGACGTAGTCACCGCCTCGGACCACCTCGCCGATCCGCGACTCGATCAGGGCGCGGCGCCCAGCAGGGTCGGACTCCTCGAGCTCGTCGAGGAAGTCGAGAGCGTCGTCGTTGTCGAACGGTCCTGGCCCGGTCGCGCCCATGCGTCCGAGAGTGCCCGATTTCCACCCCCTCGCGCTACCCCCGATCGCGACCGGAAAGGGGCGGCCCACTGGGGTCAGGACGCCGCTCCGGGCGCCTCGACAGGGACGGCTCCACGAGGGTCCAGCTCGACGCCGAGCTCTTGGTGTCGTGGCCTTCCTCGGACGCCCGGTCAGCATGGCCGGAGGGCGGTGCCGTGAGCGCGGTGGTGTCAGGGCAGCCGCTGCCACCAGGCGGTGTCGACGTAGTCGCCGAACTTGTGGCCGACCTCCCGCAGCACGCCCACCTGCACGAACCCGAACGACCGGTGCAGCGCCTCACTCGCGGCGTTGGGCAGCGCGATGACGGCGAGCTGGGTGTGCACCGACGGTGCGGCGTCGAGCCGTGCCAGCAACGCGGCATACAAGGTGCGGCCGAGGCCGCGTCCGCGCGCTGACGCGGCGAGGTAGACCGACACCTCCTTGGTGCCGGCGTAGGCCGGGCGCGGTCGGAACGGCCCCGAGAACGCATAGCCGAGCAGGTCACCGTCGTCCGCGCAGGCGACCAGCACGACGTTCCCCTCGTCGACGGCCGCGAGCTTCTCCCCCAGGTATGCCGCGCCACGCGGTTCGGTGTCGAACGTTGCCAAGGAGGTGCGCACCTGCTCGTCGTAGATCGCGGCCATCGCCTCGAGGTCGGCGCCGGTCGCATCACGGACCGCGACCGGTGGGACGTTGGCGGGGACGCTGGTGCTCATATCGGCGATGCTAGGGGGATGAGCGACGGGCACCAGCACACCGACCGGCACGGCAGCTCCGGCGGGACGGAGCTGCCCGATCCCGACCGGGCCGCCCCCACCGACCGCCAGGCGCTGTGGGACGAGCGATACGCAGCGCACGACCACGTCTGGAGCGCCACCCCGAACGCCGAGGTGGAACGGATCGTCGGCGACTGGCCACCGGGCCGCGCCCTCGACCTGGGGGCCGGCGAGGGACGGCACGCGGTGTGGCTCGCGTCGCTGGGCTGGCGGGTGACGGCCGTGGACTTCTCGTCGGTGGGCCTGGCCAAGGGTGAGCAGGAGTCGGTGCGCCGAGGACTGCACGTGGACTGGGTGGTGGCGGATGCCCGGTCGTGGCACCCGGCCTCGGGAGTGCTCTACGACCTGGTGCTCGTGTCCTACCTGCACCTGCCGTCGAATGTCGTGTCACGCACCCGGAGCTGGTTGGCACCCGGTGGCGCACTGGTCGTGGTCGGCCACGGGGTACGCAACCTCACCGATGGTGTCGGCGGACCGTCGGACCCGGCCCTGCTGCACTCCCCCGAGCAGCTCCGCGAGGCCGCGGGCGAGCTGGCGATCGAACGGTGCGAGGAGTACCTCCGCCCGACCGAGCACGGCGACGCGATCGACGTGGTGCTCGTGGCTAGGCGGCCAACCGGCTGAGCAGGGCCTCCAGCGTCGGGCCCAAGGGAGCGTCGACCTGCAGGGTCGCCTCGGCGTCTCCGCGGGTCGGTCCGCGGGTGATGATCGCGACCGGGATGCCGCACGCAGCTGCGCGACGCACGAACCGGTAACCGCTCATCACCTTGAGGCTCGACCCCAGCACGACCAGCGATGTGGCCGCCTCGGTGAGCTCAAAACACTTCTCCACCAACGGTTTCGGCACCGACTCGCCGAAGAAGACGACGTCGGGCTTGAGGGTGTCCTGCCCGCAGACGAGACACAGCGGGGTGCGGAAGGCATCGACGTCGAGCTCGTTGAGGACGATGTCGCCGTCGGGCCGGATCTCGTCGCTGGTGACCGTGTAGCCCGGGTTGGCAACCCGCATCCGGTCGTCGAGGTCCCATCGCGACGAGCGGTCGCCGCAGGTCAGGCAGAGCACCCGGGCCAGCGCGCCGTGCAGCTCCTCGACGTCGGTGGCCCCGGCCCGCTGGTGCAGGCCGTCGACGTTCTGCGTGATCACCGGCCCCACCAGCCCTTGCCGCTGGAGGCGTGCGACTGCTTCGTGGCCGGAGTTGGGGCGGGCGCGGTTGAACCGCTGCCACCCGACATAGCTCCGGGCCCAGTAACGCTGCCGCGCTTGCGAGGAGCCGACGAACTCGGCGTACTGCATCGGCGTGACCCGCCGTGTGCCGTCCGGCCCGCGGTAGTCCGGGATGCCCGAGTCCGTGGAGATGCCGGCGCCGGTGAGGACGAGCGCGTTGCCGCGCGCCAGCAGCGCGGCCACCGCGTCCAGTCGGTCGGCCACAGCCGCCTCCGGGTCGCTCGTCGCCTTCGGGGCCGCACTCGGGATCACCGCACAAGGGTATGTCGGGTGGTCACCCGCCACCGACTCGCGCCGATCCATCACGGCTCACTCGACAACTCACCGAGTGGATAACGAGCGGTTATGCTTCTCCCATGATCGACGCTGCGGGTCTCCGGGTCATGAAGGCCATCTCCGACGAGGGCAGCTTCACCGGCGCCGCCCTCGCCCTCGGCTACTCGCAGCCCGCCATCTCGCAGATGGTGCGGCGCCTCGAGCAGCGCACCGGCACCGTGCTGGTCGAGCGAGTCGGACGCAACGTCCGCCTCACCGAGGCAGGTCAGGTGCTGGCTCGGCACGCCGTCGCCGTGCTGTCGGCTCTCGATGCCGCAGAGGAAGAGGTCGCCGCGATCGCCGGCCTGCGCGCCGGACGCGTGCGGCTCATGGCGTTCCCGTCGAGCTCGGCGACCCTGGTGCCTCGGGCCCTGGCCTTGGTGAAGCAGCGGTTCCCCGACGTGCAGGTCACCTTCACCGAGGCCGAACCGCCCGAGTCACTGGCTGCGCTCAAGGCCGGCGAGTGCGACCTCGCCGTCGCGTTCGCCTACGAGGGCACCGACGTCGGTCGCGGCGAGGAGGACATGGATCTCTTCGTCACCCACAAGCTGCTCGACGACGAGGTCCGGCTGGCACTCCCCCGCGACCACGCGCTGGCCGGTGAGGACATGGTCGAGCTCTCGGCGCTCGCGCAGGAGAACTGGATCGCCGGCTGCCCCCGCTGCCGTGGCCACCTGCTCCAGATGTGCGCGAACGCCGGGTTCTCCCCGCACGTCGGCTTCGAGACCGAGGACTACGTCGCGGTCCTCGGCCTGGTCGCGGAGGGGCTGGGCGTCGCGCTGATCCCCGACCTGATCCTGCGGACCGCGCACCACCATGACGTCGTGACGCTGCCGATCAACCCGGCCTCGCGACGCTCGGTCAGCGTGGTGACGACGGCCGACCTCCAACGCGTTCCGGCCGTGCAGGCCACCATCGACGCGCTGGTCGAGGCAGCCAAGGCCAAGCCGCGGGTGCTCGCCAGCACCTGAACTCCCCGACCCGCTCGAGCGTCGCCTCAGCTGCCGGAGCGGCGCCTGAGCTGCCGGAGCGGCGCTAACTCGCCTTTTGCATGAGATAGCGACCGGGGTCAGGGCGGAGCGGCGCTAACTCGCCTTTTGCATGAGATAGCGACGAGGGGGTCAGGGCGGAGCGGCGCTAACTCGCCTTTTGCATGAGATAGCGACGCTGCGGGGGGTTAGTGTCGACGCCAGGTGACGCCCAGGTCGTCGTCGATCGCCACGATGGCGATGTCGCCGCGCTGGTCGGTCCGCAGCACGGCATACCCGTTGCGGCGCAGCACTTCCAGTGCCTTGGGTGCCGGGTGTCCGTAGTCGTTGTCCTTGCCGACACTGATGACGCCGAGGGGCGCCCGCACCTCCTCGAGGAGACCCTCGTCGAGGTTGCCGGACCCGTGGTGGGCCACTTTGACGACGTCGAACCCGGCCGCCACCGCCGCCATCCGCGGATCACGACGGAGCTGCAGGAGCAGGGCGTGCGCCGTCTCGCGTTCGACGTCCCCGAGCAGCAGCAGGTCGACCGGCCCACTGCGGACCGCGAGCACCAGACTGGCGTTGTTGGGGACCGACCCGCCAGAGATGCGGCGAGCGGGCCACCACACGTCGGCCGACACCCCGGGCCAGCCCAGCCGGTCGCCGGCCTGGACGTCGCGGACCGGGATCCCCCGGGCACGCGCCCAGCCCTGCACTTGCGCCCACTGGTAGGCAGGTTCGTGCACCGGGCTGACCAGGAGCTCGCGCACCTCGCGCCCGGCCAGGGCACCGGGCAGCCCGTCGACGTGGTCGGCGTGCAAGTGGCTGAGCACCACGGAGTCGAGCACCTGGACGTCCAACCGGCGCAGGCAGGCGTTGACTGCGGACGGGTCCGGGCCCGCGTCCACCAGCACGGCGTGACCGCGGGTCGTCGCGAGGACCAGTGCGTCGCCCTGGCCGACGTCGCAGGCCACGAACCTCCAGCCGGACGGGGGCCAGGTGACCGCGGCGGTGGGAGCGCTGGTCGCCAGGGTAAGGATCCCGACTGCCGCAGCCAGCACGGGGTGGAACCGCGCCAGGTGCAGCCACCACCGCCCGGTCAGGAGCACCGCCACCGTGAGCAGGGTCAGCAGCACCGCACCCACCGCCCCGTCCGGCCAGGGCAGGGTGCCGCCAGGGACGGTCGCGCAGGTGCGCGCGACCCTGGCGATCCCCAGGGCGGGCAGGGCCGCCACCCAGCAGACGAGTCGCGCCCCCGTCGGCCAGACCGGCGCGAGCCCGGCGGCCGCGACCCCGGCGATCGTGGCGGGCGCCACGAGTGGGGCGGCCAGCAGGTTGGCGACCACGCCGACCAGCGACACCGAGCCCTGCAGGAGCACGACCACCGGCGCGCAGGTGGCCTGAGCCGCCACGGGGATCGCCAGCGCGGGCCCCCACGACCTGATCCGCCGCGGCAGGCACCGCCCGATGGCTTCAGCCCAGGTGCGCGTGAAGAGCAGCAGGCCGAGGGTCGCGAGGGTCGACAACGCGAACCCGTAGGAGCGGCTCAGCCACGGGTCGACCACGAGCAGTGCGATGACGGCCGCCGACAGCACGGGTATGCCGACGGCGCGCCTCGACCGGCTCAGCCCGACCAGCCCGACGGCCCCCATCGCCGCGGCCCGCAGGACGCTCGGCTCGGGTCTGGCCAGGACGACGAACCCCGCCAGCACCAGTGCGGCGACCCCGGGTCGCCAGCGCCGGGAGACGCCGGCCAGACGCGCTGCGCCGAGTGCCAGGGCGAGCACGATGGCCACGTTGCTGCCCGAGACGGCCGACAGGTGCGTCATCCCGGTGGCGAGCATCGCCTCAGTCAGGTCGGGCGGCGTGCGACTCGTGTCGCCGATGACGAGAGCCGGCACCAGGCCCCGCGCATCGGGCGGCAGCGCCGATGCCGCGTCGCGCAGGCCCGCCCGCAGGCGTTCGGCGGCTCGCGCGACGAGACCGGGTCGGGCGACCGGGCGGGGCGCGCCCCGGGGTCGCAGGACGGCCACGACGTCGTCGCCGGGCTGGGCCTCCAGCAGGATGCCCTTGACCCGCACCCGCTCGTGCCAGCGGACCTGCTCCCACTCCGGCCCGCCGATGACCAGCACCGGCGTGGCCACGCGTGCCTGGCTCCCCCTGGCCGTCACCGACTCGACCCGCAGGGACAGCCGGAGCATCGCGCCGTCCAACCGTCGGCCGCCGACCACCACCGGGTCGCGGATGACGACGCCGACCAGGTCGACCGAGGCATGCTGACGAGCGAGTGCCCGGATCGGGCCGGCCTCGCGCGCAGCAGTGTGACCCGCCGTCGACGTCAGGACGAGCGCGACCGCGGCCAGGACGAGTGCGGTCGCCGCGCGACACCCTGGGTCGGCGCGACCCTCACGGTCGGGGGTCAAGGGCCGGCGCCACAGCAGGAGCACCGCGAGCAGCAGGCTGGCTCCTGCGGTCACGAGCAGGGTCGCGATCCCGGAGCCGAGCATCGACGCCCCGACCGACCAGGCCGCCAGCGCCGGGAGCAGGAGCCTCAGGTCCGCCGGGACCGACCCGGGCGCACGGCGACCACGACTCCCGCTCACACCGTCACCTTCGGCTGGAGCGCAGCGAAGATCTTCTCCCCGATGCCACTGACCTCACCCAGCTCGTCGACCGAGGTGAACCGCCCGTGCTCGGTGCGCCAGTCGATGATCCGCTGGGCGAGGACCGGTCCGACGCCCGGCAGCTCCTCGAGCTGGGCAGCGGTCGCGGTGTTGAGGTTCACCTGGCCCCCCGCGACCAGCGCTCCCGCTCCTCCGCCACCCGGCGCCGTGCCTGATCCGGCCGAGGTCCCCGGGCCGCCCCCTCCGACGGCCCCGGGACCCCCGCCAGCCGCTCCGGCCGCGGCGTCCCCGGGCTTGGGCACGACCACCTGCTCCCCGTCGACCAGCGGTCGGGCGAGGTTGATCGCGCCGAGGTCGGCTGCCGTGCGGGCACCGGCCCTCTTGACCACGTCACCGACCCGCGAGCCCGCGGGCAACGTGAACACTCCGGGGTGTCTGACCTGACCCACGACGTGCACCGTCACCGTCCCGGCGGGCGGTCCACCTCCGCCCGAGGCCGTGCTCGACGAGGCGAAGTTGCTGGTCGAGCGGGTGCGGCCGTCGACGGCCGAGCCGCTCTGTGACGGTGCGACGACCTGCGGGGTGCTGGCCGCCTTCGCCCAGGCCACCCGCACCCCGAACGCCAGCGTGGCGAGCAGCACCACCAGCACCATCCCGGCGGCAGCGGCACGCGGTCCGCTGAGCCGCGAGCCCTGCAGCGACGCCGGGACCGTGAGGAACCGTGGTCCGGGCGGCATCGGCCTCCGGTGCCGCCCCGGCTGCCGAGCTGGCGGTGTCGGCTGGACGCGAGCTGCAGGGGTCTCGACCCACCGGCGCTCCGGCAGCCAGGGCTCCACCGAGTGCTGGCGGCCGTCCCGCGGACTCGTCGGCACGACCTGCCGGGGCTCCGCGGCCTCCAAGAGGGCCCGGACGCGAGCGGACGGTGCGGGTGTGCGGCGGATGGACGGCATACCGGCACGCTAGGAACGCGAGGATGCCCGGGACAGCCAGGAGTCAGCCGCCTGTGGACAGGAGCCGGCCGGGTCTCAGCCTGTGGACGAAGCGTCCCGTCGCGCGGAGATCCAGAGCTCGATGTTGCGCCGGTGCCGGTAGATGACGACGAGTGCGAGCACGATGCACCACACCCCCGTCTCGCGCGTCCCGAACGGCACCCAGCGCGCCGCCGTCAGCACTCCCAGCCCGAGCAGCAGCAGGCACGCGGACACCGAGGCGCCCGCCACCCAGCGCATCCGCCAGACCAGCAACCCGAAGACGACCACCATCCCCAGGCCGAACCACGGCTCGACGGCGAGGATCGCCCCGAGCGACGTGGCGACACCCTTGCCACCCTGCCCCCGCAGGAACGGCGACCAGATGTGGCCGAGCACCACGGCCAGGCCGACGCACAGCGCAGGCACCGTGCCGAAGAGCTGTCTGGCCACGAGCACGGGCACCAGCCCCTTGAGCACGTCGAGCACCCCCACGACCACCCCCCAGCGGGCCCCCAGCACCCGTCCGGCGTTCGTCGCCCCGGGGTTGCCCGAGCCGGAGTGCTTGAGGTCCTTGCCGAGGATCCTGGCGAGGATCGTCGCGGGGTTGACGGCGCCGACCAGGAAGGCGGCCACCGAGGCGAGGGCCGCTTCGAGCAGCTCTCCCGCCGACAGGTCGGCGACAGCGGTCACGGGGCCGGCCGCGGCGACACGGCCACGGCGAGGGTGCCCGGACCGACGTGCGCCCCGACGACCGCCCCGAGCTCGACGACCCGCACCTCCCCGTCGCCGGCTGCGAGCCGATCGGTCAGCCGCGCGGCGAGGTCGTCGGCGCGCGCCTGGGAGTCGAGGTGGTGCACGGCGATGTCGACCCCGGCGTCGGCCTTCTCGATCGCCGACGCGGCCAGCTCCTCCAGCCGCGCGAGGGCACGCGACGAGGTGCGCACCTTCTCGAGGGGGCGGATGTGACCGTCCACCAGGCCGAGGATCGGCTTGATCGCCAGGGCCGAGCCGAGGAACGCCGACGCCGAGCCGATCCGACCACCGCGGCGCAGGTGCTCGAGGGTGTCGACGTAGAACACGACGGTGGACGCCTCGGACCGCGAACGCGCTTGCGCTGCAACGTCATCCGCCGTCCCACCTCGGCTTGCGAGCTCCGCCGCCGACACCACGGCATACCCCATCGCCATGCCGAGCGAACGCGAGTCGACCACGCGCACCGGCACCGGTGACTGCTGCGCCGCGAGGTGCGCGGACTCGACGGTGGAGGACATGTCGGCCGAGATGTGCACCGAGACGATGCCGTCCGCTCCCCCGGCGGCAGCCTTCTCGTAGGCGTCGAGGAACGACTGCGGCGAGGGCCGCGACGTGGACACCGGCTTGAACGACCGCAGCGCCGCCGCCACCTCGGCGGTGGTGATGTCGACGCCTTCGCTGAACTCCGTGCCGCCGACGATGACGTGCAGCGGCACGACCTGGATCGAGTGGGCGTCGACGACCGACGCCGGCAGGTATGCCGTGGAGTCAGTGACGATCGCGACGCTCACGTGCGCAGGCTATCGGTGCGGGGTCAGGCGGGGACGACGTTGACCAGCTTGGGGGCCCGGACGATGACGGTGCGGATGCCGCCCTCGGTCGCCGCGACCACCTTGGGCAGCGCCAGCACCTGCTCGCGCAACGCGTCCTCGGTGATGTCGGCCGGCACCTCGAGCCGGTCGCGCACCTTGCCCTTGATCTGGACGACGCAGGTGACGGTCTCCTCGACCAGCAGGGCGCGATCGGCCACCGGGAACGGCTCGAACGTGATCGACTCGTCGTGCCCTAGCCGACGCCAGAGCTCCTCCGCGATGTGCGGGGCCAACGGCGCCACCATGACGACCAGCTGCTCGGCCGCCTCGCGCGGCACCGCGTCGAGCTTGGTCAACGCGTTGTTCAGCTCGATCAGCCGCGCGATGGCGGTGTTGAAGCCCAGCGTCGGGTAGTCGCGGGAGACCGCGTCGATGGTGTGGTGCAGGATCCGCGTCGTCGCCTCGTCCAGCGGTGCGTCGACAACCCGCACCTCGCCGGTCTCCTCGTCGATGACGTTGCGCCACAAACGTTGCAGGAACCGCTGCGCCCCGACGACCGCCCGGGTCTCCCACGGCTTGCTGAGCTCGAGGGGACCCATCGACATCTCGTAGACCCGCAGGGTGTCCGCGCCGTACTGCTCGAACATCTCGTCCGGGCTCACGACGTTCTTGAGCGACTTGCCGATCTTGCCGAACTCGCGGCTGACCGGCTGGTCGTTCCACGTGTAGCGGGCCTCGCCGGAGGAGTCCACCGACTCGACGACCTCGGATGCCTCGACCGGCTGGCCGCGGTCGTCGCGGTAGGCCGCGGCCTGGATGTAGCCCTGGGAGAAGTACTTGCGGAACGGCTCGTCGCTGCTCAGGTGGCCCAGGTCGTAGAGGACCTTGTGCCAGAAGCGTGCGTAGAGCAGGTGGAGCACGGCGTGCTCGACGCCGCCGATGTAGAGGTCTACGCCACCGGGGTCGGTCACCCCGGCCGGAGCGGTCGAGACCGGGCTCGCCTGCGGCCCCATCCAGTAGGACTCGTTCTCGGGGTCGACGAACGCCTCGGTGTTCGCCGGGTCCAGGTAACGCAGGTAGTACCAGCAGGAACCGGCCCAGTTGGGCATCGTGTTGGTCTCTCGGCGGTACCTGCGCACACCCCGGCCGTCGCCGAGGTCGAGCTCGACGTTGACCCACTCCTCGACCCGCCCCAGCGGCGGCTCGGGCTGGCTGCTGGCGTCCTCCGGCTCGAAGGTCTTGGGGGCGTAGTCGGGCACGTCGGGCAGCTCGACCGGCAGCATCGAGTCGGGCACCGCGTGGCTGACGCCGTCCTCGTCGAAGACGATCGGGAACGGCTCACCCCAGTAGCGCTGCCGGCTGAACAGCCAGTCGCGCAGCTTGTAGCTGACCGTCGCCTGCCCGGACCCCTTGGACACCAGCCAGTCGATGATCGCGGCCTTGGCGTCCGCGACCCCCATCCCGTCCAACGAGATCTCGTCGTTGGCCGAGTTGATCGCGGGTCCCTCGCCGGTGAACGGCTCGTCGTCGGGGTGGCCCTCGGGTGGCTGCACGGTCCGGATGATCGGCAGCGCGAACTGCTCGGCGAACTCCCAGTCGCGGGTGTCCTGCCCGGGCACGGCCATGATCGCGCCGGTGCCGTAACCCATCAGTACGTAGTCGGCGATGAACACCGGGATCTCTTGCCCCGTCACGGGATTCGTCGCGAAAGCGCCCGTGAAGACGCCGGTCTTGTCCTTGCCCTCCGTCTGCCGCTCCACCTCGCTCTTGCGCGAGGCCGCCAGCCGGTATGCCGCGACAGCGGCCTCGGGGGTGGCCTCACCACCGGTCCACTCCGGCTTCGTGCCCTCGGGCCACTCACCCTGGGCGCCGATCCTGTCGAGCAGCGGGTGCTCCGGAGCCAGGACCATGAAGGTGGCCCCGAACAGGGTGTCGGGCCGGGTCGTGAAGACCTCGATCGAGGCGTCCTGCCCCACCACCGGGAAGGCGACGCGCGCTCCCTGGCTGCGCCCGATCCAGTTGCGCTGCATGGCCTTGACCTTGTCGGGCCAGTCGACGCGGTCGAGGTCGTCAGCCAGCCGGTCGGCATACGCCGTGATCCGCATCATCCACTGGCGCAAGTTGGTCTTGAAGACTGGGAAGTTGCCGCGCTCGGAGCGGCCGTCGTTGGTGACCTCCTCGTTGGACAGCACGGTGCCCAGGCCCGGCGCCCAGTTCACGGGAGCCTGCGAGGTGTAGGCCAACCGGAAGTCGTCGAGGACCGCGGACTGCTCGACTGCGGACAGCGCCGACCACGGGCGTCCGTCCGGCACCTCCCGTGAGCCCGACTCGAGCTCGGCGACCAGCTCGGCGATCGGGCGCGCCCGACCGGTGCCCCCGTCGGGGCGGACGGCTTCCGGGTCGTACCAGGCGTCGTAGATCTGGGTGAAGATCCACTGGGTCCACTTGTAGTAGCCCGGGTCGATGGTGGCGATCGTGCGGCGGTCGTCGTGGCCCAGCCCCAACCGGCGCAGCTGGCGCTTCATCACGACCATGTTGTCCTCGGTCGTCTTGCGCGGGTGCTGGCCGGTCTGCACGGCATACTGCTCCGCCGGCAGCCCGAAGGCGTCGTAGCCCAGGCAGTGCAGCACGTTCTTGCCGGTCATCCGGTGGTAGCGCGCGAACACGTCGGTGGCGATGTAGCCCAGGGGGTGTCCGACGTGCAGGCCCGCGCCGCTGGGGTAGGGGAACATGTCGAGGACGAGCAGCTTCTCGCGGTCGGCGACCTTCTCGGGCTCCGCCCACGGCCCGGCCGGGTTGGGCGCGCGGAAGGTGCCCTCCTCCTGCCAGCGGTCCTGCCAGTCCAGCTCGATCTGCTGGGCCAGCTCGGCGGTGTAGCGGTGCGGCGTCTCGCTCATCTCATCCTCGTGTCCGATGGTCGTGCCATCCCTTGCTCCCTCGTGGCCCGACCTGGCCCTGAATGGAACTGGCCGGGACACAGAACAACCCCTCACGCAGGAGGGGTTGGCCGCGGTGACGTGGACCTGGGGTCCGTCGCGTCAACGCGGCTCGGTAAGAAGCAGCGACCGTGCCATGGGTCACACGGTACCGCAGGGGTCCGCGGGTTTGCGCGCGCCGGTGCAGGGTACGGCCGAGGCACCCCGGGCCACGCGCCCGCCCGGACCCCCTCACTCCCAGGAGCACACCATGTCCAGCGACGCCATCGTCATCCTCAAGGCGGACCACAAAGAGGTCCGCGCGCTGTTCCGCGAGTTCGAGAAGTCCACGACGACCAAGGCCCGCAAGGGCACGATCGTGAAGAAGGTCATCGAGCTGCTCACGGTGCACACCTACATCGAGAACGAGGTGATGTACCCCGAGGTCCGGCGGCTGCTGCCCGACCTCGAGGACGACGTGCTCGAGTCCTACGAGGAACACCACGTGGCGGACGTCCTCGTCATGGAGCTCGCCGCGCTCAAGCCGGGTGACGAGCGGTTCGAGGCCAAGACGACGGTGCTGATCGAGAACGTTCGGCACCACATGGACGAGGAGGAGCAGGACTGGTTCCCCAAGGTCCGCGACGGCCTCGGCCGCACCCAGCTGCGCGACCTCGGGGAGCAGCTGCTGGCCGCGAAGCAGAAGGCGCCGCGTTCGCCCGCGCAGCCCAGCGCGCTCAAGAAGGCCGTCGACGCGGTGGTGTCCTGAGGCGTGACCCAACCTGCCGACGAGGTGCAGGAGCTTCCCGAGCTCTTGGCTGACCTCGCCCACTCCCACGACGCGAGCACCCCGCCCGACGCGATCGCCGACGGGCTGGCGGCGATGGTGCTGCACCCCGACTACCCCTGCCTGGGAGCCCGTTCGGTCTTTAACCGCGAGCGCGCCACCGTCGTCGTCCTGGAGCGGCTGGCGACCGAAGAGAGCACCACGACCCTGGTCGAGGCACTGACCCGGTTCGGTCGAGACACCGACCGGGCCGGCGGGTTCGCCTCGCTGGTCGCGGTGTTCCGCGCTGCCGACGTCGCGGACGAGGCGGAGTTCGAGGAGCTGCTCTGGCGACAGCTCGAGCAGCTCCACGAGGTGGACCACCAGCCGTGGGACCCGCGGGTCTCGGACGACCCGGGCAGCCCGCACTTCGCGTTCAGCGTGGGAGGCACCGCGTTCTTCGTCGTGGGGCTGCACCCGCACGCCTCGCGCATCGCCCGTCGCACGCCCCTGCCCACGCTGGTGTTCAACCTGCACGAGCAGTTCGAGGAGCTCCGCGCCTCGGACCGCTTCGACCGCATGCGCGACACCATCAGGCGCAGGGACACCGAGCTGCAGGGATCGCTGAACCCCATGGTCGAGGACCACGGGCGCGGCTCCGAAGCACGGCAGTACAGCGGGCGGGTGGTGCCCTCGGGCTGGGAGGCTCCAGTCACGTTCGAGGCCGACCCGGAGACCAAGCCGCAGACCGACTCCGAGAGCGACTCCAAGAGCGACTCCGAGACCGAGGAGGAAGCACCATGACGACCGAACCCACCACCCTGGCGCCCCAGACCGGGACGGGGTTCCTGCTCCGCAAGGACCAGGTGCTCACCGTCGTGGACCCGCAGGGCGGCCAGGTGAGCGACCTGTTCTGTTTCGCAGCCGACGACCACGACGAGAGGCTGTCCAGCGGGCGCACCATCGACTACGCGAACACCATCTACCTGACCACCGGCCACACCCTCTACAGCAACCGCAGCCGCCCCATGCTGACGGTCGTGGACGACAGCTGCGGTCGCCACGACTTCCTCCTGACACCGTGCAGCCAGGACACCTTCGACCTGCTCTACCCCGAGTTCGAGAGTGCCTACCACCCGAGCTGCCTGGAGAACCTCGCGACCGGGCTCGAGCCGTTCGGGGTGACGGCCGACCAGATCGGGACGACCCTCAACATCTTCATGAACGTCTGGCCAGAGCCCGGCGGCGAGCTGCACATCGACCCACCGACCTCCGTCGCCGGCGACCGGTTCGTCGTGCGCGCCGAGATGGACCTGCACGTGGGCCTCACCGCCTGCTCCGCCGAGAAGTCGAACGGCGGGGTGTGCAAGCCGATCGAGTTCTCGGTCAGCGGGTCGGACCGGACGTGAGCCCCGAGCAGGACGGACCCGGGTCCGGGGCGGCCGAGAGGTCCGAGCCGGGAGGGTCCGCCACGAATGTCACGGATCCGGGCCATACTGGCCGGATGCAGACCCCAGTCCCCCGAGAAGCCAGCGAGGCGTTCGCCGCCCTGGCCAAGCTCGTGTATGCCGGGAACGGCACGGATGACGTGCTGGCGGAGATCTGTCGCACCGCCGTGGAGCTGATCCCCGGCGCCGACCACGCGTGCATCTCCAGCCTCGACTCCCACGAGCAGCTCCGCACACGTGCGTCCACCGACGAGGTCGCCGCGCTGATGGACCGGCTCGAGTCGCAGGCCCAGGAGGGACCGTGCCTCGACAGCATCGAGCAGGACTCCGTGCAGCACGATGCCGACATCACGGACGGCACCCAGTGGCCGAAGCTGGCCGAGCTGACGATCCGACACACGCCGGTGCGCAGCATGCTCGGCTACCAGCTGATGGACGGGCTGGACAACCGGGCCGCGTTCAACGTCTTCTCGGACACACCGGGCGGGCTCACCCAGGAGTCGATGGACGTCGGCGCCGTCCTGGCGGCGTTCACCTCGGTGGCCCTCGCCGCCGCCGAGCGCCAGGCCACGGCCGACAACCTGCGGCGCGGGTTGCAGAGCAACCGTGAGATCGGCAAGGCGGTCGGGCTGTTGATGGCTGCCCACAAGGTGGGCGACGAAGAGGCCTTCGAGATCCTCAAGAGCGCCTCGAGCCGCACCAACACCAAGCTGTCCGCGCTGGCCACCAGGATCAACGACAGCCACCGCGAGTCGCTGGGCTGAGCCCCAGGCGTCCCACCAGGGGTGCCAGTGTCACCGGCAGGGGCTACCTTGACGGGAAGAGAAGTCCAGAGCCGGTCAAAACACGTGCCAGCTGCCCCCGTCGGGTGCACCACGTGTGCTCGATGCTCGCTCCCAAAGGTCAGCCTTGAGCCTCGTCATCGCCTCTGTCCCTGCCGGTCACGTCTACGTCCGCCACCTCTCCCCGCCGACCCCCGACACCAGCACGGTGGTGCGGCTGCCCGACCCGCCGTCCGGTGACTCAGCGGACTCACCCTGGTGGCCTCCGCGGATGCTCACCGCTGCGTGGGTCGACGAGCACGCGCCCGACTTCGACGTCCTGCACGTGCACTTCGGGTTCGACGCCCTTTCGGTCGACGACCTGCGCGACCTCGTCGCCGCGCTCCGCCGTCACGACAAGCCGCTGGTGCTCACCGTGCACGACCTGCGCAACCCGCACCACGACGCGCCGGACCTCCACGACGCGCAGCTCGCGGTGCTCGTCGACGCTGCCGACGCCCTGATCACCCTCACGCCGGGCGCCGCAGCGACGATCCGGGCCCGCTGGGGCCGGGAGGCGACCGTGCTGCGTCACCCGCAGGTCGTGCCCGACGCGTGGGTGCGTCGTCCCCGCACGACCCACGACGAGTTCATGATCGGGCTGCACGCCAAGAGCCTGCGCGCCAACATGGATCCCATCCCCCTGGTCGACGCGATCGTCGATGCGTTGCCCGGTATGCCGGGTGCCCGCCTTCGCGTGGACGCCCACACCGACGTGATGACGGAGGGGTATCCGCGGCACGACGCCGCGTTCGCCCAGCACCTGCGCTCGCTGGAGGGCGATGGCGCCCTCGAGCTGCAGGTCCACGACTACTTCTCGGACGACGAGCTGTGGGGGTACCTCCAGGACCTCGACGTCTCGGTGCTCCCCTACCAGTTCGGCACCCACTCGGGCTGGCTCGAGGCGTGTCACGACCTCGGCACCTGGGCGGCGGCGCCGGACTGCGGCTTCTACGCCGAACAGCGTCCCTGCCTGACGTACGCCGCGGACGGACCCGAGCGCACGGCGTCGCTGGTGACTGCGGTCCGCACCGCCTACGCCAACTGGCGCACGGGCGGGACGGCGCCGCGCGCCTCGCTCGGCACGCGCCATACCGAACGACGTCTGCTGGCGGCGGCGCACGAGCACGTCTACGCCGCGGCCCTGGACCGGAGGCTCGCATGCACGTCGTGATCCTCGCCGCGGCCAGGCACCCGCTGCGGCAACCCTTTGCGGGCGGTCTCGAGTCCCTCACCTGGGCACTGGTCCGTGGCCTGCGCGAGCGAGGGGTCGACGTGACGCTGTTCGCGGGTCCGGGCAGCGACCCTGCCCTGGGTGCGCGCGAGCTGGAGGTCCGCCCGCTCGAGCTCAGCACCCTCGCCCGGGCCGACGTCTCGATGCCCCCGGAGCCGTGGCTGCGCGAGCACCACGCCTACCTGCAGGTCATGCTCGAGCTGCGCGACCGCGCAGACGTCGACGTGATCCACAACAACAGCCTGCACTTCCTGCCCCTCGCGCTGGCCCAGTCCTGCCGGGCGCCCATGCTGACCACCCTGCACACCCCTCCCACACCATGGCTCGAACCGGCGATCTCCCTGATGGACCAGACCCGCAGCCGCTTCGTCGCGGTGAGCCACCACACCGCGCGGCAGTGGTCGCACGTGACCCGGGCAGAGGTGGTGCACAACGGCGTCGACACCTCGGTCTGGACGCCGGGTCCGGGTGGCGACGACCTCGTGTGGGTGGGGCGGATCGTGCCGGAGAAGGCTCCGCACGAGGCGATCCGCATCGCCCTCGTCAGCGGGCGCAGGATCCGGCTCGCCGGTCCCATCGGTGACCCGGCGTACTTCCGGGCGCAGGTCGAACCGCTGCTCGGCCCCACCGTGGACTACCTGGGCCACCTCGACGTGCCCGCCCTGACCACTCTCCTCGGGCGCAGCGCTGCGCTCGTGGTCACCCCGGAGTGGGACGAGCCCTACGGGTTGGTGGCGGCCGAGTCCCTGTCCTGCGGCACCCCGGTGGTCGGTTACGACCGTGGTGGCCTGGCGGAGTTCGTCGCGCCGGACTGCGGCGTGCTGGTCCGGCCGGGTGACGTCGACGCGGCCGCCCGCGAGGTGGAGCGGGTCTGCGCACTGGACCGGCGTCGCTGTCGTGAGCACGCACGCACGAGCTGCTCGCTCGACACGATGGTCGAGGCCTACCTGGACCACTACACGCGTCTCTCACCCACCCTGGGGCGCGCCGCGTGATCGGCTACTACGCCCACCACCACGGTGCCGGCCACCTCACCCGTCTGCAGGCCATCGCGGGCGCGATGAACGAGGACGTCTGGGGACTGAGCTCGACTCCCGCCCCGGCCGCCTGGACCGGCGGGTGGACCCAGCTCGCCCGGGACGACGACCCCGACCCGGCCGCGCTCTCCGCGGACGGCGACCCGACGGCGCACGGCGTGCTGCACTGGGCGCCCCGTGGGCACCTGGGCCTGGCCCGACGCTCGGCTCAGCTCGCCAACTGGGTGGTCGAGGAGCACCCCCGCGCCCTGGTCGTGGACGTGTCGGTCGAGGTGGCCGTGCTGGCTCGCCTCTGCGGGGTGCCGACCGTCGTCGTCGCCCTTCCGGGTGCCCGGCTCGACCGCACCCACCAGCTCGCCTACGACTCGGCCGAGGCACTGCTGGCACCGTGGCCGCGCGGCACCCACGACCGCGACTGGCCGTCCGCGTGGACCGCGAAGACGTGGTTCGTCGGCGGCATCTCACGGTTCGACCACCTGTCGCCCTCGCCACCCGTCGTGCCGCCGAGCACCCACGGCCGCACGGTGCTCGTGCTCTGGGGGGCCGGAGGACGCACCACCACGGCCGCCGATGTCGACGCTGCCAGGGCAGCGACCCCGACGTGGACCTGGGTCGAACGCGTGCCCGGCGTCCCTGGGGACGGATCGATCTGGGAGGCGCTGGCGTCCGCCGACGTGGTGGTGACGCACGGGGGCCAGAACGCCGTGGCCGAGGTGGCAGCGGCGCGTCGCCCCGCCGTCGTCGTGGCCCAACCACGTCCGTTCGACGAGCAGGTGGCGACCGCCCGAGCCGTGGAGTCCCGGCAGATCGCCGTGGGCCTCTCGGCCTGGCCGTCGGCGGACGAGTGGCCCGACCTCTTGGAGCGGGCGATCTCGCGCGGCGGCGCGGGGTGGGCTCAGTGGTCGACCGGCCACGGAGCGGCCGTCGCGGCCGCGCACCTGCGCACCGTCGGGCTGCCGAGCCCGCTGCCAGCATGACCGCCCCCCGCACCGCCGTCGTGACGATCGCCCACGGCCGGCACGAGCACCTGCGTGGGCAGGCGTGGGGCCTGGCCGCCCAGACCCGCGCGCCAGACTCCTGCGTGGTGGTGGCGATGGGCGACGCGGAAGTCGCCACGGTGGCGCATGAGCAGCACCCGGCGGCCCTCGTCGTCGATCTCGACGCGGACGTCGCCGAGCTCCCGCTCGCCGCTGCGCGCAATGCCGGCGCCCGAGCGGCCATCGAGGCCGGCGCCGACGTCCTCGTCTTCCTCGACGTGGACTGCATCCCGTCGCCGACCCTGGTGAAGCGGTATGCCGGGACGCTGGCGGAGCGGGCCGGCTCGGCACCGGTGGTGGCTTGCGGCGAGGTGCGCTACCTGCCGCCCGTGCCGCACCCGGCCGACTACCGGACACCTGCTGTGGCCGAGCTGGCCCAACCACACCCGGCCCGGCCGGTCCCTCCCCCGACGGCGACCTGAGGGGCGACGTGCGGCTCTTCTGGTCGCTCTCCTTCGCGGTGACAGCCCGAGACTGGACCGTCCTGAACGGGTTCGACGAG
Source organism: Pedococcus dokdonensis (assembly GCF_900104525.1). Classification (GTDB taxonomy): domain Bacteria; phylum Actinomycetota; class Actinomycetes; order Actinomycetales; family Dermatophilaceae; genus Pedococcus; species Pedococcus dokdonensis. The sequence goes on along the minus strand of NZ_LT629711.1, from coordinate 538,362 downwards.
GCCTTTACCGGCTACGGCGGCGAGGACACCGACTTCGGCCAGCGGCTCGCCGCTGCATCGGGTGAGCTGCTCTGGGTCGGCGGCGCCGCGGCATACCACCAACACCACGCCAGCCAGGTGCCCCCGATCGCACACCTGCACTCGATCGTCCGCAATGCCAACCTGTTTCACGACAGGTGGGGCTGGTTCCCGATGGAGGGATGGCTCTCGGAGTTCGCAGCGCGAGGACTGGCGGAGCTGGACGAGGGTGCCGGGCGCTGGCGGGTCAGGACCTGAGCCCTGGCCTGCTGCGAGCCGGCCCGGCGACGTGGGGCGACAGACCGTGTCCGTTTCCCGCCAACGCCGATGGGTAGGGCTGCCATGAGGCGCGTCGCTCGTCTCCAACAGCGTGGGACGGGTGGCGCGTCCTCGACCCCGAGAACCGTTTGAATGCGGGTGGTCGGGGAAAAGAGTCGTTCGAGGCACCAGGGTGCAGGCCGGGTGCGCCGTCCCCGAGGAGCCACCATGACCGCACCGACCACCTCCCCCGCTCACCACGACGGCCAGTCGCCGCCCGCGTGGGCCGACGACCTGGCGACCTACCTGGGTCCGACAGCCTTCCCGGCCGCGCACGACCACCTCGCCGCGACGCTCATCCAGCGACACGCTCCCAGCCACCTGTTGTGGCTCCTGGCCACCGCGCCCCGGCACCGCGAGTTCCAGTCCCTGGACGAGCTCGTCGCGCAGATCGGGCGGTCGACCACGGTGCCGCCGGGAGCTCTCGAGCCATCGTGAGGGTGGGCACGTCGGGGTGGCGCTACGCGTCGTGGCGCGGCGACTTCTACCCTCGCGGCCTGCGCCAGCGTGACGAGCTCAGCCATCTGTCGCACCGGCTGAACGCGGTCGAGCTCAACGGCTCGTTCTACTCCCTCCAGCGGCCCAGCAGCTACGCGACGTGGGCGCAGGAGGTGCCTGACGACTTCGTCTTCGCCGTCAAGGGCGGACGCTTCATCACGCACATGCGCCGGCTGGCCGACGTGAGCACCCCTCTCGCCAACTTCTTCGCCTCGGGCGTCCTGGCTCTCGGCGACAAGCTGGGACCGGTGCTGTGGCAGCTGCCGGCCAGCCTGCCCTTTGATGCCGACCTCCTCAGCAGCTTCTTCGCACAGCTCCCGAGGACCTCGGAGCAGGCGGCGGAGCTCGCCCGCGGGCACGACGACAAGCTCCCCGAGGGACGAGCGCTGACCACCCCGGTCGCGAGCACCCCGATCCAGCACGCCCTCGAACCACGGCACGAGAGCTTCCACGCCCCCGATGCCCGAAAGCTGTTGGAGGACAACGACGTTGCCATGGTCATCTCCGACAGTGCTGGCACCTGGCCCACCTTCGACGTCATCACCTCGCGCCTGGTCTACGTCCGTCTGCACGGCGACACCGAGCTCTACGCGAGCGGTTACTCGACGGCCGCGTTGGGGAGGTGGGCAAGTCGGGTGCGGCGGTGGGCGGACGACGGGCTCCAGGTCCACGTGTACTTCGACAACGACGCCCGCGGGCACGCTCCCCACGACGCCGAGGCACTGCTCGATCTGGTCTGCCCGGACAGGGATGGTCATGGATAGCAACGGCGTACCGAGGTTTGCGACCGGTGGCATCGGGCAGGGGCTGGATGAGCCATCCCCACCGGCACCGTCCGGCGGCACCCGACGAGAGGACCCGCGATGAAGGCACTGACCTGGCAGGGCAAGCGCGACGTGCGCGTCGAGGAGGTCCCCGACCCGCGCATCGAGAAGCCCAACGACGCGATCATCAAAGTGACGTCCACGGCGATCTGCGGGTCGGACCTGCACCTCTACGAGGTCCTCGGCCCCTACCTCACGCCCGGCGACATCCTCGGCCACGAGCCCATGGGGATCGTCGAGGAGGTGGGTCCGGAGGTCACCCACATCAAGCCCGGGGACCGCGTCGTCATTCCTTTCAACATCTCGTGCGGGCACTGCTGGATGTGCGAGCGCGGCCTCTACGCGCAGTGCGAGACGACCCAGGTGCGCGAGCAGGGCAAGGGTGCCACGTTGTTCGGCTACACCAGCCTGTATGGCGCGGTCCCGGGTGGGCAGGCGGAGTACCTCCGTGTGCCGCAGGCCCAGTTCGGACCGATCCCCGTGCCGGACGAGCACTCGGACCAGCGGTTCCTCTACCTGTCCGACATCCTTCCGACCGCGTGGCAGGGCGTGAAGTTCGCCGACGTGCCCGACGGCGGCACCCTGGCCGTCATCGGGCTCGGGCCGGTGGGACAGTTTGCGGCGCGGATCGGGCGGCAGCTCGGCGCCGGCCGCGTCATCGGCGTCGACCTGGTGCCGGAACGGCTGGCCCTGGCCGCCGCCCACGGCATCGAGACGCTCGACCTGCGTGAGGTGGACGACGTCGCGGAGACCCTCATCGAGCTGACCGGCGGTCGGGGCCCGGACGGGGTCGTCGAGGCGGTCGGCATGGAGGCGCACGGCTCCCCCGCCGCGAAGACCGCGCAGGCTGCGGTCGGCCTGCTCCCCGACGCCCTGGCCAAGCCGTTGATCGACAGGATGGCGATCGACCGGCTCGACGCGCTGCACACCGCCGTCAAGGCGGTGCGACGCGGTGGCACCGTGTCGATCAGCGGGGTCTACGGCGGCGAGATCGACCCGATGCCGATGATGGAGATGTTCGACCGGGGAATCACGATGCGGATGGGACAGTGCCACGTCAAGCGGTGGATCGACGAGATCCTCCCCCTCGTCCTCGACTCCTCCGACCCGTTGGGGACCGAGGACCTCGCGACCCACGTGCTCCCGCTCGCCGAGGCTCCGCACGGCTACGAGATCTTCCAGGCCAAGGACGACGCCTGCGTCAAGGTCGTCCTCCAGCCGTGAAGACTCCAAGGCACGGCAGGCGCTCGAAGGCCTTCACCGGCAAGGTGGTGCTGGTCACTGGCGCCTCCAGCGGCATCGGTCGGGCGACGGCGCTGCGCCTCGCCCGGCAGGGTGCCCGACTCGTCCTGGTGTCCCGCTCGGAAGACGTGCTCGAGCAGGTGCGCGCCGAGTGTGCGGCAGCCGGTGCCGAGGCGCTCGTGGCAGCAGCCGATGTGGGCGACGCCCGGTCGGTCGAGGCGGCGTTCCGGGTCGGTACGGCGCGGTTCGGGCGGATCGACGGCGTCGTGCACTCGGCGGCCGTCCTCGCCTACGGACGGTTCGAGGACGTGCCAAGGGACGTGTTCGACGCAGCCCTGCACACCACCCTGACCGGCACCGCCAACGTGGCCCGCTGCGCCCTGACCGCCTTCGACGGGGGCGGCGGCAGCCTGGTCGTCCTCGGGTCGCTGCTCGGCAAGATCAGCACGCCGTACATGTCCTCGTACGTGACGGCGAAGTGGGGCGTCCACGGCCTCGTCCGCACCCTCCAGATCGAGGCCCGGCAGACCCCGGGCGTGGACATCAGCCTGGTCTGGCCCGGCGGGGTGGACACCCCGGTGTACCTCCAGGCCGGCACCTACCTGCGCAGGCACGGTCGCCCGCCTCCGCCCGTCGATCCCCCCGAGAAGGTCGCGAGGGTCGTCGTCCGGGCGCTGGCCCGGCCTCGCAGGGAGAGCTCTGTCGGAGTCGCAAACCACCTGGTGGTCACCGGCTTCCAGGTCTTCCCGGGGGTATTCGACCGCATCGTCACGCCGCTCATGCGAGCCGGCGGCATCGGCCGGCACGAGGTGGACGACTCCCCCGGCAACGTCCTCGCGCCACAGCGCGCCGGTGAGGCGGTCCACGGGCGGTGGGGGCGACACTGGCTGCGCCCCGTCGCGGCGGTCGGCGCCGGAGCCGGAGCCCTCGCCATCCGCCACGCCACTGGCCACACCACTGGAAAGGACTGATCATGGCTGAGCTCGGAGCAGGCGTCGTCACCGTCAGCCGTCCCGTCGACGCGCCCGCACAGGCGGTGTGGGCCGTCCTGGCCGACGGGTGGGTCTACGCCACCTGGGTGGTCGGCGCCTCCCGCGTGCGCGGGGTGGACGAGACCTGGCCGGCGCCGGGAGCGCGCATCCACCACTCGTTCGGCATCTGGCCCGCCGTCATCAGCGACACCACCCACGTGCTGCGCAGCAGCGGACCCACCGAGCTCGTGCTGCGCGCCCGCGGCTGGCCGGCCGGCGAGGCCGAGGTCGTCATCACCGTGACGCCGGAGGGTGGCGAGTCGTGCACCGTGTCCATCGCCGAGGACGCTGTCGCGGGTCCTGGTGCGCTCGTCCCCCGCCCGGTGCGGCAGCTCGCCATCGGGCCGCGCAACGTCGAGTCCTTGCGTCGACTCGCCTACCTCGCCGAGGGCCGGCACCGTGAGCGCGTGAGCGATCCGACCGGCTAGTCGCGCAGCAGCCGGTCCCACGCGGTGCGGGCCAGCAGGCGGCGGGCCCCGCCGGTGAGGCGGCCGTTCGCGCCCAAGGCGGCTCGCGCCGCATTCCACCCACAGGCACCGTGCACCCCGCCTCCGGGGTGCGCCGAGGCACTCGCCAGGTAGAGCCCTCCGACCGGAGTCTCGGGGCGCCCCAGCCCTGGGGTGGGGCGGAACACCAGCTGCTGGTGGATGCCGGACGTGCCGGCGTTGAGGGCTCCGCCGACCAGGCTGCGGTCCTGCGACTCCAGGTCGCCAGGAGACTGGACGTGCCGGGCGACCTGGCTGTCGCGGAACCCGGGGGCCACGCGCTCGATCGCCTCCTCCATCCGCTCCACGTGGCGCGCCAGCCGCTCGCCCGTCCAGTCGGAGTCGTGGGGCGCGTGCGTGTAGGCCCAGGCCGACTCGGTGCCGGCAGGCGAACGGGTGGGATCCGACGTCGTCATCTGGCCGAACAGGAGGAACGGCCGCTCGGGCGTACGCCCCACCGACAGGTCGGCCGCGAAGTCGACGAACCCGTCGGTGTCGACGCCGAGGTGCACCGTGCCGGCGCCGCGGGCTTCGTCCGCCGACCACGGGACGGGCCGGTCGAGGGCCCAGTTGACCTTGATCGTCGCGCTGTCCCACTGGAACCGGGTCAGGTCTCGGCGCAACCGCGCCGGCAGCGGGTGGTCGGCGAGCAGGTCCTGGTAGAGCGCCGGTGCCGGCACGTCGGCCAGCACGGCGCGGCTGGCCGAGATGCTGGTCCCGTCGGCGAGGCGGACGCCAGTGGCTCGACCGGCCGTCGTGACGACCTGGGTCACCAGCGCCCCCGTGACGACGCGCACTCCCTTGGCCTCCGCGCGGCGACGCAAGGCGCCGGCCAGCTCACCTGCGCCACCCTCGGGCACCGGGAAGCCGACGTCCTGCCCGAGCATGCAGAGCAGCCACCCGAACATCCCGCTGCCGGCCGCGTCCGGTGGCACGTCGCTGTGCAGGGCGTTGCCGGTGAGCAGCAGTCCCGCACCCCGGCCCCGGAAACGTTCGGCGGCGAGTCGGCGCACCGGGGTGACGGCGAGCCGCGCGAAGTCGAGCGTGTCGGCGGCCCCGAGCCGGCGCACCATACGGGCTCCGGAGGCCACCGGCGGGAACGGCGTGAACAGCGCGTCGAGCAACGGGTCGCGAATCCGGTCCCAGCCACGGACCAGCTCGAGCCAGGCGTCGCCGTCGCCGGGGGCCTCGGCGTCGAGGCCGGCGGCGGTGTCCTCGGCCCGGTCGCAGAGCAGGGCCGCGCTGCCGTCGTCGAGCGCGTGGGCCAGCACGTGCGGCGCACGCCGCCAGGCCAGGCCGTGCTCCTCGAGGTGCAGGTCGCGGATGATCGGGCTCGCGGCGGCCAGGGGGTAGAACGCGCTGAACAGGTCAGTGACATATCCCGGCGCCGTCACCTCGGCGCTGCGCACCGCACCGCCGACCTCGTCGTTGGCCTCGACCAGGACGACGTCCCACCCCGCGTCGGCCAGGGCGTTGGCGGCGACGAGGCCGTTGGGTCCGGCGCCGACGACGACGGCATCCGCAGTGCTCACAGGGCTCCGATCCTCAGGGGGCGGTCTGCCTCCACTCTTTCACCCGGGTCAGGCGGTCAGCACTCCCAGCACGAGGAGCACCTGGGCGAGGTGGTAGGTCACCATCACGGCGAGCGAGCCGAACCGCCGCTCGCGCACGAACCGGTCGAGCGCCAGCACCGCGTCGCTCACCATGAAGACGGACGCTCCGAGCGCCACCAGCGGGTGCCCGGTGGCCCAGGCCGCGACCACCATCGCCCCGATCACCCCCATGTATCCCGCCACGGCGGCTCCCAGGACCGCGCCACCTTCCTGCCGGGCGGCGGGGACGACGAGGCGACCGACGGTCGCGGCCAGGCCCGCGACGAGCACGAGGCCGACGAGGGCGAGGTCGCCACGCGGCATACCCAGGTGGGCGAAGGCCACCACGAACGCGAGGTGCGCCAGCAGGAAGCTCCCCAGTCCCGCGACGAAGCGCGGCTGGCTGTCCGACAGCAACGCGACGTCACCGACCAGGCTCAGGGCCAGCGCCACGAGCAACCACGTCCCCGCTGTGGTGTCGTTCGCACCGCAGCGCCACGCCGTGACCAGCAGCAGACCGAGGACGAGCGGCTTGGACACCCACTCGCGGCGGCGGCCACGGACGGCGACGGACCACCAATTCACCGGTGCCACGAGCGCGACGGCAGCCAGGCTGGCGAGGGCGGAGTCGGGCACGCGCCCAGCGTGGCAGACCGTCAGTGGTGGTACTGGTGCATCACCGCGTGACCTCGGCCACGCGCGATCAGCCAGCGGTTCACCGGCACGGTCAGCACGAACGCGATCGCCAGCGACGCGACGAGGGTGCCCCAGAACAGCCCGCTCGCGAGTCCGGCGTCCATCGCCCCAGGGATCGCGACGACGAAGGCGTTGTCGACCAGCTCCATCACCGAGATGGAGACGGTGTCGGAGGCGAAGGCCACCGCCAGCGCCGCCGGGAGGGCGAGGCCGGCCCGCAGGACGGGGCGCATCGCGAGGGAGTAGCCGAACGCGAACGCGAGCGCGATGGAGAGGACGACGGTCGCGAGGTTGCCCCAGCCGAGCGCCGTGCCGATCACCATGCCGAGGACCTCGCCGATCGCACACCCGGTGAGGCAGTGCAGGGTCGCGCTGACGGCCTGCCGCCACAGCGAAGGTGCTGTCGTCATGTCGTGGTGGCTCATGTCAGTGCGCAACCATACCCCTGGGGGGTGTATTCCGTCGCGATCGTGCCCCACGTTCGGCCAATCGCCCGCTTCGCCGGGCGGCAGACCCCGTATGCGGCGTGGAAACGGGCTCCTGGCCGCTTTCCCGGGCGCGGGGAGGCACCGAGTCGTCCCTGCGGCCTACGCTCGCCAGCATGACCGCACCCGTCTCCACGCCGGCCGACCTCCGCACCGTCATCGACGCGATCATGGTCGGCTTCGCCGAGGTGCCCGACGACGGCTGGACCCGCCCCGCCCACGGGCTGACCTGGGACTGCCGCGACACGGCGGCCCACCTGATCGACGACTTCGCGTCCTACGCACTCAACCTGTCCAGCCGCGAAGAGCACCTCGACGCGTACATCCCGTTCGTCGACCCGCCCCAGTGGCAGCCGACCACCCCGCCCAACCTGGTCTGGCCCGACCCGGCCAAGGGGACGGCCGCGATCGTGCGCTGCGTCGACGCGTCCGGTGGCCTGCTGGTCGCCGTCACGCGTACCGCTCCCCCGGGGCACCTCGGCTACCACCCGGCCGGCAACTCCGACGCCTCCGGCTTCGCGGCGATGGGCATCGTCGAGGGAGCGGCCCACGCCTGGGACGTGCTGACGGCGCAGGGACTCGACTTCCGGGTCGACGACAGCGTCTGCGACCGCGTGCTCAACCGGTTGTTCCCCGCAGCGAGGCGCACCGGCGACGGCTGGCAGGACTTCCTGCACGCGTGCCACCGCACCGACGACAACCGCGAGGGCCACTGGCGGTGGGACTCGACGGTGCGCGAGACCTACGGCGACTGAGTCCGCAGCTGCCCCACCACGGCGAGCAGCCGCTCGGTCTCGTCGTCGGTGAGCCCGACCCGCAGCTCGGTCAGCAGCGCCTCGAGCTCCCCCTCCGACAGGTCGTGGTGCTCCGTCGGCTCACCGGGGCGTCGGACCGTGACGCCTTCGTGGGTGACCGCCACGTGCCGGCCGGGCAGGTGCCGGGTGAACATCAGCCCGTGCCGGAAGTGCGAGGTCGGGTAGGTGCTGGTGAAGTGGTGGCCCGCTCGCAGGTCGACCTGCTGCACGGGCAGCTCGTCGGTGGTGTGCATCAGCTCCCAGGCACCGTCGCGGTGCCGCTGCAGCTCCCAGGTCGCCCCACTGGCACCCCGGTCCAGCCGGCACACCCGGAAGCTCCACCCGCCGAAGTCCTCCTCCGCACCGTCCTCCAGCCGAATCGGGTGCAGGAGGCTGTGTCCGAACCCCGGGTCGCACAACCACCGTGTCCCGTCGATGCGAGCGGTCACCACGCAGTGCGTGCGCGCCGCGGCCGTCACGTCACCGACCCGCGCGAGCCGCCGCTCGACGTCGAAGCCGAGGGAGTCGAGCACCGCCGCGAAGAGCGTCGCGTGCTCGAAGCAGTAGCCGCCTCGGCCACGGCCGACGAACTTGGCCTGCACGTCGGCCAGCTCGACGCCGGGGTGCTGCTCGAGCAGCACGTCGATGTTGTCGAAGGTGAAGGTCCGCACGTGCGCCTCGTGCAGGCGCTGCAGGGCCGCCAGGTCCGGCGCCGGTGCGCCGCCGATCCCCACCCGGTCGAGGTATGCCGCGAGGTCCAGGCCCTCCGTCACCGGACCTCCTCGAGGCCGAGGGCAAGGTCGAAGACGCGGGCCATCCCGGCATACCCGGCGTCGTTGGGGTGGAACTTGTCGGCGGCGAGCTTGCCCCGCCAGCTGCGCGGGCCGTGCGCCCGCATGTCCGCGACCACGAGACGCCCCTCCCGCTCCCGCTCGCGCAGCAGCGCGCTGACCCGCCGGGCCTCCCGGTGCGGGTTGGGCAGGTTGGCGACGACAGCGCCATCGGGGAGGCCGTCGAGCAGCTGGGTGAACCGGTCGGTGAGCCCGGCGCGCAGCCGGGGTGACACCACGTCGTTGGACCCGATGACCACGGTGACGAGGTCGGGCACCTGGCCCATCGCGACGAGGTCGCGCAGGGCCGGTAGCTGCTGGTCGAGCGCATCCTGCACCCGCGCACCCGTCACCGAGAGGTTGACCACCCGGTGCGGTCGGCCCGCATCGGCCAGGTGGTCGGCGAGCTGGCCCACCCAGCCCCGGTCGGGCGCCGAGGCTCCGATCCCTTGGGTCATCGAGTCGCCGATCGCCACCCACAAGGGTCCGTCGGCTGCGAGGGCCTTGTCGTTGGACCGGCGCCAGGCCGCGGCGTACGGCTCGGTCTGTTCGCGCACCGCCCCCACCCCCGGCAGCAGCGCCGACAGCGCCCGCATGACCGCCCCGGCGGGGCGCGCGCCGGTGTTGTCGTAGTCGAACCCCACGCTCATCGCAGCATCGTCGCACGCTGAACAGAACGTCGGCCGGGCGTCACCCACGAACGACGAAGGCCGGACGCGATCGCGTCCGGCCTTCGTCGTCTCGGTGGAGCTGAGGGGATTCGAACCCCTGACCCCTTCCATGCCATGGAAGTGCGCTACCAACTGCGCCACAGCCCCGGATCTCCCGAGGGGGATGCCCCCCGGAGGGGACTGCGGAAGTTTACCCAGTGACCCACCCGTTTCACCAAATCGGCCTGCGGCTGCGTGACCGACGCCTCAGGCGGAAACGTTCCAGCGTCGGATCTGCCACCCGGTGCGGCTCTCGGATAGCTCGACCCAGTGGCAGTTGCCCATCGTCGCCAGCGCCCGGGTCGCCAGGTGCTGGTCGATCCCGAGGAGGTCGGCGACAGCCGCTCGCGAGGACACCCCGTGGGCCACGACGACCACGCACTCGTCCGCACCCAGGCCGTCGAGCACCTCGCGCAGCGACTCCCCCGCCCGCCGGCCCACCTCGGCCAGCGTCTCGCCGTCGACGCCACGACGGACGTCGGAGCGGTCCATCTCGGCCAACAGCTCGGCATACCCTTCGCGCACCTCGCTGGTGTGCAGGCCCTGCCACTGGCCGACGTGGATCTCGCGCCAGCGCGGGTCGAGGGTGAGTGGCGCGTCCGCCGCGTCGGCGACGTGTTGCGCGGTCACCGCGGCTCGTGACAGGTCCGAGGCGAGCACCCGTGAGGGCCGGTATGCCGCGATGGCCCGGCCTGCGGCGCGCGCCTGCTCCACGCCGAGCTCGCTCAGCGGGGTGTCGAGCTGCCCCTGCCAGACCCCTCCGGCGTTGTGGTCGGTCTCGCCGTGGCGGACGATCAGGACGCGGCGGGCCGAGCTCATGCGTCCCGGCGCTTGGGCACTCCGAGGTCGATCTCGGGGCAGTCCTTCCAGAGCCGCTCGAGCTCGTAGAACTCCCGCTCCTCGTCGTGCTGGACGTGGACCACGATGTCGCCGAAGTCGAGCAGCACCCAGCGGCCGTCGCGCTCGCCCTCGCGGCGGATCGGCTTGGCGCCCCTCTCACGGAGCTGGTCCTCGACCTCGTCGACGATGGCGCCGACCTGCCGGTCGGTGCTGGCCGACACGATGACGAAGACGTCGGTGAGGGCGAGCTGCTCGCTGACGTCGATGCCGGCCACGGTGGTGGCGAGCTTGTCGTCGGCGGCTCGGGCGGCCGTCCTGGCCAGGTCGAGGGATCGTTCGGTGGCGGGCACTGCTCTCCTACGGTCGTGCTGGGGCGCCGACAGGTGAGTCGGCGGCATACAGGTGGTACTTGTTGACGTACTGGACCACGCCGTCCGGCACGAGGTACCAGACGGGTTCGGCGCGCTCGACGCGCGCCCGGCAGTCGGTGGAGCTGATCGCCATCGCGGGCACCTCCTGGAGGGTCACCCGGTCGGCGGGCAGGCCACTCTCGGAGAGCACGTATCCCGGTCGGGTCACCCCGATGAAGTGGGCGAGGTCGAACAGCTCCTCGGCATCCTTCCACGACAGGATCTGGGCCAGGGCATCGGCGCCGGTGATGAAGAACAGCTCGGCGTCGGGGCGCTGACCGCGCAGGTCGCGCAGGGTGTCGATCGTGAAGGTGGGCCCGGGCCGGTCGATGTCGACCCGGCTGACGGTGAACCGCGGGTTGGACGCCGTCGCGACCACCGTCATGAGGTAGCGGTGCTCGGCCGGGCTGACCTCGCGCTCGTCCTTCTGCCACGGCTGGCCGGTGGGGACGAAGACGACCTCATCGAGCCCGAACCGGGTCTGGACCTCGGAGGCGGCGACGAGGTGGCCGTGGTGGATCGGGTCGAACGTCCCGCCCATCACCCCGAGACGCATGCTCAGTGGTGGCCGCCGTGGTGGTCGGAGCCGGCCTCGCGGGCCGCCTGGCCCTCGCCCTGGTAGTCGCTGCCGTGCGGGCCGTGGCCGGCGGCGATCTTCTGAGCGGTGCCGCGGAAGAACCAGAGCACCGCGAGCCCGAGGAGGAAGGCGCCGAACGCGACCGCGCCGAACGCGTAGGGCGACATCGGCAGCTCGCGGGTGTGCTCTTCGGCAGCGGCGACCAGGCTGGTGACAGACGACATGGCGCACAGCCTACCCGTCGGCGGGCTGCACCCCACGACCCTCGCCGACCGGCTGCGCAAGTCCCCGCTGTCCACGGATGTTGTGCACAGGGGTGTGCACAACCTGTGGGTTGCGCACGGGTGGGTGTGGACAATCGTGTGGGAAACCCGTGGATGAAAAAAGGTGCGCGAAACCTATTGCGGCACAACGGATCGGGCCACTAGAAATCTCTCACGCGCTCCGGTCGGAGGGTCGAGACGAGGAAACTCGGGACGGCCACGAGGCAGGGGCACAGGTCAACCGGATAACGGACGACCGCCTCGACCGGGTTAGCTCGGACGAGGTCCTCGAAGCCTTCGGGCGGACAGGTCCGCGGGCGACGCCGCGGAGGAATGCCGGGCCCGTTGACCAGATCGCATCGCCGATGGTGCGCCGGTTCGCCGGAGCACTCGGAGGCGCCATCGTCGCAGTGGCCACGACACCCGGTCCGCCGGGGAGAGTGGGCGGTCGACCGGTGGAGCACGTGGGGCGGTTCGCCGGCCCAGGAGCTGCACCAATCGTGGGAAGTGCCGTCACCTCGGTGACAGCAGGACCCGCACCCGTGGGAAGTGCCGTCACCTCGGTGACAGCAGGACCCGCACCCGTGGCTGACACCGCACCCACTTCGGTGGGGGACACCGACACCACACGTGGGAGCCGCGACCACCTCGGTGGACGCGACACCCGCAGCGGACAGGGCACCACCTCGGTGGTGCCGGACTCCGCACCGGCGGTCCACCCAGCAGCTGGTTCTGCCAGCGGCCGGGTCGGATCACCACCCGAGGGCCCCTCGAACTCATACTTCGAGGGGCCCTCACCCGTTTGTTCAGGGCGCGGCGTCCAGCGTTCGGCCGCAAGGGTGCCAGGTCCCACCTCCCCGGCCATCGATCCCCGTAACCTTGGGGCATGTCCCCCGAGCTCAGCATCGTCATCCCCGTGTACAACGAGGAGGACGTCCTGCCGTTGCTCGTGGCCCGGCTGCGACCGGTGGCCGACGGGCTCGGCACCACCTACGAGGTGCTCACGGTCGACGACGGCAGCGACGACCTCTCCCCCGCCGTCCTGCAGCGCCTGATGCGCGACTGGCCACAGCTGCGGATCGTCCGGCTGCGCGCCAATGCCGGCCACCAGGCCGCCATCTCCGCCGGGCTGGCGAGCGCCCGCGGTGACTACGTGGTCACCCTCGACGCCGATCTCCAGGACCCGCCCGAGGTGATCCCGGAGATGCTGGCCCAGGCCCGTGCACAGCGTGCCGACGTCGTCTACGGCGTGCGTTCCGACCGGTCCAGCGACTCCGCGTTCAAGCGGCTCAGCGCGAAGGGCTTCTACCGGGTCATCCGTCTGCTCTCCGGCACGCACGCGCAGGTCGATGCCGGGGACTACCGGCTGATGTCCCGCGCGACCGTCGACGCCATCAACTCCCTGCCCGAGCACCACCGGGTACTGCGTTTCGTGGTGCCCGCGCTCGGCTTCCCCTCGACCTCGGTGACCTACCGCCGCGACGAGCGGGCCGCCGGCAGCTCGAAGTACCCGCTGTCCAAGATGATCCGGCTCTCGCTCGACAGCGTGACCGGCTTCTCCACCGCTCCCCTGCGCGCAGCCACCTGGCTGGGGCTCCTGGGCGGGGTTGCGGCGCTGCTGCTGCTGGCGTACGCGCTGGTCGCCAGCGCGCTGGGCCACACCCTCCCCGGTTGGACGTCGACGGTCGTGGCCGTCGCGGGCGTGGGGGCCGTCCAGCTGCTGTGCGTCGGGATCCTCGGCGAGTACGTCGGACGGATGTACGCCCACCTGCAGGCGCGGCCCACCTACTTCGTGGCCTACGACTCGCTGACCGGTCCGGTCACCGCCGTGGACGAGCCCGAACCATCAACGTCACCCCGGGCATAGCCTTCACCGGCAGGTAGCGCTCGACCGTCACGATCGCGCGCAGCCCGAGGTTGACGACGGGGTGCACCGTCTCCAGGTCGGAGCCGCTGGCTTTCTTGCGGCGCAGTGCCACGACGGGGCGCAGCAGCACGTTCCAGGACGTCATCGACAGCACCTCGAAGCCGTTGCGCTCGAGCACCGCCCGCAGGGTTGCGCGGGTGTAGCGGCGGACGTGGTCGACCGCGACGTCGTGCTCCGACCACAGCCTGGGATCGGCGGGCACGGCGATCAGGAACATGCCGTCCGGGCGCAGGGACCGGTGGACCTCCGCGACCGCGGTGTCGTCGTCGACGATGTGCTCCAGGACGTCGAACGCGACGACGAGGTCGAGGCTGGCGTCCCCCACCGGCAGCGCGGTGGCGTCACCGCGCACGACGGCGAGCCCACGCTCGGCGGCGACCTCCGCACCGTCGGCGCCGTACTCGAGCGCGCTGACGGACCAGCCGTGCGCGCGCAGCACCCGGGTGTTGCCGCCACCCGCGGCGCCGATGTCGAGCGCGGTGCCGGGGCGGAGCCCGTCGATCATCCGTGCCAGCAGGTGCCGGCGCTCGCGGTACCACCAGTGGGCGTCCTCGAGCGCGGCCAGCTTGCGGACCTCAGTGCCTTCCAAACTACTCAGTGCCTTCCACGGGCGCTCATCCTGCCAGTTCGTGGCGCCGGACGTGGCAGCCCCTCGGTATGCGGCGTGGCTGGCTCAGGAGCGCACCTGTCCATCGCCCTCGACGACCCACTTCGTGGTGGTCAGCTCGGGCAGCGCCATCGGGCCCCTCGCGTGCAGCTTCTGCGTGGAGATCCCGATCTCCGCGCCGAACCCGAACTCCCCACCGTCGGTGAACCGGGTGGACGCGTTGACCATCACGGCGGCGGCGTCCACCTCGGTGGTGAAGCGCCGTGCCGCGGCCCGGTCCTCGGTCACGATCGCCTCGGTGTGGCCGGAGCTGAAGGTCCGGATGTGCTCGAGCGCCGCGTCGAGGTCGGGCACGACCCGCACGCTCATCTCGAGCGCGAGGAACTCGGTGCCGTAGTCCTGGTCGGTGGCGGTCTCGTGCGGCACCCCTGCAGCCTCGGCCGCCGCGCCGGCAGCCGGGTCGGTGTGCAGCACCACCCCGGCACCGGACAGCTCGGCCAGCACCTTGGGCAGGAAGTCCGCGGCCACGCCCTCGTGCACGAGCAGCGACTCCGCGGCGTTGCAGACGCTCGGCCGGTGGGTCTTGGAGTTGACCGTGATCGCGAGCGCCTTGTCGAGGTCGGCGGCTGCGTCGACGTAGACGTGCACGATGCCGACGCCGGTCTCGATGACAGGCACCGTCGACTCGGTGACGACGGTCTGGATCAGCCCGGCCCCGCCCCGAGGGATGATCAGGTCGACCAGCCCGCGGGCGGTGAGCAGCGCGCGCACGGCCTCGCGCCCGCCCTCGAGCAGCGTGATGGCATCGGCGGGCAGGCCCTGTGACTCCAGCCCGGCACGCATGACGTCGACCAGCGCGCGGTTGGTCGACTCGGCGGCCGAGCCGCCCCGCAGGATCACCGCGTTGCCGGACTTCAGACCCAGCCCGGCCGCGTCGACGGTGACGTTGGGACGCGCCTCGTAGACCATGCCCACGACGCCCATCGGCACCCGCACCTGACGGATCTGCAGCCCGTTGGCCAGGGTCGAGCCCCGCACCACCTCGCCCACGGGGTCGGGCAGCGCGGCGACGTCGCGCAGCGCCTGCGCCGCGGCGGCGACCCGCTGCGGGTCCAGGGCGAGCCGGTCGAGCAGGCCCTGCGGCATACCGGAGTCACGCCCGCGGGCGAGGTCGTCGCCGTTGGCGGTGACGATGCGGTCTGCGGCGCCGTCGAGGGCGTCGGCGAGGGCATGGAGGGCAGCGTCCTTGTCGGCGCGCGACAGCAGCGCCAGCCTGCGGGAGGCGACGCGTGCCGCGCGGGCCGCGGCGGCCACCTGCTCGACGGCGCCGGGGTCGATCACCCGGTCGTTCTCAGCCATGCCCCAAGGGTATGCCGCGTGGCCGCGCGGCTCCTCGCCCGTCCAGCAGGCGGCGTGGCACTGGTTGAATGGCGCGGGTGAGCATCCTGTCGATCCAGTCCTCCGTCGCGTACGGCCACGTCGGCAACAGCGCCGCGGTGTTCCCGCTCCAGCGGCTCGGGGTGGAGGTGTGGCCGGTCCACACGGTGCACTTCTCCAACCACACCGGGTACGGCGAGTGGCGCGGCCCGCTGCTCCGCGCGGACGACGTCCGCGCGGTGATCCGGGGCGTCGAGGAGCGCGGGGCCTTCCCGGGCGTCGACGCGGTCCTGTCCGGCTACCAGGGCGGCGAGGACATCGGTGACGTCATCCTCGACGCGGTGGCCCGGGTGAAGGCCGCCAACCCGGCCGCCATCTACGCCTGCGACCCGGTGATGGGCAACGCCAAGAGCGGCTGTTTCGTGCACCCGGCGATCCCGGTCCTGCTGCGCGAGCGGGTGGTGCCGGCCGCCGACCTGATCACGCCCAACCAGTTCGAGCTGGGGTTCCTCACCGGCACCGAGCCACGCAGCATCGAGGACACCCTCGCCTCGGTCGAGCTGGCCCGGGCGATGGGTCCCTCGACGGTCCTGGTGACCAGTGTCGAGCGACCCGACGCCCCGCAGGGCACGATCGAGATGATGGCCGTGACCGACGACGGGGCGTGGATCGTCCAGACCCCCCGGCTGCCGATGAAGGCCAACGGCTCGGGCGACGTCACGGCAGCCCTCTTCACCGCCCACCTGCTCGAGACCGGCGACCCCGGGCTGGCCCTGGCCCGCACGGCGAGCAGCGTCTTCGACCTGCTTCAGACGACCCTCGAGTCCGGCGAGCGCGAGCTCCAGCTCGTGCAGTCGCAGGCCACCATCGCCGAGCCCCGGCTCCAGTTCGAGGTCACCCGTCTCGACTGAGGCGGGCACACCGTGAGCAGGGCGCAACCGATCCACCCGCCCGGGCGTCACACGGTCATGCGCAGGCTCTCCCCCGCCCTGGTCTCGACCGCCCTGGCCGCCACGCTGCTGACCGCCTGTGGGTCCGTCGGCAGCAACCCGACCGGTCCCGGGTCGTCATCACCGACCCAGGACCACGCGGACCGGGCGAAGCGGGCCGCCGACCTGGCGGATCGCTACGCGAAGGCAGGTGGCGGCTCCCCCGCCCTCGACCTCGGCGAGCAGCTGGAGCAGCAGGACGCCGACTGGGAGCCGGCGGTCGGCGAGAACGCCAAGCTGGCCTGGCTCACCGGCCACCTCGTGCAGGCCGCGCCACTTCCCGCCGCACCCGGCAAGGGCAAGTCCCTCAACCGTCCGGGTGCCGGCGTCTCCGGCACCGTCATCTCGGCGGGCGACGCCCTGGCCGCGATGACCGCGCGACGGACCGACTGTGGCGGCTGCACCGACCTGCGCGTCACCGGCGCGGAGCTGACCACCATGGACGTCCGCACCTCGGCCGGCCAGGTCCAGGTGCCCGCGTGGCGGTTCTCGCTGGAGGGCACGGCGGTGAGGCTGCTCCGGGTGGCGCTGCCGGCATCGGGACTCGTGAGGACCCCGGTGGACTGGTCGCCTGCGCCGGGTGACGGACAGGGGGTGGAGTCGTTCGAGCTGGGTGGTGGCGGCCGGACCCTGACGCTGACCTTCACCGGCAAGCCGGCCGAGCCGGGGGCCTGCGGTGGCGACTACCGGGGCGAGGCGTTCGAGTCGGACCGGGCGGTGGTCGTCACCGTGCTCGAGGTGCCGCGTGAGCCCACCGGCCAGGACATCGCCTGCGCCGCCATCGGGGCCATCCGCACGGTCGACGTGCGGCTCGACCGGGCGCTCGGCGACCGGACCGTCCTCAGCCTCGCGGATGGCCGGGCGGTCCAGCAGGGCTCCGCACGGCCCATCGGCCAGCCGGTCCGCTGACCCTTGGCGGGGCCCGCCGCTAGAGCAGGGCCAGGTCGTCGCGGTGGACGACCTCGCGCTCGTACTCGGGACCGAGCTCCTTGGCCAGGTCGCGCGTCGACCGGCCCAGCATGCCGGGCAGCTCGGCGGAGGTGTAGTTGACCAGCCCGCGGCCGATGACGCGGCCGTCGGGGGCACAGAGGTCGACCGGGTCGCCGTCGGAGAAGGTCCCCTCCACCCCGGTGATCCCGGCCGGGAGCAAGGAGGTGCGACGCTCGGTCACCGCCCGCACGGCACCCGGGTCGAGCACGAGGCGACCCATCGGCGTCGTGGCATGGGCCAGCCAGAGCTTGCGCGACGTGCGCCTCGAGCCGGTCGGCACGAACACCGTGCCGACGTCCTCACCGGCCAGCGCCTGCGCCACCCGGTCCGCACTGGTCAGCACGGTGGTGATGCCCGCCGCGTTCGCGATCGAAGCTGCCTCGACCTTCGTGACCATGCCACCGCTGCCGACGCTCGACCCGGTGCCCCCGATGACGATGTCGTCCAGCCCGGCGCCACCGACCACGGTCGGCACCCGCCGGGTCCCCGGCTTGCTGGGCGGCCCGTCATACAGGGCATCGACGTCGGTGAGCAGCACGAGCCCGTCGGCGTGCACGAGGTGGGCGACCAGCGACGCGAGCCGGTCGTTGTCGCCGAACCGGATCTCGTGGGTGGCCACCGTGTCGTTCTCGTTGACGATCGGCACGATGCCCAGCTCGAGCAGCCGGTCGAGGGTGCGCCGGGCGTTGGTGTAGTGCGAGCGCCGGGTGACGTCGTCGGCGGTCAGCAGCACCTGCCCGACGGTAAGCCCGTGGGCACCGAAGGCGCGCTGGTATGCCGCGACGAGGGCTCCCTGCCCCACGCTCGCCGCCGCCTGCTGGGTGGCCAGGTCCCAGGGCCGCTTCGCGAGTCCCAGCGGTGCGATGCCGGCGGCGATCGCGCCCGACGAGACCAGCACGACCTGGTGGCCGGCGGTGATGCGCTGGGCCAGGGCGTCGACGATGGCGACCAGGGGCGCCTCGTCGAGCGAGCCGCCCCCGACGTCGGTCAGGCTGGAGGACCCGACCTTGACCACCAGGCGCCGGGCGCGCGCCACGTCGCCCCGGCGGTCAGCCGCGCTCATTCGTCGTCGTCCTCGTCCTTCGCCGTGGCCCAGTGCCCCGCCTTGCGCTCGGCCGCGAGCTCATCGCGTGCCGCGGTCCGGGCGACCCTGCGCTCGGCGTAGTCGGCACGCTTGTCGTCACGGGTGGGGCGGCTGACCTCCTCGAGGCGCAGGTCGGTGCCCCGGGCGCCCAGCAGCTCGGCACCGGCCACGAGGGTGGGCTCCCAGTCGAAGACCACGGCGTTGTCCTTGGGCCCGATCAGCACGGTCGCACCAGCCACGGCGCCTGCCTTGAACAGCGCCTCCTCGACCCCGGCCCGGCCCAGCCGGTCGGCGAGGTAGCCGACGGCCTCGTCGTTGGAGAAGTCGGTCTGGCGCACCCAGCGGGTCGGGCGCTCACCCTCGATCCGGAACACCTCACCGTCTGCGGTGTTCTCGCGGATCACCTTGAAGCCCGAGTCGTCGACCGCCTTCGGGCGGATGACGATCCGCTGGGGGGTCGCCGCGGCAACGGCCTCGATCTCGGCCCGGGCCGCGGCGACGTGCCGGGCCATCGCGAAGGTCAGCTCGCGCAGGCCCGTGTGGGCCACCGCGGAGACGACGAACACCTCGATGCCCCGCGCCTCGAGGTCGGGCTTGACCAGCTCGGCGAGCTCGAGTGCGTCGGGCACGTCGGCCTTGTTGAGCACGACGATGCGGGTGCGCTCGGCCAGCGGCCGACCCCCCAGGCTCTCGTCGGGGACGTACTGCGCCAGCTCCTGCTCGATGACGTCGAGGTCGGTCATCGGGTCGCGGCCCGGCTCGAGCGTCGCGCAGTCGATGACGTGCACGAGCACCGAGCAGCGCTCGACGTGGCGCAGGAACTCCAGCCCCAGGCCCTTGCCCTCGCTGGCGCCGGGGATGAGCCCCGGGACGTCGGCGATGGTGAACCGGCCGTCACCGGCCTGCACGACCCCCAGGTTGGGCACCAGGGTCGTGAACGGGTAGTCGGCGATCTTCGGCCGGGCCGCCGACAGCACCGAGACGAGCGAGGACTTGCCCGCGGACGGGAAGCCGATCAACGCGACGTCGGCGAGCGACTTCAGCTCGAGCACGATGTCGAGGGCGTCGCCCGGTTCGCCGAGGAGCGCGAAGCCCGGGGCCTTGCGGCGGGCCGACGCGAGCGCCTTGTTGCCCAGTCCCCCGCGGCCGCCCTTGGCGACGATGAACTCACCGTCGAGCCCGACGAGGTCCATCAGCACCGCACCCGAGCCGTCCTTGACGACGGTGCCCTCGGGCACGGGCAGGACGAGGTCGCCGCCGTCGGCGCCGTTGCGCTCGTCACCGGCGCCCGGCTTGCCGTTGGTCGCCTTGCGGTGGGGGTGGTGGTGGTAGTCCAGCAGCGTGGTGACGTTGGGGTCGACCCGCAGGATGACGTTGCCACCCCGCCCGCCGTTGCCGCCGTCGGGGCCGCCGAGCGGCTTGAACTTCTCGCGCTTGACCGAGGCCACGCCGTGGCCACCGTCGCCGGCGGCGACGTGCAGCACGACGCGGTCGACGAACGTGGTCATGGGGAGACTCCTCTGGGTCTGTGGGGAGATTCTAGGAAAGACGTGCGGAGGGGGCGGGCCCTGGTCGGGCCCGCCCCCTCCGGTGCGGTCAGTCACGTGGCCGGGCCACGCGGCATACCGAAAGTTTCTGACGTCCTGCTTCGCCCGGAGGTCAGCTGGCGTCCGCGGTCTCCACCGGGACGATGTTGACGACGCGACGACGGCGCTTGGTGCCGAACTCGACGTTGCCCGCGACCAGCGCGAACAGCGTGTCGTCGCCACCGCGGCCGACACCGTCGCCCGGGTGGAAGTGGGTGCCACGCTGGCGGACGAGGATCTCGCCCGCGTTGACGAGCTGGCCGCCGTAGCGCTTCACGCCGAGGAACTGTGCGTTCGAGTCGCGACCGTTACGGGTCGAGGACGCACCCTTCTTGTGTGCCATGTCAGTACCTGCCTTCTCTGGGTCTCTGGTCCGAAACTCAGGCGTCGATCGCGGTGATCTTGACCTGGGTCAGGTGCTGACGGTGGCCCTGACGCTTGCGGTAGCCGGTCTTGTTCTTGTACTTCATGATCGTGATCTTCGGGCCCTTGGCGGGCTTGACGACCTCGGCCTTGACGGTGACCTTGGCGAGCTTGTCGGCGTCGCTGGTCACGGTCGAGCCGTCGACCACGAGGAGGGGGACCAGGTCGAGGCTGTCGCCGGGCTTGCCGCTGACCTTGTCGATGATGAGGACATCGCCGACGGAGACCTTCTCCTGGCGACCACCAGCGCGAACAATCGCGTACACGTGGAACTCTCTTTCACTGCTTCGGGTGGCACGCGCTCTCTGTCTGGACCGGCCGGCAGCTACCCGCGCTGTGCCTGAGCACAACTGACGGACGCCGGACGGTGGGCGCACCAAGGGACAAGATTACCGGGTGGAGCCGTCCTGCTCCAAACCGCTCTCCGCACCGCTGTTCGGGGTCCCGCCACGCGGCGGTCCCGCGGGGGCCACCACCCGTCCACGACGGCGCCGCTTGGGCGCCTCCGCGACCGGCTCGTCGACCGGCTCGGGCGCCGGGGCGACCTCGGGCTGGGACTCAGCCTCGGACTCGGCCTCGGGCTGCGACTCGGGCTCGGGCTGGGACTCAGGCTCGGGCTGCTCGGACTGCTCGGGCTGCGACGGCGTGACGTCCTGCTCGGCGACGTCCTCGTGCACCTCGACGACCGGGGCGTCCTGACCGGCGTCCTCGTGCTGGTGCTCGTGCTCGTGCTCGTGCTCGTGCTCGTGACCACCCTCGCCGTCGTGGTCGTCGTGGTGGTGGTCGGCCGACTTGAGCGCAGCCGCGTGCGCCGCGGCGGCGATCTGCGCCGGGGTGGGCCCGGAGTGCGTGGGCTGGGCCACCGGCTCGGGGGTGGCCGGGCCGGTCGTACCGGAGCGGCCGCGCCGACCCCGGCCACTGCGGCTCTGGGCGCCAGAGGAGGAGCCCCCACCGTTGCCACCGTTGTCGCGCCCGCCGCCGTCGCCGCCACCGGAGGACCTCTCCACCGGGTCGGCGTGCACGATGATCCCGCGCCCGCCACAGTGCTCGCAGGTCTCGGAGAACACCTCGATCAGCCCGGAGCCGACCCGCTTGCGGGTCATCTGGACCAGGCCGAGCGAGGTCACCTCGGCGACCTGGTGCTTGGTGCGGTCGCGCCCGAGGCACTCGAGCAGGCGCCGCACGACGAGCTCGCGGTTGCTCTCGAGGACCATGTCGATGAAGTCGATGACGATGATCCCGCCGATGTCGCGCAGGCGGAGCTGGCGGACGATCTCCTCGGCGGCCTCGATGTTGTTCTTGGTGACGGTCTCCTCGAGGTTGCCACCCGACCCGACGAACTTGCCGGTGTTGACGTCGACGACCGTCATCGCCTCGGTGCGGTCGATCACCAGTGAGCCGCCGGACGGCAGCCAGACCTTGCGGTCCATCGCCTTGGCGATCTGCTCGTCCACCCGGTAGTGGGTGAACAGGTCCTCCTCGGAGGTCCACTTCTTCAGGCGTCCGGCCAGGTCGGGGGCCACGTCGCCGAGGTACTCGCTGACCTCGCCCCAGGCCTGCTCGCCGGCGACGACCAGCGAGGTGAAGTCCTCGTTGAACACGTCGCGGATGACCCGGACGGTCAGGTCGGGCTCGCCGTGGACGAGGGTGGGCGCGCCACCCTTGCCCTTGCTCTTGGAGTCGGCCTTGGCCTTGATCTTGTCCCAGGTCTTGGTGAGCCGTTCGACGTCGGCCCGCAGCTCCTCCTCGCTGGCGCCCTCTGCGGCGGTGCGCACGATGACGCCGGCGCTGTCGGGCACGACCTCCTTGAGGATGCCCTTGAGGCGGCTGCGCTCGGTGTCGGGGAGCTTGCGCGAGATGCCGGTCATGGAGCCCTCGGGCACGTAGACCAGGTAGCGGCCGGGCAGCGAGATCTGGCTGGTGAGCCGGGCGCCCTTGTGACCGATCGGGTCCTTGGTGACCTGCACGAGCACGGTGTCGCCGGACTTGAGGGCGTTCTCGATCCGCTTCGGCTGGTTGTTCTCGAGGCCCGCGGCGTCCCAGTTGACCTCACCGGCGTAGAGGACGGCGTTGCGGCCCTTGCCGATGTCGACGAAGGCGGCCTCCATCGACGGCAGCACGTTCTGGACGCGACCGAGGTAGACGTTGCCGGCCATCGAGGCGTTGGTCTCGCGGGAGACGTAGTGCTCGACGAGCACGTCGTCCTCGAGCACGCCGATCTGGGTGCGGCCCTCGCGCTCGCGGACGACCATCACCCGCTCGACGCTCTCGCGGCGGGCCAGGAACTCGGCCTCGGTGATGATGGTGCGGCGTCGGCCGGCCTCGCGGCCCTCGCGGCGACGCTGCTTCTTGGCCTCGAGGCGGGTCGAGCCCTTCACGCTCTGCGGCTCGTCCCGGCGCGACTCACGCACCCGCGTCGTCGTGCCGGGCGGGTCGTCGCCCTCGGCGGACGAACCGCTGCGACGACGACGGCGACGACGGCGGCTCGACGAGCCCTCGCCCTCACCGGCCTGGTCGTCGGACGCCTCGGCGTCGGCGCCGTCGGCGCTGCTGGACTCGTCGTCCTCGTCACCCGGGGCTGCGGAGTCACCGGTGTCGGACTGACCGCGACCGCGACCGCGACCCTTGCCCCCGCGGCGGCGACGACGGCGACCGCCCTCGCTGCCGCCCTCGGCCTCGTCGTCGCGCGCCTGACCAGCGGCATCGTCCTGCTGGTCCTGGTCGGAGCCCGCCGACTCGTCGGAGTCGGCCGCGGGCGCGCTGTCGGCCTGGGCGGCCTTGCCACGGCCACGACGGCGACGCGGCGCCGGACCCTGGTCGGCGCCCTGGTCGCCCTCAGCGGCCGCGCCCGTCGGGTCCGAGGAGTCGGTGCGCTCAGCGGCGTCCGGCTCGGCGACGTCGCTGGCGGGCTGCGGCGGGCCAGCGGCCTTGGTCGCCGCACGACGACGGGTGGGGCGGGCGGCGGCCGGCTCGGGAGCCTGGAAGAGCACGCCGAAGGTGGGCGCGGCGGCGGGCTGACCCTCCGCCTCGGGCTCGCTGTCCTCGTCGGTCTCGTCGGCGCTGGACGCCTCGGCCGGGGTCGCGACACCCGAGACCATCTCGTCAGTGGCCGTCTCATCAGCCATCTCGTCGGCGAGCGCCTCGTCGGCCGGGGCCTCGTCGACGACCTGGGCCGCCTTGGTGGCCTTCTTGGCCGTGGCCTTCTTCGCAGTGGCCTTCTTCGCAGTGGCCTTCTTCGCGGTGGCCTTCTTGGCCGTCGCCTTCTTGGCAGCAGCCTTCTTGACCGGCTTGCCGGCGGGGGCCGCACCCTCGGCGCTCGCGTCGTCCGTTTCCGCGGAGGCAGCGGGCTCGGCCGGGCCGGCGTTCGCTGCGGGCTCGGCGACCGCTGCGGGCTCGGCGACCACCGGGGCGCTGGCCTTCTTGGTCGCGCGGCGGGCGCGCTTGCGGGCCGGGGCCGCATCCGTGGCCGGAGCGCTCCCCGCACCCTCGGCGGGAGCGTCCTGCGAAGCGGAGTCGGGGGTGTTGTGGTCTTCCATGGAGGCCATCCGTGGCGTCCTTCCGTCACCCACGGACTGAGACCACACCCAGAGCCCGGATCGGACTCTGCCTCGGTCACGTGGTGCGCGGTGTTGCTCGTGCCTGCGGCGGGTGCCGTCGACACGGAAGTCGGTTGGGCTACGCCCGTCGAGGCTCGCGCAGGTCGCGCGGCACCTCGTCAGACGCCGTCGTCGTCCTCGTCGGCAGCCAGTGGATCAGCCACCCCAGCGGTTGCGGGTCGCAGCGGGCCTTGCGCCAGTCGGGTCACCAGGGGTGGTGTCGGTGGCGCCAGCTCCGTGGCTGCTCGCAGCGCGG
Organism: Pedococcus dokdonensis; assembly: GCF_900104525.1. Classification (GTDB taxonomy): domain Bacteria; phylum Actinomycetota; class Actinomycetes; order Actinomycetales; family Dermatophilaceae; genus Pedococcus; species Pedococcus dokdonensis. Next base: position 513,914 of record NZ_LT629711.1, on the reverse strand, counting down.
TCAGGACGTCGTCGGGGCGTACGGCCGGTGTGGTGTGCCGTACAACCACCCGAAGTATCGCACAGTCCGGGCGCTCGGACGGCTGGGTGGTCAACGACACGACGGCGGACCTGACGTCGAACGTCCTGGGCCCGGTCTTGAAGGTCCGGGTCACCTCGGCCCGGTCGAGCGCGAGCAGCTGGTCAGCGGCAGTCTGGAGCTCTTCGACGGTGACCCCGGCGAAATCCATCACCCAGTCGCTGCCCTGCAACCGGTCGGCGAGCGCCCCGGGAGCAGCCTCGACCACCTCGAGCACGTCGAGCCCCTGCGGCAGCGCCTCGTCGAGGGCGCGCCGCACCGACTCCGGGTCGACCCGCTCGGTCACCGAGATCTCGAAGTACTCGGCCTCGCTCGCGGTGCCGGTCGGCGCGGCGTTCGCGTAGCTGATCTTCGGGTGCGGGTGGAAGCCCGCGGAGAACGCCATCGGCACCCCGGCCCGGCGCAGGGCCCGCTCGAGGGCCCGCTGGAAGTCGCGCGTCGAGGAGAACCGCAGCCGTCCCCGCTTGGCGTACCTCACCCGCAGCTTCTGCACCGCCGGCGCGGGGGGTGGACCTTCGGGGACGCGCTGACGAGCCATGCGACCAGCCTACGGAATCCGCAGTCCGGCCCCGCGCGCCGGTCCGGGCTCCTAGCGTGGGCCCATGGCAGACCTCGACCGCACCCTGCTGGCCACGCTCCTCGACGGTGAGCAGGCGGCGTACACCGACAGGCACCCCCGCAGCCGCATGCTCTTCGAGGAGGCCGGCAACCTGTTCGGCCGGGTTCCGATGACGTGGATGAACATGTGGTCGGGCGGCTTCCCGCTCTACCTCGACTCCGCCACCGGCAACCGGGTGACGGACGTCGACGGCCACACCTACGTCGACTTCGCGCTCGGGGACACCGGCGCGATGGCGGGCCACTCCCCCGCTGCCACGGTTGCCGCCGTGCAGCGGCGGGCCGGCCAGCTCGGCGGGATCACGACGATGCTGCCGACCGCTGACGCCCAGTGGGTGGGGGCCGAGCTGGAGCGCCGGTTCGGTATGCCGCTCTGGAGCTTCACGCTGTCGGCCACCGACGCGAACCGCTGGGCGATCCGGCTGGCGCGCCTGGCCACCGGCCGGCCGAAGGTGCTGGTCTTCGCGTACTGCTACCACGGCTCGGTCGACGAGGCCTTCGCGCTGCCCGGGCCCGATGGCAAGGCCGAGAGCCGTCCCGGCAACGTCGCTCCCCCGGTCGACCTCGACCTCACCACCCGGGTGGCCACCTGGAACGACCTCGCCTCGGTGGAGGCAGCGCTCGCGCACGGTGACGTGGCGGCGGTGCTCACCGAGCCGGCCCTCACGAACATCGGGATCGTGCTGCCGGAGCCGGGCTTCCTCGAGGGGGTCCGTGAGCTCGCGACGAGGTATGGCGCGTTGCTGGTGATCGACGAGACGCACACCTTCTCGGCGGGGTGGGGCGGCGCGACCCGCGAGTGGGGGCTGGCACCCGACGTCTTCGTGATCGGGAAGTCCATCGGCGGAGGGATCCCGTGCGGGGCCTACGGGCTGTCGGCGGAGGTGGCGGCCGCCGTCACGCGTCACACCGAGGCGGGCGACGCCGACATCGTCGACGTCGGTGGCGTCGGGGGCACCCTCGCCGGCAACGCGCTCTCGACGGCCGCCATGCGCGCCACGCTGGGCGAGGTGCTGACACCTGAGGCGTTCGCGCACATGACCGCTCTCGCGAGCGCCTTCACCGAGGGAGTCCAGGCCACCCTCGACGAGCTCGACGTCCCGTGGTCGATCAGCCGGCTCGGCGCCCGGGCGGAGTACCGCTTCGCACGCCCCGCGCCCCGCACCGGCGAGGAGTCCGCGGCCGCCGCCGACGACGCGCTCGACGCCTACCTGCACCTCGCGATGGCCAACCGCGGCATCCTCATGACGCCGTTCCACAACATGGCGCTGATGTGCCCGGAGACCTCGCGCGACGACGTCGACCTGCACACCCGGACCTTCCGCGAGGTGGTCGGCGCGCTGTTCGCCTGACCCACTCGCGACCGCTGGGCGCACGGCCCGGATTGTCCGGTGACGGCTCCCGGCGGTCGGCGTAACTTCGGGAGTTGGACCACTTCGCCGGGAAGCGGCCCCTGCAGAGAAGCGGAGGGTTGAGAGGTGTTCATCCAGATCATCCAGGGTCGGTGTCGCGACGCCGACCGAATGCACCAGCTGACCGACGAGTGGCGCGAGCAGCTGGGACCGACGGCCGAGGGCTGGCTGGGCGGGACCTACGGCATGACCGACGACGGTGAGTTCGTGGGCGTGGTGCGGTTCGAGAGCCGGGAGGCCGCTGCCAGGAACTCGACCCGGCCCGAGCAGGGCGAGTGGTTCGCGAAGATGCAGGAGTGCTTCGACGGCGACGTCATGTTCCACGACTGCGACAACGCGCAGATGTTCCTCGACGGCGGATCGGACGACGCCGGTTTCGTGCAGGTCATGCAGGGCCGGCTCAGCGACCCCGAGCGGTTCCGCCGGTTCATGGACCAGCCGATGGACATGCTGCACGAGGCGCGGCCCGAGATCATCGGCGGCACCATCGCCATCGACGACGACGGCTTCTTCACCGAGACGGTCGCGTTCCGCAGCGAGGAAGCGGCGCGCAAGGGCGAGCAGATGGACATGCCCGAGCCGCAGCGCAGCGAGTTCGAGGCGGAGATGGCACAGGTCAGCGACATGCGCTACCTCGACCTGCACCGGCCGTGGTTCGCGAGCCGGATGGGTTAGCCGCAGGACGTCCCGGACCGCTCGGGGGTCCCGGCGCCGTCAGAGGTCGAGGCGCATCAGGTCGTCGGCCGTGCGGAACCCGACACGTATGCCGCCCGCTCACCCATGCGGCGAGCCCAGGCGAGCCACCGCCACACCGGCCGCAGACGTAGGCCGCCCGCTCTGCCCTGGCGCGAGGCCGGGCGAGCGGGCGGCATACCCAGCCCTCTCCGCACGAGGAGCTGGGGGTGGCACCGGGCCGGCGAAGTGAAGGGGACTTGCCGGCCGGTGCACGGCGGTCAGGAGGAGGCGACCGCGACCACTGATATTGGATACCGAGCGGGGCTCATCCTCCGATGACATATGTCACCGGTTTCATGTGAGTTCCCTGAGAGTCGGTCCCCGGTGGTCACGGCACCTCCCGCCCTCACGACCCGGAGACCGCGGCCAGCCAGGCCTGGCCCTGCGGCACCCCGACGCCGGTGACGTCGTCGTAGCCGGGCCGCACGTGGATGGTCAGGCTCTCGTCGCGGTCGAACCACCGGGCGCTGTAGACGTAGCCGCCCGTCGCGTCCACGCCGTTCACGTAGTCGGACCGGACGTCGCCGGGGTAGGCGCCGAGGTCGGCCTTCGTGATGTCGATGCTCGCCGTGCGGGCCCGGTAGAGCACCGGGTTGGCGAGCCCGAAGGCGTGGCCGGCCTTCTGCTGCGCCAGGGCGAACATGCCCGCGTAGAGCGGTGAGGCCAGCGACGTGCCGCCGATGCGGTACTCGGAGTAGTGCTGCGAACCGTCCGGGAAGGTCTGGGTCTCCCCGACCAGCATGCCGGTGTTCGGGTCACCGAGCGCCGCGACGTCAGGGACGGTCCGCATCGCGGCCCCACCGTACGTCTTGGAGATCGCGTCCGGCACGACGCCGGCCTGGTAGGACGGCTGGGCGAACAGCCGCGACGTGCCGCCACCACTGCCGTAGAGGAACGCCGGGGCGCTCCACGTCGTGGTCGCCTTGTCGAGCGTGCTCTTGCCGGTCTCCCAGCCGACCTCGAAGACTCGCGAGTTCGACTGCGACACACCGGCGCTGGTGCCACCGACCGCCGTGACGTAGGGGCTCGACGCGGGCCAGTCGGGGGTCGGGCTCGCGCCTGCGACACCACCGGTCTCGTCAGCGTCGTCGCCCGACGAGAAGAACAGCGTCATGCCCTCGGCGGCGGCCTGGATCTGGGTGTCCAGCGACGGCTTGATCGTGCCGTTGGGGAGCGCCTCGCCGCCGTAGCCGTAGGAGTTGGTGACGATGTCGGCCAGGTGTCCGTCGACGACGCGGTTCATGATCGCGTCCATGTCGCGGTAGTTGTTCGGCGCGCCGATGTAGGTGATGTCCGCTCCCGGAGCCATCGTGTGGACGGCCTCGACGTCGAGCGTCTCCTCACCGGCCCAGCCCTGCGGGTCCTGCTTCGGGTTCTCCGGACGGTTGTACGTGCCCGGAGCGACCACCTGGCGGAAGTGGCCGTTCAGCGACGGGAGCCCGTGGGCCGCCGAGTAGGTGTTCGCGTCCTGGAGGATCGTCGGCGACGCGTAGGCGTCGATGATGCCGACGGTCACCCCGCGTCCGTCGTTGCCCGAGCCGATCGCGCCGCCCATGCCGTAGAGGCCCTGGAGCTGCGCCCCGGCATACCCCTTGGGCGCAAAGGCACTCGGCGTGGAGGGCAGCGCCGTGCCGTCCGGAGTGGGCGTGTTCTGCACCGTCTTCTGGCCCCAGTAGTCACTCATCGGCTGGGCGTTGCGGAACAGCGCCGGACCGGGGGTCACCTTGTCCTGGTGGGCCAGCGTCTGCGACTCGTCGAGCCCGACCACGCCCTCGACGGCCGTGAGGTTCGCCGGCACCTTGAGTGCGGTCGTGTTGCCTCGCACCGTCTTGCCGTCGGTGCGGTACTCCGCGAACGAGGTGTCGAACGCCTTCGCGGCCTGGGCGAGGGTGCCCGTCGCCTCGACGTACTTGCGGTTGGCAGGGGTGGCGCCGACCGTGAAGCCCTGGCTCTTCAGCCACGACGAGACGGAGTCGACGTCGGCCTGCGCAGGCGAGAACTGCGCCCGGAACTGCGCTGGGGTCAGGAACTTCCGGTAGTTGGCACTGCCCGGGGTCGAGACCGCCGTCGCGTAGGCCGCCGCGGCGTCACCTCCCCGGTAGTTCAGGTAGACGCGGAAGGTGACCTGCTGGTTGGCGTCGGTGGACGCGGCGCGGTTCTTCGCGACCGCCCACGAGGGGACACTGCCGGGCAGGGCGTGGGGCCCGGCAGGGGCGGCCAGCGCGGTGCCGGCCGATGCTGCGGTGACCAGGGCTGCTGCACCGATTGCGGCGCAGACGGTTCTCGACAGACGTGACATGGAACCTCCGGAAGGGGTGACGGCTCGGCCGGGTCTCGACGGAGCCGGGTGGAGCGCCTTCATTCGACTCCGTCGATCCAGCCGAACCCGATGACAAATGTCACCGGGTTCGGTGTGAGTTCTCTGAATGCCGTCACCCCCAGTCTTTGATGGGTTGACCCCGCCCTGGTGGGGTCAACCCATCAAAGACTCGTCGTGCGACGGGCGAGCGGGTATGCCGGGTGGCTCAGTGGGCGTGCGCCTCGGCCATTGCTTCGCGGCCGGACCCCAAGACGGTGAGAGGCAGCAGCGTCTTGCCGGTGGGACCGATCTCGATGTCGGTGCCCATCTGGGGGCACACACCGCAGTCGAAGCACGGGGTCCAGCGGCAGTCGTCGACCTCGGTCTCGTCGAGGGCGTCCTGCCAGTCGGCCCAGAGCCACTCCTTGTCGAGCCCGGAGTCGATGTGGTCCCAGGGCAGGACCTCGGACTCCCCGCGCTCACGCGTGGTGTACCAGGCGACGTCGACGGGCAGGTCGGCCAGCGCGGTCTCGGCCGCGGACATCCAGCGGTCGAACGAGAAGTGCTCGCTCCACCCGTCGAACCGACCACCGTCGCGCCACACCTGCTCGATGACCCGGCCGACCCGGCGGTCGCCGCGCGACAGCAGTCCCTCGACGATGCCGGGCTTGCCGTCGTGGTAGCGGAAGCCGATCGACGAGCCGTAGCGCCGGTCGGACCGGATCGCCTCCCGCAGCTTGGCCAGTCGGGCGTCGGTCTCCTCGTCGCCGAGCTGGGCGCACCACTGGAACGGCGTGTGCGGCTTGGGCACGAACCCGCCGATCGAGACGGTGCACCGGATGTCGCGACGCCCGGAGACCTGGCGACCGGTCTCGATGACCTTCTTGGCCAGCTCGGCGATCTGCAGCACGTCCTCGTCGGTCTCGGTGGGGAGGCCGCACATGAAGTAGAGCTTCACCTGCCGCCAGCCCGCACCGTAGGCCGCGGCCACGGTCTGGATGAGGTCGTCCTCGGAGACCATCTTGTTGATGACCTTGCGGATCCGCTCGCTGCCGCCCTCGGGGGCGAAGGTCAGGCCGGAGCGACGGCCGTTGCGGGTCAGCTCGTTGGCGAGGTCGATGTTGAACGCGTCGACGCGGGTCGACGGCAGCGACAGACCGGTCTGGGTGCCGTCGTAGCGGTCGGCGAGGCCCTTGGTGATGTCGGCGATCTCTGAGTGGTCAGCCGACGACAACGAGAGCAGGCCGACCTCCTCGAAGCCCGTCGCGGCAAGCCCACGCTCGACCATCTCGCCGATGCCGGTGATGGAGCGCTCGCGCACCGGGCGGGTGATCATGCCGGCCTGGCAGAACCGGCAGCCGCGAGTGCAGCCGCGGAAGATCTCGACCGACATCCGCTCGTGCACCGACTCGGCGAGCGGCACCAGCGGCTGCTTGGGGTAGGGCCACGCGTCGAGGTCCATGACGGTGTGCTTCGACACCCGCCACGGCACGCCCTGCGCGTCGGGCTTCGGCGCGACCCGCTGGATCCGCCCGTCGGGCAGGTAGGTCACGTCGTAGAGCGACGGCACGTAGACGCCACCTGTGCGCGCGAGGCGCAGCAGCAGCTCGCGCCGGCCGCCCGGCATACCTTCGGCCTTCCACGCGGCGATGTGGTCGGTGACCGCGAGCACGGCCTCCTCGCCGTCACCCACGATCGCCGCGTCGACGAAGTCGGCGACCGGCTCGGGGTTGAACGCCGCGTGGCCGCCCGCGACCACGATCGGGTCGTCGTCGCCCCGGTCGGCCGCGTGCAACGGGATGCCGGCCAGGTCGAGCGCGGTGAGCATGTTGGTGTAGCCGAGCTCGGTCGAGAACGACAGGCCCAGCACGTCGAAGTCACGCACCGACCGGTGGGCGTCGACGGTGAACTGGGGCACGCCGTGCTCGCGCATCAGGGCCTCGAGGTCGGGCCACACGGCGTAGGTGCGCTCGGCGAGGGCGTCAGGGCGCTCGTTGAGGACTTCGTAGAGGATCATGACGCCCTGGTTGGGCACCCCCACCTCGTAGGCGTCGGGGTACATCAGCGCCCAGCGGGTGGTCAGCTCCTGCCCGCCGGGTCCGTGGCCGCCGACGTTCCAGTCCTTCACCGTGGAGTTCAGCTCGCCCCCGACGTACTGGATCGGCTTGCTGACCTGCTCGAGCAGGGGCTCGAGCCGGGGGAAGACGGAGGTGCCTGAGGTGGAAGTCATGGTGCCCCAAGGGTAACGGCGGGACGCCGGAGCACCGAACCGCGCGGGCAGCCGAGACTCCCACGGTTCTCCCAGCCGGCGCTCCTAGCATCGCGCGGTGCCTCCCCACCCGGTGTCGCGCCCAGCCCTGGCCGTCGGAGCGACGGTGGCAGCCGGCCTCGTCGCCCTCGCTGTCGTGACCGCCGTGGTCGGTGGGGGCCCGTCGACCCGACGGACACCGTCGACGGCGGCCTCCGTGCCATCCAGCAGCCCTGCGGCGGTCCCGACCACCAGCGCAGCCGGCCCTGGGCCGGCCCCCCGCTCGGTCGTGGGACTCGGCGACTCGGTGACCGCGGGCACCAACTGCGGCTGCACTCCCTTCGTGGAGCGGTTCGCCCGGCTGCTCGCCGCTCGCGACGGGGGGCCGGTGAAGGCGACCAACCTGGGCGTGCCGGGTCTGACGACCGGCTCGTTGGCCGCGGGGCTTGCTCGGGCCAAAACGGCCAGGGCGGTCGCGTCCGCCGACGTCGTCGTCGTCACGATCGGTGCCAACGACCTCGCCGGCCTGGAGGACCGCTGGGAGCGGAGCGGCTGCGACACCGGCTGCGTGGCACCAGGCGTCGCGTCGATGGGGCGTGGGCTCGCCTCCGACCTGCGCAGGATCCGTGCGCTCGGGCCTGCGGCGCAGCGGGTCGAGGTGACGACCTACTGGAACGTGTTCGAGGACGGGGACGTGGCCGATGCGACCCGGGGACCCGGGTTCGCCGAGTGGAGCGACACCGTGACCGTGGCCGCCAACCGCGCCATCTGCTCGGCCGCCCGTGCTGCCGGTGACACCTGCGTGGACCTCTACGAGCCGTTCCTCAGCGCCGACGGGAGCCGCAACCCCACGGCGCTGCTCTCGGCGGACGGCGACCACCCCGACGCGGCGGGGCACGCGCTCATCGCCCGGACGCTCCTCGCCGCCACCCACCCCTGACCGCGGCCGCGGACCGACGGGCGGGAGCCGTCAGCTCGCCAGGTGCGCCGACAGGAAGTCCAGCGCACGCGGCATCATCGGCGACCACGCCTTGAAGTTGTGCCCACCGCCCTGGATGACCACGGAGGTCACCGACATCGGCGGGTGGACGAGCGCGACGAACCGCCGGGTGTCCTGCAGCCCGGTGCCGCTGACCTCGCCGGTGCCGATGGTCGCGAAGAGCGAGACCGGTGGTGCCGGCTGGTGCCGCAGGAGCCACTCGGGGTCGTTCAGGTCGCGCAGGACCGCCGAGCCGCCCCACAGGTCGCCCGTCGTGTCGTCCTCCAGCGTGTGGTAGTACCCCGACAGGGCTGCGCCGGTGGTGAAGACCGTCGAGTGGGTCAGGAGGAGCTTGGCCGCGCAGTACCCACCCGTGGAGCTGCCCATCACACCCCAGCCGACCGTCGCCACCCGCAGGTCGTGCGAGACCTCACGGGGGACGTCCTCGCCGAGGAAGGTCAGCACCTGCGGGCCGCCCGGGACGTCCGTGCACTCGGTGTCGCGCGGCGGGGCAGCGGTCGGCCGCAGCATGACCAGGACCATCGGCCTGGCCCGGTGGGCGTCGATCTGCGAGAGGAGCACGTCCGGGTACTGCATCCGCGACACCAGCTCGCGGGTGGCACCCGGGTAGCCGGTCAGCACCTCGACCCCGGGGAAGCGGTGATGCGCGTAGGCCTTCTGGAAGTACTGGGGCGGAAGGTAGACCGCGGCCGCCTCCGAGAGCCCGCTGTGGGCACCGACCAGGGTGACCGCCTCCACGCGTCCGCGGGTGGCCCACTGGGTGGGCGTGGACCAGGCGTCGATGCCCGCGAGGGAGGGGTCGAACCTGGCCGCCCGGGGTGGCCCGCCATGGTGTCCCGTCACGCGGTTGGTCGCGGCGTGGACGACCGCCGGCGCGGAGACGGAGGTCCCGAGGAGCTCGGACCACGATCCGTAGAAGTAGCCGTAGTCGTTGAGAGCCACCGCGACGAACAGCACCGCGACGAGCTGCCCCGACGTGACCAGCGCGACCCGCTGTCCCACGCGGGCCGGCGCCGGACCGCGCACCCGCGACCACAGGAGCAGGGTCACCACGGTGCAGGCGACGACGCCCGCACCCAGTGTGACGAGAAGTGGCCACCCGAGCAGCGCCATGGCCTGCAACCTCCGACCCGTCCCCACCCGGGGGCGTCCCGGCCAGACTGCGCGCGGTGGGTGGGAGGTGGCTGCGCCCTGGCTGGGGAATGGCTGGGAGACGACCACTGGCCCCAGACAACTCCCAGCCTTGCGCCCTACCGTGCGCCCATGCGCTCCTCGTCGGTCCGGATCATCGCCGCCTTCGGCCTGCTGCTGGTGCTCGCCCTCTCGGCGCACTGGATCGGGGCCGGACCGGATCCCGCTCCCGCCGCGCACCACGCCTCCGGTCACTGATACTGGGAGGGTGCCGAGCCCGGCCGAGCGCGTCGCCGCGGCCCTGGAAGCGGTGCCGCGCACCGGGTTCCTGCCGCCCGGTCAGCGCGCCCACGCGGAACGCGACGAGCCCTTGTCGATCGGTCACGGCCAGACCAACAGCCAACCCACCACGGTGCGCCAGACCCTCGAGCTGCTCGCGGTGTCGCCCGGCGACCGGGTGCTCGACGTCGGGTCGGGGTCCGGCTGGACCACCGCCCTCCTCGCCCACCTGACCGGCCCCACCGGGGAGGTGACCGGCGTGGAACGGGTGCCGGCGCTCGTCACCTTCGGTGCCGCCAACCTCGCACCACTGGGTATGCCGTGGGCCCGCGTCGAGCGCTCACTGCCGGGCACGCTCGGGTGGCCGGCCCGGGCGCCATACGACCGCATCCTCGTCTCGGCCCAGGCAGCCCAGCTGCCCGCGGAGCTGGTGGACCAGCTCGCCGCCTCCGGGGTGCTCGTCATCCCCGTCGCGGGGCGGATGCTACGGGTGCGGGCAGACGACGACGGGCCGGCGGTCGAGGAGCACGGGTGGTACCGCTTCGTGCCCCTCGTCGCCGACCCGCCGGTGGAGTCTGGTGGCGCTCAGCCCGTGTAGTGGGCGTCGAGCGTCTCCTTGTACTTCTCGCTGACCGCCTTGCGCCGCAGCTTGAGGCTCGGCGTCAGGTCGCCGTCCTCGATGGTCAGGTCGTGGTCGAGGATCGTGAACTTCTTGATCTGCTCCCACCGGTTGAGGTTCACGTTGAGGTTGTCGATGTAGACCTGCACCATGTCGTGCGCCTCCTTCGAGGTCACGATCTTGCGGTAGTCGCCGGACACCCCGTGCAGCTCGGCCCACTCCTTGATCGCGTCGGGGTCGAGGGTGACCAGGGCGGTGACGAAGTTGTGGTCCGCGCCGTAGACCATGAACTGGCTGACGTAGGGGCACAGGCCCTTGAAGGTCGACTCGATCAGCGACGGCGCGACGTACTTGCCACCCGAGGTCTTGAAGAAGTCCTTCTTGCGGTCGGTGATCTTGAGGTAGCCCTGGTCATCGAGGGCCCCGATGTCGCCGGTGTGCAGCCAGCCGTCGGCGTCCTTGGTCTCGGCGGTCTCCTCGGGCTTGTCGTGGTAGCCCTGCATGATGCCGGGGCCACGCAGCAGCACCTCGCCGTCCTCGGCGATCCGCACCTCGGTGCCCGGGAGCGCCCAGCCCACCGTGCCGATGGCGTTGCCCGACGGGCGGTTCACGAACGACGCAGCGCTGGTCTCGGTGAGCCCGTAGCCCTCGAGGATGGTGAGCCCGATCGAGTCGAACCAGTTGGCGATGTCCTTGTTCAGGGCCGCCGACCCGGAGATGAAGAACCGGATCCGGCCACCGAAGCGCTGGCGCACCTTGTGGAGCACCAGCTTGTCGGCCAGCGCGAGCTTCTTGGCGAGCATGCCCGTGGGCTCCTCACCGCGGGCCCGCATCCCGGCCACCTCGCGCCCGACGGACACCGACCACAGGAACAGCTTCTCCTTCAGGCCCCCCTCGGCAGCCATCATCATCGTGATCCGGCCGTAGGCCTTCTCGAAGATGCGCGGTGCAGCGCCCATGAAGGTCGGCTGCACGACGGCCAGGTTGTCGACGATCTTGTCGACGCGGCCGTCGATCGCGGTCGGGAAGCCCACCTGCAGCGGCAGGGTCAGCAGCACCTTGCCGAAGACGTGCGCGAGCGGAAGCCACAGGTACTGCAGGTCGCTGGAGTTGAGGATCCCGATGGAGTCGACCGCCGCCGCCTCGTAGGTCCAGGCGTCGTGCGTCAGGCGCACGCCCTTGGGCCGGCCCGTCGTGCCGGAGGTGTAGATGATGGTGGCGAGCTGGTCCTTGCCCAGCGCGTCGATCCGGTCATCCACGATGGACGAGTTCGTCGCCAGGAGCTCGGCGCCCATCTGCTCCAGCTCGTCGAGACCGATCACCCACTCACCGTCGGACGTCCCGTCGAAGGTGACCACCCGGGTGATCTCGGGCAGGTCGATCCGGCGCTCCCACAGCTTGGCGATCTGGTCGTCGTCCTCGGCGAAGACGACCACGCTGCCGGAGTTGGAGAGGATGTAGGCGACGTCGGGAGCGATCGTCGTCGGGTAGATGGTGGTGGTCGCGCCACCGGCGCACATCACCGCGAGGTCGGTCAGGGCCCACTCGTAGCGGGTCGAGGACGCGATGGCCACGCGGTCCTCCGGCTGCACCCCGAGGGCGACCAGCCCGGCCGCCAGCCGGTAGGCGCGCTCCCGGACCTGGGTCCAGGTGACCGACGACCACGAGTCGTCCTCCGCGAAGCGGAACGCCTCGGCGTTCGGCGACTTGGCAACGCGGTCGCGGAACAGGTGCGCGACCGTGGCCGGGCGTTGCTCCAGCACCGCCTCGTTGACGCGCTCGTTCTGGGCGGTGAACAGGGGGGTGTGAGTCGACATGGGCCTTCCTCGGCTCGGGGGCTCGGTGCAGGGGTTTCGGGGATAGTGCCATGCACCGGACCACAGCGGGGGTGAACGTGCCCGATTGTGGCCAAACGGTTTCAGGTCGGTTGCCACCCGCAACGACCCCCTGCGTGGAGCCGGTGACCGACCCAGGAGGAGTCAGCGGCGCCGAGCGGCGAGGTGGGCGTTGTTGATGAGTCCGATGGCCAGCCAGCACGCGAACATCGACGACCCGCCATACGACAGGAACGGCAGGGGCAAGCCGGTGACGGGCGTGACCCCGAGGTTCATGCCCACGTTCTCGAAGACCTGGAAGAGGAACCACACCGCGACGCCCGAGGCCAGCAGCCGCCCGAACGCGTCCTGGGCGCGGGCGGCCACCAGCACCGCCCTGAGCACGACGAACCCGAGCAGGAGCAGCAACCCGGCGGCGCCGAGGAAGCCCAGCTCCTCCCCCGCGACCGAGAAGACGAAGTCGGTCTGCTGGTAGGGGATGAACCCTCCCTGCGTCTGGCGGCCCTCGAACAGGCCCTGCCCCTGCCACCCACCCGATCCGATCGCGATCCGCACCTGTCGCGTCTGGTAGCCGATCCCCTGCGGGTCGGCCTGCGGGTTGGCGAAGGCGGTCAGGCGGTCGCGCTGGTAGTCGCTGAGGACGGGCGTGGTGAGCGCGACGACCACCGCGGCCGCGACGAGTGCCACCGCTGCGGCGAGCCAGCGCTTGGGCGTGCCGGCCACCGCGATGACGCCGAACGCCAGCGCCCCCAGCACCAGCGCCGAGCCCAGGTCGGGCTGCACCAGGACCAACCCGATCGGCACCGCGGCCACGACGACCGCGACCAACAGGTCCCGCCCGTCGGGGCGACCCTCCCGGTCGATCCGCTCGCCGAGGATGATCGCCATCCCCAGGCAGAGGGCGGCCTTCGCGAACTCCGACGGCTGCACCGAGAAGCCCCCCGGGAGCAGGATCCACGAGTGCGACCCGTTGACCGTGGACCCGACCGGGGTGAGCACCAGCACGAGACCCGCCACCGAAACCAGGTAGAGCCAGGGGGCGGCTGCGCGCAGCCACTGGTAGCCCGTGCGGGTCACGGCAGCCGCCAGGACGACGCCCACCGCGGTGTTGAACAGGTGGCGCACGAGGTAGGCGGTGCCGCTCTGGTGCCGCGTCGCGGAGTAGACGAGGAGCGCGCCGACCAGCGAGAGCCCCAGCGCAGCGACGACCAGGCCCCAGTCGCTGCGCCACCACAGCGCGGAGCCCCCGCTCGCCCTGGCCCACAGCCCGCCCGGGCGGGACCGTGGACTCAGGACGGGACGATCGAGGCCAGGACCTGTCGGCACGTGTCGATGTCTCCGGCCATCGCCTCCAGGAGCTCCTCGATCGAGTCGAACCGCAGGGTGGGCCTGATGCGGTGGACGAACTCGACGGTGACCTCCTCGTCGTAGAGGTCGAGGTCGGTGCGGTCCAGGACGTAGGCCTCGACGGTGCGGACAGTGCCGTCGAAGGTCGGGTTGGTGCCCACCGAGATGGCCGCCGGCAGGGTGCGCTCGGGGTCGTCATCGGCCTTCGAGACCCGGGTGAGCCACCCGGCATACACGCCATCGGCGGGGACCAGCCCGAGCGAGTCGGGCGAGAGGTTCGCGGTCGGGTAGCCCAGCTCACGGCCGCGGTGGGCCCCGTGGACGACGGTGCCGGTCATCCGGTGCGGCCGCCCGAGGACGGCCGAGGCCTCGGCGATCTCGCCGGCCGCCAGGTGGCGGCGGACGGCGGAGGACGACCACCGCTCGCCGTTGCCGAGGTCGTCGAGCACGACGACGTCGAAGCCGTGCTCTGCGCCCAGGGCGGCGAGCGTGCTCACGTCGCCGGTGTAGCCACGGCCGAAGCCACGCGCGTCCTCGCCCACCACGATCACCTGCGCCCCGAGCGTCTCGACGAAGGTGTGGACGATGAACTCCTCGGCGGTCTGCTGGGCGAACTCCTCGGTGAAGTCGAGCACCAGCAGGCCGTCGATGCCCGTCGTCGCGAGCAGGTCGTCGCGCAGCCGTCCGGGAGAGATCAGCTCGAGGGTGTCGGGGTGGAAGATCGCGGCCGGGTGCGGGTCGAAGGTCACCGCCACACTCGGCAGGCCGCGCTCGGTCGCCTCGGCGACGAGCCGCGCCAGCACGGCCCGGTGACCCAGATGGACGCCGTCGAAGTTGCCGAACGTGGCGACGCAGGGGCGCAGGCCCGGGGGCGTCTCGGCGGGGTCGGTCCAGCGGTGCACGGAGGACACTCTACGAACCGGCCGGGGCGAACACGACGTGCGGCCTGGCTTTGTGACCGGACTCATCCAGCAGCGCGACCAGCCGGCCGTCGGGCGCGAAGGCAGCCACCGGCTCGGTGCGACCCTGCTGGGCCGAGTCGACCCGCTGGCCGTAGCCGAGCGCGGTGCTCTCCTCGGCGGTCAGCTCACGGACCGCGAACTGCGCGCGCGCGGAGTCCGCGAGCGGGGTCACCGGCAGCTGCTCCGGCTCGTCCAGCTCGGCGAGCGCCTCGAGACCGTGCGCCTCGGCCAGCGTGAAGGCGCCCACCCGGGTGCGACGCAACGCGGTGAGGTGACCGCCCACCCCGAGCGCGGCTCCCAGGTCGCGGGCCAGCGCGCGGACGTAGGTGCCGGAGCTCACCGTCACCTCGACGTCGACGTCGAGCACCGGTATGCCGTCCACGTCACCGCTGCGGGTGCCGAGGACCTCGAACCTGCTCACCGTGACCGGACGGGCCGGCAGGTCGACGTCCTCGCCGGCCCGCACCCGGTGGTAGGAGCGTTCACCCTTGACCTTGATCGCCGACACCGAGCTCGGGACCTGCTGGATCTCGCCGGTGAGGTCGCGGACGGCGGCGGTGAGCTGCGCTGGGGTGACGCCGTCGGCAGCCGTCGCCGCGGTGACCTCACCCTCCGCGTCGTCGGTGACGGTCGTCTGGCCCAGCCGGACCGTCGCCGTGTAGTCCTTGTCGCAGCCGACCAGGAAGGTCAGCAGCCTGGTGGCCCGCCCGATCCCGAGCACCAGCACCCCGGTCGCCATCGGGTCGAGCGTGCCGGCGTGGCCGACCTTGCGGGTGCCGCAGAGCCGCCGCGCCCGGCCGACCACGTCGTGGCTGGTCCAGCCGGCCGGCTTGTCGACGACGAGCAGGCCGTCAGGCGCGGGCATCCGTGCCGGTGTCCTCGTCGGCGTTCTCGTCGGCGTTCTCGTCGGCGTCCTCGTCGGCGTGGTCGCTGTCGGCGGCCGCCTGGGCCTCGTCCGGCTTGCGGTAGGGGTCGGCCTCGCCGGCGTACTTCGCACCGGCGGCGGACGCGGCCACCGCCTCGTCGCGCTCCTTGGCCTCGCGCAGGAGGTCCTCGAGGTGCGCGGCGGTCTCGGGGATCGCGTCGGCGAAGAAGTCGAGGCTCGGGGTGAGCCGGATCTGGATCTGCCCGCCCACGAACGAGCGGAGCCGACCCTTGTTCTGCTCGAGCAGCGCGGCGGTCTTGGCACGCTGCGCCTCGTCGCCGAACACGGTGTAGAAGACCGAGGCGTGCTGCAGGTCGCCCGTCACCCGCACGTCGGTGATGGTGATGAAGCCCAGGTCGGGGTCCTTGACGATCGACTCGACGTTCGCGGCGATCAGGGTCTTGATGCGGTCGGCGATCTTGCGGGCACGTCCGGCGTCAGCCATGGCGTCCTCCTGTGCTGGGCGGTGCGGATGGGCAGGTCGGAGCCGGCTCGACGACCAGCCCCGCGACCGGTTCCACCCTAGTCAGCCACCAGCCCGCTGCCGCACCGCGCCCTGCCTCCCCCGACTTCTGGCCACCCCCGACCTCCGACCACACCCGACTTCTGGCCACCCATGCCCGATCAGACCGGGTCCCCAGCCCCGACATGCGGCACCGCTGGCCAGAAGTGCCGACCACACCCGACTTCTGGCCACCCATGCCCGATCAGACCGGGTCCCCAGCCCCGACATGGGGCACCGCTGGCCAGAAGTGCCGACCTCCCCCGACTTCTGGCCACCCATGCCCGATCAGACCGGGTTCCCAGCCCCGATATGGGGCACCGCTGGCCAGAAGTGCCGACCACCCCCGACCTCCGACCTCCCCGACTTCTGGCCACCCATGCCCGATCAGACCGGGTCCCCAGCCCCGACATGGGGCACCGCTGGCCAGAAGTGCCGACCTCCCCCGACTTCTGGCCACCCATGCCCGATCAGACCGGGTCCCCAGCCCCGACATGGGGCACCGCTGGCCAGAAGTGCCGACCTCCCCCGACTTCTGGCCACCCATGCCCCATCAGACCGGGTTCCCAGCCCCGATATGGGGCACCGCTGGCCAGAAGTGCCGACCACCCCCGACTCCTGGCCACCCATGCCCGATCAGACCGGGTCTCCAGCCCCGTCATGCGGCACCGCTGGCCAGAAGTGCCGTCCTCCCCCGACTTCTGGCCACCCATGCCCGATCAGACCGGGTCTCCAGCCCCGTCATGCGGCACCGCTGGCCAGAAGTGCCGTCCTCCCCCGACTTCTGGCCACCCATGCCCGATCAGACCGGGTTCCCAGCCCCGACATGCGGCACCGCTGGCCAGAAGTCGGGGAGCACGGGAAGGGCCCGCACCCCAGCCCTCGGAGGAGCTGGCGGTGCGGGCCCTGCCGACCACGCGGCATACCTGCTGGTCGTGCGTCAGTCGCGCGGCTTCTCGCGCATCTCGGACGTCGCGATGAGGTCACCGATCTGGAGGTCGTTGAACGACCCCAGGTTGATGCCGCACTCGAAGCCCTCGCGGACCTCGGTGACGTCGTCCTTGAAGCGGCGCAGACCGGCGATCTCGACGTTCTCCGCCACGACCACGCCGTCGCGGGTGATCCGCGCCCGGGTGCCGCGCTTGATCTCGCCGCTGCGGACGATCGAGCCGGCGATGTTGCCGAACTTGCTGGAGCGGAAGATCTCGCGGATCTCGGCGGTGCCGAGCTCCACCTCCTCGAACTCCGGCTTGAGCATGCCCTTGAGCGCTGCCTCGATCTCCTCGATGGCCTGGTAGATCACCGAGTAGTAGCGGATCTCGACGCCCTCGCGGTCGGCGTAGTCGGCGTTCTGACCCTCGGCGCGCACGTTGAACCCGATGATCACGGCGTTGGACGCCATGGCCAGGTTGATGTTGTTCATCGTGATCGCACCGACGCCGCGGTCGATGATCCGCAGGTCGACCTCGTCGCCCACGTCGATCTGCAGCAGGGCGTCCTCGAGCGCCTCGACCGAACCCGACACGTCACCCTTGAGGATGAGGTTGAGGGTCTCGACCTTGCCCGCGGCGAGCGCCTCGGTGAGGTCCTCGAGCGAGATGCGCTTGCGGGCCTTGGCCAGCGAGGCCTGCCGGTCCGCGGCTTCGCGACGCTCGGCGATCTGACGGGCCGTGCGGTCGTCGGGGGCCACCACGAAGGTGTCACCGGCGCGCGGCACGGAGGACAGACCGAGGACCTGCACCGGTCGGGACGGACCCGCCTCGGTGAGGTTGTTGCCGTGCTCGTCGAGCATCGCGCGGACGCGGCCGTAGGCCGAGCCCGTGACGATGGCGTCACCGACGTGCAGCGTGCCCGACTGGACCAGCACCGTCGCGGTCGCACCACGGCCGCGGTCGAGGTTGGCCTCGATTGCGACACCACGGGCGTCCTTGTCGGCGTTGGCCCGCAGGTCGAGCGCGGCGTCCGCGGTGAGCAGGACGGCCTCGAGCAGCGAGTCGATGTTCTGGCCGGCCTTGGCCGACACGTCGACGAACATCGTCTCGCCGCCGTACTCCTCGGCGACGAGGTTGTACTCGGTCAGCTGCTGGCGCACCTTGGCCGGGTTGGCGCCGTCGACGTCGATCTTGTTGACGGCGACGACGATCGGCACGTCGGCGGCCTGCATGTGGTTGAGCGCCTCGATGGTCTGCGGCATCACACCGTCGTCGGCGGCGACCACGAGGATCGCGATGTCGGTCACCTTGGCACCACGAGCACGCATGGCGGTGAACGCCTCGTGACCCGGGGTGTCGATGAAGGTGATCGCGCGGTCGACGCCCTCGTGCTCACGGTGCACCTGGTAGGCACCGATGTGCTGGGTGATGCCACCGGCCTCGCCCGCGACGACGTCCTCGTTGCGGATGGCGTCGAGCAGGCGGGTCTTTCCGTGGTCGACGTGGCCGACGACGGTGACGACGGGCGGCCGCGGCTGCAGGTCGTCGTCGTCCTCACCCTCGATGCCGGTCTCGAGGTCGATGTTGAAGGAGTCGAAGAGCTCCTTCTCCTCCTCCTCCGGCGAGACCACCTGGATGTCGTAGCCGAGCTCGGCGCCGAGCACCTTGAAGGTGTCCTCGTCGAGGGACTGCGTCGCGGTCGCCATCTCACCGAGGTGGAACAGCACCGTCACCAGCGAGGCCGGGTTGGCGTTGATCTTGTCGGCGAAGTCGGTCAGCGACGACCCGCGGCGCACGCGGATGGTCGTGGACCCGTCGCCGCGGGGGACGGTGACGCCACCCAGCGACGGAGCCTGCATCTGCTCGAACTCCTGGCGCTTCGCGCGCTTGGACTTGCGGCCGCGCACGGGTCGGCCGCCACCGCGGCCGAAGGCACCGGCGGTGGAGCCACGACCGGCACCACCACGGAAGCCACCGCCACCGGGGCGACCGGCGAAACCGCCGCCACCGCCGGGGCCACCGGGGCCACCGGGTCCGCGACCGCCGGCACCGCCGGGGCCACCGGGCCCACGGCCGCCGCCGCGGGCGGGACGCTCACCGGGACGGCCGACCGCGCTGCGGTCGGGCATCATGCCGGGGCTGGGGCGCGGCCCACCGGGACGGGGACCACCGGCACCACCGGTGCCACCGGGCCGCGGACCAGCGCCGCCGGGACGGCTCTGCGGACGCGGCATGCCCTGGCTGGGCGCGAACGGGTTGTTGCCCGGGCGGGCGCCGCCCTGGCCACCCTCACGGGGAGCACCTTCGCGCGGAGCGCCCTCACGGGTGCCGCCGTCGCGACCGGTGCGCATGCCCTGGCTGGGGGCGAAGGGGTTGTTGCCCGGACGCGGTGCGCCGGGACGCGGTGCGCTGCCGGGGTGTGGGGACGCCGGGACACCGGGACCCTGCTGGCCGCCGTCACGCGCGGACTGGACGTCCGCCCGGGCGGCAGGCGCCTCGGGGACAGCCGGCGCCGGAGTAGGTGCCGGGGTCGCCGCAGCGGCCGGCGCTGTGGCGGCCGGAGCCTCGGGGGCCGGGGTGGGTGCGGCAGCAGGAGCCGCCGCGGGTGCGGTCGGCTCGGCTGCCTTGGCCGGGCCGGGCGCCGCCGGAGCGGGTGCAGCGGCCGGCTTGGGAGCAGCCTTCTTGGCCGGGGCCTTCTTCAGGTCCTCCGGGAAGGTCTCGGTCGCCTTGCGGACGACCGGGGCCTCGATGGTCGAGCTGGCGGTCTTGACGTACTCGCCGATGCTGTTGAGGTGGGCGATCAGCGTCTTGCTGTCGGTGCCGAGCTCTTTCGCGAGCGCGCTTACACGGACCTTTGCCACGTTTCTCCTGTTCCTGGTCCGCAGTCAGGTGACAGGGCGGACCGTCGTTAAAGCTGGGGGGAGCTCATTGCTGAGTTCTCATCGGGTGCTCATCAGCGTCAAACCCGCTTTCGGTTTTCCAGGGCGACCGGCGGTCGCCGTGGAGTGGACGGTCCCTCGTGGTGAGGGGGATTGCGTGCGTGCTGCCTAGCTCGTGGTCCGGCGCAGGCCCTCGACGTATGCCGTGACGGCTGCCGGATCCGGGGCGGCGCCGACACGCAGCGCGCGACCGAACGCCCGGCGGCGCAGGGCCTGCTCGAGACAGTCGCCCGTGGGGTGCAGCCATGCGCCGCGCCCCGGCAGGCGACGCCGCGGGTCGGGACTCAGTCGGATCACTCCGGTCTCGTCCGTCTCCGCGACCACTCGCAGGAGTGCCGACCAGCTATCCGTCCTGCGGCACCCCACACACGTCCGGGTGGGTTGCCCGTGCGAGATGTGGACGGTCGTGCTCGATGCCACTGGCCGGAGTCCAGTCCGGTCGGTCCCCACCAGTCTAGCCCCTACTGTCGGCCGGCTGCGTCACCAGCACCTGCTGCGGGGGTCCCGGCCGGGTCCGCGGAGGGGTCCTGGGACGAGCCGTCCGCAGCAGGAGAGCCCGGCGTGTCGGCACCGACCGTGTCGGGCCGGATGTCGATCCGCCAGCCGGTCAGCTTGGCGGCCAACCGGGCGTTCTGGCCTTCCTTCCCGATGGCCAGCGACAGCTGGTAGTCGGGGACGACCACCCGAGCAGACCGCAGCGTCTGGTCGACGATCGTCACGGACTGCACCCGCGAGGGCGACAGAGCGGCCGCCACGAAGGTCCGCGGGTCGTCGGAGTAGTCGACGATGTCGATCTTCTCGCCGTGCAGCTCGGTCATCACGGCCCGCACCCTGGCCCCCATCGGCCCGATGCAGGCGCCCTTGGCGTTCAGCCCGGCCACCTTGGAGTGGACCGCGATCTTGGTGCGGTGCCCGGCCTCGCGAGCCAGCGCTGCGATCTCGACCGAACCGTCGGCGATCTCGGGCACCTCGAGGGCGAACAGCTTGCGCACGAGGTTGGGGTGGGTGCGCGAGAGCCCGATCTGCGGCCCCTTGGGCCCCCGCCGAACCGACACCACGAAGCAGCGCAGCCGCTCGCCGTGCACGTAGCGCTCCCCCGGCACCTGCTCGGCGAGCGGCAGGATCCCCTCGACGGTGCCGAAGTCGACCGTGACGACGCGAGGGTCGGGACTCTGCTGGATGACCCCGGCCACGACGTCGCCCTCGCGACCCTTGAAGTCGCCCATGATCGCGTCGTCCTCGAGGTCGCGCAGCCGCTGGACGATGACCTGGCGCGCGGTGGCGGCGGCGATCCGGCCGAAACCCGTCGGGGTGTCGTCGAACTCCGGGCCGTACTCACGCGCGACGCGCTCGACCGGCGCGGCGGGTGCGTCCGGGTCGGCGTCGTCGTCGGGCTGGACAGGGGTCGGCTCGGGCTGCTCGAGCTCCTCCTTGGCCCACACGACGACGTGCCCGGACTTGCGGTCGAGCTCGACCCGCGCGTTGCGGTAGGCGCCGTCGGTGCGGTGGTAGGCGACGAGGAGGGCCTGCTCGATGGCGGGGATGAGGATGTCGAGGGAGATGTCGCGCTCGCGCTCGAGGGCCCTCAGTGCGGCCAGGTCGATGTCCATGTCAGTGCTCCTCAGCGTTGTCGTCGTCAGTGGGCCGCGAGAACTCGACCTGGACCACGGCCCGGGCCACGTCGGCATACCCGAGCTCGACCGACCGGGCCGGCTCCTTCTTGGCGGCGGGCACCTCGAGGGTGACCCTGCTGTCGTCGGCAGCGGTGATCCGCCCGGTGACGGCCGGGCCGTCGACGGGGGTGAGGGTCACCAGCCGCGACACGTTGCGACGGAAGTGGCGGGGCTCGGTCAACGGCCGGTCGATGCCGGGCGAACCGACCTCGAGCGTGTAGGGCTGCTCGCCCATGGCGCCCGACTCGTCCAAGGCGTCACTCACGGCTCGGGTGGCGTCGGCCACCTCGTCGAGGGTCAGCGGCGGGGTGGCGGCAGTCGTCGCAGCAGCGTCGTCGAGGACCCGGTCGATCCAGATGCGGACGAGGCGGCGCTTGCCTGCGGGGGTCACGGCCACGTCCTCGACCAGCAGCCCGAGGTCGCGCAACGGCGCCTCGACGGCGGGACGAATCTGTTCCTTGACGCTCACTGACTCGTCCTCTCTGAAGTTCTGGTGGTCGTGCCCGGCCACTCTATCGGCGCCGCCAGCGGGCCGCATGCCCGCACCAGCGCCCGTGCCAGAATCGGCGCATGTCCACGGCCGACCCCGGTATGCCGCCGCGCCCGACCCGGCGCGGTGTCCTGTCCGTGGGTGTCGGGCTGGGCCTGGGATCCGTTGCGGCGATGGCCTTGTCCGCGTGCGGAATCCGACTGGAGGACGATGCCCCGAGAGTGCCGTTGATCCCGACCCGCGCGCCGATCCCGGGTGAGTCCTTCCTGCTCGCGTTGTGGCAGCACTCGACCGATCTCGCCGATCGCGCCGCGTCGCTCGGAGGTGCCGGCACCGGTCTCCCGGCCCGGCTGGCCGCCCTGCACCGTCGCCAGTCGACCGTCCTGCAGGCCGAGCTGCTGCGCCTCGGCGTCCCCCAGAAGATCCTGGACGAGGCCTCCGCGGCTCCGCCGACCACGGCGACCGGGACGTCGACCACCAGCCCGGGCGTCACGGCGCCGTCCACCGGCAGCCCGGCCCCGACCGCGACCGGTCGCGCGACCGCCTCCGCGCCGACGACCGGGCCCAAGGCACTGGCGGCCGAGGAGGCCAGCGACCTCGGTCCGACGGCGATCGCGTCGCTCGCCTCCGTGCCGGACGCCGCGGTGCCGCTGATCGGCAGCGTCCTGGCCCAGCGCTCTGCCGCTGCCAACCTCCTCGGGACGCCGGTCACCTGGCCGGAGCCGGCCTGGTCGGCGCCCTCGCTGGCGGCGTCCTACCTCGAGAGCACGCGCGCCGCGGTCTACGCCTTCGAGGTGGTGGCGGCCCAGTCCACGTCCGGGGCCCAACAGACCCTGGCCCGCGCGACCCTGGCCACCCTCGAGGCGCGCGCCAGCGAGCAGGAGACCCTGGCGGGCGCCACGGCCGAGCCACCGGCCCTGGGCTACCCACTGCCCTTCCAGGTGACCACGCCGGCGGCCGCGCGCAAGCTCGCCGTGCAGGTGGTGACCGACCTGCGGGCCTCGGTGGCCCGCGACCTCGGCTCGGCCAACGGCGACCTCGGTCCCCTGGGCGCCCTCGTGCAGTGGCTCGGAGACACCGAGGTGCTGGCTTCCCGGTGGGGCGTGCCGCTGGCCCCGTTCCCGGGTCTGTCGTGACCGGCGCCGGATGACTCGGGTCGAGGACGCGGCCGAGCTGGTCCCACCGGAGTTCCGCGCGTCCGTGCAGCGGTTCTCGGCCGACGACGGCGCCGTCGGCGGACCGTCGGGTGCCGACTGGTCGGCTCAGCTGCCCAGGCGGCTGGCCGAGGTGCTCGACGACTGGGGCCTGGAGCCCCTCGGCATCGGCCACACCGGCTGGACCGCGGTGGTCGTGCCGGTACGCCGTGACGGCCAGCCGCTCGCGCTCAAGCTCGTCTGGCCCCACGTCGAGGCCCGCGACGAGGCCTTGGTGCTGCGCCACTGGGACGGGCGTGGAGCCGTGCGGCTCGTCGCGGCGGACCCTTCCCGGGGCGCCCTGCTCCTCGAGCAGCTCGACCCCTCACGGGACCTGCGCACCCTCGACGTCGACCAGGCGTGCGAGGTCGTCGGTGGCCTGCTGCGCCAGCTGCACGTGCCGGCCCCGCCCGGCCTGCGGCCGCTGTCGACCTTCGCACGGGAGCAGCTCTCGCGGCTCGAGTCCACCGAGGGCGCACTCCCACGGCGCATGCTGGCGCGGACGGCCGGGCTCGTGCACGAGCTCACCGCCGACGAGTCGTGCGATGCGACCCTCGTGCACACCGACCTGCACTACGAGAACGTCCTGGCCAGCCTCCCCGGCTCCGGGCGACCTGAGTGGCTCGCGATCGACCCGCACGCCATGGCCGGTCACCCCGGCTTCGAGGTGCAGCCCTTGCTGCGCAACCGAACCGACGAGCTCGGCACGGGTTCGACACTGCGCTACCTGGTCCGGCGACGGCTCGAGATCTGTTGCGAGGCAGCGGCAGTCGACGAGGACGAGGCGCTGGCATGGACCTACGTCCACACGGCGATGCAAGCGGGGTGGGCGGCTCGGGACGGCGACCGCGACGCCCTGTCGTTCAACATCGCGCTCCTCAAGGCACTCGACGGCTGACCGTCAGTCGGCCCAGCGGTACTCCACCTCGGGGCGACCCGCCCCGGCATACCTCGGGGTGCGCACGGCGAGCCGGCTGTCGGAGAGGTGCTCGGCATAGCGCCGTGCGGTGACCCGGCTGACCCCCAGCGTCTCGGCGAGCTCACTCGCCGACATCCCGGTGCCCGAGTCGCGCAGCACCCTGGTGACCTTGGCGAGCAGGTCCTCGCCCATCCCCTTCGGCAGCGCGACGGGCGTGCTGGTGCGCACGCCGGCCACGACCTGGTCGACCTCGGCCTGGGTGGCCAGCTCGTGCGCGTCGCGCAGCTGGTCGCGGTAGGTGCGGTATCCCTCCAGCCGGTCACGCAGGGTGGCGAAGACGAACGGCTTGAGGAGGTACTGCACCACGCCGAGCGACACCGCTGCGCGGACGACGTCGAGGTCGCGCGCCGACGTCACGGCGATGACGTCTGCGCGGTGGCCCCCGGCCCGCATGGCCCGGATGACGTCCAGGCCGTGCCGGTCGGGCAGGTTCATGTCGAGGAGCACCACGTCGACCTCCGCCGACTGGAGGGCGCGCAGCGCTTCCTGGCTGGTGGCGGCGGTCGCCGCCACCACGAAGCCGGGAACGCGACCGACGTATGCCGCGTGCGCCTCGAGCGCGACCGGCTCGTCCTCGACGACGAGCACCTTGAGCGGGGTGACCTGGGTCCCGTGGTCAGACATGGCTGTTCGCCTCCAACGGCAGCCGCACGGTGAAGCACGCCCCCGGCGGTCCGGAGACGTCCATCTCTCCCCCGAGCCGGGCCACCGACTGCGCCACCAGGGCGAGCCCGATGCCGCGCCGCCCGGCACGGCCCTGCTCCTTGGTGGAGAAGCCCCGGCGGAACGCCTCGTCGACCGCGTCCGGCGGCAGGCCGGGACCGGAGTCGGCGACACTCAGCACGACGTGGTGGTCCTCCACCCGCGAGGAGACGACGACACGGCGCTCGGCCGCCTCGGCCGTCACCGCATCGAAGGCGTTGTCGATGAGGTTGCCGACGATCGTCACCACGTCGCGCACCGGGGTGGTGTCCTCCGGCCAGGAGGCGTCCTCGGCGATCTGGAAGTCGATGCCACGTTCGGCTGCCTGCGCCGCCTTGCCGAGCAGGAGTGCGGCCAGGGCAGGCTCCCCCACCGAACCGACCACGGTGTCGGTGAGCCGCTGGGACACCTGCAGCTCGTCGGTGGCGAACGCCAGGGCGCGCTCGGGATGGCCGAGCTCGATGAGCGACACGATCGCGTGGAGCCGGTTCGAGGACTCGTGCGCCTGGGAGCGCAGCGCCTCGGTGAGTCCGCGGGCCGAGTCGAGCTCACCGGTGAGGTGCTCGAGGTCGGTGCGGTCGCGCACCGTCGCGACGAACCCCAGCGGGCGGCCGTCCCACTGCGCCCGGGCCTTGTTCAGCACCAGCACCCGAGCTGACGTGACGTGCAGCTCGTCCTCGCGCGGCGCCCCGTCGGTGAGTGCGGCCACCAACGGAGCGGACAACCCGAGCTCGGCGACGGGACGGCCGAGCGCGTCGTCAGGGAGGCCCAGCAGGCGCACCGCCTCGTCGTTGGCGAGCCGCAGCCGCCCGTCGAGATCGGTGAGCAGCAGCCCCTCGGTGACCGCGTGCAGCACGGCGTCGTAGTACTCGACCATCTCGCGCAGCTGCCGCTCGCCGAGACCGTGGGTCTGGCGCCGGATCCGCCGGCTGACCAGCGCGGTGCCGAGGCCCGAGAGCAGGGCGGCGGCGAGCCCGGCCAGCAGCAGCGCCGGCAGCTGGCCACGCAGCCGCTCGCTGACCGCCGTCTTGCGGATGCCGACCGCGACCAGGCCGACGACCGTGCCCGCGTCGTCGGTGACCGGCACGACGACACGCCGCGACGGCCCCAGCGTGCCGGTGTAGTCCTCGACCACCGTGCCGCCCCGCTGGGCCGCTGCGACGTGGCCGATGAACTGCCGGCCGATCTGGGCGGGATCGGGATGCGTGTAGCGGATTCCCGCCGGACTCATCACGACGACGAAGTCGGTGCGCGTCTCGGTGCGCACGTCCTCGGCGAAGGCCTGCAGCTCCGGGCCCGGTGCACCGCTGCGGACGCCGGCGACGACGGACGGCGTGCTGGCGACGGTCTCCGCGACCGCGGTGGCTCGGGCCGTCGCCTCCTGGGTGCCGGCCCGCTGGGCCTGCGCGTACGCCGCAGCCGTGCCCACCCCGACCACGAGGAGTGCGACCAGCACCTGCAGCGCGAAGGTCTGCGCCGCCACGCTCCACCGCCCCGGTGCGGCGAGCCACCGAGGTGCGCTCATCGGCATACCGGGGCAAACTGCACGCCGACCCCCGACGCGACGTGCGGTCGCGCGCAGAACTCAATGAACACAAACGTGACCCTAGTCACTCCGGGGCCCACCCTCGTCCTTGTTCACCTGTCCCGGGCCGCACCCGGGACCCGATCCCCCTGGAGAGCACCGTGAGCACCAGCGCCGACAGCGTCGTCGACCGCCCCGCACCGAAGCGGGACCGCACGCACTACCTCTACATCGCCGTCATCGCGGCGATGGTCCTCGGCATCATCGTCGGGTTCGTCTTCCCCGACTTCGGCGTCAAGCTCAAGTGGCTCGGCACCGGCTTCGTCAACCTCATCAAGATGATGATCACCCCCGTCATCTTCTGCACGATCGTCCTCGGTATCGGCTCGGTCAGGAAGGCCGCCCAGGTCGGCAAGGTCGGTGGGCTCGCACTGGGCTACTTCATCACCATGTCGACCTTCGCCCTGGCCATCGGCCTGCTCGTGGGCAACCTCGTGAAGCCGGGCGCCGGCCTGCACCTCACCAAGGAGCTCGCGGCCAGCGGCCAGAAGCAGGTCGGCGAGGAGCACACCACCACGGTGGACTTCATCCTGGGCCTGATCCCCGACACGCTCGTGTCGTCGCTGACCTCCGGCTCGGTGCTCCAGGCGCTCCTCGTGGCGCTGCTCGTGGGCTTCGCGCTGCAGAAGATGGGGCGCGCCGGCGAACCGATCCTGGCCGGCATCAAGCACTTCGAGCGGCTCGTGTTCCGGCTGATGGCGATGATCATGTATGCCGCCCCGATCGGCGCGTTCGGCGCCATGGCGGCCGTCGTGGGCGCCACGGGACTGGACGCCCTGAAGAGCCTCGCCCAGGTGATGATCGCGTTCTACATCACGTGTGCACTGTTCGTGTTCGTGGTGCTCGGGACGATCCTCAAGGTGTTCACCGGCGTCAACGTCTTCTCGCTGCTGAAGTACCTCGGCCGCGAGTTCCTGCTGATCCTGTCGACGTCGTCGTCGGAGTCGGCGCTGCCGCGGCTGATCGCCAAGATGGAGCACGCCGGGGTGTCTCGTCCGGTCGTCGGCATCACGGTCCCGACCGGCTACTCGTTCAACCTCGACGGCACCGCGATCTACCTGACGATGGCCTCGCTGTTCATCGCCGACGCGCTGGACAAGCCGTTCTCGATCGGTCAGCAGATCTCGTTGCTGGTGTTCATGATCATCGCGTCGAAGGGTGCCGCCGGGGTGACCGGAGCGGGCCTCGCGACGCTGGCCGGCGGCCTGCAGTCGCACCGCCCCGACCTGGTCGACGGCGTCGGCTTCATCGTCGGCATCGACCGGATGATGAGCGAGGCGCGGGCGCTGACCAACTTCGCCGGCAACTCGATCGCGACGGTGCTGATCGGGCACTGGGTGGGTGAGCTCGATCGGCCCAGGCTCGACGCGGTGCTGGCCGGTGACCTGCCCTTCGACGAGGCGAGCATGGTGGACGACGACGAACAACCCGACCTCGTCGGCGACCCGGACTCGGTGACGCTGGGCCACTGAGGAGCCGGCCACCCCGGCCCCCAGCTGAGTGAGCGCGATCCGCGTCTCCTGTCACACGGAGACGCGGATCGCGCTCACTGGCGCGAGGGCTGGGCAGGATCCGGCACGGCGACCGGCGCGTCAGCTGCGGCCGCGACGAGCTCGTCGAAGCCGGCGCGGATGCCGTCGGTGATCAGCTCGACGTCGGGGAAGCTGTCGAAGTCGGCCGTCACCCCGAAGCTGAAGGTGTCGAGGTAGGAGAAGATCCCGGTCGCGACGCGCACCCCGGCGAACACCGGCACGTAGGGGTGCGACTCCACCAGGCGGCGCCCCAGCAGGTAGAGGGGGATGCGCGGGCCGGGGACGTTCGTGGTGCCGGTCTGGGTGAGTCGGTTGGGCATCCGTGACATCGAACGGGCGCCCAGCGCCAGCAGCGTGGGCGCGGCGTAGTCGGCGAGCCCGACGATGGCGGCCGCGTCGACGGCGCCCATCCCCCGCTTGTTGCGGTCCATCTGCTCGCGGATCAGCTGCAGGCGCCGGACCGGGTCGTCCTCGCCGACCGGCAGGTCGACCACGACGCTGGACACCTGGTTGTTGACCTGGCCCCGGCCGGAGGGCTGCCGCGTGGAGACCGGCACCAGTGAGCGCACCACCAGCTCGGGGGTGAGCTCACCGCGGCCCGCGACCAGGTCGCGGTAGCCACGGGTCACCGCTGCGAGGATCACGTCGTTGACCGTTCCGCCGAGGGCGGTGCGGATGGTCTTCACCTCGGCCATCGATGCGTCGGTCCAGACCCAGCGACGGTTGGGCCCGAGGGGACCGTTGAGGCTCTTCGGCGTCGGCTGCCCCCGGCCCGGCACCAGCTGGGCGATCTGCTGCGGCACCAGCTCCTTGGCTGCGAAGGCCACCCCAGCGAGCGCCTCGGGGATCTTGGCGAAGTCGTCGACGCTCGGTATCCCGATGGCCTGCAACGGTTCCCGCACGGTGTCGATGATCGAGCCAGCCGTGACCTCGAAGGTCGACGGGGCGGGTGACGGGGTCCACTCGGACGGCTCGCGACGCTCCGGCTCGGGCTCGAGGTCGAAGATCACCTGCATGAGGTCGGTGCTGCCCTCGCCGTCGATCATGCAGTGGTGCGCCTTGGAGATCAGCGCCCACCGGTCGCCGGCGAGGCCTTCGACGAGCCAGGCCTCCCACACCGGCTTGGTCATGTCGAGCCGCTGGGCAAAGACCCGGCCGGCGAGGTTGCGGAGCTGCTCGGGGCCGCCCGGCCCGGGCAGGGAGGTGTGGCGCACGTGGTAGAGGATCTGGAAGTGCGGGTCGTCGACCCAGACCGGTCGGCCGAGCTGGAACGGCACGGTCTTGATGACCTGGCGGTAGCGCGGGACGAGGTCGAGCTTGGAGACGAGCAGCCGCACCAGGTCGCCATACGCCGGTGCGGGGCCCTCGAGCACGGAGACGCCCCCGACGTGCATCGGCGTGTTCTCGCCTTCCATGTAGAAGAACATCGCATCCATGGCGCTCATCCGGTCCATGACGGCTCCTCCCTGCGGACGGGCTCGACGGTGACCGGTATGCCGTTCAGGGCGGCCGTGCCGCTGAGTGCGTCGACGAACAGGTCGTCGGCGAGCACGTTGGTGTTGACGCCGGCGTGGGCCGACGCGACCCGCAAGCGGGTGTCCCCGCCCGAGTGACCCCAACCGTGCGGGATGCTCACGACGCCCGGGCGCACCGCACCGGTGACCTCGACGGGCACGGTGACCGACCCGGCCCGGGACCGCACCACGGCGTCGTCACCGTGCCGCAGCCCCAGCCGCTCGGCGTCGTCGGGGTGCACCTGGGCGGTGCAGGTGTTCGACCCGCGCACCAGCGGGGCGAGGTTGTGCATCCACGAGTTGTTCGAGCTCAGCTGCCGCCGCCCGATGAGGACCAGGTGCTCGGAGCCGCTCGGCCCGCGCTCGAGAGCAGCTGCCAGCCGCGGCACGTCGCGGGTGACCGGCTCGGGGGCGAGCTCGATGCGGCCGCTGGGTGTGCGCAGGACCTCCGGCACCCTGGGAGCGAGCGGTCCGAGGTCGACGCCGTGGGGTGCAGCCTCCAGGTCGGCGAGGGTGAGGTCGTGCGGGCCACCACGCAGCATGATGTCGAGCAGTCGGGCCGGCCCTCGTCGCGCGCCAGCCACAGACGGGTCGAGCTGGTAGTGGGCGGCCGTCTGGGCCGCCATGAGGTCGTCCAGCGCGTCGACGTCGGCGTCCGGGCCCTGCCCCGCGGCGATCCCCGCCAGGCGCAGCATCGTCTGCCACTCCTGCGGCTGGTCGGTCGCGAGCACTGCCGGGCTCCAGTTGGCCATGTTGCGCACCGACAGCTGGGTGAAGGTCACGTCGTAGTGGTCGCGCTCGAGCGGCGTCGGGCCCGGCAGGATGACGTCGGCGTGCTGGCTGGTCTCGTTGAGGTAGACGTCGAGCGACACCATCAGGTCGAGGGTCTGCACCGCCTCCCCCAGTCGCTGCGCATTCGGCGTGCTGAGGCACGGGTTGCCGCCGACGACGAACAAGGCGCGCACCTGGCCCGCTCCCGGCGTCAGGATCTCGTCCGCCAGCGTGGCCACAGGCAGCTCGCCCATCACCTCGGGCAGGCCGCGAACGCGACTGTGCCAACGCCCGTGCCGCCAGGCCTTGGGCGGCGAGCTGCCCTGGCGCGCCTGGCTGTTCGTCTGGCCGGCGGCGGCCAGCGGAAACATCGCCCCGCCCTCACGATCGAGGTTTCCGGTGACGACGTTCAGCACGTCGACCAGCCAGCTCGTGAGGGTGCCGAACTCCTGGGTCGTCGTGCCGATCCGGCCGTAGACGGCGGCGCGCTCCGCGCCAGCCAGTTCACGCGCCATACGGGTGGTGTCGGTGGCGGAGATGCCGGTGAGCGGCGCCACCGCCTGCGGGGTGAACGGTGCTGCGAGTGCGGCCAGCTCGTCGAACCCGTTGACGTGCTCGGACAGCCGGCCGAGGTGAGCCAGTCCTTCGTGGAGGATGGTCCGCAGCAGGGCGAAGAGCAGCAACGCGTCGGTGCCCGGCCGGATGGCGTGGTGCTCGTCGGCCGCTTCGGCCGTGCGGGTGCGCTTGGGATCGATGACGACGACCTTGCCGCCGCGTGACCGGATGGCCTTGAGGCGACCCTTGGCATCGGGCACGGTCATGAGGGATCCGTTGGACACCAACGGATTTGCACCGAGGAGCAGCAGGTGTTCGGTGCGATCGAGATCGGGCACCGGGATGGAGAGCGGGTCACCGAAGAGGTAGCCCGACGAGTAGTGTTTGGGGAGCTGGTCGACGCTGCCGGCGGTGTAGATGTTGTGCGTGCCGACGGCCTTGTAGAACGCCCGCCCGTAGAGCGTGACCCCGAGGTTGTGGGAGGACGGGTTGCCCAGGTAGAACGCCACCGACTCGGGCCCGTGCTCGCTGACCAGGGGCACGAGGCGGCGGTGGATCTCGGCGAAGGCTTCGTCCCAGCTGGCTTCGCACCACGCGCCGTCGCGCTTGACCATGGGCCGACGCAGCCGGTCGGGATCCTCGTGCAGCGCCTTGAGCGAGGCGCCCTTGGGGCAGATGAACCCGTGTGAGAACGCGTCGTCAGGGTCGCCCCGCACCTCCGTGACGGTGGCACCGTCCAGGGTCACGGCCAGGCCGCAGGTGGCTTCGCACAGCGGACAGGTGACGTATGCCGTGCTCATGGCAGCGCGGTCCGGCTCGCCCGGTGCGTGAGGTCGTGGGCCGCCAGCCATGGGCCGACACTGGCCAGCACCTCCGCGGGCACCTCGAGCTGTGGGGTGTGGCCGACGCCGGGAAGGAAGCGGGTCGTCCAGGTGGGGTTCTGGGCTGCGACGGCCCGGGCCGCTGCGACGGGCACCAGACGGTCCCGCTCGCCGTGGACGAGGAGCACCGGGCGGTCGATGCCGCGGATCAGGGAGTGATAGCGACGCGGGTTGGCCAACACCTTCATGAGCGAGCGCGCGGCGCCCAGGAAGGCGGCCTCCTGCGCGGGCACTCCACGGCGGTGCGCGGCGAGGACGACCCCGGCGTCGACCACCTGGGCGTTGGCTCGACTCGGGTCGGCGAAGCACAGGTTGACGACGCCCTGGACCCGCTGGCGGTCGGTGAGGCGGCTGGTCATCAGCGCCAGGTAGCGCTCGCCCAGGAAAGGGGTCGCGTAGACGAGGAAGGTCGCGCTGACGGCGAGGTCGGGGCGCACCCGGGGCACGGGCAGGGACGGGTCGACGAGCACCAGCCCGGCCACCAGCTCGGGGTGGGCGGCGGCCAGCAGGAGCGACACCATGCCGCCCATCGAGTTGCCGACGAGCACGACCGGCGAGCCGACGACCTCACGGATGAAGCGCGCCACGAGGTCGGCGTTGGCGTGCACCGAGGACGACTGCGGCGTGCCCGGGGTCAGCCCGAAGCCGGCCTGGTCGACGGCATACACGTGGTGGTGCTCGGACAGCTCAGGGGCGAGCCCGACCCAGTTGAGATGGGACCCGCCCAGGCCGTGCACCATCACGACCGGCACCCCCTGGGTGGCGTCGTCGGCCTCCGGGCCGCCGTAGTCGACCCAGTGCACCGGCCCGCCGAGGTCGCTGACCCAGCCGGTGCCGCCCCAGGGCGCCGCGAGCTGGAGGGGTGCGGGTCCTGCGTCGTGCACTGCTGTCACGTGGCTCTCGCTTCCGGGTCGTCGGCGTGCGTCTCTCACCCTTCCCGGAGACGTGGAAACACGACTTGGTGTCCCACGGCCGACAGTAGGACGCGACCGCACCACCGGCAAGGGCACCGAGGCTCGCGGCAGCGCCCCGTCACGTGAGGCGCTGGGGCATCCCGAACGTCGTGCGCACACCGTCGGAGAACAGCACGCTGGCTGGCGGGGTGGTCCGGGCGACCGCACCGAGGCCGGCGGCCTCCACGAGGTCGTCGTCGAGCTCCACCAGCTCGGCGGAACGCAGTGGCCAGGGTGCGTGCGTGTTCGGGACCCAGAGTGCCCTACCCGCCACCTGGGTGTGCAGGCCGAACCGGGCGGTCAGGAAGTGCTCCAGCGGGCTGGGGTCGAGTCGTCGCCCGCCCGTGCGCACGGTCAGCCGAGAGCTCGGACGGGAGAGCCCGTCCGAGCCGGCACGGGGAAACCGGCGGCTCGTGTAGGTGAGCACGCGGCCGGCGCCACCGCGTGGGGGCCCGTCCTGGTCGCGGACGCGCATGGACGCCCACTGGTAGGGGACGGCGAAGCCCAGCCGGGCGCCGAGCACCACGAGCAGGCGCGAGGCCTCCAACGACAGGAAGGTGACCCCGTGGTGACCGTGGTCGTCCACGCTGTAGACCCGCACGTTGGTCTCCGGGAAGGTCCCGAGCCAGGGCACCGGGCCCCCGCGGCCGATGCCGGCGTCGACCATCCGGAAGGCGATGAGACCGACCCAGGCCGCCCCGTCGAACTCGTCGGGCCGCACCCCGGCCGGGAGCAGCGGCGCGAGCAGTGACGACTCCACGGACCAGTGCAGGAAGGCGACGTCGCGCCACCACTGGCTCATGATCTGGCGCGTGGGCAGTCCGGGTCCCTCGGGGTCGAGCAGCGGTCCCGCAGAGGTGGTCACCGGGTCGCACCCAGGTGGGCGGCCACGGCACGGGCGACCCGTCGGCCGGAGGCCATGGCCCCTTGGATCGAGGAGGTGTCGCGGTGGTCACCCGCGACGAACCGCCCGTCCCCGAGGGCGACGGGACGGCGCAGCGCCAGCGGCGGTGGGACGGCAGGCAGGGCCGCAGCCACGTGGTGACGCACCAGCAGGTCCCACTCCCGGGTCGAGGTCGACCACAGTCGCTCCAGCTCCAGGCGGACGAGGTCCTCGTCGTCCGGTGCAGCCGCCAGGGTGGTGGCCGGCGTCACTGCGCAGGTCAGCCCGGCCAGCCCGGCCCCCACCACCACGACCTCGTGCATAAGCCCACGGTGTCACGAGCGGGGCGGCGCTGCGCGGGTGAGTGGTGAACGCCTCACGCCGTCCTGCGACAGAGGCCCGGGTCGACGTACGGTGACGACGTGACCGACCTGATGATGTGAGGGAGCCGACGACGTGACCGAGGTGACCCGGCTGCACACCGAGAGACTGCTGCTGCGTGAGTGGCGGGACGCGGACCGCGAGCCGTTCGCCGCCCTCAACGACGACCCGGCGGTGATGGAGCACTTTCCCGCGCACCTGACCCGCGAGGCGAGCGACGCGATGGCCGACCAGATCGCGAGCTTCATCGACGAGCACGGCTGGGGCCTGTGGGCGGTCGAGGTCGTGGAGACCGGCGAGTTCGTCGGGTTCACCGGGCTGTCGATCCCGCGGTTCGAGGCGGCGTTCACGCCGTGCGTCGAGGTGGGCTGGCGGCTGGCCAGGTCCGCGTGGGGCAAGGGGTATGCGACGGAGGCCGCCCGCGCGTCCGTGGCGCACGGGTTCGGGCCGCTGGGACTGGACGAGATCGTGGCGATGGTGGTGCCGGGCAACGAGCGCTCGCAGGGCGTGATGCGCAAGCTCGGTATGACGCGTGACGAGACCGCGGACTTCGACCACCCGCTCGTGGTCGAGGGCAGCCCGGTGCGGCGGCACCGCCTCTACCGGCTGACGCGGGAGGACTGGGAGCCCGCGCCACGGTGAGCGACGGCGTGTCGACCTGTAGAACCACCTGACACGTTGCAGAAACGTGTTAAGTTTTCTCTAAATTCCTAACATGTTTTGCGGATGAGTCGAAGGAGTTGACACGTGCCCTGGAATCCTGAGGCCCCGTACAACGACCTACCTGCGTTGCCACCCGTGCACATCGATCTGGAGCCCAGAGCCGTCCTCAAGGCAACTGTCGAGGCCCGCGCCGCTCTCGCCACTCTCGCCCAAGCCGGACACCTGCTCCCCAATCCCAACATCCTCCTCAACGCCCTTCCATTGCTCGAGGCACAGGCCAGCTCTGAGATCGAGAACATCGTCACCACGGCAGACGAGCTGTTCAAGCACGCCGATCTCGGCGGAGGCGATCACGCCACCAAGGAGGCGCTGCGCTACCGAAGCGCCCTGTTCGCCGGCGTGGAATCGATCAGGCAGCGGCCGCTGACAGCAGCTACAGCCGCTCGTATCTGCTCCGAACTGCAGGGAAGGGAGATGGCTGTTCGCGCTGTCCCTGGGACGCGTATCGCCAATCCAACCACGCGCGAGATCGTCTACGCCCCTCCGGAGGGCGCCCCGCTCATCGGCGAAAAGCTGTCAGCCTGGGAGCGCTTCGTCCACGCTGACGACGATCTCGACCCCCTGGTGCGCATGGCAGTGGCCCACTACCAGTTCGAGGCAATCCACCCCTTCCACGACGGAAACGGCCGCACGGGCCGCGTCATCAACATCTTGATGTTGATCGATAAAGGCTTGCTGCAGGACCCGACCCTCTACCTGTCACGGGCCATTATTGCCCGGAAGAACGACTACTACCGACTGCTCAGAGCGGTCACGGCCGACGAAGCGTGGGTCGACTGGATCCTCTACATGCTCGATGTGGTCCGTGAATCGGCAACGTCCACGACTCGAAAGATCGCAGCCATCCGTGCCTGCCAGGAGCACATCGCAGAGCGAGCCCGTGCTGCAACATCGGGTGGACGCGATGCCCAGTTCCTGGCCGTGCTGTTCGAGCAGCCGTACTGCCGGATCAGCACGGTCGTCGAACGATGCGACGTGTCGCGTCAGACCGCCTCCTCGTGGCTGCACTCGCTAGTCGCTGCTGGTCTGCTGCACCAGGTCAAGGTCGGCCGAGAGCTTCTCTTCGTCAACCATGAGTTCATGGAAGTCTTGACGCGATCGGAATGAGAGTTGAGGGTGGCCAGCAGCACGGCCGCCTCCTCCACCCAACACGATGCGAGGGCCTAGCGTGGCAGGCATGGCCAACCGTCTCGCTGACTCCACGTCGCCCTACCTGTTGCAGCACCGTGACAACCCGGTCGACTGGCAGGAGTGGGGGCCGGCGGCGTTCGAGGAGGCGCGCGAGCGTGACGTGCCCGTCCTGCTGAGCGTCGGGTATGCCGCGTGCCACTGGTGCCACGTCATGGCGCACGAGTCGTTCGAGGACGAGGAAGTAGCGCGTGCGGTGAACGCGGACTTCGTCGCGGTGAAGGTGGATCGCGAGGAACGACCGGACATCGACGCGGTCTACATGGCGGCCACCACCGCACTCACCGGCCACGGTGGCTGGCCGATGACCTGTCTGCTGACCCCTGACGGCGACCCGTTCTTCGCCGGCACCTACTTCCCCAGGCCGCAGTTCCTCCAGCTCCTGGCCGGCGCCAAGGATGCCTGGACCACGCAGCGCGACAGGGTGCTCGACAGTGGCGCCCACATCGCGAGCCGCCTGCGCGAGATCTCGGCGCCCACGACGGGCCGCAGGCTGGACGAGGGCGCACTCGACACGGCGGTGTCCCAGCTGCGGGGCCAGTTCGACCACGCCGCAGCGGGTTTCGGGGGCGCGCCGAAGTTCCCGCCGTCGATGGTGCTCGAGTTCCTGCTCCGTCACCACGGGCGCACCGGCTCGCCCGACGCCCTCGCCATGGCCGCCAGCACCTGCGAGGCGATGGCGCGGGGAGGCATCTACGACCAGCTGGGCGGCGGCTTCGCGCGCTACTCCGTCGATGCCCACTGGGTGGTCCCCCACTTCGAGAAGATGCTCTACGACAACGCGCAGCTGCTGCGCGTCCACACCCACCTGCACCGGGCCACCGGTGACCCACTGGCCAGACGGGTGGCTCTGGAGACGGCCGATTTCCTCTTGCGCGACCTCCGCACTCCCGAGGGCGGTTTCGCCTCCGCCTTGGACGCCGACACCGACGGGGTCGAAGGGCTCACCTACGCGTGGACGCCTGCCCAGCTCGTCGAGGTGCTCGGCGAGGAGGACGGTGCGCGGGCCGCTGCGCTGCTCTCGGTCACCGACCAGGGCACGTTCGAGCACGGCTCGTCGACGCTCCAGCTGCTCACCGACCCCGACGACGCAGCGTGGTGGGCAGCGACCCGGACCCGGCTCTTCGAGGCTCGGCGACAGCGCCCCCAACCCGGTTGCGACGACAAGGTGGTCACGTCGTGGAACGGCCTGGCGATCGCCGCGCTGGCCGACACCGGCGCCCTCCTCGACCGCGCCGACCTCGTCGATGCAGCGGTGCGGTGCGCCGAGTTCGTCGTCACCACCCACCTGGTCGACGGACGACTGCGGCGCACGTCGCGCCACGGCTCCGTCGGCACGGCGGCGGGAGTGGCCGACGACTACGGCAACCTCGCCGAGGGTCTGCTGGCGCTCCACCAGACCACGGGCGACCCTCGCTGGCTCGCCACCGCGCGCGAGCTGCTCGGCACGGCCGTGGCCAGGTTCGCTGCTGACGACGGCGGCTTCCACGACACCGGCGACGACGCGGAGGCACTCTTCACCCGGCCACGCAGTGCCGCCGACAACGCCGAGCCGTCCGGGCAGTCGTCGCTCGCCGGCGCATTGCTCACCTGCTCGGCGCTGACTGGCGACTCCGGCCTGCGGGAGCGCGCCGAGGCGGCACTCGACGCGTCGGGTCAGCTCGCCAGCCGCGACCCCCGCTTCGGTGGCTGGGCGCTGGCTGTGGCCGAGGCGGCGCTGGCCGGACCACTCCAGGTCGCCGTCGTGGGCGCCGACGCCGACGCCGAGGCGCTGCTCGCCACCGCCCGCGCGGCCACGTCCCCCGGCCTGGTCCTGGTGCAGGGCGAACCTGACGCAGCGGGCATCCCCCTCCTGGCCGACCGGCCCCTCGTCGACGGCCACGCGGCGGCATACGTGTGTCGTGGCTTCGTGTGCGACGCACCGGTCACCGACGTCGCGGGGCTCACGACGGCACTCAGCCGCTGAGCAGCCCGGCCAGTCGATCCCGCCACCACTCGTCGCCGAGCCCCGGTCGGGCGAGGAGGTAGTCCAGCACCTCGTCGTCAGACGATCCGTGCGTCTCGCGCAGACCGGCAACGATCATCCGAAGGTAGGCCGCGGTGGGCGAGTTCAGCTGCAGCGCAGCCGGATCCGGGGTGGTGAAGGTCAACACCGGCGCTCCCTCGAGCTCACCCACGAGGTGCAGCGCCTCGTAGCGACCGGGCCCCAGGTCGTGTCGCGAGTGCTCGAGGACCTGGCCGAGGTCGAGGTCGTCCCCCGGCTGCCGGTGCATCTCCTGCGCGGCCACGTCGGCGAACTGCTGGTCGCTCACGAGGTAGGCGCGGGCCAGCGTCGGCCCCTCCGAGTCAGCGTTGTAGAACGCGATCCCGCCGCCCCAGGTCGGCGACTCCCACCCGAAGAACATCGCGCCCGGCAGGGTCAGCGGTCGGTCGTCCACCGGCGGTGTGCGGTCACGGGCCCCGGGATACGTGCGGCTCGCGCCCTCGGGCCGCCCACCCGCGATGTAGTGGAGGAAGCGGTCGCGACGCAGGTTGCTCCCGTAGCTCGCGTACCAGACCTGCACGTCCCCACTGTGTCAGACGGACACTCGCCGCCGGTCTGCTCAGAGCACCAGCGACCGGTATGCCGGGTCGGCGCCTTCCAGCGCCGCCGCACCGACCGGCGGGTCGACGTAGAGCGCCGTCGCCCACACGTCAGCCCAGAGCAGGCTGGGCCCCCAGACGGTGGCCGAGCCGTCGCGGTCGATCGCGACACCGGAGCGCGGGTCGACGACGTGCGCGCCCCGGGCAGCCGCCCCCGAGGTCGCCAGGCCGCCGCTGCGCAGCGCGACCGTGGCCACCACCGCGCCCTGCGCCCGCGGGTCCTCGACCCCGATCAGCCACTGGCTCGGCGCGGCGTCCCGTCCGGCGCCGGCGAGCAGGTCGCCGCCGGCGTTGACACACCAGGAGATGCCGGGGACGTGCCTCAGGTGCCGGGCCGCCCGCTCGACGGCCCAGCCCTTCACCAGCCCGGTGGGGTCGTGGTGGGCGCCGTCGAAGGCGGCGCTGAACAGTCCCCCGGTGCGCTGCTCGGCCTCGAGGCAGAGCCGGTCGACCTCGGACAGCCATGGATGCGCCAGCTCGGGGGCGAGCTCCCCGCGCCGCCGGCGCATCAGCTCGCTGTCGGTGCGCCAGGTGCTGAACACCGCGTCGACCCGGTGCAGGACCCCCCAGACCTGCTGCACGGCGGTGAGCAGCTCGGGTCGCTCGACGTCGCCGCGCACGTGCACGGAGACCGGCAGACCCATGACCTGCTCGACGAAGGCCCGCCGCGCGCCGGTGGTGACCTGCGGGTGCGGCGCCCGGGTGATCACGGCGCTCACAGGTGGGCCTGGTCGATCGCCGACTGCAACGAGGACAGATAGCCCTCGGACGTCACGGTCGCGCCGGACACCATGTCGATGTCCGCGCTCTGCTGGTCGACGGCCTCCCGGTTGAGGACGGGGAGGGCGAACGAGTTGATCTGCTCGTCCTCGTGGTTGCCGTTCGGGTAGACGATGGCCTCGGAGGCGGTGATCTTCCCGTCGACGACGGTGATCCGGACCTGCACCGGCCCCCAGCGGGTCTGGACCGAGTCGCCGGTGTAGGTGGCGCCCGCCGAGCTGCCCGAGTCGGTCGCACCCGAGTCGGTCGCACCCGAGTCGGTCGCACCCGAGTCGGTCGAACCCGGGTCGGTCGAACCCGGGTCGGACCCACCGGAGTCCGCCGAACCCGAGTCGCTGCCGGACGCGGCCGGCGCCTGCACCGAGGTGCCGGCCGCCAGCGTGGTCCCGGACCCGCCGGTCGAGGTGTGGTAGCTGAACAGGAGGACGAGGGTCGTCAGGGTGGACAGCACCCACAGGGTGATGCGTCGCATGGGAGCTCCTAGTACTCGAACCGCTCGAGGTGGATGTGGGCGGCCGGCACCCCGCACGCCAGGGCCGCCCGGCGGGCGGCGTCCATCCAGGCGGGGGCGCCGCAGAGGAACACGTCGCGCTCGGCGACGTCGGGCACGAGCTGGGCCAGCGCTTCGGCATCACTGAGGTGGGCGGCCGAGGCCGGGAGCCAGGTGTCACGGCCCGGGACGCGGCGGCCCTCGACCGTGACGTAGCGCGCGCCACGGGCCCCTGCCAGCTCGACGAGCTCCCGCCCGTGGACGAGCTGGTCGCGTGAGCTGGCCCGATGGACCACGACGACGTCGCCCGGGCCCTGCTCCAGGTCTTCCAGCATGGCCCGGATCGGGGTGATGCCGATCCCGGCTCCCATCAGCAGCACCTTCTGCCGGGTGCGAACACCCGCGTGCAGCCGACCGTAGGGGCCCTCGACGAGGACGCGGGTGCCCGGTCGCAGTGCGGCCAGGCGGCGGGTCCCCTCCCCGACGTGAGCCGCGGTGACGCGCAGGTGCTGCCCGTCGGGAGCCGCGGAGAGCGAGTAGGGGTTGGCCCGGGTCCAGCCCGGTCCGTCCACGAAGCGCCACTGGAAGAACTGGCCGGCCGCGGGCCGCAGGGCCGCCACCCCAGGGCCGCCGACGACGACCGAGGTCACCCCTGGAGCCTCCTCGTGCACGGCGACCACCCGCAACGGCGAGCGCAGCGAGCGCACCAGGGGCAGCCCGACGCGGAAGACGAGGACGGAGGCGGCGCACGCGGCATACAGGCTCCACCAGAACACGGTCGAGGCGGTGGAGGCGAGGAACTCCTGGCCGGTCCACAGCTGGTGCGGCAGCGCCAGCCCCGCACCGAGGTAGCCGTAGAGGTGGATCAGGTGCCACGACTCGTAACGCAGCCGGCGCCTGGCCTTGCGGACCGAGGTGACCACCACCAAGCAGAGGGCGACGGTGCCCGCGACGGCGAGCAGCATGCCGGGGTAGTTGAGGACGAAGTCGACGATCGTGCCCCAGAGGCCCAGCGTCGAGGCGGCGGCGTAGCCGAGGGTGATCAGCACGATGTGCGCCCACAGCAGGTTGAACGAGGTGAAGCCGACGAGGCGGTGGGTGCGCGCCAGCTCGTCCTGCCCCCAGGCCTGCTCGAACCACGGGATCCGCGCCATCAGGAAGACCTGCACCAGCAGGAGAGCCGACGCCACGAGGCCGGTGAGCCGGCCCACTGAGGTGAG
The DNA here is from genome assembly GCF_900104525.1 of Pedococcus dokdonensis. GTDB lineage: Bacteria > Actinomycetota > Actinomycetes > Actinomycetales > Dermatophilaceae > Pedococcus > Pedococcus dokdonensis. The sequence continues at coordinate 472,917 of NZ_LT629711.1, read as the reverse complement.
CGCCCCGGAGAGCGAGCCGAGGTCCTGGACTCCCCCGTGGGCGACCCACAGGGCGGTGACGAAGAGGAGCACGAGCCAGAAGGCGGTCACCGAGGCGTCCCGCCACCAGCGCGGGACGGGCCGCGGCGCCACCCGGGGGCGGGTTGCGGGCGAGGCGGCGGAGGCCATCGCAGGGGGCAGGTCGATCGTGGTCACAAGGAGACTGTGCGGTCGCAGTCTGGGTGTTTGCTGTGCACCAGCCATGACTGGCTGCTGAACCTCGCCGACCTCCGAGCCACCCCCCCTCCAGAGGCTGGATCAGCTCCAGACGCCCAGCACCGAGCCGCCGATCCGCACGATGAACGCCACCAGCACGACCACGAAGACGACCCGCACGAACCGGCTCCCCCGGGCGACCGCGGTCCGTGCCCCGACGTAGCCGCCGGCGATGTTGGCGACCGCCATGACCAGCCCGATCTTCCACATCACGTGGCCCCCGGGCACGAAGACGGTCAGCGCTCCGAGGTTGGTGGCGAAGTTGGCGATCTTGGCCTTGGCACTGGCCTCGAGGAACGCGTAGCCCATCAGCCCCACGAGCGCGAAGACGAGGAACGACCCCGTGCCGGGACCGAGCGCCCCGTCGTACACGCCGATCACGAAACCCGTCAGCATCGCGACGACGGTGTGCCGGTGGCCGTCGAAGCGCAGCGCGGTCTCGTGGCCCAGTGACGGCTTGGCGACCGTGTAGGCGCCGACCACCACCAGCATCACCAGGATCACCGGGTTGAACGCGGTCTTGGGGATGTGCAGACCGATCAGGGCACCACCCACCGCCCCGACGTAGGCCACGCCCGCCATCGGCAGCGCGGTCCGCAGGTCGGGACGCACCCTGCGCCAGTAGGTGATCGAGCTGGTCGTCGTGCCGAAGATCGAGGCGATCTTGTTGGTGGCGAGCAGCTGCGCGGGGGTCGCACCCGGGAACCCGAGCAGCAGGGCCGGGAGCTGCACGAGGCCGCCGCCCCCGACGACGGCGTCGATCCACCCGGCCCCGAAGCCGGCCAGGGCCATCAGGAGCAGGGTGGTCAGGTCGAGGTCGGTCACCTACCTGCCCAGCCAGCCGTCGACGATGTCGAGGACGTCGAGCAGCTCGTGGGCCTGCGCGTCGGGGGTGACCTCCACCTCGACGATCTGTCCCGCCGGGATGTCGCTGTGCGGCACCCAGATCGCGCGCATGCCGACCTGCTGCGGACCGTGCACGTCCTCGAACAGCCGGTCGCCGACGTAGACCGCCTCCTCCGGCTGCACGCCAACCGCCCCGCACGCCGCGAGGAAGGCCTCCGGGTGCGGCTTCACGACATGGATCTCGGACGAGTACACGTCACCGTCGAGGAGGTCGAGCACGCCGTCGCGCTGGAACACCTCACGGTGGTAGTCGCGGCTCCAGATCGTGTTGGACAGCACTCCCACCTTGAGGCCGCGGTCGCGCAGCCCCTCCCACAGGGGTCGCACCTGCGGGTCGGTGTGGGTGTGCGGTTCCCAGAACCGCCGGTAGGCCGCGAGCGCCAGCAGGTGCCGGTCGTGCTCCGCGTCCACACCGGCGTCCGCGAGGATCGCCTCGATCGAGGCGCTCTCATGCGTGTCGCGGCCTCGTGCCCAGGCCCGCTCCTCGGCCTGGTGGATGCGGATCGCGAGCGAGTCGGCCTCGGCCAGCTCGTCCACCGGCATGGCGGGGTCCTCGACGGGCAACCCGTGGACCTCGCGGGCGAAGACGCGCCACTGCTGGGGCAGGTCGACGGTGTGCCAGGGGGTGAGCGTGCCGCCCCAGTCGAAGATGACCGCCCGGGGTGCTGGCGTCGAGGAGGTGCCGCCCATCAGGCGCCGCTGCCGCGGACCTCGCGGACGATCTCGGTGACGGCCTGGTCGACCGGGACCTCGCGCCGCTCACCGGTGGCGCGGTCCTTGATCTCCACGACGCCCTGCTCCAGGGCTTTGCCGACGACGACGATGGTCGGCACGCCGATCAGCTCGGAGTCCTTGAACTTCACGCCCGGGCTGACCTTCTGGCGGTCGTCGTAGAGCACCGACAGACCCGCCGCCTCGAGGGCGCGGGTGATCTCCTCGGACCGCTGGAAGACCTCGGGGTCGCGAGTGACGTCCTTGCCGGTGGCGACCACGTGCACGTCGACCGGGCTGATCTCGCGCGGCCAGCGCAGCCCCAGCTCGTCGTGGTTGCCCTCGGCGACGCAGGCCACGGCGCGCGAGACGCCGACGCCGTAGGAGCCCATGATCACGGTCTGGAGCTTGCCGTGCTGGTCGAGCACCTTGAGGTCGAGCGCCTCGGTGTACTTGGTGCCGAGCTGGAAGATGTGACCCATCTCGATGCCCCGCGCCGACTGGAGCGCGTGCCCGCAGCTGGGGCAGGCATCACCGGGGCGCACGTCGGCGGCCTCGATCGTGCCGTCGGCGGTGAAGTCGCGTCCGGCGACCAGGTCGACCACGTGCTTGCCCGTCTCGTCGGCGCCGGTGACCCAGCGGGTGCCCTCGACCACCCGGGGGTCGAGCAGGTAACGGATCCCGGAGGCCGACTCCGACCCGAGGGCGCCGGGACCGATGTAGCCCTTGGCCAGGGCGGGGTTGGCGGCGAAGTCCTTCTCCTCGAAGGCCTCCACGGTGGCCGGCTCGACCTGGGCGCCGAGCCGCTTCTCGTCGATCTCGCGGTCACCGGGCACGCCGATCGCGAGCGGCTCGCGGGTGCCGTCCGGGTGGACGAGGGTGACGATGACGTTCTTCAGGGTGTCGCCCGCGGCCCACGGACGGTCCTCGCGGGGGAAGTGCGCGTTGAGGTGCGCCACCAGTGTCTCGATGGTGGGGGTGTCCGGGGTGGACTCCGCGTGAGCTGCTGGGACGTCGGCATACGGCAGGGCGTCGGGGACGGGCACACGCACGGCCTCGACGTTCGCGGCATACCCGCAGTTGGGGCAGTGGACATAGGTGTCCTCGCCGTTCTCCGCGGTGGCGAGGAACTCCTCGGACTTGCTGCCACCCATGGCGCCGGCCATCGCCTGCACGATCACGTAGTGGAAGCCGAGCCGGTCGAAGATCCGGATGTAGGCGTCGCGGTGCAGCTGGTAGGACTTGTCGAGGCCTGCCTCGTCGATGTCGAAGGAGTAGGAGTCCTTCATGACGAACTCGCGTCCGCGCAGCACTCCGGCCCGCGGACGGGCCTCGTCGCGGTACTTGGTCTGGATCTGGTAGATCGCCAGCGGCAGGTCCTTGTAGGACGAGTACATGTCCTTGACCGCGAGGGTGAACATCTCCTCGTGGGTCGGCCCGAGGAGGTAGTCGGCGCCCTTGCGGTCCTGCAGGCGGAAGATGTTGTTGCCGTACTCGGTCCAGCGACCACTCGCCTCGAACGGCTCCTTGGGCAGCAGCGCCGGGAACAGCAGCTCCTGCGAGCCGATCTCGTCCATCTCCTCGCGGACGATGTTCTCGACCTTGCGCAGCACGCGCAGGCCGAGCGGCAGCCACGTGTAGATGCCCGGGCTCACCCGCCGGATGTAGCCGGCGCGGACGAGCAGCTTGTGGCTCGGCACCTCGGCATCGGCCGGGTCCTCGCGAAGGGTTCGCAGGAACAGGGTCGACATGCGCAGGGCCACAGGGCACTCCTCGGTTGGCGGACAACCCCCAGAGGATATCCGTCGGTATGCCGCGTGCTCACCGCGGTTTCCCCCTCGCCACCACCTGACCCGCCCAGACCGAGTCTTTGAGGGATCCACCACGTCCTGGCGGGGTGGATGCTTCAAAGACTCCGCACACGGGTGGCAGAGTGAGTGCCATGGTGGAGCCAAGCCGCATCGAGTCCGTGCAGGAGCTGGTGGACCTGCTGGGTGAGCCACTTCCCCGCGTCCGCGACAAGGCACGTCCCGCGCTGCACCAGCTCGACCGCGACTGGCTCGCGGCGTCGCCGTTCTGCCTCGTCGCGACGTCGGACGCGGACGGGCAGTGTGACGTGTCGCCGAAGGGGGACCCGGCCGGCTTCGTCAAGGTGCTCGACGACACGACGATCGCGATCCCCGAGCGGCTCGGCAACAAGCGCGCCGACGGCTACAAGAACATCCTGGCCAACCCGCACGTGGGTCTGCTGTTCCTCATCCCGGGTCGCGGCGACACCTTGCGGATCAACGGCCGGGCGCACTTGGTGTCCGACGCACCGTGGTTCGACCACATGGTGGTGCAGGGCCACCGTCCGGTGCTGGCGCTGGTCGTCGAGGTCGACGAGGTGTTCGGGCACTGCGCCAAGGCCTTCATGCGCGGCAAGCTGTGGTACCCGCAGTCCTGGGACCCGATGGCGGTGGGTTCGCGGCCGCAGATCGCCAAGGCCCTCGAGCGACCCGAGGACTCCATCGAGGAGCTGGAGCGCTACTACGGCGACCAGTACTCGACGGGGCTGTACTAGCGACGCCCGGCTGCCCTCAGGGCGGTGCGGATCAGGGGTAGCTGGAGCGGGAGCCGGGCCAGCGTGCCCGCGAAGGCAGCCTGCGCCTGCGGGGTGCCCTTGCGCTGGGCGCGCTTGCCGTGGTTGGCGCTCATCTGGACGTTGCCCGGGAGGATGGCGACGAGGAGGGCGGCGCTGGCCAGGCCGGCATACCGACGCGTGCGCGGGTGCAGCAACCCGGCGGCGCAGGCGAGCTCCGCGACGCCGGAGGCGATGATGATCTCGCGGCGACGTGGCAGCACGTCGGGCACCAGCGGGTCGAAGACCTCGGGCTTGACCAGGTGGGTGGTGCCGGACGTGATGAACAGGCCGGCCAGGCCGATGATGTCCTTGGTCAGCGGGGCGACGGTGCGAGGCATCCCGTCATCCTGTCAGTCCCCGCGGCGGTCCCGCAGGTAGGTCCATCGGGCCCGCGCCGCGAGCGCCGACGAGACTCCTCCGACGACCAGCAGGACGAGCCCGATCCAGAGCCAGGCACGCCCGGCGGGGTCCCTGCCCGGGATCGCCACCAAGAAGATCCCGAAGGCCAACAGGGACGACGTCATCCAGAGAAGGGCGTTTCCAGCGGCGGGCGTCTCGGGGCGGGGCTCGGACTCCAGGGAGGGATCCATCTGCGTGGGTGCGTCCGGTCGCCCTAGAGCAGCACGGTCGAGAACGAGCCGACGTCCTCGAACCCCACCTTGCGGTAGGTCGCGCGGGCACTCTCGTTGAAGTCGTTGACATACAACGTGACCCAGCGCGCGCGCGTCTCCATGACCTGCTCGACGACCGACGCCATCAGCGGCACCGCCAGCCCACGGCCGCGCAGGTGGGGCGCGAGCCACACCCCCTGCAGCTGGGCGCACCCGAGCGCGACCGAGCCCACGTCAGCCTTGAAGATCACCGCGCCGTCCTCGATGGCGACGAAGGTGTGGCCGCGGTCGATCAGCGCGAGGAGGGCGGACCGGTATGCCGCGCCGCTCCCGGTGAAGGGTGGGTAGCCGATCTCGCCCTCGAACATGTGCGCCGCGGCCGGGAGGACGAGGTCGACCTCGTCCTCGGTCGCCGGACGCACGCGCGGGTCGAGCTCGACCCCGAGAGCCGAGGGCCGGTCCATGGTGCTCATCAACGGCTGGTGGGTGCGCACCGCCCGGGCCGGGCCCCAGGACGGCTCGAGGAGGCGCCAGAGCTCGGTCACCTGCTCAGACGGCCCTAGCACCGAGGCGCAGTGCCGTCGCCAGCGACGGACCCGGTCGGCGAAGAAGCTGATGGTGAGGTCGTCAGCCTCGACGGGCACGAGGTTGGCGCTCGACCAGCACAGTGACTCCAGGGTGCCGCCCACCTTGTGGCCGAGCACGGTGCCGGGCTGGGTGCTGAGCACGCCCTCGAGCAGCCGCGCCGCCACGAACACGTTGGCCGGGAGGTTGCGCGCGCACACCTCCAGGGCGGCGTCGCGGTCCGAGGGCGACAGCGCGTGGACCGGGTTACGAGTGCGCAGCACCCCGTCAGCCTAGGTCGTGGAGGGCCGGTGCGCGCAGCAATGTCCCCAGAAGTCCAGCGGTCGTCGGCGCCGGGACGGCCTTGACGGGCCACTTGCATTTTGCAAGTATGCCGCCATGAGCCTCTTCATCACCTGTCCCGTCGACGACGTCGAGCGTGCGACCGCCTTCTACACCGCCCTCGGGTGGACCCTCAACCCCGAGATGTCCGACCACAACGTGTCGTGCTTCTCGATCGCGCCGGAGCAGTACGTCATGCTCGGCAGCCGCGAGATGTACGCCAGCATCGGCGGTTCCGAGGAGCTCGTCGGCGGCCCCGGCACCCCCTCGAAGGTCACCGTCTCGTTCGACCTCGGCAGTCGTGCGGCGGTCGACGAGATCGTCGAGCGCGCCGGTGCCGCGGGTGGCCGGGTCGGCGACACCGACGACTACGACTTCATGTACCAGCGCCAGTTCGACGACCCGGACGGCTACCACTACTCACCGTTCTGGATGAAGCCGAACACCGACGCCACCGAGTGAGCGACCTGGCAGCGGCCCTCGACATCGTCGGGAGCCGGTGGGCCCTCCTCATCGTCGAGCGACTGCTCGACGGGCCGCAGCGCTACGGCGACCTGCAGCGCGACCTCGGGGCGCCGACGAACATGCTCGCCACCCGCCTGCGCGAGCTCGAAGCGGCCGGTGTGCTCTACCGCATACCCCTCAAGCACAACACGCGCGCCTACGCGCTGACCGATCGCGGTCTCGCCCTGCGCGCGGCGATCGAAGCCCTCGGAGGCTGGGCTGCCGAGAAGTCCTGACCGGCTGGTCAGCCGACGGTGACCGACGGCGCTCCGGCGCTGGCCTCGTCGATCGGCTCACCCATCTCGTCGGCGATGCGCATCGCCTCTTCGATCAGCGTCTCGACGATCTGGCTCTCGGGCACGGTCTTGATGACCTCACCCTTGACGAAGATCTGGCCCTTGCCGTTGCCCGACGCGACACCGAGGTCGGCCTCGCGGGCCTCCCCCGGTCCGTTGACGACACAGCCCATCACCGCGACCCGGAGCGGGACGGTCATGCCCTCGAGCCCGGCGGTGACCTCGTCGGCGAGCTTGTAGACGTCGACCTGGGCGCGTCCGCACGAGGGACACGACACGATCTCGAGCTTGCGCGGCTTGAGGTTCAGCGACTGGAGGATCTGGTTGCCGACCTTGACCTCCTCGACCGGAGGCGCGGACAGCGAGACGCGGATCGTGTCGCCGATCCCCTTGGACAGCAACGCCCCGAAGGCCGTCGCCGACTTGATGGTGCCCTGGAACGCCGGGCCGGCCTCGGTGACGCCGAGGTGCAGCGGCCAGTCGCCCCGCTCGGACAGCATCTCGTAGGCCTTCACCATGACGACCGGGTCGTTGTGCTTCACCGAGATCTTGAAGTCGTGGAAGTCGTGCTCCTCGAAGAGTGACGCCTCCCAGACCGCGGACTCGACGAGCGCCTCGGCCGTCGCCTTCCCGTACTTCTCCAGCAGGCGCGGATCGAGCGAGCCGGCGTTCACACCGATCCGGATCGAGACGCCTGCGTCCTTCGCGGCCGCAGCGATCTGCTTGACCTGGTCGTCGAACTTGCGGATGTTGCCCGGGTTGACGCGCACCGCGGCACAGCCCGCGTCGATCGCGGCGAAGACGTACTTGGGCTGGAAGTGGATGTCGGCGATCACCGGGATCTGCGACTTCCGCGCGATCGCCGGCAGGGCGTCGGCGTCGTCCTGGCTCGGGCAGGCGACGCGCACGATGTCGCAGCCCGACGCGGTCAGCTCGGCGATCTGCTGCAGCGTCGCGTTGATGTCGGTGGTGGGGGTCGTGCACATCGACTGCACCGAGATGGGGGCGTCCCCGCCGACCTCGACCTTGCCGACCTTGATCTTGCGCGTCTTGCGGCGGGGCGCGAGCACGGGCGGGGGCAGAGCCGGCATACCGAGTCCAACAGTCATGCGTCCCATTATCCGGTATGCCGCGCCGGCACCGCGCCGCGCACCCCGGCCGGGTCCGTCGCAGGGACTACCGCGGGTCCATCGGCAGACTGACTCCGGGCCGGGCGTGGCGGCCTAGCCTTGACCGGTGACCGACGTGTGGGGCGACGAGCGGCCGAGCCGTCGGCAGGTGCTCCTCGACGTCAGCGTCGGGCTCGTCCTCGCGGCCCTCCTGGGCCCCCTCCACGCCACCATCGGGGTGGCCGCCGGGATCGCGGCCGCCCTCGTGGGCGTCGCCCTGGCCCTGCGCCGCCTCTCGTGGCAGGCCATGTCGGTCGTCGCCATCGGCGCGGCCGTGCTCCAGGTCGCGTCTGGTCAGGTGGCCTACCTCGCCGACCCCGGGTATGCCGTGCTGTTCTTCACCCTCGGCGCGCACCGTTCGCGGGGCGTGCGACGGTGGGGCCTGGCCTGCGCAGCCGTCGCCACCGTCGTGGCCGGGACCTTCATGTCCTTCCAACCGCGACCGTCGGCAACCGCCCTGACCACCGTCGCCCTCTCGGCGGGCTTCGCGGCCCTCACCGCGGTGGTGGCCGGGGGCGGCTGGGTCGCCGGCTTCGTGCGGTGGCAGAACCGGCAGGGGGTGCAGGCCAGGGTCGACGCGCAGCTCGAGGCGGCCGAGCGCCGACGCCTCTCGGACCTCTACGACGTGGAGCAGGAACGCCGACGCATCGCCGCGGACATGCACGACGTCGTCGCCCACTCGTGGGCCGTCGTCGCGGCTCAGAGCGACGGTGCGAGGTACGGGCTGAGCCACGACCCGGCGGGAGCCGAACGCGCCCTCGAGGTGATCGGCGAGACCGCGCGGGCCGCCATCACCGACCTGCGGACCATCGTCGCGCAGCTGCGCGATCCGGCCCTGGCTCCGAGCACCCCGGGATTCGCCCAGCAGTCGGAGGTCATCGATCGGATGCGCACGTCGGGGATGGACCTCCGGGTCGAGGAACACGGAGAGCGTGACGAGTCGCCACTGGTCGCCCTCACGGCCCACCGCCTGCTCGCCGAGTCGCTGACCAATGCGCTCAAGCACGGCGACCTGAGGGCGCCCGTGCGCGTCGAGCAGGACTGGACGGACGGATACCGTCTCACCGTGACCAATCGCCTGCGGGACCAGCCGCCGGGGTCGGCCGGAGGCGGTGCGGCGCTCCCGACGGGCACCGGCCACGGCCTGGTCGGCATGGCTGAGCGGACGACCGTCGCCGGCGGCACCTTCCGGGCCGGGCCCGAGGGCGGCTCCTGGGTGGTCCGCGTGCAGGTGCCCCGCAACCCGGTCGTCGCCCCGTCACCCACCGACGACGAGCCTGCCGACGCCCCACGGGCGGACGGGGTGGACCCGTGACGATCCGGGTGGCCCTCGTCGACGACCAGGCACTGTTCCGAGCCGGGATCGCCATGGTGGTGGGGAGCCAGGACGACCTCGAGGTGGTCGGCGAGGCCGGTGACGGCGCCGACGCCCTGGCCCTGGTCGAGCGCAGCCAGCCGGACGTCGTGCTCATGGACGTCCGGATGCCGACCGTCGACGGCGTCGCCGCGACCCGGCAGCTCGTGACCGAGCTCGGCGACCGGGCGCCACGGGTGCTCGTCCTCACGACGTTCGACCTCGACGAGCTGGTGGCTGATGCGATCGAGGCCGGCGCGAGTGGGTTCGTGCTCAAGGAGTCGCGGCCCGAGCTGCTGCTCGCCGCGATCAGGGCGGTCGCGGACGGCACGCAGGTGGTCGCGGCCGGGGCGACGCAGGCGGTCTTCGAGCGCTTCCGCCGGCGGCTGGGCTCGACGCCCGGCGACGACTACGAGCGACTCACCCCTCGTGAGCGGGAGATCCTCCTGCAGGCCGCCCGCGGCCTCTCGAACGCCGAGATCGCGGCGGCCGAGTTCCTGTCGGAGGCGACCGTGAAGACGCACGTGTCACGCATCCTGACCAAGCTCGCCCTGCGCGACCGGGTCCAGCTCGTCGTCTACGCCTACGAGCACGGCCTCCTCTGAGACCACCGGGACCACCCGGCATACCTCTTGCGGAGGATCACGAATCCGTCCGTGGCCTGACGCGCCGCCCCTGCACCACTACCTAGCGTGATCCGCATGATCTCGAACTCATTGCAGGACAACGAAATCCGGCCCGTCGTGTCCCTCCGCCGGGTGTCCCGGACCTACGGAGAAGGCTCCGGTGCCGTCATCGCCCTCGACGGCGTCAGCGTCGACATCCGCACAGGCGACTTCACCGCCGTCATGGGTCCGTCCGGGTCCGGCAAGTCCACCCTGATGAACGTGGCGGCCGGCCTCGACGACGTCTCCGAGGGCGACGTGGTGCTCGGCGGAGCCGTGCTCTCGCAGCTGGGGGACGACGCGCGGACACGACTTCGTCGCAGCCAGGTCGGCTTCGTCTTCCAGGCCTTCAACCTCGTGCCGACCCTCTCGGTGGACGAGAACATCCTCCTGCCCTTCGAGCTGGCCGGCCGACGCGTCGGCGCCGAGGAGCGGCAGTGGATCGACCACCTGGTGCACACCCTCGGGCTGGCCGACCGCGTGACCCACCGCCCGAGCGAGCTGTCGGGCGGGCAGCAGCAGCGCGTCGCGATCGCACGGGCACTTGCCTCGCGACCGGCGGTGATCTTCGCCGACGAGCCGACCGGGAACCTCGACTCGCGCAGCTCGCGTGAGGTGCTCACCCTCCTGCGCACCGCTGCTCGCGAGTACGGCCAGTCGATCGTGATGGTGAGCCACGACCCGGTGGCCGCGTCGTACGCCGACCGTATCCTCGTCATCGCGGACGGCCGTCTGGTCGGTGACCACGGCCCGCTGTCGCCCCAGCAGATCGCCGACCTGCTGATCGGCTTCGAGGTCGGCGCGGCGTGACCCGGCACCAGCTCACCCTGGGGTCACTGCGGGAGCTCGGCACGGTCGGCCTCGTCGCCGCGCTGTGCGGCGCCTACGCGGCGACCCTCATCACCACCTCGACCATCCTCACCGCGATGAGCTCCACCGAGGACGGAGGCGCCGCCGCGGGAGTCTTCCTGTCCGTGGTCGCCGGGGTGTTCATCCTCATCGCGTTGTATGTCGGCGCGGTCGTGATCGTCAACGCCGTGGACACCGTCGTGTCAGGACGACTGCGCCACATCGCGCTGCTGCGTCTCCTCGGCGCCAGCGGGCGCGACCTGCGCACCTCGGTCATGCGCGGCACGCCTTCGGTGGGCGTCACCGGTGCCGGTCTCGGGCTGGTCGTGGGCACGGGCCTGACGCACCTGGTCCGGGCGGTGCTCGTCGCGCGCGGGACTCTCCCCCGCGCCGACTACCCGTGGTTCAGCGGCCAGCTGCTGGTGGCCCTCGCGGCCATCAGCGTGGCGGCGACGGCTGCAGGGTGGCTCGGCTCACGGGTCGTGCTCGGGGTGTCTCCGGCGACCGCACTGGCCGGGACGATGGCCGACCGACCGCCGCGTCGGAGGGCTTCCGTGCTGCGAGCCGCCGTGGGTGCCATCGGCATCGTCGGCGGTCTGGTCGTGCTCGGGCTCGGGGCCCTGCTCGGCGAGAGCAACCCCGGCGCCGGCTTCGTGGTGGCCTTCTTCGGGGCCGCCGGGTCGGGCACCGGCTTCCTCATCGGGGCACGGTTCGTCATCCCCCGCGTGGTGGCTGCGGCGAGCCGACTCCTCGGACGCGACCCGGCCAGCCTGGTGGCCCGGCGCAACGCGGTGCTCGACCCCCTGCGCACCACCCGCTCCACCATGGGCCTGGTCGTCGGGGTCGCCCTCGTCACGACCTTCGCGTCCGGCACGTCGGCGCTGCAGCACTCGGTCGCCGCCTGGGAGCTCGACCCGGCCCGCCGGGCGGAGGCGAGCCAGATGCTGGCCGTGACGTCGACGGTGATGATCTGCATCATCGTCATCTCGTCGGTGATCGCCGCGGTCGGTTTCGTCAGCACCATGTCGCTCACCGTGATCCAGCGACACCGGGAGATCGGCCTGCTGCGCTCACTGGGCTTCACGCAACGCCAGGTGCGGACCATGATCACCAAGGAGTCGGTGGCGCTCTCCGCGTCGGCCGTGGCCTTCGGCATCCTGCTGGGCCTGGTCTACGGCAGCCTGGGCGCGCAGTCGCTCGTGGGCTCGCAGTCACCCGGCATCGTCTGGGGGCTACCGGTGACCGCCCTGGTGGCCATCGCAGCGTCCGGCGTGGTCCTCGTGCTCGTGGCCTCGCGGCGACCCGCCCGGCGAGCGGTGGCGGTGGCCCCCGTCGAGGCGTTGCGGATCGAGGGCTGAAACGCCCAGACCCCAGTGACGGCTCAGCCGAGCTTGACCGGCTTGACGAGGTCGGCGTAGATCAGCAACGCCGACATCACGATGAGCACGGACGACACGGCATACGCCACCGGCAGCGCCTTGGCGACGTCGACGTGACCCGGGTCGGGGCGCTTGAGCAGGCGGGCGGACTGGCGCTTGAGCCCCTCCCACAGCGCGCCCGCGACGTGACCGCCGTCCAGCGGCAGCAACGGGATCAGGTTGAAGACGAACAGGGCGATGTTGAGGCCCACCATCAGCGAGAAGATCGTCGCGAGCCGACCCCCGAGGCTGGTGTCCAGCCCGTCGATCTGTCCGGAGGCGACCTCGCCTGCGGTGCGGCCGACGCCGACCACGGACTGTGGGCCGTTGGGGTCGCGGGCCTCGGACCCGAAGGCGGCCTGGGCCACGTCGACCATCCGCTGCGGGAGGTGCAGGAACAGCTCCCCCACGTGCCCGACGTAGGAGCCGACGATCCCGGGGACGACGGTGATGGACTGGCGCTCGCGGGCCGTCACGGCGGCGGACGAGACCCCGAGGAAGCCGGCGTTGACCACGACCGGGTCGCCGGCGTCGTCGACGAGTGGCGTGCCGTCCGGCGCGACCTGCTGGATCGTGTTGCGGATCGGCGTGACCTGCAGGGTCTGCTCGACGCCGTCCCGGAGCACGACCACCGGGGTCTCCTGCCCCACCCGGGGTCGGATCAGCTTGCCGACATCGGACGTGCGCTTGATCGGCTGCCCGGCCACCGACACGAGCCGGTCGCCGGGCTTGATGCCGGCGAGGTAGGCGGGGGTCTTCGGGTCGCTCGGCGCGCAGGTGGTCTTCGTGGGGGCCGCGCTGGCGGGCACCACGCACTCGGAGACGCTGGCCACGACCGCGCCGTCCTTCACGACCTCCTGGCCGTAGATCGTGACGATCCCGCTGAGCACCACCACGGCGATCAGGAGGTTCATCACCGGGCCGCCCATCATGACGACGACCTTCTTGGGCACGGACAGCTTGTAGAAGACGCGGTCCTCGTCGCCGGGCTTGATCTCTTCGAGGCTCAGCTGCCGCGCCTCGTCGGCGAGCTGGCTGAACCGCCCGGTGCTCGACACCCGGATCGTCCCCTCGGCGTCACCCGGTCGCGGCGGGAACATCCCGATCATCCGGATGTAGCCGCCGAGCGGGATCGCCTTGATGCCGTACTCGGTCTCGCCCCGACGGGTGGACCACAGGGTGGGGCCGAAGCCCACCATGTACTGGGTCACTTTGACGCCGAACTTCTTGGCCGGGACCAGGTGACCGATCTCGTGCAGCCCGATCGACAGGCCGACGCCGAGCGCCACCAGCAGCACGCCGAGCACGTAGAGGAGCACGGTCATCAGCGCCACGCCCCCTCGGTGTCCGCCAGCGGTGTCGCGGTCATCCGTCCAGTCTGCAAAGCCAGCACCTTCCGTGCCTCGTCGCGTGCCCACGCATCGGCGCGCATCACGTCCTCAACGGACAGTGTCGCCGATTCGATCCCGTCCGTGCCCGCGGTTCCGTGGGCTTCCACCACCCGGGCGACCGTGTCGACGATCTCGACGAAACCGAGCTGCCCGTCGTGGAAGGCGTCCACCGCGACCTCGTTGGCCGCGTTGTAGACGGCCGGGTAGGTGCCACCTGCCTCTCCCACCTGGCGGGCCAGCCGCACCGCCGGGAACGCCTCGTCGTCGAGTGGCTCGAAGTCCCACGACTGCGCCTGCGTCCAGTCGACCGGCACGTCGACGTCAGCGAGCCGGTCCGGCCACGAGAGCCCCAGCGCGATCGGCACCAGCATGCGCGGGGGTCCCGCCTGGGCGATCGTCGACCCGTCGACGAACTCGACCATCGAGTGGATCATCTGCTGTGGGTGCACGACGACGTCGATCCGGTCGAACGGGATGTCGAACAGGAGGTGCGCCTCGATCACCTCGAGCCCCTTGTTGACGAGGGTGGCCGAGTTGGTGGTGATCACCCGCCCCATCGAGAAGTTGGGGTGCGCCAGGGCGTCGGCCGGCGTGACGTCACGCAACGACTCACGGCTGCGTCCCCGGAACGGCCCGCCGCTGGCGGTGACGACCAGCCGCCGCACCTCGGCGGCACGACCACCACGCAGCGACTGGGCGATGGCGGAGTGCTCGGAGTCCACCGGCACGATCTGGTCGGGCCGGGCCGCGGCCTTGACGAGAGGCCCGCCGACGATGAGCGACTCCTTGTTGGCCAGCGCCAGGGTCGAGCCCTCCGCGAGCGCCGCGAGCGTCGGCCGGAGGCCGATCGACCCCGTGATCCCGTTGAGCACCACGTCGGCGCCGCACCCGGCCGCCGCCACGGCGGCGTCGTCGCCCACCACCACCTGGGGCCGGTATGCCGGTCGGCCGGCCCGCGCGGCATACGCACCGATCGCCTCGGCAACCTGCTCGTGGGTCGCACGGGCCACGGCGACGAGGTCGACCTCGAAGGCGACGGCCTGCTCGGCGAGCAGCTCGAGGTTCGAGCCGGCCGACAGCGCCACCACCCGGAACCGGTCGGGGTTGCGCGAGATGACGTCGAGGGCCTGGGTGCCGATGGAGCCGGTGGAGCCGAGGACGGCGACGGTGCGCTGCGAGGTCACGGCCCCATTGTCACTCATGTGGAGCGAGTCGACCGCCGCCCCAGCACCCGGTCGGCTCCCACGAGGGCCAGGCCGACCAGTGCGAACAGCACCGCGATCCCGACCATGTTGACCAGCACGCGTCCCCAGCCGAGCTCGCCGACGTCGAGGAACGGGTACGGGTACCAGTCGACCACCGCACCACGCGCCAGCGTGTAGACGGTCCACGCGACCGGCCACAGCAGGGAGAGCGCGACGCTGCGCGAGGAGGTCCGCCTCCGCGGGCCCACCACGACCCACGCCACGACGGCCAGCAGCGGGACGACGACGTGGAGCAGCTTGTCGGCCAGCGCGTCGGCGCCGTGCAGGTCGAGCAGTGGGCGCAGCAGGAACCAGTGCACGAGCCCGGTGATGGTGATCCCCACCATCGAGGCCGTGTGGGCCACCCGCCACCGCTCGCCGTCACGCTCGGGGTCGGTGGCCGACAGTGTGGACGTCACGGCCACGAGGAGGTTGGACAACACGGTGAAGTAGGAGAAGAAGCGGACCAGGCGGGTCGACAGCGGCGGCACCGCCGTCTCGTCGAGGACCCGACCACCTCGGACCACCAGGACGAGCTGCAGGACCAGTGCGGCCAGGGCGACGACGGCGACGACCAGGTGCACCGCCCTCGCGCTGGTGGGTCTCACCTGGCCCACGGTAGCGGCCTCCGCCAGCGGCCGGTCGGAGGCGCCGACGGCTCAGCGGTCGAGCACGGTCACCGAGAAGCCCTCGTGGTCGGCGGTGACCTCGCCCAGGACGTCGCTGATGTCGTCGTAGCCCTCGGGGTGCGTCCGCCGCAGGGTCGCCACGCCGTCCCACACCAGGTGCCGGCTGCCACCACCCTCCCCGGGCAGCTCCTCCGCGTAGTCGTGCAGGCAGTCGGCGAGGGCGTCGAGGTTGCGCCCGAACCAGTCCGGGAAGTGCAGCACCTCGGCGAACAGGTCGATGCTCTCGGCCTTCGTCGACCCCGCGGGCACCACGGTCACGTCGGCGCCGCGGCTCTGGGCCTCCCGCACCACCTGGGCGATCGGCACCTCCGGCCCCAGGACTCGGATCACGGGGCACCTCCCTCACTGCCGCTGGGAACGATGACGTTGAACGACGCATAGTGGTCGGCCGTCCAGTAGAGCTCGCCGACCCGCCCGCTGATGATCCGGCGGGCACCGCGGTCGTCCTCACCCGGGGTCGGCACGGTGTACTCGTGGTAGTAGCCACTGGCCTTGCGTGGCAGGAGGCGTTCGCGGTTCTGGAAGACCACCCCGTCTCGCGAGTACGGATAGGGCCCGCCAGCCGCGATGAGGTCGAGCGTGCGCCGGGCCTGCACCGGCAGGTCGCTCGCCCGCACCAGCGGCAGCCCACTGTCGGAACCGGGGACAGGGCGCGTCGGGGACCCCGACGAGGAGCCGGTCGGCCCCGGGGCCGCAGCGGACGTCGACGCGGCGCCACCCCGGTCGGAGCCACCGGTCCGGTCCTGCGAACCGTCAGTGGCCCACCACCAGAGCACCAGCACGAGCGCCCCGACGACGACGGCGAGCGCCAGCCGAGCGATGCGCCGCTGGTCAGCAGACATGGTCCCGACCCTAGAGGTGGCCCTGCCGCCCCGCACCCGGCAGGAGTTCTACAGCCGTCGGGCTACGCCACGGTCGCCGGACCGACCCCGGTGCGGCTAGTTCTGGAAGACCCGCTCCTCGATGAGCTGCTCCTCGACGACCCGGCCCTCGGGCTCGAAGCGGCCCTGCTCGAACCGCTTCTGGAACTCCAGCTCGAGGTGGTCGGCGCCGTTGCGGTTCTTCTCGATCGACATGACGACCCAGTGCCGGAACCGCTCCGCGTTGCCCAGGTGGTAGACGAGGTGGTGCTTGGCGACGATGTCGTACTTGTCGTTGAGGATCAGCACGACGTCGGCCTCGTACGCCAGCGCCGACGACCCGCGCAGGTCGTTGACCCGCATGCGGCGGCCGGCGACCAGGCTCGACTTGTCGGCGGCGACGATGGCGACCACGGGGACGCCGAGCTCGAGGGACATGTCCTTGAGCCGCTCGACGACGACGGAGATGCGGTCCTCCTCATTGGTCACCCCGGGCACGGGGACCTTCTGGAGGTAGTCGACCAGGACGAGGGGAGGACGGCTGTCGGCCTCCAGCACCTCGTTGACGGCCGTGCGGATGGCGTCGATGGTCGTGTGCATCCCGCTGGAGGTGTGGACGTGCAACCGGTCGGCGTAGCCCTCGAGGGCCTCGACCGCCTCGGCGCCACCCACGGTGTCGGCGAACCGCTCACGCATGGTGCGGGCGCGGCTGTGGCGGGCCTCGAAACCGGCACGGATCTTGGTCAGCCCCACGGCTTCGATCCCCTTGATGGCGCCGGCTTCGATCGCGATGAGCCGCTCGAGGATGCTGTGGGCGTCGTGCTCGTAGGAGAACAGGATCGCGCTGCGGTTGGCCGCGACGGCGTTGCGCACCATCTGCAGGGCCATCGCGGTCTTGCCCAGCCCCTGTGGGCCCCCGAGCAGCACCAGCTCACCGGAGCGGAAGCCACCGGTCAGGGCGTTGTCGAGGGCGTCGAACCCGGTCGGCCAGACCCGTGAGCCGGCGGTCAGGCCCTGCCGCAGCTTCTCGTCGGTCTCGACGAGCACATCTGCGAGTGAGCGCAACCGGCCGACGTTGCGCGAGTGCGACGCGAAGTCGGGCGCCTCCGGGTCGGGCTCAGCGGTCGAGTCACCCGCGATGGACAGGTGGTTCGTCTGGCCGTCCGTGCTCATGTGACCGATTCAACAGGGTCGCGCCGCCCGAGGGGGGCGTTTGCCCTCGGCGACACCCGAACGGATGACCCGCGGCGGCTCGTTAAGGGGCAATTCCGACATAGGTGGTCTCGAGGTACTCCTCGATCCCCTCGAAACCTCCCTCGCGACCGAAGCCCGAGGCCTTGACCCCGCCGAACGGTGCGGCCGGGTTGGAGATGATCCCCTGGTTGATCCCGATCATGCCGTACTCGAGCCCCTCGCTGACCCGGATGACGCGGCCGAGGTCGTTGGTGAAGACGTAGGACGCCAAGCCGTACTCGGTGCTGTTGGCCTTGCTGATCGCCTCTGCCTCGGTGCGGAACGTCGTGATCGGGGCAACCGGCCCGAAGATCTCCTCGCTCATCACGCGCGCGGTCATCGGCACGTCGCTGATCACGGTGGGCTCGAAGAAGTAGCCGCGTCCCTTGACCGCTGACCCACCGGTGAGGACGGTGCCGCCCTTGGCCCGAGCGTCCTCGACGAGCTCGGTCACCCCGTCGCGCGCCTTGGCGTCGATGAGCGGTCCGACGTCGACGCCCTTCTTGGTGCCCTTGCCCAGGGTGAGCCCACCCATCCGCGCCGCGAACTTCTTCGCGAACTCGGCCGCGACCTTCTCGTGCACGAAGAACCGGTTGGCCGCGGTGCAGGCCTCGCCGATGTTGCGCATCTTGGCGAGCATGGCGCCGTCGACCGCCCGGTCGAGGTCGGCGTCCTCGAACACGATGAACGGCGCGTTGCCACCGAGCTCCATCGACACCCGCAGCAGCTGCTCGGCCGACTGCTCGACGAGCCGTCGCCCGATGCCGGTCGACCCGGTGAAGGTGAGCTTGCGCAGCCGTGGGTCGCGGATCAAGGGTTCCATCACGTCGCCGGTGTGCGTGGTGGTGACGACGTTGAGCACCCCTGCGGGCAGACCGCACTCGCGCAGCAGCTCGGCCAGCGCCAGCATCGTCAACGGCGTCTGGCTCGCCGGCTTGACGACCATCGTGCAGCCGGCGGCGATGGCCGGCCCGATCTTGCGGGTGCCCATCGCCAGCGGGAAGTTCCACGGCGTGATCATCAGGGTCGGTCCGACCGGCTTCTTCATCGTGAGCAGCCGCGTCGCACCGTTGGGTGCGGTGGACCAGCGACCGGAGATGCGGACCGCCTCCTCGGAGAACCAGCGGAAGAACTCCGCTCCGTAGGTCACCTCGCCGCGCGACTCCGCGAGCGTCTTGCCCATCTCGAGGGTCATCAGCGTGGCGAAGTCCTCGGCGCGCTCGGTGATCCGCTCGAAGGCGGCCCGGAGGATCTCACCGCGGTCGCGCGGCGGCGTCGCGGCCCAGTCCGGCTGCGCCTGCACTGCGGCATCGAGGGCCGCCTTGCCATCGGCCACCGTCGCGTCGGCGACGTGGGTCAGGGTGCTGCCGCTCGACGGGTCCTCGACGGGCAGGGTCGCCCCGCCGGTGGCAGCCCGCCAGGAGCCGCCGATGAACAGGTCCTTCGGGACCGAGTCGATGAGGGACTTCTGCGTGGTGGCCATCAGCCCTGCTCCTCCGCTGCGTCGTGCGAGTGGTCGTGCGAGTGGTCGGTCTGGTCGTGCGTCTGGTGGGTGTGCTGGTGCGGGATGTGGCCCTGCGGGATGGCCCCGTTGCGTCCCGACAGCAGTGGCTGCGCCGGGTCCCAGCGGGTGCCGTCGCGTTCGTCCCGGCGCTTGCGGGCGATCGCGGACAGCGCCTCCAGCACGACCCGGTTGGCCAGCGCCGCCGTGATGTCGGCGTGGTCGTAGGGAGGACTCACCTCGACGACGTCCACCCCGACCACCGGCAGCTCCAGACAGATCCGGCGGACCGCGTCGAGCAGCTGCCGTGCGGACAACCCGCCGGGCTCGGGCGTGCCGGTGCCGGGGGCGTGCCCGGGGTCGCAGACGTCGATGTCGACGGACAGGAACACGCCCTCGCACTCGTCGGTGGCGATCGTGAAGGCCTCGGTGAGCACCTCGTCGAGACCGCGGTGCACGATCTCGGTCATCTCGAACGACCGCATCTGCTGCCCCGCCATCCAGTCCAGCGTCTCGGGCGGTGGCCAGTAGCCGCGCAGCCCGACCTGGAGGAACCGGTCGCCACGCAGCGCCCCCGACTCGATGAGCCGGCGCATCGGCTGCCCGTGACCCCAGAGCGACCCGAACTCGATGTCGCCGGTGTCGGCATGGGCGTCGAAGTGGATCATCGACACCCGCCCGTGGCCCAGCACGTTCGCGACGCCCTTGGCGTCCGGGAACGCGATCGAGTGGTCGCCTCCGAGCACGACCGGTATGGCGCCTGCGCGGGTGACCTGCTCGACCGCGGCTTCCAGCTTGGGCAGGGACCGCTCGATGTCGCCGGAGTACATCTCGACATCACCCGCGTCGACCACCCTGAGGTCGACGAGGCCGTCGGTGCGCAGCGCCAGGGAGGGACGGGACCCGTCGTGCGGCAGGTAGTCGGTCATCCGGATCGCCTGCGGCCCGAACCGTGTGCCGGGGCGGTGGGACGTGCCACCGTCGAACGGTGCGCCGAGGATCACGACGTCGGCGCCGGCATACGTGCTCTCGTCGTCGAGGTCGCACCGGTCCACGCCGAGGAAGGTGAAGTCCGGGCCGTACTGCTGGCCGTATCTCGTCATGCAACCAACCTAGTCCCGTTGTGGGCCATGGGGATCAGCGGTCTTCCATCCCCCACGGCGAGCCGTAGCCGACCGGTTTGGGCGCTGCGAGCAGCTCCAGGAAGGGCTGGGCGTCGAAGGCCTCGGGGCCGAGCACGCCACTTCCCTGCCACACCCCGGTGGCCATCAGCTCCAGGGCGACGACGGGGTTGACCGCGGTCTGCCACACGACGCACTGGGCGCCGTACTCCGCCATCGTCTCCTCGTTGTCGGACACGTGGTAGAGGTACGTGCGGCGCGGCTGGCCGTCCTTGCCGGTGCCGGTGACGAAGACCCCGGCGCAGGTCTTGCCCTTCATCCGGGGACCGATGGTCGCGGGGTCGGGCAGCACCGCGGCCACCACGTCGCGCGGCGAGACCTCGACGCCCTTGACGCGCACCGGGTCGGTGCCGTCGAGGCCCAGGGTGTGCAGCGTCCGCAGGATGGTGATCAGCTCGTCGCCGAGCCCGTACTTGAAGGTGACCCGCTCGGCGTCGAGCCACCGGGGCATCAGCAGCACCTCCTCGTGCTCGACGTGCACGCACTCGACCGGCCCGATGCCCTCCGGGAACTCGAACACCTCGGGCTCGCTGAACGCCGGCAGGGTGAAGAACCCGGCCTCGACGTCTCCCCCGGCCCTGGCCTTCTCCCACACCACCGGTGGGTTGAGGCACTCCTCGATGATCGTCCACATCGAGAAGCCCGGCGCGAAGGTCTCGTTGCCGTCCTCGTCGTAGACCGCGAGGTTGGCGCCGTCGCGCGTGCCGAGCTCGTCGATGCTCGAGAACAGGTGGTCGGACGCATAACGTGCGAACACGTCGGACAGCCCGGGCTCGACCCCCATGCCGAGCAGCGCCAGCCGGCCGGACTCCTCCCACTGCGAGGTCATCGCGAACTGCTCGTCGCCGAGCTTGACGCCCACCTTGGCGTAGGGCTCGTCGGGGTGGCGCCTCGACAGGCTCATCGCCATGTCGAGGTATCCGGCGCCCGCCGCGAGCGCACCCCGAAAGATCGGCATGACGAAGCGTGGGTCGACGGCGTTGAAGACGTGCGTCGACCCGTGCTCGCGGGCCAGCGCCGCCACGGCTTCCGCGTCGGAGGCGTCGACCCGCGCGGCCACGAGCCTCTGCTCGCCGTCCCGCCGGGCGGTCGCGGCGGTCACCGTCGCCTCGGCCCGGCCGAGGTCGTAGTCGGCCACGACGAGCTGCTCGAAGAAGTCGCGCTCGACGGCGATGCGTGCGGCAGCGTCACCGACGCCACCGGCGCCGATCATGAGGATGCGCATGGGCTCCTGGGGCTCCTACTCTGTTCGGCTCGTTACCGTTTCCGGGCGTTCCCGACGAGCTGTCCGACCACGACGAGCAGGACGGCGATGACGAACATCGAGAAGCCGATCACGTTGGCCTGGGCGGGGATTCCGCGCAGGTAGGACACGTAGACGAACTTCGGGAACGTCGTCGTGTCGCCGGAGACGAAGTTGGTGATGATGAAGTCGTCGAACGACAGTGAGAACGACAGCAGGGCCGCCGACACGATGCCCGGGAGCACGAGCGGGAAGGTGACCCGCCAGAACGTCCCGCCCGGCCCGGCATACAGGTCCTGGGCAGCCTCCTCGAGGCGTGGGTCGAGGCTCTGGAGCCGCGCCTTCACGGTGACCACCACGAAGCTGATGCAGAACATGATGTGCGCGATGACGATGGTCCAGAACCCGAGCCGCAGGCCGAACCGCGAGAAGCCCTGCACGAAGATCGTCAGCAGGCTCGCGCCGAGGACGATCTCGGGCGTTGCCATCGGGATGAAGATCAGCACGTTGCTCGTGGCCCGGCCGCGGAACCGGTGCCGCACCAACGCGAACGCGAGCATGGTGCCGAGGATCGTCGCGACGAGGGTGGCGAGACCACCGACCTTGATCGAGGTCACCAGCGCGTCACAGACACCGGGGGCACCGCAGGGGTCCTTCCAGTGCTTCAGCGTGGGACCGGCCGCGGAGTTCCAGACGATGTTGGACTTGCGGTAGTCGTTGAAGGAGAACGCGAACGTGTAGGCCACCGGCACGAACAGGTAGAGCAGCACGACGATCGCCGAGATGATCGCGAACCGGTTGGCGAGCCAGGTCTTCACCCGGTGCCAGGCCGGTGGGCGGTAGGCCGTGGCCTCCCCCACGCGGGTGGCCTCGGAAGCGGTGGTGGCGCTCACAGCAGGTCCTCCGTCCCGAACTTGCGGATGTAGACGAAGACCATCGCGAGGATCATCGCCATCAGGGTGAACGACAGCGCCGCCGCGACCGGGAAGCCGCCCAGCACCTTGAAGAACTGGCTCTCGATGACGTTGCCGACCATCTTGGTGCTGCGGTCGGAGCCCAGGAGCTCGGCGTTGACGTAGTCGCCCGCCGCCGGGATGAAGGTCAGCAGCGTGCCCGCGATGACGCCCGGCATCGACATCGGCAGCGTGACGGTGCGGAACGTCGTGAACCCGTTGGCGTAGAGGTCACCGCCGGCCTCGATGACCCGGGAGTCCGCCCGCTCCAGGGAGGCGTAGATCGGGAGCACCATGAACGGCAGGAAGTTGTAGGTGAGACCGGCCACGACCGCCATCCACGTCTCGGTGATCCGCCCACCCGGCAGCAGGTGCAGGGTGTTGAGCACCGAGGCCACCGGCCCGTCGTCGGCGAGGATCTGGCGCCAGGCGATGGTGCGCAGGATGAACGACGTGAAGAACGGGGCGATGACGCAGATCATCATCACGTTGCGCCACCGGCCGGCCTTGAAGGCCATGGCGTAGGCGAGCGGGTAGGCGAGGATGAAGGCGAACAGGGTGGCCAGCCCGGCATACAGCAGGGACCGCCCGAAGTGCCCCGCGAAGTCGGTGAGCGCCGTGCCGTAGTTGGCGACGTTGACGTCGCGGTAGTAGTAGCCGGGGAAGCCCGGGAAGCCGGACTGCAGCGACACCGTGAACAGCTGCACCAGCGGGAAGACGAAGAACACCAACAGCCAGAGCCCGCCCGGGATGAGCAGCAGGTATGCCGTCAGCGACCGTTTGCGACCACTCCCCAGGGACGGGTCGTTGTGGCCGGTGCCGGCGCCCGCGACGTGCGCGACGCCGGCGGTCACGACGCGGCCACCGGCTGTGCGGCGTCCTCGTCGGCGGCTGCGGCCCCCGCCGCGGCGCCGGCGTCGTCGACCGGGACCCCGAAGGCGTGGCCGGAGTCCCACTCGAGCCACACGTCGTCGCCCGGGCGCAGGTGGTTGCGGGCCACGTCGAGGTTCTGCTCGTAGACGCCCCAGGTGGCCCCGGACGGTGTCGTCACGAGGAACTGGGTGGCGACCCCGGTGAAGCTGACGTCGACGACCTTGGCCTTGACGTCGTTGCCCGCGCCCTCGGGCTGGGTGTCGCTGATCCGCACCTTCTCGGGCCGGACCCCGAAGGTGATCGCCCCGTCGCTCACCGTCGACCGCTCCTTGGGGATGCGGACCGTGGTCCCGGCCACCTCGACGACCAGGTTGTCGCCGTCGGTGCCGGTCACCTGGCCCGTCCCGAGGTTGGACTGGCCGAGGAAGTTGGCGACGAAGGTGGTCTTCGGGAGGTCGTAGAGCACCTCCGGGTGGCCGAGCTGCTCGATCCGCCCGAGGTTCATCACGGCCACGGTGTCGGCCATCGTCATGGCCTCCTCCTGGTCGTGCGTGACGTGGATGAAGGTCAGCCCGACCTCGGTCTGGATCCGCTTGAGCTCGACCTGCATCTGGCGGCGCAGCTTGAGGTCGAGGGCCCCGAGCGGCTCGTCGAGGAGCAGCACCTCGGGGCGGTTGACCAGTGCCCTCGCGACCGCGACGCGCTGCTGCTGGCCACCGGAGAGCTGGCTCGGCTTGCGGGCGGCGAGGTGGGTCATCTGCACGAGCTCGAGCGCGTCGGCAGCCAGCTTCGCGGCGTCCTTGGCGCCGCGGCGCTTGGGCCCGAAGGCGACGTTGTCGACGATCGTCAGGTGCGGGAAGAGGGCGTAGCTCTGGAACACCGTGTTGACCGGCCGCTCGTAGGGGCGCGACCCGGTCAGATCGGTGTCACCGATCCGGATCCGTCCGCGGGACGGTTGCTCGAGCCCGGCCACCATCCGCAGCGTCGTCGTCTTGCCGCATCCGGACGGACCGAGGAGGGCGAAG
Source organism: Pedococcus dokdonensis (assembly GCF_900104525.1). Taxonomy (GTDB): domain Bacteria; phylum Actinomycetota; class Actinomycetes; order Actinomycetales; family Dermatophilaceae; genus Pedococcus; species Pedococcus dokdonensis. The sequence continues at coordinate 448,457 of NZ_LT629711.1, read as the reverse complement.
AACGAGCCGCGCGGCACCTCGAGGCTCAGGTCGTCGACGGCGGTGAAGTCGCCGAACTGCTTGGTCACCGAGTCGAGGGAGAGGTTGCCCTTGGCCTCGCGGAAGCCCTTCGCCCCGGAGCCCGCACCGGATCCGTCGCTCTTGTTGGAGAAGACAGACATCAGTTGCCCACCACCTTTGCCCACGCGGCGCTGTAGTCCTGGTCCTCCTGCGGACTCAGCGCGCGGAAGCCCTTGATGTTGTTGTCCTTGAGGTACGACTCGCTGGGGAAGATGAACGGACTCTCGGCGAGGTCGGGGTCGATCTTCTCCATCTCGGCCTGCGCCCCCTGGACCGGACACACGTAGTTGACCCACGCCGCGACCTCGGCGGCGACCTGCGGTTGGTAGTAGTAGTCCATGATCGCCATCGCGTTCTTGCGGTGCGTCGAGGTGATCGGCACCATCATGTTGTCGCTCCAGAGGGTGCCCCCGGACTCCGGGATGGTGAACTGCCAGTTGTCGTTCTCGGTCTCGGCCCGGAGGATGAACAGATCGCCGCTCCACACGATGCCGGCGATGGCGTTGCCGGACTTGAGGTCCTCCAGGTAGGAGTTGCCCTTCACCCGGCGGATGTAGCCGTCACTGATCCGCTTGTCGATCTCGGCCACCGCCGCCTCGAACTGCTGCTTGCCGAACCCGCCGGAGATGTCGACGCCCTGGCTCAGCATGATCAGCCCGAGGGTGTCGCGGAACTCGCTGAGGACGACGATCTTGCCCTTGAGGTCGTCGGCCCAGAGGTCGTCGAGCGACTTGAGCTCCCGGCCGACCTTGGACTTGTCGTAGCCGATGCCGGCGAACCCGCTCTGCCAGGTGAGGGAGTACTGCCGGCCCGGGTCGAAGGACACGTCCTTGAGCGCGTCGAGCAGGTTGGCCGCGTGGGGCATGCGGATCAGCTCGAGCGGCTGGGCGAGCTGGTCCCGGATCACCCGGTTGGCCATCCAGTCGGTGAAGACGAAGATGTCGCGGCCGATGTCCTGCTTGGCCCGCAGCTGAGGGGCGATCTTGTTGAAGTAGGAGTCGTTGTCGTCGACGTCCTCGGTGTAGCTCGCCTTGATGCCGGTCTTCTTGATGAAGGCCTCGAGGGTCGGGTACTTCTTGGTCTCCTCGTCGTAGTCGAGGTAGGCCGTCCAGTTCGCCCACCGGACCACCTTGTCGGTGTCGGAGACGTCCTTGGGCAGCACCAGCTTGGCGGCTCCGCCGGAGGCCGGTGGGGTCGGTGGCGCGCAGGCCGACAGGGCGGTCGCCGCCCCACCGAGCAGGCCCGCCCCGATCAGGGACCGCCGGGTGAGCGGGCGGCTCGCGGCCGAGGCCCGGGCGGCGCGGATCAGGTCGCGGGCGACCGGGTCTGTGGGGGGACGGAGGGGCTTCATGGGCGCTCGCTCTACAGAGGTCGGGCCGGACGGCGGCAGTCGGCCGGCGGTGAGCCGACCGGGCGGTGGGGCCGCCCGGCCAGCGGGTCAGCTGTCGATGTTGGCCATCACGTGCTTGATGCGGGTGTAGTCCTCGAAGCCGTACATGGACAGGTCCTTGCCGTAGCCGGACTTCTTGAAGCCGCCGTGGGGCATCTCGGCGACGATCGGGATGTGGGTGTTGATCCAGACGCAGCCGAAGTCGAGCGCCTTGGAGACCCGCATCGCCCGGCCGAAGTCCTTGGTCCACACGCTGGAGGCGAGCCCGTAGTCCACGCCGTTGGCCCAGGCGATCGCCTCCGCCTCGTCGGTGAACCGCTGGACGGTGATGACCGGCCCGAAGATCTCGTCCTGGATCGCCTCGTCGTCCTGCTGGAGCCCCGAGAGCACGGTCGGCTCGAGGAAGAACCCGTCACCCAGGGCGTCGAGCCGGTGCCCACCCGCCGCGATCGAGGCGTGGTCCGGGAGCCGGGACAGGAAGCCCTGCACCCGCTCGAGCTGGTTGCGGTTGTTGACCGGACCCAGCAGGGCGTCCTCGTCGTCGGGGAGGCCGACCTTGGCCGAGCTCTTCGCGTACTCGCCGAGAGCCGCGACGAAGTCGTCGTGGATGTGCGGCGCCGCGAGCACGCGAGTGGCCGCCGTGCAGTCCTGCCCGGCGTTGAAGTAGCCGGCCACGGCGATGCCCTCGACCGCCGCCTCGATGTCGGCGTCGTCGAAGACGATGACCGGCGCCTTGCCGCCGAGCTCGAGGTGCACCCGCTTGAGCTGGTGGCTGGCGCTCTCGGCGACCTGCATGCCCGCACGCACCGAGCCGGTGATCGCGACCAGGGCGGGGGTCTGGTGCTCGACGACGGCGCGACCGGTCTCCCGGTCGCCGGTCACGACGTTGAAGGTGCCCGGGGGCATGAACTCCGAGGCGATCTCGGCCATCAGGAGGGTCGTCTCGGGCGTGGTGTCCGACGGCTTGAGCACGATCGTGTTGCCCGCCGCCAGGGCCGGCCCGATCTTCCAGACCGCCATCATCATCGGGTAGTTCCAGGGGGTCACCTGACCGACCACGCCGATCGGCTCGCGCCGGATCCAGCTGGTGTGGCCCTTCATGTACTCGCCGGCCGCCCGCCCCTCGAGCACGCGCGCCGCGCCGGCGAAGAAGCGCAGCTGGTCGACCATCGGCGGGAGCTCCTCGGAGGCGGTGAGCGCCCAGGGCTTCCCGGTGTTCTCGGACTCCAGCTTCACGAACTCGTCGGCCCGCTTCTCGATCGCGTCCGCGAACTTGAGCAGGGCCTGCTGGCGCTCGCTCGGGGTGGTCTGCCCCCACTCCTCGAAGGCCTTGCTCGCCGAGGCGTAGGCCGCGTCGACGTCGGCGGCGGTCGAGACCGGGGCCTTCGCGACGACCTGCGCGGTGACGGGGCTGACGAGGTCGGTGGTGGCGTCGGTCTGGGCCTCGACGTACTCACCGTTGACGAAGTTGCGCAGGACGCGGGGGGCCGCGGACGTGGCAGTCACTGATGTGCTCCAATGCGGATCGGGTACTGATTCCGGTGCCACGCACTGTAGCCGCCCCACGATGGATTTCAATAGGTTGCAGCCCCGAAGATACGGAAAGCGCTGTCGTATGCCGTGAGGTGCGACTGATTCCGTCGTGTCAGGACTTGCGCTATCGAGTCCCGGGGACCACCATGACCACCGTGACCCGTCTTGCCAGCTCCAGCGCCGATGTGCGCCTCGACGACGTGTCGAAGGCCATCATCGAGCAGCTGCAGGAGGACGGTCGGCAGTCCTACGCCACGATCGCCAAGCGCGTGGGGCTGTCGGAGGCGGCGGTGCGCCAGCGGGTGCAGCGCCTTCTCGACCAGGAGGTCATGCAGATCGTCGCGGTGACCGACCCGCTGCAGGTGGGCTTCCACCGCCAGGCCATGATCGGCATCCGCGTCGACGGTGACCTCCTGCCGGTGGGCGACGCCCTCACCGCCATGTCGGAGGTGTCCTACGTCGTCACGACGGCGGGCTCGTTCGACCTGCTGGCCGAGGTCGTCTGCGAGGACGACGCCGAGCTGCTCGACCTGCTCACCCGTCGGATCCGCACCCTGCCCGGGGTGCAGACCACCGAGACGTTCGTCTACCTGAAACTCAACAAGCAGCACTACAACTGGGGTACCCGATGACCACCGAACCGCAAGCCGTCAGCACCACCCAGGGCGAGGGAGCACGCACGCCGGCCGGCACGGCATACGCCGACGCTGCACGCGACCACCTCTGGATGCACTTCACCCGGCACTCGACCTACTACGACGGTGGGCAGGTGCCCGTCATCGTGCGCGGTGAGGGACACAAGATCTGGGACGACCGCGGCAAGGAGTACATCGACGGGCTCGCCGGGCTCTTCGTGGTGCAGGTCGGCCACGGTCGCCAGGAGCTGGCCGAGGCCGCCGCCAAGCAGGCCAAGGACCTCGCCTTCTTCCCGCTGTGGTCCTACGCCCACCCCCGCGCCATCGAGCTGGCCGAGCGGCTCGCGAACGGCGCACCCGGTGACCTCAACCGGGTCTTCTTCACCACCGGTGGCGGCGAGGCCGTCGAGACCGCGTGGAAGCTCGCCAAGCAGTACTTCAAGCTCACCGGAAAGCCCACCAAGCACAAGGTGATCAGCCGCTCGGTCGCCTACCACGGCACGCCCCAGGGGGCCCTGTCGATCACCGGCATCCCCGCGGCCAAGGAGATGTTCGAGCCGCTGGTGCCGGGTGCCTTCAAGGTCCCCAACACCAACCTCTACCGCGCCCCCGAGCACCTGCGCGAGGACGAGAAGGCGTTCGGCCGCTGGGCTGCCGACCGGATCGCCGAGGCCATCGAGTTCGAGGGCCCCGACACCGTCGCCGCCGTCTTCCTCGAGCCGGTGCAGAACTCGGGCGGCTGCTTCCCGCCCCCGCCCGGGTACTTCGAGCGGGTCCGCGAGATCTGCGACGAGTACGACGTGCTGCTCGTCTCCGACGAGGTGATCTGCTCGTTCGGCCGGATCGGCTCGATGTTCGCGTGCGACGACTTCAACTACGTGCCCGACATCATCACCTGCGCCAAGGGCATGACCTCGGGCTACTCCCCCATCGGCGCGATGATCGCGAGCGACCGGTTGTTCGAGCCGTTCACCAAGGGCACCACGTCGTTCCCGCACGGCTACACCTTCGGCGGCCACCCGGTGTCCTCGGCGGTCGCGATGGCCAACCTCGACATCTTCGAGCGTGAGGGCCTCAACGACCACGTGAAGGAGAACGCCCCGAAGTTCCGCGCCACCCTCGAGAAGCTGCTCGACCTGCCGATCGTCGGCGACGTCCGCGGCGCCGGCTACTTCTACGGGATCGAGCTGGTCAAGGACAAGGAGACCCGCGAGACGTTCGACGACGCCGAGTCCGAGCGGCTGCTGCGCGGCTACCTGTCCAAGGCGCTGTTCGACGCCGGTATCTACTGCCGCGCCGACGACCGGGGAGACCCGGTCATACAGCTGGCGCCGCCGCTGATCATCGGCCAGAGCGAGTTCGACGACATCGAGTCGCGGCTGCGGTCGGTGCTCACCGGGGCCGAGAAGCACCTCTGAGCCTGTCCGTCACCACCACCGTCACCTCGTGAGCATCCCGCTCTGGTGGGACCAGGGGGAGCAGGAGGGCCCGCCCGCCGCATCGTCGGCGGACGGGCCCTCCTCGCCACCCCCCGCGCCAGCTCATGCAAAAGGCGAGTCAGCGCCGCCACCCCCGGCGCCAGCTCATGCAAAAGGCGAGTCAGCGCCGCCACCCCCGGCGCCAGCTCATACAAAAGGCGAGTCAGCGCCGCCACCCCCGGCTCCTCCCACCCGCGCCGATGTCGTCATCGTCGGCGGGGGCTTCACCGGGCTGTGGACCGCGCACTACCTGCTGCTCGCCGATCCGGGCCTCGACGTGGTGGTCCTCGAGGCAGAGCACGTGGGCTTCGGGGCCAGCGGTCGCAACGGTGGGTGGGTCTCGGCCCTGTGGCCGGTCGGGCCCGAGGCGCTGGCGCGTCGGCGCGGGGCCGCTGCGGCGCGGGCGATGGTGGCCGAGCTCCAGCACACCGTCGACGAGGTCGGCCGCGCCACGGAATCCGCGGCCATCGACTGCGGATTCCGCAAGGGCGGCGCGATCGCCCTGGCCCGCTCATCCGCGCAGGCCATCCGGGCGAGGTCCGAGGTCGAGCACGCCGAGCAGTGGGGCCTGGGGACCCGGTGGCTCGACGCCGCCGAGGCGACCGAGCGGTTGGCTGCCAGCCGGGTCGAGGGCGCGACGTTCACGCCGCACTGCGCCCGGGTCCAGCCGAGACGGCTGGTCGACGGCCTCGCTGCCACGGTCCGGTCACAGGGGGTCCAGGTCGTGGAGGGCGTTCGGGTGCGGGCGATCGAGCCTGGGCGCGCCCTGCTGGAGGGCGGCGGACAGGTCGCCGCGAAGCACGTCATCCGGGCCACGGAGGCGTGGACCCCCACCCTGCCCGGGCAGCGCCGCACGGTGGCACCCGTCTACTCCCTGATGGTCGCCACCGAACCGCTGACCGAGGCGCAGTGGGCCCGGATCGGTCTCGCCGAGCGCGAGGTGTTCAGCGACCACCGGCACGTCATCATCTATGGCCAGCGCACCGTGGACGACCGGCTGGCCTTCGGCGGACGTGGCGCTCCGTACCACTTCAGGTCACGGATCAAGCCCGAGTTCGACCACGAGGCAACGGTTTTCGCAGACCTGCGAGCCACTCTGACCGATCTGCTCCCCCAGCTCGGCGACGTCGCTTTCACCCACGCCTGGGGCGGCCCGCTCGGCATCGCACGCGACTGGCACCCCTCCGTCGGCCATGACCCAGCAACCGGGCTGGGTTGGGCGGGTGGTTACGTCGGCGACGGGGTCGCGGGCACCAACCTCGCCGGTCGCACCCTGGCCGACCTCGTCACTGGCCGCGACAGCCCCATCACGCAGCTGCCGTGGGTCGGCCACCGCAGCCGCCGTTGGGAGCCGGAGCCGGCCCGGTGGGTCGGCGTCAACGCCGGCCTGCGGCTGGCCCACGCCGCCGACCGCGAAGAGGCTCGGACCGGTCGCCCGGCGCGGATCGGCACCCTGCTCGCTGCCCTGACCGGCCACTGACCCCAGACCCGCATACGGCAGACTCGGCCCGTGTCGACCGCACCCACTGACCTGTCCCCCGAGGCGCTCGAGTTCGTCACGGCCCGGCACCTCGCGACCCTCACCACCCTGCGCCCCGACGGCTCCCCCCACGTGGTGCCGGTCGGCTTCACGTGGGACGCGGAGGCGTTGGTGGTCCGCGTGATCACCAGCGGTCCCAGCCGCAAGGCGCGCAATGCCGCCGCAGGTGGGCGCGCCGTCGTGTGCCAGGTGGACGGGCGGCACTGGCTGTCCTTCGAGGGCGTGGCACGGGTGCGGACCGAACCAGCCGTCGTGGCGGAGGCCGAGCGCAGGTATGCCGCGCGCTACCGCGTGCCGCGTGAGAACCCCGAGCGCGTGGTGGTCGAGATCGCCGTGGACCGGGTCCTAGGAAACCTCTGACCTCCCGCTCAGGGGCCGTTCTCGGGGTCCTCGGGTGGGAACGGCTCGTGAGTGAGGCGCAGGTAGTAGAGCGCCGAGTCACCCCATTCCGCGAGCTCTTCGGGTTGGGCACCCTCGATCGCACCGAGCCAGGTGAACGAGCGGTTCACGGCATGGGTCACCATTGCCGGCACCATCAGCGCCTCCAACGCCGCCCGGTCCAGCAGGTCCTCCCACACCGTGGCGTAGGCGTCGAGCAGCGCCGGCCACGGGTGGTGGGTGACCCGGGTGGAGTAGCCGTAGGGCACGGCGAGCACCTCCAGCACGTGCGCCCACTGGGCGTCGCCGAAGTCGAAGAAGCGCATCATCCCGTCGACGACGAAGACGTTGCCCGGGTGCAGGTCGCCGTGTTGGAGGCTGGCCGGCAGAGGCGCCGCGAGCAGGGTCCGCACCGCCTCGTCGACGACGCCGGACCGCTCCCTGAGCGACGCTGCCTCGTCGGACGGCAGGTGCGAGGGGTGGTCCGCAGGAAGGTCGGCGAGCTGGTCGACCAACCACGCGTAGCGAGCGGGAACGGTGGCCGGTGAGCAGTCCGGCAGCCCGGCGGCGAGCAGCGCGGTCCCGTGGTCGGCCACCTGGCGCTGCACCCGGGCGGCCAGCTCCACGACCTCCTGCCACTCCACCAGCGTCGCGTCGTGGCTGTCGCCCAACGTCGTGCCACGGTCTGCGGTGACCATCCAGCCGCGGTCGGCGTCGATCGCCAGCGGTGCCTCGACCTCTCCGGGCTCGAGCTCGGAGAGCGCGAGGTGCACGGCCGGCTCGTAGGCCGACGACCGGCAGTTCGCCTTGAACCAGACGGTGCCGTGGTCGCTCGGCGCCACCAGCTGCGTGGACCACGGGCGGATCCGCCGTTGCACCACGTCGCCGGTCCTGCGGCGACCGGCAGCGGCGAGCTGCTCATCGATCCAGTGGGTCGCTTCCTGGCGCCAGTCCTCGGTCGCCACCGTCTGCGAGAAGAGGTCGTGAGCGGGCATGCGCCCGACTCTAGACAGTCAAGCGAGTCCTGGGCCGCCCTTTAGAGTCGGGGCATGCAGGGCGACAGCGGCACCGCGGGGGCCGACACCGAGATCGAGCACCTCGCCGACCTCGACGCCGTCCTGTCGTCCGGGAGGGCGCTGACCGGGCTGCGTCTGCAGGACCTCGACCTCACCGCATACGAGGCCCGGCTGCTCGCCCGCACTGACGTCGAGGGACTCGTGGTGCTCGGTGGGCGGCTGTCGCCCGCGCTCAACGCGCACCTCGGTGCGCACCACGCCCTGGTCTTCCCGAGCGACCCGCACGCGCCGGTCGACCCCTACCGAGCGACCCTCTACACGGCGGCCGAGCTGTACGCCGGCCTCGAGACCGACGGCTACGAGTCGACACCGGACTACCGTGCCTACCAATGGATGCGCGACGGCGCGGTGCACCGCGACGCGTTCGTCACGCTCCTGCGGGCGATCCACGACGACTCGATCAGCGACGCCCTCGACGAGTTCACCGGCCAGCGCCCTGTCGTCGGCGTGATGGGCGGCCACGCCCTCGCGCGCGGGACGAGCGGGTATGCCGCCGCCGCCCGGCTCGGCCACGCCCTGGCCTCGGCGGGACTGGTCGTCGCCACCGGCGGCGGTCCGGGGGCGATGGAGGCAGCCAACCTGGGCGCGCTCGCCGCGGAGCCGGGCGCCCTGGACGACGCCCTGCGGCGGTTGGCAGCGGTGCCCACCTTCCGGCCGTCGGTGGCCGCCTGGGTCTCGCTGGCCCTGGAGGTGCGCGCCGGGCTCCCCGTCTCGGCCGACCGCTGCAGCCTGGGCATCCCCACCTGGTTCTACGGCCACGAGCCGCCCAACGTCTTCTGCGACGGCATCGGCAAGTACTTCTCGAACGCGGTCCGCGAGGACGGCCTGCTCGCTCGGGCGAGCGCCGGCCTGGTGGTGCTGGAGGGCGCCGCAGGGACGGTGCAGGAGATCTTCCAGGCGGTGACCCCGTTGTTCTACGCGCCGCTCGAGTCGACCCTCGCCCCGCTCGTCCTGGTCGGCCAGGAGTACTGGTCGGAGACGGTGCCCGTCTGGGGTGCGGTGCAGGCCCTGGGCCAGGAGCGCGGCATGGGATCGGTCGTCCACCTCGTCGACTCCGCCGAGGAAGCCGCCGTCATCATCCTCGACCGGCCCGACGGTGCGACCGCTGCGGGTGGGCTGCGGTGAAGCTCGCCGACCTGGCCCGGCTCCGCCTCACCTACCAGCCCCGCGGGCTGACCCTCGACGGACCCATGCCGACCGGGTTCCACCACATCGAGGTGGAGCGCCGGCTGGGGGCCGGCGCCACGGCATACCACCAGGCGGCGGAAGCACTGCTGGCCTATGCGCCGCAACGGGGGCTGGGACTGCGGCCGCGAGGCACCGCACCCCGGGCGGCGGTGGGCGTGGACCTGCTCAGCCGGCTCGTGGTCCTTCCCGTCCCCTGCCGCATCGTGTGGGTGGTGGAGGACGAGCACCGCACCGGATTCGGCTACGGCACCCTCGAGGGGCACGTGGAGAGCGGCGAGGAGGGCTTCCTCGTCGAGCGACGCGGCGATGACGTGTACGCGGTGGTGCGGGCCTACGCGCGGCCGGCCAGCTGGCTCGCGCGACTGGGCGGTCCGCTGACCTGGCGGCTGCAGCTGCTCGCAGCGAAGGGCTACCTGCGCGCCCTGCAGCGGGCCGTGCGGGAGGATGGCTGAATGCCCCAACGCCTCAGCCTCGTCACCCTGCTCGTCCGCGACTACGACGAGGCGGTCGCGTGGTTCCGTGACCGGGCCGGGTTCGAGGTCGTGGAGGACACCGACCGTGGGGACGGCACGCGGTGGGTCGTGATCCGTCCGGGTGGTTCCGACGGCACGAACATCCTGCTGGCGCGGGCGAGCACGCCCGAGCAGCAGGCGCGAGTGGGCGACCCCGGCGGCGGACGCGTCATGCACTTCCTCGCGACCGACGACTTCGCCGCCGACCACGCCCGCATGGTCGAGGCGGGGGTGAGGTTCCGCGAGGAGCCGCGGCACGAGGCCTACGGCGACGTCGCGGTCTTCGAGGACCTCTACGGCAACGCCTGGGACCTCATCCAGCCCCGCTGAGCGGAGCCGAGCGGCCGCCACAGCTCGTGCTCGGTCATCTCAGTCGAAGACGATGGTGCGCCGGCCGCGCAGGACCACGCGGTGCTCGGCGTGCCAGCGCAGGGCACGCGCGAAGGCCATCGCCTCGAGCTCCTGGCCGACCGACGCGAGCTCGGCCGGGCTCATCCGGTGGTCCACGCGGCGGAAGTCCTGCTCGATGATCGGGCCCTCGTCGAGGTCGGCCGTCACGTAGTGGGCGGTCGCGCCGATCACCTTCACGCCCCGGTCGTGGGCCTGCGTGTAGGGCTTGGCGCCCTTGAAGCTCGGCAGCAGCGAGTGGTGGATGTTGATGATGCGGCCCGGGAACTCGGCGCACAGTCCGCTCGACAGGATCTGCATGTAGCGCGCCAGCGCGATCGTGTCGGCGCGGTAGTGGTCGACCAGCCGGCGGAGCTCGGCCTCCGCAGCAGGCTTCGTGTCGAGAGCCACCGGTACGTGGTGGAACGGGATCCCGTGCCACTCGGCGAGGTCGCGGAAGGTCTCGTGGTTCGACACGATGGCCGGCACCTCGACCGGCAGCGAGCCGCTCTCCACCCGGAACAGCAGGTCGTTGAGGCAGTGCCCCTGCTGGCTGACCAGCACCAGCACCCGACGGCGGCGCGACAGGTCGTGCACGGCATACGTCATGGCGAAGGCCGCGGCGACGCCGCGCATCGCCGCGTCGAGCTCCTCGACCGCCAGTGCGATGCCTTCGCGGACCAGGTGCATCCGCAGGTGGAACTCCCCGGCCGTCGTGTCGGCGAACTGCTGGCTGTCGAGGATCGTCATCGACTGCTCGAGCATGACGCCCGACACGGCGTGCACGATGCCGCGGCGGTCGGCGCACGACACGGTCAGGACGAACTCGCGACCCGGCTCCGGCGTGATGGGGTGGACGCTCACGCGGGCCAGACTATGACCGCGGGCAGGTGGCTAGGGGCGGGTGACCATGACGATGCCGAGGCACATCTCGTCGGTGGTGCCCTCGCCCCAGACGACGTAGCGCTCGGGCTGCCCCTGGAAGGCGGGCAGCTTGTCGCGCAGGCTCTGGTCGTGGGTGCACTTCACGGTGAGCGTGTCCCCCGGCCCGACCTTGACCGCCGGTGTGACGGCTCGACTGCCCTGGTCGTCGAAGTCCCAGATCGGGATGTCGAGGATGGTCCGCTGGTCGGCCCTGCCCTGGTTGACCGTGACCGAGATCTTGGTGCCGAGCAGGTGCATGTGACCGGCCACGGCGCGGATCGTCTCGGTCTCGGTCACGGGTCTGGTGCAGCTCTGGGTCGGACCCGCCTTGTTGCCGGGGCAGAGCAGGTGCAGCCCGTCTCCGGTGCGGCCCGCCCCGAGGCCGAACCGGTGCTGCACGTCGGCCATCGCGGCCCTGCGGTCGCAGAGTGGTCCGGGGTGCCCGGGCCGGCACGGCACCTCGACCGGTGCGGGGAGCAGGACCGTCTGGAGGGTCTTGCGCCGGCCGTCGTCGGCGGCGACCCGCAGCTTGGCGGCACTCTGGTCGGGCTGCACTCCTGCGAGCAGGTTGTAGTGGACCTGCATGACGATCCGGGAGCCGGCCTCGACGGGCATGCCGAGGTCGGGGGCGAGCACGCGCTCGCCACCGCCGGGCGCCCAGGCCCCCAGCCACGGAGCGCCGTTGAGGCCGGCGCCCTGGCTCTCGACGCCGGTGCCTCCGAAGCAGGTCCAGCCCTGTCCGACCTGCAGGCGGTCCATCTCCTCGGCCCGTGCCACCTTGTCGGGCGGCACCCGGAAGAGGATGACGTGGTGCACGACGTCGGGGTTGCCCGGGAGCACGTTGATGCCGGTGACCACCGACTGTCCGGTCAGGCCCGGGTCGAGCAGGAAGCAGCGGTAGTCGTCGGTTCCCGGCGCGGCCGGCGCCTTGGGCGTGTATGCCGCCGGCATGCGGAGCGTGACGAAGCGCTCGCCTTCGCGCAGCGGCGCCTCAGGGGGCGCCTTCACACCCACCGCGTGACCGTGCGGGCTCGTGGGTGCCGGCCCTGACGCCGCGGTCACGTCGTCGCCGGCCCAGGCGCCACGCAGGACCACCCCGAGGGTCACCGCGACGGCGGTGACGGCCACGGCGGAGACGAGGGCGGCCAGGCGGCGGAGCTGCACAGTCCGAGTCTAGGTCGCCTCAGGCGGTGGAGGCGGCGAGTTGGCCGCAGGCGCCGTCGATCTCCTGGCCGCGGGTGTCACGGATGGTCGTCGGGACACCGTGCGCCCGCAGCCGCTCCACGAACTGCTGCTCGACCCCCGGTCGCGAGGCGGTCCACTTCGACCCCGGGGTGGGGTTGAGCGGGATCGGGTTGACGTGCACCCAGCCCCGGCCACGCGCGTTGAGCTTCTCGCCGAGCAGGTCGGCCCGCCAGGCGTGGTCGTTGATGTCCTTGATGAGCGCGTACTCGATGCTCACCCGCCGACCCGTCGCCTCGTAGTACCGGTGCGCCGCGTCGAGCGCCTCGTCGACGCTCCACCGCGTGTTGATCGGCACCAGCTCGTTGCGGAGCTCGTCGTCGGGGGCATGCAGCGACAGCGCGAGCGTGACCGGGATCCCCTCGGCGGCCAGCTTGTCGATCGCCGGCACGAGCCCGACGGTCGACATCGTGATGCCGCGCGCCGACATACCCAGCCCGTCAGGCGCCGGGTCGGTCAGCCTGCGGATGGCGCCGATCGCCGCCTTGTAGTTGGCCAGCGCCTCACCCATGCCCATGAAGACGACGTTCGAGATGCGGGTGGGACCAGTCGGTTCCACGGCGATGCCGTCGTCGGTGTCGTCCTCCTCGCCGAGCTCGGCCTCGTGACCGGTCGTCCTGGAGCCGGCCGACGCGCTCGCGAGGGTGCCGCTTCGCAAGAGGCGCGCCCCGCTGACAACCTGCTCGACGATCTCGGCGGCGCTCATGTTGCGGGTCAGCCCGGCCTGGCCGGTCGCGCAGAACGGGCAGTTCATGCCGCAACCCGCCTGGCTGGAGATGCAGATCGTGACGCGCTTCGGGTAGCGCATGAGGACCGACTCGACGATGGCGCCGTCGTGCAGCTTCCACGCCGACTTGATCGTCATGCCGTCGTCCGCAGTGCGCTGCACGTGCGGCGTGAGCAAGGTGGGAAGCAGGTCGGCGACGAGGTCGTCGCGGATCGCCTTGGGCAGGTCGGTCATCTCGTCGGGTGACTCGACGAGGCGCTCGAAGTAGTGCGTCGACAGCTGCTTGGCACGGAACCCCTTGTGACCCAAGGCCTCGACCGCCTCCTTGCGCTCGGCCGGTGTGAGGTCGGCGAGGTGGCGCGGCGGCTTGCCGCGGCGGGGGGCCGAGAAGGTCAGCTGCCCCGGCTCGGGTCGGGCGCTGGTGGGAGCAGGCAGGTCCGTGGTCATGGTCCGTCCAGTTTCGCAGTTGCCGGTGCTGCTCGCCCAATCGCGGTGGGCACCTCTTGCCCATCGCAGGTGGGCGTCCCGCTCTCGTCGCGTCGGGCATCCGGGCGCGGGTCGGACCCGTCAGCCACCCTTGTGGGCGAGCCGGAGGCCGAGAGTCAGCAGCTTCGAACCACGCTGGGCCGTGTCGAGGCGCACGTGCAGCTGGTCCAGCCACTCGGTCTGCCGGCCGAGCTGAGCCAGGTCGTCGGACAGGAGGGACGGAGCGCCGGAGGGACTGACCGTGCGCACGTTGCGGGACTCCAGCCGGCACTTGGCCCCGGCAGCGCCGACCCCGAGCGCGTCGACGATGACCTGATCCGTGTCAGCGTCCTCGAGCTGGTCCGAGACCGCCTGCGCACCCTCGTACCCCGCCAGCCCACACGCGAGCGCAGCCGCGCGGCCCGGGGACCCGCGCCGTTTCAGGGACGCGATCGCGGCCCCCTGCGCTGCGCTCTCGAGCCGGGTCAGGGCGAAGTCCTGTCCAGCCCACCCGAACGTGTAGGGCAGTGAGATCTCCCAGGCCACCTGCTCGGGCGGAAGGTCCACCACGGCCGACGCGTGGGGCACGAGGATCGCGTGGGACGGGTTGGTCCCCTCCAGGAAGGCCGACTCGAGCAGGTCGTTGACCTCGCCGTTGTTGCGGCGCGATGCCATCCCGGGTGCGGCCGTCCTGAACTCCCAGACGACCTCCGAGCCGTTGCTGACCCACGTGGCCGAGAACGACTCGTTGGTGCAGGCCGGCATCTTCTCGATGAACTCCATCTCCGCCTCGACCTCGGTGCCGATCAGCAGACCGCGCGGGTAGTCGACCGGGCACTCCTCGTCGGGCACCTGGTAGGTCGCCCTGGGAGGGTTGGTGACGGACCCACCACCGGTGTCGCTGCCCGTGTCGTCACCGGTGTCGCCGCCCGTGCCGCCTGCCCCGCCTCCACCGCCGGCGCCGCCAGCACTGCCGGCCCCTCCCCCTCCTCCGGCCCCGCCGCCGGCACCCCCTGCGCCGGAGCCTGCGTCGTCGTCGGGACCACAGGCTCCCAGCGCGAGGACCAGCACCACAGCGACGACCGCGCGCACACCCCTCATCCGGGCATGGTCCACCCGGCGGCGCCGCCGCGGGTCATGCCGATGGACGGTTTCCGCCAGCCCGTCACGGACCGGTCGCGGCACCTCGGGCCTGCGGGGTGCAGTCCGGCGTCGGCCAGCGCAGCTGGCCCAGCCGGGGGTCCGGGCCGTCAGCCCTGCGGGACGACCCAGGCGAGCAGCGCCCAGGCCACCGGGGCGACGACGACCAGCGAGTCGAGCCGGTCCATGATCCCGCCGTGGCCCGGCAGGATCGTGCTCATGTCCTTGATGCCCAGGTCGCGCTTGACCGTGGACTCGGTGAGGTCCCCGACGGTCGCGGCGATCGCCGTGCAGGCACCGAGCAGCGCCCCGCCCCACCACGGACCGTCGAGCAGCAGCTCCACCGTCACGGCCCCACCCACGACACAGGTCAGCACCGAGCCGGCGAAGCCCTCCCACGACTTCTTGGGGCTGACCGACGGAGCCATCGGGTGCCGCCCCAGGAGCACCCCGAACGCATAGCCACCCACGTCGCTGAGCACGGTGACGAGGATGAAGGCGACGATCCGGCGGGCGCCGTCGTCGGCGGCGAGCATGAGCGCCGCGAACCCGGCCAGGAACGACGGGTACACCGCGACGAAGAACCCGCCCGCGATGTCGCGCACCGCGTCGAGCACGCCGTCGGCGATGCGCCAGAGCAGGATGCCGACGCAGGTCAGGCCCACGGTGACGATCAAGGCCTCGCCGCCACCGACGTAGGCCGACACCAGCATGCTGATGCTGCCGACCAGGCTCGGCACCAGCGGCACGTGGATCGAGACCTGGGCCAGGGCTCGCCGCAGTTCCCAGACGCCGACGACGATCGCGGCGATGACGATCCCGAGCATCAGCTCCTTGCGCAGGATCAGCGAACCGATGATGAGCACGCCGAGCCCCACGCCGACGCCGATCGCGGCCGGCAGGTTGCGACCGGCGCGCGAGGGCTTCTCCGGGGTGGCGGAGGTGGCCGCCGTGCTGGGGTCGCCGTCGGCGGCCTGGGCGCCGTTGGCGGCCTGGGCGGCGTTGCGCCGGGCGCTACGGGACTGGGGAGCGTTCATGCGGTGTGCTGCGGAGCGGGCGGGTGCCTCAGACCTCGAGCAGCTCGGACTCCTTGCCCTTCAGCAGCTCGTCCACGGTGTCGACGTACTTCTTGGTCGTCGCGTCGAGCTCCTTCTCGCCCCGGGTGCCGTCGTCCTCGCCGACCTCGCCGTCCTTGACCAGCTTGTCGAGCTCGTCCTTGGCCTTGCGGCGGATGTTGCGGATCGACACCTTGGCGTCCTCGCCCTTGTGGCGCGCGAGCTTGATGTAGTCCTTGCGGCGCTCCTCGGTGAGGGTCGGCAGGACGCAGCGGATCACGTTGCCGTCGTTGCTCGGGTTGACGCCGAGGTCGGAGTCACGCAGGGTCTTCTCGATCTCCGCCATGGCCGACTTGTCGAACGGGGTGATGAGGATGGTGCGGGCCTCGGGGGTCTGGAACGACGCCAGCTGCTGCAACGGCGTGGGCGCGCCGTAGTAGTCGACGAGGAGCTTGTTGAACATGCCCGGAGTGGCCCGACCCGTCCGGATCCCGGCGAAGTCCTCCTTGGCCACCTCGACGGCCTTCTCCATCTTCTCCTCGGCTTCGAGGAGAGTCTCTTCAATCATGTCCGGCTCCTTCTCGGGCGCTCCCCGTCGGGGTCGCGCCGGTCGTGTGTGGTCAGTCTGGTGGGTGGGTCGGCCGGGGCCGATTCAGCCGGGCGTGACCAGCGTCCCGATCCTCTCACCGCGCAGCGCCCTGACGACGTTGCCCTCACCCTCCATGCCGAAGACGACCATGGGGAGCTTGTTGTCCATGCAGAGGCTGAACGCCGCGGCGTCGACCACCCGCAGACCCTGCTGGAGGGCCTCCGCGTAGCTGATCTCGTCGAGCTTGCGGGCGTCGGGGTGGGTGCGCGGGTCGGCGTCGTAGACCCCGTCGACACCGTTCTTGCTCATCAGGACCGCGTCGCACTTGATCTCCAGCGCACGCTGGGCCGACACCGTGTCCGTCGAGAAGAACGGCATGCCGGCCCCGGCTCCGAAGATGACGACCCGCCCCTTCTCGAGGTGCCGGATCGCCCGACGCGGGATGTACGGCTCGGCGACCTGTCCCATCGCGATCGCGGTCTGCACCCGCGTCTCGATGCCCTCCTTCTCGAGGAAGTCCTGCAGGGCCAGGCAGTTCATCACGGTGCCGAGCATGCCCATGTAGTCGGCGCGGGTGCGGTCCATGCCCTGCTGCTGCAGCTCGGCCCCGCGGAAGAAGTTGCCGCCGCCGATGACCACGGCCACCTGGATGCCCTCGTTCACCGACTGGGCGATCTGCTGGGCGATCCCGCGCACGACGTCGGGGGCGAGCCCGATCCGGCCACCGCCGAAGACCTCTCCGGACAGCTTGAGCAGCACCCGCCGACGTGGGGTGGGAGGGGAGCCGGCTGGGGCGGTCTGCTCGGGGGCAGAAGTCACGACTGGTCCTCCTGGGAGTTCGGGGCGGTCACCGAATCCTTCCACACTCCCCGGAGTCGCACGTTGCCGGTTGCGCCGCTGTCCGGGCCCCGTGGCAGGGTGTCACCATCCACGGACGGCCCCGGCACCCGCCGCCCCAGAACCACCGAAGGAAGACACGCGCATGAGGTCAGGCATCCTCCCCGGTCACCGCGACGACGCAGTCCGTCCGCAGGACGACCTGTTCGGCCACGCGAACGGCACCTGGGTCCGCGACACCGAGATCCCGTCGGACCGCGGCCGTTACGGCACCTTCGACCTGCTGCGCGAGCAGTCCGACGAGCGGGTCCGCACGATCGTGGAGCGCGCTGCCGCCGATACCGAGGCGCCCGCCGGTTCCCCGACCCGCAAGGTGGGCGATCTCTACCGTGCCTTCATGGACGAGGAGCGGGTCGAGGAGCTGGGGCTGGCCCCGATCGCCGACGACCTCGCCGCCGTCGCGCAGGTGAGCGACCTCGACGGACTCTTCACCACGCTCGGCCGCCTCCAGCGCGAGGGCGGGCCGGGACTGTTCGAGTTCGGCGTCGCGCCCGATGCCAAGAACCCGGAGGAGTACGTCCTCTACCTCGGCCAGGCCGGCCTGGGGCTGCCCGACGAGTCCTACTACCGCGAGGAGCGGCACGCGGCCATCCTCACGGCATACCTGCCGTTCGTGGGCCGCATGCTCGGCTTCGCCGGCATCGGCGACGGCAGCACCGACGAGGGGTCACCGGCGGCGCGGGTGGTCGCCCTCGAGACGCGGCTCGCCGGCCACCACTGGGACAACGTCGCGACGCGCGACGCCGTCAAGAGCTACAACCCCTTCGGGTATGCCGCGTTGGCCGGTCTCGCGCCGGGCGTCGGCTGGGACGCGTTCGTCGACTCGCTCGACGCGCGGGACGCCTTCGCGCAGGTCGTCGTCGGCCAGCCCTCCTACCTCGAGGGCCTGTCGGCGCTGCTGCAGGACACCCCGCTCGACGACCTGAAGCACTGGCTGGCGTTCCACGTCGTCCGCTCGGCCGCCCCGCTGCTGTCGCGCGAGCTGGTCGACGCGGAGTTCGACTTCACCGGGCGGGTCATCTCCGGGCTCCCCGAGAACCGCGAGCGCTGGAAGCGCGGCGTGTCGCTCGTCGAGAGCTCGATCGGCGAGGCAGTGGGGCAGCTCTACGCCGCCGAGTACTTCCCGCCGGAGGCCAAGCAGCGGATGCTCGACCTGGTGGCCAACCTCGTCGAGGCGTTCCGCCGCTCGTTCGAGGGGCTGGACTGGATGGGCCCGCAGACCCGCGAGCAGGCCCTCGCCAAGCTCTCGTCCTTCACCCCCAAGGTGGGCTACCCCGACCGGTGGCGCGACTACTCGGCGCTGACCATCGACGACGACCTCGTGGGCAACGTCCGCCGGGCCAACGAGTTCGAGCTGCGCCGCCAGCTCGCCAAGCTGGGTGGGCCGATCGACCGCGACGAGTGGCTCATGCTGCCGCAGACGGTCAACGCCTACTACCACCCGCTGATGAACGAGATCGTCTTCCCCGCGGGGATCCTCCAGCCGCCGTTCTTCGACCTCGAGGCCGACGACGCGGTCAACTACGGCGGGATCGGTGCGGTGATCGGGCACGAGATCGGGCACGGGTTCGATGACCAGGGCTCGCGCTACGACGCGACGGGGGCGCTGCGGGACTGGTGGACCGAGGAGGACCGGGCCCGGTTCGACGAGCGGACCCAGGCCCTGATCACCCAGTTCAACGCGTTGTCACCGTTGGCCGCGCCCGACGAGAAGGTCAACGGCGCGCTCACGGTCGGCGAGAACATCGGCGACCTCGGTGGCCTGGCCATCGGCTACTCCGCCTATCGGATCGCCACCGAGGGCAAGGAGGTCCCGGAGCTCGATGGCTACACCGGTCAGCAGCGGTTCTTCCTGGGCTGGGCGCAGGTCTGGTCGGGCAAGGCCCGCACCGAGGAGGCCAAGCGCCTGCTCGCGATCGACCCGCACTCCCCCACCGAGGTCCGTGCCAACGCCGTCCGCAACTGCGACGAGTTCCACGAGGCCTTCGCCGTCAGCGAGGGCGACGGCATGTGGCTGGCTCCCGAGGAACGCGTCCACATCTTCTGACCCGGGTCGCGGGCCAGGGCGTCGCAACCCAGCTGGGCTGGGGCGCGGTCTCAGAACCCCGCGTTGCGGAGCATGAACTCGGTCTCGGTGTCTCGTCCGCCGCGGGGGTCTTCAGGGGGCTCGACGACCTGGGTCGTCACCATGTCCTCCGGGGACACCCGCTCTGGGAGCTGCGAGAAGTCGGGTAGCACGCGCGCCCGCGCGGGTGCCCGCGACGGCTGCTTCGGTCGTGACCCCATGGGGTGAGTATGCGGCACAAGTGATCAGTTTTCGAGAAGCGCCTACCCGGCCGGGGCTCCGACAATGGTCTGGACACGCACCAGAGCACACCGACCGGGAGGGACCCACCATGCCGACCACCGCCAAGAAGACCACTGCGAAGACCAGGGCAAAGACCACCGCCACGAGGGCGACCGCGACGAAGGCGACCGCGGCGAAGGCCGCGGCCAAGACCGCCGGCAGCAAGAGCGCCTTCACCGCCGACGAGCGTGCCGCGATGCGGGAGCGCAACAAGGAGGCCAAGGGGGCCGGTAGTGCGCAGGACCTGCTCGACAAGATCGCCGAGATGCCCCCGGAGGACCGTGTGCTGGCCGAGCGCATCCACCAGCTCGTGACCGAGGCCGCTCCGGCGCTCCAGCCCTCGACCTGGTACGGCATGCCGGCCTGGAAGCGGGACGGGAAGGCCGTGGTGTTCTTCAAGCCGGCCAGCAAGTTCAAGGCGCGGTACGCGACGTTCGAGTTCAACGACAGCGCGATGCTCGACGACGGGACCATGTGGCCGATCGGCTACGCGGTGACTGCCCTGACCCCGGCGCTGGAGAAGCAGATCACCGCCCTGGTCACGAAGGCCGCGGGCTGACCACCTGCGCAAGCAGCCCGCCGTGACCCGGCCACCACCCGGACCCGGCACACCCATGCGACGAGGCCCCTCACCCGAAGGGGAGGGGCCTCGTCGTGGGCGGGTGTCGGGGCTGGTCAGCCGCCGACGCGGAAGCGGGCGAAGGAGGTGACCTTCGTGCCCGCCTCGGCCAGGACCTTCTCGACGGTCTTCTTGGCGTCCTTGGCGAACGCCTGCTCGAGCAGGACGTTCTCCTTGAAGAAGCCGTTCACGCGACCCTCGACGATCTTCGGGAGGGCGGCCTCGGGCTTGCCCTCCTCCTTCGCGGTGGCCTCGGCGACCCGACGCTCGTTCTCGACCGTCTCGGCGTCGACCTCGTCGCGGGTCAGCACGGAGGGGCTGAACGCGGCGATGTGCATGGCCACGTCACGCGCGACCTGCTCGTCGCCACCCTCGGCACCCACCAGGACACCGATCTGCGCAGGCAGGTCGGGGCTGGTCTTGTGCAGGTAGGACACGACGACCGGGGCCTCGACGCGGGCGACCCGCTTGACCTCGATCTTCTCGCCGATGGTCGCGTTGGCGCCGTCGAGCAGCTCCTGGACGGTGGTGCCGTCCTCGAGCGAGCTCTTCAGCAGGGCGTCGGCGTCAGCCGCGCCCGAGGCGACGGCCTGGGCGAGGACCTGGCCGGCGAGGGCGATGAACTTCTCGCCCTTGGCCACGAAGTCGGTCTCGCACAGGACCTCGACGAGGGTGCCCACGCCGTCACCGGCCTGGGCGTTGACCAGGCCGTTGGACGTGGTGCGACCCTCGCGCTTGGTGACGCCCTTGAGGCCCTTCACGCGAAGGATCTCGGTGGCCTTGGCCTGGTCGCCGTCGGCCTCGTCGAGCGCCTTCTTGACGTCGAGCATGCCGGCGCCGGTGGACTCGCGAAGGGCCTTGATGTCAGCGGCGGTGTAGTTCGCCATAGGTGTTCTCTCAGCTCTTTCCGTTAAGAGTGGTGGCGTTCAGAGTGGATGAGGTCGGCTCAGGCCTTGGCGTCGGCGTCGGCCGAGGCCTCCGCAGCGGTGCCCTCGGTGGCGGTCTCGTCGGCGGCGGCCGGGGTGGCCTCCGCGACGGGAGCGGCAGCCTCGACCTCGGCGGGAGCCTCGGCCGGAGCGGCCTCGGTCGCGTCAGCGGCAGCGGTCTCGCCGGCCTCGGGGGCGGCAGCCTGAGCGGTCTCGGCGGCGTCGCCACCGAGGAGCTCGCGCTCCCACTCGGCGAGGGGCTCGTCACCCGCGACGACACCCTCGGCCTGCTCGCCGGACTTGCCGGAGCTGCGGGCGATCAGGCCCTCGGCGACGGCGTCGGCGATCACGCGGGTCAGCAGGGTGACCGAGCGGATGGCGTCGTCGTTGCCGGGGATCTTGTAGTCGACCTCGTCGGGGTCGCAGTTGGTGTCGAGAATCGCGATGACCGGGAGGCCGAGCTTGCGGGCCTCGTCGACGGCCAGGTGCTCCTTCTTGGTGTCGACGACCCACACCGCGGAGGGGACCTTGGCCATGTTGCGGATGCCGCCGAGGGTCTTCTCGAGCTTGTCCTTCTCCCGCTTGAAGATCAGGAGTTCCTTCTTGGTGTAGCCCGAAGCCGCGACGTTGTCGTAGTCGAGCTCCTCGAGCTCCTTGAGGCGGGTGAGCCGCTTGGAGATCGTGTTGAAGTTGGTGAGCATGCCGCCGAGCCAGCGGTGGTTGACGTAGGGCATCCCGACGCGCGTCGCCTGCTCGGCGATCGGCTCCTGCGCCTGCTTCTTCGTGCCGACGAAGAGGATCGACCCACCGTGGGCGACCGTCTCCTTGACGAACTCGAAGGCGTTGTTGATGTAGGTCAGCGACTGCTGCAGGTCGATGATGTAGATGCCGTTGCGCTCGGTCATGATGAAGCGCTTCATCTTGGGGTTCCAGCGACGGGTCTGGTGCCCGAAGTGGACGCCGCTCTCGAGGAGCTGGCGCATGGTGACGACGGCCATGCCGTGTTCTCCCTTGTGTGGTTGTCAGTTACGTCGGATCCCGCCATCCGGGCGGGTCCTGCCTGGCGCCTGCAACGCACCCCACCGGCCCTTCTGAGCTCATGGGCCGGACTGCTGTGGTGCGCCCCCGTTTCGTCGGCGAGCCGAGTCAGCGGGCGGAAGACGCGCGAATTGGGTCTGCGTGTGCGAGCACACGTGGACCGCCGACCATCGTACGTGCTGAGGGCCGGCATCGAGAAATCGCGGACGGCGGCACCGCCCGCGGAAACCCGGACGACCCGGGCACCGCGCCGCGGGTAGGGTCGTCGTCTTGTGACCTCCCTCCTCTCCCGGTTCGGCGAGTGGGTGGCACCGTCGCGGATGGGGGCGCCGTTCCGCTGGAACCTCGCCTCCTCGTGGATGGGGCAGCTGGGCGACGGGATCGCCCTGGCCGCTGGTCCGCTGCTGGTGGCCTCGCTGACCCGCGACCCGGCCCTGATCGCTGCGGCGGCGATGGTCCAGAACCTGCCCACCCTCCTGCTCGGTCTGTATGCCGGTGCCGTCGCCGACCGCGTCGACCGTCGCCGGCTGGTGCTGGTCGCCAACCTGATCCGGGTCGTCGTGCTCGCCGTGCTGGTCATGACCATCGCCACCGGGACGGTCTCGATCGCCCTGCTCCTGGTGACGCTGTTCGCGGTCGGGGTGGCCGAGCTCTTCGCCGACACGGGCTGGCGGGCGGTCCTGCCGATGATCGTCCCCAAGGCCGACCTCGGGATCGGGAACGCCCGCCAGATGTCGGGCTTCCTCGTCGCGAACCAGTTCATCGGCCCGGCGGTCGGCGCGAGCCTCTTCGCCCTGGGGTCGGCCGTCCCGTTCGGCGTCCAGGGCACCGCACTCCTGCTCTCGGCGGCGCTGTTCTCCAGGGTGCGCCTCCCGCGCCGGGCCGAGGAGCTGCGCCCCGAGCAGCACATCGGGCACGACATCCTCGACGGCCTCCGCTGGATCGCGGGCAATGCCCCGATCCGGACCCTGACGCTCGTCATCTTCATCTTCAACATCACGTGGGGCGCTCCGTGGGGCGTGCTCGTCTACTGGGCGCAGGAGCGGTTGGGCGTGGGGGCCGTCGGCTTCGGCCTGCTGACGACCTGTTCAGCGGTGGGCGGTGTCACCTCGGTGCTGCTCTACGACCGGCTCGAACGTCGGGTGCCCCTCGACCGGCTGATGAAGACCTGCCTCGCCCTCGAGGTCGTCACGCACCTCGCCCTCGCACTGACGACGGTGCAGTGGGTGGCGATGGCGATCATGGTGGTGTTCGGCGGATACGCGTTCGTGTGGGGCTCGCTGTCGTCGGCGGTGCGCCAGCGGGCGACCCCCGACGAGCTGCAGGGCCGGGTCGGCAGCGTCTACTGGCTGGGGCTGATCGTCGGCCTGCTCGTCGGCCAGTTCGTGGGCGGCCTGATCGCGCGGCACTTCGGGGCCGCCGCGCCCTTCTGGTTCGCCTTCGTCGGCTCCGGTGTGACCCTGCTGGCGGTGTGGCGCCAGCTCGGGCACATCGCGCACGCGGACCAGACCCACGCTGAGGGCGACGGCTAGGTCCGACGACCACCCGGCCACGCGGCATACCCTCGGCGCATGGCTCGTCCCCCAGGCAAACCTGCTCTCGCACCGTTCGGCACCACGATCTTCGCGGAGATGACCGCACTGGCCACGGAGCACGGCGCCGTCAACCTCGGCCAGGGTTTCCCCGACACCGACGGCCCGCAGGCGATGCTCGATGCCGCCAAGGCGGCGATCGACGGCGGCCGCAACCAGTACCCGCCCGGCCCCGGTGTGCCCGAGCTGCTCGAGGCCGTCGCCGCCCACCAGTCGAGGTTCTACGGCCTCGAGCTCGACCCGCGCTCGCAGGTGCTCGTCACCGTCGGCGCCACCGAGGCGATCGCCGCCACGATCCTCGCGCTGTGCGAGCCGGGTGACGAGGTGGTCACCTTCGAGCCCTACTACGACTCGTATGCCGCGTCGATCGCCCTGGCCGGCGCGACCCGGCGCACGTCGGTGCTGCGCTTCCCCGACTTCGCGGTCGACGAGGAGTCGCTGCGCGCTGCGTTCTCCCCCCGCACCCGGATGGTGCTGCTCAACACGCCGCACAACCCCACCGGCAAGGTGTTCACGCGCGCTGAGCTCGAGCTGGTCTGCGCGCTGGCGCGCGAGCACGACGCGTGGGTGGTCACCGACGAGGTGTACGAGCACCTCGTCTTCGACGACGCCGAGCACGTGCCCGTCGCGACGCTGGCCGGCATGGGCGAGCGCACGCTCACCATCTCGTCGGCCGGCAAGACCTTCTCGGCGACCGGCTGGAAGGTGGGCTGGGTGAGCGGTCCGGCCGCTGCGATCGCGGCCGTCCGCGCAGTGAAGCAGTTCCTCACCTTCGTCGGGTCCGGGCCGTTCCAGCCGGCGGTGGCCGTCGCGCTGGGCCTCGGCGATGACGTGTATGCCGGTCTGGCGAGCTCGCTGCAGGCCAAGCGGGACCTGCTCGTGGCCGGGTTGCGGTCGGCTGGGTTGGAGGTGTCGGTGCCTCGCGGCACCTACTTCGTGGTCGCCGACGCCGCCCCGATCGGGGCGGTCGACGCGCTCGCCTTCTGTCGTGAGCTCCCGGCTCGGGCGGGAGTCGTGGGAGTGCCGGTGTCGGTGTTCCACGACGACGTCGACGCCGCCCGGACGCTCGTGCGTTTCGCGTTCTGCAAGCGTGACGAGGTGTTGCACGAAGCCGTGCAGCGGCTGGGCCGCAACTGACCCGGATCCGCCCCGGGCGTCCACAGGGCGGGTCGCCGGCCGAGGTCGTCCACAGGGGTCGGAGCAGCCGTTCGCAGCGTCGGTCCGGGTCCGGCACGGTGACGGAGTGCGATTCCTCCTGCTCCTGCCTCTCCTCGTGCTCGGTGTCACGTCGATGGAGGCGCCGCCGGTGCCGACCGCACCGGACCCGCCTGGCACGGCGTCCCCCGTCGGCAGCCGTGCGGCGACCCTTGCCCCCCAGGGCCACTGGTCGTGGCCGATGTCGCCACGCCCTCGGGTGGTCCGCCCGTTCACCCCGCCGGCCACGGCCTACGGGCCCGGCCACCGTGGCGTCGACCTCTCCGGAGCCAGCGTCGGTGCAGGTGTCGGTGCAGGTGTCGGTGCAGGTGTCGGTGCAGGTGTCGGTGCTGGCGTCGGTGCTGGCCCGCTGGTCCTCGCGGTGGACTCCGGCACGGTCACCCACGTGGGTCGGGTCGCCGGTCGTGGCACGGTGACCGTCCTGCACAGGTCGGGGGTGCGCTCGACCTACGAACCGGTCGTCGTCTCGGTCGAGCGAGGTCAGTCCGTGACGCGGGGCGCCGAGCTCGGCCGGCTGGAGGCCACCGGTTCACACTGCTCGGGTGGTTGCCTGCACCTGGGCGCGCTGCGCGGCACCCGTTACCTCGACCCGCTGATCCTGCTCGTGGGTGGCAGACCGGTGCGCCTGCTCCCGCTGGTTCAGGCGCCCGACGGGTAGGGCCACGGCTTGCAGCCGCCGAGGTCGAGCGTCTGCTGCACCATGACGGGGGCGCGCTCGCCCTTGCCCGGACACATCTTGTGCTGGTGGCCGATGCCGTGGCCGACCTCGTGGTTGACCTGGTAGACCCGGTAGCGCGCGACGTCGTCGCCGTAGCTGTCGTCGCCCTGGGCCCAGCGACGGAAGTTCAGGACGGATCGCTCGCCGTTCCAGCAGGACACCTGCGACAGCGTCCTCATCGGTGCGCAGAGCTTGTCGGTGAGGCCGGGACTGGCCAGGGTGACACGCACGTCGACATGCGCTCCCGTGGCCTCCTGGGCCGGGCTGACGTTGACGAAACGCACGCCGTCGACCTTCTGCCAGCCCCGGGGATCGAGCAGGATGCCCTCCACCGTGGCGCCCACCTCAGCGGGGTCGACCCCGAGGCCACCCTCGATCTCGACGGTGTACTTGACCGTCCGGCCGGCGCTCGGCACGTCGGCCCCGGGCACGGACACGACGGTGATCTTGCCGTTGCCGTTCTGCGGGACCTTCGTCGTCGACGTCGAGGTCTCGGTGGTCGATGAGCCGTCCTCGTTGTTCGGCGTCTTGCTGGTCGAGGAGGAGCTGGGCGCAGAGGTCGTCGGCCGGCTCCCGGAGGACGCGGCATCGACGAGCGGGGTGTCCCCACCCCGGGTGAGCCGCACCGTCACCACGGCGACGAGGACCAGCAGCACGGTCACCGCGATGGTGCGACGCAGGCGCACCTGGCGGCTGGGCCCGCGACGGCGTCGACGCGCCCCGCGGGTGTCCGGCAGGTCCTCACGCACGCCTGGACGGCTCCTCTCGGGCGTCGGGCCGGGTCACGGCCCGATCAAGGTCATCGACGGCCATCTTCCCCCTCGACTGTCGTCCGGGGTCACGGCGCGCCCGACGAACCGGCTCAAACGTCACGCCCGCGCTCAGGCACGCGGGTGGGCCTGGCGGTAGGAGGCCTTGAGGCGGTCGACCGAGACATGGGTGTAGATCTGCGTCGTCGCCAGCGAGGCGTGGCCCAGGAGCTCCTGCACGAGGCGCAGGTCGGCTCCACCTTCGAGCAGGTGGGTGGCCGCGCTGTGCCGCAGGCCGTGCGGACCGAGGTCTGGGGCGTCCGGCAGGTGGGCGAGCAGCTCGTGCACGGCGGACCGGATCTGGCGCGCGTCGGCTCGACGGCCCCGTCGGCCCAGGAACAGCGCCGGGCCGCTGGCGGCGACCACCACCTGTGGGCGGCCGAGGGTCAGCCACGCCTCGACGGCCTCGCGGGCCGGAGCCCCGAACGGCACGGTGCGCTCCTTGCCCCCCTTGCCCATCACCCTGACGACTCCACCAGCGAGGTCGAGGTCGTCCACGTCGAGGGCGGTCAGCTCACCGACCCGGATCCCGCTGGCGTACAACAGCTCCAGGGCCGCCCGGTCTCGCAGCCGGATCGGGTCCTGGTCGTCGCTGGCGACGGCGGCGAGGTCCATCAGCGCCGTGGCGTCGCCCTGACGCAGCACCTCCGGGAGGTGGTCGGCGCGCTTCGGCGCGACCAGTCGCAGCGACGGGTCCTGGGCGATGCGACCGGTCCTGGTCGCCCAGCCCAGGAAGGTGCGTGCCGCTGCCGAGCGGCGTGCGATCGTCGACCGCGCCGCACCAGCGTCGGCCTGGGCCGCGAGCCACCCCCGCAGCTCGCGCAGACCCACCTCGGCGAGGTCGTCGATGCCGCACTCCACGCGGAGGAAGTCCACCAGCCCGCGCAGGTCGCCCAGGTAGGCCCGAGTCGTGTGCTCCGATCGGCCCCGCTCGCTGCGCAGGTGGCGCTCGAACGCCAACAGCGTCTGCGCAGGGGACTCGGTCACGCGGTCACCGTCGCAAACGCGGCGGCGGCGCACAAGCCGCCACCCCGCTCGACGCCCCGCAGGCTCAGAACGGGTGCCGGACGTCCCCGTCGTAAGCCTTTGCGACCGCTTCCTCCAGTCGTCGCAGCCGCTCCTCGTACTGGGCGATCACCTGCATGCGGACCCGCACCTGCTCGTGCTCGCGCCGAACTGCCTCGACGAGGCTGCGAGCCTCGGCCCGGTCGCCCTCGTCGCCCTCGTCGCCCACGAACTCCTCACGCCGCAGGGCTTCCTCGATCCTGCCGAGGCGTTCCTCGACGACGCCGACCTGGATGGCCAGCCCGCCGTGCTCGACCTCGCGGTGCTTCGAGGCGTACTCCACGGGGTGCAGCCGCTTGCCCAGGGCCGCGACGGATGCCTTGAGCTCAGCGATCTGGGTCGACTGACGGTCGAGTTGCGCGCGCTGCTTGTCGACCTTCGCGGCGAGGTTGTTCGGGTCGGCGACGCTGCGGCGCCACCGGCCGACGGCCCGGCGGGCGCGGCGGTACGTGCTGGGCGAGCTGGCAGCGTCGCTGGGCGAGCCGGCAGCTTCGCTGGGCGAGCTGGCCGCGTCGCTCTGGGGCCGGTCGGTTCCGGGCATGTTCTCCTCTTTCAAGGCAGCATCCGCATGCTGCCGTCGTCGATCCACGAGCGGAGCAGAGCCGCCTCCAGGTCGAGCTGGTGGGCGGGGATGACCGGGCTCCCGCCACCGCTCTGGTAGCGCCACGAGTCCTGCTGCACCCCGTCGAGGAACGAGAAACCGGTCGCGAGCATCTCCGCCTCGGGGAACAGCTCATGGGCGAGGAAGCAGGAGATCGACCCCGAGGTCGGGATCAGCTCGTTCGGCACGTGGTCCGGGTCGAGCTGGTCGAGCAGCCGGGTGATCACGGGGGCGTTGGGGACGGGCATGGTGCCCAGGTCCGACGGCCAGAAGTACGGCTGCGGGAGCAGGATGTAGCGCAAGCCGTAGCCGGCCTGCGGGATCAGGTAGGCCCGCCTGCGGTAGTCCTGGAACATCCACGGTGTCACCGGCGCGTAGCGGGACACCGTGAGGACGTGGCACTTGGTCCCCACGCACGGAGGGCCACTCGGGTCGTCCAGCGCCATCGAGTTCATCCGGAAGACCAGGTCGCTGCTGTCGATCTCGGCCACCCGCTCCGGGTTCGGACCGAGCGGTGCGTT
Source organism: Pedococcus dokdonensis (assembly GCF_900104525.1). Lineage (GTDB taxonomy): Bacteria > Actinomycetota > Actinomycetes > Actinomycetales > Dermatophilaceae > Pedococcus > Pedococcus dokdonensis. The sequence goes on along the minus strand of NZ_LT629711.1, from coordinate 419,790 downwards.
GCCGACCACCGTCACCTTGCGCACCGGCCGTCGCTCGGCGTAGGAGGCGATGTAGTCACGCAGCAGGTCCCACTGCGCCTGTCGGGAGGCGGCGACCTCGGCTGCGAGCACGGCGTCATTGTGCCAGTAGTCCGTCGGCGGACGCCGGTCCGGCGAACGGGCGCGTCGGGCAGGTCAGCGGCGCTTCACCCGACGCCACCCCTCCCCCTGCTGGAGCGCGAGCTCGGCCACGTCGAGGGCTCCGAGCGCACCTCGCACCTCGATCACACTCAGCCCGGTGCGTCGCGCCAGCTCCGCGACGGCGATCGGGGCGCGGTGCGGCAGGGCCGCCAGCACCACTCGATGGTGAGGGGCGAGGTCGTCGCCCGGCTCGGTCGCACCCTGCTTGCGGGGGGCCAGCTCCCCGACCTGCCCCACCGACTCGGCGACCTCCGCCGCGTCGGTGACGAGCTGTGCCCCGCTCCTGATCAGCTCATGGCAGCCCGCAGACACCGCCGACGACACCGGCCCGGGCACGGCGCAGACCAGGCGGTGGTGTTCTTCGGCCAGGCGGGCCGTGTTGCGCGACCCGCTGCGCAGGCCGGCCTCGACGACGACCGTCCCCCGCGTCAGGGTCGCGATGACACGGTTGCGACTGAGGAAGCGCCACTTCGTCGGTGCCGAGCCAGGTGGCACCTCGCTCATCACGAGACCGTCCTCGCGGATCCGCTTGAGCAGGCCGGCGTGGCCTGCCGGGTAGGCGCGGTCGACCCCTCCCGCCACGACCGCGACGGTCGGGCCGCCGACTGCGAGCGCGCCCTCATGGGCAGCTCCGTCGATGCCGTAGGCGGCCCCTGACACCACCGTGAACCGGCGCTCCGCGAGGCCCGCGCCCAGCTCCCTGGCCACGTGGAGGCCATAACCTGTGGCCGCCCGGGCGCCCACGACCGCGACGCTGCGCTCGGCCAGCTCGTCGAGCCGGCCCTCACCCAGCACCCAGAGACACAGCGGTGGTGCGGCGAGGTCGTCCAGGCGGGTCGGCCACTCGGCGTCCTGCGGCACGACCAGACGGGCGCCGAGGCTGCGGGCGATGGCGAGGTCGCGATCGACGTCGAGCTCGGGCAGCCGGGCCTCGAGACGGGCGCCCAAGATGGTGTCCCGACCCACCGAGTGCAGGGCTTCCTCCGCCCCCACCGTGGCGACGAGGCGGGCGACCTCGGCGTCGGCGGGCTCGACCAGCCGCGCCCAGGCCAGGCGGGCGGCCCGGTCGCCGCGCACGCCCGCGAGAGCACGGCGGCCGACGGTCCCGCTGGTCGAGCTCGTCCCGGCGGTTCGCTCCGGCCCGCTCATGCCGCGACCGCGTCGTGGTTGCGCAGGGTCAACGCCTGGCCGAGGTCGTCGCGAGTGGGGGCGTCGCGGCCGGCGAGGTCGGCGATGGTCCAGCCCACCCGGGCCACCCGGTCGTAACCACGCAGGGTCAGCTGACCACGGTCGAGCGCGCGGTCGAGATCGGTCGTGACCGCCCTCGACAACCGCCACCTGCCGCGGCGCAGGGTCGACCCGGGCACCTGGCTGTTGAGCTCCCAGGGCGTCCCGGCCCAGCGCTGCGCCTGCGCCTGCCTGGCCCCCTGCACCCGGGTCGCGACGACCGCGCTGCTCTCACCGGCGGTCCCCGCCAGCGACGACCTCGTGACCGCCGGCACCTGCACCCTCAGGTCCACGCGGTCGAGCAGCGGTCCCGACAGCCGGCCCAGGTAAGCCCGTTTGGCCAAGGGGGTGCACGAGCAGCCCACTCCCTTGCCGTACCCGAGGCCGCACGGGCAGGGGTTGGCGGCCATCACGAGCTGGAACCGGGCCGGGTAGAGCACGGTGCTCCGCGCCCGTGACACGACGACCTGCCCGGACTCCAGCGGCTGGCGCAGCGACTGGAGCACCGAGGACTTGAACTCGGGGACCTCGTCGAGGAAGAGCACGCCGTGGTGCGCCTGGGTGATGGCACCGGGTTTCACGGCGCGGCTGCCACCGCCGATGATCGCCGCCTGGGTGGCGGTGTGGTGTGGGGCCACGAAGGGCGGGGCACCCTCGACGGACAGCTCGGCCGCTGTGACGCCGAGCAGCGATCGCACGGCGAGGACGTCGATCGACTGCTCGCGCGACAGCCGGGGCAGGATCGTCGCCAGGCGTTCGGCGAGCATCGTCTTGCCGGAGCCCGGTGGCCCGAGCAGGAAGAGGTGGTGACCTCCCGCTGCTGCCAGCTCGAGCGCCATCCGGGCCTCCTCCTGCCCCACCACGTCGGCGAGGTCCACCGGCACCCTGACCACGGTGGGACGCTGCGGCGGGGTCGGATCGGCCACCCCGAACGACTCGGCCCCGGAGGCGTAGGCCGCGATGAGGTCGGCCAGGTGGGCCACGGCGTGCACCCGGATCCCCGGGACGAGGCGAGCCTCGGCCGCGTTGTCGACCGGCACCACGACGTCGCGGCACCCGGCGCGGACAGCGCTCAGCACCGCGGGCAGGACACCGTTCACGGCACGGATGGACCCGTCCAGGGCCAGCTCCCCGAGGTGCACGAGGTCGCGCACTCGGTCGGGCTCGACCAGCTTGAGGGCCGTCGCCACGGCGACGGCGATCGGCAGGTCGAAACTGCGGTTTTGACATAGCATTTCGGTTACGATCTTGACGCGAGCGAATTCCGTTGCGCTGCAACGGAATTCGCGTGTGCGTTTTCGTGCCCCGGCTGACCGCCCGGACCGAGGACCCGCGTCAACTCGGCCCGGGCGGAGTTTAGGAGGTCGGCAGGGCGACCTCCGGTGGGGCCTGCACGGCGTCGAGCAGCGCCGCCGCATGGACCCACGGCGTGCTCGAGGGCGGCCGCCCCGTGACCGCGTGGGCGGGCAGGACGTAGACCGCGCCCTCGTGACCCTGCAGCCAGTCCCGCAGGCTGCCCGCGAGCTTGGCGCGGCCAGTGGCCACGAGGTGGTCGGCCAGGGCCTGTGTGCGGCTGGTCACGCCGACGGCGCCGCCCGCCTTGTCGAGGGCCGCCGAGCAGGTGGCGCACAGGTGGCCTCGGACCTTCTCCGGGCCGGTCCGGCCCAGCGCGGTCTGGTTGGTCAGGACTCGTCGCCAGGCGGCGTCCTGCGCCTGCTGCACCCCGCCCAGCCGTGCCACATCGGCGGCGGCAAGCGTGACCGAGCTGACGCCGCAGTACAGGCAACCTGTGGCCGTTCCACGCGGCCCAGGGCAGGGCAGCGGAACGCTGGGCTGGTGCCGGGCCACCAGCGCTCGCAGCCCGTCGGCGTAGGCCTTGCGCATCTCGTCGCGCTGGGCGGCGCGGACGTGGTCCCAAGGCCGGCGGTTGACGTAGCCCGGGGACACGGTCTCGGGATTGCTCCACGCGATGCCCCCGGCTGCACGCCACAGCCGCGGCCAGATCGCCGCCCAGTGCGTCTCGTTGGTCGGGCGGGGCAGGCCGATCACATCGAGCGCCTGCAAGGCCGTCTCGACGTGCTGGCGGACCACGTTGCCGTAGCGCTGCTCCAGGGCGGGGTGCTGCTCGACGTACGCCTTGGCCTCGGCACGCCGTGCCGCGCAGGTCGGGCAGATCGCGACCCGCACGGCGTTGGGTGGCGGCTTGGGGCGACTCTTCGGCGCGTGACCCGGCACCGTGATGGGGCTGACGTAGGACCCACCCATGCCGAGTCGCTCGGCGATGCGAACCGGCGTTAACTCGGTGACCACGACACCGCGCCCGCAGCACTCGCAGGCCAGCCGCTGCGCGTCTCGTACTGGGTCGTCGGGCATCTCGCGGCGCAGCGCTGCGGCCTGCTCGGCGGTCAGCTGCGGGCGCGTCGTGATCTTCACCATTGGGTCACCGTCCTCGTGAACTCGTCCTGTGCAGCCGCGAGCGCCTTGGCCGCGGCCTCCTCCAGTGCCTTGCTCCGCGCTGCCTGCTGGGCAGCCTCGGCGGCGTTCATCAGCTCGCTGGCGGCCTCCAGCCGGGCCACGGCGTTCCCGCGCCGCTTGGGCCCTGCCCGGGGGACCCGAGGCACGGGCGGGTAGACCGGGCGCGCTGGTGTCCGTCCGTGACTCCGGCGCGGGCGCACCAGCGGAGGCACCTTCGGGACGGGTGTGGGTGCCATCGTCGCCGTGCCGTCGCTGTTGGCGGTGCCCACCCCTTCGACCCGGACGGAGCGCGTTGACGGCGGCTGCTGGGTCGGCCCGGGGGCCGAGGCGGGCGACTCGAAGGTCGCACCCGCGCGTCCGCGGAAGTGACGCAGACGCAGGGCGTCGGACTCCGGCTCGCGAGTGGTCATCGCCGGTCCGTGCAAAGCTCGCAGATCGGCACTCGCGGCTTCCGGTTGGGGACCCACATCTCGCGACCGCAACCGAGGCAGTTGCCCAGCAGGTAGGCCAGCGGAGCGTGGCGAGGGACCGGCGGGGCTGGGGCCTTGTCGCGGGTAGGCGGGGTGGCCAGCCCGCGGCGCACATCCTTCGAATAGTCGGCCAGTCGACGGGCTCGCTCGTGATCGACGCGGGACTGCTGGGCGCGAGCGGCGAGGGTGGTCATCGGCCGGCCCTCCGCAGCAGCGAGCGACGCTCAGGGCCGGGTATGCGGTCGAGACAGTGCGAGCAGAGCAGGCCGACCGAGGGGCCGAGGTCGATCAGTTTCGAGGTCGGCGATCGCCGAGCGCATCGGCTACAAGGCGAGGTGCCGGGATGGGTGGCGCGTGACATGGGCGCTCCTGATGGAGACGAGCCCGGCCCTTGCGCCAGCGGCAGACGGTGATGTGCTCTCAGAGTCGCACGCGTGTCAAGAGGTCCCGCTGAGAGGGCGCGACCAATCAGGCTGGGGCGGCTCTCCTCTGCTGCGACGATGCACATATGACCGAAGAGCAAGAGGTGCCATGGCCGAAGCGATCCCACCGATCCCTGCACGAGCCCACCCCGCTGGGGACGTTCGGCCACAAGGCCTTCCGAAGCGCCTTCGCCAAGCTGCACCGCGTCGAGGAGGTCTACCAGGCACTACGGCTGGAGGCCGAGGGGCTGCGCCTCGACTTCTTGGACGTCCTGCGGATCGAGTTGACCCCCGACCGGTCCACGTACCGGTTCATCGTGGACAACCCGCCGACGATCCCGAGCCACTGGGCCGTTACGACGGGTGAAGCGCTCTACAACCTCCGCTCGGCACTCGACCACGCCGCCTTCGAGCTGTCCGTGCGGGGTCTGGGTCGGGACCTCGATCCTGACGAGGCCTTCTGGTCACAGTTCACCCTCACGGACTCAGAGAAGAAGTTTCGAGAGCGGGCCAAGAAGGAGTTGCCCGGCCTGTCCGTCGAGCAACTCGATCTGATCGAGCGGGTGCAGCCCTACCTCAAGCGGGGCCGGGAGCACGAGCCGACTCTGTTCGACCAGGCGGCCTACTCGATGGGCCTGCTCAATCGGCTGGGAAACGTCGAGAAGCACCGACACCCACACCTCGTCGTGGGTTCCGTAGATGGCCCCTCATGGCGCACCGGGCAGCCTGAGCCCAGGTTGATCCGCGGCCCGGTCGAGCAGGGACGCGTGATCATGGAGATGGACTACTTCCCAGAGTTCCGACCCTACGAGAGCACGCAGCCACGAGTCACCTTCGCGCCAGTTCTCCTGGACGACGACGGCCCGGTGGCCTTCCCGGGCGTGCTGGGGACCCTCCGCTTCATGGCGAAGCGGGTCCTCGACGTCCTGAACCCCACCGGGCGATGCGACCCCAGCCTGCTGGATCCGATCCCCCCACGTCGGCACTGAGGGGCCGATCTGTAGGAGCCGCGTGAAAACGCCGACGATCCTCGCAGTGCGGGCGGGACGGTGCTGGTCGGACAGCGTACTACGCCCCTGTCGGCACCCTGCGGCATACTGGGCGGGGGTATCGAGAGGAGGCCGTCGTGAGCGGCAAGACCCAGAGCATGACCGCGCGGACCATGCCGATGACCGCTGGCGCTCACCACTGGCTCGATGTGCGCAGCAAGGACGACCGGCGGGTCCGGGACGCACGGCGACGTGCCGAGGACCCGGAGCGCCGCCTTCCCCGACTGGCGCGCTGAGACGAGCGACGAGCGACGAGCGACCTAGAGAGATACATCTCTCTCTGTATCTCTCCCTCCCGCTATATAGGTCGCTCGTCGCTGGTCGCTCGTCATCGCTGCAGGTCAGAGGCTTGCAGCGAGAGACGAGCGACAACGAGCTACGTGTCGCTCGTCGCTGGTCTCCGGTACCCGCTCTGTGGCCCACGCAGGCCGTTGTGCTCGATCAGCCCGGCCTTGACCAGCGGGGCCAGGTCGCGGCTGAGGTTGTCCGAGCGCAGCACCTCCTTGAGCGATGCAGCCGGCGCGCACCCGCTCGGGTGAGCGTCGATGCACGCCAGCACGTCGCGCTCGACGCTACTCACGGGCACCCGCCCGCCCTCGACGGTCCCGTCCGGCTGCGCCACGAGGCCGACCACCCGCTCGGACACTCCAGCCTTGTGGTCGTGCTCGATCTGGAACCTCGGCAGCAGTTCACGAACCGGCTTGATGTGGTGCACGTCGACCACCGTCCCGCCCGTGCTGCCTTCGAGGAACAGGATGGAGCCCATGCCGTGGTACACGCCTCCGTGCCCTGAGATCGCGGTCAGGTCCGGCGGGCCATTGCGTCGGCGCTCGTTGGGGTGGTGCAGGACCACGACCTCGACCTCCGAGGCCAGGAGCAGCTGCACCGCCGTGGAGAACCCGGCCACCTCGTCGGCGTTGGTGGTGGCGCCGAAGTCCTTCCTCGAGTCGAAGATGAGCAGCCCGGCGCCCGTCTCCTCCACCTCGCCCAGGAGCCACTCCTGCCCTCGCGTGGCGCTGAGCCGATAGGGCGGCGGGCCCTTGTGGATGTGCAACCGGTCCCGGAGCAGGTCGCGGTGGGCCTCGGAGAACCCGCGCATCAGCGCCTCCATGGCCTGCCTAGGGCGGTCGGCAGCCAGGTAGTACACCGAGCGGTCGGGCGGCAGAGGGCGCACGGGCATGTCCCACATCTCGTCGGCTAGCCCAAGCCTCGCGCGCCCGTACTGGCCCGCCGTGGAGGTCTTGCCCGTCCCGTCCGGCCCGACGATCATCAGCGCCTGCCCCTCGGCCGTCACCGGCGCGAAGGCGTCACCCCAGATCGGGGCCACGGGGTCGAGGTCGAGCAGGGCATCACCACTGACCCGCATCGAGTACTCGTCGGCCTCCGCCACCTCGTCTAGCTGGGCCTGAACCTCGCGCCGGACGTACTCCTGCCGGAGCATGCACTTGATGCACTGGCGACGGTCGTACCCGTAGAGCGGATGCAGCTCGTTGCACTCGGGCGGGACGTGGGCTTGGTCGGCGGGGACCAGACGCTCATCGCGCCCTTCTCCCGCCCAGACGTAACCCGGCTCGGCGGTCACTCGCCCACCGCCTGTCGGACCGCGGCATACGCCGCCCGCATCTCGGCGAGGATCTCGGCCGGGGTCGGTGGCGGACCGGTGCGGGGCCAGCGCCCGCCCATCGGGTCGCCGTGGCGGCGCCAGCGGTCGTAGTGCGAGCGGCACAGCCCGCGTCCGTAGTGCCGGTTGCGACAGCCGCGAAGGCGGCACATGCGCGGGGCGCGCCGGGCCGCCCAGGACTCATGCCAGCGGGCCAGCCCGCCCGGCTCGCGGCCGGGTGCGTACGCCTCGCGGACCTGCCTGTCGGGGTTGCGCGAGTAGGTGGTCAGAAACGCCACGACGGCGGCATCATGGTCGGCGGTGATGTAGTTGGGGGCGGTGGTCACGGCTGGCCACCGCCCTCGTCCTTGCCCGAGGCCATGAGCCGTAGCCACCGGGCGACCTCCTCGCACTGCTCGTCGGTGAGCGGGCCGAGCGCCGCAGCCGCCTCCACCGGGCTCATCGCTGCACCACCTCGGCCTGAGCGGGCAGGGCGATGATCGTGGCCTTGGGGCCGAACGCCTTCCCGCCCGGACGAGCGGTCCGACGCGGGACCTTGGCCAGCGCCGCGTCCACCTCGTTGAGGTCGACGTAGTGGCTGCGCTTGCCGGGCACCCTGTAGGCCGGGAAGAGCCCTCGGCCGACGTAGTTGCTGACGGTGCGGTCGCTGACCTGCAGATAGTGGGCGGCCTGGACGATGGTTGCGAGTCGACGTGTCACGACGAATCTCCTTCAACTTCAAAGGGATTCGTACGCAGCTGTCGGACTTTCGGGCGACCGGTCGGTTTGAGTCCTCATGGCCCCGAGCCAGCGGCTCGATCGCGGGACTCCTGACGCCAGTACTTCGTCCCTCACGCTCAGGTGATGAGGGCCAGCCACTTCCGTACGAAGAGTAGGAGAGCGCGAATTTCGTTCTCCTGGCTGCGATTCTACACGTTCGCTCATCGCTTCGCTGCGGCATCTGTGCGCGATTCTCCGGCGATTTCGGGCCTCGCGTGCGGCTTCGGTCACGCGCTTCACTTTGGGGCTTCAGCGTGCGATTTCGGCTGCACCGGCCAGCTCGTTAGGGCAGGCGCGGCAGCCCAGCCGGTCCGCCCGGAATCGTGAGGCCTTGCTGAGTCGCGACCTTGTACGTGAGCCGGCGGAGCTCCGTGCCGTCGACAGAAAGGACGAAGAAGTATCGTCCCAACCTCGGCAGGGGCAGGCCCGGGAGGTTGATCGCCAGACTGATGTTCTGCGCCTCGCCCGCCTCCAGGATGGGCGGTCGTCCGACGTTGAACTGCAATTCAGCATGCAGCGGTTCCTCTGCCTCGCCGGTAGGCACGACGACGGGCTGGTCATCCTCATCGACCAAGTCCATCTCGAGCTTGTGCTGTTGGTTGGTCTGAGTCCACGGAACCGAGAGGGTGATCCCGATGGATACACCGATCACGTATGGAGCCGTGAGTCCTGGCGGGACGTTGGCTCGATCCACTCCTCCACCGGTGATGTAGAGCAGATTGTTCTGAACCTCTGCGTAGTTGCACAAAACGGCGCTAAGTTCCACTGAGAACCTTCCTTTGTAAAGCCGACGGTATGACCGTCACGGTTGATACGGTCATACCGTAGATCCTTGACGGTATGACCGTCAAGGAGTACCTTTGAGTCATCCGAGTCAGGCAGAGTGGCTCGATATTGACGAGTTCAATGAAGCCCACATTGCCGAGCATCATGTATCCCCCACCGAGCTCTATCAGGTCATGTCAGACGAGCCTCTGTGGTCGAGAAACAAGAACGGTATGACCGCCGAGTGGCGGATGATCGGGCGCACATATGGGGGGCGACCAATCGTGGCCGCGGTGAAGTACGACGAGAGCCGCGGCTGTATTCGACCCATCACTGCTAGGGAATGCACAGCCGCGGAGGTGACAAAGTGGGGGATCTAGGGATGAGAATGGTGGGCATGGAAGACGTCGACCGACTTGAAGCGCAACTGGGTGACGATTCGGCATGGGAGCCAGATCCACCGGAGGCTCGGGCGCGAAAGAAGTCCGAGAAGCGGCAACGAGGGGCGATGGTCAGTGTCCGCCTGACCCCTGCCGAATTGGACCAAGTGCAAGAGGCCGCCGGGCGCGAAGGCATGACTGTCGCAGCGTTCATGCGCGAGCGCGCCTTGGAAGGCGGTGGGTACACCTGCGTGGCCGTGGCCAACCGTTTGAACCGAGACGTTCACAACGCGACGATCGACATCCAGAAGATCTCGATCTTGCCTGGGACGGTGACGATGTACACCGGTCGCAGCCTCGTCGACCACTGACGGCAGGTGGAGAGAGCTACTCCGGCTGCATGCGGAGTCTCCCCAGCACGTCCTCGTCGAAGTTGGCCTGCTCGCCGTACACCTTGTGAGTCGTGGCGACGTTGATGATCGTCGTCTCTTCGATGGGAGCGCCCATCGTCCAGAACCACAGCCGCCGGTCGCGGGTGAAGAGGTAGAGGTTCGTGCGGGCGTAGAACTTGCCAGGCTCCCCGAAGGTGCGGGTCACCCGCACTGCCCGCTCGAAGTCCTCCGGGGAGAGCCCGGGCGTCCGACCACGCACCACGTACCAGTGCGGGACGCCGGGCATGGTGCTCGCGAACGTCCACTGCAGGGTGGGAGCCAGGTCGAGCCACCAGTCGAGGTCGGCTTGGCTCGCACCCTTCACCGCTCCCCCACCCGCGACAGCGCCAGCCGGTCGCTGCTCCAGGCAGCGCCGCGGTAGGCGGCGGGCATGATCTGGACGCCGAGCACCGTGCGAAGCACCTGCCGCTGGACGTCCAGAGGTGCGTCGAGGAAGGCCTGGCCCGGGTCGCGAGCGCCCACGATGGGCAGCGCGACGCCGGCCCTGGTCCCCTCGGCCAGCAGGGTCTCGACCTCCTCGAGCTCGACCCTGATGCGGTCGGTCTTGGCCTTGAACCGCCGGGCGTCGATCAGGTCGGCGTCGTAGTCAGCCTCCGTCTGCTCGATCTGTCGCACTAGGACGGCTCGGCGCTCACGACCCCGCTCCATGCGCCCGTCGTCGCCTGACGGGCTCAGCAGGGCCAGCACGCGGGCATCCCGGACCATCTCCGCCACGACCTGGCGGACGTAGTCGTCGGTCTTGGGCACCAGGACCGTCAGGTGCGCGAACTCGGCGCAGCGGTAGTGAGCCGTCGGCGTGATGTTCGGGCGGCTCGGGGTTGCGCCGATGGAGGTGGCGCGGATGACGCCGCCGCACGGCTGGCCCTCGGGACCGGTGGCTCCGCAGCGGGCGATGCCCGAGAGCAGCCACGACGGGTCCGTCTTGTGGTTCGGGTGGCGACGGCTGGGGGCCGTGAGGAGCGCGTGGACGGCCCGCCAGGTGTCCTCGTCGACCAGCGCGGGCCACTGGGCTCGTCCGACGATGGTCAGCTCGGCTGTCGGCACCGACGCCTTGCCGGTGTGGATCAGCCCGGCGTTGCGAGGGCGGATGAGCACGTCGCGGAGGCTCAACGACGTCCACTCCGCTCCACTGCTCGTGCGGACGCGCTGCTGGTTCAGCTCTCGGGCGATCCCCTTGAGCGAGCGTCCGGCCAGCACGTCGCGGCTGGCGCGGGCTACCACCTCGGCCTCCCGAGGCCGCACCACCATGCCGCCCTTGCGGTAGCCGAAGGGCCTCTTGCCGCCGCGGTAGGCGCCGGCCTCCAGCATGGTCTTCCTCTTGGCCTGCACACGCTCTCGAAGGTGCTCGACCTCCTGCTGGGCGACCGCCGCGAGGATGCGGGCGTTCATCCGACCGCCGGCGGTGCTCAGGTCGACGTCCCCGGCGGTGACGGTGCGGATCTCGACGTGCTTGGTCTCGGCGAGCGTCACCAGCTCCTCGAGGTCGACCAGGCGGCGGTGGAGCCGGTCTGTATGCCAAGCGACGAGTCCGCCCACGTCACCGCGGCGCACGGCGTCGAGCATGGCCCGGTACTGCGGGCGCGGCTTGCCCTTGTACGCGCTGATGTCGTTGTCGACGTAGACCGCCACGACCTCCCAGCCGAGCCGCTCAGCGAGGGCTCGGCACTCCCGCTCCTGCTGCTCGACACCCGCCCGCTCACCCGCCCTGTCGCGGCTGATGCGTGCGTAGATCGCGGCCCGTACGGGGGCCTGCTGCTGCGTTCTGCTCATATGCCAATTCTACGGTTTCGGCAGGTCGAAGCCACTGCCGTTCTTGTGGATCGACGCCGGTGAGAGGTTGACCGTGATCCGCTGCTGCGCCAGCGGATGGCCGATGCTGGCTGCGGCGGCCTTGACCCGGTTCGGCGACTGCGCGCAGGCGGTGTCGGGCAGGCCACCGAGCATGAACGCCGGCAGCCCGCCCGACAGGTGCGCCTCGACGTCGACGACGGTGCCGCTGAGCCCTTCGAGCGTGACCGACCTCGTCCGGCCGAAGCTCACGCCCCGACCCCCTGCACGTGGCGCACCACAGCCTTGCCCCGGACCGGTCTGAGGATCCCGATCACGTCGATCCGGATGCGGGCCGGTCGCTCGTCGTGCTCTTGCAGCCAGGCCGCGGCCAGTCGTCGCAGTCGTTTGGCCTTGCGCCAGTGCACGGCCTCCACGGGTGACCCGAACCGCTCGGTCCGGCGGGTCTTCACCTCACAGAAGACGAGGCAGTCGCCGTCCCGGGCCACGAGGTCGATCTCGCCACGGGCGCACCGCCAGTTGCGGTCGACGACGCTCAGCCCACGCTCGGTGAGGTAGCGCTCGGCCAGCCGCTCGCCATACTCCCCCAGGGCCCTGCGTGGATCGGTCGTCTCCGGCATGAGGCCCAGCCAAGCCCCCGGACGCGCCGCCGGACAGCGACGACGAAGATCCCTGTGGACAGGCCACCGGCGCGAGCCGGGCTGGGGACGAGGAGCGCGGTGACGGCACCGCTACGGCACCGGCTCGGCACCGGCGACGCGGTCGCGGCTAGAAGCCCTGGTCCTTCGGCAGCTCGAGGTCGGCCTTCGCGAGCTCTTCGACGTTCACGTCCTTGAACGTCACCACTCGCACCTGCTTGGCGAACCGGGCAGGCCGGTAGATGTCCCACACCCACGCGTCCTGCATCGTGACGTCGAAGTAGACCTCACCCCCGTCGGATCGCACCTTCACGTCGACCGAGTTGCACAGGTAGAAGCGTCGCTCGGTCTCGACCACGTGGGAGAACAGGCCCACCACGTCGCGGTACTCGCGATAGAGCTGGAGCTCCATCTCCGACTCGTACTTCTCGAGGTCCTCTGAACTCATCGCGTGCTCATCTCCGGTTGCTCACCCTGCCGAACAGCCCCATCATCCATCGTCACTCCGGGCAGCCGCCACGAGCGCCGGTGCAGCTCCGTCGCCCCGTGGGCCTCGAGCGCCGCGAGGTGCTCCGGCGCCGCATACCCCTTGTTCTCGTCCCAGCCGTATGCCGGGTGGTCCGGTGCCATGCCGACCATCAGGCCGTCGCGCTCCACCTTCGCGAGCACCGACGCGGCCGCGACGGAGGAGCACTTGAGGTCGGCCTTGATCATCGTCGTCACCGGTGGGGTGACCGGCGCGGACGCCTCCGTGAACGCGAACAGCCCGACGTCCTCGGGCGCGGTCAGCCAGTCGTGGTTGCCGTCGAGGATGACGAGGTCGGGCACGATGTCGACGGCGGCCAGTGCCCGGCACCCGGCGAGCCGGAGCGCGGCGATGATGCCGATCTCGTCGATCTCGCGCGGCGAGGCGTGGCCGACGGCGTAGGCCGTCGCCCAACGACGGATCCGCGGGACCATCGCCACGCGCGCGGCGGGCGTGAGGAGCTTGGAGTCCTTGACGCCGGTCGGGGCACTGCGGCAGGTCTCGTCGATGAGCACCACACCGACGGTCACCGGACCAGCGAGGGCACCGCGGCCGACCTCGTCCATGCCGGCGAGCACGCGGTGTCCGTCACGCTGCAGCTGGCGCTCGACCCGGAGGCTGGGCTTGCGGTTGCGCACGGGCGCAGGCGGGGGCGGGGGCATCGTCAGCCCGGCCCGGGCTCGTCGTCGGTGCCGCCCACCTCGCCACCGCCCTGCCCGTCGGAACCACCGGTGCCGGGCCCGCTCCCCTTCGGGGCGTCGTCGCCCGACGGCGCGGGCACCTGGGCAAAGGTCGCGGTGGGGTTCGACAACCAGGTGAGGTGGTCCAGCGGCCAGACCAGGGCAACCGCCCGGCCGACGATGAGCCGCTCGTCGACCGAACCCTGGCTGCCGTCGTTCTCGGGTCCGTCGTGGGCCCGGGAGTCGGCCGAGTTGGAGCGGTGGTCACCCATCACCCACACCCTGCCGTTCGGGACGGTGATGTCGAAGTCCTGCTCGCTCGCCGCGTCTCCGGGCTTGAGGTAGGGCTCCTTGATGGCGGTGCCGTTGATCGTGATCCGGCCGCCCTCGTCGCAGCAGACGACGTGGTCGCCCGGCAGGCCGATGACCCGCTTGATCAGGTGGTTCTCGGAGTTGTCGGGGAGCAGCCCGACGAAGGTCAGGGTCTCGGTGACGGCGGTGGCCACTGGTCCCTTCTTGGCCGCGGGGACCTCGTCGAGCCACTCTCCGGGGTCCGCGAAGACGATGATGTCGCCGCGCTTGAGGTCGACCGGTCCGGGGGTGAGCTTGCTGACGATGACGCGGTCGTTGAGGACGAGGGTGTCCTCCATCGACCCGGACGGGATGTAGAACGCCTGGAGCAGCCAGGTCTTCACGATGAAGGAGAGCACCAGGGCCATCCCCACCACGATCGCGAACTCCTTGACCGCTGCGCCCAGCACGGCCAACCCACCGACGGTCTCCTCGTCGCGGCCTCGGCGCCCGGACCGCGGCCCTTCGGAGTCGTCCTCGGTGGAGTCGTCCTCGGTGGAGACGTCCTCGGCGGAGTCAGCGGGTGCGTCAGCGGGTGCGTCGCCGGCCTGGTCGGCTCGTGCGACGTCGTCGGCCTGCTCCGATCCGGCCGCCTCGGCGGGCAGCGGGCGCGTCTCGGACGAGACGTGCGGCGGGGTGGACTCCTCGGCCTGCGCCACGATCGTCGGGGGGACCCCGGTGTCGTCCCCCTCCTCGGCCGTCGGCGCGGGCTGGTCGACGTGCACGTCGGGCGCGAGCCAGACCGGGTCGTGCGTCGGACCTGCGGCGGGTGCGGCGTCCTGCTCAGGCAGGCCGTGGCGCAGCCAGGCCGAGTCGGTGGTGGCGGCCTGGTCCTGGTGCTCCTCGGCGCCGGGCTCGAGGGCCTGCGGGCTCTCGGGCCGCTCGGCCTCGTACCTCAGCCAGGTGCCGTCGCCACCGCGGGTGGGGCCGCTCACGGCGCACTCGCCCGCGGGAGGTCGGCCACCGTGTCCGGCCGGTCGAAACCACCCAGGCGAGACAGTGGCCAGTAGGTCGCGCTGGCCCGTCCGATGACGTCGGAGAGCCGCACCGTGCCGCCGCCCGGGTCGCCGAGGTGGGCGCGGGAGTCGGCGCTGTCGCTGCGGTGGTCGCCCATCACCCAGAGCCGCCCGGCGGGCACGGTGATGTCGAACTTCAGCGTGCTCGGCTCGTCGCCGGGCATCAGGTACTTCTCGTCGACGGCCTGGCCGTTGACGGTGAGCTTGCCGGCCGCGTCGCAGCACACCACGTGGTCGCCCGGCAGCCCGATCACGCGCTTGACGAAGTCCTGCTCGCCCAGGTGGATCCCGACCGCGTTCGCGGCACCCGCGAGGGCCTTGCCGATCGCGCCGTCATCCTGGTGCGGGGTGAGGTCCGCGGCCGCGAAGCTCGTCGTGCCGTCGAAGACGACGACGTCGCCACGCTGGATGGAGTCGCCGCCCACGAGCTTGTTGACCAGGATCCGGTCCCCCGGCTCGATGGTGGGCTCCATCGACCCCGACGGCACGTAGAAGGACTGCACGACGAAACCCCGGACCAGCAGCATGACCAGCAGGGCGATGCCGGCCAGCAGCAGCCACGATGGGCCACTCCTGGGGCGTTCGGACCCGACCGCCGCGTCGGTCTCGGGTGGCGCGGCGGGTGGGTCCTGCTGAGGTGCTGTCGGTCCGGGGTTCATCGCATCCGGAGCCTAACCCTCAGTGGCACGGCGACGAGCACCGGGACGCGCTGAGGGGGAGATGATTCGCCGCTACTTGGCGGGGACCGTCTCGCGCTTCTCCTTGATCTTGGCGGCCTTGCCGCGCAGGTCGCGCAGGTAGTAGAGCTTCGCGCGACGGACGTCACCGCGGGTGACGACCTCGATGTGGTCGATGATCGGGGTGTGCAGCGGGAAGGTGCGCTCCACGCCGACGCCGAAGGACACCTTGCGGACCGTGAAGGTCTCGCCGATGCCACCACCGTGGCGACGGATCACGACGCCCTTGAAGACCTGGACGCGCGAGCGCGTGCCCTCGACCACCTTGACGTGGACGTTGACCGTGTCACCGGCGCGGAAGGCGGGGACGTCCTCGCGGAGGGAGGCCTTGTCGAGCTCGTCGAAACGCTGCATGACGGATTCGCTTTCTTCTCGGCGCCACAGGTCGCCCAAGGTGTTGGGTGGTGCTGCTGATGTCGGTGCGCCGTGTGCGTGGCCGACCACGTGGCCGGGCACTGCCCGGTCACTCCCCCTGTGGCAGGGGCCGCTGGTCACGCGGGCGCGAGGAGCCATTCTGCCACGCCCCGCCGCCTCGACAGAAATCGTCGCGCCCCGAGCTCCTGCTGCCTGAGCGCCCCGCAGGGTGCACAGGCTCCGGTGGGTATGCCGGCCGCCCGGCTTCCGCAACCCGCGCACCCCAGCGGGGTGCTCAGGTTGCGGCGGGCCCGGTCAGGCGCGGACGGGCGCGCAGGCCGGGTCGATCCGGTCCGCCCAGCGGCGCTGGGCCGCGGCCGCGGTGCGCAACGTGGTCGCGAACGAGCTGCGCACGGCCCGGCGAGACGGACGGGTGGTGAAGCCGTCGTCCACGACGGGGGCGTCCGGGCGGGCCGACCGGGCCAGCGAGGCGCCTGCGTTGCTGTTGATGGTGAGGGCGATGTAGTCGCTCATGTCCTTCTCCTCTCGGTGATGTGATCGCAGGGTGCGATGGGTCTTGCGTGGGACGCCGACGGGTTCGTCAGCGCGTCTGTGGGGTCGTGGCGGGTCCGGTGCTGGACCGCACGACGAGCTCGGTGGGGAGCACGATCCGGCGCTCGGTGTAGTCGGGGTCGAGCAGCATCCGTCCGGCGATCCGGCCCCGCTCGGCGATCGGCTGGCGCACCGTGGTCAGGCCTGCGTCGGCCGCGGCGGGCACGTCGTCGAAACCGCAGAGCGAGACGTCGCGACCGGGCTCCAGCCCGCGCTGGCGCATCGCGTCGAGCACGCCGAGGGCGAGCACGTCGCTCACCGCGATGATCGCGCTGGGACGGTCCCGCTGGTCGAGCAGGTGGGCTCCGGCCGCACGCCCGGCCTCGACCGAGTTGTGCCCGGGAGGTGCGACGGTCTGCACCCGGACGTCGGGGCCGAGGCCTTCGCGGAAACCGTCGTACCGGGCCCACGAGAACGACATCGTGCGGTGCTCGACGTCGTCCACCTCGACGACCTGCGCCTGGTCGACCTTGCTGTCGACCACGATGCCGACGCTGCGGTGGCCCAGCCGCCGGATGTGCTCGCCCACCTGCCGGGCGGCGCCGCGCTCGTCGATCAGGACGAGCCCGTCCATCCGTGGGTCCTGGTCGTCCGTGGCGACCATCCGCAACCCTCGGTCGAGGGCGATCTCGCGGGCGGGGTGGTCGATGTCGAGGCAGTAGGCCAGCACCCCGTCGATGACCGCCGCACGCATCGCCTCGGCGCTGGCCTCGACCTGCTCCGGGCGCTCGGGGTCGAACGGGCTCAGCGGGATGAGCAGCAGGCCGGTCTGGAACTGCTCGGCGACCTCGGCCAGGCCGGCCAGCATCCCGACGGAGTAGGGGTCGGAGAACGCGTAGCTGAGCCGCTCGGTGAAGACCAGGCCGATGGCGCGGGCCCGCTGGGACCGCAGGCTGCGGGCGGCCGGGTTGGGGCCGGCATACCCGAGCTCCTTGGCGGTCTCGAGGATCCGCAGGCGCACCTCGGCGGAGAGCTGGTCGGGCTTGTTGTAGGCGTTAGAGACGGTGGAGACGGAGACCCCGGCGGCCTCCGCGACGGACTTGAGGGTGACGCTGCCCATGCTCGGGACCTCCTTCTGCATCGATCTACTAGAACGTTTCAGTAAAACGATACAGAAGATCCTCCCGAGAAGCAATCCCTTTCTCGTCGGGAGGTCGACCTGCCGCCGTCGGCACCACGGCCTACGGTGACGGGGTGAGCATCGACCCGGGCTGGCCCGTCGCCCTGGCGCTGCTCCTCCTGCTGCTCCTGGCCCTCGGGGCACACCGGCTGGCCGGCTACGGGTTGGAGCGGCCGGTGCTCGTCGCGGCCGTGCGGGCGATCGCCCAGCTCGGCGTCGCGGCGCTGCTCATCGCCACGGTCGTCGACAGCCTGCTGTGGTCGGTGGTGCTGGTCTGTGGCATGTTCGCGATGGGCGTGCTCACCACCTCGCGGCGAGTCGAGGCGCCCCGCGCGTGGAGCTGGGCCGCGCTGGCGATGGCAGCCGGTGTGCTGCCGGTGCTGGCCATCGTGCTGGCCACCCGCACCATCCCGCCCGAGGGGATCGCGGTGATCCCCGTCGCCGGCATCATCGTCGGCAATGCCATGACCGCGCACACGCTGGTCGGCCGGCGCGCCTTCGCTGCGCTGCGTGAGGAGCACAGCCAGTACGAAGCCTGCCTCTCCCTCGGCCTGCTTCCCCGCCAGGCGATCCGCGAGATCGTGCACCGCCGCGCCCCCGAGGCCCTCCTGCCCGGCCTCGACCAGGTGAAGACCACCGGTGTCGTCACGCTCCCCGGCGCCTTCATCGGCGTGATGCTGGGCGGTGGCACACCCCAGCAGGCGGCCACGGCCCAGGTGCTGGTGCTCTTCGGGATCATGGCCGCCCAGACCGTGACCGTCCTGGTGGCCGAGCACCTCACTGCCGGGCGGTTGCTCCTCCCCGCCGACCTCGCCACCACGCTGGTCGACTAGCCGTGGTGACCGCACGCGCGCGAGACCTGCGCCCGTTCGTGCTCGCCTGCGTCGTGGCCGTGGCCTCGGTGGGCATGCTGTGGCTCGCGGTCGTCCACGGCTGGCTGGGCCCCGACGTCGGTCGTGGTGACCGGTTCTGCGAGGCCGCCCGCGACGGCGACGTCCTCCAGCCCGCCAACACGTTCAGCAACGCGGGTTTCGTGCTCGCCGGACTGGCGATCGGTTGGCGGGCCGGTCACCCCCGCACGACGATCGCCGCGAACCCGCGGCTCGCGTCGGCCTACGGCGTCGTCGTGGTCCTGCTCGGGCCGGCGAGTGCGGCGATGCACGCGACCCAGAGCGCACTGGGTGGGCACCTCGACCTGCTGAGCATGTACCTGGTCGCGGGCTTCGCCTCGGCGTATGCCGTGACGCGGGTCCTCGGGCGGGGCACCGCGTTCTTCGCAGTGCTGTTCATCGCCGCCGTGGGGGTCTGCGAAGTCGTCGAGCGGGTCCCCGGTCACGTCCCCATGGTCGACATCGCGGCCAACCTCGCGTTCGGCCTCTTGCTGCTCGTCGCGCTCGCCGGTGAGGCGGTGCTCTGGCGTCGCGGCGGCGCGAGCCGGCAGGTCGGGTGGGGCTTCGCGTCGGCGGGTGCCCTGGCGCTGGCCTTCGCCATCTGGAACCTCGCCAAGGACGGCTCGTCGTTCTGCCAGCCGCAGTCGCTGGTGCAGGGTCACGCCGCCTGGCACCTACTCTGCGCCGTGGCCGCCTACTGCCTCTACCGGCTCTACGCCAGCGAGCGGGTCAGCGGCGCGGCTTGAGCAGGTCGACGGTGCCCGGGTGGGCGCCCTCGCCGGGCTGCACGCGGTAGCCGGCCTTGCGGTAGGTGCGCAGGTTCCGCTCGCTGCGTGCCCCGGCGTTGAGCCAGTATGCCGCCGTGCCCGCCGGCGCCTGCGCCTCGGCATGGGCGAGCAGGGCCCGGCCCAGGCCACGACCCTGGAGGTCGGGGGCGACCATGAGCCGGCTGATCTGCCAGACCGTCGCGTCGCCGGGCTTCGAGCGGGTGCGCACCGACGCAACCAGGCGCCCGCCCGCGCGCACCACCCAGGTCTGCCACTCCCGCAGGCCGGCGGCGACCTCCTCGGCCGACTCGAGCAAGGGCGGGATGTCGTGGGTGTCGTTGGCCCGCGCCTCGCTCACCCAGCAGGCGCGCTGCAGGGTCATCAGCTCGGCGGCGTCGGACGGTTGGGCCAGAGACACCGGCAGGTCGTCCACCGTCAGGGCGGAGGACGGGTGCAGCAGGTCGGGTCGCCGCGCCGCGGTGCGCTCCAGCCGCTGCTGGTGCCGCCAGCTCGCGATCGCCCCGTGGTCGCCGGACAGCAGCACGGGCGGCACCGCCCGGGTCACCCCGGAGCCGGACTCCCAGGACGCCGGCTTGGTGTAGACGGGGTACTCCAGCAGGCCGTCCTCGTGGGACTCCTCGACGAGGGACTCGGCGTTGCCGATGACGCCGGGCAGCAGCCTGGCCACCGCCTCGACCATGGCCAGCACGGCGACCTCTCCCCCGTTGAGGACGTAGTCACCGAGCGAGACGACCGAGACCTCGAGCCCGAGGTCCTGCGCGGCGTGCTCGTAGACCCGCTCGTCGATCCCTTCGTAGCGTCCGCAGGCGAAGGCCAGCCACGGCTCCTCGGCGAGCTCGCGGGCCATGGCCTGCGTGAACGGCATACCTCCCGGACCGGGGACGACCAGCCGCGGACGGGCACCGTCGGCACCCGAGGCGACCACGTGCGCGAGTGCCTCCGCCCACGGCTGCGGCTTCATCACCATGCCGGCGCCGCCGCCGTAGGGGGTGTCGTCGACCGAGTGGTGCCGGTCGTGGGCGAAGTCGCGCAGGTCGTGCACCCTCAGGTCGAGCAACCCGTCACGGCGGGCCTTGCCGATCAGCGAGAGGTCCAGCGGCGCGAGGTAGTCGGGGAAGATCGAGACGACGTCGAGGATCATGGGCGACCAGCCGTCAGTCGGCGTTGAGCTCGAGGAGGCCCGGCGGGGCATCGACGACGACGCGGCCACCCTCGACGTCGACCTCCGGCACGATCGCCTCGACGAACGGCACCAGCGCCTCCGCGCCACCGGTCAGCCGCAGCACCAGCTGGTCCTGGGCCGACCCCGTCCGCAGGCCGGTCACCTCCCCGAGGGTGGCCCCGGCCGGGTCAACGGCGGCCAGCCCGACCAGCTCGTCCTCGTACCAGCCCTCGTCGTCATCGTCGGTCGACTCGGCGGCAGCCTCGGCATCGATGAACAGGCGCGTCCCACGCAGCGACTCGGCGCCGGTCCGGTCGGGGATCTCCTCGAAGCCGAGCAGCCAGGTCTTCTGGTGCAGGCGGGCGGTCCGCAGCGTCAGGGCCCGGGGCACGCCGGAGCCCGGCGCGGCCTCGGTGGCGTAGCTGACACCTGGCGCGAACCGGGCCTCGGGGTCGTCGGTGTGCGTCTGCACCGTCACCTCACCGCGCAGGCCGTGCGGCTTGCCGATGCGCGCGACGAGCAGTCTGGAGTCGGCAGGCATGGGGTGATCCTCTCAGGGTCGGCGGGGTCGCGGTGACCGGCGTCGTCAGACGGCACACCGCCGGACGAGAGAAGGGCCGCCGGAAGCCCGGCGGCCCTTCTCGTCGTGCAGGTGGTGCGCGCTCAGCGGACCTTGTCGGTGTCGACGATGTCGACGCGGACGTTCTGGCCGCCGGCCAGCGCACCCATGACGGTGCGCAGGGCGCTCGCGGTGCGACCGGAGCGACCGATCACGCGGCCGAGGTCGTCGGGGTGCACCCGGACCTCGAGCACCTCACCACGGCGGAGCTCCTTGCGTCGCACGGCAACCTCGTCCTTGTGGTCGACGATGCCCTTGACGAGGTGCTCGAGCGCCTCTTCCAGCACGCTCAGGCCTTGTCCGCGGCGTCGGCCTCGGCGGCCGCGGGGGCCTCCTCGGTCTCGGCCTTGGCGGCGCTGTCGGCGTCGGCGTCGACACCCTGGGCGGAGGCACCGCCGGAGTCGGTGTCAGCAGCCACGGGCGCCTCGTCAGCCTTGGGCTCGTCAGCCTTGGCCTCGTCGGCCTTGGGAGCCTCGTCGGCCTTCTTGGCCGCGCGCTTCTTCGGGGTGGTGGCCCCGTCGGTGCCGGCCTCGGTCTTGCCCGCCGCCGCGATGGCCGCGTCGTACAGGTCCTTCTTGGACGGCTTGGCTTCCTTGACCTTGAGGGTGCCCTCGGTGCCGGGCTCGCCCTTGTACTTCTGCCAGTCGCCGGTCACCTTGAGCAGCGCCGCGACCGCCTCGGTCGGCTGCGCACCCTGGCCCAGCCAGTACTGCGCCCGCTCCGAGTTGATGTCGATGAGCGAGGGCTCCTCGGTGGGGTGGTACTTGCCGATCTCCTCGATGGCCCGGCCATCGCGCTTGGCGCGCGAGTCCATGACGACGACGCGGTAGAACGGTGCACGGATCTTGCCCATGCGCTTCAGACGGATCTTGACGGCCACGTGTGTGGTCACTCCTTGTTCAGGTTGTGAGCGCGGCGAGACCGCGCAGTTTTCGCGCGGGGTGCCGGAACTCGGTGTAGGCGTTCCAGCCAGGTGGCCCCGGATCGCACCGTCGATGACCGTGCAGTCGGAGCCCGTGCCTGGACGGGTACAGCCGACCATTCTGCCAGACGCTGGAGCCTCCCCCGACCACGCGCGGTCAGCGGTCGGACGCCAGCTCGAGCACGCGTCCGAGGACCCGCGCCGTCGGCAGCCACAGCAGGCACTCGTGCACCTCGGCCGACGCGTGCGCCCGGTGGTCGTCGTCGAGCGCCGGGTCGAGGGTCTTGCCGACCTGCTCGGCCAGGAAGTTGAGCTCGCCACTGAGCAGCATCGTGAACGACTCCGGTCCCCGCACCGCGCCCGTGCCACCGGCTGCGCGGTAGGCCTGGACGGTGCGACGGACGGCGGAGGCATCGACCTCGTCGCCGTCGACGTGCCACTGCGCGAGCACCTTGGCCAGCTCGCGGTCCGGCAGGACCGGTCCGATGTCCTCCCAGTCCACGGGGACCAGCCGGTCGTCGTCGGCCAGCAGGACGTTGTCGGGGTGCAGGTCGCGGTGCCCGACCACGAACGGCGGCACCGGCTCGGGGGCGTCCCGCACGACGGCACCGAGCACCTCGATCTCGCCCAGCCGTGGCTCGAGCTCGGCCAGCCAGGGCTGCCCGTGGCCGCGGCTCACGAGGTCCGCCCAGGTCTGCGCGGGCGGCACGGTCCGGTACCAGGGGCCGATCGGGTCGTCGCTGTCCGGGGCGGCGGCGTGCAGCCGGCCGACCAGCGTGCCGAGCTGTTCGGCGTGGAGGCCGGGGACGAAGTCCGAGCGTGGTGCCGCCCCGTCCACCCAGGTGGTGAGCCGCACCAGTCCCCCACCGAGCTCCTCCGGCACCGCGGCGAGGAAGCGACCCGCACGGTCCGGCAGGGCTTCCGGGACGGCGATCCCCGCGCGGGCGAAGGCTTCGAGGTGGGCGGCCTTGCGCCGCGCCACCGCTTCCGCCGTGGCGAGGTCCGTGAAGCCCGCGTTCACCGCGAAGGGTTGCTTCACGGCATACCGGCGGTCGCCCACCTCCAGCAGGCTGACCCGACCCTCGGCACCCCGGGCGACCGGGGTGAGCCGCGCCGGGCCGGCGTCCCGCCCGAGCCCGAAGGCGTCGAGGAGATAGGCGGTCAGCTGGTCCATCTCGCGGCTCACCAGGGGCTGGGTTCGAAGTCCTTGACGAAGCAGCCGTAGACGTCCTCGCCGGCCTCGCCACGGACGATGGGGTCATAGACACGGGCCGCACCGTCGACCAGGTCGAGCGGCGCGTGCCAGCCCTCCGCCGCGATCCGCAGCTTCTCGTGGTGCGGGCGCTCGTCGGTGATCCACCCGGTGTCGACCGCCGTCATCAGGATCCGGTCGGTCTCGAACATCTCGCCGGCGCTGGTGCGGGTCAGCATGTTGAGTGCGGCCTTGGCCATGTTGGTGTGCGGGTGGCCGGATCCCTTGTAACGGCGGGAGAACTGGCCCTCCATCGCGGAGACGTTGACGACATAGGCGCGGCGCGCGCCTGCCGCGACCGCTGCGCGCATGGCCGGGCGCAGGCGGGACACCAGGATGAACGGCGCGGTCGCGTTGCACAGCTGCACCTCGAGGAGCTCGAGCGGGTCGACCTCCTCGACCTTCTGGGTCCACGAGTTGTTGACCTGCGTGTCGGGGAGCAGGCCGCCGGCGTCGACCGCCGTGCCTGCGAGGTGTGCGTCGAGGCTGGCGTGTCCCGCGGACAGTGCCATCGAGGTCATCGACGCGGCCGACCGCTGCGCCAGGGCGAGCGCCGCCTCCCGCTCGGACTCGCCCTCGTGGTGCGCGACCTTGTGCTCCTCGAGCGTGCCGAGCAGGTTGGCCGGGTGGGCGTCACTGATCCGGTCGAACGTGACCAGCTCGGGGTAGGCGACGTCGCCCTCGAGCGGGACCGCCTCGCCGTCCACGAGGTGTGAGTAGGCCCCCGGCGAGCGCCGCACGGTCTGCGCGGCGTTGTTGATGAGGATGTCGAGCGGCCCGGCCGCGGCGACCTCGTCGGCGAGCGCGACGACCTGGGTGGGGTCGCGCAGGTCGATGCCGACGACCTTGAGCCGGTCGATCCAGTCCGCCGAGTCCTGTTGCGCCGCAAAGCGTCTCGCCGCGTCGTGGGGGAACCGTGTCGTGATGGTCAGGTGCGCGCCGTCGCGCAGGAGGAGCAGCGCGATGTACATCCCGATCTTCGCCCGGCCGCCGGTGAGCAGGGCGCGCTTGCCGGTGAGGTCGGTGCGCTGCTCGCGCTTGGCGTGGCTCATCGCCGCGCAGTCCGGGCAGAGCCAGTGGTAGAACGCGTCGACGAGGGTGTACTCGGTCTTGCAGATGTAGCAGCCACGCGGCTTGAGCAGCTCGCCGGCGTGCGCGCCGCGGGTCGTCGACACCAGGGGGATCCCCTTGGTCTCGTCGTCGATGCGCATCGGTGAACCGGTGGCGGTCTGCGCGAGGATCGCCTCGTCGTGGTCGATCTGCGGTTGGCGCGCCTCGCGGCGCCGCGCCTTGCGGACCTGCTTGTACATCCGGCCGGTCGCCCGTTTGACGGTCTGGATGTCGGGGTGGTCCGCGTCGAGTCCCGGCAGCTGCTCGAGGACGCGCAGCGCCGTGGCGAGGTCGTCGGGGTCGATGCCCGGCCCGACCTCGTGAGCCTCGTCGCTCATCGGCTCCGCCACGCGTCGGGGTCCGCCGCGAGGGTCGCCACCCGCTCGGGGAGCTCACCGGAGAGCACGTCGGCCAGGCTGGTCTCGTCGAGCACCGAGCGCAGGCTCGCGCGCACGGCCACCCACACGGTGGGCAGGTGCGTCGCCACGCCCTCGTATGCGGTCTCGTGCGGCCGCAGGCCGCGCACCTCCGCGAGCGGCCCGTCCACGGCGCGGAACACCTCGCCGAGCGAGATGTCGCGGGGCTCGCGGGCCAGCGAGTAGCCACCCCGGGCGCCGCGGGTGCTCTTCACCAACCCGGCGGTGCGCAGGTCGGCCACGATCGCCTCGAGGAACTTACGCGGCAGGGTCTGCCGGTAGGACAGCGTCTCGACACTCACCGGACCCGCGGCCGTCGTCGCCGCCTCCGCCAGGATGAGCATGGCCCGGACCGCGTACTCCGTGCGTGCCGAGATGTCCACGAGCGCATTGTGTCGCACCCGCTCGCTGTCACTGCATCCAGCCTGTCGTGGGCGGGCATCCAGCATCCGAGACATAACAGGGTGTTACTTGACCCATAAGCAGGCTGGCATCAAAACTCCTACCAGTCAGATCGGAATACCTCTCACGCGAAGGCCCTCCCATGCGCAAGCTCGTCCTCCTCGCCCTCGTGGGCCTCGGCGCCCAGCTCGTCGACGGCAGCCTCGGCATGGCCTACGGCGTGACGTCCACGACCCTGCTGCTCGCCATCGGCGCGAACCCGGCGGCAGCGTCCGCCACGGTGCACCTGGCCGAGATCGGCACGACGCTCGCCTCGGGTGCCTCGCACTGGAAGTTCGGCAACGTCAACTGGAGCGTGGTGGCCAAGATCGGCTTCCCCGGAGCGGTCGGCGCGTTCGCCGGAGCGACCTTCCTGTCGAGCCTCGACACGTCCGTCGCCGCCCCGGTGATGTCGCTGATCCTGCTGGCCCTCGGGGTCTACGTGCTCGCCCGGTTCACGGTCCGGGGGCTGCGCAAGGACCGCCTCGGTCAGCCGCTGCGCAAGCGGTTCCTCGCTCCCCTTGGCCTGTTCGCCGGTTTCGTCGACGCCACCGGCGGCGGAGGGTGGGGACCGGTCGGCACCCCGGCCATCCTCGCCAGCGGCCGGCTCGAGCCGCGCAAGGTGATCGGTTCGATCGACACGAGTGAGTTCCTCGTCTCCGTCGCGGCCAGTCTCGGATTCCTCATCGCGCTGGGCTCGCAGGGCATCAACTTCGCCTGGGTCGGCGCGCTCCTGATCGGGGGCCTGGTGGCGGCCCCGATCGCCGCCTGGCTGGTGCGCCACATCCCGCCGCGCGTCCTCGGCTCGGCGGTCGGCGGCATCATCGTCATCACCAACTCCCGCACCCTGCTCAAGTCGGACTGGGTCGACGCGTCGGCCGGCACCCGCTGGGTCGTCTACGCGGTCATCTACGCCGTGTGGGCCGCCGCCGTCGCCTACTCGGTGCGGGCCCACCGCGCCGAGTCGAACCTCGCCCCGGAGCCCGTCCACCCGGGTCGCGAGCTCGCCGCCGACCCCGCCTGACCCGTCATACCTCAGACCGTGGTGCCGCGCAGGACGATGTGCTCGGGGCCGTGAGGGCGCGGATCTCGAGACGCGGGTCGGCTGCGTAGACGACCAGGTCGGCGTCGGCGCCTTCCTCGAGGCCCGGGCGCCCGAGCCAGGCGCGGGCACCCCACGTGGCCGCGTGCAGGGCCTCCTCGGTGGACAGGCCGGCGCGGGTGAGCTCGAGCGCCTCGTCCGCCACCAACCCGTGCCGCAGCGAGCCGCCGGCGTCGGTGCCGAGGTAGATGGGGATGCCGGCGTCGCGGGCCGCCCCGATGGTGGCGTAGCGCCGTTCGTGCAGGGCCACCATCCGGCGGTGGTAGTCGGGGAACTTCTCCTTCGCGGGCTCGGCCAGCGCGGGGAAGGTCGCGATGTTGACCAGGGTCGGCACGATCGCGATCTGCTGCTCGGCGAACTGCGCGATGGTCTCGTCCTCCAGCCCGGTCGCGTGCTCGATGCAGTCGGTGCCCGCCGCAGCGAAGTCGTAGAGCGAGGCCTCGCCGAAGCAGTGCGCAGTGACGCGGGCACCCTCCTCGTGGGCCGCGGCGATGGCGTCGGTGAGGACATCGACCGGCCAGCACGGCGTGAGGTCACCGGCTTCGCGGTCGATCCAGTCCCCCACCAGCTTGACCCAGCCGTCACCGGCCCTCGCCTCGATCCGCACCCGCTCCACGAGCTGGTCGGGCTCGATCTCGTGGGCGAAGTTGCGGATGTAGCGGCGCGTCCGGGCGATGTGCCGCCCGGCCCGGATCACCTTGGGCAGGTCGTCCCGCTGGTCGATCCAGCGGGTGTCAGCGGGCGATCCGGCGTCGCGGATCAGCAACGTGCCCGCTTCGCGGTCGGCGAGGGCCTGAGCCTCGGCGGTGGCGTCGTCGACCGCCCCGTGGGCGTCCAGCCCGACGTGACAGTGCGCGTCGACCAGGCCGGGCAGGACGTACCCGCGGAGGGTCTGCACGTCAGCGTCCGGCGCCGTCGGGCGCTCGAAGGTGAGCCGTCCCCCGACCACCCACGCCTCGGGACGCACGTCCTGCGGCCCGACCAGGACCTCACCCTGCAGGTGCAGCACCGTTGCCATGCGCCGACCCTAGAGCGGCTGGGGCTAGCAGGCGACTCCCACGGTGAAGCGGACGTACCGTCCGGAGGTCGACTGCCCCGGCATCGGCCAGCATCCGCTCCATGCCGGCATCGGAGGCGAACGGGCTGTCCGGCCCGACGACCCTCCGGCCACGCAGCATGGCGGGCACCCACGGCCCGAACTCCTCAGCTCCACTCAGGTGCCGAGTGTCGCGGCGGGCGGCTCCGGACGGAAGGGCTACCGGTCGACGTGGGCGAACCGGCGCAGCGCCTCGACCATCACGTCGGGCGCGTCCGTGTGCACCCAGTGCGTGGCTCCCCTCACGGTGAGCTGGCGCACCTTCGGGAAGAGCGCTCGCATCGGCGTCAGGTCCTCGTCGGTGATGTAGCTCGACTCCGACCCGGCGACCCAGAGGACCTTGCGGGGAAACGGCTCGAGACCGGTGGTGTCTGGCCAGGCAGCGATCACCGAGCCGGTGCCCTTCGCCGCGTCTGCCGCGAACAGCTCGAGGTTCGCCTGCCAGCGCCACGAGTCGCCGTCCCGCCGCAGGTTCTGCAGCAGGAACGCCTTCACCCCGGCGTTCGGCTCCTCGAACCGGGCCTCCGCGTCGGCCCGGTTGGTCAGCTCGCCCAGTGGCAGCCGCTGCATCTCGTCGATGTAGCCGCTGAACCGCTCGAGGCTCCCATAGCTCTTCGGAGCGATGTCGACCACGACGAGCCGCGACACCAGCTCGGGGTGTTGCAGCGCCAGCAGCATCGCGGTCTTGCCCCCGAGCGAGTGCCCGACCACCACCCAGGGCGTCGAGTCGTCGATGCCACGCAACGTGTCGGCGACGGCCGCGGCATACCCCTCGAAGGAGAACTCCTGCGACCACGGCGAGCGACCGTGGTCCGGCAGGTCGACGAGGGTGCTGCGGGCACCTGTGCCAGCCGGGCCCGCGAGTGCCTTGGCGATCTGCGACCAGTTGCGGCCCTGCCCGAAGAGCCCGTGGAGGAAGGCGATCCGCGGTCCGGCGGTGCCGACCGAGATGGTGTGCAGCGGCGCTGCGGCGTTCACCTGCCGAGGAACTTCTCGAAGCCTGCGGGCAGCTCGTTCGGGTCGAGGTCAGCAGGTATGCCGCCGTTCCCGGCTCCGGCGCCGAAGGCCGACCCGCCGCCAGTCCTGGGTGCGGACGCCCTCTCGGCCGCGGCCCGCTCCTCGGCGGCGCGCTTGGCGGGGTTGCCGGACTTCGACTTCTTGCGCTGCGGCTGCTGCTGGCGGCCCTTCTTGCCACCACCCATGCCGGGCATGCCCGGCATCCCGGGGAGGCCGCCACCGCGGGCGAGCTGCTTCATCATCTTCTGCGCCTCGGTGAACCGCTCGAGCAGGGCGTTGACCTCGGACACCTCGACGCCCGAGCCCTTGGCGATGCGCAGCCGACGGGATCCGTTGATCTGCTTGGAGTGCGTGCGCTCGAACGGCGTCATCGACCGCACCATCGCCTCGATCCGGTCGAACTCGCGCGGGTCGAGGTTGTCGAGCTGGGCCTTCATCTGGCCCATGCCCGGCATCATGCCGAGCATCGCCTTCATGCCGCCCATCTTCTTGAGGGCCGACATCTGCTGGAGGAAGTCGTCGAAGGTGAAGTCCTCCTCGGCGAGGAACTTGCGGTGCATCTCCTCGGCCTGGCGGGCGTCGAAGGCCTTCTCCGCCTGCTCGATGAGCGTGAGCACGTCACCCATGTCGAGGATCCGCGACGCCATCCGGTCGGGGTGGAAGACCTCGAAGTCCTTCACGCCCTCGCCGGTGCTGGCGAACATGATCGGCCGGCCGGTGACCGATGCCACCGAGAGGGCCGCACCACCACGGGCGTCACCGTCGAGCTTGGAGAGCACGACCCCGGTGAAGTCGACCCCCTCCTGGAAGGCGAGGGCGGTCTCGACCGCGGCCTGGCCGATCATCGCGTCGATGACGAACAGCACCTCGTCGGGCGAGATCGCGGCGCGGATGTCGGCGGCCTGCTGCATGAGGTTCGCGTCGACGGCCAGGCGGCCGGCGGTGTCGACGATGACGACGTCGTGCTGGGAGCGGCGGGCCTGCTCGATGCCGGCGCGGGAGACGTCGACGGGGTCGCCGAACGACCGGGTCCCTTCCCCCGTCGGGCCGACGGCGTCGTGGCCGCCGATGTTGCCGCGCTCGGGCGCGAACACCGGCACTCCGGCGCGCTGGCCGACGACCTCGAGCTGGGTCACGGCGTTCGGGCGCTGGAGGTCGGCCGCCACGAGGATCGGGGTGTGGCCCTGCTCCTTGAGCCACGCGGCGAGCTTGCCGGCCAGCGTGGTCTTACCGGCACCCTGCAGACCCGCGAGCATGATCACGGTGGGCGGGTTCTTGGCGAACCGGATCGTGCGCGTGGCCCCACCGAGGATGCCGACGAGCTCCTCGTTGACGATCTTGACGACCTGCTGGGCCGGGTTGAGGGCGCCGGACACCTCGGCACCGAGCGCGCGCTCGCGCACCGCCGCGGTGAACTTCTTGACCACCGGCAGCGAGACGTCGGCGTCGAGCAGCGCGAGCCGGATGTCGCGCACGGTCGCGTTGACGTCGGACTCGGACAGCCGCCCCTTGCCCCGGAGGTTCTTGAAGGTGGCTGTCAGGCGGTCGGAGAGTGAGGTGAACACGGCCCCAAGGTTAATCGACCCCGAGTCGTGTGCCTGACAGTGCGCCATGGCGCGCGCTCAGGCACACGACTCGATGCGTCAGGGGGCGGTGCCGTCGCAGGTGTCGATCACCATCGCCACCGTCTGCGCGACCTTGGCGGGCGACAGGAGGCGACTACCGAACTCGGTGACGTAGAAGGTGTCCAGGGTCTGGCCGGCATACGTGGCGATGTGCGCCGAGCGCACCGAGAGCCCGGCCTTCGCGAAGCCCATCCCCAGCTCGTGCAGCAACCCCGGTCGGTCCTGGGCGCGCACCTCGATCACGGTCGCCTCCTCGGAGGCGTGCGGCACGACGAGGGCCCGCGCCTGCCCGGGTGACCCCGTCTCGGCCTCGGCGCTGGGACGGGCGGCGAACTGGCGCCGGCGCTCGAGCAGCCCGAGCGGCGCGCGGTCGCCCTGCGCCAGCCGCTCGAGACCCCGGACGATCCGCTCCTCGTGCGGCGGCTCACCGCTCGGGCTCTCGACGTGCCACTCGTTGGCGGCCACCCCGTCGATGGTGCGCAGGATCGCGGTGCGGACGACCAGCCCGTATGCCGCGAGCAGGCCTGCGGTGTCGGCGAACAGTCCCAGCCGGTCTCGGTCGAAGACGTCGATCCGGTAGGACCCACCCTGTGGCCGGATGACGACCCGGGGGTCGCCCGCGGCCACGGCGCGCAGGTCGTCCTCGTCGACGGTCGCGGTCTCGGCCGGCGGCGGCACGGTGCCTTCCTCCCAGCCCTTGCGGGCGGCATCGGCGAGCTGGCTCAGGAGCGTCGCGCGCCAGTCGGTCCAGGCCGCCGGACCGGCGGCGCTGGCGTCGGCCTCGGTGAGGGCGACGAGCAGGTCGAACACCTCGCGCGAACCACCCACGGCCGCACGCGCGGCCGTGACCGTGCTGGCGTCCTGGTGGTCGCGACGGGTCGCGAGGTCGATCAGGGTCAGGTGCTCGCGCACCAGGGTCGTGACGATCTCGACGTCTGCCACGGGGTACCCCAGCCGGGTGGCGATGGTGCGGGCCAGCGGCGCACCCGTGGCGGAGTGGTCGCGCGAGCCGCGGATCTTGCCGATGTCGTGGAGCAGCGCGGCCAGCAGCAGCAGGTCGGCCCGGGTGACGCTGCGCACCAGACCGCCCGCGAGCACCACGGTCTCGATCAGGTGCCGGTCGACGGTGTGCCGGTGGACCGCGCTGCGCTGCGGGCGCGACCGCACTGCCGCCCACTCGGGCAGCCAGCGTTCGATGATGCCGGCCTGGTCGAGGCCCTCCCACACCGCGATCAGCCCCGGGCCGGTCGCGAGCAGGTCGGCGAAGAGGTCGCGAGCGATCTGGGGCCACGGCTCCTGGAGCGTGGGGGCCTGGCCGGCGAGGTTGGCCAGCGTGGTGGGGGCGATGGGCAGGTTGGACCGCGCGGCCACGACGGCGGCGCGCAACGGCAGCAGCGGGTCGGTGGACAGCGTGCTGCGCGGTCCGAGGACCACCTCGCCGTCGTGCTCGAACATCCCGAAGCCGAGCGGGTTCAGCTGCGGACGCCGCGGACCGACCCGCAGCGTGCGAGCCCGCTGCGACTGCCCGGCGCGGCGCACCGTGCCGTCGAGGGCGTAGGCGATGGTGCGACCGGCGTCGGCGACCACGGTCATCAGCTCGTCGGAGTCGGTGTGACCGAGCAGGGCCGCGACCGCGTCGTGGTCCTCGCGGGTGAGCCGGTCGCGACCCCGACCCGTCACGACGTGCACCGCGTCGCGCACGTCGAGCAGCCTCTGGTGCGCCTCGTCGACGCCCACGTGCGGTCGGTCGGTGAGCCAGGCTGCGACGAGAGCACCCAGGACGGTCATGTCGCGCAGGCCGCCGTGGGCCTCCTTGAGGTCTGGCTCGAGGCTCTGCGCCAGCTCGCCGTGCCGGGCGTGCCGGGCCTTGAGGCTGTCGACCAGCTGGGGCAGCCGGCGCCGGGCGTTCGCCCGCCAGTCGTGCGAGACGGTCGACTTGGCGGCGGCGACGACCTCGGGGTCCCCGGCCACGCACTGCAGGTCGAGCAGCCCCACCGCTGCGGCCAGGTCTCCCGATGCGACGGTGCGGCACTGGTTGACGGTGCGCACGGCGTGGTCGAGTTTCACGCCCGCGTCCCACACCGG
Source organism: Pedococcus dokdonensis (assembly GCF_900104525.1). Taxonomy (GTDB): domain Bacteria; phylum Actinomycetota; class Actinomycetes; order Actinomycetales; family Dermatophilaceae; genus Pedococcus; species Pedococcus dokdonensis. The sequence goes on along the minus strand of NZ_LT629711.1, from coordinate 387,643 downwards.
ATACCAGACGCGGTCGGCCAGGCCACGCAGGTCGTCACCACTGAGCGAGCGCCCGTAGTGCAGCAGCACGAGGTCCACGTCGCTCAGCGGGCCCGCGTCGCCGCGGGCCAGGCTCCCGACCGAGGCCAGCGCAATGCCTTCGGTGGGCTTGCCGTCGAGGGCCTGGGTCCAGACCTGGCCCAGCCAGTCGCGCGTCAGCTCGGCGATGGCGTCGCGGCGGGCCGGGCCGGCTCCCGGCGCGTCGAAGCCGCGCGCCCCCGCCAGGTCGAGGCGGCGGGCGGCCAGGTCGGTCTGCTCGATCGTCACGTGCACCACCGTGCCCTCTCGACGTTTCGGGACGTCGGCCCACGTGTTACGCCCGTGTTAGACGTCTGGGGCCGTTTGCGCGCGTCCTCGTCGCTCCGCGTCCGGCCGCGTGGGGCCACACCCCCGGACTTCTGGCCAGAGGTGCAGGGTGTGGAGCCGGAAATGTCTCCTCCGCGCGGCACCAGTGGCCAGAAGTGGGTATGCCGCCTGGCTGGCTCCGGCGCGCGGCAGCCCCTGCGCCGCACACCTCCCGCACTCCGCCCCCGCCCGCAGCATGACGGTGCCCGGGACCACACGGGGTCCCGGGCACCGTCAGGTCGTGCCGGCTGGTGTCAGAGGGCGTCGACTCCTCGCTCTCCGGTACGGACCCGGACCACGTCGTCCACGGGGACGGTCCAGATCTTGCCGTCGCCGATCCGGCCGGTCTGGGCGGACTTGAGAATGACGTCGGCGACGGAGGCCGCGTCGATGTCGTCGACGAGCACCTCGACCCGCACCTTCGGCACGAAGTCGACGGTGTACTCAGCGCCGCGGTAGACCTCGCTGTGGCCGCGCTGTCGGCCGTAGCCGGAGGCCTCGCTGACGGTCATCCCGGAGATGCCGTAGGCCTCCAGGGCCTCCTTGACCTCGTCGAGCTGGTGGGGCTTGATGATGGCGGTGACGAGCTTCATGCCGATGCTCCCTCGTGGGTCTTGGCCGGCTTGGCGGGCGATGAAGTCGAGACTGCGCCTCCGGAGCCGAACCGTCCACCCGTGAGGCCACTGAGGTCGTACGCGCTCTCGGCGTGCTCGGTGAGGTCGACGCCCTGGGACTCCTGCGCCTGGTCCACCCGGAAGCCCATGGTCTTGTGGATGGCGAGACCGATCAGATACGTCACGACGAATGAGAAGATCAGGACCACGAAGGCGCCAAGGGCCTGAGCCCCGAGCTGCGAGAGACCGCCGCCGTAGAAGAGTCCCTCGGTGACATCCAGGCCCGCAGCACCGGTGGGGCTGCCCTTGGTGGCCAGGAAACCGATTAGCAGGGTCCCGATCAGGCCGCCGACCAGGTGGACACCCACGACGTCGAGGCTGTCGTCGAAGCCGAACCGGAACTTCAGGCCGACGGCGAGCGCACACCCGGCACCGGCGACGAGGCCGACGATCAGTGCACCGATCGGCGACACCGTGGCGCAGGCCGGGGTGATGGCGACCAAGCCGGCCACGACACCCGACGCGGCGCCGAGGGACGTCGGGTGACCGTCGCGGAATTTCTCCACGAGCAACCAGCCGAGCATCGCAGTGCAGGTCGCGGCGAGGGTGTTGACCCAGACGCCAGCTGCCTGGGTGCCGGCCCCGAGGGCCGAGCCGGCGTTGAACCCGAACCAGCCGAACCACAGGATGCCGGCACCGATCATGACCAGCGTCAGGTTGTGCGGACGCATCGGCTCCTTGGCGAAGCCGATCCGCTTGCCCAGCACGATGGCGAGAGCCAGGCCGGCCGCACCCGCGTTGATGTGGATCGCGGTCCCACCCGCGAAGTCGTAGGCTCCGGCCCCTCCGAAGAGCAAGCCGTCCGCCTTGTTGGCGATCCAGCCGCCCTTCTCCGCGGCGTAACCGCTGAAGGCGAAGACCCAGTGGGCGGCGGGAAAGTAGACGAGCGTTGCCCAGACCACGGTGAACACCGTCCAGGCCGAGAACTTCGCCCGGTCGGCGATCGCCCCGGACACCAGCGCCACGGCGATGATGGCGAAGACAACCTGGAAGGCGACGAACGCGGGAGCCGGGATGCCGCCGGCGGCGGCGGTACCGGCGGCCGCGTCCGCGGGGACGTAGCCGTAGATCTGGTCGAGGACTCCCTTGAGTCCGAAGTGGGTGAACGGGTTGCCCACGAGCCCGCCGGCCACGTCCGGGCCGAACGTCTGGCTGTAACCCCAGAGGATCCACACAGTGCCGACGGTGCCCATGGTGATGAAGCTCATCATCATCATGTTCAGCACGCTCTTGGTCCGGACCATGCCTCCGTAGAAGAGGGCGAGGCCGGGCGTCATGAACAGCACCAAGGCCGCCGCAGCAAGGACCCAGGCGGTGTTCCCGCTGTCGGTGAACGGCACATCGGCCGCCACGAAAGTTATAGCGCTCATGGGCCAGAACTCTGACCGGATCGGGTTTCAGAGCGTGCCGCGGTTTGTTACAGCCGTGTTAGCGATGCGCCGTTGGGGTAAGAACTGGGTTTCGAGGTCTAGGCGCAGGCCTTGAAGCCGGTGATCACGAACGTGTCGGACACACTCGACTGGTACGCCGTGGTCTGGGTCGAGGCCGAGAAGCACTTGCTCGTCGGCGAGCCCGCGACACTTCCGAAGTAGACGGGATAGCCCGAGTTGTTCTGGGTCACCTTGGAGCTCGCACCATAGCTCGTGCTGCCACAGACGCGGTCAATGGACTCCCACCCGAGGAGCATCGGGCCTCTCGGTCGAATCCCCGCCTCTGCTTAGCCGGAGATAGCGCACCCCCATGGACTCCAGCTCGTCGTCGTCCACGAGCTGGCCGAAGCGCACCAACGCGCTGGCCGGGGTGTGCAGGGCGTCCCACTGCTCGCCCTCCACCAGGATGTCGCAGAGCAGGATCTGCAGGTCCGGTGCCACCGGACGCCCGGTGCGCTCGGAGGCCTCGATCGCAGCTCCCAGCAGCGCCGCCGCGGTCTCCGGCTCACCCGACTGCCAGAGCACGATGGCCTCCACTTCGGCCAGCGCCACGCGGAGCTCGACGGTCGCGTGCGCGTCGACCAGGTGCCGCGCCCGCTCGAGCACGTCGGACCCGCGCGGGTCGCCCGCAGCGGCCAGCGCGCGCGCGGCGAGGACAGCCGCCTCGGCCGCCCACCCGCCGTCACCGGCCTGCTCGTAGAGGTGCGAGGCGCGCAGCACCAGCACCGGCCCCTCCTCCGGGGGCGCGACCTGGGCCAGCCCCATCAGACCTCCCGCGGCGTGTCCCGGCTCCCCCAGCGCCTGCAGCTGCTCGACGTAGCCCCGCCCGGCGGCGAGCGCCTCGGCGTCGCCGAGCAGCACCTCGACCGGCACCAGCGCCACGTGGCAGCGCAGCGTCTCGACCTCGTCCTCGGCGAGCACCGCCGCGCCGAGGGCGTCGGAGAGGACCTGCGCCGCGGCCGGGTGTCCGGCGCCGAAGAGCACCTGACCCAGTCGGCGGTCGAGGACGGCCTGCATGGCCAGCTCGGCCTGCTCCTCGACGGGCAGCAGCTCGGCGCGGGCCTGTGCCCAGCCGTGCACGAGGTGGTCCATCCGGATCGGGTCGTGGGCGTCAGCCGCCTGCAGCAACGCGTCGTGGAACCCGGGGACGTCGCCGGGGAGGGGCGCCGTCGCCTCCGCGAGGACCGCCGCGGGCAGGTGCTCGTCGTCGGGCTGCACGCAGCGACCCTAGCGCGACGCGACAAGGGGGTATGCCGCGTGGTCGCCGCGCGTCAGAACGCCGAGATCGAGCGGGGCGCGCGCTGCGGTCGGCTGAGTGCCCGCACCACGTCGGTGAGACCGTGCCGCCGGACGGCGACCCCCGTGAGGAGCTCCAGCACCGGCCCCGCGACGCCGTCGGGATAGCTCGGGCTGTCCAGCCCGACGCTCGACGCGAGGTCGTCACCGTGCACGACCATCTCCATCATCCGCGTCGTGAGGTAGTCGTGCGTCGGGAGTGCCCACCCCTGCCAGGAGATGAAGACGACGTCCGGGTCGCGAGGCTCGGCGAGGAGGCCCGGCAGGGCCTGGGCCGCTGCAGCGCCAGCGGCGAGCACCGCGGCGTGGCCGGCCAGCGCCCCCTCGTTGTCCTGGTCCGTCTGCTCGGGGTCGGGCTGCCCGTTCTGGGAGTCGCGCACCCAGCTGGCTCGCTCGTAGTGCTCGGCGAGGCGGATGACGGGGGCACTGGCGGGCAGCTGCGCCTGCAGCAGCCCGACGCTGTTGCGGGCCTGGCCGAGGAGGTGGTGGGTGAGCCCCCCGACCGTCATCCCGGCGCACGAGCTCTCGCGCTCCCAGGCGTCGCCCACCTCGGGTCGCGCGGCCAGCTCGAGCGACAGGTCGACGGCGGAGAGGAAGGCGGCGACGTGCTCTGATCGACTCACCCGTCGACCCTAGCCGCCGGCACCGACACGGTCGCGGCCCGCCGCAACCACGAGTCTGTAGGATCCTCCGCACCCAGGGCCGGAGGATCCTTCAGACTCGCGACACCGGCACGGACGGCAGCGCCTGCTCGGGTTCACGTCCGCGGTCGGGCTGTGGCCCTCGGCGAGGCGAGCCGCCACGCAGCCGACCGAACTGCTCCCTCAGCCACGCGGCATACCGCTCCAGCGGGAGGAACGCCAACATCATCACCAGGTGCGGCCAGAACGCGATGGTGATGGCGCCGTAGGTCATGGCGTGGAAGACGAACCAGCCTCCGACCACCCGCCGCCGCCACTTCTCGGACAGGAAGAAGATGACCGGCGAGGTGAGCTCGGCACCCATCAGCACCCACTGGAACCAGTGCAGCGTCCACGGCACCTCGAGCAGCCACTGGGCCATCGGGGTGCCCCGGCGGACGACGGCCCGGACCATCGTGGCCGAGTTGACCCAGTCCCAGCCGCCGAAGCGGACCTTGGCCCACGCCGACAGGAAGTAGGTCGCGACCGCCGCGAGCTGCACGGCGCGCAGGGCGAACCCCGCCGCCTCGCTGCGCCGCTGGTCGGACAGGTGCGCCAGTCCGACGGTCGGCAGCAACGCGAGGGCCACGACGAAGTCGGCCCGGTCGTGGTCGACCTTGCCGTAGGAGAAGGCGACGTACTGGTACCAGACCCAGCCGACCGCCACCACCCAACCGAGCAGCCGAGGCGCGCGGCCGGTCATCGCCGCCAGCGCCGCGGCCACGCAGCCCCACTTGAGGACCTGCACCAGCAGCACGGTCGCGGCCGGCAGGTGCAGCACCGTGCCCATGACGAGCGGCTCGTACCAGACCGGGTCGGCGTAGCCGTGGTACCAGCCGGAGGTGTGCAGCAGCAGGACGTCGACGATGACGAAGGCGAAGACCAGCACCCGGAGCGCTGCCACCCGCGACAGCGGCATGGGCGCGAAGAGCCAGCCGGAGAACCTCGACCCGGTGCGGCCGCCCGGCTCGACCACCGTCTCCCGCCCGCTCACGACGCGCGCCATTCGGCCAGGACCTCGGTGCGGACCTCGCCGGTGGGCCTGCGGTCGACCACGACGATGAGGCGCCGGACCACGCGCAGGGCGGTCCACTCCGCTGAGCTGGGACGCAGCTCGCTGTGGCTCCGGGCCAGCGTGCCCAGCCGCGACGGGTCGGCCTCGATCTGCGGGATCCGGCCCTCCACCTCGGCGCGGTTGAGCCCGACGTTCTCGGGAGTCAGTGGCGCGCGCACCCACTCGCCCGGCCTGTCCGCGGTCTGCACCTCGATGCCGGTCGACCAGACGGAGCCGGTGGCGGCCTGCGAGGTGGAGAACATCCGCCAGGGACTGAACGGCCACCAGTGGTCGTCACCGACCAGCGAGCCGGCACAGAACATCACCGTCAGAGCGAGGACGACGGCTGCCCGCCACGTCTTCGCCGCCCGACCGAGTCGCTCCACCCCCGTCTCCACGCGATCAGGCTAGGCCATCACCGGCGAGGCACCGGGCCAAGGCTCAGGCGCTGGTCCACACCCCGAGCTCGTTGCCGGCGGGGTCACGGAAGTAGAACCGTCGGCCGCCCGGGAACTCATAGGGGTCACGCGAGATCTCGCCTCCCGCGTCGCGCACTGCTGCCACGGTGGCGTCGAGGTCGTCGGAGTAGAGCAGCACCAGCGCACCGCCTGGGCCTGGAGCGCCGTCCGGGTTGAGCCCACCGACCTCTCCCTCGCCGTCGGCCGCTCGGATCCCGGCGTACTCGCCGCCGTAGTCGTTGAACTCCCAGCCGAAGGCCGCGGAGTAGAAGTCGCGGGCCGCGCCGAGGTCGGGCGCCGCGAGCTCGATGTAGTCGATGGTGTGGTGGGTTTGTGCCTGCTTCGTGACGGCCATGGCCCAACGCTAGCCAGCAGCCCTGACAGTGGCACGGTGGCGGCATGCCCGACCGGTCGCTGTGGTCCATCCGCTCGCTGCCGCGCTGAGCTGTCTGATCGCTGCCGCGCTGAGCTACCTGATCGCTGCCCCGAAGAGGTCCCGCCGCGCCGCGAACCACTCCGCGTCGAGGCGGGGTCGCTCGGCGTGCCCGTCGGCCAGCATCCGCACGAACGCCGGGTCTCCCTGCGCCGCCAGGACCTCGATGGTCCGTGAGTGCTCGGCCATCCGTCGCGACACGGCATCGGTGACCTGGGCACGAAGCGGCGCGTCCGCGGCATACCCGTCGAGCACGGCGGCGAACTTGTGGAGGCGCTCGGCGGTCGGCACGCCACCCAACTCTCGCCGCACCGCGTCGTCGTCGTGCCACAGCGGGACCCAGGACCAGAGCACGTAGGCGAGGTCGTCCACCGGCATCCCGGGTGAGGCGAAGTCGAAGTCGATCACCCCGAACGAGCCGTCCGGCCGCAGCACGGTGTTGTAGGTGCCCACGTCGTGGTGGACGACCACCTCGCCCAGGGCGAGCGCGCGGCCGGGGACGACCCGCCACGGCAGGGACGGGTCGGGCGCGAAGCCGACCTGGGCGTCGTGGAAGCCGCGCAGCCACGCACCGATGGCGCGGCACGCCTCGACGGTCCGGAACCGTGGGTCGAGCACGTCCGGTCCCAGCGTGCCCGCCACCCCCGGCAGGTATGACGCGACCTCGCGTCCGCGGGCATCGATCCCGAGCGCGCGGGGTGCGGCGTCGAAGCCCACCGACTCGAGGTGGTGCAGGAGGGCGTGCACCGCCGGTGTCCAGTGCCCGGCCGGGCGCCGCACGGTGTCACCGACCCGCACCACGACACCGGTGTTGCCACCACTCAGGACGTGCTCGTCCATCACCGGCGCTCCGGCCAGAGCGCGCGTACCACCAGGAAGACGACGCCAGCCAGGAGCAGGGACGCGAGACCGAGGACGACCACGACGGTGGGGGTCCAGAACCCGGAGTCGGGCTCCGCGGCCGGAGGGCGCGGAGCCACCGACGTGGGGGCCTGCGAGGGGGGCGTCGTCGTCGGAGTCACGCTGCTCGTCGAGGTGGGAGGGGCCGTCGCGGTGCCTGACCCGCTGGCGCCCGGGAGGGCCGGCACCTCGACCTGCTGCACGCGCGACCGCTTCCCCTCGCTCCCGACCAGCACCCCGTCCTCATCCGGCGCGAGGGCGAGCGTCTCGCCCTGGGGCCGCAGGGGCAGCAGCGACGAGCCGCGCCCGGCGAAGGTGTCGGGGTCGAGGAGGTGCAGCGAGGTGTAGGTGCGCACGGCCAGCGCCGAACCGTCCGGGAGGAACACCGCGTCGGTCACCGTCGACGGCGCCGCACCCACCCGGGTCAGACGGTTGACTCCGCGTCTGCTCGGCGACTTGGGCAGCGCGTAGATCCCGCCCACCCGGTCCTTGGTGATGACGAGGATCCGGCCCGAACGCGGGTCGACGGCCAGCGCCTCGGCGTCGTGCGGCCCGTCGGGGTAGCCCAGCTCCCAGGACGCGGCGCGCGGACCGGACGTCGACCCGAGTGCCGGCTCGTCGAACCAGAAGATCCGCACCACGTCACGGGAAGTGCCGTTGTCGCCGATGTCGGCAACCAGCATCCGGCCCTGAGGCGTGATCGCGAGCGCCTCGACGTCCCGGACCTCGGCGTCGAACCGGTGCACCCCCACTGTCCTGCCGGTCCTGGTGTCCACGGCGAACACCCGGGCCGAGTCCCCGGAGTCGTTGGCCGTCCACACCGTGTGGGGATGGCGCACGCTGAGGGCGAGGCCGGACGACTCGTCGATCCGGTCGTCCTCGAACCGGAAGTCCACCCGGCCGGTCGCGGACGTGGCCGCCCGGGCCCTGGACGGCACACCCACCACTCCCACGGCCAGCAGCGTGGCGGCGAGCACCGCGGCGGCGAGCAGCGCGGCGGCGAGCCGGCGCGGACAGCGCAAGGACGTCAGGCGAGAAGGGCGTCGACGAACGCCTCGGGGTCGAACGGCGCGAGGTCGTCAGGCCCCTCCCCCAGTCCCACGAGCTTGACCGGCACTCCGAGCTTGCGCTGCACCGAGACCACGATGCCGCCCTTGGCCGTGCCGTCGAGCTTGGTGAGCACGATGCCGGTCACGTCGACCACCTCGGCGAACACCTCGGCCTGGCGCAGACCGTTCTGCCCGGTGGTCGCGTCGAGGACGAGCAGCACCTCGTCGATCGGGCTCTGCTTCTCGATGACCCGCTTGACCTTGCCGAGCTCGTCCATCAGCCCGACCTTGTTGTGCAGGCGGCCCGCGGTGTCGATGAGGACGACGTCGGACTCGAGCTCGGCGCCCGCCTTGACCGCGTCGAACGCGACCGCCGCGGGGTCGGCGCCCTCGCGGTCGGACCGCACCGTCGGCACGCCGACGCGCGCCCCCCAGGTTTCCAGCTGGTCGGCGGCTGCGGCGCGGAACGTGTCGGCGGCGCCGAGGACGACATCCTTGTCCTCCGCGACGAGCACACGTGCCAGCTTGCCCACGGTCGTCGTCTTCCCGGTGCCGTTCACTCCGACGACCATGACGACGGCGGGCCGGCCGTCGACCCGGGAGCTCACGACGGTGCGGTCGAGCGAGGGGTCGACCAGCTTGAGCAGGTCCTCGCGGAGCCAGCCGCGGACCGTCGCCTCGTCCGTGGTGCCCTCGACCTTCACCCGCGAGCGGAGCGAGTCGACGAGCTCGGTGCTGGCCTCGACGCCGAGGTCGGAGGCGATGAGAGTGTCCTCGACCTCCTCCCAGGCCTCCTCGTCGAGCCGCCCGCGCGAGAGCAGGGCGAGCAGGCCCTGGCCGAGGGCAGAGTTCGACCGGGACAGCCGGGCGCGCAGCCGCTGGAGGCGGCCGGCCGGGGCGTCGGGACGGTCGAGGGTGGGCGTCGGCGTGGGCGACGGCAGGTCCTCGTCGGCCGGTGCCGGCAGGGTGTCGACCGACCCGGCGTCCTCGATCGACCGCTTCGGCCCATCCCGGGGAGGTTCGGCGTCGTCACCCACCCCGGGCAGCACGTCCCGGTCACGGGTCGGTGTCGGGGCCGGCTTCGTGCGGCCACCACGACCACGGAGCAACCCCAGCAGCACCCCGCCCAGGATGACGAGGAGCCCGACGACGACGGCAATCCATTCCCACAGCTGATCGATCACGCGCGCCATCCTCCCCCATCACGACCCGCGGACACGATTCGAGGGTGCCTCGACGAGGTCGGGGTATGCCGCGTGGCGGCAGAGTGCGCGGCGCTCAGCTGGCGCGGTGCCGGCCGACGTCCTCGGCGGAGTCGCCAGGGGTGATCGAGTCGGCGACCTTGTCCTTCGCCGTGACGATGGCCCCGCCGGTCGTCTCGATCGTCGACACGGTCTTCTCCTTGACCGTGGCGATCAGGTCCTCGCCCTGCGGGGTGAGCAGCTCACGGCCCTCGCGGCGTGCGGGGATGGCAACCACGGCGACGACGGCAACGGCCAGTCCGACGCAGATGAGCATGCCGATGATGAGGGCGGTCATACCCTCAAGGGTGCCCTGCGCGGGCGGGAATGCCCAAATCGACGCGCGGCTGACGCAGTGCTAGGCGCTCTGGGCGGCGACGTCCCTGATCCGCTGCGAGACCACAGTGGTCACACCGTCACCACGCATCGACACGCCATAGAGCGCGTCGGCAACCTCCATGGTGCGCTTCTGGTGGGTGATGACGATCAGCTGGCTGGAGTCACGCAGCTCCTCGAAGAGCGTGATCAGCCGGCCGAGGTTGGCGTCGTCGAGCGCGGCCTCGACCTCGTCCATGATGTAGAACGGGCTGGGCCGGGCCTTGAAGATCGAGACCAGCAGGGCGACCGCCACGAGCGACCGCTCGCCACCGGACAGCAGCGAGAGCCGCTTGATCTTCTTGCCGGGCGGACGCGCCTCGACCTCGATGCCGGTGGTCAGCATGTTGGCCGGGTCGGTGAGGGTGAGTCGACCCTCGCCCCCGGGGAAGAGCCGGCTGAAGACCCCCTCGAACTGCGCTGCGGTGTCGTGGAAGGCCTCGGTGAACACCCGCTCCACCCGCTCGTCGACCTCACGGACGATGTCGAGCAGGTCGCGCTTGGACTTCTTGAGGTCTTCGAGCTGTTCGGTGAGGAACTTGTGCCGCTCCTCGAGCGCTGCGAACTCCTCGAGCGCCAGCGGGTTGACCCGACCGAGGGCGGACAGCGCCCGCTCGGCCTTGCGCAGCCGCTTCTCCTGCACCTCGCGCACGTAGGGGGCCGGCTCGGGCAGCGCGTCGGGGTCGTCGTCGGGCCCGGCGACGAACGGCACCAGCTGGTGGGGCCCGAACTCCTCCATCAGGGCCTCGGGGTCGATCCCCAGCTCCTCGACGGCCTTGGTCTGCATGGCCTCGATCCGCAGCCGCTGCTGGGTGCGAGCCACCTCGTCGCGGTGGACGGTGTCGGTGAGCTCACGCAGCTCGTCCTGGAGCGCGGCGACCTCACGACGCACCTGGCTCAGCGACTGGTCGCGCTCGGTGCGCTCCTGCTCGGCGGTGGCCCGCTGACGGGCTGCGGTGCCGAGAGCCTCGGCGACCAGGGTGGCGGCGTAGGCGGCACCACGACGCACTGCCTCCGCCACGGTCGCCTCGCGCTTGCGCCGCTCCTGTCGGGCGGCCAGGCGCTGGCGGGCTGCGAGCTCGTTGCGGGCCGCGCCCTCGAGCGAGTCGGCCCGGCCCTTGAGTGCGCGACCCCGCTCCTCCTTGGTGCGCAGGGTGAGGCGCAGCTCGGTCTCGGCCGTGCGACCACGGCTCGCCTCGAGCTCGAGCCGGTCGCGCTCGTCGGTGCTCGGGTCCTGCGCCTCGGTCGGCTCGGCGCTGGCCTCCTCGAGGCGCTCGGTGAGCCCGGCCAGCTCGATGCGGTCGCTCTCGAGAGCAGCGGTCGCGTCGGCGATGGTGCGCTCGGTGCGCTCGGCCTCGGCCTTCGCCGAGCGGACCGTCGCGCCGAGGTGCCCCAGACGCTCGGCCACTGCGGCCATCTTGGCGTCGGAGTCGTGCAGCCGCTCGAGCGCGGCCTCGACCTCGTCGTTCGCCGCCCTGTGCCGCTCCTGCGCGGCGGTCAGGGCGAACCGCGCCTGCTCGCCGCGTCGGGTCGCGTCGGCCACGCGGTCCCGGGTCTCGTCCACCGCCGACTGGATCTCGATCAGGCTCGGGGAGCTGCTGCTGCCGCCGCGGACGAAGCCCGGGGCGAACACGTCGCCGTCGCTGGTCACGGCCGTGATGCCGTCGCCTCGGGCGACGAGGGCCGCAGCCAGCGCGGGGTCGGGGACGAGGGCGACGCGGTCGAGCAGCTGCTCCACCGCAGGTCGCACGGTGGCGGGGGCCTCCACGACCTCGCGGGCCCAGACCGCCGAGCCCTCCAGGGCCGGCCAGGTCGCGGGGTCGCTGGAGCTGGCGGTCTGGCCCACGAGGAAGGCGGCGCGTCCGGCATCCTCCTCGCGCAGGGTGGTGAGCGCTCGGGCAGCGTGGTCGATGGACTCGACGGCCAGCGCGTCACCGGCCCAGCCGAGGGCCGCGGCGACCGCGGCCTCGTGGCCGCCCTTGACCTGCAGGAGCGACGCGACCGAGCCCACGATGCCGTGACGCGCGTCCGCAGCCGCGAGCAGGGTCGCGGCACCGTCCTTGCGAGAGAGGCTCAGCTCGAGCGCCTCCAGCCGGGCCGCCCCACTCGCGCGGTCGCGCTCGGCGAGCCGCTCGGCCTCGCGGTGCTGCTCCACCTCTGCCTCGACCTGCTCGAGCAGCTCGGCAGCCTTTTCGTACGCGGAGTCGAGGCCCTCCTCGCCCTCCTCGTCGACGGCGACCGACGCCTCCAGGCTCTTGAACTCCTGCTCGGCGGCAGCCGCCCGCTGCAGTGACTGTTCGACGACTCCGCGCAGGCGACCGATCTCGGCCTCGCCGGCCTCGAGCCGGCTGCGACGGGCGCCGACCTGCCCGGCGAGCTTGGCCAGTCCCTCGCGGCGGTCAGCGGCCGCGCGGGCCAGCCGCTGCAGACGCTGCTGCTCCGCGGCATACGCCTGCTCCGCGGCCTCGCGGGCCGCGACGGCGAGCTCGAGCTCGGCCTTGGCGTCGCGCACCTCGGCCAGCAGGGCCTCCTCCTGCTTGCGCGCCTCGGCGGCTTGCGCCCGCAGCTCCTCGGGGTCGCGCCCGGACGTCTGCTCGTCCTGGGTGTCCTGGCTGAGCAGGCGCACCCGCTCGGCGGCGAGCGACTCGGTGGAGGTCAGCTTGTCGCGCAGCTGCTGGAGGCTGAACCAGCGCTCCTGGGCGCGAGCCAGCTCCGGGGCGGCGTCCTGGGCCTGCTGCTCGAGGGTCGCGAGCCGGCTGCGCAGGTCGGTCAGGCCGTCCTCGACCTCGGTGCGCTTGGCGACCAGCGCGGTCTCGTCGGCGACCTCCTGCTCGAGCGTCGAGGTGAGCTGGACCAGGTCGTCGGCGAGCAGCCGGAGCCGCGCGTCGCGGGCGTCGGACTGGATGACGGCAGCCCGGCGCGCGGCCTCGGCCTGCCGTCCGAGCGGGCCGAGCTGGCGCCGGATCTCACCGGTGAGGTCGTTGACCCGGGTGAGGTTGGCCTCCATCGACTCGAGCTTGCGGAGCGCCTTCTCCTTGCGCTTGCGGTGCTTGAGGACGCCGGCGGCCTCCTCGATGAAGCCACGGCGCTCCTCGGGCGTGGCCCGCAGCACGGCGTCGAGCTGGCCCTGGCCGACGATGACGTGCATCTCGCGGCCGATGCCGGAGTCGGAGAGCAGCTCCTGCACGTCGAGCAGGCGGCAGGACGTGCCGTTGATCGCGTAGTCGGACCCACCGTTGCGGAACATCGTCCGCGTGATGGTGACCTCGGTGTAGTCGATCGGCAGTGCGCCGTCGGAGTTGTCGATCGTCAGGGCGACCTCGGCGCGACCCAACGGCGCCCGGCCGGCGGTCCCGGCGAAGATGACGTCCTCCATCTTGCCGCCGCGCAGGCTCTTGGCACCCTGCTCGCCCATCACCCACGCCAGGGCATCGACGACGTTGGACTTGCCCGAGCCGTTGGGGCCGACGATGCAGGTGATGCCGGGCTCGAGCCGCATCGTGGTGGCCGAGGCGAAGGACTTGAAGCCCTTCAGGGTGAGGCTCTTGACGTACACGAGCGGGTCGGCTCCTGGTGAGGTGCGGGTGCTGGTCGGCGGGACCCTCTGGGTCGGTGGCCACCCTACCCGCGGTCCGCGCGTGGGCCCGGCACCTTCCGCCGCCCTGCGTTGCCTGTGCTTCGTGTGACCAGAGTGACGGCAGGGGTATACCGCGCAGCCATTTCCCGACTTCTGGCCACCCATGCGGCACGAGACCCTCGGTCCGGGCGCCGCGTGCGGCATCCGTGGCCAGAAGTGCCGGGGAGGTCAGGAGCCGGCGATGGCCTCGTGGTGGTGGATCACCTCGGCGATCACGAAGTTGAGGAACTTCTCGGCGAAGGTCGGGTCGAGGCCGGCCTGGTCGGCCAGGTCGCGCAGGCGCGCGATCTGGGCCTCCTCGCGCGCCGGGTCAGCCGGCGGCATACCCTCGCGTGCCTTCAGCTGCCCGACCTGCTGGGTGCACTTGAAGCGCTCGGCAAGCAGGTGGATCAGGGCGGCGTCGATGTTGTCGATGCTCGCGCGCAGGCGCACGAGATCGTCAGGGGTCGAACCGGTCGAGCGGGACGAACCGGGCGTGGGTGCGGTCGAGCTCACCCGGCAATCGTAGGCACGCCCGCCGCGACGGCGTCGGGCTGTCTCAGATCCTCACGGAGCCGGTCGTTCTCCAGCTGCAGCCGTTCGACGAGGAACTCGAGGTCCCGCACGCGGCGACGCAGTTCGACGGTCTCGAGCATCAGTCGCGGGTCGGACGCCACGCGATAGCCCACCAGGGCCTTGGCCATGTCGACTCCTTCTCCGCAGGCGTCGGGGGTTCGCGCCGTGCGGGTGCCCAGGGGGTTCGTCCGGGCATCTCTCAGAGTGACAGCCGGACCCCGACCGGTCAATGCCACCGTCGGTGAACGGTCGATGTCACGGGCAAACCCACCGCTCGGCACCCCATCGGGAGGCGACGCCGCTCCGCCTGGACCCCCCTCCTTCCCCCTCCATCAGTGTTCAGCGCCATCACTGTTCAGCGCCATCAGTTTCGACGCCGTCACTTTTCGACGCCGTCACTTTTCGACGAACCCGACCAGCCCGTCCTTCGGCGCACCCCACGTGGTGACGCACTGGTGGACCTCGCCGGGACGCAGGTGCTGCGACGGTCGCTCCTCGATGAGGGCGACCAGCTGCTTGATCTGCTCCTCGTCGCCCTGGCAGACCACCTCGACGCGCCCGTCGCCGGCGTTGCGCGCATGCCCGACCAGACCGAGCTCCAGTGCCCGTGCGCGGGTCCACCAGCGGAACCCCACACCCTGCACCCGACCGTGCACCCAGACGACCGCCCGGGCGGGACCGTTGTGATCCATCTGCACCACCTCTCGGTTCAGTTGTACAACCGAGGGACCCCTGCTGTCAGCCGCGGCGCACCCGGGGACGAGGTTGGCAGTGCGGGCAGGAGAACGACGACCGGTTCATGAAGGCCTCGCGCCGGATCAGCGTGCCGCACCGGTCGCACGGACGACCCTCCTGGCCGTAGGCGTGCAAGGACCGGTCGAAGTAGCCCGAGGCCCCGTTGACGTTGACGTACAACGCGTCGAAGCTCGTGCCGCCCTCCCCCAGCGCCGCCAGCATCACGTCGTGGGCGTGGTCGAGCACCCGCGCGAGGGTCGGCTTGGTCAGCGCGGAGCACAGCCGCTCGCCGTGCACCCGGGCACGCCACAGTGCCTCGTCGGCGTAGATGTTGCCGATCCCGGCCACGAGGGTCTGGTCGAGCAGGGCGCGCTTGACGGCGGAGTCGCGTGACTTCATCCGGCGCACCACGGCGGACTGGTCGTAGGCAGCCTCGAACGGGTCGGGGGCGATGTGGGCGATGGTCTCCGGGACGAGGTCGTCGGTCAGCTCGGCCAGCGCCATCCCGCCGAACGTCCGCTGGTCGACGAAGCGCAGCTCGGACCCGCCGTCGGCGAACGTGAACAGCGCGTGCAGGTGCTTCTCGTGCGGCGCGTCGGTGGACTCGACCAGCAGCTGACCGCTCATGCCGAGGTGGGCGATCAGCCCGAGCCGGTGGCCGTCCGGCGCTCGGAGCACGAGCCAGAGGTACTTGCCACGCCGCCGTGCCTGCTCGACCGTGGTGCCGGCCAGCTGCGCCGCGAGGTCCAGCGGTCCGGCCAGGTGTCGTCGTGCGACCCGCTCACCGCGGAACTCGGCCCGTGCGATGGTGCGGCCCACGACGTGGTCCGCGAGGCCGCGGCGCACCACCTCGACCTCGGGCAGCTCAGGCACGCGTCACCTCGGGCATGGGCCCACTCAAGCACGCGCCACCGACAGCGGTGCCAGCGCCCCGCAGCAGCGACCCGGGTGTGCCGCGCGCTCGCCCAGGAGGGAGAGCGCTCCGCGCCTAGGAGGGCGAGCCGGCCACGGGGTCGTCGTCGGCCGTCCGCGCGGTCAGGGCCCGCCAGGCGAGCTCGGCGGCGCGTTGCTCGGCTTCCTTCTTGGACCGCCCGGTGCCGGAGCCCAGCACCTCGTCGCCGACGACGGCGTGCGCGTGGAAGGTCTTCTCGTGGTCGGGGCCCTCTTCGTCCACGCGGTACTCGGGCACGCCCTTGGCCGTGGCGGCCGAAAGCTCCTGGAGGCTGGTCTTCCAGTCCAGCCCGGCGCCGAGGGTGGCGCTGGCCGCCATCAGCGGGTCGAGCAGGTGGTGCACCAAGCGCGACGCGGCGGGCATGCCACACGAGAGGTAGACGGTGCCGATGACCGCTTCCATCGTGTCGGCGAGGATCGAGGCCTTGTCGCGGCCGCCGGTGCTCTCCTCGCCCCGACCGAGCATCACGTGGTCGCCGACGCCGAGCGTGCGTGCCACGTCGGCGAGCGCCCGCATGTTGACCACCGCGGCGCGCAGCTTGGCGAGCTGGCCCTCAGGCAGGTCGGGGTGGGTGGCGTAGAGGGTGTCGGTGACGACGAGCCCGAGCACCGAGTCACCGAGGAACTCGAGGCGCTCGTTGTTGGGCAGGCCGCCGTTCTCGTAGGCGTACGAGCGGTGCGTGAGGGCACGCAGAAGCAGCGACTCGTCGACAGGCCCGCCGACCAGCTCGGTGAGCTGGTCGGCGAACTCGTCGACGGGCCGCTGCTTCGCGCTGTCCCCGACCGGGGACTGAGTGGCACTCACGCGAGGTTCAAACTGGGTCAGCCCTGGTGCTCGGTGCGCTCGGCCGGCGTGTAGTGACGGCCCTTGTAGGTGCCGCAGGACGGGCACGCCACGTGCGGCTGGGTCGGGGCCTTGCACTGGGGGCACGTGGTCAGCGTGGTCGCCGTCGTCTTCCAGTTCGCACGACGCGAACGGGTGTTGGAGCGCGACGTCTTCCGCTTCGGGACAGCCACGTCAGTTCCTCTTCTCTTCGGTGTTGCTCGGGGTGTTGCTCGGGGTCTTGCTCTGGGTGGTGCCCAGGTGGGTGGCACCCGAGCCTGGGTTGCCCTCGGCCGACAGCGCGCTCAGCGCGGCCCACCGGGGGTCGAGCACTTCGTGGTGGTGGTCCGGGTCGTCCGCCAGGCGAGCTCCGCACTCGGAGCACAGGCCTGGGCAGTCGTCCCGGCACACGGGCTGGAACGGCAGTGCTGGCACCACCGTGTCCACGAGCACGGGTTCGAGGTCGAACAGGTCGCCCTCGAGCACGTGCTCATCGGTCTCGTCGTCGTCCGCACCCACCGCACGGTGGTGGGCTGCGCGATCGGCGTAGGCGAACAGCTCCTGGAACCGTCCGTCGACCTCACGGCTGACGGGGTCCAGGCACCGCACGCAGGCGCCGGTTGCCGTGGCGTGGACCGAGCCGGTGACCAGCACTCCCTCGACGACGGACTCGAGCCGGAGCTCCAGCTCGACCGGGGACCCTACCGGGACCGCGATCACGTCCGTGCCGAGGACGGCAGGCGCCTCGACCGTGCGCTGGAGGCGCTCCATGGAACCCGGTCGCCGTCCGAGGTCCGTGGTGTCGAAGACCAGCGGCGATCGGGGGTTGAGGTGTTCCATGGCTCCAGCAGAGGTCGAGTGACTCGGCCTGAGCCTCGGGCGAGGACATGACCGACGCACGAGATTACCGGAGCACGGCCTACTCCCCCAAATGCGCGGGGGCCGCCCGGTCGAGCTCCGCGCCCAGCACGGTCGCGAGCGTCCGCACGTAGGTGGCGGTGAGGTGGTCCCCGGCGCGGTGGATCGTGACGTTCCCGATCGCGACCGGACAGCGCGGAACGGGGCAGATCCAGGGTGTGAGGTCGACCAGCGGGGTGCCGGAAGCGGCCGCTGCCTCGACCTGCGCCGGCAGCCCGCTGCCCGCCACGGCGGGACCCCGCTCGAAGGCGCACCGGCTCAGCTCGTGGGGGTGCCGGGCCGTGCACACGTCGAGGTCGTCGGGCGACAACGGGCTGTCGCCGAGCACCACCACCGGCACCCCGCGTTCGCGCAGCTGCGACCAACGGGTCGCGAGGCCGCGCACCAGGGCCGCCCGCGTGGCGCTCGCGCCGTCCCAGGCCGACGCGGCATACCCGGAGGTCAGGAGGAGGTCGGGTGGCGCGGCGGCCAGCCGCTCCACGACCCGGCGGTTCCACTCGTCGCAGGCCGGGTAGGCGCGCCCCTCGTTCTGCGCACGGCCGTCCGCGAACGCGCAGGCCGACTTGCCGTAGGTCACGATCCGCCAGCCGCGCCCGGGGGCGAGTCGTTCGAGCGCCGGCAGCCACTGCATCGCCTTGGAGTCGCCCACCAGCGCGACCGTCGTGGTGCCGTCCGGCACCCCGAACTCGCACGCGACCGGTTCCTCGACGAGCCGGTCGACCTGGCAGCGGTCGACGTCCGCGGCCGGGCGGTCCTCCCCCGCCAGCTGGGGGTCGGGGGTCAACCACTCCCAGTCGTCCACGGCATAGGTGGCCGGATCGCTGCTCGGCGGGGACGACAGGGTCGCGGCGCCGAGGCTGTCGACCGCCGGGCGCGCGCCGGACACGGGCGTGGTGCGGAACGGCGACGCCGCCTGGGTGAGGGGCAGAGCGGCGAGGGCTCCGACAGCCGACAGGGCGACCCCGAGCGCCAGCACCGGACGGGTGCGTTCGGCCAGGGCACGACTGTGGTGGATCGGGCTCTCCAGCCACCGGTGGCTCCCCCAGGCCGGCAGGAACGACAGGGCGAGCACGAGGAGCCGCTGCGTGGTCGAGATCCCGTCGAGCGCCCACTCGGTCAGCACCAGGGCCGGCCAGTGCCACAGGTAGATGGAGTAGGACAGGCTCCCGATCCAGACCATCGGCGCGGCGCCGAGCAGCCTGACCGGGCCGCCCGGCGTGCCGGCCCAGCCCGACAGCAGCACGGCCGCGGCCCCCACGGTGGGCACGAGGGTCCAGGGGCCCGGGGTCACCGCACCTGCCGGCAACCAGCACGCCGAACCGATCACCGCGGCGAGCCCCACCCAGCCGACGAACGCCCACGTCCCTGCGCGCGTCGCCGCGCCCGCCGGGTCGGTATGCCGCGGGCTCGCCTCCCGACCCGCGCACCAGACCGCGAGCGCCGCGCCCACCCCGAGCTCCCACGCCCTGGTCGTGGTGACGAAGTAGGCGCGGTCGGGGTCGACGCCACCCAGCCACACGGCATACCCGAAGGACGGGACGGCGATGACGGTGAGGAGGCCGGCGACGACGCCCACGCCGGGGCGGCGCCCCAGACGGTTGAGCACCAGGGCCAGGGCGATCAGGGCCAGCGGCCACACGACGTAGAACTGCTCCTCCACCGCCAGCGACCAGAAGTGCTGCACGGGAGAGGGGATGCTGTCGGAGGCGAGGTAGTCGACCGCACGGTGGGCCAGCACCCAGTTGACGACGTAGAGCGCGGCACCTGCGACGTCGGTGCCGATGTCGCGGCGGCGCAGCCCCGGCACGACGAACCACGCCACCACGGCCGTCACGACGAGGACGAGGATGGCCGCGGGCAGGAGCCGCCGGATCCGGCGTCCGACGAACCGGGTCCAGCTGATGGTGCCGGTGGTGAGCAGCTCGCGGACGAGGATGCCGGTGATGAGGAACCCCGAGATGACGAAGAAGACGTCGACCCCGAGGAAGCCGTTCGGGAGCGGGAGACCCGCGTGGTAGAGCACGACGAGCAGCACGGCGACGGCGCGCAGTCCCTCGACGTCAGGCCGGAAGCGGGTCGCCCGAGGGTGGGTCGGGCTCCGGTCCGTCGAGGTCAGGTCACTCCCCCTGGAGGCGGGCCAGCAGCGCGTCGCGGACCCGGTCGCTCACCAGCCCGGAGATGTCGCCGCCGTGGGCGGCGACCTCCTTCACGAGCGAGCTCGAGATGTGCTCGAGGCTCGGGTCACCGGGCAGGAACACGGTCTCGATGCCGGTGAGGTGCCGGTTCATCAGGGCCATCGGCAGCTCGTAGGCGAAGTCGGTGCCGCCGCGCAGCCCCTTGACGATGGCGGTCGCCTCGAGCTCACGGGCGACGTCGACGAGCAGGCGGCCCGCGAAGAGCTCCACCCTGACGTTGTCGAGGTCGGCGCACGTGTCGACGATGAGGTCGCGGCGCTCCTCGGGGGTGAAGGTGCCCCGCTTGGCGGGGTTGTGCATCACAGCGACGACGACCTCGTCGTAGAGCCCCGCGGCCCGGCGGATCACGTCGCTGTGGCCGAGGGTCACGGGGTCGTAGGAGCCGGGGCACACGCACCGACGGGGGCTGGTCACACGGGAACGCTAGCAGCGAAGCCGGCTGCCCCGACCGCCCTGCCGGTCTACTCCTCGTCCTCGTCGTCGGCGGGGAGCAGCCCCTCCTTGTGGGCCCGGGCGACGATCTTGCGGACGTTCGTGATCGACCCGGCGTCCTCGTCGAGCAGCTCGTTGCGACGAGCAGTCCAGGCGGCGCCCAGGTCCTGGCGCACCTGTTCGGAGACGTCCTCGCGCGCCGGGTTGAGGATGGTCTGCTCCTCCTCGCCGATGTGGTGGTTCAGCGCGGTGGCGAGGTCCTCCACGGCGTCGTCGAACTTCTGGGTGTCGGTGCCCTTGCACTCCAGCAGCGCCAGCAGCGCCTCGTTGCCCTCGGCGTGCTCCTCCTCACCGTGCTCGGCCTCGTGGGCGGTGATCGCCCGCTTGCTCTTGAGCTGGGTGTAGACCTTCTCCTCCTCGGCCTCGCCGTGCGCGATGAGCACGGCGGACAGCGCGGCCCGCGCGGCCTCGCGGTCGGCAGTGGAGTCGCGCAGGTCGCGCAGGAGGGCCTCGAACAGCCGGTGGTCGTCGAGGATGAGGTCGACGACGTCGCCGCTGGTCGGTCGGGGGATCTCGTAGTCCGTCATGCGCATACCATCCCCCACCTGCGGTGATGCCACACCTCGGGGGTCGTGGCAATGGGTCGGTCCCACCCATCGGACGCCCGATTTGGGTCGCTGCGGCGGGTGCGACACCGTGGAGGGGTACTGACCTCAATCGGACGAAACGGAGAGCCCATGCTCACCCTGACCGACAACGCCAGCACGATCGTGAAGACCCTGGTCGACCAGAACCTCAGCAGCGACGACGCCGGTCTGCGGTTCAGCCAGGAAGGCCCCGACTCCGGTGGCCTGACCGTGACCACCGCCGAGCAGGCCGTGCCCGGCGACGCCGTCGTCGAGCAGGACGGCGCGAAGGTCTACCTCGACCAGACCGCGGCCGTGGCCCTGGGTGACCAGGTCCTCGACGCCGCCGTCGACGAGTCCGGGAGCGTGCAGTTCAGCCTGCTCCCGTCGGCGCCGCAGGCGGTCTGACCGACCACACCGACGAAGGAGCCCGACCGCGAGTGCGGTCGGGCTCCTTCGCGTCCGGGACGCGCGGTCGGTGGCTCAGGCCACGCCGTCAGGGTGGCGCGGGCCGGCGAACCAGATCTTCGTCTCGCCGTAACGGCGTTCTCCTTCGCACTCGAGGACGTCCGGCCAGGCCGGCTCCGGCGAACGCGCCGACCGCTCGACGACCACCAGCGCGTCGGGGGCGAGCCAGCCCCCCGTGGTGAGCGCGGTGAGGTCCGCGGTCAGCGTCTCCTCCGTGAGGTCGTAGGGCGGGTCGAGGAAGACCAGCGTCTGGGGCGCGGCCGGAGGTGATGCGAGGACCTTCTGGACCGTGGCCTGCCGCACCGTCACACCGGGTATGCCGAGGGTGTCGGCGTTCTGCTTGGTCACCTTCGCGGCGGACCGGTCCGAGTCGACGAGCAGGACGGTGGCCGCGCCACGACTGGCCGCTTCGAGACCCAGGGCTCCTGAACCGGCATACAGGTCAACGACTTTCGCGCCGGCCAGGACCTCGAGGTGTTCCAGGCGGGAGAACAGCGCCTCGCGCACGCGGTCGCTCGTCGGCCGGGTGCCGGAGCCGGCCGGGGTGGCCAGCCGCGTGCCCCCGGCCCGGCCGCTGATGATGCGTGTCACGGCGGCAAGGTAGCAGCGCGCGGACTCAGGGCGCGTGCACCGTCGGGTCGTCGCGCAGCACGTCGAGCAGCAGGGCCTGGACGGCGTCGGGGCGCTCGAGTGCCGGGAGGTGCCCGGCCCAGTCGAGCTCGACCGTCTCCGCACCGGGGATCTGCTCACCCAGCAGCCTCGCCACGTCGCCGAAGTGGTCGAGGTCGTGTGCCCCGGACACCACGACGGTGGGCACCGCGATGCCCGTCGGATCGACCTCGACCCGTCGCGGCTCGGGGCCGGGGTCGGCCTCGTCGGCCGCGAGCTGGACGTCGAAGGCCCTGCGCTGCATCAGGGTCAGCAGTGCCCGGGCCGCGCCGTCGGCCTCGGGACCGAGGAAGGTGCGCACGTTGAGCTCGGTGGCCCCGGCGACGTCACCGGCCTCGAGCAGGCGGTCCTCCTCCTGCCCGAACGCCTTGACGGACTCGGTCGGCTCCAGCCCCCGGTAGGCCGTGCACATCAGCACCAGCGACGAGACCCGGGTCGGGTGCAGCGTGGCGAGCTCCATCGCCACGCGCCCTCCGAACGACGAGCCCACGACCGCAGCGTCGGTCACCCCCAACGAGTCCATCAGCGCGTCGACGTCGTCGGCGTCGGCGTACTTCTCCGGCGGCATCGGCGTCTGGCCGAACCCCCGCAGGTCGGGCCGGATCACCCGGAAGGTGTGCGCGAGCACCGGCGCGACGGCATCCCACATCCGCCGGTCCGCGACCCCGGCGTGCAGCAGCACGACTGCCGGCCCGGATCCTTCGTCATCGTGCGAGAGCAGCATGCGACGAGCCTAGGACTCCGCGTCTCCCGCGCGCCTCTGCATATCCCGCGACGGAGGCTAAGTCACTGCTCACTGTGAGCGAGCAGTGACTTAGGGCGTCAGCCTCGGTCGAGGAAGGCTGCCTGCTCCTCGTCGACCCGCTCGGTGACGGCCTTGGCCAGCTCGGGGTGATCGGTCAGCTCTGGATCGGCGGCGACCAGCTCGGCGGCGTCCTCGCGCGCCTGGAGGATGATCTCTTCGTCGCGCACGAGCGACAGGAACCGGAAGCTCCCCCGCCCCATCCCCCTCCCCGACCGGCCGCCTCCGCTCTGCCGGCCGCTGAGCACGTCGCCCGTGCCACGCAGCTCGAGGTCGAGGCGGGCCAGCTCGAACCCGTCGTTCGTGCCGGCCACGGCCTCCAGCCGCTCGACCGACGCCTCCGCCTCGGACGACGTCATGAGCAGGCACAGCCCGGGGTGCACGCCACGACCGACCCGACCGCGCAGCTGGTGCAGCTGCGACACCCCGAACCGGTCGGCGTCGACGACGACCATGACGGTCGCGTTGGGCACGTCGACGCCCACCTCGATCACGGTGGTGGAGACCAGCACATCGACCTCGCCAGCGGTGAAGGCGCCCATGACCGCGTCCTTGTCCTCGGGCGGCATCCGGCCGTGCAGCACGGCGATCGAGAGGCCGGCGAGGGCGGGGTTGGCCCGCAAGGTGGCTTCGACGGCATGGACGCTCGCCATCTCGCGCGGCGGGGCAGCGACCGCTGCGCCCTCACCGTCGTCGTCCGGCGCGAAGACCGACTCGGCGATCTCCTCCTCGTCGGCCGACGCACTCCCTGCGCTCCTCGCCCTGCCCGCGCCGCCGTCGCCATCACCGATCCGGGGGCAGACGACGTAGGCCTGCCGGCCGGACCGCACCTCTTCGGCCACCCGCTCCCAGGTGCGCTGCACCCAGTCCCGCCGCTCGGCCGGCACGACGTGGGTCGCGATGGGCGAACGCCCCCGCGGGAGCTCGGCCAGGGTCGAGGTCTCCATGTCGCCGAAGACCGTCATCGTCACGGTGCGTGGGATCGGCGTGGCCGTCATGACGAGCACGTGGGGCGGCTGGGTTCCTTTCTCGCGCAGCGCATCTCGCTGCTCGACACCAAAGCGGTGCTGCTCGTCGACGACGACGAGCGCGAGGTCCTGGAACTGCACCTTGTCCTGGATGATCGCGTGGGTCCCGATCACGATGCCGGCGTCCCCGCTGGCGGCCTGGAGGAGGTTGTCGCGACGGGCTGCGGTCGACTGGCTGCCGGTGAGCAGTGCGACGCGGGTGCCGATGTCGCTGCCGCCCAGCAAGCCTCCCTCGGCCAGATCGCCCAGCATCGTCGTGATCGACCGATGGTGCTGTGCTGCAAGGACTTCCGTGGGTGCGAGCAGCGCAGCCTGACCGCCCGCATCGACGGCGGCGAGCATGGCGCGCAGCGCGATGACCGTCTTGCCGGACCCGACCTCACCCTGCAGCAGGCGGTTCATCGGCACGTCCTTGGCCAGCTCCTCGGCGAGGGTCGCTCCGACTGCCTTCTGCCCGTCGGTCAGCTCGAAGGGCAGGCGGGCGTCGAACGCCGCGAGAAGCCCGCCGGCCCGCGGGGTGCGCCCGGTGGTGCGGTCGGCAGCCTGACGCGCGCGACGCTGCGCGAGCAGCGTCTGGAAGACCAGAGCCTCCTCGTAGCGCAGCCGCTGACGGGCGCGCTGCACCTCGGGGAAGGCCTTGGGCACGTGGATGCCGCGCAGCGCCTCGAGTCGGCCGGGCAGCCCGTGCCGTCGGCGCAGGCTCGCGGGCAACGGCTCGGGCACGTCCTCGAGGTGGTCGAAGACGATCCGCACGCACTCCGCCACGGTCCAGTTCTGGAGTCCCTTGACCTGGAGGTAGACCGGGATGGGACCGCGGTCCGTGGCCGAGGTGCCCAGGTCGCCCTCGACGAGCTGGTATGCCGGGTGGGCGAGCTGCCACCTGCGGCCGTAGATGCCGACCTCACCGGCGAACACCGCCCGCACGCCGGGGACGAGCTTGTCCTTGTGCCCCCAGGCCTTGAAGAACACGAGGTCCACGTCGTTGCGACCGTCGGTGATGGTCACGGTGAGCATCTCGCCGCGGCCACTCTTGGGCCGTCGGGTGGCTGCGGTCTTCACCTCGGCCACGGCGACGACGTACTTGCCGACGTGCAGGTCGGACAGGTCGGAGGTGTGCTCCAGGTAGCGACGTGGCCAGAACTCCAGGAGGTCCCCCACCGTCACGAGGTCGCGGTGCTTGGCCAGGTTGCCCGCGGTCCGCACCCCGAGCAGCTTGTCCAGCTTGGTGCGCTCGTCGACCACGCCTACTCGACCCCGAGCAGCAGCGGGTAGTGCGGCTGGCCGCCCTGGATGACGCTCACCTCGACGTCGCGGTGCCCGCGCTCGATCCGGAGCCCGAGCCCCTCCGCGAGTCCCTCGGGCGCATCCGCGCCGCCGATCACGGTGACGAGCTCGCCGCCGCTGCTCAGCAGCCGGGCGACGACGTCGATCGCCACTTCCTCGAGGTCGGAGCCGACGATGACGACGTCGCCGGCCACCGCCCCCAGGACGTCACCGGCCTCGCACGGCCCGGCACTCGTCAGGGCCTGCTTGCTCGCGATGGCGACAGCGCCGTGCCGGGTGGCCGCGGCGGCGTGGGACATCTGGGTCGCGTTGCGGGAGCCGGATGCAGTCGGGTCGAAGACCGCGAGCGCGGCCAGCCCCTGGACGGCGGTGCGTGACCGGACGACGTGGAGCGTGACGCCCTCCTGCTCGGCCGCACTCGCCGCAGCCTCTGCGGCCATCACGGTGTCACCGTCGTTGGGGAGCACGACGACCTCGAGGGCGTGCGCTGCCCGCGCCGCGTCGAGCAGCTGACCCGCCGACGCCCGGCGCCCGGGGCCGCTCGCGACGACGAGCGCCCCCGCCTCCTCGAACACCTCGGCCAACCCCGGACCGGCGGCGCAGGCGACGACGCCGACCGTGGCCGCCGGCTTGCCCGCACCCGCTCGGTCCCGGCCCCCGGCGTCGTCGCCACCACCTGCAACAGCAAAATGCGTCACCCGCACGCGGTAGGGGCGACCCGCCTCGATGCCGGCCTCGACGGCAGCACCGACGTCGTCGACATGGACGTGGACGTTCCACAGGTCGGGGCCACCGACGACGAGCAGTGAGTCGCCCAGCCCGTCGAGGGTGGTCGTCAGGGTCGCGACGCGCTCCTCGTCGGTGTCCCGCAGGAGGTACATCACCTCGTAGGCAGGACCACCGAGCGTCAGGTCGCCCTCGCCGGTGGGCGCCCCGCCGGTGGCGCCGGTCGGCTCGACCACACCCCCGACCTGGCTCCAGTCCTCACGGCGGCGCATCGAGTCGTCGGCAAAGACCTCCATCCGCTCGCCGACGTGCGTGCCGTCCTGGTGGACGACCCGGGCGAGCGCCTCCAGCAGCAGGAGGTAGCCGGCCGCGCCCGCGTCGACGACGCCGGCGCGCTCGAGGGCCGGGAGCTGTGCAGTGGTGGCGCGCAGCGCCTCGGTCGCCGCGTCGAGGGCGTCCTCGGCGACCGCGACCAGGCCACGGTCGACCGCGGCAGCACCGGCCTGCGCTGCGGCACGGGCGACCGTCAGGATCGTGCCTTCCGCCGGGCGGGTGACGCTCGCATAGGCGCGCTGGCTGGCCCGCTCGAGACCGTCGGCGATGATCTCGGCCCCGGCCTGCTCCGACCCTGACTCGGCGATCGCCTCCGCGAAGCCCCGCACCAGCTGGCTCAGGATGACACCGGAGTTGCCGCGGGCGGTCAGCAGCAGCGAGCGAGCGAGGGCCGAGCACTCCTGCTCGAGCGTGGCCGCACCGAGGATGCCGGCCTTCTCGTGCTCGGTGCGCACGGCGTCGAGCGCGGCGTCGAGGCTGAGGTAGAGGTTGGTGCCGGTGTCCCCGTCGGGGACCGGGTAGACGTTGAGCGCGTCGATCTCGGCCCGGCGCGCCGCGAACGCCGCGCGGGTGAGCACGGCCCATCGCCTCGCGTCCACGGCGGTGAGGGCTTCGAGCACGGTGGCAGGCTAGCCGCAGCAGGCGTCACCGGCCCCGTTTTGGCCGTTGCGGCACACCTCGGCTACGCTTGACCGGTTCCCATGACCTCTGCGTCGCTGGTCTGTGCCCGTGCGCAGGACCATCCGGGACCGACCTCATTCTTGTACGTATCGAAATCAGGAGAACACCCGTGGCTGCCAACTGCGACGTCTGCGGCAAGGGACCGAGCTTCGGTCACAACATCTCGCACTCGCACCGCCGCACCAAGCGTCGCTGGAACCCGAACATCCAGCGCGTCAAGGCGCTGGTGGGCGACGCGGGCGTGACCCCGAAGCGTCTCAACGTCTGCACCTCGTGCCTCAAGGCCGGCAAGGTCAAGCGCTGACCCTGCCCCCGCGGCATACCGAATCGAGCCGATCTCCCCACGGGGAGGTCGGCTTCTTTCATGCCCGGATTTCCTGCTACGCCCGGACGTGTCGATTTCCTGCTACGCCCGGAAGTGGTCCCAGCCCCGCGGCTGCTGGACAGCGCCGTCGAGGGTGACGCCCTCGCCGGCCTCGACCACGCCGATCGTGCGCCACCCGTCCGGGGCTGCGCCGGTGAAGGTGGCCAGGAGGCTGTGCTCCTCACCACCGGCCAGCACGCAGTCCAGAGCCTGCTCCCCCACCACGGGCTCCAGCTCCGCGACGTCGCCGTGCAGGGCCGTCGGCGACAGCGCGAGGCGCACGCCGCTCGCTCCAGCGACCCGGTGACCGTCACGGAGCAGCCCGTCGCTCAGGTCGATCATCGCCGTCGCGCCGGCGTCGGCGGCTGCCGGGCCCTCGGTCAGCGGCGCCTGCGGCCTGAGGTGGTGCTCGATGCACCAGCCGCGTATGCCGTCCGGCTGCGTCCGCGGGTCGGCGCCGGACTGGAGCAGGGCGAGCCCGGCCGCTGACCGGCCGAGCGGCCCGCACACGGCGACGACGTCCCCGACCCGGGCACCGCTGCGCAGGACCGGCGCCCGGCCGTCCAGGTCACCCAGGGCGGTGATCGACACCATCAGCACGCCGTCGGGAGCCGACGACAGATCGCCCCCGGCGACGGCCACGCCGAGGTCCGCGGCCTGCTCCCCCAGGGTTCGGGCGAAGTCGACCGCCCAGTCGAGCGGCGTTGCCGGGTCGGCCACCAGGGTCACGAGCACGGCGGTCGACCTCGCTCCCATGGCGGCGACGTCGGCGAGGTTCTGGGTGAGCAGCTTGGTCGCCACGTCACTCGCACCCGACCACTCGTCGAGCCAGTCGCGTCCCCTGATCATCGAGTCGGTGGTGGCCACCGTGCCCGGTCCGGTGCGCAGCACGGCAGCGTCGTCACCCGGCCCGACCGCGACTCCCGGGGAGGCCCGGAAGAAGGGAAAGATCCGGCGCAGGAGCTCCGACTCGGAGACGTCTCGCAGGGTGAGGGGCGCCGTGACCATGACTTGACCTCCTCGTGACGGGTCGGGGGAGACGGGTGGGACACGGGCACGGTAGCGTCTGGCATGGCCTTGGCGAGCCCCGGCCCGATCCGTATCGCCAAGGGCGCAGCCGCCGAGAGCCACAACCCGAACAGCCATTACCCGAACAGCCGTTACCCGAACAGAAGTGTGAGGTGCCACGTGGTGGTCCAGGCCTACATCCTGATCCAGACCGAAGTCGGCAAGGCGGCGTCCGTCGCCGAGGCCATTGCCGGGATTGCCGGTGTGGTGCTGGCCGAGGACGTCACCGGTCCCTACGACGTGATCGCCCGCGTCGAGGCCAACACCGTCGACGAGCTGGGCAAGCTCGTCATCGCCAAGATCCAGGACGTGCCGGGCATCACCCGCACCCTGACCTGCACCGTCGTCCACGTCTGAGCGTCCGGTCGACGTGCGCGCCCGCCTGACGGCAGCGCGCCCGCTTCGCACCACGACCGCCGGCCTCCTCGTCCTCGGGGTGGCCGGCGGTCTGCTGTCCGGGTGCTCGTCCCTGGTCGAAGTGTCCCCGCCCCAGCACGCGGTGGAGTGCGAGCCGGCGACTGCGCGCTGGCCCGCCAAGGTGTCCGGCCAGGCCTCGCGTGGGGTGGACGTCAACGGCGGGGTCGCCTCGGACGCGCACGCCTGGGGAGACCCGGCGATCATCGCGACCTGCGGCTGGCCTGCCCTCGGCCCGACCGACAAGGAGTGCCTCGACGTCGACGGCGTCGACTGGGTCGTCGAGCAGCTGAGCGACGGAGCCAGGTTCACGACCTACGGGCGCGAGCCTGCGATCGAAGTGCTCGTCCCCCACGCCTATGCGCCGGAACCCTTGCTGCTGCCGGCTTTCGGCGAGGCCGCCGGTGCACTCCCGTCCAACGGCCGCAAGTGCGACTGACGGGCCTGCTCAGTCGCTGAAGACCGACCAGCAGATGGCGTTGCGACGTTCCTGGTCCTCGAGCACCAGGACGCGCACCTGCTCGGGCAGCTGTTCGCGCTGCCAGTCCCGCTCGGCGCGCCCGGCGTCTGCGTGGTGCGGAGCCGCATCCGCAGCCGCCTTGATCGCGTAGGCCGCCGCACCGAGGTCGTGCTCTGCGACGTGCCCGACACTGGCTGCCTGACCGGCCGCGTACGCCGCGAACCGCGCCGCCCCGCGCATCGTCCGGGCCGCGCCCATCGCGTGTCCGCCGAGCGCCCTGGCCCGCATCATCGGCAGCTCACCGCGAGCCCACGAGCGGGCCGCCTCGATGGCCTCCCGCGGGCGCGTGTCCCCCGGCTGCTCGCCCTCGAAGAGGTGCAGGACGTGCTCGGCGCACGTGGCAGCCCAGTTGGCCAGGGCCCGGTGGTCGGCATCCGTGAGCAACCCGCTGCGGCGGATCGTGACCAGCCGCGGGTCACGGAGCTCGGGAAGTATCACGCCCCCAGCCTGCCAGCAGCGACCCGACCGACCGGGTCCGCCACGACCCGAGAGGGTTGGGGTCCCCGTCAGCCGGGTATGGCCCCTGACATCGAAACCCTCGAGAGGAGTCGGACATGTCCAAGGACCTCAGTGACAGCGACAACCGCAAGAAGCTGAAGAGGTCGTCGTTTGCGCTGCCGGAGGAGGAGAAGTACCCGATCCCCGACATCGCACACGCCCGTAACGCCCTGGCCCGCGTCGCGCAGCACGGGACCGAGGCTGAGCAGAAGAAGGTCCGCGCGGCCGTGGAGAAGAAGTACCCCAGCCTGAAGAAGGACGACTGAGGCGCCTCGTCGTCGGTGGGGCCGCCGGCCCTCCCCCCAGTCCGCCCCCCAGTCCGTCGCGACGGGTTGGGTTCCCGTCAGTCCAGCCAGGTCTGCAGGGCGTGGGAGTGTGAGACGTAGGCGACCAACAGAAGAGCCGAGACTGCGATGGTGCTCCAGTGCAGGCGCCGGGCTCGCTGCGTCAGGGCAGGTCCTCCAGCCACCAGCGCCGCCCCGCTCACGAACGCCGCCAGACCGCCTGCCACGGGACCGAGGAACGCGCCGACCAGGAGCCCGACCACCCAGACGGCTTCGAGCGCCTCCGGGACCGCCAGCGTCCCTGAGTGCACCGGCACCCCGACGAAGACCAGGAAGGCCACGGCGCAAACCACTGCGACGGCGCACGTCAGGACGGCGTCACGTTCGGCAGGGGAAGCGGTCGCAACCTGAACGCGGGGCATGACGCCAGCGTGGCACCCCTGGCGACGTCTGACCAGCCCGCCCGACCTCAGTCGCCATCGACGCTGAGGACGATGAGCGGGCTGTGCTCCATCATCGTCGGGATGTCGGTGCGGCCCCAGCGTCGCGCAGCCGCCTCGATCATCGGGCGCCGTTCGTCGGGGTCGGTGACGACCCGGGCCCTCGCAGGCAGGTCTGCCTCGATGCCCTTCTTCAGATGGACGACGACGCGGGGGTCTGCCTCGATGTTGCGGATCCAGTCACGGACCCGGTCGGCACGCGGCATCCCCGTGATGAACAACAGGCCGTCCTCGTCGTGCATGAAGATCTCGATCCGACGTGGCTGACCGGTCCGTCGACCCGTGGTGGTCAGGTCGATGACCTGGCTGCGGTGCAGTGCCGAGCGAATGTCCTTGTCCATGCGTGCTCCTGGGCGCCGTCCGATGTCTCTTCGAGGTTCAGCGGGTGGTGAGCGCGGCGTATTCCCCGTCGGCCGGAGGCCTCAAGGGTCGTGGCGGCTCAGGCACGTCCGGCGGTCGACCGGTCGCGGCGGGCTTCCCACTGATCTCTCGTGACCTCGTACCGGAAGCCTCCGCGCTCGGCTCCCTCGACGGACTGCATCTCGTCCGGCGTGGGGATCGACTCGACGACGGACATCCCGACCTTCTCCATCACCCGCTGGGACGAGAGGTTGAGCGCCATCGTCTCGCCCCAGACGGTGTTGACGCCGAGCTCCGAGAAACCCTTGTCCACCAAGGCATGCGAACCCTCGGTCGCGTACCCCTTCCCCCACGCGTCACGGCGAAGCCGGTAGCCGAGCTCGACCTCGTCCAGCGGACCCGTGCGCTGCGGGCGCAGGCAGAACCAACCGATGAAGTCGCCCGTTGCCTTCTCGTGGGCGGCGAAGAGTCCGAACCGTCCGTTCCACCGCTCGTATGCCGCGAGGAGGCTCGGGATGACCTCGTCACGGACTTCGTCGTCCGACATCGACGGCTCACCGCCGGTGAGGAAGCGCATCACCGCGGGGTCACTGTCCAGCCCGATCAGCAGGTCCGCGTCCTGCGCGGTGAACTGGCGCAGCACCAGGCGCTCGCTCTCGACGTAGTCGGTCATGGTGGAAGCATGTCGGGGACGAGTCGCGTCGCCAAACGACTTTTGCGATGCCCGGCCACCCGGTCATCAAGGATCGCGCCGACTGGTGCAGTGGACGTCGAAGCGCCGTCGACGGCACAGGCCGTCGGCAACGAAGCCACAACGAATCCGTTCACCCACTGACGCGACTGGCACCACCCGCGCGACGCTGGTCGACATGGCCCCTCGTCGGTCACTCGTGACCCCGGCAGTCCTCGCCGTCGTCTGTGCCGTCGCGAGCGGATGCTCGTCCGCGGACTCAGCCCAAGCACCTTCTCCTCGCCCGTCGTCCCCGTCGACCACTGCCGGCGACGTGGCAGTGCGGACCTACGTGGACTCCGTGAATCGACTCTGCGACGCCTTGCTGCCCAAGGTGATCGAGGTGACTCACGGCGGCAGCCTCGACATCCCGCTGGACGACTTCTTCGAACAGCTCCCCGCCCACGCCAAGCTTCGCGCAGACTTCGATCGCGACCTGGCTCAGCTTCCCGTACCGGCCGCGGCACGGGCCAAGGCCGACATCCTCAAGGCCTACGTCGACTTCGCCAACGAGCTCGACGCCAAGCGTCTCGCGGCTGCGCAACAGGGGCAGGCGGCCTACGCGAAAGAGATCCAGGCCGAGCTGGCGACCGCCGCCAAGCACCCCTCCATCGCCGCGCGGAACGCGGCCGGCTTCCACGAGTCCTGCAGCGCCCGCTAGACCGGAGCTGCGGAGGCGGTAGTGCGAGTGCAGCCACTCGCGCGACGAGCTCAGCGCAGCGCTCAGCGCTGCCGGGCTCAGCGCAGGCCGACGGGGCGGGTCAGGGCGAGCTGGATGAGCTCGTCGATCAGCTCCGGGTAGGAGAGCCCGGTCGCCTCCCACATCTGGGGATACATCGAGTGCGGCGTGAAGCCCGGCATCGTGTTGATCTCGTTGATGATGACGTCGCCGGTGTCCGTGTAGAAGCAGTCGACCCGCGCAAGTCCTTCACACCCGAGCGCCTCGAACGCCGCCGCAGCCAGCCGCTGCACCTCCTCAGACACCGACTCGGGCACGTTGGCCGGGCAGGACAGCACCGCCCCGTCGTCGAGGTACTTGGCCTCGAAGTCGTAGAACTCGTGACCACCCTCGGCCGTCACCTCGATCTCACCGACGTGGGACACCCGTGGGGCATCGGTGCCGCGCCCTTGCAGCACGGCGCACTCGATCTCACGGCCGACGATCCCCTGCTCGACGATGACCTTGCGGTCGTGCTCACGGGCGAGCTCGATGGCCCCCTCCAGCGCCTCCGGCGAGGACACCCGCGAGATGCCCATGCTCGAGCCGGCGCGCGCCGGCTTCACGAACACCGGGTAGTCGAGCGCCCCCACCGCATCCATCGCGGCGGCCTTGTCGCGCTGCCACTGGGAGTCGGGGATGACGACATACGGGCCGACGGGAAGGCCGGCACCCGCGAACAGGACCTTCATGTAGTGCTTGTCCATCCCCGCCGCGGACGCGAAGACACCCGAGCCGACGTACCGGATGTCGGCCATCTCGAACATGCCCTGGATCGTGCCGTCCTCACCGAAAGGCCCGTGCAGCAACGGGAACACGACGTCGACCTCGCCCAGCGACGACGGGATCTCCTGCGGCTCCAGCGTGGTCAGCGTGCGGTCGGTGGTCGCCAGCGGCACGACGACGGCCGCCCCCGAAGCCGCCACCTCAGGAGTGCGGTCCGCGGTCAGCTCCAGCGCGCGCGGGTCACCGTCGGACAGCACCCAGTGCCCGTCCCGTGAGATCCCGATCGGGATGACGTCGTAGGCGTCACGGTCGATCGCGCGCATCACGCCGGCCGCCGTCGCGCACGACACGGCGTGCTCCGACGAGCGTCCTCCGAAGACGATGGCGACGCGGGGCTTGGCAGGTGCGGGCTGGTCAGCAGTCATCGCCGCCGAGCGTATCCCGCCCACCGACCGGGCACCGCCCGCGGCACGCGTGGCCGCCGCCTACGCTGGCGGCGTGAGCCACGAGCACCTGTCCCCCGCCTCCCGTGTCGTCGCCCTGGGCCGCCAGCCCCGTGTCCCGGGGGCCAACGTCAACGCGCCCCTCGAGTTCACCTCGACCTATGTCGCGGACGGCCCGGTCAACTACGCGCGCGGCGGCAACCCCACGTGGTCGGCCTTCGAAGAGGCCCTCGGCGCCCTGGAGGGTGGCGACGCCCTGGTCTTCGCCTCGGGCATGGCCGCCGTGTCGGCTGCCCTCACCCTGGTGCCCCACGGGGGCGCGGTCGTGGTCCCGTCGCACGCCTACAACGGCACGACCGCTCTCCTCGACCAGCTCGCCACCAGCGGTGCCGCGGTGGTGCGCCGGGTCGACCCGACCGACCAGGAGCAGGTCCGCGACGCGCTGCAGGGCGCCGCGATGCTCTGGGTCGAGTCGCCGACCAACCCCATGCTCGAGGTGTCCGACATCCGT
This sequence comes from Pedococcus dokdonensis, assembly GCF_900104525.1. Lineage (GTDB taxonomy): Bacteria > Actinomycetota > Actinomycetes > Actinomycetales > Dermatophilaceae > Pedococcus > Pedococcus dokdonensis. Next base: position 353,670 of record NZ_LT629711.1, on the reverse strand, counting down.
GCGCTGGCCGCGATGGCCCGCGAGACCGGCGCGCTGACCGTCTGCGACAACACCTTCGCCACTCCCCTGGTCCAGCGACCCCTGGAGGACGGCGCCGACGTGGTGCTCCACTCGGTGACCAAGTACCTGTCCGGTCACTCCGACGTCATCCTGGGCGCCCTGGTCACTCCCTCGACCGACGCCGGCAAGGAGCTCGCCGCCCGGCTCGCCACGGCCCGCCTGCTGCACGGCGGCATCGCCGGACCGATGGAGACCTGGCTGGCACTGCGCGGTCTGCGCACCCTCCACGTGCGCCTCGAGCGCGCCACCGCCAACGCCCGCGAGCTGGCCGAGCGCCTCGCCGGCCACGCCCACGTCGACACCACCCGGTACCCGGGCTTCGGCGCGATCATCGCGATCGAGGTCCCCGGCGGCGGGGCCGGTGCCGAGCGCGTCGCCGCGGCCACCGACCTCTGGACCCATTCGACCAGCCTCGGTGGCGTCGAGTCCCAGATCGAGCGCCGTCGCCGCCACCCCGCCGAGCCCGCCACCGTGCCCGACAACCTCCTGCGGCTCTCGGTCGGCATCGAGGACGTCGAGGACCTCTGGCGCGACCTCGACCAGGCGCTGCGCCCCTAGTGGGCTTCGTTCTTCAGGGCCCGGCCCATCAGGGCTCCGACGACGTCCTCGGCGCGACGGCCATCGTGCACGACCGCGGCCACCTGCTCGATGATCGGCACCTCGACGCCGTGGTCGTGGGCGAGCTGCAGGATCGACTCGCAGGACTTCACGCCCTCGGCGGTCTGCTTGGTCACCGCGACCACCTCCTCGACACTCATGCCGCGCCCGAGGTTCAACCCGAAGGTGCGGTTGCGCGACAACGGTGACATGCAGGTCGCGATGAGGTCGCCCACGCCGGCCAGCCCCGAGAACGTCACCGGGTCGGCGCCGAGCGCCATCCCGAGCCGCGAGGTCTCGGCCAGGCCGCGGGTGATGATCGAGGCCTTGGAGTTGTCGCCCATGCCCAGGCCCTCGGCCATGCCGACGGCGAGCGCGATGACGTTCTTGACGGCACCGCTGAGCTCGGCGCCGACGACGTCGGTGGTCGTGTAGGGCCGGAAGTAGGGCGGGTTGGACGCCTCGGCGACCCTGCCCGCGATCGTCTCGTCGACGCAGGCGACCACGCTCGCAGCGGGCTGCTTGAGCGCGATCTCCTTGGCCAGGTTGGGGCCGGACACGACGACGATGCGACCGGGTTCCACGCCGCCGGCCTCCGCGATCACCTCGCTCATCCGCTTGGTGGTGCCGAGCTCGACGCCCTTCATCAGCGACACGATCGCCGCGTCACCGGGCAGCGCCCCACCCCAGTCCGCGAGGTTGGCGCGCAGGGTCTGCGACGGCACGGCGAGCACGACGATGTCGGCGCCGTCGGTGGCCTCGGCGGGGTCGGTGGTGGCGGTGATCCCGGCCGGCAGGGGTATGCCCGGCAGGTAGTCCTCGTTGCTCCCCGCGTTGATCTGGTCGACCACCGCCTGGCGGCGCCCCCACATGCGGACCGTCGTGCCGCCGTCGGCCAGCACCGCGGCATACGCGGTGCCCCAGCTGCCCGTCCCGAACACCGCAGCGGTCGTCATGCGCCATCTCCTTGGGTGCGGCGGAACTTGCCGGTCTCGGGCAGGCCGTGCTTGCGCGAGTCGAACCGCTCGGCCGGGGCCTGGGCGCCACGGATCGTCTCGAGCTCGGTGGTGATGGCTGCCATGATGCGGTCGGTCGCCTGGCGCAGGAGGGCACCGGTGACCGGTTGGTCGTAGAGGTCGCTGAGGTCGACCGGTGGGCCGGCGGTGATGTGCATGGTCTTGCGGGGGAAGATCCGCAGCCGCTTGGCATAGGGGGCGAGCATATCCTGGGGGCCCCACTGGGCCACGGGGATGACGGGGCACCGGGTGGCGAGGGCGATGCGAGCGGCCCCGGTCTTGCCGACCATCGGCCAGATGTCGGGGTCGCGGGTGAGCGTGCCCTCGGGGTAGACCGCGACGCACTTGCCGCTCTCGACCGCCGCGACGGCGGCCCGGAAGGCGTCGGCGGCCTGTCCGGTGTTGCGGTAGACGGGGATCTGCTCGGCGCCGCGCAGGATCGCGCCCACGACGGGGATGCGGAAGACGCCCTCCTTGCCGAGGAAGAAGGGCGGGTGGCCGTTGTCGACGAGGAAGTGCGCGAACGACAGGGGGTCGACGTAGGACAGGTGGTTCGGCGCGGCCACGAAACCGCCCTGGGCGGGCAGGTGGTGCGCTCCCCGCCAGTCACGCTTGGTCAGCACCATGAGCACGGGACGCAGGATCGCCACCGCGAACCGGTAGGCGAAGGGCAGAGCTCGTGCGCCGCGGGCGCTCACGTGGTCTCCAAATCGACGGGTGCGTGTGAGTGAGCATCCTCTCGGCTCGCGGGGTCGGTGTCGAGACAGCGCGCCAGCACTGGGACGATCGTGCTGATGACCACCCCCCTGGACTGGCGGCTCGTCGTCCCCGTCAAGGGGGGCGCGGGTGCGAAGACGCGCCTGCACCCGCCGCCCGGGGTCGCGCGCGAAGACCTGGCCCTCGCCCTGGCGACCGACTGCCTCACCGCCGTCTGCTCTGGTATGCCGTCGGGCCGGGTGCTCGTCGTGACCTCCGACGAGCGGGTGCGGCAGGTCGCCCGAAGGCTCGGCACGGTCGTCGTGGCGGACCCCGGCGCCGGTCTCGACGCTGCTGTGGTGGCAGGGCGCGACCACGCCGTCGCCGGCTCACCGAGCACGCCGGTCGCGGTCCTGCTCGGCGACCTGCCGGCACTCGAGGCAGGTGACCTGACCTCGGCCCTCGGGGCCGCGGCGGCATACCCGCTGGCTGTCGTGCCCGACGCCTCCGGCACGGGCACGGTGCTCCTCACGGCCCGCCACGGGGCGGACCTGGTCCCGGCGTTCGGGGACGGCTCCGCGGCCCGTCACGAGGCTGCCGGCCACCACCGGCTCGAGCTCGACCTGCCCCGACTGCGCACGGACGTCGACGACGACCGGGCCCTGCGGGAGGCGCGTGGCCTCGGGGTCGGGCCGGCGACCGCGGGCGTGCTGGCTGGGTCCCCGGATACGCTGCCGCCCATGCAGGCCAGCGTGCACACCTTCGACGAGTCCACCGGCGCCGGCTCGGCGCTGCTCGACGACGGCCGCGAGGTGCACTTCAGTGCGGCCGTGTTCGCGACCAGCGCGCTGCGGCACCTGCGCGTCGGACAGCGGCTCAGCGTCGACCTCGGCACCGGCACCGACATCGACCGGATGTGGATCGTGGGGATCGGCGACGACCAGACGATCGGCTGAGCCGGTCGGGCCCGTGCGGGCTCAGCCGACCTCGTAGTCGGCACCCAGGGAGTCGAGCTTGTCGGAGAACCGCTCGTAGCCGCGGTAGATCAGCTCGATCCCGTGCACCTTCGACTGCCCCTCGGCAGCGAGCGCGGCGATGAGGTAGCTGAAGCCGCCGCGCAGGTCGGGCACGGTGATCTCGGCGCCCTTGAGGGGGGTCGGCCCGGAGATGACGGCACTGTGCTGGAAGTTGGCCCGCCCGAACCGGCAGGGTGAGCCGCCGAGGCACTCACGGTAGATCTGGATGTGGGCGCCCATCTCGCCGAGCGCCTCGGTGAAGCCCAGCCGGTTCTCGTAGACGGTCTCGTGGACGATGGACAGGCCGGTGGTCTGGGTGAGGGCGACCACCAGCGGTTGCTGCCAGTCGGTCATGAAACCGGGGTGCACGTCGGTCTCGAGCACGAGGGAGTTCAGCGGCTTGCCGGCGTGCCAGAACCGGATGCCTTCGTCGTCGATGTCGAAGTCACCCCCGATCTTCCGGTACACGTTGAGGAACGGCATCATCGCGAGCTGCTGCGCACCCCTGACGTAGACGTCACCCTTGGTCGCGAGCGCCGCACAGGCCCACGACCCGGCCTCGATCCGGTCGGGGATGGCGAGGTGGTCGTAGCCGCCGAGCCGGTCCACGCCCTCGATCTTGATGACGCGGTCGGTCTCGACGCTGATGATGGCGCCCATCTTCTGGAGCACCGCGATGAGGTCGAGGATCTCGGGCTCGACCGCGGCGTTGCGCAGCTCGGTGACGCCCTGGGCGCGCACGGCGGTGAGCAGGACCTGCTCGGTGGCGCCGACACTCGGGTAGGGCAGCTTGATCCGCGTGCCGCGCAGCCCCTCGGGTGCGGTGAGACGCAGCCCCTCGGGGCGCTTCTGGACGTCGGCACCGAACTGCCGCAGGACGTCGAGGTGGTAGTTGATCGGGCGCTCGCCGATCCGGCACCCCCCGAGGTCGGGGATGAACGCCTCGCCGAGGCGGTGCAGCAACGGACCACACAGCAGCACCGGCACCCGCGAGGAGCCCGCGTGTGCGTCGATGTCGGCCACGTGCGCCTGCTCGACATTCGTCGGGTCGAGCAACAGCTCGCCGTCGCGGTCGGTCGAGTCGATCTTCACGCCGTGCAGCTCGAGAAGTCCCGAGACGATCTTCACGTCGGAGATCTCCGGCACCCCACGGAGCCGGCAGGGCGCCTCGGCGAGCAGGGCCGCCACCATGGCCTTCGACACCAGGTTCTTGGCGCCCCTGACCTCGAGGTCGCCGACCAGGGGCACGCCGCCGTTCACGGTGAGGATGTTTGCCATGGGCCAAGCATCCCGCACACGTCAGGAGGCCGACACCCCGAGGGGGTGCCGGCCTCCGTGATCGTGCTGCGTGGCTCAGGCCTTCTTGGCTGCGCGCTTGGTCGCGGCCTTCTTGGCCGGTGCCGCCTTCTTGGCGGGAGCGGCCTTCTTGGCCGGTGCCGTCTTCTTCGCAGTGGCCTTCTTGGCCGGTGCGGCCTTCTTCGCGGGTGCCGCCTTCTTGGCCGGTGCCGCCTTCTTCACGACCGCCTTCTTGGCCGGTGCGGCCTTCTTCGCGGGTGCCGCCTTCTTGGCCGGTGCCGTCTTCTTCGCAGTGGCCTTCTTGGCCGGTGCGGCCTTCTTCGCGGGTGCCGCCTTCTTCGCGGGTGCGGCCTTCTTGGCGGGTGCGGCCTTCTTGGCGGGTGCGGCCTTCTTGGCCGGTGCCGCCTTCTTGGCGGGCGCGGCCTTCTTCGCTCCGGCCGCAGCGGCCTTCGTGGCGGTGCCCGCAGCGGCCCGGGCGCCTGCGACGGCGGCCTTGGGCAGCGAGCGCGGGTTCTTCACGACGTCCTTGAACGCCGAGCCGGCCCGGAACTTCGGCACCACGGTCTTCTTGATCTTCACGCTGGCACCGGTGCGCGGGTTGCGGCCGGTACGGGCTGCGCGGGCGGCCTGCTCGAACGTTCCGAAGCCGGTGATGGCGACGCTGCCGCCCTTGGCCACCTCGCGGATGATCACGTCCACGACGGCCGTCAGTGCATCGCTGGCGGCCTTGCGGCTGCCGAGGCGACTCTCCAGCTCCTTGATCAGTTCTGCCTTGTTCACGTCTTCCCCTCCACAGGGTTGGTGACGTCGGACCCCTTAGTCCGACTAGGTGAGCGGCCGAGCCGATGCCCGACTTGGGTCCGACGTTAGGGCGCTTGCGCGTGCGAGTCCACCATCTCGGGCCCCGATCTGTTGTGTCGCAACGGATTGCGGGACCGCTGGGTCGCTCCTGGCCGCCACTGACCGCGCAGCGCACAGGCCGCCTGGCGACGTCACCGACCAGACGCGAACGTGCGAAACCCGTTGGCAGTCAACGTCATTCGTTTGGCGGCTGCCCCGACGGATCGGGCCCGGGAAGCGTCACGGCCCCTGCGACGCTGCGCCAGGGGCCGTGCCGGTGGCTGCCGGACGGTGACTTTCGGTAATTTCCCCTGCTTCGGCGCGCCGCGCCGCTCAGGCCACCGTCGTGGAGGGCTTGTAGGCCGGTCGGTGGGCTTCGAACTCCGTCACGTCCTGCTCGTGGCGAAGGGTCAGGCTGATGTCGTCGAGTCCCTCGAGCAGCCGCCAACGGGTGTAGTCGTCGACCTCGAACGGCGCGACGATGTCACCGGCCGTCACCGTCCGGGAGACGAGGTCGACGGTGACCGAGGCACCTGGTTCGTTCTCGAGGTACTTCCAGATCAGCTCGATGTCGTCCTGGGCCACCTGCGCGGTGAGCAGCCCCTGCTTGCCGCTGTTGCCACGGAAGATGTCGGCGAACCGCGACGACAGGACGACCCGGAACCCGTAGTCCATCAACGCCCAGACCGCGTGCTCGCGGGACGAGCCCGTCCCGAAGTCCGCGCCGGCGACGAGGACCGACCCGGCGGCATACGAGGGGTTGTTGAGGATGAACGTGTCGTCCCTGCGCCAGGCCGCGAACAAGCCGTCCTCGAACCCGGTGCGAGTGACCCGCTTGAGGTAGACGGCGGGGATGATCTGGTCGGTGTCGACGTTGCTGCGGCGCAGCGGCACCCCGACGCCGGTGTGGGTGGTGAAGGCGTCCATCAGTGGCTCCCCTCGGAGGTGGCGTCGACGAGATCGGCCGGGCTCGACAGCGTGCCGCGCAGCGCGGTCGCCGCGGCGACCAGCGGGCTGACCAGGTGGGTGCGACCGCCCTTGCCCTGGCGGCCCTCGAAGTTGCGGTTCGACGTGGAGGCGCTGCGCTCGCCGGGGGCCAGCTGGTCGGGGTTCATGCCCAGGCACATCGAGCAGCCGGGCAGCCGCCACTCGGCACCCGCCGCGGTGAAGACCTGGTCGAGGCCCTCCTCCTCGGCCTGCAGGCGGACGCGCGCGGAGCCGGGCACCACGAGCATGCGCACCCCGTCGGCGACCTTGCGGCCCTTCACGACCTCGGCGGCGGCGCGCAGGTCCTCGATGCGGCCGTTGGTGCAGGAACCGACGAACACCGTGTCGACCCGGATCTCACGCAGCGGGGTGCCTGCGGTCAGCCCCATGTAGTCGAGGGCGTGCTGGGCGGCAGCCTTCTCGTTGTCGTCGCCCATCGTCTCGGGGTCGGGCACGGACTCGCCGAGGGGCAGGCCCTGCCCGGGGTTGGTGCCCCAGGTGACGAACGGTGTGAGCGTGGTCGCGTCGAGGTCGACCTCGAGGTCGAAGACCGCGTCGTCGTCGCTGCGCAAGGTGCTCCAGTCGGCGATGGCCGCGTCCCAGTCGGCGCCGGTCGGCGCGTGCTCGCGCCCCTGGAGGTAGTCGAAGGTGGTCTGGTCGGGCGCGACCATGCCGGCGCGGGCGCCGGCCTCGATCGACATGTTGCACACCGTCATCCGGCCCTCCATCGAGAGGGCGCGGATCGCGCTGCCGCGGTACTCCAGGACGTAGCCCTGCCCTCCCCCGGTGCCGATCTTGGCGATGACGGCGAGGGTGATGTCCTTGGCGGTCACGCCCGGCTGGAGCTCGCCCTCGACGTTGACGGCCATCGTCTTGAACGGCTTGAGCGGCAGCGTCTGGGTCGCCAGCACGTGCTCGACCTCGGACGTGCCGATGCCGAAGGCCAGCGCCCCGAAGGCGCCGTGCGTCGAGGTGTGGGAGTCGCCGCAGACGATGGTCATCCCGGGCTGGGTCAGCCCGCGCTGCGGACCGACCACGTGGACGATGCCCTGCTCGGCGTCACCCATCGGGAAGAGCCGGACGCCGAACTCCTCGCAGTTGCGGCGGAGGGTGTCGACCTGGGTCTTGCTCACCAGGTCGGTAATCGGACCCGGAGTGGTCGGGACGTTGTGGTCCTCGGTGGCGAGGGTGAGGTCGGGTCGACGCACCTGCCGACCCGCGAGCCGCAGCCCGTCGAAGGCCTGCGGGGAGGTCACCTCGTGGATCAGGTGGAGGTCGATGTAGAGCAGGTCCGGCTCGCCCTCGGCGCGCCGCACGACGTGCGCATCCCAGACCTTCTCGGCCAGCGTTCCCGACACGTCTTCCACCTTCTTGTCCTGGTTGCGGCCCATCTCGGGCGCGGCTTGGCCGTGCCCTGTCGTGAGCACGGCGTTGTGCTGCAGTCCGAGGTTCGCACGCTGGACACGCCCACGGATTTGCGTCTCATCGAATGAGACGTCAATATCATCCCATGGACACAACCAGTGGAGTCGGCGTTCTCGACAAGGCAGCCATCGTCCTGGGCGCCCTGGAGGCCGGTCCGTCGACCCTCGCCCAGCTGGTCACCGCGACCGGACTGGCCCGCCCCACGGCCCACCGGCTGGCCGTGGCCCTCGAGCACCACCGCCTCGTCACGCGTGACCTGCAGGGCCGGTTCGTGCTCGGCCCGCGGCTCGCCGAGCTGGCCGCCGCCGCGGGCGAGGACCGCCTCCTCGCCGCCGCCGGGCCGGTGCTCGGCGCGCTGCGCGACCACACCAACGAGAGCGCACAGCTGTTCCGCCGCCAGGGCGACCACCGCATCTGCGTGTCGGCAGCCGAGCGCCCGGTCGGGCTGCGCGACTCGATCCCGATCGGCGCGACCCTGTCGATGCTGGCGGGGTCGGCCGCCCAGGTGCTGCTCGCCTGGGAGGAGCCCGACCGGCTGCACCGCGGCCTGCACGGCGCGAAGTTCACGGCGACGACGTTGTCCGGCGTCCGCCGCCGCGGCTGGGCCCAGAGCGTCGGTGAGCGCGAGGCCGGCGTCGCCTCGGTGTCCGCACCCGTGCGCGGGCCGTCGGGCCGCGTGGTGGCCGCCGTGTCCATCTCCGGCCCGATCGAGCGCCTCTCGCGCCAGCCCGGGCGGCTGCACGCGGCCACCGTGATCGCGGGCGCCAACAAGCTCACCGAGGTCCTGGCCCGCCACCACGCGCAGCAGCAGCAGCAGAACCACGCCTGAGCGGCCCGCAGGGCCCCCACACGACGAGGGTATCCGGCGTGGCCGACCCGGCCACGCGGCATACCCGTGCGTGGCGAGGAGCACGTGAGCAGCTCGGCCCGCCAGGTCGCCGCCACTCGGCCCGGACACGGGCCACAGCCCGGACATGAGCGAAGCCCCCGTCCGTGGACGGAGGCTTCTGCTGGTAGCCCCGACGGGATTCGAACCCGCGCTACCGCCTTGAGAGGGCGGCGTGCTAGGCCGCTACACAACGGGGCCCTAGCTGGTTGCTCGTGCACTTCGCAGTGTCCGGGCAGCGGAGAGAACCATACCGGCAGGTGGTGGATTTCTCCGAATCGGCGTGTGCCACAAGGGCTTGCGCCTGAGCTGGGGTACCAGGACTCGAACCTAGAATGACGGTACCAGAAACCGTAGTGTTGCCAATTACACCATACCCCAAGGGGGTATCACTTCCAGCGCGCCCGGAGGCCTTCATGGGAGTGAACCGAGACGCGATACTACCGGCCCCCCGGTCACGTTCCCAAATCGGCCGTCAGGCGCCCCACCGGGTCGGCGAGATCCTCAGGCGAGCTGGTCGGCGAGCCGGTGCAGCCGCGCCAGCGTGGACGTCTTGCCGAGGATCTCCATCGACTCGAACAGCGGCGGGCTGATCCGCTGGCCGGACACCGCGGTGCGCAGCGGTCCGAACGCGAACTTGGGCTTGATCCCCATGTCCTCGACGATCGCCGCGCGCAGTGCGGCCTCGATCGCCGCAGCGGTCCACCCGGTCTCGGAGCCCAGCACCCCCGACCTGGTGTCGTCGACGTCCTCCAGCGCCCGGGTCGCGGCGGCGAGCACCGCACCCGAGTCGTCCTTCAGCTGGGCGCGGGCGTCCTCGGCCACCTCGATCTCGTCGTCGCCGACGAAGAAGGGCCGCACCAGGGCTGTCGCCTCGGTGAGCAGCACCATGCGGGTCTGGATCAGCTCGGTGACCTTCCGCAGCCGGGCGAGCTGCCCGAGGCTGGGGTTGTCGTCGAGGACCCCGTCGGCCTCGAGGAACGGCAGCAGCCGCGAAGCCAGCTCGCCCACGTCGAGCCCGCGGACATGGACGCCGTTGAGCCAGTCGAGCTTCTTGAGGTCGAAGATCGGCCCGACCGGGTTGACCTTGCGCCAGTCGAAGTCCTTGCTGAAGTCGTCGAAGGTGAAGACCTCGACGTCCTCGCCGTCTGCCCCTTCCTTCGGCGGGTAGGCAAGCAGCGCAAGGAAGTTGACCAGCGCCTCAGGCAGGTAGCCCTGCTCCTTGAACCAGGTCAGACGGGCGGCGGGGTTCTTGCGCTTGGAGATCTTGGACTTGTCGGCGTTGCGGAGCAGTGGCATGTGGGCGAAGGCCGGCGGCTCGAGCCCGAGGTCCTTGTAGAGCTGGATGTGCTTGGGGGTGCTGGAGATCCACTCTTCGCCACGCACCACGTGGGTGATGCCCATCTCGTGGTCGTCGACGACGACGGCGAGGTGGTAGGTCGGGAAACCGTCACCCTTGAGGATGACCTGGTCGTCCGGACGTGGGGCCGAGACCCGGCCGCGGATCAGGTCGTCGAAGCTCAGCTCGACGTCGTCGGGGATGAGCATCCGCACGACGGGCGTCTCGTTGAAGCCGGGCAGCTCGGCGCGCTCCTCGCGGGTCTTGCCGTGGCACAGCCGGTCGTAGCCGGTGGGCTGCTTGAGCTTCTGCTGCATCTCGCGCATCTCGGTGAGCCGCTCGGTCGAGCACCAGCAGTGGTAGGCGCGACCGTCGGCCAGCAGCCGCTCGACGTAGGGGCGGTAGGTGTCGAGCCGCTCGGACTGGCGGTAGGGGGCGAACGGCCCACCGACGTCCGGGCCTTCGTCCCACTGCAGCCCCAGCCAGTGCAGCGTCTCGAAGACCTGCGCCTCGCTGTCCTCGCGGAAGCGTGCCCGGTCGGTGTCCTCGATGCGCAGCACGAACGACCCGCCCTGCTGTCGCGCGAAGGCCAGGTTGAACAGCGACATGTAGGCGGTGCCGACGTGCGGGTCGCCGGTGGGCGACGGCGCGACGCGGAGACGGGGTGCGGAGCTGGGGTTCTCGGTCATGGTGCCCCGATTCTAGGGACCACGCCGAGGGGCGAGGTATGCCGCGTGGCCGGCCACGCGGCATACCCGCCTCAGCGGCGCACGAAGGTGTTGGTGAGCGTGCCGATGCCCTCGATCTCGACGTCGACCCGCTGCCCCGGCTCGACCAGGCCGACGCCGGCCGGGGTGCCGGTGAGGATCACGTCACCAGGCAGGAGGGTGAAGGCGGCACTGACGTAGGACACCAGCGTCTCCACGTCGAAGATCATGTCGGCGGTCCGGCCGTCCTGACGGGTCTCGCCGTCGATCCGGCTCTGGATGCGCAGGTCCGACACGTCGAGGTCGGTGCTGATCCAAGGACCGAGCGGCTTCGAGGTGTCGAAGCCCTTGGCCCTGGCCCACTGTCCGTCGCCGCGCTGCCAGTCGCGGGCGGTCACGTCGTTGGCGCAGGTGTAGCCGTAGACGACCTCGGGGACCCTCTCCCGGGGCACGTCCTTGGCGATCCTCCCGATGACGACGGCGAGCTCGCCCTCGTAGGAGATCTCCTCGGAGCCGGAGGGCATGACGATCGGGTCGCCGGGGCCGACGACCGCGGTGTTGGGGACGAGGAACATCATCGGTTGCTCCGGTGCCTCGCCACCCATCTCCCTGGCGTGGTCGGCGTAGTTGCGACCGATGCCGATCACCTTGCTGCGCGGGATGACCGGCGCGAGCAGCCGGGCGTCCTCCAACGGCACGGTCTCACCGGTGAGCACCACTGGCTGGTAGAGCGGGTCACCCTGCACCTGGGCGATGACCTCGCGCCCCGGCTCCCCCTCGACGATGCCGTATGCCGGGTCCTCACCAGTGGTGTATCTCGCGATGCGCACCCGTTGACCCTATCCGGCACCGGAGCGGGCAGGTTGCCTCAGGCGCGGGAGAACTCGCGACGGTAGCGCTGCGGTGAGGTGCCGACGACGGTCTGGAAGTGGGTGCGCAGCAGGGCCGCTGAACCAAAGCCGCTGTGCGAGGCCACCGACTCCACCGGCAGGTCGGTCGACTCGAGCAGCTCACGTGCCCGGAGCACCCGCTGCTGCACGATCCACTTGTGCGGCGTGGTGCCGGTCTCGGCGACGAACCGTCGAGCGAACGTGCGCTCGGACATCATCGCGAGGCGCGCGAGGTCGGGCACCGTGTGAGGAGCGTCGAGGTTCTCGGCGATGTGGTTGAGGACCGGCTGCATGCTCTCGCAGTCCGTCTCGGGCACGGGCGCCTCGACGTACTGCCGCTGACCACCGTCACGCTGAGGTGGCACCACCATGCGCCGGGCGATGCGGGTGGCGACGGTCGACCCGAGCTCGCGACGCACGATGTGCAGGACGGCGTCGATGCCGGCGGCGGTGCCTGCGCCGGTCACGATCTGGCCCTGGTCGAGGTAGAGGACGTCCATGGAGACCTGGGTGCGCGGGAACCGTGCGGCGAACTGCTCGGCGTAGCGCCAGTGCGTCACGGCGGTCAGGCCGTCGAGCAGCCCCGTCTCCCCCAGGACGAAGGCCCCGGTGCAGATCGAGAGGATGGTGGCCCCGCGGGCGTGCGCGCCACGGATGACGTCGAGCAGCTCCTCGGGGTAGGTGTCACGGACGCCTCCCGCGGGCATGACCACGAGGTCGGCTTCGAGCGCGTCCTGCCACTGGTGGGTGGGAGTGAGGGCGCCGCCACTGGTCGTGGGCACGGGGACGCCGGCGGTCTCGCCGCACATCATGAACGTGAACGGCGGCACGCCGTCGTCGGTGCGGTCGAGCCCGAAGACCTCGCACGCGATGGCGGTCTCGAACATGGCGACGGGATCGGTGACGAGCGCAGCGACGGTGGAAAGGGCCATGTCACGAGTATGGCAGAAAACTTGTTGCCCGCGTCATTTTTGCCACTCGTGTCTGGAATCAGTTGGGCGCATGATTACAGACATGGAAATCATCGTTCTCATCGCCTTCGTCACTGCTCTGGTCTTCGCTCTCGAGCGTCACCACCGCCGCACCTGGTCACTCCCCCACGCACCGCACGGAGTCGACTCAACCATCGCCTTCAGCGACCTCGACCACGACTGGGACCGCGTCCTGCACGACGCCACCGCCCGCGCGTGACCGCCGGTCCACCCACCGCCTGCCCACCCCTTCACCACGCAACACGGCAGTTGCGTCACCTTTCGACCAGATGTAGCTGGGCGGAACGCGACGCAACTGCCGTGTTGCCAGGGTCGTCGGGGACACCGGCAGGGTCGGGGCCACCGGCGGGGACCGCCTAGCCTTGGTGCCCATGGCGGCCACGATCCTCGACCAGCCGGCGTGGCAGGCCCTGGAAGCCGCCCACGCCGACCGGGTCGACGACCTCACGGCCGGCCACCGGTCCAGGCGCCAGGTCGGGACACCACACCCGGTCGAGGACTTCCTCTTCACCTACTACCCGTTCAAGCCGTCGCAACTGCGGCGGTGGCACCCGGGACCCGATGTGGTCCTTGCCGGCGCCGCCGCACTCGACCGCGGGTCGTGGCGGTTCTACACCCACGACGGACACGGGGGCAGCCGGCTCGACACCACGGCATACCTCGCCGCGCGCGGTTCCACCGTCGACTTCGTGCGGCGGCTCGTGTCGGCGACCAGGGAGCGCCCGGCCCAGCTGGGCTGCTTCGGGCTGCACGAGTGGGCGATGGTCTACCGCCAGTCCCCCGACGACGTGCGGCACGCCGCGTGGCCGCTGCGCCTCGGCGCGGACGGCACCGACCAGGTGGTCGACGGACTCCAGATCCGATGCACCCACTTCGACGCGTTCCGGTTCTACACGCCGCCCGCGCGGCCGCTCAACCTCCTGCAGCCCACCCGCGCCGACCAGGTCGCGGTCGAGCAGCCGGGCTGCCTGCACGCCGGCATGGACCTCTACAAGTGGTGCATGAAGCTGGCGCCCGCGGTACCGAGCAGCCTGGTGCTGGACTGCTTCACGCTCGCCCGGGAGATCCGCGAGCTCGACATGCGCGCCTCGCCGTACGACCTCAGCGCCCTGGGACATGACCCCGTCGCCATCGAGACACCTCAGGGACGGGCCGAGTATGCCGCCGCGCAGCGCGACTTCGCCGCGCGCGGACAGGGCCTGCGGGAGCGACTCCTGCAGGCCCTGGACGCGGTGACGGGTGACTACTCGACGGAGTCCGTCGAGCGCGCGTCGGTGCTCCCGGAGCCGGTCTCGTCCTCCGCCAGGATGCGGTAGAGCGAGCGCCGGGCGTCGGCGAGCACCTGCTGGGCCGCCTCGATCTGGGCCGGCTGGCCGGCCACCACGACCTGCTCGACGGCGACCACGAGCTGGCCGAGCTCGCGGCGCATCTCGCGGAATCCACGACGGGGGGTGGTCGCGTCGGCGAAGGCCTGGGCGAGCTCGTCGCCGTGGGCCTCGGCGTAGGCGCGGCCGTCGTCGGTGAGGGCGAAGACCTTGCGGCGCGCGTCCTGGTCGGACTCGTCCGGGGCGATCAGGCCCTCTTCCTCGAGCGCCCGCAGGGCCGGGTAGACCGACCCGGGGCCGGGCGACCACGAGCCCTCCGATCGCTCGGCGACGGCGGTGATGATGGCGTAGCCGTTCATCGGCTCCTCGGCGAGCAGCGCGAGGACGGCCCGGCGGACGTCACCGCGGCGACCGCGGCGCGGGCCTCGACCGTCACCGCGGGGACCGCGGCCCTCGCCGAGGCCCGGACCGAAGCCCGGTCCGAAGCCCGGACCGAAGCCCGGTCCGAAGCCGGCGCCGCGTCCGCGACGCGCTCCCCCGTGGTGAGCGTGGCCGGGTTGGCCGTCCTGCCCGCGGTTGCGGCCGGGGTGGCCACCGCGGCGTGGGTGGGACATCTGGATGTTCAGGTTCATGCGGTTCATGGGTTTCTCCTACGAAACTCGTGGGTGCGGGGGCCGTCACCCTGACGGGCGGCTCTCTCTCGCACGGTCGACTTGCTGTCGTCGATATATCGAATGATGCACTCATCGATATATCGATGTCAAGTCCGCGATCCCACTTCTGGCCGCGGGTGCTCCATCCGCGGCCCCGGCACCGCCTCCAGTGCGGCACCAGGGGCCAGAAGTGCGGAGGGGGGCGTCCGCAATCCCACTTCTGGCCGCAGGTGCTCCATCCGGGGCCCCGGCACCGCCTCCAGTGCGGCACCAGGGGCCAGAAGTGCGGAGGGGGCGTCCGCGATCCCACTTCTGGCCGCAGGTGCCCCATCCGGGACCCCGGCACCCCCTCCCGTGCGGCACCAGGGGCCAGAAGTGCGGAGGGGGTAGCCACGGGGCGGACCCGTGCGCGCCGTCGTCGGGCGGCCCGTAGGCTGACCTACCGTGTCGAAAGTTCTGACGTCCCTGCCTGTTGGAGAACGTGTCGGGATCGCCTTCTCGGGCGGTCTGGACACCTCTGTTGCCGTTGCCTGGATGCGGGAGAAGGGTGCGATCCCGTGCACCTACACCGCCGACCTGGGCCAGTACGACGAGCCCGAGATCGACACGGTCCCCGACCGTGCCGGGGCCTACGGCGCCGAGCTGGCGCGCCTCGTCGACTGCCGGTCCGCCCTGGTCGAGGAAGGGCTCTCCGCGATCGCGTGCGGTGCGTTCCACATCCGCAGCGGCGGCAAGACCTACTTCAACACCACTCCCCTGGGCCGCGCGGTCACGGGCACCCTGCTGGTCCGCGCCATGAAGGACGACGGCGTCGACATCTGGGGTGACGGCTCGACCTTCAAGGGCAACGACATCGAGCGGTTCTACCGCTACGGCCTGCTCGCCAACCCCGCCCTGCGCATCTACAAGCCGTGGCTCGACGCCGACTTCGTCACCGAGCTCGGCGGACGCACCGAGATGTCCGAGTGGCTGCAGGCCCGCGACCTTCCCTACCGCGCCAGCACCGAGAAGGCCTACTCGACCGACGCCAACATCTGGGGCGCCACCCACGAGGCCAAGACGCTCGAGTTCCTCAACGAGAGCATGGAGATCGTCGACCCCATCATGGGCGTGCCCTTCTGGGACGAGTCCGTGGCCATCGCGACCGAGGACGTGACGGTCCGCTTCGAGCAGGGTCGCCCGGTCGCCATCAACGGCACGGTGTTCCCCGACGCCGTCGCGCTCGTCGACGAGGCGAACGCCATCGGCGGCCGGCACGGCCTCGGCATGTCCGACCAGATCGAGAACCGCATCATCGAGGCCAAGAGCCGCGGCATCTACGAGGCACCCGGCCTCGCCCTCCTCTGGATCACCTACGAGCGGTTGCTCAACGCGATCCACAACGAGGACACCATCGCCAACTACCACGCCGAGGGCCGGCGGCTCGGCCGACTCCTGTACGAGGGTCGCTGGCTAGACCCCCAGTCCCTGATGCTGCGCGAGTCGCTCCAGCGCTGGGTCGCCTCCGCCGTCACCGGCGAGGTCACCCTGCGGCTGCGCCGCGGCGACGACTACTCGATCATCGACACCACCGGGCCGGCCTTCAGCTACCACCCCGAGAAGCTCTCGATGGAGCGCACCGAGGGCGCGGCCTTCGGCCCCGTCGACCGCATCGGCCAGTTGACCATGCGCAACCTCGACATCGCAGACTCACGGGCCAAGCTCGAGCTGTATGCCGCGCAGGGCCAGCTGGTCGCGCGACACCAGGACCTCGTGGGCGACCTGGAGCCCGGTGGAGCCAAGGCGATCTCGGCCAACCCGCGCGCCGAGGACGGCGAGGACGACGCCCTGGACCGGGCGGCGATGGAGGCCGGCACCGACTGACGGCACCAGGTCAGGCCCCCCGCCCTGATGCGGGGACGTGACCCGCGTCAGGTAACTGGATCTCATGCGTCTCGTACGCATGGCGACCTTCCCGGGCCCCCGAGTGCGAGACCGCAGGGCGCTCCACCGAGCGCTTCCCGGGGCATCCCGGTCCCGCCCCGGTGGTGTCGGCGCCGACACCTCGCCAGACGACGCAGCGGCCCAGGGCATTGCGCGCGTCGTGACGTTTCTTGCCAGTCACTCTCCGAACACGCGGGTATGCCGCGTGGCTCGGCCACGCGGCATACCGAAAGTGCTTGCGGTGCAGGCGCTACCGGACGGGCACCCCGGCGCGGACCAGGCCGTAGGTGACACCGTCGACGAGGGCCTGCCACGACGCCTCGATGATGTTTCCGGCGACCCCGATGGTCTCCCACGACGTGGAGCCGTCGGAGGTCTCGATCAGCACGCGGGTCACCGCGTCGGTGCCGTGGGCCGCGTCGAGGATGCGCACCCGGAAGTCGATCAGCTCCAGCTTGTCGAGCTCGGGGTAGGCCGGCGCGAGCGCCCGACGCAGGGCGTGGTCGAGGGCGTTCACGGGGCCGTTGCCCTCGCCGGTCGCCACCACGCGCTCACCGCCGGCCAGCACCTTCACCGTCGCCTCCGACAGGGCGTCCTCGCCGCCGCGGGCGTCGGTGATGACCCGCCACGACTCCACGTCGAAGAAGTCGTAGCCGCCACCCTCGACCTCCCGGCGCAGTAGCAGCTCGAACGACGCGTCGGCCGCATCGAACGTGTAGCCGCGCAGCTCGAGAGCCTTGACCCGGGCCAGCACGCGGGTCAGCAGCTCGTTGTCTCCGGACAGGTCGTAGCCGAGCTCACGACCCTTGAGCTCGATGCTCGCGCGACCGGCCATGTCGGACACCAGCATCCGCATGTCGTTGCCCACGTGCTGGGGGTCGGTGTGCTGGTAGAGGTCGGGGTCGACCTTGATCGCACTGGCATGCAGGCCGGCCTTGTGCGCGAACGCGCTCGCACCGACATACGGCTGGCGCGAGTAGGGCGGCACGTTGGTGATCTCGCTGATCGAGTGGGCGATGCGGGTGGCCTCGCGCAGCCGGTCGGACTCGACCAACGGCAGCCCGCGCTTGATCTGGAGGTTGCTGACGACGGTGAGCAGGTCGGCGTTGCCAGTGCGCTCGCCGTACCCGTTGATGGTGCCCTGCACGTGGGTCGCACCCGCGTCGACGGCGGCCATCGAGTTGGCCACGGCGCAACCGGTGTCGTTGTGGCAGTGGATCCCCACCCTGGCCGACGTCGAGGTCACGGCGTCGGCGACGACCTCGGCGACCTGGTCGGGCAGCATCCCGCCGTTGGTGTCGCACAGGGCGACCACCTCGGCGCCCGACTCCATCGCCGCCCGCACGACCTCCAACGTGTAGTCGCGGTCGGCGGCATACCCGTCGAAGAAGTGCTCGGCGTCGAGGAAGACGCGGCGGCCCTCCCCCGCGAGGAACGACACGGTGTCGCGCACCATGGCGAGGTTCTCGTCGCGGGTGGTGCGCAGCGCCGACTCGACGTGGCGCACGTGCGACTTGGCCACGAGGGTCACGACCGGCGCCTGGCTGTCGAGCAGGGCGCGCACCAGCGGGTCGTCGGCCGCGCGACCGCCGACCCGCCTGGTGGCGCCGAACGCAGCGAGGGTGGCGTTGCGCAGCCGGAGCTCGGTCGCGGCGCGGGCGAAGAACTCGGTGTCCTTCGGGTTCGCGCCCGGCCAGCCTCCCTCGATGAACCCCACACCGAGCTCGTCGAGGTGCATGGCGATGGCGAGCTTGTCCGACACCGAGAGGTTGAGGCCCTCCTGCTGCGCGCCGTCGCGCAGGGTGGTGTCGTAGACGTGCAGGTCGCTCATCGTCAGTCCGTTCGTCGGTCGCTCGGTCGTCGCAGGGTCGAAGGTCCCGCTGTCATTGTCCCCATGTCGCGTCCTGACGGGCTCGGGGTGTGTCCCGCCAAAACAAAAGACCCCCCGGGTGCGGGAGGTCTGCGCGACGAGGAGCTCTCGTCGCGCTAGGCGATAATGACGGTGGCGGTGGCCACGGGGCGGGGCATCACGCGATCACTCTGACAGGTCGGGTCCACCACCTGAACCCCGGGTCCGCATCGTGGTCAGCGAGGCGCTGCGGTGCTCGCGCGCCGCCGCCACCAGCGCCTCGAAGAGCCGCGGGTCGTCGCCGACCTCGGGGTGCCACTGCACGCCCAGCCGAAACCGTGCGTCCGGGTCCTCCATCGCCTCGAGGGTGCCGTCGGGCGCCCAGGCCGAGGGCTGGTAGCCGGGGTGGGTGAGCACCGACTGGTGGTGGTAGCTCGGCACGTCGGCCTCGTCGCCGAGCAGGTCGGCGAGCCGGGTGCCCGGGACCGTCGTCACGCCGTGGTGGCCGTAGACCGCCACCTCGGGCGAGTGGTCGAGGTGGCCCACCCGGTCGGGGACGTGCTGTTCGAGAGTGCCACCCGCGGCCACCGCCATGACCTGCATGCCCCGGCAGATCCCGAGCAGCGGGAGGTCGGCCTCGGCCGCCGCCCGCGCCAGTGCCACCTCCATCGCGTCACGGTCGTGCCGCGCCTCCTGCACGTCGGGGTGCCGGTCGGCCGCGGCGTACAGCCCGGGGTCGACATCGGCACCGCCGGCGATCACGAGCCCGTCGAGCCGGGACACCACCTCCCGGGCGATCTCGTCGTCGGCGTCGCCGCGCGGCGGGATGACCAGGATGGTGCCACCCGCCTCCTCCACCTGGCGGACGTAGTCGTGCGGCAGGACGACGCTCGGCACGTCCTTCCAGTCGCCCCGCGTGGCCGGCTCGACGTAGCAGGTGATCCCGATCAGCGGACGCGTCACGTGGACCTCAGAGAGGTGTGACGTAGGCGCCGGAGATCCCGCCGTCGACGAGGAAGGTCGAGGCGGTCATGAAGCTCGACTCGTCGGAGGCCAGGAACAGCACCGCGTTGGCCATCTCCTCCGGCTCCCCGAAGCGCCCCATCGGCACGTGCACGAGCCGACGGGCCGCCCGCTCCTCGTCCTTGGCGAACAGCTCCTTGAGCAGCGGGGTGTTGACCGGTCCCGGGCACAGCGCGTTGACGCGCACCCCCTCCCGCGCGAACTGCACGCCGAGCTCGCGCGTCATCGAGAGCACGCCGCCCTTGCTGGCGCTGTAAGAGATCTGCGAGGTCGCCGCTCCCATCACCGCGACGAAGGACGCGGTGTTGATGATGGAACCCGACTTCTGCTCGAGCATGTAGGGCAGGGCGGCCTTGCAGCAGAGGTAGACGCTCGTGAGGTTGACCTCCTGCACCCGGCGCCAGGCGTCGAGGTCGGTGTCGAGGATGGAGTCGTCCTCGGGCGGGCTGATACCGGCGTTGTTGAACGCGATGTCGAGCCGTCCGAACTTCTCCTTGGCCGTCGCGAACAGCCGGTCGACGTCGTCCTTGTCGGCGACGTCGCAGTGCACGTAGGCACCGCCGAGCTCCTCGGCCAGTGCCTCACCCGCAGAGTCGTCGAGGTCGCCGATGACGACCTTGGCACCCTCCTCGGCGAACCTGCGGACCGTCGCCAGTCCGATGCCTGAGCACCCACCGGTGACGACCGCGACCTTGCCCTCGAGCCTGCCTGCCATGTGTTGTCCTCTCGGGTCAGTTGGTCTCAGTGGAGATGAACACGTTCTTGACGTCGGTGAACGCGTCCAGCGCGTCCGGTCCGAGCTCGCGGCCGATCCCGGACTGCTTGAAACCACCGAACGGGGTGGAGTAGCGCACGCTGCTGTGCGAGTTGACGGACAGGTTGCCCGCCTCGACACCCCGCGCGACGCGCAGGGCGCGGCCCACGTCGTTGGTCCAGATCGACCCCGACAGCCCGTAGGCCGTGTCGTTGGCCTTGGCGACCGCGTCGGCCTCGTCGTCGAACGGCATGACGGCCACGACGGGTCCGAAGACCTCCTCCTGCCAGACCCGGTCGGTCGTCGACCGGGGCAGGACGACGGTGGCGGGGTACCAGAAACCGTCACCCGTCGGCGCCTCGCCGCGGAACGCGACGTCCACGTCCTCGGTCGCGTCCTCGACGTAGGACCGCACGGTGTCTCGCTGCCCAGCGCTGATCAGCGGTCCCATCTCGGTGGCGTCGTCCCCGGGGTCGGCCACGACGACGCCCTTCACGGCCGGCTCCAACAGCTCCATGAAGCGGTCGAAGACGCTGCGCTGCACCAGGATCCGGCTGCGGGCGCAGCAGTCCTGGCCGGCGTTGTCGAACACCCCGTAGGGCGCGGTTGCCGCGGCCTTCTCGAGGTCGCTGTCGGCGAAGACGATGTTGGCGCTCTTGCCACCGAGCTCGAGGGTGATCCGCTTGACCTGGTCGGCTGCCCCGCGCATGATCCGCTGCCCCACGGCAGTCGACCCGGTGAAGCAGACCTTGCGCACCGAGGGATGGCTCACGAAGCGCTCGCCGACGACCGATCCCTTGCCCGGGATGATGGTGAAGACGCCTTCAGGGATCCCCGCCTCCAGTGCGAGCTCACCCAGCCGAATCGCGGTCAGCGGGGTCAGCTCGGCCGGCTTCAGCACGACGGTGTTGCCCGCGGCCAGCGCGGGCGCGAAGCCCCAGCCGGCGATGGGCATGGGGAAATTCCAGGGCACGATGATCCCCACCGTGCCGAGCGGCTCCTTGAAGGTGACGTCGAGGCCACCTGCCACGGGGATCTGCCGACCGAACAGGCGCTCGGGAGCGGCCGAGTAGTAGGTGAGCACGTCGCGGACGTTGCCCGCCTCCCAGCGGGCGTTGGCGATGGTGTGACCGGAGTTGGCGACCTCGAGCTGGGCGAGCTCCTCGAGGTGCGCGTCGACCTGGTCGGCGAACCTGCGCAACAGGCGACCGCGATCCGCCGGTGCGACCGCCCGCCAGGCCGGCCCGGCCGCCTCGGCAGCCGCGATCGCCGCATCGGTCTCGTCGACGTCGGCGAGGGACACCTGGGTGACCACCTGTTCGGTGGCCGGGTTGACCACCTCGTGCAGCGAAGTGCTCACAGGCGCTCGAACCCCCTGACCCGCTCCCAGTCCGTCACCGCTGCGTTGAACGCGGTGAGCTCGACCTCCGCCGCGTGGGCGTAGTGGTCGACGACGTCGTCACCGAAGGCTGCCCGTGCGAAGTCCGAGGCCGCGAACAGGTCGCGGGCCTCGGCCAGCGTCGAGGGCACCCGGTCCTTGTCGGACGCGTAGGCGTTGCCCTCGAAGGCCGGCTCGAGCTCGATCTCCTCGCGGATGCCGTGCAGCCCCGATGCCAGCATCCCCGCGACGGCCAGGTAGGGGTTCACGTCACCGCCGGGGACGCGGTTCTCGACCCGCAGGCCCGCGCCGTGACCGACCACCCGCAGCGCGCAGGTCCGGTTGTCGGTGCCCCACGCGATCGCTGTCGGCGCGAACGACCCCGGCTGGAACCTCTTGTAGGAGTTGACGTTCGGGGCGTAGAGCAGGGTCAGCTCGCGCAGCCGGGTCTGGATGCCCGCGACGAAGTGCTCGAAGACCGCGCTGCGACCGCCCTCACGCTCGTCGTCGGCGAAAACGATGCCACCGTCCGTGCCGCGCAGCGACAGGTGGATGTGGCACGAGTTGCCCTCACGCTCGTCGAACTTGGCCATGAAGGTCAGCGACTGCCCGTGTCGGGCGGCCAGCTCCTTGGCGGCGTTCTTGTAGACGACGTGGTTGTCGCAGGTGCGCACGACCTCGTCGTAGAGGAACGCGATCTCGTGCTGACCGAGGTTGCACTCCCCCTTGGCGCTCTCGACGGTGACGCCCGCCGCATACATCTCGTTGCGGATGTCGCGCAGCAGCGGCTCCACGCGCGTGCCGCCCAGGATGGAGTAGTCGACGTTGTAGCGGTTCGCGCCGGTGAGTCCCTGGTAGCGGCGGTCCCAGGCCTGGTCGAAGGAGTCCTCGAAGACGATGAACTCCAGCTCGGTGCCGGTGAACCCGGCGAGCCCCAGCTCCGCGGCGGCCTCGACCTGTGCCTTGAGCACCGACCTCGGCGACTCCCGCACGAGCCCGCTGCCGTCCAGCCAGGACAGGTCGCACTGCACGGTGGCCGAGTAGGGCTGCCCAGGGGTGCGGCGCAAGGTGGCCAGGTCGAGGTCGAACATCATGTCGCCGTAGCCGCGTTCCCACGAGCTGATGGCGTAGCCGTCGACGGTGTTCATGTCGACGTCGACGGCGAGCAGGTAGTTGCACCCCTCGGTGCCGTGCCCGAGCACCGTGTCGAGGAAGAACTGCGCGTGGATCCGCTTGCCCTGCAAGCGACCCTGCATGTCGGTGAAGGCCACGATGACCGTGTCGACGGTGCCTGCGGCGATGTCGGCCCGGAGCTGCTCGACGGTGAGCTGCGGTGGTGCGGTCATGCGCGTCTCCTGGTCTGTGGTGGCGTCGTGCAGGGTGGGGTCCTCAGGGGTGGCGCGGTCATCCGATCAGCCCCCTCAACAGGGCGGCGGTGGCGTCGCAGTGCTCCTCCATCGCCTCGCGGGCCCGCGCGTCGTCGCCGTCGAGGATCGCCCGGACGACGGCGTCGTGCTGGTCGTTGGAGTGCGCGATGTTGGTGGGGAGCACCGGGATCGCGGACAGCAGCTCGGAGAGGGCGGCCTGCGCCCGCGTGACCGCCTCGATGAGCATCGGCGAGCCCGACAGGGTGGCCACCGCGAGGTGGAACCGGCTGTCGGCCAGGCGGTGGGCGGCGTTGTCGGGGGCTTCGCGCGCCGCCCTGGCGGACTCGACGAGCCAGGCCCGCTGGTCGGCGGCGAGGGCCTTGGTGGCTGCCACTGCGGCGGCGCCCGGCTCGACCACCCGGCGGAAGTCCATGGCGTCCGCGAGCGCAGCGCCGGTGCGCACGGGTGCGCCGGCGCGGCTGCCCGGTTCGGCACCGGCGTAGGTCACCACGCTGCCGCCGCCGCGACCACGGCGGGTGGTGACCAGTCCGGAGTCGCGCAGGGCGGCGATCGCCTCGCGGAGGGTGCTGCGGCTGACGCCGAGGCGGTCGGCGAGCTCGCGCTCGGGGGGCAGCTGTTCACCATCGGTGAAGACACCCAGCCGGATCGCGGTCGCGAGCTGCTCGACGGTCGCCTCGAAGGCGTTGCCGGACGCCGGCCGGAGGACCACGTGCGGCAGCGACATCCTCGGCTGGGCGGCGCTCACCGTCCGATCCAATACCCCCGGTCGGTCGGCGTCAATGGTCTGAGATAGAACCATTTAAGACGTCTCCCGACCGAGCTTGCGGCCCCCCGGGTCGAACGGCGGGCGCAGCGACACGTCGACCGCGAACCGCTGTCCCGCGAGGTCGACCTCCCACTCCCCGGAGTCGAGCCAATCCTTGTCGGCGGTGCCGCCGTCGCGGTCCCCGACGAGCGCCAGCCCCACCGCTGAGCCGACGGTGGCGCCCCACGCCGCGCTGGTCACCTGCCCGGCCGGCACGCCGTCGCGGAGCACCAGCTCCCCACCCCACAGGTATGCCGCCGGGTCGCCGACCACGAACGACACCACCCGCCGCGCGGGCGGGGTGCCGCGGGTGGCCTCGACGGCAGAGCGACCGAGGAAGTCGACGTCACCGCGCAGCTTGCAGGCGAAGGTCAGTCCGGCTGCCACCGGTCCCGTGTCGGTCGTGAGCTCGCGAGCGAAGGCGCGGTATCCCTTTTCGAGCCGCATCGCCTCGATGGCGTAGTAGCCGGCTGGCACGACGCCGAGGTCGGCCCCGGCCCGGAACAGGTCCAGGTAGACGGACCGCGCCAGCTCGGTCGGCACGTAGAGCTCCCAGCCCAGCTCCCCCACGTAGGTGATCCGGGTAGCCCGCACGAGGACCTCTCCGAGCACGACCTCGCGGCTGGTGCCGAACCGGAAGGACGCGTCGTCGAACCTGTCGTCACCCAAGGCCTCCAACAGCTCTCGTGAGCGTGGGCCCATGACCCCGAACACGGCATACGAGCCAGTGACGTCGACGACGCCGAGGCGGGCGTCCTCGGGTACGTGGCGACGGATCCAGTCGAGGTCGCGCACGGTGGTCGCGGCGCTGCTCACGAGGAAGAAGTCCGTCGCCGAGGTGCGCGTCACCGTCAGGTCGGCCTCGTAGGTGCCACGCGAGTTGAGCAGCGCCGTGTAGACCGCCCGCCCGACCGGGACGTCGACGTCCGCGGAGCACAGCCACTGCAGGGCACGCAACGAGTCGGGGCCGGTGACGACGTACTTGGAGAAGGACGTCTGGTCGAAGACCGCGACCGCCTCGCGGGTGGCGCGCTGCTCGGCGACGCACCAGTCCACCCACCGGGGCCGCTCCCAGCTGTAGTCCAGGACCGGCTCGACTCCGGCCGGGGCGAACACGTTGGCCCGCTCCCAGGCGTTGCGGCTGCCGAGGCAGGCGCCCTGCTCGACCAGCAGGTCATGGACCGGTGAAAGCCGTTGCGGCCGTGCGGACTCCAGCTCGCGATTGGGCCACGGCACGGCGTAGTGCAGGCCCAGCACCTCGCCGACCCGAGCCCGCAACCACGCGTTGCTCCCCGCGAGCGGTGAGAACCGGCGCAGGTCGACACCGATCAGGTCGGACGTCGGCTCGCCCTCTACGACCCACTCCGCCAGCGCGCGACCGGCGCCACCGGCCGACGCGATCCCCACCGAGTTGAAGCCCGCGCCCACGAAGAACCCCGGCAGCTCGGGCGCCTCGCCGAGGAGGAACTGGTTGTCGGGGGTGAAGCTCTCGGGACCGTTGTAGAACTTGCGGATCCCGGTCTCCGCGAGCACCGGGATCCGGTGCACCGCACTGTCCATCAGGATCTCGAAGTGCTCCCAGTCCTCGTCGAGCAATGCGAACTCGAAGGGGTAGGGAATCCGGTCTGGCGAGACCCACGGCTTGGCGACCGGCTCGAAGCCGCCGACCAGCAGCCCACCGACCTCCTCCTTGACGTAGGTGTAGCCATCCGGGTCGCGCAGGATCGGCAGGTCGCGGTGGACGCCGGCCACCTGGTCGGTGACGACGTAGAAGTGCTCGGCCGAGTGCAGTGGCACGGTCACCCCTGCCAGTGCACCGACGGCCTTGGCCCACTGCCCCGCGCAGTTGACGACCACCTCGGCCTCGATGTCGCCGAGGTCGGTGGTCACGCCGGCGACCCGCCCGCGATGAGACCTCACCCCGGTGACGCGCACCCGCTCGAGGATCGTCGCGCCGCCCATCCGGGCGCCCTTGGCCAGCGACTGGGTGAGGTCCGTCGGGTTGGCGCGACCGTCACCGGGCAACCAGATGGCGCCGACCACGTCGTCGACCTGGATCAGCGGATAGCGGTCCTGCGCCTGCTGTGGGGTCAGCAGCTCGCACTCGAGGTCGTAGGCCGCGGCGCTGGCGACCGTGCGCCGCAGCTGCACCATCCGCTCGGGGGTGCGGGCCACCGTGAGACCGCCGCAGACGCGGTAGCCGGTGGTCAGCCCGGTCTCGTCCTCGAGCCGCGCGTAGAGGTCGGTGGAGTACTGCACCAGCCGGGTGCCCGCCTCGCTGGCCCGCAGCTGCCCGACGAGGCCGGCCGCGTGCCAGGTGGTCCCGCACGAGAGAGTGCCCTGCTCCAGCACCACGACGTCGGTCCACCCGAGCCTGGTGAGGTGGTAGGCCACGCTGCAACCGATCACCCCACCGCCGATGACCACGACGCGAGCGCGGCCGGGGACCGTCGTCACGGGGCCGCGCCGGCCGCGTCGAGCAGCTCGTCCAGTCGCGGGCTGGTCAGCAGCAGTCGCGCCAGCTCGTGGCGCTCCTGCGCGAAGTCCCAGAAGTCGTGGGCGACATCCGAGGCACCGTGCTGGATCACGCCCCACAACGTCCACGCCCACCGACCAGCCAGGCCCCACAGCTCGGCCCGGGCGAGCAGCCGGGCCGTGACCACGCCGTGGTAGGCCTCGACCAGCTCCGCCAGGTGGTCGTGGCCGAGCTGTGACTCGTTGACGAGGTTGCCGAGCTCGAAGGACGCCTCGTTCATCCCCGAGTACTCGTAGTCGATGAACCGCAGGTCTCCCCCGTCGTCGATCACGTTCGCGGCCAGCAGGTCGTTGTGGCACGGCACCAGCCGTTCGGGGTGGGCCCGCAGGGCCGCCTCGACCCGCGCCGCGTTCGGAGCCAGCGCGTCGTAGCCGGCGGGCACGGCATACCCGCGCTCGTCGACGATGCGCTGGTAGCCCCGCTGCACCTCGAACATGTCGAACCGCGAGGCGAACGGTGGCCCGGCGTGCAGCCGCCGCGCCGTGGCAGCGATGCGCGGCAGGTTGGCCGCGACGTCAGCGGCGGTGTAGGTGCGCCCCGGCAGGAACTCGACGACGAGCACCCCCTCGCCCTGCAGGTACTCCACGACCGGCGCCCCGACGCCGACCGAGGCGGCGACGCAGCTGTTGCGCCACTCGTGCTCGCGGTCGATGGCCAGCAGCTCGGTGCCTGGTGGCGAGATCCGCACGACGACATCGTGTGTCGCCGTCCGGACCCTGTGGTTGTGGTTGGTCAACCCGCCCGGCAGCTCGGTGACCTCGAGCGGCCGCCCCAGTCGGGGCAGCCGCTCGAGCGCCTCCTCCAGCGTCAGGCCGTGGGTCACTCCCCGAAGGCCTCGACCACGTCCTTGTCGATGGTGTGCTTCGGTCCGGTGAACCAGTTCTTCGCCGAGACCTGCCACCAGATCCAGAGGATGACCAGGGAGCCGATGGTGAGGATCGGTGCGTAGTTGACGAACTTCCAGTCGAAGTCGTCACTGAACGGCACCCCGGCCGGGACGAACGGCAGGATGAAGTAGATCGAGATGATGGCGATCTCGATGACCGCGAGGATGTTCATCCACTTGTACTTCGCGCCGTTGTTCCAGCCGCCCGGCTCGAACGCGTCGCCCATCCGCCAGCGCAGCCAGATCGGGATGAGGAACGCGAGGTAGAGGCCGATGACGGCCACCGAGACCACCGCGTAGAAGGCGACCGGGACGATCAACGGCGACTCGTCGGTGCCGACGTTGACCTCCTTGAGGGCCGGCAGCGTGATCAGCGCGGCCACGACCGCGACCAGCATCACGGCGTTGGCCGGGACCCGCGCCCCGGACAGCGACGACCAGAGCCGTGACCCCGGCACCGCGCCGTCACGGCTGAACGCGAACGTCATCCGCGACGCACTGGTCATGCACGACGTGGTGCAGAAGAACTGCCCGACGGCGGAGATCAGCAGGATGGTGCCGGCCCACTTGCTGTCCATCGCGTGGGTGAAGATGTAGGCGACGCCACCGCCGCCGACCCCTGCGTTGTCGGGCTTGCCGTCGTCACCGTTCGGCACCGCGAACAGGAAGCACACCAACAGGATCCAGCCGCCGATGGCGGAGTAGAAGATCGACTGCCAGATGCCCCTGGCCGCCGCCTTCGAGGCCGATGCGGTCTCCTCGGAGAGGTGGGCGGAGGCGTCGAACCCGGTGATCGTGTACTGGGTCAGCAGGAGGCCGAAGGGCAGCACCAGGAACCAGTACTTCAGCGAGCTGTTGCTGCCACCGCTGTAGCCGGAGTTGTTGAACCGCTCGGTGAAGACGTAGCTGAAGCTCTGGTGGTGGTCCGGGATGAAGATGAGCATCAGGATCACCACGGTCGCGCCGATGACGTGCCACCACACCGACACGTTGTTCATGATCGCCATCAGGTGCCCGCTGAAGATGTTGAGCACCGAGGCGAGCGCGAGCAGGATCACGAACAACCAGAACACCCGGGTGAGCGAGTAGCCGTCGGCGTAACCCTTCGAGAAGGTGGAGAGGGTCAGGTCGAGGAAGGTCGCGCAGCCGTAGGCGACCGAGGCGGTGACGGCGATCAGGCCGATCAGGTTGAGCCAGCCGGTGAAGAAGCCGGCTCGCGCGCCACCCATCTTGTTGGCCCACCAGTAGATCCCGCCCGAGGTCGGGTAGGCCGAGACCAGCTCGGACATGGTGAAGCCGATCAGGAGGATGAAGGCCGACACGATCGGCCAGCCCCACGAGATCGCCACCGGGCCACCGTTGTTGAACCCCTGGCCGAAGGTGGTGAAGCACCCGGCCAGGATCGAGATGATCGAGAACGAGATGGCGAAGTTGGAGAAACCGGACCAGGAGCGGTTCAGCTCCTGCTTGTAGCCGAGCTCGGCGAGCCGTCGCTCGTCGTCGGACAGTGATCGCACATCGGACACAGCAAGCTCCTAGTCCACGCAACGAAGGTGAGCGAATGCTTCACCCATCGCGCGCGGCCTGTCAATGGTCCGAACACAAACCAAAAGGTGCGCCGCCCACTCCGGGGAGCGGGCGGCGCACCTCGGGTGCGTGGTGCCGCGGCGTCGGGTCAGACGAGGCGGGTGAGCCAGCCGTGGGTGTCCTCGGCGCGGCCGTACTGGATGTCGAGGAGGCGCTCGCGGATCGAGCGGGTGACCTCGCCGTAGTCGACCCCGCCGCGGTGGTCGCACGAGCCGCCGTCCCAGCGCAGCTCCCCCACCGGGGTGATCACGGCAGCCGTGCCGCAGGCGAAGATCTCGACGATGTCGCCGCTGGCCGCGCCGTCCTTCCACTCCTGGATGGGCACCCGACGCTCCTCGGGCTCCAGGCCCATCTCCTTGGCCAGCGCCAGCACCGACGAGCGGGTGACGCCCTCGAGGATCGAGCCGGTGAGCTCGGGCGTGACGAGGCGGTTGTCCTTGGTGACGAAGAACAGGTTCATGCCACCGAGCTCCTCCACGTAGGTGTGCGTCGAGGCGTCGAGGAAGACGGCCTGGTCGCAGCCGTTCTCGATGCCCTCGAGCTGGCCGGCCAGGCTGGAGGCGTAGTTGCCGCCGCACTTGGCGGCACCGGTGCCGCCCTCACCCGCGCGCGCGTAGTCGGTGGACAGCCACAGCGTCACCGGCTTGATGCCACCGCTGAAGTAGGCGCCCGCCGGGGAGGCGATCACGGAGTAGGTCACCTCGGCCGCCGGGCGGACGCCGAGGAAGGCCTCGGACGCGTACATGAAGGGTCGCAGGTAGAGGCTCGACTCACCGCTCGTCCCGGACGGCACCCAGGCCTGGTCGACCTCCACGAGCGCGCGCAGCGAGGCAAGGAAGTCCTCCTCCGGCAGCTCCGGGAGGGTCATCCGACGAGCGCTGCGGAGCATCCGCTGTGCGTTGGCCTCGGGCCGGAAGGTCCAGATAGAGCCGTCCTCGTGGCGGTAGGCCTTCATGCCCTCGAAGATCTCCTGGGCGTAGTGCAACACCGCTGCCGACGGCATCAGCGTGATCGGCCCGTAGGGGACCACCTTGCCGTCGGTCCAGCCCTCACCGCGCCGCCAGGTCGCGGTGACCATGTGGTCGGTGAAGGTCGTCCCGAACCCGGGGTTGGCCAGTACCGCCTCCCGCTCCGCGTCCGGCCGCGGGTCGCTGCGGCGGGTGACCTCGAAGGTCAGCGGGGCGGTGGTCTGGCTCATGGAGTCCTCCTGGTGATCCACCCCTGGGGCGGGGTGCGGTTCCTCCTGCCGAGATTACCTGCCCGGCCCACCACCCGGGCAGGAGACGTCGGATGCAGCCAGTGCTCTAGAGGACGGACGCGATCGCGTCGCCGACCTCGGGGGTGCTGCGTACGGCGTCACCTCTCGAGGCGAGGTCGGCCTCGACCGCACGCTCGACGCGGGCCGCCTCGTCCGACCGTCCGAGGTGCTCCAGGAGCATGCCGACCGAGAGGATCGTCGCAGTCGGGTCGGCCTTGGCCTGGCCGGCGATGTCGGGCGCCGAGCCGTGCACCGGCTCGAACATGCTCGGGGCGGTGCGCTCGGGGTTGATGTTCGCGCTCGCGGCCAGCCCGATGCCGCCGACGATCGCCGCGGCGATGTCGGTGATGATGTCGCCGAACAGGTTGTCCGTGACGATGACGTCGAACCGTCCCGGATCGGTGGCCAGGAAGATCGTGGCCGCGTCGACGTGCTGGTATGCCGTCGTGACCTCGGGGAACTCGACGCCCACCTCCTCGACGGTGCGCCGCCACAGGTGGCCGGCGTGGGTGAGGACGTTGTGCTTGTGGACCAGGGTGAGGTGCTGGCGCGGGCGACCCTGCGCGCGGGCGAACGCGTCACGCACGACGCGCTCGACACCGAACCGGGTGTTGACGCTGACCTCGGTCGCGATCTCGTGGGGGGTGCCGGTGCGCAGGGCCCCACCGTTGCCGACGTAGGGGCCCTCGGTGCCCTCGCGGACGACGACGAAGTCGATGCCGTCGGGGGCCACCCGCTCGACGGCCAACGGGCTCTGCACTCCCGGAAAGAGCTTGGCCGGCCGGAGGTTGACGTACTGCTCGAGAGCGAACCGCAAGGGGAGCAGCACCCCACGCTCGAGGACGCCGCTCGGGACCGTCGGGTCGCCGATCGCGCCCAGCAGGATCGCGTCGTGGCCGCGCAGCTCCTCCAGGACGGAGTCGGGCAGGGTCTCACCGGTGGCGTGCCAGCGTCGCGCGCCGAGGTCGTACTCCGTGGTGTGGAACTTGGTGCCCGTGCCCGCGGTGGCGGCCTCGAGGACCTTCAGGCCCTCGGCGACGACCTCCGGACCGATCCCGTCGCCACCGATGACGGCGAGGTTGACGGTGTCGGTCCCGGTGGTGGTCCCGGTGTCGTGGCCGGCGCTCTCGGAGGACATGGGACCAGCCTAAAGACGGTCTTGCGATCTGATACCCGCGTCTCACATGACGAACGGCTCCGGGCTGGCGCCCGGAGCCGTTCGTCGTCGCACCGACCTGGTGCGGATCCTGTTGTGGTGCTGGTCAGTCGTCGGAGTGACCCTGCTCGCGCAGGTCCATCGACTCCTGCAGTGCCTGACGTGCCTTCTCGGCCTCTTCGCTCATGTTGATCGCTTCCTCACGCATTCGCCTGTGTCGCAACAGGACTGGGTCTGGGTGGTTCTCGGTGTCTCACACCGGGCACTCGCCGGATGTCGGGGTGCCACTGTCAGCCACGCACGCGGGATCTCCGCGGCGAGTGGGCTGACTACCGGAACTCGCCGCGGCGGATAAGAATTACGACCTGCCGCGTCATGTCTTCGAGGTTACGTGGACGTCCAACTAAACGACACCCGTTTCCCACGCAGTGAGACATGGCTGGACGTGACCGCCGCCACAGTGCTGGCGCGGGGTGAGCCTAGGCTGGCGTCGTGCTCCCCGACGGCTACCTCCTGCACCCCCTCACCGCCGCCGACGCCGCTGCGCTCGCGGCCGCAGCCGTGCGCAACCGCGAGCACCTGCGCCCCTGGGAGCCGTCCCGGCCGGAAGCCTTCTTCACCGAGGCCGGGCAGCGCGAGGTGGTCGACGGCCGGTTGCGCCAGGTCGAGCTCGACCTGTTCGACTGCTCCGTGCTCTGGCACGGCGACGACGTCGTCGGGGCGGCCAACCTCCAGAACATCGTGCGCGGGGCGATGCTCGGTGCGGACCTCGGCTACTGGGTCGACGTGGCGCACCTGCGACGCGGTCTGGGGGTCGCCCTCGTCGAGCACCTCGTGCAACGCGGCCGCGACCTCGGCCTGCACCGGCTGGGTGCCAGCACGATGGTGGCCAACGAGCCGTCGCAGTCGGTGTTGCGCCGGTGCGGCTTCGCGGAGGTCGGTCGCATCCCCGCGTTCCTCTACCTCGACGGCGACTGGCGCGACAGCATCCTGTTCAACCTGGTCCTGCACGACGGCCCGCCGCGGGGCTGAGCCGGCCCCCCGGCATACCCGCTCCCCCGGCGGTGGCTCATACAAAAGGCGAGTCAGCGCCGCTCCCCCGGCGGTAGCTCATACAAAAGGCGAGTCAGCGCCGCTCCCCCGACGGTAGCTCATACAAAAGGCGAGTCAGCGCCGCTCCTCCGGCGGTGGCTCATACAAAAGGCGAGTCAGCGCCGCTCCCCCGGCGGTGGCTCATACAAAAGGCGAGTCAGCGCCGCTCCCCCCGGCGGTAGCTCATGCAAAAGGCGAGTCAGCGCCGCTCGGGGCGGCACTGACTCGCCTTGTGCTCGGGATCGCGCCCGGTCAGTCGGCGAGGTCGACGACGCTCACGTCGGCCCCGACCTCGGTGACGATCGCGTCGAGGACGTCGGCCGGGATGCGGCTGTCGACGGTGAGGGCGACCAGAGCCTGTCCGCCCTTCTCGTTGCGGGCCACCTGCATGCCGGCGATGTTGACCTGGGCGTCGCCCAGGAGGCGACCCACGGTGCCGATCACGCCGGGGCGGTCGACGTAGGTGAAGAAGGCGAGGTGCTCGGTCAGCGGCACCTCGATGTCGAACCCGTTGACCCCCACGACCTTCTCGATCAGGCGGGGACCGGTGAGCGTGCCCGCGACGCTGATCGTGGAGCCGTCGGCCAGGGTGCCGCGCAGCGTCGTGACGTTGCGGAAGTCCTGCGTCGTCGGGTCGGTGAGCAGCCGCACCTCGCAGCCCCGCTGCTCGGCGAGCAGCGGTGCGTTGACGTAGGTCACCGGGTCCTCGGTGACATCGGTGAACAGGCCCTTGAGGGCCGCGAGCTTCCAGATCGAGACGTCGTGCTCGGTGATCTCGCCCTGGACATCGACGTCGAGCTGCACCGGCACCGAGCCGGCGAGGGAGGTGAAGATCCGGCCGAGCTTCTCGACCAGGGCAATGCCGGGGCGGACCTCCTCGGGCACGACGCCACCGGAGACGTTCACCGCGTCGGGGACGAGGTCGCCACCCAGCGCCAGCCGCACCGACTTCGCCACCGAGACGCCCGCCTTCTCCTGGGCCTCGTCGGTGGAGGCACCGAGGTGGGGGGTCACCACGACGGACTCGTGCTCGAAGAGCGGGCTCTCGGTCGTCGGCTCGGTCGCGAACACGTCGATCCCGGCGCCCGCCACACGGCCCTCGCGCAGCGCCTCGGCCAGGGCCTCCTCGTCGACGATGCCGCCGCGTGCGGCGTTGATGATGCGCACCGTGGGCTTGACCTTCAGGAGCGCCTCCTTGCCGATCAGGCCCAACGTCTCGGGGCTCTTGGGCAGATGCACCGTGATGAAGTCGCTCTGCTCGAGCAGCTCGTCGAGGGTGACGAGCTGGGCGCCGAGCTGACCTGCTCGCTGCGGGGAGACGTAGGGGTCGTAGGCGAGGATCTCCATGCCGAAGCCCTTGAGCCGCTCGGCCACCAGCTGGCCGATCCGGCCGAACCCGACGACACCGACCTTCTTGTCGAGCAGCTCGACACCGCCGTACTTGCTGCGCTTCCACGCACCACCCTTGAGGGCCTGGTTGGCCGGGGCGATGTTGCGTGCGGTCGAGAGCAGGAGGCCGACCGCGAGCTCGGCGGCGGACGTGATGTTGGAGGTCGGTGCGTTGACGACCATCACGCCGGCGCGGGTGGCCGCCGGCACGTCGACGTTGTCCAGGCCCACCCCGGCGCGGGCGATGACCTTGAGGTTCTTGGCGGCCGTGATGGCCTCGGAGTCCATCTTGGTGGCGGACCGGATCAGGACGGCGTCGACATCGGCGAGGGCCGGCAGCAGCGCCTCGCGGGACGCGCCGTCGACGTGGCGCACCTCGAAGTCGGGCCCGAGGGCGTCGATGGTGGCGGGCGAGAGTTCCTCGGCGATCAGCACGATCGGCTTGCTCACGTGTCAGTTCCTTCGGTGGGGTCACTGATGGTCATCGGGTTCGATGCTCATGTTCGATGCTCATGGAGGTCCGGCACCACGCTGTGCCCGGCCGACAGCATACGGCGCGGCTCAGCATGTGGATGCTCTGGCTCGGCATGTGACACGAAGATCACACGGCAGGCTGGTCACCAGAGGCATCTCCCCCGATGTCGAAAGTTTGTCCACCGTTGTGGACAAACTGTGGACAGTCGCCGTCGGGGCTGCTGGGGAGACGACACCGGCCGGCCCCCCGAAGGGGACCGGCCGGCATACCGTGTGGTGCGCGGGTGCCCGCGCGGGGAGGTGCGTCAGCGCGCCGCGGAGCCCTCGACGTAGTCGCTGTCGGTCTCCTTGATCCAGCTCATCAGCTTGCGCAGCTCCTTGCCGGTGGCCTCGATCGGGTGCTGGGCGCCCTTCTCGCGCAACGCCTTGAACTCCGGGGCACCGGCGTCCTGGTCGTCGATGAACCGCTTGGCGAACGCGCCGTTGCGGATGTCGCCGAGCACGGCCTGCATGTTCTCCTTGACGCTCGGGTCGATCACCCGCGGCCCGGACACGTAGTCGCCGTACTCGGCCGTGTCGGACACCGACCAGCGCTGCTTGGCGATGCCGCCCTCGACCATCAGGTCGACGATCAGCTTCAGCTCGTGGAGGCACTCGAAGTACGCGACCTCGGGCTGGTAGCCGGCCTCGACCAGCGTCTCGAAGCCGTACTGCACGAGCTGGGACGCACCGCCACAGAGCACCGCCTGCTCACCGAACAGGTCGGTCTCGCACTCCTCGGTGAAGGTGGTCTTGATCCCGCCGGCCCGCAGGCCACCGATCGCCTTGGCGTAGGACTGGGCCAGGGCCCAGGCGCCGCCGGAGGCATCCTGTTCGACCGCCAGGAGCACCGGCACCCCACGTCCGTCGACGTACTCGCGACGCACCAGGTGACCGGGGCCCTTGGGGGCCACCATGATCACGTCGGAGCCGGGCTCGGGCTGGATGTAGTCGAAGCGGATGTTGAAGCCGTGCCCGAAGAGCAGGCCCGCCCCCTCCTTGAGATGGGGCTTGATGTCATCGGCGTAGACCGTGCGCTGCACCTGGTCGGGTGTCAGGATGACGACCAGGTCGGCCTCCTTGACGGCATCGGCGACGGACTTCACGGTCAGCCCCTCGGCCTCCGCCTTGGCCCGGCTCTTGCTGCCCTCGGCCAGGCCGACGCGCACGTCGACCCCCGAGTCGCGCAGGTTGAGCGCGTGGGCGTGGCCCTGGCTGCCGTAGCCGATCACGGCCACCTTCTTGCCCTGGATCACGCTCAGGTCAGCGTCGTCGTCGTAGAACATCTCGGCCACGGTGGCCACTCCTTAGGTTGTCTGTCTTCGGTGGGTTGGGGGTCAGGCCGAGCGCATCGCGCGGTCGGTGATCGAACGGGTGCCGCGGCCGATGGCGACCATGCCGGACTGCACGAGCTCCTTCACGCCGAACGGCTCGATCACCTCGAGGAAGGCCGCGAGTTTGTCGCGGTTGCCGGTGACCTCGATGGTGAGGGTGTCGCTGGCGACGTCGACGACCTTGGCACGGAAGAGCTGGACCGTCTCGAGGACGTGGCTGCGGCTGTGGATGTCGGTGCGGACCTTCACCAGCAGGATCTCGCGCTGGACCGACGCGGTCGGCTCGAGCTCGACGACCTTGAGGACCTCGATCAGCTTGTTGAGCTGCTTGGTCACCTGCTCGAGGGGCAGTGCGTCGACGTCGACCACGACCGTCATGCGGGAGATCTCCGGGTGCTCCGTCGGCCCCACCGCCAGCGAGTCGATGTTGAAGCCGCGCCGCGAGAACAGCGCGGCGATCCGGGCCAGGACGCCGGGCTTGTTCTCGACCAGGACCGACAGGGTGTGCTTGCTCATCGCCATCACTTCCCGTCCTTGTCGGCGTCCTCGGGCTGCTCGGTCGCCTCGTCCTCTTCGCGGTCCCACTGCGGGGCGGTGTCCTTGGCCACCTGGATGGCGTCGTTGCTGACCCCGGCCGGGACCATCGGCCAGACCATCGCGTCGCGGTGGACGACGAAGTCGACGATCACCGGGACGTCGTTGACCTCCATCGCCTTCTTGATCGTCGCATCGACGTCCTCGGGCCGTTCGCAGCGCAGGCCGACACAGCCGTAGGCATCGGCGAGCTTGACGAAGTCGGGGATCCGGCTGCCGACCGACGTGTGCAGGTCGGTGTTGGAGTAACGCTTGTCGTAGAACAGCGACTGCCACTGGCGCACCATGCCGAGGCTGCTGTTGTTGATGATCGCGACCTTGATCGGGATGTTGTTGATGACACAGGTCGCGAGCTCCTGGTTGGTCATCTGGAAGCAGCCGTCCCCGTCGATCGCCCAGACGACGCGGTCCGGCTCGGCGACCTTTGCGCCCATGGCGGCCGGCACGGCATACCCCATCGTCCCGAGGCCGCCGGAGTTCAACCAGGCGTTCGGTCGCTCGTACTGCACGAACTGGGCAGCCCACATCTGGTGCTGGCCCACGCCCGCAACGTAGATGGACTCGGGACCGCTGATCGCGCCGATCCGCTCGATGACGTGCTGCGGGGAGACGCTCTCCTCGCCCTCGGGCACGGTGTAGCCGAGCGGGAAGGTGGCCTTCCAGCCGGCGGTCTGCTCACGCCACGCCGCGTAGTCGCCCGTGGCGCCGGCCGCGTGGTCGGCGGCGACCGCCTTGACGAGCTCCTCGATGACCTCGAGCACGTCGCCCACGATCGGCACGTCTGCGGTGCGGTTCTTGGAGATCTCGGCGGGGTCGATGTCGGCGTGGATCACCTTGGCCTCGGGCGCGAACGTCGACAGCTGACCCGTCACGCGGTCGTCGAACCGGGCGCCGAGGGTGATCAGCAGGTCGGACTTCTGCAGCGCGGTCACGGCGGCGACCGACCCGTGCATGCCCGGCATGCCCAGGTGGAGCGGGTGACTGTCCGGCACGGCGCCACGGGCCATCAGCGTGGTGACGACGGGTATCTGGGTCAGCTCGACGAACTCCCGCAGCGCGTCGGACGCGCGGCCCCGCACCACACCACCGCCGACGTAGAAGACCGGGCGCTTGGCCTGGGCGATCAGCCGCGCCGCCTCACGGATCTGCTTGTTGTGCGGACGCGCCACCGGCCGGTAACCGGGCAGGTCGTACTTCGGCGGCCACGAGAACGAGGTCCTCGCCTGGAGGGCGTCCTTGGAGATGTCGACGAGGACCGGACCCGGACGACCCGTCGAGGCGATGTGGAAGGCCTCGGCGATGACCCGCGGGATGTCGCTGGCGTTCGTGACGAGGTAGTTGTGCTTGGTGATCGGCATCGTAATGCCGCGGATGTCGGCTTCCTGGAAGGCGTCCGTGCCGATGGCGGCGGAGGCGACCTGACCGGTGATCGCCACGATCGGCACCGAGTCCATGTAGGCGTCGGCGATCGCGGTGACCAGGTTGGTGGCGCCCGGGCCGGACGTCGCCATGCAGACCCCGACCTTGCCGGTCGCGCTGGCATAACCCTCGGCAGCGTGGCCGGCGCCCTGCTCGTGCCGGACGAGGATGTGGCGGACCTTGACCGAGTCGAGCAGGGGGTCGTAGGCAGGCAGGATCGCCCCGCCCGGGATGCCGAAGACGGTGTCGACCTCCATCGCCTCGAGCGAGAGCACGAGGCTCTGCGCACCGGTCACCTCGGCGGGCACCTTCGCCCGCGCCTGCTCGGCCAGCCGGGAGGGGCTGGGCGCCGGAGTCGGGGCCGGAGTCGGGGCCGGGGTCGGCGCCGGGGTCGGCGCCGGGCTCGCTGCCGGTGTCGCGTCACTCACGTCACTACCGCTTTCGCTTCTCGGTGCTGCTCAGGGTGCTGCTCGTCTGGATCTGCTCAGGGTGCTGCTCGTCTGGATCTGCTCACAAAAAAGCCCTCCAGTCCTCGGGTGAGGACGACGGAGGGCAGCGCGCTGGCTCGGGGAGCCGGCGCGCTAGTGAAGTACGAGGATTCGTGCCACACGAGAACTCTCCCGCCGTCCCCCGGTCGTGTCAACGCGCGAGACAGCCGGTCCCACGATCCGGACCCGTCGTCTCAGCTCCAGCCCGGCGACGGGTGCCGATGGAGTCAATTCTGCCCGGAATGCGGAGGTGAGCTGCACCGCCTCGGGCCGAGCACTCCCCCCTCGGCACCCGCGACCGCATCGAGCAGGTCCGCTAGCCGGTTCGAGGTGATATCCGACCGGATTCCGGTCGGATATCACCTCGAACGGCGGGAGTTCGACGGGTCAGCCGCAGACGGCGCCCCCGCTGGCGCTGCCGACCAGCTTGCGGTACTTCGCCAACACCCCCCGCGGGTACTTCGACTCCGGCGGCACGAACCCCTCGGCGCGGCGCGCGAGCTCGGCCTCGTCGACGTGCACGTCGAGCACGCCGTTGGCGACGTCGAGGGTGATCCGGTCGCCGTCCTGCACGAACGCGATCGGCCCGCCGTCGACCGCCTCGGGCGCGACGTGGCCGACGCACAGACCGGTCGTCCCGCCGGAGAACCGCCCGTCGGTGAGAAGAAGCACCTCCTTGCCGAGGCCAGCGCCCTTGATGGCGCCGGTGACCGCGAGCATCTCGCGCATCCCCGGACCGCCCTTCGGGCCCTCGTAGCGGATCACGACCACGTCGCCGGCCTTGAGCGAGCCCTCCGCGACGGCGTCCATGGCAGCCCGTTCGCCGTCGAACACCCGCGCGGTGCCCTCGAAGACGTCGGAGTCGAATCCCGCCGACTTCACGACCGCACCCTCGGGGGCGAGCGTGCCCTTCAGGATGGTGATGCCTCCGGTCCGGTGGATCGGCTGGCCCATCGCGCGGACCACCTTGCCGTCGGCGTCGGGCGGGGCGATGTCGGCGAGGTTCTCGGCCATCGTGCGGCCGGTGACGGTCAGGCAGTCGCCGTGCAGCAGGCCGGCGTCGAGCAGGGCCCGCATCACGACCGGCACTCCCCGACCCGGTCGATGTCGGTCATGACGTACTGCCCGAACGGCTTCACGTCGGCCAGGTGCGGCACCTTGGCGCTGACCCGGATGAAGTCGTCGAGGGTGAGGTCCACCTCGGCCTCGTGGGCGATCGCCAGCAGGTGCAGCACCGCGTTGGTCGATCCACCGAAGGCCATCACGACGGCGATGGCGTTCTCGAACGCCTCCTTGGTCATGATGTCGCGCGCGGTGATCCCGCGGCGCAGCAGCTCGACGACCGCCTCGCCCGACTTGCGCGCGAACCCGTCGCGGCGGCGGTCGGTGGCCGGCGGGGCGGCCGACCCGGGCAGCGACATCCCGATGGCCTCGGCGACCGACGCCATCGTGTTCGCGGTGTACATACCGCCACAGGCGCCTTCGCCCGGGCAGATCGCACGCTCGATCGCGTCGACGTCCTCGCGGGACATCAGGCCGGCGGCGCAGGCGCCGACCGCCTCGAACGCGTCGATGATCGTGACCGTCTTCTCGGACCCGTCGGACAGCTTGGCGATGCCCGGGAGGATCGACCCGGCATACAGGAACACCGAGCTGAGGTCGAGGCGCGCCGCGGCCATCAGCATCCCCGGCAGGGACTTGTCACACCCGGCGAGCAGCACCGAGCCGTCGAGCCGCTCGGCGTTCATCACCGTCTCGACCGAGTCGGCGATGATCTCGCGCGACACCAGGGAGAAGTGCATGCCCTCGTGACCCATCGAGATGCCGTCGCTGACCGAGATGGTGCCGAACTCGAGCGGATAGCCACCGCCCGCGTGCACACCGTCCTTGACGGCCTTGGCCAGTCGGTCGAGCGAGAGGTTGCAGGGCGTGATCTCGTTCCAGGAGCTGGCGACCCCGACCTGCGGCTTGACCCAGTCGTCGTCGCCCATGCCGACCGCGCGGAGCATCCCACGGGCGGCGGTCTTCTCGAGCCCGTCCGTCACGTCGCGGCTGCGCGGCTTGATGTCGACTCCGGCGGTGGCGGCGCCCGCAGCGGGCTCGGTGGTCGTCATGGCCGCAGTCTAGGACTCGGGTCCACAGGGTGGGACGCGGGTCTCACGCTCCAAAACCCCGGGTATGCCGCCTGCTCACCCACGTGACACGTGGCACCGCTCGAGCGCGGCCGTCCCGAAGGTGAGGTCCGACCACGGCCCGGCGTAGCGCAACACCGCGATCGAGGACGTCGGGAAGCCGGCAGCAAGGCAGTCGTGGGCGGCCGTCGACCCGTCGCCCTCGGACAGCCCGCTGGCCAGCATCGCCATCGTCGGGTTGTGGCCGACCACCAGGACCACCTGCGCCTCCCCCGCCGACTCACGCACCGACCGGAGCACCGTCTCGGCGCCGCCGGAATAGATGCTGTCGTCGAACTCGACGCTCTCGCCGCACGCACCCCCCTCGGTAGCCGCGGCCCAGGTCTGCCGTGTGCGGGTGGCCGTCGAGCACAGCACCAGCTCTGGACCGAGCTCGTGCTCGTGCAGCCAGGCGCCGGCGGCACGGGCGTCCCGCTCGCCCCGGGGGGTCAGCTCGCGCTCGTGGTCGGGCTTGCCGAAGACCTGTTCCGCCTTGGCGTGGCGGAAGAGGATGAGCACCTTGTCATCGCTGGCGAGGGTCATACCCCGAGCATGGACCCGTTGCGGCCGGACAGCCAGTCTTGACAGGCCGTCCCGGGAGTGGGCGGACCAGCGCGGCCGAGCGCCCGCTAGCCTCCTCCTCATGGAGCGTGCGCCCGCCCTGATCGACGTGCCGACCTCGGCCCCGACCGACCGGCCCTGGCTCGACGAGGCGGTCCGACGCATCCAGGCCGATGCCAACCGCAGCGCCGACACCCACCTCGTGCACGTGCCGATCCCGGGCCTGCCGGACGTCGACCTCTACCTCAAGGACGAGTCGACCCACCCCACCGGCAGCCTGAAGCACCGGCTCGCGCGCTCGCTGTTCCTCTACGCGCTCTGCAACGGCGAGCTGCACGAGGGCACCACCGTGATCGAGGCGTCGAGCGGCTCCACCGCGGTGTCGGAGGCCTACTTCGCCCGCATGCTCGGGCTGCCGTTCATCGCCGTCATGGTCAGCACGACGAGCCCGGAGAAGATCGCCCTGATCGAACGCGAGGGTGGCCGGTGCCACCTCGTCGACGACGCCGGCGAGGTCTACGACGTGGCCCGCCGGCTCGCCGACGAGCGCGGTGGTCACTACCTCGACCAGTTCACCTATGCCGAGCGCGCCACCGACTGGCGCGGCAACAACAACATCGCCGAGTCGATCTTCGAGCAGATGGCGCGCGAACGACACCCCGTGCCGGACTGGGTCGTCGTCGGCGCGGGGACGGGCGGCACCAGTGCCACCATCGGCCGGTTCGTCCGCTACCGCGGGCTGGCCAGCCGGGTGTGCGTCGTGGACCCGCAGAACTCCGCGTTCCTCCCGGCCTTCTGTGGTGACGACGACGGCGTCACGGCCGCCTGCGGGTCACGGATCGAGGGCATCGGCCGACCGCGCGTGGAGCCGAGCTTCGTGCCCAGCGTGGTCGACCGGATGATGCTGGTGCCCGACGCGGCCTCGGTGGCGGGCATGCGGTTCCTGGCGGAGCGGACCGGGCTGCGAGCCGGCGCCTCCACGGGCACGAACCTCTTCGGGGTCCTCCGGCTCGCGTGTGAGATGGCCGAGCGGGGGCAGGCCGGCAGCATCGTCTCGCTGTTGTGTGACGGGTCGGAGCGGTATGCCGGCACCTACCGCGACGACGCCTGGCTCACCGCGCGGGGATGGGACCTCGCGCCGCACACCGCGGTCCTGACCCGCGCGTGGGACGACGGGGTCTGGACCGCCTGACGTGAGCGACTTCTGGCCGCTCGTGCCGGGTGTCGGACCCGATCAGGGGTCCTGACCCCGCACAGGTGGCCAGAAGTCGGGGTGGTCAGGAGTCGGGGTCGTCAGGAGTCGGGGTGGTCAGGCGTCGGGGTCAGCCGCCGGAGACGGCGTTGATGACGTGCACCGTCGAGCTCGGCGACACCGGGGTCTGCACCCCGTCGGCGCGCTTGGCGTCCTCACCGTCGACGAAGACGTTGACGTGCCGCCGGATCTGGCCACGCTCGTCGCGCACCCGGGACGCGAGGATCGGCCACGGCTCGAAGGCGCGGTCGAGCACCTCGGCCAGCGGGGCCTCCGCGGCCAGCTCGACCGGCAGCTCGGCGGCCCCCTCGGCCAGGTCGCGCAGCAGGCCGGGCAGGACGACGCGGGCGGTCACGACAGCGTCACCGCCCGCACGCAGAGCACGTCGGGCAGCTGCTCGGCGATCCGCTCGAACGACTCCCCGCCGTCGAGCGAGGCGTAGACCTCGCCGTTGCGGGTGCCGAAGTAGAGCCCCGGCTCGTCGTGGGTGTCGAGTGCTGCGGCGTCACGCAGGACGTTGGTGTAGCTCGGCGACGGCAGACCCTCGTGCTGGGTGCGCCAGGTCTGCCCGGCGTCGTCGGTGCGCTGCACCTGGAGCTCGGCCGCCGGTGGGATCCGCTCGCCGTCCGAGGCGATCGGCACCAGCCACATGGTGTCGCCCTGGGTCGGGTGCGCCACGGCGGTCATGCCGAAGTTGGTCGGCAGCCCCGCCTCGATCGACGTCCACGTCACCCCGTCGTCGTCGGAGCGGTAGACGCCACGGTGGTTCTGCGCGTAGAGGCGCGTCGGTGTTGCCCCGTCGCGGACCACCTTGTGCACGCACTGGCCGAACTCGGGCCACTCGTCGTGCGGCTGGAAGTAGGCGTGGATGCCGGTGTTGCCCGGTGACCAGGTCTGCCCGCCGTCGCGGGTGTTGTAGACACCG
This sequence comes from Pedococcus dokdonensis, assembly GCF_900104525.1. Lineage (GTDB taxonomy): Bacteria > Actinomycetota > Actinomycetes > Actinomycetales > Dermatophilaceae > Pedococcus > Pedococcus dokdonensis. The sequence continues at coordinate 310,664 of NZ_LT629711.1, read as the reverse complement.
CCGGTGCTCATCGCGACGAGCATGTGGTCGGCGTCGGCCGGGCTCGGCAGCACGGTGTGGATCGCGCCGCCGCCGAAGCCCTCGCCCCACTCCGGCCGGTGCGGGTGCTCCCACAGCCCGCGGTTGAGCTCGAAGGTCTCGCCACCGTCGGCACTGCGCCACAGCCCCTGCGGCTCGGTGCCGGCCCAGACCACGTCGGGGTCGTGGGGGTCTGCGACCAGCTGCCAGGTCGCCTTGAGCGCGGTGTCGGTGTCGGCCGGGAAGCGGATCGAGCCCTCCGGGTGCTCCACCCAGCTGGCGCCGAGGTCGTCGGAGTGCTGGAGAGACGGACCCCAGTGCGACGACCGGAACCCCACCAGCAGCCTCGGCACCTCGCGCCTGGTGTCGAACAGCAGCGACAGCACCTCGCTCATGAGGAAGTGCGGGCCCTCCACCCGCCACGACTGCCGATCCTCGCTGCGGGCCAGCCACAGCCCCTTGCGCGTCCCGATCCCCACCACCGTCTCGTTCATGCCGTCAGCATGGCACTGACGACTGACGGTGGCACCCGCCACGATGGGCCCATGTCGAGTTCCCCGCGCAGCCAGGACGACCCGGCCCACCAGGACTTCGTCGACGAGTTCGACGGCGACGACCTCGACCCCACGGTCTGGGTCCGCTCCTACCTCCCCCAGTGGAGCTCGAGGGCCGCGAGCGCCGCCACCTACGTCGTGCGCGACTCCGCGCTGCACCTCATGGTCCCGGTCGACCAGGGCCTGTGGTGCCCTGACGACCACGACCCGCTGCGGGTGTCCGGGATCCAGTCCGGCGTCTTCTCCGGTCCGGCCGGCAGCACCGTGGGCCAGCAGCCGGTGCGGGAGGGTTCAGTCGTGCGGGAGGCCCAGGAGACCAGGTGGGGGTGGACGCCGCGGTTCGGCCGGCTCGAGATGCGGGCCCGGATGGACCTCACCGCTCGCTCGATGGCGGCCTGGTGGCTGGTCGGTCTCGAGGACCAGCCCGACCGCTGCGGCGAGCTCTGCGTGGTCGAGGTCTTCGGCGACGCCGTCACTCCCGGGGACGCGGCGGTCGGCATGGGCGTGCACCCGTTCCGCGACCCCCGTCTGCGCGACGACTTCGCCGCGCCCCGGGTGGCGATCGACGTCCGCGACTTCCACACGTACGCAGTGGACTGGACGCCGCAGGGCGCGACCTTCACCGTCGACGACGTCGTCATCCGCACCGTCGACCTGGTCCCCGACTACCCGATGCAGTCGATGGTCGCGGTGTTCGACTTCCCCGACCGTGCAACGCCCGGCGACGAGGCCCAGGCGGCACACGTGCCCTCGCTCGTCGTCGACCGCATCGGCATGGGCCGGGCACAGGGGTGACCGCTCGGATCAGGTGACGAGGTTGCGCAGAGGTCGGCCCGCGGCATAGGCGCCGAGCTGGTCCTGGAGCAGCCGCGCGGCACGCGGCATGAACGCGGTGGAGGTGCCGCCGACGTGCGGGGTGATGAGGACGTTCGGCGTGACCCACAAGGGGTGGTCGCCCGGCAACGGTTCGGGGTCGGTGACGTCGAGGGCGGCACGGATCCGACCCGCTTGCGCGTGTCGCACGAGGGCGTCGGTGTCGACGACACCACCGCGGGCGACGTTGACCAGCAAGGCCCCGTCGGGCATGGCGGCGAGGAACGCGTCGTCGACGAGCCCGGCGGTGTGCTCGCTCAGTGGCACGATCACGATGACGACGTCGTGGTCCGGCAGCAGCACCGGGAGCTCGTCCACCCCGTGCACCGACCGCACCAGGTCATCGCCTGCGCGGGCCCTGCTGGCCACCGCGGTGACCTGCACCTCGAACGGCGTGAGCCGCGCCGCCACCGCTCGCCCGATCGACCCGTAGCCGAGCACCAGCACCCGCTTGTCGGCGAGCGCGTGGTGGAAGACCGAAGGCAGCCAGGTCCGATCTCGTTGCGCCGCGAAGAAGTCCGGGAAGTCGCGCAGGCTCGCCAGGGTGAGCGCGACGGCCAGCTCGGCGGTCGACGCGTCGTGGACCCCTGTCGCGTTGGCGAGCTGGACGCCATCGGGCAGGACACTCAGGACGTCGTCGTAGCCCGCCGTCAACAGCTGCACCAGCTCGAGGTGCGGCACCTCGGCGAGGCGGCCGAGGCGGGGACCGGCTCCGACGTAGGGCGGCACCACCACCCGCACCTCGTCGGCCCGGTCAGGCGGACCGTCCATCTCCCACACTGCGAGCTCGAGGCCGGAGATGGGACCCACGGCCTGGACCCACTCCCGGCCGGGCAGCGTCACCAGAGTCATGCCCTGCACGCTAGCGCCGTCCGGCGCAGGGCCGACGCTGCGTCCACGCCGGCCACCAGCGTGCGGGCGCACTTCCGGCCGATCACGCACAATGGGGTATGCAGCGTGCACCGTTCCGTCCGCGTCGCACCCTCGTGCGGGCCGCCACCACGGGTGGGGTGGCTGCCGTCCTGGCGCTCGGCGCCTGCTCCGGTGAGGACCCCGACGGCACCGGCACGGTGTCCGCGCCGGTCGTGAGCACCTCGCCCAGCGACACGACGAGCGCGGGGTCGTCGACGACCACCGGCCCGAGCCCCACGAGCAGTCCCGCGACCGCGACCATCGCCAAGGACCTCGACGTGCCGTGGGGGCTGGCGTTCCTCCCGGACGGCTCGGCACTGGTGACACTCCGTGACAAGGGGCAGCTCCTGCAGGTGCGGTCCGGCCAGCAGCCGACCGTGCTCGGCGCGGTGCGGGGCGTCCAGCCGGACGGCGAGGGCGGCCTGCTCGGGGTGGCCGTCTCCCCCGACTTCGCCACCGACCACAGCATCTTCGTCTACTACACCGCCGCGTCGGACAACCGCGTCGTGCGGCTGACCTTCGCCGACGGCACGGCGACGGAGCCCACGGTGGTGTTGCGCGGCATACCCAAGGCCGGGAACCACAACGGCGGTCGGCTCGCGTTCGGCCCGGACGGGTTCCTCTATGTGACGACCGGAGATGCCGGGGACACCGACCGGTCACAGGACAAGGGGGCACTCGGCGGCAAGATCCTGCGGGTCACCAGGGAGGGCCGGGCGGCTCCGGGCAACCCCTTCGGCGACTCCCCGGTGTGGAGCTACGGGCACCGCAACGTGCAGGGCATCGCGTGGGCCCCGGACGGCCGGATGTTCGCCAGCGAGTTCGGCCAGAACCAGTGGGACGAGCTCAACCTCATCCGCCCGGGCCGCAACTACGGCTGGCCGGTCGTGGAGGGCAAGGCGGGCCGCTCCGGCTTCACCGACCCGCTGGTGCAGTGGCCCACGTCGGACGCATCGCCCAGTGGGATCGCGGTCGCCAATGATGCAGTGTGGATGACCGCACTGAGGGGTGAGTCGCTCTGGCGGATCCCCCTGACCAGCAACGGGATCGGTGAGCCCGACCGACTGCTGCAGGGGAAGTACGGCCGGTTGCGCGACGCCGTTGCGGCGCCCGACGGCCGACTGTGGGTGCTGACCAGCAACACCTTCCGCGGCACTCCCGGCCCCGATGACGACCGGGTGGTCGCGCTGTCCCTCGACGACCTCTAGACCTGCCCAGGGCGCGGTTCCGGCGGTACGTTGACCGCAGGGCTGGGCCAACGACGGCCGGCCACCTCTGAAGGGGGCAGCATGTCAGCAGTGGACGAGATCCTGTCGCAGGTCGACCTCGGGCAGCTCGCGCAGCGGGTGGGAGCCGACCCGGCCGAGGTCGAGCAGGCGGCGCGGACCGCGCTCCCCGCCCTGCTCGGTGGTCTCGACGCCAACGCGGCCGACCCGGCCGGTGCAGCGTCGCTCGCCGAGGCGCTCGGGCAGCACGACCCAGGGCTGGTCGAGGGCGGCGTCGACCTCGACCAGGTCGACGAGGGCGAGGGCGACAAGATCGCCCAGCACATCTTCGGCGACAACCGCGACCAGGTGGTCAACCAGCTCGGGGGCGTCGGCGGCTCTGCCGGCAAGGGACTGCTGGCCAAGCTGATCCCGATCCTGGCGCCGATCGTGCTCTCCTGGCTGGCCAAGAAGGTCCTCGGTGGCGCGGCCGACGCCACCCAGACCGGCGCCGGCGCCTCCCCGGGCGGTGGCCTCGGCGACATCCTCGGCCAGGTCCTGGGAGGCGCCACGAAGGGCACCCAGTCAGGAGGCGTCGACACCGGCTCGATCATCACCGACGTCCTCGGCGGCCTCCTGGGCGGCGGCCGCCGCTAGGTGAGCTTGGCGAGGATCAGCTCGCGCACCTTGCCCGCGTCGGCCTGACCCTTCATCTCCTTCATCACCTGGCCGATGAGCGCACCAGCAGCCTGCACCTTGCCGTCGCGCACCTTCTGGGCGACGTCGGCGTTGGCCGCGATGACGGTGTCGACCGCCGCCTCCAGCGCTCCGTCGTCCTGCACCAGCTCGAGGCCACGGGCGTCCGCGACCTCGCTCGGGGCACCCTCGCCGGCGATCACGCCGTCGAGCACCTGGCGCGCCATCGAGTCGTTGAGCCGGCCGGCACGGACCAGCCCGTCGAGCTCGGCGATGTGGGCCGGCGTGACACCGAACTCCTCGACGCCCTTGCCCTCGGCGTTCGCGCGGCGGGCCAGCTCGCCGGTCCACCACTTGCGTGCGCCGGCCGGCGTGGCACCTGCCGCGACGGTCTCCTCGATGAGCTCGACCGCGCCGGCGTTCATCACGTCACGCATCTCGAGATCGCTGTAACCCCAGTCGTTCTGGAGCCGCCGACGACGCTCACCAGGAGGCTCGGGCAGGGTGCCACGCAGCGATGCGACGGTCTCGCGGGTCGGTGCGACCGGCACCAGGTCGGGCTCCGGGAAGTAGCGGTAGTCCTCGGCGTCGGACTTCTCGCGACCACTCGTGGTGACGCCGGTGTCCTCGTGCCAGTGCCGCGTCTCCTGGGTGATCTTCTCGCCCTTGTCGAGGATCGCCGCGTGGCGGGTGATCTCGTAGCGGACCGCCCGCTCGACGCTGCGCAGCGAGTTCACGTTCTTGGTCTCGGTGCGGGTGCCGAGCGGCACGTCGTCCTGCGACTGACCGCTGGTGGCCCGCGGACGCAGCGACACGTTGGCGTCGCAGCGCAGCGAGCCCTGCTCCATCTTCACGTCGGACACCCCGAGGGCGCGCAACAGCTCGCGCAGCGCACCGACGTAGGCGCGCGCCACCTCGGGCGCCCGCGCACCCGCACCGGTCAGTGGCTTGGTGACGATCTCGATGAGCGGGATCCCGGCGCGGTTGTAGTCGACCAGCGAGTGGTCGGCGCCGTGGATGCGGCCGGTCGCGCCGCCGATGTGCAGCGACTTGCCGGTGTCCTCCTCCATGTGGGCGCGCTCGATCTCGACCCGGTAGGTGGTCCCGTCCTCGAGCTCGACGTCGAGGTGGCCCTCGAAGGCGATCGGCTCGTCGTACTGCGAGGTCTGGAAGTTCTTCGGCATGTCCGGGTAGAAGTAGTTCTTCCGGGCGAACCGGCACCACTCGGCGATCTCGCAGTTCAGCGCGAGGCCGATCCGGATCGCGGACTCGACGGCCTTCTCGTTGACCACCGGCAGGGCGCCGGGCAGGCCGAGGCAGACCGGGCAGACCTGGGTGTTCGGCTCGGCGCCGAACCCGGTCGCGCAGCCACAGAACATCTTGGTCGCGGTGTTGAGCTCGACGTGCACCTCGAGACCCATCACGGGGTCGTAGCGCTCGAGCGCCTCGTCGTAGTCGACGATCTCTTCGGCGATGGTGGTGGACATGGTCAGGCTCCCTTCGCGGTCAGCTCGGGGGCCTTGGCCAGCAGCGGCGCACCCCATCGGTCCAGCAGCATCCTCTCGAGCGCCGCACCGACTCCGTAGAGGCGCTGGTCCTGCGTGGCCGGCGCCAGGATCTGGATGCCGGTGGGGAGGCCGTCCTCGTCGGCGAGGCCGCTGGGCAGGGACATGCCCGGCACCCCGGCGAGGTTCGCGGGGATCGTCGCGACGTCCTGGAGGTACATCGACATCGGGTCGTCGAGCTTGTCGCCCATCCGGAACGCGGTGGTGGGCGAGGTCGGGCTGACCAGGACGTCGACCTGGTCGAACGCCTTGGCGAAGTCGTTCGCGATCAGGCGACGCACCTTCTGGGCCTGGCCGTAGTAGGCGTCGTAGTAGCCGCTGGACAGCGCGTAGGTGCCCAGGATGATGCGGCGCTTCACCTCGTCGCCGAAACCCGCGTCGCGGGTGGCCGCCATGACCTGCTCGGCGCTCGGGTCGTCGACCCCCTCGGGCAGCACGCGGAGGCCGTAGCGCATGGCGTCGAACTTGGCGAGGTTGGACGACGCCTCGCTCGGGAGGATCAGGTAGTAGGCCGCGAGCGCGTAGTCGAAGCTCGGGCAGGAGACCTCGACGACCTCGGCGCCCGCCTCCTGGAGCAGGGCCACCGACTCGTCGAAGCGCGCCCGCACCCCCGCCTGGTAGCCCTCGCCACCGAGCTCCTTGATGACGCCGACCTTGAGTCCCTTGACGTCGGCCCGGCGGGCCGCCTCGACGACCGGCGGCACCGGCGCGTCGATCGACGTAGAGTCCATCGGGTCGAAGCCACCGATGACGGAGTGGAGCAGGGCCGCGTCGAGGACGGTGCGGGTGCACGGGCCGGCCTGGTCGAGGCTGGAGGCCAGCGCCACGAGGCCGTAGCGGGAGACCCCGCCGTAGGTCGGCTTGACGCCGACCGTGCCGGTGACGGCGGCCGGCTGGCGGATCGAGCCGCCGGTGTCCGTGCCGATGGCCAGCGGCGCCTCGTATGCCGCGACGACGGCCGAGGAGCCACCTCCCGACCCGCCGGGGATGCGGGTGAGGTCCCAGGGGTTGTGCGTGGGGCCGTAGGCCGAGTGCTCGGTGGAGGAGCCCATCGCGAACTCGTCCATGTTGGTCTTGCCGAGGATCGGCATGCCGGCGGCGCGGAGCCGGGTCACCAGTGTCGCGTCGTAGGGCGGGATCCAGCCCTCGAGGATCTTCGAGCCGCAGGTCGTCGGGAGGCCCTGGGTGGCCATCACGTCCTTGACCGCGATCGGCACGCCGGCGAGGACGTGCAGCTCCTCCCCCGCTGCGCGGCGCTCGTCGACCGAGCGGGCTGCGGCCAGCGCGCCCTCGCCGTCGACGTGGAGGAAGGCGTGCACGTCGGCGTCGACGGCGGCGATCCGGTCGAGGTGTGCCTGGACGACCTCGACGGAGCTGAGCTCACGGGAGTCGAGGGCGTGCGCCAGCTCGGCAGCGCTGGAGCGGGTGATGTCGGTGCTCACGAGTGGTGATCCTTGGTCTCAGGTTCTGGCGCAGGGTGGTGGCGCGGGGGTTCTGTCACGGGCGGCGCGCGGAGCGCGCCTGCTCAGTCCTCGTCGAGGATGCGCGGGACGGAGAAGCGCTGCTGCTCCTGCTCCGGGGCGCCGGCCAGGGCCGCCTCGGCCCCGAGGGAGGGCCGGACCTCGTCGGGCCGGGTGACGTTGGTCAGCGGGAGCGGGTGCGACATCGGCTCGATGTCGTCGGCAGCGACCTCCTGGACCTTGGCGACGGACTCGAGGATGACGCCCAGCTCGCCGACCATGCGGTCGAGCTCCACGTCGGACAGGTCGATGCGGGCGAGGCCGGCGAGGTGCGCGACGTCGTCCCTGGACAGTGCGGACATGGGCGCCAGTCTAGGGGCCACCGCCGCGGCCCCCGCTGGGTGGGCAGCACCACATGCTCTCCCCCTGTCGGGGCCGCCGCTGCGTGCCTACGGTGGTGGCCATGAGCCACCTCCCGACCGAACTCTTCTCCGCCATCGACCACGTGGGCGTCGCGGTCCGTGACCTCGACGAGGCGATCGCCTTCTACCGGGACACCTACGGCATGGCGCTGGCCCACGAGGAGGTCAACGAGGAGCAGGGCGTGCGCGAGGCGATGATGGCCGTGGGCGGCAGCGGGTCGCACATCCAGCTGCTCGCACCCCTGTCCCCCGAGTCGACCATCGCCAAGTTCCTCGACCGCTCCGGACCGGGCGTGCAGCAGGTTGCCTACCGGGTCGAGGACGTCGAAGCCGTCAGCCAGGTGCTCCGCGACCACGGCCTGCGCCTGCTCTACGACGAGCCGCGGCGGGGCACCTCCAACTCCCGCGTCAACTTCATCCACCCCAAGGACGCCGGCGGCATCCTCGTCGAGCTGGTCCAGCCCGCCCACGAGACGCACTGAGCACCCGGCACACGCCGTCCGGCCGCACGGCATACCGGTGGTGCGCGACGGTGGCGACCACGGGCGCGGGTGAGGTAGGTCACCGCGTGACCGGAGTCTCACCTGCGACCGGATCGCCTTACCCAGCAGTAGTTTCGGCTGCAGCCGTGCCGACGACGCCGAGGAGCCACAACCGATGAAGGAAATCCGCGACGCCATCCTCTCCGGGGACCGCACCCGTGAGACGTATGCCGGGTTGTCCATCCCCGAGACCTACCGCGCCGTGACGGTGCACAAGGACGAGGTGGGGATGTTCGAGGGCCTGGACAGCAAGGACAAGGACCCCCGCAAGTCCTTGCACGTGGACGAGGTGCCGGTCCCGGAGCTCGCACCGGGCGAGGCCCTGGTCGCCGTGATGGCCAGCGCGATCAACTACAACACCGTCTGGACCTCCATCTTCGAGCCGGTCTCGACGTTCGGCTTCCTGGAGCGCTACGGCCGCACCTCCGAGTTCGCCAAGCGGCACGACCTGCCCTACCACGTGGTCGGGTCCGACCTCGCCGGCGTCGTGCTCCGCACCGGTCCCGGTGTGACGAAGTGGACGCCCGGCCAGGAGGTCGTGGCGCACTGCCTCTCGGTCGAGCTCGAGGACGCCGAGGGCCACAACGACACGATGCTCGACCCGCAGCAGCGGATCTGGGGCTTCGAGACCAACTTCGGCGGCCTCGCCGAGCTGGCCATCGTGAAGTCCAACCAGCTGATGCCCAAGCCCGCGCACCTGTCGTGGGAGGAGGCGGCCTCGCCCGGGCTGGTGAACAGCACGGCATACCGGCAGCTGGTGTCCAAGAACGGTGCGGCCATGAAGCTCGGCGACCGCGTCCTCATCTGGGGCGCCTCCGGCGGCCTCGGGTCCTACGCGACCCAGATGGCGCTCGCGGGCGGCGCCACGCCGATCTGCGTCGTCTCCTCCCCCGAGAAGGCCGAGATCTGCCGCGACATGGGCGCCGAGCTGATCATCGACCGCAGCGCCGAGGGCTACCGCTTCTGGAACGACGACAACACCGCGCAGGACCCCCGCGAGTGGCAGCGGCTCGGCAAGAAGATCCGCGAGCTGACCGGTGGCTACGACGTCGACATCGTGTTCGAGCACCCCGGCCGGGAGACCTTCGGCGCCAGCGTCTACGTGGCGCGCAAGGGCGGCACGATCGTGACCTGCGCCTCGACCTCCGGCTACCTGCACGAGTACGACAACCGCTACCTGTGGATGAACCTCAAGCGGATCGTCTCCAGCCACTTCGCGAACTACCGCGAGGCATGGGAGGCCAACGAGCTGATCAACCGCGGCCTCATCCAGCCGACCCTCTCCAAGACCTACGCGATGGACGAGGTGGGCCAGGCCGCCCTCGACGTTCACCGCAACGCCCACCAGGGCAAGGTCGGCGTGCTGACCCTCGCGCCGGAGGTCGGCCTGGGTGTGACGGACGAGGACAAGCGCGCCGGACTGCTGTCGCAGATCAACCGCTTCCGCAACGCCTGACCTGCCTGACCTGCCGCTGGCGCAACGCCTGACCTGCGCCTTCACGGGCTGAGCACCCTCTGGTGCCATAGGGTCGTCGCATGTCAGTGCTCGACCGGTGGAGAGAGTTCCGGCGCACCCAGCGGGACGCGCTGGACGCCAGCAACCACCCCCACCAGCAGCGCGAGCACAGCAGCGAGCTGGGTGAGCTGCTGTCCGACCTGCTGCCCTCCCGACGCACCGCCGGCGACGGCGACGGCGACGAGCCCGGCGAGCAGGCTGGTGAAGCGCTGGCGACGAACCCGGGCTCCGAGGGACACCGCCCCGACGACGGCCCCGACCGGGTCGGCTCCGGCAGCGACTCGTCCGACGACGGCCGCCGGTACGGTCGAGCCGGTCGTCCCCTCAACCGCCAGTCGCCCTTCTACGTGGGCTTCGTCGGCGCCATCGGGGTGCTGGCGGCGCTGCTGCTCTGGAACACGCTCGGGCGGCTGACCACGGTCCTCACCCTGGTCGTCGTCGCCTTCTTCCTGGCCCTCACGCTCAACCCGCTCGTCGAGTTCCTGACCCGGCAGGGCCTGCGCCGCGGCGGGGCCGTCGCGCTGGTCTTCGCCGGGGTCGTGGCGGTCTTCACGCTGCTCGGGCTGGTCGTCGTGCCGCCGGTCATCTCGCAAGGCACCGACCTGGCCCAGAAGGCGCCCGACTACCTCGACCAGATCTTGGGCAGCCGCTTCGTCAAGGACCTCGACCAGCACTACGACGTGGTCGACAAGATCCAGGCGGAGTTCACCAAGCGGATCAGCGACGGCTCCTTCGTCGGGCAGGTCTTCGGCGGCGTCCTCGGCGTGGGTGCCGCGGTCATCGGCGGGATCTTCCAGGCTTTCACCGTGCTCGTGCTGACGCTGTTCCTGCTCGCATCCCTCCCGCGGGTCAAGCAGGCCGCCTACGCCATGGTGCCCGCCTCGCGCCGCCCTCGCGTCGAGTCGCTGTCCGAGGAGATCATGCGGCGCACCGGCTCCTACGCCATCGGCCAGGTCGCCGTGGCGACGATCAACGCCATCTGCTCGTGGATCATGATGATGATCGTCGGCATCCCGTATGCCGCGGTGCTCGCTGTCGCCGTCGGCTTCCTCGGCCTCATCCCCATGGTGGGTGCGACGATCGGGGCGGCGCTCGTGTGCCTGGTCGCGATCTTCGACGAGCCGAAGAAGGCGATCATCGCCCTCATCTACTACGTGATCTACCAGCAGCTCGAGAACTACGTCGTGGCGCCGCGGATCATGCAGCGCACCGTCTCGGTGCCCGGCGCGGTCACCGTCGTCGCCGCCCTCGCCGGCGGCACCCTGCTGGGGGTGCTCGGCGCCCTCCTCGCCATCCCGGTCGCCGCGGGCCTGCTCCTCCTCTACGAAGAGGTGCTCATCCCCCGCCAGCGCCGCCACTGACGGTCCGCGGAGACCACGCCACGTCGTGGCGAGGGACGCCAACAGTCAGCAGTCAGCAGTCAGCGGTAGGAGCCGCGGGAGGTGCGTCGCTCGCGCGCCTCCCAGCACGGGGTGTGCCAGTGCCGGCGCTCGTCGAGCCCGCCGATCCCGTCGGCGGGCCAGGCGACCACGTGGGGCGTGCCGACCGGGATGTCCTGCTGGCACCCGGGGCACAGGTACGCGCGGCTCGCCCCGCTGCCGGTGACGCGGCGCACGAACCACTCGCCCCCGGCATACGACTCGCGCCGCGCGGTGCCACCGACCGCGCGGTCGAAGTTCAGCGGGGTGTCGTCACGGCGACGACGGTTGGCGCGGGGCATGCGCCCATGGTCTCAGGCGTAGGTGCGGAAGCCGCGGCCGGTCTTGCGGCCCAGGTAGCCGGCGGTGACCATGTGCTCCAACAGCGGCGCGGGTGCGAACCCGGGCTCGCGGAACTCGAGGTAGAGCTCGCGCTGGATCGCCAGCGAGACGTCGTTCCCGACCACGTCGAGCAGCTCGAACGGCCCCATCGGCAGGCCACAGCCGGTCTTCATCGCGGTGTCGATGTCGTCGGCCGTGGCGTAGTTGGCACTGAGCATCTTCACCGCGTCGTTGAGGTAGGGGAAGAGCAGCGCGTTCACGATGAAGCCCGACCGGTCGCCGCAGGTCACGGCGTGCTTGCCGACCTTGGCGCAGAGGTCCTGCACCGTGGCGACGACCTCGGCCGCGGTCGAGACGGTGTGCACCACCTCGACCAGCTGCATGACCTGCGCGGGGTTGAAGAAGTGCATGCCGATGACGTCCTGGGGACGTGACGTGGCGGCGGCGCAGTCGACGACGGGCAGCGACGAGGTGGTGGTCGCCAGGATCGCGCCGGGCTTGCAGATCTCGTCGAGGTTCTCGAAGAGCGCGCGCTTGACGGCCAGGTCCTCGACCACGGCCTCGACCACGAGGTCGACGGTCGCGAGGGCGTCCAGCGAGGTGGTGCCGGTGAGGTGGCCGAGCGCCGCCTCGCGGTCCTCCTGTGAGAGCTTGCCGCGCTGGACGGCCTTCTCGAGCGACTTGGTGACGCCTGACGTGACGGCGTCGACCTTGGCCTGGCTGCGGGTGACGTAGGTGACGTCGAGGCCGGCCTTGGCGAAGACCTCGATGATGCCGGTCGCCATCGTGCCGGAGCCCACGACGCCGACCGTGCGGATCGCACGCAGGGAGGCCGCGGCCTCGCCGGCGGGGCGCGGGGTGAGGGCGTCGTCCACGACCTGGCTGCTGCCGGGCTCGGCGTAGGTGTAGAACCCGCGGCCGCTCTTGCGGCCCTTGAGCCCCGCGCTGACCATCTGCTTGATGACCGGGCTCGGCGCGTGCAGTCGGTCGCGCCCCTGCTTGTACATCGTGTCGAGGATCTCGTAGGCGGTGTCGAGACCGATCAGGTCCATCAGCGCCAGCGGGCCCATCGGGTAGCCGCAGCCGAGCCGCATTGCCGCGTCGATGTCCTCACGACTGGCGTAGCGCGACTCGTACATCGAGACGGCGTGGTTGAGGTAGCCGAACAAGAGGGCGTTGGCGATGAAGCCGGCCTTGTCGCCGACGATGACCGGCTGCTTGCCGAGCTGCTGGGCGAGCGCCTTGACGTCCTCGAACACCTCGTCCTCGGTGACGACGGTGCGGATGACCTCGACGAACTGCAGGACCGGGGCGGGGTTGAAGAAGTGCATGCCGACGACCCGCTTCGGGTTGCCGGTGGCGACCGCGATCTCGGTGACGGACAGCGACGAGGTGTTGGTGGCCAGGATTGCGTCCGGCCCGACGATCGTGTCGAGCTTGCCGAAGAGCTCCTTCTTGAGGTCGAGCTGTTCGGGCACCGCCTCGACGACCAGCTGGCAGTCGGCGAGCTCGTCGAGGCTCGGGGTGAAGTGCACGCGGGCGTGCAGCGCCGCCTGCTCCTCCTCGCTCAGCTTGCCGCGGCTGACGGCGCGCCCGGTGGAGTGCTCCAGCACCCCGCGGCCCTTGTCCACCGCCGCCTGGTCCACCTCGACGGCCACGACATCGATGCCGTTGCGCGCGAACACCTCGACGATGCCGGCACCCATGGTGCCGAGACCGATCACTCCGACCTTGCTGAACTCCCGAGCCATGCGGCGAAGTCTGGCAGAGCCGGTATGCCGAGTGGACCCCCGGGCAGCGTGACGGTCACCACCCTGCCCGCCCACCAGGTGCGGGAGCGGCGGCGCGCCTCACCAGTCGTGACCGGCGCCGATCAGGGCCGACTCCATGTGGAACCGCTGTTCGCGGGAGAGGCCGAAGATCGCCGTGGGCACCGGGATGTCGACGGCCCGGCAGTAGTCACGCAGGGCGTGGTCGTAGGCGAGCCGGGCCGCCATCAGTCGCTCGGCCTTGCGGGGCTGGTCACCGGCCTCGACCCGCCGGATGTGGGCGGCCAACCGGCTGAGCTCCATCGCGAGCAGGATCGGGGGGATCGGCTCGGGCACGGGGCGCCGCAGATCGCGCCGTGCCTGGAGCCTCCTGATCGCCGGACGCAGGATCCGCGGTGGCCGGCCGGTGGTGAGCCAACGCACCCCGCTCACGAGTGTGCCGATCACGAGGACGAGACCGGCGACGTTGCCCGCGACGTTTGGCATACCAGCTCACCTCTGTGCTCCGAGTGTGCGCCACGGACCCCGCACGACGCAACGGTTCCCTCCCCGTAGAGTGACCCCTCGTGCGGCTGGTGATAGCGAAGTGTGCGGTGGACTACGAGGGACGGCTGACGGCCCACCTCCCCCTCGCGACGAGGCTGCTCCTCGTCAAGGCCGACGGGTCGGTGCTGGTGCACAGCGACGGCGGCTCCTACAAGCCACTCAACTGGATGTCTCCCCCCTGTGCGATGGCCGAGGTCTCGCCGGAGGACCACGAGGTCGCTGACGGCGTCACCACCGTCTGGCTGGTGCAGCACGCCAAGTCGGAGGATCGGCTGCGGGTGCTCATCCACGAGGTGCTGCACGACTCGTCCCACGAGCTCGGCGTGGACCCGGGGCTGGTGAAGGACGGCGTGGAGGCCCACCTCCAGAAGCTGCTCGCCGAGCACATCCACACCCTCGGCGACGGCTGGAGCCTGGTCCGGCGCGAGTACATGACGGCGATCGGCCCCGTCGACATCCTGTGCCGGGACGCGGCTGGGGGGTCGGTCGCCGTGGAGATCAAGCGGCGCGGTGACATCGACGGCGTCGAACAGCTGACCCGATACCTCGAGCTGATGAACCGGGACCCGCACCTGTCCCCCGTCACCGGCGTCTTCGCCGCCCAGGAGATCAAGCCGCAGGCCCGCACGCTCGCCACCGACCGCGGCATCCGCTGCGTGACCCTCGACTACGACGCGCTCAAGGGCATCGACAACAGCGAGCACCGCCTCTTCTGACCCGCTCCCAGCGTCGGTATCTCATGCAAAAGGCGAGTTACCGACTGCCCGGGACGGCGCTAACTCGCCTTTTGCATGAGATAGCGACGCGTTCACACGACGGTGCGGTCGGTCGACCCCGGCCAGCTGCGCACCTCGAACCCGTCGCCGTCCACGGCCACCTCCGCGACAGCGCAGTTGGGCAGGAACTTCGCGGCCGCGAGGTCGTCGCGCAGGTTGCCGGCGATGCGGGGCAGCACGAACGACATCACACCGCCGTGCGAGAAGACCAGCACGGTCTCGCCCCGAAACTGGTCGGCGATCGACTGGAGCGCCTCGCGGTAGGCACCGAGCACCTCCTCGCCGTTCACCCCGCCGGGGATCCGGCGCCGCAGGTCGCCGTGCACCCAGGCCATGAAGATCGACTGCAGCTCGGGGTCGTCGTGCGGCCGTCCCGCGAGCGCGCCGACCGAGAACTCCTCGAGCCCCTCGACCGCCTCCGCGTTCACGCCGAGCACTTCGGCCGCGACGGCGCCCGACTGCACCGCGCGCCCCAGGACGCTGGTGCGCACGGCAGCCACCCGCCGGTCGGCCAGCGACTGGGCGAGGGTGAGGGTCTGGTCGATCCCCTTCGCCGAGAGCCAGCCCCCCTCGTCCGAGAGCACCGAAGGGTGCCCGTACTCCGCGTCCCCGTGGCGGGCGATCAGGAGCGTGGCAGCGCACTGCAGGTCACTCATGCCCCGAGGGTATGCCGCGTGGTCGGCAGAGTTTGAAGGGTTGACCACGCCAGGGTGTGGTCAACCCTTCAAAGACCTGGGTCAGGCGAGGTCGAAGGCGAGGCAGGCGGCACCCAGGCAACCAGCGCGGTCGCCGAGCGCCGCCTCGGCGATGGTGGGCCGCCGCTGGAAGGTGAGCGAGGCCGCCACGGCGTCGCGCAGCGGCCCGAGGAGCACGTCACCAGCGTGGGCCAGCCCGCCGCCGACCAGCACCCGGCTGACCCCGGTGAGCGTCGTGGTCAGCACCACTGCGCGGGCGAGCGCGTCCACCGCTGTCGCCCAGACCCTGCTGGCGACCTCGTCACCCTCGGCCACCAGGGCCGCGATGGCCTCGCCCGCGCGTCGCTGACCCGACGCGGCGGCATACGCCCGTTCGATGGCCGCCGCGGACGCGACTGCTTCGAGGCACCCGCTGGCACCGCAACCGCACGGCGGTCCGTCAGGCACGACCACGACGTGGCCGAGCTCACCGCTCCAGCCGTCGGCGACCACCACGTGCCCGTCGAGCATCAGCGCGCCGGCGATCCCGGTGCCGATGGGCATGAACAGCACGTTCGAGAACCCTTGCGCCGCACCGAACCTGGCTTCCGCCACGAGCCCGGCCCTGACGTCGTGACCCAGTGCCACGGGCACGCCCAGCGCACTGGCGAGCGGCTCCACCACCGGCAGATCGCGCCACCCGAGGTTGGCCGACCACCGCGCGACACCAGCCGCGTCGTCGACGATGCCGGGCACCACCACCCCGCACGCCGACACCTCGACCGGTTCGCCGCCGTCGGTGGCCCGGCTGCGCAACGCCTCGACCGCGGCCACCACGACACCCACCAGCGCGCCGGGTGCGCCCAGGCCGGCCGGTGTCGGGTCGGTCAGGGACACGACCTCGCGACCGGCCGGGTCGACGAGGGCGGCCTTGACCCGGGTGCCGCCGACGTCCACGGCGGCGACCAGCGGGGCCCGCACCCTCAGACCACCTCGACCGTGACGCCGGCCGCCCGCAGGTCGCCGAGCGCATCGGCCGGCGCGGACGAGTCGGTGACCAGCACCTGGATCCGCTCCGAAGGGCAGATCCGCGCGAAGGCTCGACGTCCCACCTTGTCGCCGGTGGCCACGACGATGACCCGGTCGGCGCGCTGCACCATGATCGAGTTGATGCCGGCCTCCCCCTCGTGCTGGCAGGTCGCACCCCCTGCAGCCGACACCGCGTCGACTCCGAGCACGACGGTGTCGAGCCACAGCTCGCCGAGCACCATCGAGGCCAGCGGACCCGACAGCTCGTAGGACTCGGGCCGGGCGACCCCGCCCAGCGAGACGCAGCGGATGAAGGGCCGCAGCACCATCTCGGTGGCGATGTTGAGCGCGTTGGTCACGACCGTGATCGACGGGCGCCTGGATGACGCGGCGAGGTCGGATCGCGCCGCCAGCCGCCGGGCGGTGGCGCTGGTCGTGGTGCCACCGTTGAAGCCCACGACCGAGCCCTCCGCCACCAGGTCGGCTGCGAACGTCGCGACCCGCTCCTTCGCGCTGTCGCTCCCAGCCTGTTTGTAGCGGGCGGGCAGGTCGTAGGCCACGGCGCTGGCGACCACCCCGCCGTGGGTGCGGGTGACCAGCTGCTGGGCCGCCAGGTCACCGAAGTCGCGGCGGACCGTGGCCTCCGACACCCCGAGCGACTCGACCACCTGGGCCACACTGAGCCGGCCGTGCTGGGCCAGCAGGTCGAGCAGCGCACTCCACCGGGCCCCGCGGTCCATACCGCGGCCGTCCGGCTCGCTCACTTGACGGCTCCTGAGGTGAGCCCTCCGACCAGGTGCTTCTCGATGACGGCGAACAGGATCACGACGGGCACGATCGCGATGATCGAGGCGCCGAACAGCTGGTCCCAGTTCTGCTCGTAGCCGGTGACGTAGGAGTTGATGCCCACGGTGAGCGGCTTCTTGGCGTCGTCCAGCATGAGCGTCAGCGCCACGACGTACTCGTTCCAGGCCGCGATGAAGGTGAAGATCGTCGCGGTCACCAGCCCCGGCAGGGTGAGCGGCAGCATCACCCGCCACAAGGTCCCGAACCGGCTGCACCCGTCGAGCTCGGAGGCCTCTTCGAGCTCGCGCGGGATGGAGGCGAAGAACCCGTGCAGGATCCAGATCGCGAAGGCCAGGTTGAACGCGGCGTTCGTGAGGATCAGCGCCAGGTAGGTGTTGACCAGGTTGACGGTGAAGAACTCCCGGTAGATGCCGACCACGAGCGAGGTGGGCGAGAACATCTGGGTGACCAGCACCAGGAACAGGAACGCCATCCGCCCGCGGAACTTGAACCGGGCGGTGAAGTAGGCCGCCGGGATGGCGACCACGACGACGATCGCGGTCGACGACACCGCCACGATGAGTGAGGTGCGCAGCCAGTTGAGGAAGCGCTCGTCGCCGAGCACCTCGGTGAACGTGGTCCACTTCCACACGTCCGGCAGCACCGAGGGCGGCGTGCGCACCACGTCGCTGCTGGGGCGGAAGGCGTCGAGCAGCATCACCAAGTAGGGCCAGAGGAAGGCGAACGCCACCGCGAGCCCGATCAGCGGCATCGCCCACGGCCGGATCCCGCGCCACCCGCCGGGGCGAGCGGCCTTCGGAGCCGTGCCACGCGGCATACCGGTCGTCTTCGTCGTCGTCGCGGTCACGACTCCTCCTCACGCCAGCGGGACACCCGCAGGTAGACCAGGACCGCCACGAGGATGAGGCAGACGTTGAACAGACCGGCGGCGGCTGACTGACCGACGTCCTTCTCGGCACTCTTGAAGGCAAGCTTGTACATGAAGGTAATCGTCGTGTCGTGGCTGAAACCGGGGTTGGACTCGTTGAGGGTGTAGATGATCGGGAAGCTGTTGAAGACGTAGATCATGTTGAGCACCGTCGCCACGAGGATCGCCGGCCGCAGCAGGGGCAGCGTGATCAGCCGCCAGATCTTCCACGGCGAGGCGCCGTCGATCCGGGCCGCCTCGTAGACGTCGGTCGGGATCGCGTTGAGCCCGGCCACGAAGACGTAGGCGGTGAACGGGATCGACACGAAGACACCGACCGCCACCATCGACGGCATGATCCACCGGTCGCTGCCGATGAAGTCGATGGGCGTGTCGATGACGTGCAGGTTGAGCAGCACCGCGTTGAGGGTGCCGTAGTAGTAGCTGTAGATCAGGCTGAACAACCGCGCGGTGATCACGAGCGAGGCCGCCCAGGGGACGATCACCGCCCAGCGCACCAGTCGCCGACCCCAGAAGTCCTTGGTGAGGAACTGCGCGAGCCCGAGGCTGATCACGATGGTCAGCACCACGACCGCGACGACCCACACCAGCGTGTTGGTGAGGACCGTGCCGAGGCTGTCGTTGGCCAGCACGTTGCGGTAGTTGTCGAGCCCCGCGCTGCCCTTGCGCAGACCCGTGATCGAGTAGCGCGACAGCGAGGCCCGCGCCAGCTCGACGGCCGGCCACACGACGACCCCAAGGATCAGCGCGAGCGCGGGGGCCAGCCACAGCAGGGCGGTCCACCCGGACACCCGGCCACCTCGACCGCCCCGCCCGCGTCGTCGCAGGCCACCCCATCGGCCGGTGCCCGCGCCGGGGTCACCGGCACCCGCGGGTGCCGGCGCGGGCGCGGCCGGTTCCCCGACCACACCCGCGCCGGCGCCGATCGGCTGGGTCACGCTCAGCCGCCGTTCTCGGCAGACTGCTGGAGCTTGTCGAGGACCGCCTTCGGGTCACCCGTGACCGCGGTGCCGAGGTTCTGCTGCACCGCCAGCTTCACCTTGTCCCAGGTGGGGTCGTCCGTCGGCGTCAGGTGCGCGTTCGGCAGGGTCTCGAGGTAGGTCTTCAGCGCGGGGTCGGAGGAGAACTCCTGGATGCCGGACTTGGTGACCGGCAGGAACCCCTCGGCCTTGATGAACTGGTTGACCTGGTCCTTCTGGTAGTAGAGGTCGTAGAACGCCTTGACCGCGTCCTGGTTGCCCTTCTTCTTGAAGGCCATCAGGTAGTCGGTGACGCCGAAGGTCTGCGGCGTGCCGCCGTCGGCCTTGGTCGGCATCGGGGCGACGCCGTAGTCGACCTTCTTGTCCTTGTCGAGCGTCCCCGCCAGCGGCGAGAAGCCGACGACCATGCCGACCTTGCCCGACGCGAACAGGTCGAAGGCGTCCTGCCGGTTCGTCTTGCCGGGGTTGTTCTGGGTCAGCCCCTTGGTGGCGAGGCTCTTGAGGAAGGTCAGCGTCTCGACGTTCTCAGCGCTGTTGACGGTCCACTTGCCGTCCTTCTTCCAGTCGCCGCCGTTGTTGAACAGCCAGATCGAGAACTCGCCCTGGGCCTCCTCCGGCCCGAGCGGGAGCCCGTAGCCGATGTTGCCCTTGCCGAGGTCCTTGATCTTCTGGGCGTCGGCCTCGAACTCGGCCCAGGTCTTCGGCGGCGCGGCGATCCCGGCCTCCTTGAACAGGGTCTTGTTGTAGAACATCGCCCGCGCCGAGCTGAGGTCGGGCATGCCGTACATCTTGCCGTTGTAGGTGCCGGACTTGACGAACGCGTCGAGCAGGTCGGACTTGACCGAGTCGGACAGCACCTCGTCGGAGCTGTAGAGCAGGTCGTCCTTGGCATAGCTCGCGTAGGCGTTGAGGTTGAGGATGTCCGGCGGGTTGTTGTTCTGGACCATCGTGGAGCTCTGCTGGTCGATGTCGTCCCAGCTGACGATCTGGACCTCGAGGGTGTTGCCCGTCTTGGTCTTGTAGGCCGCGGCGAACTGGTCCCAGAACGCCTTGGTGTGGTCCTTGGAGTACTCGGCCGCGACGAGCTTGATGGTGGTGGCCTTACCGCCCGAGCCGCCGCCGTCGGTCGACCCGGCCCCGGTGCCGCCGCCACAGGCGGCCAGTCCGAGAGCCATCACCGCGGTGCCTGCGATCAGGCCCGCCGTCGGCAGGTGTCGTCTGGTGCTCACGTTCTACCTCACGTTCTCAGGTGGACGACCAGGCTCCGCTGCACTGATCGTTTCGTACCGGTTGTAGCGCGCTTCGCTCAGATCCGCGAGGCCCGGGAGACAGATTGGCCCCGCTCGTGAAGCCTCGTCAACCCCTGGAGCCCGGATTTCCCGACGTTTTCGGTCAGCAATCCGGTCAAACCACCGCCAAACCCTCCTGCGCTTGACTGATCGAATGTGACGGTTACACAATCAGAACACTCTCATTCGTTCACGACAGGAGCGCTGCGCCGTGACCACCTCGCATCTGGCGGCCGAGATCGCCACCCAGGCCGCCGACTGGCGGGCCGTCCTCACCCGCGTGCCCGAGGCCCGCGCGGCCCTGCCGGCCCCCGGGGCCCGCGTCGCCGTGACCGGGTGCGGCACGTCCTACTACATGGCGCAGGCGTATGCCGCCCTGCGCGAGGGAGCCGGCCAGGGCCACACCGACGCCTTCGCCGCCAGCGAGTACCCGCTGGAGCGCGACTACGACCACGTGGTCGCCATCTCGCGGTCCGGCACCACCACCGAGGTGGTCGAGCTGCTCGAGGCGCTCCGGGCCCGCGGCCGGGTCACCACGGCGATCGTCGCCACCGCCGGCACGCCCATCCCGGGGCTGGCCAAGCACCAGCTGATGATGGACGAGGTCGACGAGCAGTCGGTCGTGCAGACGCGTTTCGCGACGACGACGCTGGCCCTGCTCCGGGCCACCCTGGGTGAGGACCTGACCGCTGCGATCGCCGACGCCGAGGGGATCCTGGCCGAGGACGAGCAGACCGCGTTGGCGGGCCTGCTCGACGCCGAGCAGCTCACCTTCGTCGGCCGCGGGTGGACCATCGGGCTCGCGCACGAGGCGGCCCTGAAGCTCCGCGAGTCGGCGCAGTTCTGGACCGAGTCCTACCCCGCCATGGAGTACCGCCACGGTCCGATCAGCATCGCCACCACCGGTCGGGTCACCTGGGCGTTCGGCGAGGTCCCCGACGGACTGGCCGACGACGTGCGCGCCACCGGGGCCCGGTTCGAGCACCGCGACATCGACCCGCTGGCCGACCTGGTGCGGTTGCACCGCCTGTGCGTCGCCAAGGCGCAGCAGGCCGGCGTGGACCCGGATCGACCGCGACACCTGTCCAGGTCCATCATCCTCACGTGACCTCTGCGAGCCCCCGCACCTCCCGGACCGTGCTCACCGGGGCGGTCGTCCTGCCCGACCGCGTCGTGGGCGACGGTGCCGTGGCGGTCGCCGAGGGCACCATCGCGTATGCCGGTGAGCGCGCCTCCCTGCCCGACGACTGGGCCGAGGTGGCCGAGCCGGACGGTTGGCAGGCGGGGCTGACCCTCCTGCCGGGACTGGTCGACATCCACTGCCACGGCGGAAACGGCGGTGAGTTCGGCCCCGACGCGGGCGGGTCGCATCGGGCCGCGCGCCACCACCACGGCCAGGGCACCACGACGGTCGTCGGGTCGCTCGTGTCGGCGCCGGCCGCCGTGCTCGTCGCCGGAGCCCGCACGCTCGGTGACCTCGTCCGCAGCGGCGAGCTGGCCGGCATACACCTGGAGGGACCCTTCCTGTCGATGGTCCGGTGCGGCGCGCAGAACCCTGCCGCCCTCGTCGACGCAGACGTCGCACTCGTCGAGGCCCTCGGCGAGGCGGCCGGCGAGGGAGCGTTCGCGCAGATGACCTGGGCTCCGGAGCGCCCCGGAGGCCAGACCGTGCCCACGGCCCTCGCCAGCGTGGGTGCCCTCGCGGCCCTGGGGCACACCGACGCCGATTACGCGACCGCAACCCGCGCCCTCGCCGGAGCCGCCGCTGGCGTGCGCGGCGGGGTGCCGCTGGCCACTCACGTGTTCAACGGCATGCCACCGCTGCTCTCGCGGTCCCCCGGCCCGGTCGGGGCAGCCATCGCCGCCGCCGGACGACGCGAGGCGGTGCTCGAGGTGATCGCCGACGGCGTGCACCTCGACGCGGGGACGGTGCGGATGCTCTTCGACACCGTCGGCCCCGGGCAGGTCGCGCTGGTCAGTGACGCGATGGCCGCCAGCGGCTTGCCCGACGGCGCCTACTCACTGGGCGGGCTCGACGTGGCGGTCAGCGGCCGGGCGGCGCGGCTGCGCGACAACGGCACCCTCGCTGGCGGCGTCAGCACGCTGCTCGAGCAGGTGCGCTGGCTGGTCGACGACCTCGGCGTCCCGCTGGTCGATGCCGTGACCGCGGCCTCCGCCACGCCGGCCAGGGCACTGGCGCTCCCCCGCGTCGGAAGCCTGGCCCCGGGGCAGCACGCCGACGTGGTCGTGGTCGACGACCGGCTCCAGCTGCGGCAGGTCCTGCGCCGCGGCACCTGGCTCTGAGCCCAAGGTCCTCCCCCGGCACGACGCACGACGCCGGCCCGGACAAGACTCTGGGCCCCTGCCGGTCGGCAGGGGCCCAGAGGTCACACGGGGTGGAGCAGGGTCAGCGCACGACCACCGTGATGGCGGCCGACGTCGACGGGGCGTACGCCGTCGAGGCGGTGTACCTCGCCGTCAGCTTGTGCGTGCCCTTGGACAGGACTGGTGCCTTGAGCACCGCCTTGCCGCTGGTGAGCTTGACCGTGCCGATGACCCGGCTGCCGTCCGAGAACGTCACCGAACCCGTCGCTGCGGACGGGCTGACCGTGGCCGTCAAGGTCGGGCGGTAGCCGTACTTGAAATCGCGGTCGTTGGCGGTGAGCGTCGTCTTGGTCGCGAGCCGGACCGGCACCACCTGGGCCCGAGCACCGTTGGTGTTCAGGTGGTGGATGAGGAACAGGCCCTGGGGCTTGTCCGTGGCCATGGCTGCGTCGTCACGACGGACGTCGAGGACCGTGCCGGGCTGCTCGGAGTTGAGCAGGGTGGCGAAGTCGCCGTAGGCGGACAGCGCGGGCGAGGCCACGCTGAGCGTCATCGGAGCGGCTGCGGAACCCACCTGGTCGACCTTGCCGGCCTCGGCCGTGTAGGACTGCACCCAGTACTTGATCTTCGGCGTGGCACCCGTGATGAGACCGGCGTCCTTCAGCACACCCACCGAGACCGGGAGGGCCAGGGAGTCGCTGTTGAAGACGTTGGTGTCGAAGGAGCCGTCGATGCCGTTGAGCAGCTGGTCGTCGAGGACCTCGCCCTCGGTCGGGCTCCCCGGACGGATGTCGACCAGCTCCGCGAGGAAGTAGTCGTAGTCGTCCGTGGTGACCAACCGGGTGTTGTAGACCGCGGCGTCAGGCCCCGGGCTGCTCGAGTCCGTCTCCAGGTACACGTCGAACTCCGTGTAGGAGGCGGGGGTGCGCCACGGTCCGTGGCTGGTGACACCGAAGCTGACGAACGCCTCGGCGAGGTCTGCCGCCGGGTACGTCGGAGCGTCCGAGCCGGCACCGACGTAGCGGATGTCGGCCGAGCGGTCGTCGGCGAAGGCGATGCAGTTGACCACCAGGGTGGACGTGCAGCTCGGGATCATCGGGCTGGTGCCCTGCAGCTGGAACGTGGAGACCGACGACTCGTAGCCGGTGCTGCCACTGCCCTGCTTGACGCCCGTGCCGTTGAGCCCGAGCTTGCCCGTCTTGACCGTGCCACCGGTGACCGTGACGGTCGCCGCGGCCTTCATGGCCGAGGCCGGACGGGGAGCGGACCAGACCGGCACCCGGAGCTTGGAGCCCGTGGTGGCGCCCACCGGCGTCAGGACCATGCGGCCGCTGGCGTCGGCGCGGTAGTTCTGGTCGATGCCCACCTCGAGCGGGTCGCTCGGGCGGGTCGGGTCCGGAACGGCCCGCAGGGCCGAGCGCGTGATGGTCGCCGTGACCTTGACGTCAGCCGAGCCGCCAGCCGGGAGGCTGATCTGGCTGGGGCTGAACGAGTAGGTCACGCCCGGGGTCGGGTGCGCCGCGGCGTAACCGATCGTGTAGGACGCGGTCCCGGTCGGGCGCTTGTTGACCACCTTGACGGTCTTGGTGAGGGTCGTGGTCGCCGCCGTGACGGCCACCGGGCCGAACGACACGCTGACCGCACCCGGGGTGTCCTTGACGTAGGCCAGCGTGGTCGTGCCGACGGCCGCGTCGGCCTTGACCCGACCCGAGCCGACTCGCTCCGGACCGTAGACGTTGCCGGTGTGGTTGTCGCCCACGAAGACGTCCTGGGTCGCCGTGTTCATGATGGCGGCCTTGACCTCCTCGGAGGTCCAGTTCGAGTGCGCGCCACGCACGAGGGCGGCCTCGCCGGCCACGTGCGGGGAAGCCATCGAGGTGCCACTCTCGGCGATGCCCTCGTTGCCCGTGCCGACGGCGACGGAGAACGTGGTGACACCGGGAGCCGCGACGTCCGGCTTGACGTTGTTGGCGATGCCGACACCGCGCGAGGAGAAGCCGGCGATCTTGTCGATCGAACCCGGGTTCTTCACCGTGACGCTGTTGCGCAGCTCGTTCGTCATGGTCGCGAAGACCTGGACGGCCGGGGTGGCCTCGAGCTTCGCGCGGATGGCGACGGTGGCCTGGTTGACGGTGAGCATCGCGGGGATGTCCGCGTCACCCGTGACACCGGCCGAGAACGAGTTGACGTCGCTGCCGTAGATGACACCGGCGGCGCCGGCGTCCTGGGCGAACTGGGCGCGACCGGCGGAGCCACAGCGGCGACCCGTCCCGTCGAACCACTGCGTCAGCACGATCTTGCCCGCGACCTTGGCCGCATCGGCCGTGGAGAAGGGCGAGCAGCCGTCGATGTTGTTGGTGGGCGAAGCCGGCTGGCTCCAGTCACCGATCTCGACGACCTCGGTGTTCGTGACGCCCGGGTCGTTCACCCAGTCGTACGCCACCGACTTCAGCGCCGCGAAGACGTTGTCCTGCTCGCCGTCGATGGTGTTCGCCGGCTCGATGCCGGCGGGGCTGTCGACCTTGAGGCCGTCGACGACGTCGTTGCCGTCGTCCGAGGCGGCCACGGCCAGCACGCGGGTGGCGTTGCCGGGGGCGCCGCCGACCTCGTAGACGTCGCCGGCGTTGCCCATCGAGGCGACGACGACGGTGCCGAGGGCAGCGAGGTTGTTGGAGGCCACGGCGTCCGGGTCGTCCGGGGAGCCGTAGTCGGAGCCGAGCGACATGTTGACCACGTCGAGGCGGTCGGACAGGTTGCCGTCACCGTTGGGGTCGGCCGCCCAGTCGAGGGCCTCACCGACGACGCTGGTGTCACCCTCGCAGCCGAACACCTTGAGGGCGTACAGCGAGGCACCCGGTGCGACACCGGGGCCGATGGAGAGGGTCGCCGGGTCGATGTCGACGTCGTAACCACCGGTGTAGGTGGCACCGGCCTTGGTGACGCCGAGGCCGGCGGTGGTGCCGCTGACGTGGGAGCCGTGGCCCTCGCAGTCGAGCGGGTTGGGGTCCGGGACCGGAGTGGTCACGCCCTCGCTCGGGTTGTACGCGTCACCGGCGAAGTCGTAGCCGCCGACCACCTTGGCGGTGGGGGTGAACGTGTTGGAGGCCTTGGCGGCGTTGTATGCCGCGAGCGTGCCGGGGCCCCCGAAGTCCGCGTGGGTGTAGTCGATGCCCGTGTCGATGACGCCGACGCGGACGCCCTGGCCGGTCTCGGCCTTGGCCTTCCACACCGCCGGCGCGCCGATCAGCGGCACCGAGGAGGAGTTGGACGGGGACTTGGGCGTGATCCGGTGGACGGCCTTGACGCCCGGGAGGGCGGCGAGGGCCTGGAGCTTGCTCGCGTCGGTGCGGACCGCGACACCCGCGTACAGCGCGTGCGCGCGGTAGAGGGTGCGGGCCTTCGTCGCGGACGCACCGAAGCGCGCCTCGACCTTGGCCTGGGCCGTCTTGATGGTGGCCGTCTGGTTGCGGGAGGCCAAGGTGGCGGCCGCGCCGCCACGGGCGCGGGCCCGGGTGTAGGCGGTCGACGCGGGGACCGCGTCGAGCTCGATCATCACGTCGACGGCGCCCTTGGCGCCCTCGAGGGACCGGTCCACCTTCTCCGCGTTCGAGCGCTTGGTGCCGAGGGCGTACGAGCCGCCGCCGGTGACGCCCTGGGGGAGGTTGAGGGCCGCGCCACGGTGCTTGGCGGGGTCCGGCTTGGTGCTCGCGAGGGCGGGGGTTGCACTCATGGCAGCCGCCGCCACGATCGACAGGGCACTGACACCGACGACGGCTGTGTAGCCGCGGCGACGCCTTCCCTGAGATTCCATCGACACGAGGTCTCCTTCGCGCGTGGCCGCACAACCACTCGCCCCGAGGATCCGCCCAGGACTCGCAGAGGAAACACTCCCCCACCGGTTCACCACGCCACGGGTGAAGGTAAGCCATGACGCGCCGGCGTGAACAGGGATTGGCCGACACCAGAACAAGAATTTTGCCTAGGTTTCGCCCGGGTGCCCCCGGTTGGCTCGAGACGGGGCTGACCAGCGGGATCGCGGCGTCGCGCCGCCGACTCCGTGGGTCGGTCCCAGCGGCTCAGCCCAGGCCGCGCGACGCCCGCACGATGGCCACGAAACGGCCCATGATGTCGGTGAGCCCGAAGTCCTTGGGCGTGAAGACGGCGGCCACCCCACGCTCGCGGAGAGCGCGCGCATCCGAGTCGGGGATGATCCCCCCGACGATGACCGGCACGTCGCCCGCCCCGGCCTCGCGCAGGCCGTCGAGGATCTCGGGCACCAGCTCCATGTGCGAGCCCGACAGGATCGAGATGCCGACGAGGTGGACGTCCTCGGCGACCGCTGCGGCCACGATCTGCTCCGGCGTCAGCCTGATCCCCTGGTAGACCACCTCGAAGCCGGCGTCCCGGGCGCGGACCGCGACCTGCTCGGCGCCGTTGCTGTGGCCGTCGAGCCCGGGCTTGGCGACCAGCACCCGCAGCCGCTCCCCGAGCTCCGCGCCCGTGCGGCGCACCTCCTCGCGGACCGCCCGCAGCTCGGCACTGCCGCCGTCCGTCACGCCGACCGACCCGGAGACACCGGTGGGGGCGCGGAACTCGCCGAACTCCGCCCGGAGGGCCTGCGACCACTCCCCGGTCGTGACCCCGGCGCGAGCCGCCTCGAGCGAGGCCGCCATGAGGTTGGTGCCGCTGCGGGCGTCGGCGGTCAGGGCAGCCAGCGCGGCCTGCGCCCGGTCACGAGCCTGCGGGTCCGCGTCGCGGCGCTCACGCCACTCCCGGACCGCGTCCGCCGCCCGGACCTCGACGTCGTGGTCGACGGTCTGGATGGCGGAGTCGAGGTCGGCGGTGAGGGGGTTGGGCTCGGTGGTCTCGAACCGGTTGACCCCGACCACCACGTCCTCGCCCGTCTCGATCCGCTGACGCCGCAGGGAGTGCGAGGCGACGAGGGCCGACTTCATGTAGCCGCTCTCCACGGCCGGCACCGCGCCGCCGAGCTCCTGCACCCGCTCGATCTCGGCCCGGGCGCCGGAGACGAGCTCGGCCACCTTCGCCTCGACGACCGTCGACCCGGCAAACAGGTCGTCGTACTCCAGCAGGTCGGACTCGAACGCCAGGACCTGCTGCATGCGCAGCGACCACTGCTGGTCCCAGGGTCGCGGGAGGCCGAGCGCCTCGTTCCAGGCGGGAAGCTGCACCGCCCTGGCGCGGGCATCCTTCGACAGCGTCACGGCCAGCATCTCGAGGACGATGCGCTGCACGTTGTTCTCGGGTTGGGCCTCGGTCAGCCCGAGGGAGTTGACCTGCACGCCGTAGCGGAACCGTCGTTGCTTCGGGTCGGTGACGCCGTACCGCTCACGGGTGAGCTCGTCCCAGAGCTGCACGAACGCCCGCATCTTGCACATCTCCTCGACGAACCGCACGCCGGCGTTGACGAAGAAGGAGATCCGGGCCACCACCTCGCCGAACCGCTCCGCCGGCACCTGTCCGGAGTCCCGCACCGCGTCGAGGACCGCGATCGCGGTGCAGATCGAGTAGGCGAGCTCCTGGACCGGCGTGGCCCCGGCCTCCTGCAGGTGGTAGCTGCAGATGTTGATCGGGTTCCACTTCGGGAGGTCCGAGACCGTGTAGGCGACCATGTCGGTGATCAGCCGCAGCGACGGGCCGGGTGCGAAGACATAGGTCCCGCGGGACAGGTACTCCTTGATGATGTCGTTCTGGGTCGTCCCGGCCAGCGCCCGCACCGCTTCGCGGGGGTCCGCACCGGTGTCCTCGGCCTGCTCCTCGGCCACGACCTGGTACAGCGCCAGCAGCCACATGGCGGTGGCGTTGATCGTCATCGACGTGTTCATCTGGGCGAGCGGGATCTGGTCGAACAGCGCGCGCATGTCCCCCACGTGCGAGATCGGGACGCCGACCTTGCCGACCTCACCGCGGGCGAGTGGGTGGTCGGGGTCGTACCCGGTCTGCGTCGGCAGGTCGAAGGCCACCGACAGTCCGGTCTGACCCTTGGCCAGGTTGCGGCGGTAGAGCTCGTTGCTCGCGGCGGCGCTGGAGTGGCCGGCATACGTGCGCATCACCCAGGGGCGGTCGCGCTCGGGGCGCGCGGGCGCCGCGGCCTCGGGCACGAGATCGGGCGACTGGACGTCGGTGGGCTCGGCCATAGCGCCGAAGGTACCGGCGGGTAGGGCAGCTCAGGCAGGAGTTCAGGCGGTGACGGCTGCCACAGTGACGGGGGCGGGCTCCCCACGGAGCACCAGCGCGCGGTCGAGGCGTGACGCACGCAACAGCCGTCCGGTGCGCTCGCTCATGTCGACCACGGCCAGCCGGCGGCCGGCCCGGCGGGCCCGGTTGTAGGCCTCGACCAGGACGCCGAGCCCGGTCGCGTCGCCGATCTCGGCGTCCGCGAGCCGCATGTGCACGTCACCGCAGCCGGTGTCGATGATCTCGTGGAGGAGCAGTCGGACGTCGGGGACGCTGTGCACGTCGATCCGGCCGACGATCGCGACCTCTTGGCCCGTGTGCGTGGCACGGACCTGCACGGGCAGTGCCCTGGCTGCGTTGACCGACATGCGAACCCCCTCGTCCGTGACAGACATTCACTCACAAGGACGTGCGCGGTGGGGGTTTCGGTTGTCGGCGTCCAGGTCAAGATCTGGTAACTGTCTGGACGGCGGCTGCGCACCGGTCCGGTGCCGCTGGGCACCGGCTCAGAAGTAGGGCGCCTCGTCGGGCTCGCGGGTGACGTCGGCACCCAGCCCCTGCAGGCTCTCGGCGAAGCCGGCGTAGCCACGGTCGATGTGCTGGGCGCCGCTCACCGTGGTGACGCCGTCGGCGACCAGCCCCGCGATGACGAGCGCCGCGCCGGCCCGGATGTCGCTGGCCTCGACCGGAGCGCCGGACAGCCGCTCGACCCCGTGGACCATGACGTGGTGCCCGTCGATGCGGGTCTCGGCCCCGAGCCGGTTGAGCTCCTGCACCGTGCGGAAACGTGCCTCGAAGAGGTTCTCGGTGATCATCGCCGAGCCGTCGGCGACCGCGTTGCAGGCCAGGGTGAAGGGCTGCAGATCGGTCGGGAATCCCGGGTAGGGCAGCGTGGCCACGTCGAACGCCCGCGGCCGACGACCCCCGGAGTCGACCCGGAAGCCGCGCTCGGTGGTCGTGACGGTGGCTCCGCTGGCCCGCACCAGCTCGAGGGCAGCGGTCAGGTGCTCGGGCCGGGCGCCGACCACCTCGACGTCACCCCGGGTCGCCGCAGCGGCGAACGCCCACGTGCCGGCGGCGATCCGGTCGGGGACCACGGCGTGCTCGACCGGCGCCAGCCGCTCGACGCCCTCGATCTCGACGACCGACGAGCCGGCGCCGGTGATGTGGGCGCCCATCGACACCAGCAGCTCGGCGAGGTCGACGATCTCGGGCTCGCGGGCGGCGTTCTCGAGCCGGGTGGCCCCCCGGGCGAGGACGGCGGCGGTCAGGACGTTCTCGGTGGCCCCGACGCTCGGGAAGTCGAGGCGGATCTCGGCACCGTCGAGCCCGCGGGGGGCCTCGGCGACGAGGAAGCCATGGGTCACGTGCACCGTGGCGCCCAGCGCCTCCAGCCCCGCGGCGTGCAGGTCCAGGCCACGCGACCCGATCGCGTCGCCGCCGGGCACGGCCACGTCGGCCGCCCCACAGCGGGCGACGAGCGGGCCGAGCACCGCGGTGGACGCGCGCAGCGCGCGGACCAGGTCGTAGTCGGCGCGGTGGCCGATCTGCTCGGGCACGTCGATCTCCACGACGCCACTCGGGGCGTCGTAGTCCACGGTGCAGCCGAGGCGGCGCAGCAGCTCGGCCATGATCGTCACGTCGAGGATGGCCGGCACATTCGTCAGGCGGGTGCGGCCCACGGCGAGCAGCGCCGCCGCCATCAGCTTCAGGGCGCTGTTCTTGGCACCCCATACGGCGACCTCACCGCGCAGCGCGGACCCACCGACGACCCGGAAACGTTCAGCCACCGCACCACCCTATCGAGGCACCGACCACCCCTCGACACGGTGGCGAGCGCCTCGTCACACCCCCGACACCACACCCGTCCACGCGGCATACCCTCGTGCCATGGTCAACCTCACGCGCATCTACACCCGCACGGGTGACGACGGCCGGACCCACCTCGGGGACATGAGCCGCACCAGCAAGACCGACGTCCGGCTGCAGGCCTACGCCGACGCCAACGAGGCGAACGCCGCGATCGGTGTGGCCGTCGCGGCGGGTGAGCTGCCCGACGACGTGCGGCAGACGCTGCTGCGCGTGCAGAACGACCTGTTCGACGTCGGGGCCGACCTGTGCACTCCCCTGCAGGCGAGCTACGAGTTCCCGCCGCTGCGCGTCGAGGCCGCCTGGATCGAGGAGCTCGAGGCCGACTGCGACCGCTACCTCGAGCGGGTCGAGAAGCTGCGCTCGTTCATCCTGCCCGGCGGCACGGTCGGCTCCGCCCACCTGCACGTGGCCACCACGGTCGTCCGGCGCGCGGAGCGGCGGGCGTGGGCGGCGATCGAGGCCTACGGCGACCAGCCCGGGACCGCCAAGGGTGAAGGCGGGGTCAACCCGCTCACCGCGACCTACCTCAACAGGCTCTCCGACCTGCTCTTCGTCCTGGCCCGCGTCGCGAACCTGCCGATCGGCGGCGACGTCCTGTGGCAGCCCGGTGGCGGACGGGCCGAGGCACCCCCGAACCGTCGGGGCTAGGCGACGTTGACGTTGAAGCCGGGGGGCGAGCTCTCCAGCCAGCTGCGCATCGCCGTGTAGGCCGCAGGGGCCAGGGCCATCGAGAACGTGTCGCTGCCGTAGTGGCACTCGACCGTGACCGCCTCCGGCAGCCCGGCGATCGCCGCCTCGGGCTGGCCCGGTGGGCCGAGCTCGAGGCGCGGCCGCTCCCAGGTGCGGGCCGGTCGGGGTGACGGGCCGATCAGCGTGAACCACTCCAGCGACCCGCCGGAGAAGCGCAGCAGCCCCAGGCGGTACTGGGACCGACCGTGGGGCTGGAGAGCGCACAGCATCAGCGGCGCCCCGGACGACAGCAGGCGACGGCGGATGAAGATGTAGGTCAGCGCGATGACCGCAAGCAGGATGAGGGCGCCGGCGACGATCTCCGCGGAGACGACGGGCGACATGCTCACCCCTTCCCTGGCGTGTGGCTGCTACGCCGAGAGGCTGGAGGCGTCGACTGCCTCGGCGACGATGATGACCTTGTCGCGGTCCACGGACAGGAAGCCACCGTCCACGGTGGCGTTCTGCGAGCCGGCGCCCGACTTGATCCGGACCTCGCCCTCGACGAGGACGCCGAGCAGCGGGGTGTGACCGGGCAGGATGCCCAGCTCGCCGTCGACGGTGCGCGCGACGACCATGTCGGCTTCGCCCTCCCAGACCTTGCGGTCCGCTGCGACGAGTTCAACCTGCAGGGTGCTCACGGTGTCCTCCAGTGGTGCGGTGCTTCGAGTCTATCGGCCGGCGAGGTCGCGCCTCGTGGCCGGTGGTATGCCGTGGGGCCAGCCGAGTGCGGCCGGCCCCACGGGTCACGCGGTGGTGCGCCTGCTCAGAGGTTCTTCTCGATCTCGGCAGCCTGGCGCTCGACGTCGTCGAGGCCACCACACATGAAGAAGGCCTGCTCGGGCACGTGGTCGTACTCGCCGTCCGCGATCTTGGTGAACGCCTCGATGCTGTCGGCCAGCGGGACCGTCGAACCCTCGATGCCGGTGAACTGCTTGGCGACGTAGGTGTTCTGCGACAGGAAGCGCTGGATGCGGCGAGCCCGGTTGACGAGGATCTTGTCCTCTTCGGAGAGCTCGTCGATACCGAGGATCGCGATGATGTCCTGCAGCTCCTTGTTGCGCTGGAGGATCTGCTTGACGCGCACCGCGGTGTTGTAATGGTCCTCGGCGATGTAGCGACGGTCGAGGATGCGCGACGTCGAGGTCAGCGGGTCCACGGCGGGGTAGATGCCGAGCGAGGCGATCTCACGCGACAGCTCGGTGGTCGCGTCGAGGTGCGCGAACGTGGTGGCCGGAGCCGGGTCGGTGTAGTCGTCGGCCGGCACGTAGATCGCCTGCATCGAGGTGATCGAGTGACCACGCGTCGAGGTGATGCGCTCCTGGAGCACACCCATCTCGTCGGCAAGGGTGGGCTGGTAGCCCACGGCGGACGGCATACGACCCAGCAGGGTGGACACCTCGGAACCGGCCTGGGTGAAGCGGAAGATGTTGTCGATGAAGAGCAGCACGTCCTGCTTCTGCACGTCGCGGAAGTACTCCGCCATGGTCAGCGCGGAGAGGGCGACGCGAAGACGCGTGCCCGGCGGCTCGTCCATCTGACCGAACACGAGGGCAGTCTGGCCGAGGACCCCGGCCTCCTCCATCTCGACCATGAGGTCGTTGCCCTCACGGGTGCGCTCGCCGACACCCGCGAACACCGACACGCCACCGTGGTCGCGGGCCACTCGGGCGATCATCTCCTGGATGAGCACCGTCTTGCCCACGCCGGCGCCGCCGAACAGGCCGATCTTGCCACCCTGCACGTAGGGGGTCAGCAGGTCGATGACCTTGATGCCGGTCTCGAACATCTGGGTCTTGGACTCGAGCTGGTCGAAGGCGGGGGCCGAGCGGTGGATGCCCCAGCGCTCCTTGACCTCGAAGGTCTCACCCTCGGCGAGGTTCATGACCTCGCCCGTGGTGTTGAAGACCTTGCCGAGGGTGACGTCGCCGACGGGGACGGAGATCGGGCCGCCGGTGTCCTGCACCTTGGTGCCGCGGACCAGGCCGTCGGTCGGCTGCAGGGAGATGGCGCGCACCATGTTGTCGCCGATGTGCTGGGCGACCTCGAGGTTGAGGTTCTTCGTCTCGCCCGACAGCTCGACCTCGGTGGTCAGCAGGTTGTACTGGTCCGGCATCGCGTCGGCGGGGAACTCGACGTCGACGACCGGGCCGATGATGCGGGAGATGCGGCCGATGCCACCGGGGGTGGCGGCCTTGGTCTCTTCAGTGACAGTGGCAGTCATGGGATTCTCTCTACCTTCTCAACTGGCGTCGGCGAGGGCGCTGGCGCCGCCCACGATCTCGCTGATCTCTTGGGTGATCTCGGCCTGGCGAGCCTGGTTGGCCAACCGGGTGTACTTCTTGATGAGCTCTTCGGCGTTGTCCGTGGCCGACTTCATGGCCTTCTGGCGCGAGGCCAGCTCGGACGCGGCTGCCTGCAGCAGGCAGTTGTAGATGCGCGCGGTCACGTACTTCGGCAGCAGCGCGTCGAGCACCTGCTCGGCGCTCGGCTCGAACTCGTAGAGGGGCAGGACGTCGTCCTCGGCCGGAGCCTCCTCGCCCTCGACGACCTCGAGCGGCAGCATGCGGATGACGTCAGGCTCCTGGTTCACCATGTTGACGAACCGCGTGAAGACGATGTGGACCTCGTCCACCCCACCCTCGGCGTAGTCCTGGTTGAACGCTGCGACGAGCGACTCGCCGATCTCGCGGGCGACCTCGAAGTTCGGCTGGTCGGTGAACCCGGTCCACTCGTCCGCGTACTCGCGCTTGCGGAACTTGTAGAACCCCACGGCCTTGCGCCCGACGAGGTAGGGGACGACCTCCTTGCCGTCGGCCCGCAGGTCGCCGATGAGGCGCTCGCTCTCCTTGAGCACCGACGAGCTGTAGGCGCCGGCGAGGCCACGGTCGGAGGTCACGACCAGGACCGCGGCGCGGCGCACGTCCTCGTGCTCGGTGGTCAGCGGGTGGTCGACGTTCGAGAAGGTCGCCACGGCCGAGACCGCACGGGTCAGGGCGCGGGCGTAGGGCGAGGACTCGCGCACGCGCTGCTGCGCCTTGACCACGCGGGAGGCCGCGATGAGCTCCATCGCCCGGGTGATCTTCTTGGTCGCCTGGACGGACCGGATGCGCTGGCGGTAGACCCGCATCTGCGCTCCCATATGTTGCCGCCTCTCTCGTTCGTGTCGTGGTTCGTGGTGCCGTGTTCAGGTCCTGCGGTGTGCCGCGTGGTCGCGGCACGTTCGCTGGTGGCGCCGGGTCCCCACCACGGTGGGAACCCGGCACACCGGTCAGCGCTTCTGCTTGACGATCTGCTCCTGCGAGACGTCGTGGTCGAGCGCACCCGGGTCGGCCTCGTGGCCGACGGGGGTGTTCTCGGAGCCGGACGCCTGGAACTGCTCCTTGAACTTGCCCACGGCCTCCTCGAGACCCGAGCGCGTCTCGTCCTCGAACTTCTTGGACTCGCGGATCGCGTCCAGCAGGCCCTTCTTCTCGCGACGCAGGTAGTCGAGGAACTCGGTCTCGAAGCGGGACACGTCCTCGACGGCGACCGAGTCGAGCTGGCCGGTGGTGCCGGTCCAGATCGAGACGACCTGCTCCTCGACCGGGAACGGCGCGGCCTGCTTCTGCTTGAGCAGCTCGACCAGGCGGGCACCCTTGGCGAGCTGGGCGCGGGAGGCCGGGTCGAGGTCGGAGGCGAACATCGCGAAGGCCTCCATCGCGCGGAACTGCGCGAGGTCGAGCTTCAGACGACCGGAGACCTCCTTCATCGCCTTGATCTGCGCGGCGCCACCGACCCGGGAGACGGAGACACCGACGTCGATCGCGGGACGCACGTTGGCGTTGAACAGGTCGGCCTGGAGGTAGATCTGGCCGTCCGTGATCGAGATGACGTTCGTCGGGATGTAGGCGGAGACGTCACCGGCCTTGGTCTCGATGATCGGCAGACCGGTCATCGAGCCCGCGCCCAGGTCGTCGGAGAGCTTCGCGCAGCGCTCGAGCAGACGCGAGTGCAGGTAGAAGACGTCACCCGGGTAGGCCTCGCGGCCCGGCGGGCGGCGCAGCAGCAGCGACACGGCGCGGTAGGCCTCGGCCTGCTTGGACAGGTCGTCGAAGACGATCAGGACGTGCTTGCCCTGGTACATCCAGTGCTGGCCGATGGCCGAGCCGGTGTAGGGGGCGAGGTACTTGAAGCCGGCCGAGTCGGACGCGGGGGCCGCGACGATCGTCGTGTACTCGAGGGCGCCGGCCTCCTCCAGGGTGCCGCGGACGGCCGCGATGGTGGAGCCCTTCTGGCCCATCGCGACGTAGATGCAGCGGACCTGCTGCTCCGGGTCGCCCGAGTCCCAGTTCTGCTTCTGGTTGATGATCGTGTCGACCGCGACCGTGGTCTTGCCGGTCTGGCGGTCGCCGATGATGAGCTGGCGCTGGCCGCGACCGATGGGGGTCATGGCGTCGACGGCCTTGAGGCCGGTCTGCAGCGGCTCGTGCACCGACTTGCGCTGGACCACGGTGGGGGCCTGCAGCTCGAGGGCGCGGCGCTCGGTCGTCTCGATCGCGCCGAGGCCGTCGATCGGCTGGCCGAGCGGGTTGACCACACGGCCGAGGAACGCGTCGCCGACGGGGACCGAGAGGACCTCTCCGGTGCGCTTGACCTCCTGGCCCTCCTCGATCTTGGAGAAGTCACCGAGGATGACGACGCCGATCTCGTGGACGTCGAGGTTGAGCGCGAGGCCCAGCGTGCCGTCCTCGAACTCGAGCAGCTCGTTCGTCATGCACGAGGGCAGGCCCTCGACGTGGGCGATGCCGTCACCGGCGTCGCTGACGCGGCCGACCTCTTCGCGGGAGGCCGTGCCGGGCTCATAGGACTGAACGAAGTTGTCCAGTGCGTCCCGGATCTCCTCCGGACGGATCGAAAGCTCCGTCATGGTGTCTCTTCTCCTCGGTAGCCGGTCCGATGGGTCGAACCGAAGTCTGTGGTGTGGTCCTGCGTCTTCAGTTGTCGTGCGGTGCAGCTGGTGGCGCGTATGCCGTGCGGCGGGGTGCCGGTGGTCGGCTCAGCCGGCGATGTGCCGGCGGGCCTCGTCGAGGCGTCGCAGCACGGTGCCGTCGACGACCTCGTCACCGACCTGCACCCGGATGCCGCCGAGGACCTCTTCCTCGATGACGACCTGGAGCAGGACCGGCTTGCCGTAGATGCCCTGCAGCGCCGCTGACAGCCGCTCGCGCTGCTGGGCGGTGAGCTCGGTCGCCGCCGTGACCACCGCGGTGATCTGCTCGCGACGACGGGCCGCGAGCTGGAGGTACAGCTCGAGCGTGCGCTCGAACTTGCGGCCCCGGGGCGAGGTGACGGCGAGGCTGGCCAGGCGCAGGGTCTCGTCGGTGACCTTGCCCTCGAGCAGCTCCTTGACGACCCCGGCCTTGGCGTCGACGTCGCCCTGGCGGTTCGCGAGGCGGTCGCGCAGCGCCGGGTTGCCGGCGACGATGCGCTCGAACCGGAACAGCTCGTCCTCGACCTGGTCGATGCGGCCGCCCTGCTCGGCACCCGCGAGGATCGACGTGATCGCCAGCTCCTCGAGGGTGTCGGAGAGGTCACGCTCGGTGGACCAGCGCTGCCCGACGACGTTCTTGACGACGACGATCGTCTCGGCCGAGACCTTCCCACCCAGCAGGCCCTCGGCGAGGGCCTGCTTCTCCGTGCTCTCGCGGGACGGGTCGCCGAGGGCGCGGCGCAGCGTGGCCGAGCCGTCGATCACGCCGACGACGGCGAGCAGCTCGTCACCGAGCACCCGGCGGTCGACCCCACCGGCGAGCGCGGCGTCGAGCGCCTTGCCCCCGGCGATCACGGCCGCGCGCGAGGAGCCACGCATCAGGCGCCCTCTCCGACCTTCTCGGGCTGGATCTCCCCGGCCTCGAGCTCGGCGAGGAACCGGTCGACGATGCCCTTCTGACGGGTCTCCTCGTGCAGCGACTCACCCACGATGCGGCTGGCCAGGTCGGTCGACAGGCGACCCACCTCGGAGCGCAGCGAGACGACCGCCTGCTGGCGCTCGGCCTCGATCTGCTTGTGCGCCGCCTCGGTGATGCGGGCCGCCTCGGCCTGCGCGTGACCGCGCATCTCGACGACGATGGCCGCACCCTGCTCGCGAGCCTCCTCGCGGATCCGGGCTGCCTCGGCGCGGGCCTCGGCGAGCTGCGCCTGGTACTGCTCGAGGGCTGCCTGGGCCTGCTGCTGGGCCTCTTCCGCCTGCTGCATGCCGCCCTCGATGGCAGCTGTGCGCTCGGCGTACAGCTTCTCCATGTTGGGGACGACCTTCGTCTTCACCAGCCAGTAGAGGATGGCGAAGGCGATCAGCCCGACGATGATCTCGGCCGGGTGCGGGAGCAGCGGGAAGCCCGAGGGCCACCCCGTCTCCTCGGCGGCGACTACGGATGCGGTGATCACATCGCGTCCTTATCTCTTGAACGATCGGGTGTGCAGAGCAGCGACAAGTCGCGTCAGTTCGGGTTGGTGCCCTGGAAGACGAATGCGAAGACCAGACCGAGGATGGCGAGCGCCTCGGTGATCGCCATGCCGGTGAACGCGATCGTCTGGAGCATGCCGCGAGCCTCGGGCTGACGGGCAACGCCGTTGATGTAGGCGGCGAAGATCAGACCGACACCGATGCCGGGGCCGATAGCAGCGAGGCCGTAGCCCAGGTAGGCGATGGAGCCGTACATATCGTTTTTCCTTTCCATGGCACCGGGACCGCTTCCCGGTGTCGGGGGTGTGGATATTCAGGTGGTGCAGACGAGACCAGGCGCCTCGACGGTCGAGCTGTCTTAGTGGTGCTCGGAAACCGCTTCCGAGATGTAGAGCGCGGCGAGCAGGGTGAAGATGAACGCCTGCAGGAACTCGATCAGCAGCTCGAAGAAGGTCATGCCGACGGCGAAGCCCATCGAGAGGACGCCCGCACCCTTGAGGCCGATGTTGCCGCCGTGCAGCAGGAGGTACTCACCGCCGAGGATGAAGACCAGCAGCATCAGGTGGCCGGCCAGCATGTTGCCCATGAGTCGCAGGGCGAGGGTGAGCGGCCGGATGACGAAGTAGGTCAGGAACTCGAGGAAGAACATGATCGGCTTCAGCCAGCCGGGGAGGCCGGGCGGGATGAGCGAGCCCAGGTACTTGACGATGCCGTGCTTCCGCCGGATGCCGACCGCGTGGTAGGTGAGGTAGACGATCACCGTCAGCACGAGCGGGAAGCCCAGCCGGCTGAAGGTCGGGTACTGGACGAACGGGATGATCCCGAAGACGTTGTTGACCAGGATCAGCGTGAAGAGTGTGAACAGCAGCGGCAGGAACTGCAGGAAGTCCTTGCTGCCGATGATGTCGCGGCCCAGCGTGTTGCGCACGAA
The DNA here is from genome assembly GCF_900104525.1 of Pedococcus dokdonensis. Lineage (GTDB taxonomy): Bacteria > Actinomycetota > Actinomycetes > Actinomycetales > Dermatophilaceae > Pedococcus > Pedococcus dokdonensis. The sequence continues at coordinate 271,843 of NZ_LT629711.1, read as the reverse complement.
GTTGTAGGTGCCCTCGACGAGGAACTGTCGCTTGGTCGGGACGATCGAGAGCTTGCCGGTGGCGCCGACGAAGAACCACGCGATCAGGGCCACCGAGAGCAGCACCGCCAGCGCCGGCCGCGTGAACGCGAAGTTGCTGTCACCGCCGATGAGCGGCCACCAGAAGTTGCCCGTCCCCGGCGTCTCGAAGCCGCTCTCGCCGCCGGAGGCCACGATCGTCGTGACCAGGTCCGCAGACACCATGTTGGGGCTCACTGCCTCTCCTCGAATGAACTGTGCAACGACCCGTTCACCGCGGGGACTTCACGGTCGGTGCGGGACAACCGGGAGCAACGCTTGCTCGACGCTTCCTCGGCGCAGAACGACACGTACGCTACCCGACTCCACGGCATCGGGGCGACGCGGGACCAGGCGGTCACGACGACTCCCCTGACACACCGGTCTGGGACTCGTCGGGAGTCCCGGCACCGGGGCTCCGGGGGGCCTGCGCCGGGGGGTCGTAGACGGGGACGCGAGCCCGGCGCCAGGCTCGAACCTGACCGACCTGCCAGGCCAGGACGGCCACCAGCATCGCCACGCCGGCTGCCCAGATGTCGAGCGACTCGACCTTGCCCGCGACGATGAGGACGCCCAGCAGCAGGAGCACCTGGGCAAAGTAGATCGCCATCCCGACAGCCATGAACAGCATGGGGTCACGGTCGCGGACGAGCTTGTCCATGAGGAGCAGCCCGGAGGCGAAGAAGACCACCGCGATGGCGACGCCCACGAGGCCGGAAACGCCACCGGCCACGCCACGGAAGAGGCCGAGGACCAGAGCTGCGAGACCCCCTGCGACCACCGTGGGGACCAATGCGCCGCGGAGCGTCGCACTGAACGGGTAGGACCCCGTCTGGGCGCTCTGCTGGGTCATCGTTGGCCGCCTTGTTCGTCGGGGCTGGACTGCCTGGCGAAGGGTTGGTCACGCCCCTCTGTGGGCGCTTGTGAAAGGTATCACAAGCGCTTTGGCGCCCGCCACCGGAGGGGTCGCGCCGCTCTCCTGACGGAGAACCGTCATGAAGAAGTCCATGTCAGTGGCCGTGACCTGTTTGGCGATGGCGGGGGTCGCCGCGTCAACCGGCACTGCCGCTCAGGCCTCGACACCGGCCGTCGTCCCGACGGCCACCAGCGCAGTCGTCTACCACTCGTGGAGCCACTCAGCCTCGGGTGTGGCCATCACGGGAGGGCGCTGGTGGTACGCCAACGGCAGGCTGGAGGTGGATGGCACTGTAGCCGACACGGGGGGAGACGGGCGGTCCGCGTTCCTGCAGCTTCACTTCGTCAAGGACTGCTGCTCGAACAAGATCAAGAACTCCAAGGGAGTAGGCACCACCCTCTACTTCCACAAGGCTGCCTCTGCCACCGGCACCATGCAGTTCCGCACCAAGGTGGGGACGGAAAGCACGTTCTACTACAGCGCGACTGACTGGGTGTACCGCACCACGTTCCAGTGAGCAATGTGCCGGGCACGGCGTGCGTCGTGCCCGGCACCTCCGCTGGTCGACCGCCGATCACAGCAGGGCAGCGGCGGTGGCGGGTGAAATGACGGGGCAGAGGGCTGAAGGCAGGGTCGATAGCCTGCCGCCATGCCAGCCACTCCCCCGACCGGCGAGCCGCTGCGCGGACGCTTCGTCCGGCTCGACGTGATGACCATCGACGACGCCCCGGGGCTGCACGCGGTCTACACCGACCCTGACGTCTACACCCAGGGCTTCATCATGCGGCCGCCACCAGCGGACCTCGCCGCCACCCGCGCCAACACCGAGGACAACATCGCGGCGGGCGCGCGGGGCCGCACGGCATACACGGTGCGACTCACTGGCGAGGGAGGCCTCGGCGAGGCGGGCACGGTGGTTGGCACCTCGTCGCTCGGCGACGTCGACCTCGAGAACGAGCGGATCCACCTCGGCTGGACGATGTACGGCTCGCGGTGGTGGGGCACGCAGGTCAACCCCGAGTGCAAGCTGCTGCTGCTGGGGCACGCCTTCGACTGTGGCTTCGGGCGCGTGAAGATCCAGACCGACGCGGTGAACCAGCGCTCGCAGGCGGCTATCGCCAAGCTCGGCGCGACCCGCGAGGGTGTGCTGCGCCGGCACACCCGCCGGGCCGACGGCACGTTCCGCGACTCGGTGGTGTTCAGCGTGCTCCGCGACGAGTGGCCGCAGGTCCGCGCCGGGCTGCGCGAGCGCCTCGGCCTCGAGGACGGCTGATCGGCGTCAGTGCGAGCGCGGCCGGTGCCCCGGCACCGACCAGCGCGGCAGCCAGAGGGTGAGCACGCCGGTGACGACCACGGCCCCCAGCACGCCCGCGCCGGCGACCCTGGCGTCGTCGACGAAGATGAAGCTCACCGAGCCCAGGGCCGCCACGGCCGCCCAGAGCCAGAGCAGGATCACCGCCCGCCGGTGGCCGTGTCCGAGCTGGAGCATGCGGTGGTGCAGGTGCTGCTTGTCGGGGTGCCAGGGGCGTTCCCCTCGCGCGGTGCGCCGCACCACGGCCAGGAGGATGTCGACCAGCGGCAGCAGGATGATCGCCGCCGGCACCACGAGCGGCAGCAGCGTCGCCGCCACCGGGTTGGTGCTCACCTGGGCGGGCGTGACGTTGCCGGTCGTCGAGATCGTGGCCGCCGCGAGCAGCAGCCCGAGCAGCAGGGCGCCCGAGTCGCCCATGAAGAGCCGGGCTGGGTGGTAGTTGTGCGGCAGAAAGCCGACACAGCACCCGATCAGCGCGGCCGAGATGAGCGTCGCCGACGAGAACACGTTCGGCGGGTCGAAGGTGCGCGAGATCCCGTAGCTGTAGATGAAGAAGGCGGTGCCGGCGATCACGACGACCCCGGCCGCCAGCCCGTCGAGCCCGTCGATGAAGTTCACCGCATTCGTGAAGAGCACCACCGCGAACACCGTCAGCCCGACCATGAACGGCTGCGGCAGGACCGTCACCCCGCCGATCGGGAGCTGGTAGAGCAGCACCCCGCTGAACGCCATGATGCCGGCGGCGATCATCTGGCCACCCATCTTGGTCAGCCAGTCCATCTCGCGGATGTCGTCGATCGCCCCGATCAGGCAGACGATGCCGGCCCCGACGAGCACCCCCTGCAGCTCCGGACCCAGCCGGAACACCTGCCCGAGGTACGGCAGGTGGCTGGCCGCGATCATCGACGCGGCGAACCCCAGGTAGATCGCCACTCCCCCGAGCCGAGGGATCGGTGTCGAGTGCACGTCACGGTCGCGCACCGGGGTGAACGCGCCCGTGCGCACCGCGATGGCACGCATCAGCGGCGTCGCTGCATACGTGATCACCGCGGCGACCATCAGGACGAGGAGGTACTCGCGCACTCAGGGCGCCTCTCGGGTGGGTCGGGACTCAGCCCCGAGAGTATGCCGGGAAGCGGGTCACGAGGTCGGTGACCCCCGCGCGGACCTCCTTGGAGACCGCGTGGTCGGGGTCGGCGTCGCCCTGGGTGACGGCCTTCGCGATCAGCTCGGCGATCTCGCGCATCTCGTCGGTGCCCATGCCCTGGGTAGTGACGCAGGGGGTGCCGACACGGATGCCGCTGGCGATGTTCGGCTTCTGGGGGTCGAACGGGATGGCGTTCTTGTTGAGGACGATCCCGGCCGCGTCGGAGCGCGCCTCGGCGTCGGCGCCGGTCACGCCGACGCCCTGCAGGTCGTGCAGCGACAGGTGGGTGTCGGTGCCACCGGTAGTGGGTCGGATCCCCTTCTCCCCCAACGCCGTGGCCAGCACGGAGGCGTTCTCGACCACCCGCTTGGCGTAGTCCTGGTAGTCCGGGGTCGCGCACTCCTTGAAGTTCACGGCCTTGGCCGCGATGGTGTGCATCTGTGGGCCGCCCTGCATCATCGGGAAGACCGCCTTGTCGAGCTTCGCGGCGTGCTCCTCCTTGCAGACCAGCGCACCCGAGCGCGGTCCGCGCAGCACCTTGTGGGTCGTGAAGGTGACGACGTCGGCGTGTGGCACCGGGCTCGGAATCGCCTTGCCTGCGACGAGTCCGATGAAGTGCGCCGCGTCGACCCAGAAGATCGCGCCGATCTCGTCGGCCAGCTTGCGGAAGAACTCGAAGTCGATGAGCCGCGGGATCGCCGAGCCGCCGGCGAGGATCACCTTCGGCTGGTGCTCCTTGGCGAGCCGCTCGACCTCCGCGTAGTCGATGTCCTCGGTCTGCTTGTCGACGCCGTAGTGGACGGCGTTGAACCACTTGCCCGAGAAGGAGACCTTGGTGCCGTGGGTGAGGTGGCCGCCCATCGGCAGGGCCATCGCGAGGATGGTGTCGCCGGGCTGCATGAAGGCGCCGTAGACGGCCTGGTTGGCGCTGGCGCCCGAGTGCGGCTGCACGTTCGCGTGGTCGGCGTCGAAGAGGGCCTTGCACCGGTCGATGGCCAGCGTCTCGGCCTTGTCGACCTCGGAGCAGCCGCCGTAGTAGCGACGGCCCGGGTAGCCCTCGGCGTACTTGTTGGACAGCGTCGAGCCGAGGGCGGTGAGCACCTCGGGGCTGGACATGTTCTCGGAGGCGATCAGCTGAAGGCCCCCGCGGATGCGGTCGAGCTCGGACACGAGCACCCCCGCGATCTCGGGGTCGAAGGACTCGAGGGCGCCGAAGTCGGAGCCGTAGAAGGTGTCAGCGCTCATGCGGTTCTCCTGGGAGGGTGCTGTCGGTGCCGTGGGTGTCGGTGTCCTGGTCCGCCGGCAACTCTATTGCCTGCGTCTCGTCACCCTCGTGGGACTCGGAGTCTGGCTCGGTGCGCTCGAGGACGGCGCGGATCTGCTCCTCGGTGATGGCCCCCGCCCGGAGCACCACGAACTCCTCGCCCGTGCAGTCGAGGATGGTCGAGACCTCGGTGCTGGTGGTCGGGCCCCCGTCGAGGTAGACGGTCACGGCGGCGCCCAGCTGGGCGGCGGCGTCGGTGGCCGTGGTGGCCGGCGGGTGGCCGGTGAGGTTGGCGCTGGTCACGGCCATCGGGCCGACCTCGGTCAGCACGGCGAGCGCGATGTCGTCCTGGGGCATCCGAAGGGCCACCGTCCCGTTGGTCTCACCCAGGTCCCACATCAGCGACGACTGCGCCTTGAAGACGAGGGTGAGCGGGCCCGGCCAGAACTCCTCGATCAGGTCGCGCGCCCACGCCGGCACGTCGGTGGCCAGGCCGTCGACCGTGCGCACGCTGGGCACCAGCACCGGCGGCGGCATCTCGCGGCCGCGCCCCTTGGCGGCGAGCACCGAGGCCACCGCCTCGGCCGAGAACGCGTCGGCGCCCACGCCGTACACGGTGTCGGTGGGCAGGACCACGACCTCGCCGGCGCGGACCGCCTCGACCGCCCTGGCGACCCCCTCGCGGCGACCCTCGTCGGTGCTGCAGTCGTAGACCGGGCTCATGGTGGCCAGCCTAGGACCACCGCCCCCGACCCCCTCACCCGAGTCTTTGATGGATCCGACGGACCAGGACCGTCGGACCGCTCAACGACTCGGGTGAGGGGAAGCGGGTCAGGCCTCGGCGGGGGCGGACCGTGCCTGGGTACGGAAGTTGCGCAGGCAGATCCCCACCGTCAGGAAGCAGTTCGCCACTGCCACCCACTGCTCCCCGGACCAGAGGGTGGGGAACCAGAGCCCGCAGGAGGCGATGCACAGCAGCCAGCCACTGCGCCGCCTGGCCGCCAGCCAGGTGCCCAGCAGACCGAGCGCGATGGCGACCGCGCCCAGGGCCTGGAAGGTGACCATCAACATGACTTCTCCTTTCGTCTCCGCGCGCCTCAGCGCAGGGAGATCACCGTCTCGAGGTAGGTCGACGGGATGCTGATGCTGCCGCCGTCCTGGTTGCGGTCGAAGGTGCGGGCCAGGTCCGCCAGGTCGGCGGCGAGCGCCGCCTGACCCGCCGGCTCGAGCGCCTCGAAGGCCTTGAGCGTGGGGCCGTACCAGCGACGGAAGAAGGTCACGAACTCGTCCGGGGTGGTGAACCGGAAGACGCACTCGCGCTCCTGGGAGGCGATGGTGTCGACCGCGGAGCCGAACAGCTCCACGAGGTGCTCCTCGGTGCCCCATAGCAGTGGGGAGGCCACCCCGGCCGGTGCCGGGACGTGCGAGGTGATCACCCGGAACAGCTGTCCGATGAAGCCGGACGGCGTCCAGGAGACGAGGCCCACGGTGCCCCCGGGACGCGCCACCCGCACGATCTCGTCGGCGGTGCGCTGGTGGTCGGGAGCGAACATCGTCCCGAAGACGCTGAGGACGGCGTCGACCGAGTCGTCGGCGAGCGGCAGGGCCTCGGCGTCGCCCTCCCGGAACTCGACGTCGAGGCCCTCGGCGAGCGCCCGGCCGCGGCCGTCCTCGAGGAGGGCCGGCACGTAGTCGACACCGATGGCGTGCGTGCCGGACCGCGCGGCGGCGAGCGTCGCGTTGCCGTTGCCGCAGGCCACGTCGACGACGGTCCACCCGGCGCGGAGGTCGGCGCGCTCGGCGAGCTGCTCGCTGGCCAGGACGATCCGCGACGCGACCACGGAGAAGTCGCCGCTGGACCAGGTCTTCTGCTGCTTCGCCTTCACGGCAGCGAGGTCGACCACGGTCGCGGAGGTCGAAGCAGAGGTCGAGGCAGAGCTCGAAGTAGAGGTCGAAGTAGAGGTGCTGGGGGTGCTGGTGATGGTGCTGGACATCTGGTGGTGCTCCTTCGTCGTGCGACGGCACTGTGCCGCCTGCTGCACCGAGGATGCGGGCACCTGCAGGTCCCGAACGAGTGGCGATGTCGTACCACTGCAACGATTCCCGGATCCCCGGCGGAGCCACCCGAACCGGGGCAACCCCGACACCGGGAGGGCGCACGCCGCACAGCGACGGGTACAGGTTTCGTACTACCCCCACGCGGCGGAGCGGTGCACCATGGAGCAATGAGCGAACGGGGCGGTGACTACTGCCCGATCTCGATGGCGGTCGACGTGCTCGGCGACCGCTGGACGCCCCTGGTGATCAGGGAGCTGATGGTCGGGGCGACTGGCTTCAACGAGATCCACCGCGGCATCCCCCGGGTCAGCCGCACCCTGCTGTCGCAGCGGCTGCGACAGCTCGAGCGGCTCGGTCTGGTCGAGCGCGAGGTCAGCGGCCGCGGGCGGGCCGGTGCCTACCTGCTCACCGAGTCGGGCCTGGCCCTGACTCCGGTCGTCTGGGCGATGGGTCACTGGGCGGCCGAGTGGGTGTTCGGCGACCCCAGCGAGGCCGACTGCGACGGGCTGTCGCTGATCTGGCGCCTGCACCAGCACGCCATACCCACCAAGCTCCCGCCCCAGCGCACGATCGTGCACGTGGTGACCACCGGGCACGGGGCAGCCGAGGGCTGGCTCGAGCTGAGCCGGTCCGGGGCGACGGTCTGCAAGGACGACCAGGGGCACGACGTCGACCTGGCCGTCGAGGCCGACACCGCGCAGCTGCACCGCTGGCTGCTCGGGCGGACCTCGTTCCCCGACCTGGTGCGTCGGGGCGACGCGCGGGTCCTCGGGCCGAGCAGGCTCGGTCGCGCCTTCCACACCTGGTTCGACATGAGCTACTTCGTCGAGGACTTCCGCCGCGCCGAACGCCGCCAGCGGGAGCTCGTCACGGCCGTGCAGGCCGGTTGACGTGCCCGAGCCGACCACCGACGAGCTCGCCGAGCGGATCTTCGGCGCCCTGCTCGGCACCGTCGACATCCTCTCGATCTTCCTGGGCGACCGGCTCGGCTGGTATCGCAGCCTCGTGACGGACGGTCCCGCGACCGCTCCCCAGCTGGCCGAGCGGACCGCCACCCACCCGCGCTATGCCCGGGAGTGGTTGGAGCAGCAGGCGGTGACCGGCTTCCTCCGGCTCGACCACCCGGCCGACGACCCTGACTCGCGCGTCTACGCCATCCCCGCGGCGACGGCCGAGGTGATGACCGACCAGTCGAGCCTCAGCTACCTCGCGCCGTTCGGCCGCATGTTCGCCGCTGTCGGCCCCCAGCTCCCCCAGCTGCTCGAGGCCTACCGCACCGGTGGAGGGGTCAGCTGGGACCAGCTCGGCACCGATGCCCGTGAGTCCCAGGCCGACGGCAACCGGCCCTGGTACCAGCACCGGCTCGCCGACGCGCTCGCCGGAGTCCCCCGAGTGCACGAGGCGCTGTCCGTGCCGGGTGCGGTCCTGGCCGACATCGGCTGCGGCGGTGGCTGGTCGAGCATCGCGCTCGCCCGGGCCTACCCCGAGGCACGGGTCGAGGGCTTCGACATCGACGCACCATCCGTCGCGATGGCCACCACCAACGCCGAGCGCGAAGGTGTCGCCGACCGCGTCGGCTTCACCGCCGGCGACGCAGCCGGTATGCCGCCCGGCCGGTTCGCTGCCGCGTTCGCCTTCGAGTGCGTGCACGACATGCCCCGGCCGGTCGAGGTGCTGGCCGCAGCCCGGGCCTCCTTGGCCCCGGGAGGCTTCGTGGTGGTGATGGACGAGGCCGTCGCCGACGAGTTCGCGCCGGACGGTGACGAGCTCGAGCGGGTGATGTACGGCTTCAGCCTGCTGGTCTGCCTGCCCGACGGCCTGTCGGCTCCGGGGAGTGTCGGGACCGGCACCGTGATGCGGCCCGCGACCCTGCGTCGCTACGCGCAGGAAGCCGGCTTCGCCGGTTTCGAGGTGCTGCCCATCGAGGACTTCGGCTTCTGGCGGTTCTACCTGTTGAGCTGACTCAGGCGCGGCGGGCGGTGGTGGCGCGCGGGCGTCCGGTCAGGTCGTCGTGGTCGGCCACGTCGGCCCAGACCCCCGTGCGCTCCAGGGCCCGGGGCAGGCTCACGCCCTGGCTGTCGGCGTGCTCCATGACGAGGAGACCACCCGGCCGCAGGAGGGATGCCGCCCGAGCGGCCACGGCCAGGGGGATGGCGAGGCCGTCCTCGCTGCCGCCGTACAGCGCCAGCTCGGGGTCGTGGTCGCGCACCTCCGGGTCCAGCGGCACCATCCCCAGCGGGATGTAGGGAGGGTTGCTCACCACCACGTCGACCGAGCCCTCGAGCTCGGGGAACGCGTCCGTGGCGTCGCCTTCGCGCAGCTCGACGCCCAACCCGGTCGCGGCGACGTTGCGCGCCGCCCAGGCATGGGCCTCGCGACCCAGCTCCACCGCATGCACGGTCGCGGCAGGCACCTCGTCGGCGACGGCGAGGGCGATGGCACCCGAGCCGGTGCACAGGTCCACGACGACCGGCGCGTCCAGCAGGGCTGCTGCCTCGATCGCGAGCCCGGCGACGAACTCCGTCTCGGGCCGTGGCACGAACACCCCCGGCCCGACCGCGAGCTCCAGGTGTCGGAAGGCGGCTCGGCCGGTCAGGTGCTGCAACGGGATCCGCGAGCGGCGCTCGGCGACCAGGCCGGCATACCGGTCCAGGAAGCCGGCGTCCGCCTCGTCGAGCATCACCATCCGTCGCCGGACGTCGGCGACGTCGCTGCCGAGGACGAAGGCGGCCAGGGCCAGGGCATCCGCCTCGGGCGACGGCACTCCATCGTCGGCGAGGGCGGCCGTCGCCCTGACCACCTCACGACGGAACGTCGTCACCGCGCGTCGGGTCCTTCGGCGACGGCAGCCATCCGAGCTGCCTCGTCGGCGTCGACGGCGGACTGCACGATCGGGTCGAGGTCGCCGTCGAGGACCGCGTCGAGGTTGTAGGCCTTGTAGCCGGTGCGGTGGTCGGAGATGCGGTTCTCCGGGAAGTTGTAGGTGCGGATCCGCTCACTGCGGTCGACGGTGCGGATCTGGCTGCGCCGGGCAGCGCTGGCCTCGGCGTCGGCGGCGTCCTGGGCGAGCTGGTGCAGCCGGGCGCGCAGCACACGCATCGCCGACTCCTTGTTCTGGAGCTGGCTCTTCTCGTTCTGGCACGACACCACGACGCCGGTGGGCAGGTGGGTGATGCGCACGGCCGAGTCGGTGGTGTTGACCGACTGCCCGCCCGGCCCGGAGCTGCGGTAGACGTCGATCTTGAGGTCGTTGGGGTCGATGGTGATCTCGACCTCTTCGGCCTCGGGCATGACCAGCACCCCGGCCGCGGAGGTGTGGATCCGTCCCTGCGACTCCGTGACGGGCACCCGCTGCACGCGGTGCACCCCGCCCTCGTACTTGAGTCGCGCCCAGGGAGCCTCCCCCGGCCCGGGCGTGCCCTTGGCCTTCACGGCCACCTGGACGTCCTTGTAGCCACCGAGGTCGGACTCGGTCGCGTCGATCACCTCGGTCTTCCAGCCCCGCCGCTCGGCATGGCGCAGGTACATCCGGAGCAGGTCGCCGGCGAACAGCGCCGACTCCTCGCCGCCCTCACCCGCCTTGACCTCGAGGATCACGTCGCGGTCGTCGTCGGGGTCGCGCGGCACGAGCAGCCGCCGCAGGGTGTCCTCGGTCTCCGCGAGCCGCGCCTCCAGCGACGGCACCTCCGCCGCGAAGCCCTCGTCCTCCGTGGCCAGCTCGCGGGCAGCTGCCAGGTCGTCGGTCGCCGCGTGCCACGCGTGGTATGCCGCGACGGTCGGTGCCAGCGCGGCATACCGCTTGTTGAGGGTGCGCACGAGGTCCTGGTCGGCGAACACCGCGGGGTCGGCCAGCTGCTGCTCGAGGTCGTGGTGCTCCTGGACCAGCGCGGCGGCGGACTCCAACATGACGGCTCCTCGGGACACGGGTTGGTGCAGAAAGAACAGGTGGTGCGGGAAAAGCAGTGCGCCGGCCCCGACCCCAGGGGGTCAGGACCGGCGCATCGGGAAAGCTACTTGCTCTCGGCAGCGGCCTTCTTGCCGTAGCGGGCCTCGAACCGGGCCACGCGGCCACCGGTGTCGAGGATCTTCTGCTTGCCGGTGTAGAACGGGTGGCACTGCGAGCACACCTCGGCGCGGATCTGGCCGGAGATCGCGGTGCTGCGAGTGGTGAACGTGGCCCCACAGGTGCAGCTCACCGTGGTCTCGACGTACTCGGGGTGGATGTCCTTGCGCAAAACGTGCTCCTTGAGTCAATGTGGCCGGGTCGGCTGGGCGGGCTGCCCGGGCGTCCGTTGCGGGACCCCGTGCCGTGAACCGGTCAGCAGTCAAGTGTGCCAGAGAGCGGCGCACATCTCCTAAACGGTGGCGACCGGCCGGCCATTCCCCACGGGGAGCAGGACTGTCATCGTCGTCCCCTCGTCCTCGACCGAGTCGACCTGGAGCTCCCCGCCGTGGCCCTCGACGATGGCCCGGACGATCGCCAGGCCGAGGCCGGTGCCGGGGATCGCGGCGGCCGTGGCGTTCGAGGCGCGGAAGAACCGGTCGAAGAGGTCGGGCAGGTCCTTCTCGGGGATGCCGATGCCGGTGTCGGCGACCCTGATCACCACGCGGTCGTCGACCTGGCCCGCGGTGATCGTGGCCCGTCCACCCGCGGGGGTGAACTTCACGGCGTTCGAGCCCAGGTTGATCAGGCTGCGCTCGAGCTGCCCCCGGTCGACCCGGATGCTCAGCGCGGGGTCGACGTCGTCCACCACGAGCGACACCCCGGCCGCGTCGGCCACCGGCCGCAGCAGGTCGGCGACCCCGGCCACCAGCTCGTCCACCTCCACGTCCTCGGTGGAGGACTGGAGGCCGGTCGCCTCGATCTTGTTGAGGACGAGGAGGTCCTCGATCAGGCCGCGGAGGCGTTGGGCGTTGCGCCCCACGATGTCGAGGGCGTCGAGCTGCTCCGGGGCGAGCGTCCCGTAGTCACCGTCCTGGAGCAGCTCGAGATAGCCGTTGATCGAGGTGAGCGGGGTGCGCAGCTCGTGCGACACGGTCGCCATGAAGTCGGTCTTCTGGCGGTCCAGCGCGGTCAGCTGTTCGACCTGCTTCTCGCGCATCTCCCGCAGCCGCAGGTCGACGATCGCCTGGGCGACGTAGCCGGCGCACTGCTGGACGGCCTGGATCTCGTAGCGGCGCCACCGCCGGGGGTTGTCCACGGTCATCAGCGACAGCACGCCGAGCCCCTGCTCGCCGACCCCGACCGGGACCATCAGGATCGACTTGGCACTGGTGGCGCGGTAGAACCGCTGGGCGCGGTCCTGCGCCTGCACGTCAGGGTGGAGGAAGTCCGACAGCACGAAGACGCTGCCCTGGCGGCGCAGCTCGTCACCGACGTCCTTGACCTCCCGCGCCAGCGAGGGTGGCAGGGCCGGCAGGTCAGGCAGGTCGTAGCGGTGCCACTGGTTGCGCTGGGTGATCGCCCCGGTGTCGTCGTGCGTGTAGAGCAGCACCCGGTCGACCGACAGCCCTTCACCGAGCATGGCGCCGACCGTCTCGAGGGCTGTGTCGACATCGGGGGCACTGTGCACCCCTCTGGCGACGTCCAGGGCCAGCTGGTGGGCCAGCAGCACCAGCGACTGCTGCTCCAGGAGCACCTGGTTTGAGCGGGTCAGCCCGTTGAAGTCGGCGGCCAGGCTGCGCACCTCGTCGGCCCCGGAGTCGGTGTCCGCCTGCGCCTCACGGTCGCCGTCCCGCTGGCGCTCCACCACGGCCCGCAGACGCTCCAGGGGGCCGGTGACCGACCCGTGCAGCAGCCGCCACCCACCGAGCACGATGCCCATGGCCACGAGGGCGGTGATCCCGACGATGGTGACGACCAGCTGCACGGACGACCGCGACGCATCCCGCGCGGCGTCGCGCTGGAGTCGGACCGCGTCGTAGAAGTCGCGGTTGCTGTCGCGGAACAACCGGAAGTCGTCGATCGCCGCGGCCTCGAGCACGGCCCGCTGCGACAGCGTGCCGGACATGCCGTCCTCGGCGGCCTCGGCTGCGTCGAACCAGCGTTCGATGGCCTGGCGCTGGGTGGCCAGCAACGCGGCATACCTGGTCCGGTCCGTCTCGCGCAGCGCATCGGACCCCAGCGCCCGCTCGATGCCGGCCAGGTCGTCGGCGACGACGTCGCGCTTGAGGCGGTAGCGGGTCAGCGGCGCCGACCCACCGACCAGCTGGCTCCAGCCCGCGTTGGCCTCGGTCATGTCGATCAGGACCGCGTTGTTCGCGTCGAAGGCGGGGCCGTAGGCCAGGGTGAGCCGGTCGATGTCACGGCCCTGGCTGACCAGGCTCGACAACGACGCTGCGGCCACGATCGGGAAGAGCAGGAGCAGTGCCAGCCCGAGGATCCGGAGCTGGCCGGAGACGGAGCGGCTGGACATCACCCGCATGGCGTCGAACCCTCCCCGCTCACGCTGCACCGTCGTCGAAGCCGGTGCGCGTCATGACGCCCCAGACCTGCTGCTTGCGGCGCAGGCTCGCCCACCAGCCCTCCAGCCGCCACCACACCGTCAGCTGGCGGTAGCCGATGTTCTCGAGCACCGAGGCGAGGAGGGTCAGCCACAGGTCGCGCCACCGCTCGTGCCGGTGGAACGACCACTCCTCGGCCGCCATCGCCGAGAGGGTGACCAGGACCGCGAGGCCGTAGGCCAGCACCAGGAAGAGGATCGCGTAGGGGATGTTGACGACCCCGAGGAACACCGCGAGCGGGACGATGAGGATCCCGAAGAACTCGAGCAGCGGCGCGCACAGCTCGAAGACCCAGTAGTACGGCAGGGCGACCATGCCGACCTTGCCGTAACGCTTGCGCAGGAGCATCCCCCGGTAGGCCCACAGCGTCTCCCACAGTCCGCGGTGCCAGCGTCGACGCTGGTTGCGCAGCACCTTGAGGGTGGACGGGACCTCGGTCCACAGCACCGGCTCGGGCACGAACCCGACGCGGTAGTCGCGACCCTCGTCGTGCAGCCGCCGGTGGATCCGCAGCACCAGCTCGAAGTCCTCACCGATGCTGTCGGGGTCGAGCCCTCCGGCGTCGACGATCACGTCCCGGCGGAACAGGCCGAACGCACCGCTGATCAGGATGAGCGCCCCGAACCGCGACCAGCCCGTGCGGCCGAGGAGGAAGGCCCGGAGGTACTCGACGACCTGGATCCGGGCCAGCCACTGCTGGGGCATCTGGACGCGGACGATGCGACCCGAGACCACCCGGCTGCCGTTGACCGGCCGGATCGCCCCACCCGCGGCGACCATCCGGATCGGGTCGTCGGCGAACGGCTGGGTGACCCGCAGGAGGGCGTCGGGCTCGAGGATCGAGTCGGCGTCGATCATCGCGATGAGCGGCTCGCTGGCGGCGTTGATGCCGACGTTGAGCGCCTCGGACCGACCGGAGTTCTCCTTGCGGACCACGACGAGCCGGGTGCGACCGTCGCTGGGCACGTGCACGTCGATGATGCGCGCCCGGATCGGCACGTCCCGCGGGATCTCCCGTGGGATGGCGACCAGGTCGAAGGCGGCGCGGAGCCGCTCGAAGGTGCCATCGGTGCTCCCGTCGTCGATGACGACGACCTCGTGGCGCGGGTAGCGCAGCGAGAGGATGGCCTGCACCGAGGTGACGATGCCGACCTCCTCGTTGTAGGCCGGGACCAGCAGGGACACCCCGGGGGTCAGCGCTCCCCCGAAGGTCTCGACGACCGCCTCACGGCGCCGGTGCTGGGCCCGGAAGTCGATGGCCGCCAGCACGATCAGCGTGAGGTAGGACAGGTTGATGACGGTGAAGTAGACGAGGATCGGCACGGACGTGACGTCCATCAGCCAGACGACTGCCGACCGCAGTCCCTCGAGGACACCATCGACGCTCATGCGGGGTGCCCTTGCAGCCGGGCCAGGGCCCTGGCCGTCTCCGTGCTCGCGTTGGCCGGCGCCTGGTCGAGGGCCGCGCGGCCTACCGGGCCGAGGCGCAGCAGCGACGTCGCGGCGATCTCGGCGAGCCTCGGGTCGGGGTCGGCGAGCAGCCCCTGCAGCCCTTCGACGGCACCGGGGTCGCCGAGGTCGGCGAGCGCCTCGGCACACGCACGGCGCAGCGAGCTGGGCTCATCGGGGTCCGTCCCCTGCAGGAGGACGGCGACGTCGGCGGGGCGGCCCATCCGACCCAGCGCCACGGCCGCTGCGGCGCGGACCGTCGTGTCCTCGTCGGTGGCGAGTGAGAGCCGGAGCACGTCGATCGAGCGGGTGAAGCTGCCCTCACCGCTGAGGTATGCCGCGACCGTGCGGGTCGTGGGGCTGACCGCCAGCAGTCCGTCGCGCAGCGCGTCGGCGATGCCGACTCCCATCCCCTCCAGCGCGTCCGCGGCCGGGCCCGCGGGGACCACCCGGTCCGCTCCGACCGCGGCCAGCAGGGGCGGTGCCGCGCTCGGCTGACCCAGCCGCCCGAGCGCCCGGGTGGCCGCGACCCGCACCTCGGGAGCGGGGTCCTTCAGCGCCTCGACGACCAGCGGGAGGGCCGCGCCGACGCGGCACAGCCCCAGCACGTGGGCGGCCCGGGCACGGCGGATGGTGCTGCGGTGCACCAGGTCGTGCGGTGCCCGGTCGACCGCGCCGTGGGCGAGCAGGACCGCGGCCAGCTCCTCGGCCGGCGCCCCCCGGACCTTCTCCAGCAGCTCGACGACCACGTCGTCGAGCGCGTCACGAGCCGGTCCGTCCACGGCGATGAGGGCATCGCGGGCGCTGCCGTCGTCGTCCTCCCCCGACGCGACGGCGAGCAGCGCTGGGCGGTGCGGCGCGACGAGCGCATGAGTCCGCCGGTCGCGCAGGGTGCGCGTCACCTTGGTGGAGACGATCACCAGGACGAGGGCGACGCACGTGAGCAGGACCAGGGCCGAGGAGGCCCACAGGATGCCGCGCGCGCTCACCTGACGCGGGCCAGGATCCCGTTGACGCGGTGCAGCAGCTCCCGTGGGCTGAACGGCTTGATGACGTAGTCGTCGGCGCCGACGGCGAAACCGGTGTCGACGTCGCTGTCGCGCGACTTGGCACTCAGCAGCAGCACGGGCACCGAGGCGTCCCCGCTCTCGCGGATCTTGCGCAGAACGTCGATGCCGGAGAGTCCCGGCATCATGACGTCGAGGATCACCAGTGCCGGGGGTTCCGCCTGGAACGCCTCCCAGGCACTCAGCCCGTCGCCGACGGCCTGCACGGCGTAGCCAGCCTGGGAGAGCTTGAACTCGACGAGGTCGCGGATGTCCGGGTCGTCGTCGGCGACGAGCACTCGGATTCCCTCACCGGTGGTCACTGGTGATTCCTTTCGTTGGGATGCAAATGCGCGGACCTGCATCAAATGTAGGGCTTCGGCAGCCGTTTTCCCCGCTCATCCCGCACAGCGGCGGCACAGCACAGCAAACCCACCGACACGCGTGAAGGGGTCCGGCACCTCTTCGGCGCCGGACCCCTCACGGATTGGACCGCGCCGGGCTCAGTCCCGGTCGTCGTCGTCGAGGCGGATCGACGAGCTCTGCTGCACCTGCATCAGGAACTCGATGTTGCTCTTGGTCTTCTTCAACCGGTCGATCAGCAGCTCGATGCCCTGCTGCTGGTCGAGCGCAGCGAGCACCCGGCGCAGCTTCCACATGATCTTCAGCTCGTCGCCCGACAGGAGGATCTCCTCCTTGCGGGTGCCCGAGTTGTTGATGTCGACCGCGGGGAAGATCCTGCGGTTGGCCAGGCCACGGTCGAGCTTGAGCTCCATGTTGCCGGTGCCCTTGAACTCCTCGAAGATCACCTCGTCCATCCGCGAGCCGGTCTCCACGAGCGCGGTGGCCAGGATCGTCAGCGAGCCGCCGTTCTCGATGTTGCGGGCCGCGCCGAAGAACTTCTTGGGCGGGTACAGGGCAGCCGAGTCGACCCCACCGGACAGGATCCGGCCACTCGCAGGGGCGGCGAGGTTGTAGGCGCGCCCCAGCTTGGTGATCGAGTCGAGCAGCACGACCACGTCGTGACCCATCTCGACCAGGCGCTTGGCCCGCTCGATGGCCAGCTCGGCCACCGTCGTGTGGTCCTCCGCCGGGCGGTCGAAGGTCGAGGAGATGACCTCGCCCTTGACGGCCCGCTGCATGTCGGTGACCTCTTCGGGTCGTTCGTCGACGAGGACGACCATGAGGTGGCACTCAGGGTTGTTGGTCGTGATGGCGTTGGCGATGGCCTGCATGACCATCGTCTTGCCAGCCTTGGCGGGGGCCACGATCAGCCCGCGCTGGCCCTTGCCGATGGGTGCGACCAGGTCGATCACCCGGGTCGTCAGCAGGCTCGGGTCGGTCTCGAGCCGCAGGCGCTGCTGCGGGTAGAGCGGCGTGAGCTTGCCGAACTCGATGCGCTTGCGGGCATCCTCGGCGGACATGCCGTTGACGGTGTCGAGCCGCACCAGCGCGTTGAACTTCTGTCGCTGGTTCTGTGGTGCGTCCTCGCGCTGTGCCTTGACGGCACCGGTGACGGCATCGCCCTTGCGCATGCCGTTCTTCTTGACCATGCCCAGCGGCACGTAGACGTCACCGGGGCCCGGCAGGTAGCCCGAGGTGCGGACGAAGGCGTAGTTGTCGAGGACGTCGAGGATGCCGGCGACCGGCACCAGGACGTCGTCCTCCTCGAGCATCGGCTCGCTGTCGTAGTCGTTGCCGTAGTCGCCGCGCTGTCCGCGCTTGTCGCGGTTGCGGTTCCGGTTGCGGTTGCGGCGGCGACCGCCACGACCCTCGCCGTCGTCGTCATAACCCTGCTGGTTCTGGGTCTGGTTGCGACCACTTTGGTCACGGTCGTCCTGGGCGCCCTGGTTGCGGTCGCCCTGGTCCCGGCCGCCCTGGGTGCGGCCACCCTGCTGGTCCCGGTTGCGCTCGTCCTGCTGGCGGTCGTCCTGCTGGCCACGGTCACCGCGCTGGCGGTCACCGCGCTGGGAGTCGTCCTGCTGGCCACGGTCACCGCGCTGGCGGTCACCGCGCTGGGAGTCGTCCTGCTGGCCACGGTCACCGCGCTGGCGGTCGTCCTGCTGGCCACGGTCACCGCGCTGGCGGTCACCGCGCTGGGAGTCGTCCTGCTGGCCACGGTCACCGCGCTGGGAGTCGTCCTGCTGGCCACGGTCACCGCGCTGGCGGTCGTCCTGCTGGCCACGGTCACCGCGCTGGCGGTCGTCCTGCTGGCCACGGCCGCCACGGGTCCGGGCCGGCCGGTCTCCCGCGTCGCTGCGCTCGGAGGCCTCACGGGCCGGTGCGGCGTCCCGACGCTCGGTGCCCTCGCTGCGGGTCGGCTGCTCTGCTGCGGGCGTCTCGGCTCGCGCCGGTCGCTCCTGCTGCGGTGCGGTGCGCCGGGTCGGTGCGCCCGTGCCCGACTGCCGGTCCTTGATGGCGGTGACGAGGTCGCCCTTGCGCATCTTGGCCGTGCCGGTGATGCCCATGCTCGCGGCCAGGCCCTGGAGCTCGGCCACCTTCATGGTGCTGAGAGCACCGGAGCGGCGCGGCTTCTCGTCCTGCGAACCCGCAGTGTCGAGCGTGGTGGTGTCTGTCACGAAGGATCCTTCCCCCTCGTTCGCGGCCGGTGTTCAGATCCCGGTCCGGTGCTTGGGTCAGCAGTGCTGACCGATGGAGCCACATGCGGCACAGGGAGGCGTGGCAGCACCAAGGCCGCCGACATGTGGTGGGTTGCAGTCCGCTGCTGGATGCGCAAGAGGAGGCATCGGCTGCGAGTGCGCTCACAATGTAACACCGTTGGCACCGTGGCCCCCCACTGTCCACCCATCCCGCCGGGCTCGTGTCGGCCTGCGACCGGCCGCGCTCAGGTCGCCGGTGTCGCCGGAGTCACGTCCTCGACCTGAGCGCCCACGGCGGGCACACCGGGGTCGAGGACCGTCCAGTCGTCGCCGGCCATGCCTGCGACCGCGGCCCCCTCGGCTCCCCTCACGAGCACGAGGACCGACGGACCGGCGCCCGACACCACCGCGGCGTGCCCGGCCGCACGCAGGGAGTCGACCAGCCCCATGGACGCGGCGAAGGAGTCCCTGCGCGCTTCCTGGTGCAACCACTCACGGGTCGCGTCGAGCAGGTGCTCAGGGTGGCTGGTCAGCGCCAGGACGAGCAGCGCCGCCCGGGCGGAGTTCAGGGCCGCGTCGCCGTGCCGGATCTGCGTCGGGAGGACGGAGCGGGCCTTGGCGGTCGACAGCTGCGCGGCCGGCACGAACACCAGCGGTCGGACCTCCGGGTGCGGCTGGAGCCGGAGCGTGCGGGTGCCCAGCTCCGGCGCATCCGACCACGACAGGGTCAGGCCGCCGTAGACGGAGGCGGAGGAGTTGTCGGGGTGGCCCTCGAGCCGGGCCGCCAGGTCGTTCGTGAAGGTGCGGTCGAGCTCGATGGCGACCCCGCGGCATACCTCCGCAAGTCCTTGCGCGGCAACGATTCCGGTGACGATCGCCGTCGCTGACGAGCCGAGCCCACGGCCGTGGGGCACCTCGTTGTGGCAGCTCAGGTGCAGTCCCCTTGGGGCGCTGACCCCGAGCTCGTCCCAGGCGCGCAGCATGGTGCGCACCACCAGGTGGCTGGCGTCGCGGGGCACCTCGGCGGCCCCCTGGCCCTCGACGTCCACGGTGATCCCGGGGTGGTCGGTGACGGTGGCGGTGCAGGTGTCCCAGAGCCCGAGGGCTAGCCCGACGGAGTCGAAACCCGGCCCGAGGTTCGCGCTGCTGGCCGGCACCCGCACCCGCACGGAGCTGCCGACGACCACCTCGCGCATCAGTCCTGCAGACCCAGCGCCCGCGCCGCGGTGAACGCGTCGACCGGCACCCGGGTCGGGGCGACGTCGGAGCCGTCGGCGTTGCGCAGCGCCCACTGCGGGTCCTTGAGCCCGTGCCCGGTGACGGTGCAGACGATGGTCGCCCCGGCCGGGACCTGCCCGGCCTCGGCGGCCTGCAGCAGGCCGGCGACGGATGCCGCCGAACCCGGCTCGACGAAGATGCCCTCGCGGGCGCTGAGGATGCGGTGGGCCGTGAGGATCTGCTCGTCGGTCACCGACTCGATGCGCCCGCCCGACTCGTCGCGCGCGGCCTCGGCCTGCTGCCACGACGCGGGGTTGCCGATGCGGATCGCGGTGGCGATGGTGTCGGGCTCGTCGACCGGGTGGCCGAGCACGATCGGCGCGGCACCGGCGGCCTGGAAGCCCCACATCTGCGGGAGCCGCGTCGCCGGGCCGGGCTGCTCGCTGCTGCGGTGGTACTCGCGGTAGCCCTTCCAGTAGGCGGTGATGTTGCCGGCGTTACCGACCGGGAGGCAGTGGATGTCGGGGGCGTCGCCGAGCGCGTCGACGACCTCGAAGGACGCGGTCTTCTGGCCCTCGATGCGGGCCGGGTTGACCGAGTTGACCAGCTCCACCGGGTAGGCCTCGGCGAGCTTGCGGGCCAGGGTCAGGCAGTCGTCGAAGTTGCCGTCCACCTGGAGCAGCGTCGCGCCGTGCGCGATCGCCTGGCTGAGCTTGCCCATGGCGATCTTGCCCTCGGGCACGAGCACCGCGCAGGCCATGCCTGCCTTCGTCGCGTATGCCGCGGCGCTGGCACTGGTGTTGCCCGTCGACGCGCAGATCACCGCCTTGGCCCCGTGCTTGGCCGCCATCGAGATCGCGGCGGTCATCCCGCGGTCCTTGAACGACCCCGTGGGGTTGAGCCCCTCGTACTTCACGTACACCTCGGCGCCGGTGAGCTCCGACAGGTGCTCGGCCGGCACGAGCGGGGTGCCGCCCTCCTGGAGGGTCACCACCGGTGCGCCCTCGAGCATCGGGAGGCGGTCGGCATACTCGCGGATCACGCCGCGCCACAGGCTGGGCATCAGGCGCCCTCCACCCGCATCACGGACACGACCTCACGCACCGTGTCGAGACCGGACAGGGCACGGACGGTCGCGGACAGCGCGGCGTCGGGGGCGGTGTGGGTCACGACGATGAGGTTCGCACGGGTCTCCCCCGCGTCGCCGTCGGGCCCGTCCGGGTCGGCCGCGATGATGTGCTGGCGCACGGTCTCGATCGACACGGCGTGCTCGGCGAACGAGGTCGCGACCTGCGCGAGGACACCCGGACGGTCGGCGACGTCGAGGCTGATGTGGTACCTCGTGAGCGCCTGGCCCATCTCGAGCACGGGCAGGTCGGCGTAGGCGCTCTCACCGTGGCCGCGGCCTCCGCCGACGCGATGACGGGCCACCGCCACGACGTCGCCCAGGACCGCGCTGGCAGTGGGGTCGCCCCCCGCACCCTTGCCGTAGAACATCAGCTGACCCGCGGCGTCGGCCTCGACGAAGACGGCGTTGAACGCGTCTCGGACGCCGCCGAGGGGGTGCGACCTCGGGATCATCGCCGGGTGCACGCGGACGCTCACCCCGGCCGTCGAGCGGCCGTCGGAGCCGATCGTCTCGGTGCGCTCGCAGATCGCGAGCAGCTTGACCACGCAGTCCATCTCGCGGGCAGCCTGCACGTCCGCAGCGCTCACCTCGGTGATGCCCTCGCGGTAGACCTGGTCGCTGGACACGCGGGTGTGGAAGGCGAGGGAGGCCAGGATGGCGGCCTTGGCCGCTGCGTCGAACCCCTCGACGTCAGCTGTCGGGTCGGCCTCTGCGTAGCCGAGCGCCTGCGCCTGCTCGACCGCCTCGGCGAAGCCCTGACCGGTCGTGTCCATCTTGTCGAGCACGTAGTTGGTGGTGCCATTGACGATCCCGAGCACCTTGCGCACCTCGTCACCCGCGAGCGACTCGCGGATCGGGCGCAGGATCGGGATCGCGCCGGCGACCGCGGCCTCGTAGTAGAGGTCGACCCCGTGCTCGGCCGCCTCCGCGTAGAGCGCCGGACCGGCCTCGGCCAGCAGGGCCTTGTTGGCGGACACCACCGAGGCACCGCTCTTCATCGCCAGCTCGATCAGGCTGCGGGCCGGCTCGATCCCCCCGATCACCTCCACGACGATGTCGGCCCGGGTGACCAGGGACTCGGCGTCGGTCGTGAACAGCGCAGGGTCGACGGGCAGGTCGGAGCGGTCCTTGCCCGCACGGCGGACGGCGATGCCCACCAGCTCGAGACGGCGCCCCACGCGTGCGGCGAGGTCGTCACCGTGCTCGACGAGCATCCGGGCCACCGACGACCCGACCACCCCGCACCCGAGGAGGGCAACCCTGAGGGGCGCCTCCTGCGTGACCTGCTGGTTCTCGCTCACCACTGCTCCTCGCGCCCACCGTGGGGCCTCGCCGTCCGGACCATGGTGCCCGGTGTCCATGTCGTGGACGGCCATTGTCCCGTCATCCGGACGTTCTTCGACCGAGGACACGTCACGCCGTCGATCTTGCGGCCTTCGGCCGATTTCGGCGGCGTGTCCTGTCCTCCGTCGGCCTCAGCCCTGGTCGAGGGCCAGCAGGTCGTCGACCGTCTCGCGACGGACGAGCACCCGCGCCCGGCCGTCCCGCACCGCGACGACCGGGGGCCGGGGGGTGTGGTTGTACTGGCTGGCCATGCTGCGGCAGTAGGCGCCGGTGCCCGGCACCGCGACCAGGTCGCCGGGGGCGATGTCGTCGGGCAGGTACTCGTCCATCACGACGATGTCGCCGCTCTCGCAGTGCTTCCCGACCACGCGGGCCAGTCGCGGTTTCGCGTCGGAGCGGCGGCTGGCGAGGGTGCACGAGTAGTCGGCGTCGTAGAGGGCGGTGCGGATGTTGTCGCTCATCCCGCCGTCGACCGACACGTAGGTGCGCTTGGCTCCCCCGCCCAGGTCGACGTCCTTGACCGTGCCCACCTCGTAGAGGGTGAAGGTGCTCGGTCCGACGATGGCCCGGCCGGGCTCGATGGAGATCCGTGGCGTCGGGGTGTCGGGGCTGCCGTCGCCGACTGCCTTGAGCTCGCGCTGCACCAGGTCGGCCATCTGCTCGCCGAGCTGCCCGGGCTCCAACGGCGTGTGCTCCGAGGTGTAGGCGATGCCGTAACCGCCACCGAGGTCGAGCTCGGGCAGGTGGATCCCGTGCACGCGCGCGACCTCCGCGTGCAGGCCGATCAGCCGGCGCGCCGAGACCTCGAACCCCGAGGTGTCGAAGATCTGGCTCCCGATGTGGGAGTGCAGCCCCAACAGCTCGAGGTGGTCGGGCTGCGCGACGATCCGCGCGACGGCCTCGGCCGCCTGTCCGCCGGCGAGCGAGAAGCCGAACTTCTGGTCCTCGTGGGCCGTCGCGATGAACTCGTGGGTGTGCGCCTCCACGCCCACCGTGACGCGGACCATCACCGGCGCCCGGACCCCGAGCTCGGCGGCGACGCCCACGATCCGGTCGATCTCGTCGAACGAGTCGACGACGATCCGGCCGACCCCGTAGGACAGTGCCTGACGGATCTCGGCGGTCGACTTGTTGTTGCCGTGCAACCCGATCCGCTCCGCAGGGAAGCCCGCACGCTGCGCGACGGCCAGCTCGCCACCGGAGCAGACGTCGAGGCTGAGGCCCTCGTCGGCGACCCAGCGCGCGACCTCCGTGCAGAGGAACGCCTTGCCGGCGTAGAACACGTCCACCCCACCGAGCTCGGCGAACGGCGCGCCGAACTCGTCGCGGAACGCCCGGGCCCGCGCCCGGAAGTCAGCCTCGTCGATGACGTATGCCGCCGTGCCGAACTCGCGTGCGAGGCTCACCACGTCGAGGCCTCCGACCGTCAGGCGACCCTGCTCATCGCGGTCTACGGTCTGCGGCCACAGCTGCGGCAGCAGCTCCATGACGTCGGTGGGCCAGGGCAACCAGTGCGGCGGCCCGCCATACCCCTCGGCATGGAGGGCTCCCGCCTCGTGAGCGCGCATCTGCTGCCTGCCTTTCCGGCTCCGTCGTCCCGCGCCTGTCGGCGTCCGGGACCCACTGTCCCGCGGCCGGCGCGGCCGGGGTCACATCCGCTCGGGTGCCGAGACTCCGAGGAGGTCGAGACCGTTGGCGAGCACCTGGCGCGTCGCGTCGTTGAGCCACAGCCGCGTCCGGTGCAGGTCGGTGATCTCCTCGTCGGCGCTCATCGGCCGGACCCGGCAGGTGTCGTACCACTTGTGGAAGTGGCCGGCGAGGTCCTCGAGGTAGCGCGCCACCCGGTGCGGCTCGCGCAGGTGCGCCGCCTGGGCCACCACGCGGGGGAAGTCACCGAGGATCGCGAGCAGCGCCGCCTCGGTCGGGTCGGTGAGCAACGAGGGGTCGAAGCCCTCGCCGCGCACCACGCCGTCCTCTGCCGACAGCCGGGCCACGTTGGAGGTGCGGGCGTGGGCGTACTGCACGTAGAAAACCGGGTTGTCGTTGGTCTTCTTGCGCAGCTCCTCGCCGTCGAGCGACAGCGGGCTGTCGGCCGGGTAGCGCGACAGGGAGTAACGGATCGCATCGGTGCCGATCCAGCGGATCAGGTCGCGCAGCTCGATGATGTTGCCGGCCCGCTTGGACAGCTTGGCGCCGCCGAGGTTGACCAGCTGGCCGATCTGGACCTCGATGTTGTGCTCGGGGTCGTCACCGGCGCAGGCCGCGATCGCCTTGAGCCGGTTGATGTAGCCGTGGTGGTCGGCACCCAGCAGGTAGATCTTCTCGTCGAAGCCGCGGTCCTTCTTGGACAGGTAGTAGGCCGCGTCGGCGGCGAAGTAGGTCGGCTCGCCGTTCGCGCGGACCATCACCCGGTCGCGGTCGTCGGTGAAGTCCGTGGTGCGCAGCCACACCGCACCCTCGGAGTCGTAGACGTGCCCCTGCTCGCGCAGCCTCGCGACGGCCTGCTCGACCGCGCCCGAGTCGTGCAGCTCGGCCTCGGAGAACCACACGTCGAAGTGCACGCCGAAGTCGGCGAGGGTGTCCTTGATGTCCTGCAGCTGCGCGACGTACCCGAGCCGGCGGGCCTCGGCCAGCGCCTCGTCGTCCGGCAGGTCGAGCAGGTCCGGCCGCGCGGCGAGCGCGGTGGCGGCCAGGTCGTCGACGTAGGCACCCGGGTAGCCACCCTCGGGCGTGGGCTCGCCCTTCGCGCTGGCCAGGACCGACGCGCCGAACTTGTCCATCTGCGCGCCCGCGTCGTTGATGTAGTACTCCGTCGTGACCGTCGCCCCCGACGCCGTGAGCAGCCGGCTCATGGCGTCGCCGAGCGCGGCCCACCGGGTGTGCCCGAGGTGCAGCGGTCCGGTCGGGTTGGCCGAGATGAACTCGACGTTGATGACGTGACCGGCCTCGGAGTCGTTGCGGCCGTAAGCCTCACCGGCCTCGACGATGGTGCGGGCCAGCTCGCCCGCCGACGCGGCATCAAGGGTGATGTTGAGGAAGCCCGGCCCGGCGATGTCGACGGCCTTGACGCCGGCGACCCGGCCCAGGCGCTCGGCGAGCTTGGTCGCGACGTCGCGCGGCGGCATACCGGCAGCCTTGGCCAGCTGGAGCGCGACGTTGGTGGACCAGTCGCCGTGGTCCCGGTTCCTGGGTCGCTCCACGCGGACCTCCGCGGGCACGTCCACGGTGAAGTCGCCGGCGGCGACGGCTTCGGTGAGGGCGGTGCGGATGGCTGCGGAGAGCTCTTCGGGAGTCACCCGCCAAAGTCTAGGGCGCGGGCGTGTGCGCCCTTCCCTCGGCCATGAAGCCCGAGACGAGGTCGAGCAGGTGGTCGGGGTCGAACGGCTTGGCGAGGAAGGCGTCGAGTCCCGAGCCCTGGGCCTGCGCCCGGTCGTGCTGCTGGACCGACGCGGTCACCATGATCACCGGGATGTGGGCCAGTCGTGGGTCGGCCCGGATGTGGGCGATGGTCCACCACCCGTCGCGGGGGGTCATCTGCGCATCGACCGTGATCACCCCTGGCAGGGTCTCGAGATCGTGCAGCGCCGCCACCAGCTCCTCGCCGTCACCCGCCTCCCGGACCTCGTAGCCCTCCAGCTCGAGGTTGACGCGGATGAGCCGGCGGATCTGCGCCGTGTCGTCGCAGACGTAGACGAGTCCCCCGCGTTCCATGGGAGCCACCCTAGGCTGCTAACCTCTGCGGGCGCCTCCTTCGCGGGGCGCACGTGTCCGCCCCCGTAGCTCAGGGGATAGAGCACCGCCCTCCGGAGGCGGGAGCGCAGGTTCGAATCCTGCCGGGGGCACCATGGAGAGGCCCTGCTGCGGCAGGGCCTCTCGCCTTCTCTCGAGCGGGTGCCAAAGTGCGCTTCCAGCCACTCCAAGGCGCGTTCTTCCACCTCGTCGGGGTGGCCTGTGGATGACTCGGCCTCGGTGTGTCGGCGCCTCGCCATCATGGGCGGATGCCGTCACCACGCACTCGACTACCTCCCGTCCTGGCTGCCGGTGCCTTCACCGTGGCGCAGGCACGCACACACGGCGTCGGGAAAGGCCGCCTCCGAGGGTCCGATCTGGTCCGACCGCTGCATGGAGTGCGGCAGCTGGCTGGCGACACGGGCGGATCCGTCGCCGACGAGACCGGCAACGGGGCCCCTACGGTTCGTCCAGCCAGCCTGGCCATCGCCCGGGCAGCGGCGCTCGTCCTTCCGGGCGACGCCGCCTTCTCGCACTGCACAGCTGCGCTGCTTCACGGTTTCACCCTGCCTCGCAGCCATGAGCACGCGCTGCCCCTGCACGTCTGCCGCACGTCGAACCGCAACCCTGTCGACCGCCCTCAGGTCCGCGCCCACAGAGGTCTGGAGTCCAGACGCGTGACCACGGTGGCCGGACTTCGAGTCGTTGCCGGCGTTGATGTCTGGGTCGACCTGGGTTCGGTGTTGGGCATCGAGGACCTCGTGGTCATCGGTGACCAGATCGCCCGCCGTGCTGGTTCCGTGGACCTGTTGCACCGTGTCCTGGAGCGCCGCGGCGCGGTGCGGGGAGTTCGGAGCCTCCGTGAGGCACTCCGCTGGGTGCGGATCGGCTCCGAGTCGGCGATGGAGAGCCGGGTGCGGTTGCTGTTCGCTCGGTACGGGCTGCCTGAGCCGGAGCTCAATGGTGAGATCACCGCGGCGGACGGGTCCGGGTTCGTCTGCCGGGGCGACTTCGTCTGGAGGGACCAGAAGGTGGTCGGTGAGTATCAAGGACGTCATCACTTCGGCACCTTCGACCGAGGCGACGACGACATATCGCGGCGGCTGCTGGTCGAGGACGACGACTGGAAGTACGTCGAGCTCACCAAACGCGACTACTTCAACCCTGCGCGACGCGTCGCGATGGTGCGACGGTTGGCGCGCCATCTTGGCGTCGAGGTGGTGGCAGATCGACCCCCGAAGGCGTGGAACGGTCGATTTGCCACCACGTCGACGTGCCTGACGGCGGGTCCGGACGGGGTCAGCGTTGTGAGGCGTCGGTGACCTCGCCGACCAGCTCCTCGATGACGTCCTCGAGGAAGACCACCCCGATGTCGGTGCCCTCCGGGTCGACCACCCGTGCCAGGTGCGAACCGGTGCGCTGCATGGTGCGCAGGACCTCCTCGACCTCGTCGGCGGCCTGCACGGTGGCCAGCTTGCGCACTCGCTTCACCGGCACCGCGATGTCACGCTCGGTGTCGTCGGCGTAGAGCACGTCCTTGAGGTGGAGGTAGCCGCTGAGCTCGCCGGCCCGGTCGAGCATCGGGTAGCGGGAGAAGCCGCGCTTGGCGACGAGCCGCTCGACGTCGTCCGGGGTCGCCGTGAGGGGCAGGGTGACCAGGTCGGACAGCGACACGGCGACGTCGACGGCGTCCTTGTCGCTGAACTCGAGGGCGGCCCCGACCAGGCCGTGCTGACCCTCCTCGATCAGCCCTTCGTGATGGCTCTCGGCGAGGATGTGCTCGACCTCCTCCACGGTGAACGCGGAGGTGATCTCGTCCTTGGGCTCAACCCGGAAGAGCCGCACCAGCGCCTTCGCGAGCGACTCCATGACGGCGATGATCGGCCGCAGCGCCCGGGTGATGTAGAGCAGCACCGGCACCAGCACCAGAGCCGAGCGCTCGGGGCCTGCGAGCGCGAGGTTCTTGGGGATCATCTCGCCCACGACGACGTGCAGGTAGACCACGATGAGGAGCGCGAGGGCGAGGGCCAGGCCGTCGGTGACCCCCTCGGGCAGCCCCAGGTGGTGCACGACCGGCTCGAGGGCGTGGTGCAGGGCGGCCTCGGAGATGGCACCCAGCAGCACCGAGCAGACGGTGATGCCGAGCTGGGCGCAGGCGAGGAGGGAGCCCATCTGCTCGAGTGCGTCGAGGCAGACCTGCGCACGCCGGGAACCGTTGGCCGCCAACGGCTCCAGCGTGGAGCGGCGGGCTGCCATCGCGGCGAACTCCGCGCCGACGAAAAACGCATTGAGGAGCAGCAGCAGGATCGTGACCCAGATCGCGACGCCGCTCATCGGGGATCCTCCGCGGGCCGGCCGCCAGCGGTGACCGAGCGGCCGCCGGGCGGGGTGCCGCCGCCCGACGCGGTGCCGCCGCCCGCTGCGGTGCCGCCGCCCGACGCGGTGCCGCTGCCCGCTGCGGTCGCGCCGCCGGGTGCAGCCCGGCCGCGTCCTGCCTCGTCGGCGTCGTGGTCGACCGTCGGGACGAAGCGCAGCCGGTCGGCCCGCATGCCGTCCATCGCGAGCACGGTGATGTCCCACCCGTCGATCGAGACGCTGTCGCCGACCGCGGGGATGCGGCCGAGGTCGGCCATCACGAAGCCGCCGGTCGTCTCGTAGGCCGGACCGTCCGGGACGACGGCGCCCAGCCGCTCGCGCACCTCGTCGGGTCGCCACAACCCCGGCACCGTCCATGAGCCGTCGGTGAACTGTCGCCCGGTGGTGCGGAACACGTCGTGCTCGTCGGACACCTCCCCGACGATCTCCTCGACGACGTCCTCCAGCGTGACGATGCCCGCCGTTCCGCCGTACTCGTCGACGACGATGGCCAGCTGGAGCCCGTGCTCGCGCAGCATCAGCAGCAGCGGGTCGAGGCGGATCGTCTCCGGCACGAGCAGCGGCGGCACCATGAGCGCCGACACCGGCACGTCCCGCCGGCGCTCGTGCGGCACCGCGATGGCGCGCTTCACGTGGACGACGCCGTCGATGTCGTCCCAGTCCTCCCCCGTCACCGGGAAGCGGGAGTGCCCGGTGCGGCGGGCGAGCCGCACGACGTCCTCGGCGGTGGCGGTCCGCTCGATCGACGAGGCCCGGGCCCGCGGGCTCATCACGTCGGCCGCGGTCTGCTCGCCGAACCCGAGCGACTTGGTGACCAGGCGCGCGGTGCCCGCGTCGAGGGTGCCTGCCTCGGCAGAGCGTCGCACCAGGGAGGCGAGCTCCTGCGGGGTGCGGGCGCCCGACAGCTCCTCCTGAGGGGTGATGCCCAGCGCCCGCAGGAAGAGGTTGGCCGAGCCGTTCAGCACGAAGATCAGCGGACGGGCGACCACGGCGAACCCGCGGACCGGCATCGCCACGACCTTGGCCGTCGCGAGCGGGGCGGAGATGCCGAGGAACTGCGGCAGGAGCTCACCGAAGACCATCGAGAAGAGCGTGGCGATGACCAGCGCCAGGACCGCAGCCACCGAGTCGAGGGTGGAGCCCCGCAGCCCCAGGGCGTGCAGGGGCGTCTCGAGCAGGGCTCCGAGCGACGGGGTGGCCAGGAACCCGAGCACCAACGTCGTCAGCGTGATGCCCACCTGGGCGGCGGACAGCTGGGTCGAGAGACCGCGCAGCGACCCCAGCACCACCTCCGCCCGGGTGTCCCCCGCGTCCACGGCCTTCTGCACGGTGGGCCGGTCGAGGGCCACCAGGGAGAACTCCGTGGCGACGAAGACGGCGGTCCCGATCGTCAGCCCCACGCCGGTCAGGACCAGCAGCCATTCGGTCATAGTGCGGCCATCCTAGGGCGACAACCCGGTTGACCCTCCCCCTACGTGAGTTGGGAGGATGCCGTCATGAGACCTACCCCGGGGGAACGATGACCACGACGACGACACCACCACGAGTGACCGAAGGCGCACGCATCGAGGTGCGCGACCTGACCAAGCGGTTCGGCAGCTTCACCGCCGTCGACAACCTCTCCTTCACCGTCGAGCCGGGTCGGATCACCGGCTTCCTCGGCCCCAACGGCGCCGGCAAGACGACCACGCTGCGCATGCTGCTCGGCCTGGTCAACCCATCGAGCGGGGCCGCCACGATCGGCGGCCAGAGCTACCGCGAGATCACCCAGCCGATGGCGGTCGTGGGCTCGGCCCTCGAGGCCACCAACTTCCACCCCGGTCGCACCGGCCGCGACCACCTTCGGGTCCTGGCCGACACGGCAGGGGTCGGGGTGCAACGGGTCGACGAGATGCTCGAGCTCGTGGGCATCCCTGCCGCCGCGCGCAAGCGGGCCGGCGGCTACTCCATGGGCATGCGCCAGCGGCTCGGCCTGGCCGCAGCGATGCTGGGCGACCCCCAGGTGCTGATCCTCGACGAGCCGGCCAACGGCCTCGACCCCGAGGGCATCCGGTGGCTGCGCGGCTTCCTGCGCCACCTCTCGGCCCAGGGCAAGACCGTGCTCATCTCGAGCCACATGCTCCAGGAGGTCGAGCAGACCGTCGACGACGTCGTCATCATCAACAACGGCCGGCTCATCAAGCAGGGCGCGATGGACGACCTGCACGGTGAGGCGCACACCATCGTCCGCACCACCGACCTCGACGCGCTCGCGGGCGCCCTGCGGGTGGCCGACGTGACGACCAAGGTCCAGGACGACAGCCTGCTGGCCGAGACTCATGACCTGCGCCTGGTCGGGGACGTCGCGCTGCGAGCCGGTCTGCCGATCTACGAGCTGCGCCAGGCCACCACCGACCTCGAGGCGTTGTTCTTCGAGCTCACCGAGGGCACCAACCGCAACCTCGGCGCCGGCGCCGCAGGGCAGGGCGCGGCGACCGAGCGAGATGCGATCGCCGGACAGGAAGGGGGCAACGAATGACCAACGCCATCAAGGCCGAGTTCCGCAAGTTCTTCACCACGCGGATGTGGTGGGGGCTCGCCATCGCCATGTTCGTGGCCGGAGCCGGTCTCGCCGTGCTCTTCGGCTTCCTCTTCACCCAGCCGCAGAGCGCTGCCGACGTCGCCAACGGCGCGCCGACCGGCACCCCCGAGCAGATCGCCAACAGCGTCTACACGAGTGGCCTGAGCATCGGCTACCTGCTCACGCTGACGATCGGCGTCATGCAGATCGGCAGCGAGTACCGCCACAAGACCATCACCAGCACCTTCCTCGGGACGCCCAAGCGGGCCAAGGTGATGGGTGCCAAGGTCATCGCGCTGCTCGGGATCGGAGCCATCTACGGCCTCATCTCGCTGGCCGGGTCGATCATCGCGGGAGCCATCGTGCTCAGCTCGCGCGGGTTCGCGGCCTTCCCGACCGCAGGTGTCTTCCGCAGCCTCGCCCTGAGCCTCCTCGTCCTGGGGCTGTGGGCGCTGATCGGTCTCGGCGCCGGCATCCTCATCCCCAACCAGGTGGCGGCCCTGCTGATCTCGATCGGCGTCGCCTGGATCGTCGAGCCGCTGGCCGGTTTCGGCCTCAGCTTCTGGGAGTTCGGCAAGGACCACATCGTGCAGTACCTCCCGTCGGCGGCGACCCAGGCCATGGTCAACGGCGTCACCCAGGGAGGCGACAACTCGGTCAAGCCGCTGGCGTGGTGGGCCGGCGCCCTCGTGCTGGCGGCCTACGCCGCGGTGCTGGCCGGTTTCGGCTCGTGGCGCACCGTCCGGAGCGACATCAGCTAGGCGACCGCGAGCAGGCCCAGGTATGCCGCGGGGCCGGGTCCCAGCCCGGGACCCGGCCCCGCGGCATACCCGCTGGTGGGGGTGCCCGGGAGGCGCCGGTCGACGCGGGCGCGCGGACGTGGCGCAGGTCGCCCCGGAAACCTCTTCCCCGCCGCAGCGCAGCGGCACGCTCGGGGATAGGCTGGGAGCACCAACGTGCCCGTCATTGTCGACGCTATGAAAGAGGCGTATCAGCCGTGCCCGACCAGTCCCCGTCCAACGACCCGATGGCGGCCTTCGGGCCGAACGAGTGGCTCGTGGACGAGCTGTATGAGAAGTTCCAGAACGACAAGAACTCCGTGGACAAGGCTTGGTGGGCGCTGTTCGAGGACAAGCAGAGCGCCGACTACCAGCCGTCCGAGGGTGCGGGGACCAACGGGTCCGGCACCAACGGAAGCGCCCCTGCGCCGACCACCGCAGCACCGGCCGCCCCTGCGCCGACCGCCCAGGCACCTCAGACCGCCCAGGCACCTCAGCAGGCCCCGGCCGCGCAGGCTCCGGCCGCGCAGGCTCCGGCCCCGCAGGCTCCGGCCCCGCAGGCGCCCGAGGCGGCGCAGACCACCTCCGGACAGAGCACCGACAAGCCGGACGCCAGCTCCGACAAGGCCGTGGCCGACAAGCCCGACGACAAGGAGGCCGGCACCGGCGGCGAGACCGCCGCCGTCAAGGAGGCGCCCAAGCCCCGCGAGGCCGCAGCGCCCCGCCAGCCCGAGGTCGTCAACCAGGACCAGGTCAAGCCGCTGCGGGGCGCCAGCGCCCGCACGGTGACCAACATGGAGAGCTCGCTGAGCGTCCCCACCGCCACCAGCGTGCGCGCCGTGCCGGCCAAGCTGCTCATCGACAACCGCGTCGTCATCAACAACCACCTGCAGCGCTCGCGCGGTGGCAAGGTCTCCTTCACCCACCTGATCGGCTACGCCCTGGTCAAGGCGCTCGGCCACATGCCGGAGATGAACAACGGGTTCACCGAGGAGAACGGCAAGCCGGCGATCGTCATCCCCGGCCACGTCAACCTCGGCCTGGCCATCGACATGGCCAAGCCCGACGGCACCCGACAGCTGCTCGTGCCGTCGATCAAGTCGGCTGAGGCGATGGACTTCGCCCACTTCTGGACGGCCTACGAGGACGTCGTCCGCAAGGCCCGCGGTGGCAAGCTCACCGTCGAGGACTTCCAGGGCACGACGCTCACCCTCACCAACCCGGGCACGATCGGCACGGTCCACTCGGTGCCGCGCCTGATGGCCGGTCAGGGCGCCATCATCGGCGTCGGGGCGCTGGAGTACCCGGCCGAGTGGCAGGGCGCGAGCCAGGAGACCCTCAACCGCAACGCCGTCTCGAAGATCCTCACGCTGACCAGCACCTACGACCACCGCATCATCCAGGGTGCGCAGTCCGGTGACTTCCTGCGGATCGTCCACCAGCTGCTGCTCGGCGAGAACGGCTTCTACGACGAGATCTTCGAGAGCCTGCGCCTGCCCTACGAGCCGGTCCGCTGGGTCCAGGACATCTCGGCGCACCACGACGACGACGTCAACAAGACGGCTCGCGTTCAGGAGCTCATCCACGCCTACCGCGTGCGCGGCCACCTGATGGCCGACACCGACCCGCTGGAGTACCGCCAGCGCCGCCACCCCGACCTCGACGTCACGTCCCACGGGCTGACCCTCTGGGACCTCGAGCGCGACTTCGCCACCGGCGGGTTCGGCGGGGCACCGATGCTGCGCCTGCGCAAGATCCTCGGCATCCTGCGTGACTCCTACTGCCGCACCATCGGCACCGAGTACATGCACATCCAGGACCCCGAGCAGCGTCGCTGGCTGCAGGCCAAGATCGAGGTCGGCTACGCCAAGCCCGGCCCCGAGGAGCAGCTGCGGATCCTGCGCCGGCTCAACGCCGCCGAGGCGTTCGAGACGTTCCTCCAGACCAAGTTCGTGGGGCAGAAGCGGTTCAGCCTCGAGGGTGGCGAGTCGGTCATCGCGCTGCTCGACCGCATCCTGTGCCGCGCCGCCGCCGACGACATGGACGAGGTGTGTATCGGCATGCCGCACCGCGGGCGCCTCAACGTGCTCGCCAACATCGCCGGCAAGTCCTACGGCCAGATCTTCCGCGAGTTCGAGGGCAAGCAGGACCCCAAGTCGGTGCAGGGATCGGGCGACGTGAAGTACCACCTCGGCACCGAGGGTGAGTTCGTCGCCGAGGACGGCAGCAAGACCAAGGTCTACCTCGCGGCCAACCCGTCGCACCTGGAGGCCGTCAACCCGGTGCTCGAGGGCATCACCCGGGCCAAGCAGGACCGGCTCGACCTCGCGGGCGAGGACTTCACGGTGCTCCCACTGCTGATGCACGGTGACGCCGCGTTCGCGGGCCAGGGTGTGGTGGCCGAGACCCTCAACCTGTCGCAGCTGCGGGGTTACCGCACGGGCGGCACGATCCACGTGGTCATCAACAACCAGGTCGGCTTCACCACGTCGCCGAGCGCCAGCCGCTCCTCGACCTACTCGACCGACGTGGCCCGGATGATCCAGGCGCCGATCTTCCACGTGAACGGGGACGACCCCGAGGCCTGCGTCCGGGTGGCCGAGCTCGCCTACGAGTTCCGCCAGACGTTCAACAAGGACGTCGTCATCGACATGGTCTGCTACCGGCGCCGTGGGCACAACGAGGGCGACGACCCGTCGATGACCCAGCCACTGATGTACAACCTCATCGAGGCCAAGCGCTCGGTCCGCAAGCTCTACACCGAGTCCCTGATCGGACGCGGCGACATCAGCCAGGAGGACGCCGAGGCGGCGCTGCGCGACTACCAGCAGCAGCTCGAGCGGGTCTTCGTCGAGACCAAGGCGGCGCTGAAGGACCCGACACCCGGCGACCGGGCCGACGCGACCCTGGCCGGCACCGACGCCGAGGGCCACTCGGGACTCGAGCCGCCGACCGCCCAGTCGACCGACCAGGCCACCCGGTCCGCGGACCAGACCGCCATCCCCGCCGACCAGCTCCAGCACATCGGCGACGCCTTCGTGAACCCCCCCAAGGGCTTCACGGTGCACCCGAAGCTGTTGCAGGCCATGGAGAAGCGCGCCCAGTCCACCCGCGACGGTGGCATCGACTGGGCCACCGGCGAGCTGCTCGCCTTCGGCTCGCTCCTCATGGAGGGCACCCCGGTGCGCCTGGCCGGCCAGGACAGCCGACGGGGCACGTTCGTCCAGCGCCACGCGGTGCTGATCGACAAGCACACGGCCGAGGAGTGGACCCCGCTGCTCTACCTCGGCGAGGGCCAGGCCCGGTTCTGGGTCTACGACTCCCTGCTGTCCGAGTTCGCGGCGATGGGCTTCGAGTACGGCTACTCGGTCGAGCGGCCCGACGCCCTGGTGCTGTGGGAGGCACAGTTCGGCGACTTCTTCAACGGCGCCCAGACGATCGTCGACGAGTTCATCAGCTCCTCCGAGCAGAAGTGGGGCCAGCGCTCGTCGGTCGTGCTGCTGCTGCCGCACGGCTACGAGGGCCAGGGACCGGACCACTCCTCGGCCCGCATCGAGCGCTTCCTGCAGATGTGCGCCGAGGACAACATGACGGTCGCCTCCCCGTCGACCCCGGCGAGCTACTTCCACCTGCTGCGCCGCCAGGCCTACGCGCGCCCGCGCCGGCCGCTGATCGTCTTCACCCCGAAGTCGATGCTGCGCCTGAAGGCGGCGAGCAGCATGCCGCAGGAGTTCACCGAGGGCACCTTCCGCCCGGTCCTGCCCGATCGCGCGTCGTTCGACGACGCCGGCGTGACCCGGGTCCTGCTGGCGAGCGGGAAGGTCGTCTACGACCTCGAGGCCGCCCGCGAGAAGGCCGGCGACACCAGCACCGCGATCGTCCGGGTCGAGCAGCTCGCGCCGATCCCGGCGCAGGAGATCGCGGCCGAGCTCGCCAAGTACCCCGGGGCCGAGGTCGTCTGGGTGCAGGACGAGCCCGCCAACCAGGGCGCCTGGCCGTTCGTGGCGATGAACCTGCCGCAGGGTCTGGCCGACCTCGGCGAGACGCGCCCGCTGCGGATCGTGTCGCGCAAGGCCTCGGCCTCACCGGCGACCGGTTCGAGCAAGCGGCACGCCGAGCAGCAGGCCGAGCTCATCGCGGCGGCCTTCGCCCGCTGACCAACGCACGACGGTATGCCGCGTGGCTGGCTCAGCCACGCGGCATACCTTCGTTAACCTTGCAGACGTGTACTTCACCGACCGTGGCATCGAGGAGCTCGCCGCCCGCCGGGGCGACGAGGAGGTCTCCTTCGAGTGGCTGGCCGACCAGCTGCGCACGTTCGTCGACCTGAACCCCGACTTCGAGACCCCCGTCGAGCGGCTGGCCACCTGGCTGGCCCGGCTCGACGACGATGAGGACTGACGCGTGAGCGAGCCGACCTTCACCCCGAGCGCCGAGTTCCAGGTCGCGTCCGACGGACCCCGCGACGTGGGCCTCGTCTTCGTCGGCGCCTCGATGGTGGCCGGGGTCGGCGACCCCAAGGGTCAGGGCTGGGTCTCGCGGGTCGTGGGCCGCACGCACAGCGCCGACCTCGAGCTGACCGCCTACAACCTCGGCGTTCGAGGCGACACGACGGCCGACGTCCTCGGCCGCTGGAAGGACGAGTGCGCGCCCCGATGGCGCGGCCGGGCCGAGAAGCGGCTCGTGGTGTCGGTGGGCGGGAACGACGCGGCGACCGGGGTGACGCTGGCCCGGCACCGGCTCAACCTCGCCAACATCCTCGACGACGCCGCCAGCGCCGGCATCGGCACCTTCGTGGTGAGCCCCACCCCCACCGACGACGACGAGCTGAACGGCAAGCTCGACGTGCTCGTGGAGGCCCAGGCCGACGTGTGCTCGCGGCGTGGGGTGCCGTTCGTCGACTGCTTCCGGCCCCTGCTGGGGCACGAGCAGTGGCAGAGTGACCTGGCGGCCAGTCGCCTGGCACACCACCCGGGCCAGGCGGGCTACGGCCTGATCGCCTGGCTGGTCCTGCACAACGGCTGGTACGACTGGCTGCAGATCTCGCCGAGCTGACCGACACCGAACCGACACCGACAACCGAACCGACACCGAACCGAACCGACACCGAACCGAACCGACACCGAACCGAACCGACACCGAGGGGGGCCCTCGATGGGCACGTCCACCGAACTGATCTCCGCCGTGCGCGCCGCCGCCGCCGGCACCCCGTATGCCGTGCGCGAGACGCCGCAGGGTTTCGACCTGACCATCGACGTCGCCGACGCGCAGTGGCTCGCCGTCTTCAAGGCGCACGGCCTCAAGAAGGTCTTCACCCACAAGGTCGCGCTCAACGAGTCGAACCAGTCGATGACGATCACCGACGTGAGCAACACCTTCTCGTGGAGCGGTGGCGGCTCGTCCCCACGGCTCCAGGCATCGGGCTCGACCCAGCGGGGTCGGGTCTACGAGAAGTCGTTCAAGAAGGAGTTGGGCGTCGACCTCAAGACCGGCGAGGTGGGCCAGGTCGTCGACTACTCGTTCGACGCCACGGCCGGTCGCGACCTGGTTCGCGACGTCGCGAAGCAGCAGGGGTGGGACGAGAAGATGGGCGGCACCCAGAAGGGCGCGGTGATCTTCGCGGGCGCCACGGTGGCCATCCTCGCGGTCGCGGGGATCGTGTGGCTGGTCGTCTCGCTGCTCTGAGCCGACCGGCCCCGGCGCTCACGAGACGGTGAAGACGACCTTCCCGAACAGCTCACCGGCCGCCATCCGCGCGAAACCCTCGCGAGCCTCGGCCAGCGGCAGGGTCGTGTCGATGACCGGTTCGATCTGCTGCTGGACCACCAGCTGGGCCAGGCGCTCCAGCTCCTCGCGGCTGCCCATCGTGGAGCCGACCACGCGCAGCTGCCTGAAGAAGATCTTGGTCAGCTCGGCCTTGCTCGGGGCGTCGCCCGAGGTCGCCCCGGAGATGACGATGGTGCCGCCGGGCTTGAGCGAGTTGACCGAGTGCGACCAGGTGGCGGCCCCGACCGTCTCCATGACGGCGTCGACCCGCTCGGGCAGCCGCTCGCCGTCGCCGAAGGCCCGGTCGGCCCCGATCCCGACGGCCCGCCGACCCTTGTCCTCGTCACGGCTGGTGACCCACATCCGGTAGCCCGCGGCCGACCCGAGCTGCACCAGCGCGGTGGCCACTCCCCCGCCGGCGCCTTGCACCAGCACGGTGGCCCCGGGCGTCAGACCGGCGTTGGAGAACAGCATCCGGTAGGCCGTGAGCCAGGCGGTCGACAGGCAGGCTGCGTGCTCCCACGACAGCCCCTCCGGCTTGGGCACCAGGTTGGCGGTGGGCACCGAGACCTTCTCGGCGAGGGTGCCGTCGTGCAGCTCGGAGAGCAGGGTGCGCCGCGGGTCGAGGGTCTCGTCACCGCGCCACCCTTCGCTGGGCACGACCGCGTGGATGATCACCTCGTTGCCGTCCTCGTCGACGCCGGCCCCGTCACAGCCGAGGATCATCGGCAGCCGGTCGGCGGGCAGACCCACGCCACGCAGCGACCAGACGTCGTGGTGGTTGAGTCCCGCGGTCCGCAACGAGACCGTCGTCCACCCCGCACGCGGGGTGGGTTCGGGACGCTCACCGACCTCGAGACCGGACAGCGGGTCGTCAGCGGACTGGCGTGCGGCGTAGACGGCGAGCATGCCCCGACCCTAGCCGTCGGGGCGGGCGCGGCCGGCTCAGCCCTGCTTCTCCATCAGGAACCACGTGGAGTCATCCAGGGGGAACTGCGGGTCGCGGTGGTAGGTGAAGCCGTAGTCCACCAGCCGCAGCTCGGGGAAGGCGTCGAGCATCTCGCCGGCGAAGTCGCGCTTGAACAGCGCACCCTCGTGCCCCCGGTAGGAGACCTCGACCGGCACCGGGTTGAAGTACTCGCAGACCATGACGTAGCGGTTCGACGAACGCACCAGGGCGGCATACACGTCGGCGACACGGTCGGGGTTGATGTGGATGAGCACGCCCTTGGTGAAGGTGAGGTCCCAGGTCTGCGCGGGCTCGAAGTCGAGGATCGACCCGACCTCGACGGTCGCGCCGCCCCAGGCCTCCACCTCGGCCGCGGCCTGGGCGTTGATCTCGACCGCGTGCAGCTGCGCTTCGGGGAGCAGGTCCCGCAGGGCCCGGAGGTTGTTGCCGATGTTGCAGCCGAGCTCCAGCACGCTCCCCACGCCGTCGGTGTGCGCGAGCACCTTGCGGAACAGCTCGGTGTTGCTGCCGACGAGGTCGACGCCGCGGTTGCGGTCGATGTATGCCTCGCCGAACTCGCCGGCCCACAGGTCTTCTTGGGAGGTGCGCTGGGTCTCAGTAGCCATGGCGGCCACTCTCGACCACTCGACCCCCCGACTGCAAGGTGACCGGCCGTGCGTCGCCGTCCGTTCACCGCGGGGTCAGGTGCGGCTCAGCTGGTGGGCGGTTCGGCGACGACGTCCTCGATCGACTCGGCGAGGCTGGCCTCCCAGCGCGGCAGCAGGGGCAGCCGCGCCATCCGCCACGCGTCGTGGCCCAGCACGCTGTAGGCAGGTCGAGGAGCGGGCAGCGGGAAGGCGTCACTCGTGGTGGGCCGCACCCGGTCGGGGTCGAGCCCGAGCAGCCGGAAGATCTCGCGGGTGAGGCCGTACTTCGTGGTGTCACCCTGGCTGGTCGCGTGCCACACCCCGAACGGAGCGGACCCGTCCACCACGCGCAGGACCGCCCTGGCCACGTCCATGGTCCACGTCGGCTGGCCGCGCTGGTCGTCGACGACGTCGAGGGTGTCGTGCCGCTGCGCGAGCGCCGCCATCGTCTTGACGAAGTTCGGGCCGGCCGCGCCGTAGAGCCAGGCCGTCCGGACGATCCAGGCCTGCGGGCAGCGAGCCTGCACGGCCCACTCCCCCGCCGCCTTGGTGCGTCCATAGGCGGACAACGGCACGAGTGCCGCGTCCTCGGCGTACGGCTCGTCCGCGTCACCGGCGAAGACGTAGTCCGTGGACAGGTGCACCAGTCGGGCACCGCTCGTGCGGCAGGCGTCGGCGACGTTGGCGGCGCCGACCGCGTTCACCGAAAAGGCTTGCCCCTCATGGCTTTCGGCTGCGTCCACCGCCGTGTATGCCGCGCAGTTGACGACCACGTCGTGGCCCCGGACGGCGTCGCGCACCGCCTCGGGGTCGGTGACGTCGAGGTCGTCACGGGTCAGGGCGGTCACGTCGTCCTCGTCGACGCCCGCGAGCGCCAGGGTCACCTGCAGGTCGAGGCCGAGCATGCCCCCTGCACCGGTGACCAGCCACCGGGTCATCAGCGACCGAGCCGCTCGTAGCGCGTCTCCGCCACCACCTTCGCGGTGCGCCACCAGTCCTGGTTGTCCTCGTACCAGGCGATCGTGTCGACCAGTCCGGAGCGGACGTCCGGGTGCGCCGGACGCCAGTCGGTCTCCGCCCGGAGCTTGCTGGCGTCGATGGCGTAGCGCAGGTCGTGCCCGGGGCGGTCGGGGACGTGGTCGTACCAGTCGGCCGGCTTCCCCATCAGCTCGAGGACGAGGGCGACGACGTCGCGGTTGTTCATCTCCCCGTCGGCGCCGATGAGGTAGGTCTCGCCGAGCCGGCCCTGCTCGACGATGGCGATCACGGCGTCGTTGTGGTCGTCGACGTGGATCCAGTCGCGCACGTTCAGACCGGCGCCGTAGAGCTTCGGCCGCACCCCGTCGATGATGCCGGTGACCTGCCTCGGGATGAACTTCTCGGGGTGCTGGCGCGGGCCGTAGTTGTTGGAGCAGTTGGACAAGGTCGCCCTGAGGCCGAACGACCGGACCCAGGCGCGGACGAGGAGGTCGGCGCTCGCCTTTGCCGCGGAGTACGGGCTGGACGGGTTGAGCGGGGTGCTCTCGGTGAACTTGGCCGGGTCGTCGAGCTCCAGGTCGCCGTACACCTCGTCGGTGGAGATGTGGTGGATGCGCTTGTCGTGCCGGCGCACCGCCTGGATGAGCTGGTAGGTCCCGATGATGTTGGTGTCGATGAACGGCCACGGGTCGTCGAGCGAGTTGTCGTTGTGGGAGTCGGCGGCGAAGTGGACCACCAGGTCGTGGGCGGCGACCAGCTCGTCGACGAGGTCGGGGTCGGTCACCGAGCCCTTGACGACCTCGACCTCGTCGATCACGGGGTCGAGGGACGAGAGGTTCGCGGCATACGTCATCGAGTCGAGCACGGTGAGCTGCCACTCCGGACGCACCGCGCGGGCCCTGATCACGAAGTTCGAGCCGATGAAGCCGGCTGCGCCGGTGACGAGGACCTTCATGGCGCCGAGGCTATCGCGCGCAGACGCACCTCATGGCGCGCTCGCGAGCACTAGGGTCGTGCCCCATGAAGGGCATCATCCTGGCGGGGGGTTCGGGCACGCGGCTGCACCCGATCACGCTCGGCATCAGCAAGCAGCTCATGCCGGTCTACGACAAGCCGATGATCTACTACCCGCTCTCGACGCTGATGATGGCCGGGATCCGCGAGGTCCTGGTCATCACGACCCCCGAGGACCAGGGCCAGTTCCAGCGCCTGCTCGGCGATGGTTCCCGTTGGGGCATCGAGCTCACCTTCGCCGTGCAGCCGAGCCCGGACGGCCTGGCCCAGGCGTTCATCATCGGCGCCGACTTCATCGGTGCCGACTCGGTCGCCCTCGTGCTCGGCGACAACATCTTCTACGGCACCGGCCTCGGCACCTCACTGGCCGCCAACACCACGGTCTCCGGCGGACAGATCTTCGCCTACCACGTGACCGAGCCCTCGGCCTACGGCGTCGTCGAGTTCTCCGAGGACGGGCGCGCCATCTCGATCGAGGAGAAGCCGGCGCACCCCAAGTCCTCGTATGCCGTCCCCGGCCTCTACTTCTACGACAACGACGTGGTCCAGATCGCCCGCGAGCTCGAGCCGAGCGAGCGCGGCGAGCTGGAGATCACCGGGATCAACGACGCCTACCTGCGCCGTGGCGACCTCAACGTCACGGTCCTCCCCCGCGGGACGGCGTGGTTCGACACCGGCACCTTCGAGGGCCTCATGGACGCGGCGCAGTTCGTGCACGTGGTCGAGGCCAGGCAGGGGCAGAAGATCGGCTGCATCGAGGAGATCGCCTGGCGCAACGGCTGGCTCAGCGACGCCGAGTTCGCCGCGCTCGCCGAGGCCCTGCGCAAGAGCGGGTACGGCAACTACCTGGCGGGCCTGCTCGACGAGGCGGGGGCGGGCTAGTGCAGGTCCGCCCGCTGCCCGTCGAGGGCGCGTTCGAGATCACCCCCCGTCAGTTCCCGGACGACCGGGGCGTCTTCCTGGAGTCGTTCCGTGGCGACCTCCTCGCCGAGCACCTGGGCCACCGACCGGACATCGTCCAGACCAACGTCTCGGTCTCCTCGCGTGGCACCGTGCGCGGCACCCACTTCGCGGACGTGCCCCCCTCGCAGGCGAAGTACGTCACCGCGCTGTCCGGGTCGCTGATCGACTTCATCGTCGACATCCGGGTCGGCTCACCGACCTTCGGCGAGTGGACCTCGGTCCTCCTCGACACCGTCGACCGCCGTGGGGTCTACCTCTCGGAGGGACTCGGCCACGCGTTCGTCGCGCTCGAGGACGACACCACGGCGATGTACCTCTGCACCGCGGCCTACAACCCGTCCGGGGAGCACGGCATCCACCCTCTCGACCCCGAGGTCGGCCTGGTCCTCCCGCACGGCCTGGAGCCCCTGCTGTCACCCAAGGACGCCGCCGCGCCCAGCCTCACCGAGGCGCGCGAGCAGGGTCTGCTGCCCACGTATGCCGCGTGCCAGGCGCTCGCGCGCCAGCTGCGCGAGCGCTCCGGCGACCAGCGGGCGCCCGACCGGGCCTGACCCTCAGGCGAGCGCCGACACCGCCTCGGCAACGGCGTCGGCCACGCCGGGAGCGAACACGCTCGGCACGATCTCGTCGGCGGTCGGGTGCTCGACGAGGCGCGCGATGGCCTGGGCCGCGGCGATCTTCATCGGCTCGGTCACCTGGCCGGCGCCCGAGTCGAGCGCGCCGCGGAAGATCCCCGGGAACGCGAGCACGTTGTTGATCTGGTTCGGGAAGTCGGAGCGCCCGGTCGCGACCACCGCCGCATACCTCGCCGCCACCTCGGGATGCACCTCGGGAGTGGGGTTCGCGAGCGCGAAGATGATGGCGTCGGGGGCCATGCGGGCGACGTCCGCCTCCGGCACCTGCCCGCCGGACACGCCCACGAAGACGTCCGCGCAGGCCAGGGCGTCGGACAGCGAGCCGGCCAGGCCACGCGGGTTGGTCGTCGCGGCCAGCCGCCGCTTGTGGTCCGCGAGGTCGTCGCGACCCGGCGAGACGATGCCCCGGGAATCGCACACGACGATGTCGGCCACGCCCGCGCGGGCCAGCAGCTTGGTCACCGCCACGCCGGCGGCGCCGGCGCCCGAGACGACGACGCGGAGCGACTCCAGTGGCCGGCGCACCACGGTGGCCGCGTTCAGGAGCCCGGCCAGGACGACCACGGCGGTGCCGTGCTGGTCGTCGTGGAAGACCGGGATGTCGAGGCGCTCCTGCAGCCGACGCTCGATCTCGAAGCACCGCGGCGCCGAGATGTCCTCGAGGTTGATGCCGCCGTACGTCGGCGCGATCCGGGCGATCGCGTCGACCAGCTCCTCGACCGTGCCCGACTCCATGCACACCGGCACCGCATCGACGCCCCCGAAGTGCTTGAAGAGCACCGCCTTGCCCTCCATCACGGGCATCGCTGCCAGCGGTCCGATGTCGCCCAGCCCGAGCACGGCCGTCCCGTCGGTGACGACGGCGACCGTGTTGGCCCGGGCCGTGTAGCGGGCCGCCAGGCTCGGGTCCAGGGCGATGGCCCGCGACACGTCCGCCACGCCCGGCGTGTAGAGCAGTGCGAGGTCGGCTCGGTCCCGCAGCGGCTGCGTGGAGTGCACGCCGAGCTTGCCGCCCTCGTGCGCCCGGAAGACCGGGTCGGACGGGTCGATCAGCGGGTACGACGGGAACGCGGACATGGACAAGTCACCTCGAAAGGGTCGAAAGAGCCGGCTCGCGGAGCCCGCTCCGAGCAGAACTGCGTGGGGCACACCGCGCACGGATCGATCCGCGCGCGCGAACGACAGCCGGGTGTGGCCTCTCAGACGCAACGTGCGGGGGTTACCCGCGAGTTCATCGTGGCACAGCGACGACCTCGAAACCACCGTCGTGACGCGAGTGTGACCCGCATCGCCTTTCTGAGTGGCAGTATTCCGGTCAGTCCCCCGTGGCGCCGCGCACCTGCGCGCCACCCGGCATACGAGGAAGGAACCTCACCGCATGACCCACCGCCTGCGCCCCACCACGCTCCTCATCGCGGGGTTGGCCACCGCTGGACTCGCCCTGTCCGCCTGCGGATCCGACAGCCTGTCGGAGAAGCCCTCGGCCTCGAGCAGCTCCTCCTCCGCCACCTCGGCTGCCGTGGACCCGGCGCTCGTCGCCAAGCTCCCCGCGAAGGTCAAGTCCGCCGGGAAGATCGTCATCGGCACCGACGCCACCTACCAGCCGAACGAGTACCTCGACGCGGACGGCAAGACCGTCATCGGCATGGACGTCGACCTGTTCGACGCCGTGATGGCCAAGTTCGGCGTGAAGACGGAGTGGGTCCCCACCGGCTTCGACCAGATCATCCTCGGGGTGACCAGCGCCAAGTACGACGTCGGCGTCTCCTCCTTCACCGTCAACGCCGAGCGTGAGAAGCAGGCCACGATGGTCAGCTACTTCACTGCGGGCACCCAGTGGGTCACCCAGAAGGGCAACCCCAAGAAGGTCGACCCGGCCAGCGCGTGCGGCCTGAACATCGCCGTCCAGAAGGCCACCGTCCAGGCCGACGAGGACCTGCCCAAGCGCAGCAAGGAGTGCACCGACGCCGGCAAGAAGGCGATCAACCCGATCGTCGACGCCGACCAGGCCAAGGTGACCTCGGCCGTCATCACCGGCAAGGCCGACGCCATGCTCGTCGACCTGCCGCCGGCGATCAGCGCGGTCGAGACCACCCAGGGCAAGCTCGAGCTGCTCGGTGAGCAGTACGACTCGGCTCCCTACGGCTACGTGCTGCCGAAGGACCAGACCGAGTTCGGCCAGGCCATCGCCGACGCGCTGAAGGCCCTCGAGGCCGACGGCACCTACAAGTCGATCCTCACCAAGTGGAAGACCGAGGGCGGCGCCATCAAGGACTTCGCCGTCAACCCCCAGCCCTGATGACTGACACCGCTGGATCGACGGACCGGCCGGGCAAGATCCACGCCCGGCCGGTCCGGCACCCCTGGCGCTGGGTCGCCATCGCAGTGATCGCCGTGATCGCGGCGATGATGGTGAGCTCGCTGGTCACGAACCCCAACTGGAACTGGT
The DNA here is from genome assembly GCF_900104525.1 of Pedococcus dokdonensis. Classification (GTDB taxonomy): domain Bacteria; phylum Actinomycetota; class Actinomycetes; order Actinomycetales; family Dermatophilaceae; genus Pedococcus; species Pedococcus dokdonensis. The sequence goes on along the minus strand of NZ_LT629711.1, from coordinate 226,954 downwards.
CGTTCGCGTTCGAGATCATGCAGCAGAAGCCCGTCATCGAGGGCCTCTGGAAGGGCACGATCTTCGGCACCATCGGGGCGATGGTCCTCGGCATCGTCCTCGGGATCGCGCTCGCCGTGATGCGGCTGTCGGGCAACCCGGTGCTGCGTGGCGTCGCGTTCGTCTACACGTGGTTCTTCCGGGCGATGCCGCGCTACGTGCTGCTGGCGATCCTCGGTGGCGCGATCGCGGTGCTCTACAACCCGATCGACGTCGGCATCCCGTTCGGCCAGCAGCTGTCCAAGGCGCTCGGGCTCGACACCGACCTGACCTTCTTCAGCTTCAGCTGGAACGACATCTCGTCGTCGATCTGGATCGGCATCCTCGGGCTCGGTCTCTCCGAGGCGGCCTACATGGCCGAGATCGCGCGGGCCGGCATCCTCTCCGTCGACAAGGGGCAGACCGAGGCGGCCCACGCGCTCGGCATGCCGCCGGGCAAGACGATGCGGCGGATCGTGCTGCCCCAGGCGATGCGCGTGATCGTGCCGCCGACCGGCAACGAGACGATCGCGATGGTCAAGGACACCTCCCTGTTCATCGCGGCCTCGATCATCACCGAGCTCTACTTCCAGGCGTACGGCTTCGGCTCGCGCAGCTTCCAGATCGTGCCCGGGTTCATGGCGGCGACGCTGTGGTACCTCATCGTCTGCTCGATCCTGATGGTCGGCCAGTACTACCTCGAGCGCTACTACGGTCGCGGGTTCGGGGCTCCCTCGAAGGCCACCCGGCGCAAGCTCGACACGATCACGGCAGGCCACTGATGAGCACCCAGACCAGCACCGACACCAAGCAGTCCGACCGCTCCGACACCCCTCTGGTCCACGCCGTCAACGTCACCAAGGCGTTCCACGGCAACGAGGTCCTCAAGGGCATCGACATGGACGTCCACACCGGCGAGGTGGTCTGCCTGCTCGGACCGTCCGGCTCGGGGAAGACGACCTTCCTGCGGTGCATCAACCAGCTCGAGACGATCGACGGCGGCCGGATCTGGGTCGACGGCGACCTGATGGGCTACGAGGACCGCAGCGGCACGTTGCACCGCCTCAACGACAAGCGGATCGCGGCCCAGCGCCGCGAGATCGGCATGGTCTTCCAGCGGTTCAACCTGTTCCCCCACCTGACTGCCCTCGAGAACATCATGGAGGCGCCGGTCCAGGTCAAGGGAGAGAAGAAGAAGGCGGTCCGCGGTCGGGCCATGGAGCTGCTCGCCCAGGTCGGTCTCAAGGACAAGCCGAACGCCTACCCGGCGCAGCTCTCCGGCGGGCAGCAGCAACGGGTCGCGATCGCCCGCGCGCTCGCCATGCAGCCCAAGCTGATGCTCTTCGACGAGCCCACCTCGGCGCTCGACCCCGAGCTGGTCGGCGAGGTGCTCAAGGTGATGCGCCAGCTGGCCCAGGACGGCATGACGATGATCGTGGTGACCCACGAGATGGGCTTCGCCCGTGACGTCGCCGACCGGGTGGTCTTCATGGACGGCGGTGTCGTGGTCGAGCAGGGGCCACCCGGCGAGGTGATCTCCAACCCCCAGCACGAGCGCACCCGCAGCTTCCTGCGTCGGATGCGGCAGGAGGAGGAGGCCCACCAGCAGGCGCGGGAGGAAGCGCTGGACGAAGGCGTCCTCGGAGACCTCACCAGCAGCGACCGACCGGCTGACGCTGAGGGACCCGCTGACAGCGACCGGAGCACGGGCGGCGCGGGCTGATGCCCGTGGGGCTCGGTGTCGTCGTCGTCCGCGGACGGTCCATGGAGCCCACTCTCCACACCGGTGACCGGATGGTCGTGCTGCACGGCGCGCCGCCCCGGCTCGGCCGGCTCGCCATCGTCAGGCTGCCCGACGACCCGGACGGCAACCCGCGACCGCTGGCGATCAAGCGGGTGACCATGCGCGACCCGGCCGACCGGCGACGCTACTGGGTCGAGAGCGACAACCAGGGCGCCCTCGGCGTCGCCGACTCGTGGACCCACGGCATCGGCTCGCTGGCCCGCGACCAGATCCGCGCGCTCGTGCTCTTCCGGATCCCCGACCGCGTCCGGCTCCCCGGCCGCCGCCGGCTCCGCCGCTGACCCGACCTGGCGCGAACCGCTAGTCGATGAGAAAGCCCGGTGACACGCTGCCGACGTCGGGGAACACCGAGCGCAGGTCGGCGTCCAGGGAGGTCAAGACCCGTCTGCCGGCCTCGACGTCCCCGCGCGAGGCCAGGCGGATGTGCACGGCGAGCGTGCCTTTCAGCTCCGCGTCGTTGGCGGCGAGGTCGAGGATGGCCATGTCTCCGGGGCCGCACCGTGCCCACAGCGCATACCGACCCGTGAATCCCTCGCCGTCGAACGCGCCCTCCCCCGCTCGTCGACAGTTGGTCGACCTCCGCTCGGTGCGTGCGGCCAGGAGATCGGCGGGTGGGACAACCGCCGGCGAGGCACCGATGAACACCCCCGGGGTGGCGTAGCCGTCGTACAGGCCGTCGATGCGTGGTGAGCTGATGATGGCTGCACCGATGGTCTTGTTGTCATCGTTGAGCCAGTTCGTGGTGCTGATGTCGAACCATTCGAGCGGCACCTCCGTCGACACGTCGCCCGAGTCTGCGGACACCTCCCGGTAGCCCTTGGTGCCCGCGACAGGAAGGTCCGAGTCGCTCGTGGGGATCGCCGCGAGCTGTTCCGCCAGGGCATGGAAGCTCCTGATGGTGCGTGGTGCCTCTGCAGTGGCCGCCTGTGTGGGCGCGGGGTCATCGCCGAACTGGAAGAACAGGGCGATCACCGCGGCCATGCCGGCGAGGAGGCTTCCGCCAGCAGCGACACCGGCGCTGGTGAGCCTCCGACGCGCCGGAGCCGGGTGGATTCTGGGCGAACGACTGGGCATCGCACCTCTCCGGTCGGCGAAGCATCTCGTCGCGACGCTAGCGGGCCGCCACGCGCCAGGGATCCGTCGTTTGACGTGGCGCAGGGGCGCCGTGCGACCCGCTGACCCGCGGGGTAGGGTCGAAGGTCCACGAGACCATCCACTTCGCAGAAGGGATTCGCATGCTCTCCCGCATTCTCCGCACCACCGAGGTCAGCGCCCACTGCGACCTGCCCTGCGGTGTCTACGACCCCGCCCAGGCCCGCATCGAGGCCGAGTCGATCAAGGCCATCATCGCCAAGGTCGCCGACAACGACGACCCCGACTTCCGGACCCGCGCGATCATCATCAAGGAGCAGCGCTCCGAGCTGGTCAAGCACCACCTGTGGGTGCTGTGGACCGACTACTTCAAGCCGCCGCACTTCGAGAAGTACCCGCAGCTGCACACCCTCGTCAACGAGGCGACGAAGCTGGCAGGCGCCTCGGGCACCAAGGGTGAGCTGGACGCGGCCAAGGCCGACGAGCTGCTCGCCAAGATCGACGAGATCGACAAGATCTTCAAGGAGACCAAGGCGGCCTGACGCCCCACTCCCCAGACGCCCGTCCCGCACCGTGGGGCGGGCGTCCTGCGTCGTCGGCACTTCTGGCTACCCATGCCCCACCAGACGCCCTGATCCGGCGCTGCACCGGGCACGGGTGGCCAGAAGTGCGGGTGGTTGGTGCGGAAGTGACCAGTGGGAGATCCCACAGTTACCCGCGAGTCGGGCATACGGTGCAGAGCGGACCTCCCACCGGTGAACCGGGGGCGGCCCGCCGTGCTCGTCCTGCCCCCACCCGCGCACACTCGGAGGTTCGAAGGTGACTACCGACAACGATGTCGACCACGACACCGTCCCCCGGCCAACAAGACCCTGCTGGCGATCGCCGGCGTGCTGCTGGCCATCCCGATCATCGCCCTGATGTGGGTGAGCAGCTACTCCAAGAAGGATCCCGTCCTCTGGGGGTTCCCGTTCTTCATCTGGTATCAGTTCCTCTGGGTCTTCCTCTGCTCCGGCATGACCTACACGGCGTACCGGTTGGTGCTCAAGGCCCGCCCGCACCGCCCGATGACCTCTGAGACCGAGCAGGCCGGCCGATGACCGCCCTCGCGCCCGCCGCGACCGGGACCGGTGTCAACGGTGTCGCGCTGACCGTCCTCATCGTGCTGTTCGCGCTCGTCACCGGGATGGGTTTCTGGGCCACCCGGTGGCGCAAGGCAGAGAGCATGGAGTCGCTCGACGAGTGGGGCCTCGGCGGCCGCCGCTTCGGCACGTGGGTGACCTGGTTCCTGCTGGGTGGTGACCTCTACACGGCATACACGTTCGTCGCGGTGCCGGCGGCGATGTTCGCGCTCGGTGCAGTCAGCGGCTTCTTCGCCGTCCCCTACACGATCGTGCTCTACCCGATCATCTTCGTGTTCATGGCCCGGCTGTGGTCGGTCAGCCACCGGCACGGCTACGTGACCCCGGCCGACTTCGTCAAGGGACGTTACGGCTCGCGCGGCCTGTCCCTCGCCGTCAGCATCACCGGCATCCTCGCGACGATGCCCTACATCGCGCTCCAGCTCGTCGGCATCCAGGCCGTGCTCGAGGTGGCCGGCCTCGGCGGCAGCAACGCGCTCGCGAAGGACCTGCCACTGTTCATCGCGTTCGCCCTGCTGGCCGCCTACACCTACTCCAGCGGCCTGCGCGCCCCGGCGGTCATCGCGTTCGTGAAGGACACCCTGATCTACCTCGTCATCATCGTCGCGGTGATCTACCTGCCGTCGAAGTTCGGTGGCTGGGACGCGATCTTCGGTGCGGCCGAGGCCAAGATGGCCAAGCCCAGCGTCGCCGACCCGAGCAAGCCCACGGGCGCGTTCATCCCGGGCGCCCAGCAGCACTGGGCGTACGCCACGCTGGCCCTCGGCTCGGCGATGGCTCTCTTCATGTACCCGCACTCGATCACGGCGACCCTGTCGAGCTCGAGCCGCAACACGATCCGGCGCAACGCCTCGATCCTGCCCGCCTACTCGTTCGTGCTCGGCCTGCTGGCCCTGCTCGGCTGGGTGGCGATCGCGGCCGGCACCAAGCCGATCGGGCTCGACGGCAAGCCGAACGCCCAGCTGGTCATCCCCCAGCTGTTCGAGGACACCTTCCCGAGCTGGTTCGCCGGTGTCGCCTTCGCGGCCATCGCGATCGGGGCGCTCGTCCCCGCGGCGATCATGTCGATCGCGGCCGCGAACACGTTCACCCGCAACATCTACCGCGACTGGCTCAAGCCCGACGCCACCCATGCGCAGGAGGCGAAGGTCGGCAAGCTGGTCTCGCTGCTGGTCAAGGCGTTCGCGCTGATCTTCGTCCTCACCCTGGACAAGCAGAACGCGATCAACTTCCAGCTCCTGGGTGGCATCTGGATCCTGCAGACCTTCCCCGCGATCGTCTTCGGGCTCTACACCCGCTGGTTCCACCGCTGGGGCCTGCTGGCCGGCTGGGCCGTGGGAATGGTCTACGGCACCATCACCGCCTACAACGTCATCAACCCGACGACCAAGGGCCACTTCGGCGGTTCGCTCGCGATGATCCCGACGCTGGGCAAGCTGGGCTACATCGCGGTGACCGCGTTCGTGCTCAACCTGCTCGTGGCGGCCATCCTCACCCTCATCCTCAACGCGCTCAAGGTGGCCCCCGGCCACGACGAGACGATCAAGGGCGACTACTTCGCCGACGCGGGCGACCCCCGCGTCGAGAAGAACCGCGACATGGACGTGCACCTGACCACCGGCACGCCGTAGCGCCGTAGCGCCGTAGCGCCGTAGCAAGCACACCGCGGGCGGTGTCGGGACGAGGTCCCGGCACCGCCCGTCGTCGTCGCCGGGCGATCCCCCGGTATGCCGTGTGCTCAGCCGGTCGACAAGGGCGTGCGCCCGCGGCGGCGCTCCAGCACCCGGGTGAGGGAGTCGACGACCCTGGGGTCGTACTCGTAGCCGAGGCCGAGGTGGATCCGCTCCATCGCGCGCTCGTCGCCGTCGGCCGGCGTCGAGAGGTCGTCGTAGGCGTTGGCCACCTTGATGATGCGGCTGGACATCGGCAGGTCCTGCCCGAACTCGCGGACCTGGCGGTAGGGGGTGGTCTGCGCCTCGAGGATGGTCGCGACGTTGTTGAGCACACCGGTGGTGCGGACGATCTCCGCCCCGTCGTGCGCGATCCGCTGCTGGTCCGCCGGCGCCGCCATCACGGTGGCGCCCTGGGGGATCGGGGCCCGGAGGGCCACCTGCCCCAGGTCGTGCAGCAGCGCGGCATACTCCAGGTCGGTGAGCTCGCGCTGGCCCATGCCGAGGTCGCGGCCGACGGCCACCGAGAGCTCGGCGACGCGCTCGGCGTGGGAGGTGCGCGTGTAGCCGGCCCGGTCGGTCAGCGACGACAGCGCCCCGATGGTCTGCCGGTAGGTCGTGCGGATCGAGGAGTAGCGCTGCACCGCGAAGTAGGTCAGCAGCAGGGGGAAGAGGAACAGCGGCAGGGCCGCCACGCCGACGGCGAACTCCGCGAGCGCGATGAGCGCCCCCGACGTGACCAGGGCAGTGGCCAGCCCACCACTGGAGCGCACCCCGTCGACGATCGACCGCACCAGTGGCGCGTGGTCGCGCCCGGCGCGGACGGTCGCCTCGACCGTGAGCTCGACGACCATGGCCACGGTGCCGACCACGAGCATGACGATCGCGACGAGCCAGCGCTCGCTGCGCCAGATCTCCTGCCACTGGATCAGGGTGTGGTCGGAGAACTCGACCGAGCGGTAGATCACCGCGGCGCTGGCGGCGGCGAGGAGGCGCGCCGCCGTCCCTCCCCAGCGCGCCGAACCCGTGACCAGCCGCAGGATCAGGAGCCCGCCCACCATGCCCACCGAGATGGTGGCCACGACGACAGCGGCATCGACCTGCCGCTCCCCCGGGTCCGACAGGGCCGTCAGCGCCAGACCCAGGGCCGCGGCGGTCGACATGGGGGCCGTCTCGCGACCGGTGAGGATGGTGATCCGGGCCGTCTCGCCCAGCGCGATCGCCACCAGGAAGAGCAACAGCTCGAGGGCGACGCCGCCGGCCAGGCGACCGACCGAGCCGAGGGACAGCCACAACGAGACCAGGACGCTCCCGGCGAAGAGCACCCCGACGGCACCCCTGAGGTCGATGCGACGCAGGCGCTCACGCATCAGCGCACCTCACCGTTCGCGGGGTGCAGCCCCGCCGCACGACCGGTGATCCGCGTGCGCAACCGGTCGGTGAAGGCGATGTGGTCCGACACCTCGGGCTCGTCGTGGTCGAGCGCGATCCCGGCCGAGGCCAGCTCGTCGGGGGTGCGCTCGGTGGGGGCCCACTCGTGCCGCGACAACGACTTGACCAACAGCTCGACGATCTGGGGGTCGAACTGGGTGGCCGCCTGTCCGCGGACGACCTCGAGGGCTTCGTCGGCGGACAGGGCCGGCCGGTAGGAGTGTGCGGAGGTCAGGCACTCGAACGCGTCGGCCACGGCGATGATGCGGGCTGCCAGGGGGATCGCGTCCCCCACCAGCCCGTCGGGGTAGCCACGGCCGTCGAAGCGCTCGTGGTGGTGGGCGATGCCGTCCACCGAGCCGGAGAGGAAGTCGACGTCCTTGACCAGCTCCACCCCCGCCAGCGAGTGGGCGGACATGGTCACGAGGTCGTCGTCGGTGTGCGCCTGGCGCGAGCCCAGCAGCCGCGTCGGCATGGCCACCTTGCCCACGTCATGGAGCATCCCGGCCGTGCGGATGTCCTGGATCTCCTTGTGCCCGAGGAGCATCGCCTCGGCCATCCACTCCGCCAGCTGGGCCACCCGCTCACTGTGGCCGGCGTTGTGCGGTTCCTTCGTCTCCACGGCCGTGACCAGGGCCCGCAGGGTGCGTTCGTGGGCCTGGAGCTCGTCGCCGTACTGCGCGAAGGCCCACCGGGCCACGAACAGCGGGGCCAGGACGAGGACCGCGCTGAACCAGCCCACCTCCGCCGGGATCCACACGACGGCGAACAGGAACCCGATCAGGCCGTACCCGATGTAGGCCGGCCCGGTGGTGCCCAGCAGCCCCCAGATCTGGGTGCGCAGCGGGATGGCGGTCGCGACGTTCTGGATGCCGGCCAGCAGGAGCGCGTTGACGACGCACTGGGTCACGTCGGCGGCCAGGAGGGGAAGGCCCACCTGGAGGAGCAGCGAGGAGGCGGAGTGCAGGGACGTGACGTCGGCCCGTCCCCCGACCGTGAGGTAGGCCAAACCACCGACCGCGCCGACGACGGTGAACATGGCGGTGTTGAACACCCGGACGCGGGGAGGCATCGTGCGGACCCGCAGGAGGTTCGCCCCGCCGCCGACGATGGCGGCGCCGACCGGACCGGTGATGACGATCGAGGCGAGGACGACGATGCTGGTGAAGGAGAAGCTGATCCGCGTCCCGACGAAGTTGTCGCGGCCGATCGAGCTGGCCACCGCGACCAGCGTGAGGACTGCGAGCGCGGGCACGTTGGACGGTGGACCACCCACCACCCAGGCCAGCGAGCCACTCGCGAGCGCGAGCAGCCAGACGAAACCGATGAACAGGGCCACTCGGAGGGCGCCCGGGTCGGTGCCAGCAGACTGGCGCGACGACGACGGACTCATGCTCCTCAACCTAGCGGCCCGGAGGGCAACCTAGCGGCCGGACGGCCAGCTCAGGGAAGGGTCAGGCACGCCATTCCCAGCCACGCTCGGCCTCGCCGAGACGCCACTCCCAACCGGAGTCCGCGAATGCCTTGGTGGGACCGTCGGCCGGGGTCCAGACGAGGGAGTCGTCCTTGCCGAGCATGGACTCGAAGATGGTGGTGATCGCCTTCATGGCAGATGCTCCTTCTGTCTGAGGTCCGACTCGTCCGTTCGGCTACTTCAGACCATCAGTTGTCGCTAACCGCCAGGGGTGCGGGTCGTCGACAGGACTATGATGCCGCTCAACCTGCAGCCTTGGGCTCCTCCTTGCCTGTTCTTTGCCAAACCTTGAACAAGGCATCCCACCTTCTCGGGGCCGACTTCGGCCCTTTGGATGGGATTTGAACGAACAAAGTTAAATTAACGCCGTGTGAGATGTCGCTCCCCGCCAGCTGTGAGACAATCGCCCGGCACCGGTGCGGATTCGCGCCAAACCACCACGTACGGAGTGACTCCCATGAGCAAGCGCGCCCGCAAGCGTCGCTCGCGCAAGGGCAACGCGGCCAACCACGGCCGCAAGCCCAACGCCTGAGCCAGCGCCACTACGCACGAGACGGGGCGGCCGGATCCACTGGATCCAGCCGCCCCGTCTCGCGTCCGCGCCTCGTGAGGGGCGCCGCACCGGCCTACTCGGAGATCTCGTACCTGATCGTCGTGATGCGGGCCATGATCGAGGTCCGCAGCTCCACCGGCGCCTCCTCGCAGGCGCAGGACCGCTTGACCAGCGCCTTCAGCGCCTGGTCGAGGTCGTACTGGTGGAGGCAGGGGCCGCAGGCTTCGAGATGCTGCTTGATCTTGACGGTGTCGGCCGTCGTCATCTCGCCATCGAGGTACTCGTAGACCCGGTGCAGGACCTCCGAGCAATCCGACCCGGCAGCCTCTCCCGGTCCCATCTCTTCGCAGCTCATGAGTCCGCTCCCTGGGTGGCGAAGCCGCGCTCGGCGGCATACTCGGTCAGCAGCTCCCGCAGCTGACGGCGACCGCGGTGCAACCGCGACATGACCGTGCCGATCGGAGTCTCCATGATCTCGGCGATCTCCTTGTAGGCGAAGCCCTCGACGTCAGCGAGGTAGACCGCCATCCGGAAGTCCTCGGGCAGCTCCTGCAGCGCCCGCTTCACCTCGGTGTCGGGGAGGTGGTCGAGCGCCTCGGTCTCGGCCGAGCGCAGCCCGCTCGAGCTGTGCGACTCGGCGCGGGCGAGCTGGTAGTCCTCGATCTCCGCGGCGTCGGACTGCAGCGGCTCGCGCTGCTTCTTGCGGTAGCTGTTGATGTAGGTGTTGGTGAGGATGCGGTACATCCACGCCTTGAAGTTGGTGCCGGGACGGTACTGGTGGAAGGCGGCGAACGCCTTCGTGTAGGTCTCCTGGAGCAGGTCCTCGGCGTCCGCGGGGTTGCGCGCAGTGCGCAGCGCCGCGGAGTAGAGCTGGTCGAGCAGGGGCATCGCCTCGCGCTCGAAGCGCGCCTGGCGCTCGGCGGGTGTCTCGCTGGCCACGTCGACCGTGGCGTCGGGGGTGGCCTCGTCGACGATGATGTCGGTGGCGGGTGTCTCAGTCATTGCCCTCCAGCCTAGCCCCGCTTCGGCGGTGGCCGGGTTGTCGGTGGTGGCGGACAGGCCCAGTGCCACCGGGGCGGTGAGCGCGGCGCCGCGCGAGGGCGGTGCGGTCATGACGGGCACGAACGGGCTCCTGTGGTGCATCGGGCAGTACAGCTGGTCTGGGCGACCGCGACGACGGCCACCGCACTGTCCAACGGGGTGCCTTCCACCGGCATTCCCAGGCGCTACGGTTCCGGTATGTCGCGCGCCTCGGAACCGTCCTTCGTCCAGCTGCTCGCCGAGCAGGTCCGCCACGAGTTCACGGCGAGCCAGCAGTACGTCGCCATCGCGGTGTGGTTCGACGACCACGACCTCCCCCGGCTGGCGGCGCACTTCTACGCTCAGAGCGTCGAGGAGCGCAACCACGCGATGATGATGATCCAGTACATGCTCGACCGGGACTGGCCGGTCGAGGTGCCGGGCGTGGACGACGTGCGCGGCTCGTTCGGCAAGCCGCACGAGCCGATCGCACTGGCCCTCGAGCAGGAGAAGACGGTCACCACCCAGATCGAGGCGCTGTTCCGCGCGGCCCGCACCGAGGGTGACGTGCTCGGCGAGCAGTTCATGCTGTGGTTCCTCAAGGAGCAGGTGGAGGAGGTCGCCTCGATGAACACCCTGCTCAGCATCGCCCAGCGCGCCGGCGAGGACTGGTTCCAGATCGAGGACCACCTCGCTCGCGAGGCCGTCGGCGACGGCGGCAACGACGCCTCCGCCCCGGCCGCGGCCGGCGGCGCCCTCTAGCCCGGCGTCCCCTAGGGCAGCGAGCCGGCGAAGGCCACCGCCGCTGCCACCAGGTCGTCGGGTCGACGGGTGAAGCCGTGACCGCCCTTCACCACCGACACCCACGACGGGTCGGGCAGCTCTGCGCGCACCTCGTCAGGGGTGCCGAACGGGTCCCTCTCCCCCTGCACCACGTGCAGCGGTATGCCGTGTGGCACCGGTGCGCGCAGCTCGTCGGCACGTGACAGCTGCGGCTTGCCCGGCGGGTGGAGGGGGAACGCCAGGGCGAGCGCCGCGTCGGCCCCCACCTCGTGGGCGGTGCGGAACGCGACCCGCGCACCGTTGCTCTTGCCACCGACCACCAGCGGTCGAGGCAGCGCGCCGCGACCCGACGCCACGGCGGCAACGACCGGGAGCCAGGCCGGGTCCTGGGTCGCGGCGGGTGGTGGCATCTTCCGGCCCGCGACCACCCAGGCCTGCTCGACCAGGGCCACTGCCCATCCCGCGGCCACCAGGCCGCTGGCGACCGCCATGACGTCGCCGGCCCGGATGCTGCCGCCGGCGCCGTGGGTCAGCACGACCGAGCCGACGGCGCGCGGCGGACGGGTCAGGTGCACCCGTGCCGGTCCCAAGGGGGTCTGCACCTCAACCAGTCGCGCGCTCATGCGGGGTTCGGACCCCCGGCCGTCTCGGGGCCGGTGGCGACGTCGTGCGCTCCCCCGATGATCTCTCCGGTCATGGGGTCGACGACGCCGTCGAGCTCGTCGATGCCCGCAGGCTCGACCAGCTGGGGGCCGTTGCTGCGGTTGGACGAGACCGCCGTGCCGACCGGGTGCGCCTCGAAGCGGCCCGGTGAGGAGAACGCGAGGAGCCGGCCCACCTCGGCGGGGTCACTCATCGTCGGGTCGAGCCAGGTCGTCCAGTCGTCGCGCTCGAGGACGAGCGGCTGGCGGTCGTGGATCCGGTCGAGCCCGGGCTCCGCGTCGGTCGTGATGATCGTGAACGTCGTCAGCCACGCCTCGGGGTCGTCCTGGTCGGCGATCTCGCGGTCCCGCCAGAACTCGTAGAGACCCGCGAAGGCCACGATGTCGCCGTCGGCGCGGTGCATGAAGAACGGCTGCTTGCGCGGGTTGCCCTTGGCATCCTTGCTCACGGGGGACTTCTGCCACTCGTACCACCCCCGGGCCGGCACCAGGCAGCGTCTGGAGGCGGCGGCCCTGGCGAACGAGCCCTTCTCCAGGACCGACTCCGCCCGCGCGTTGATCATCCGCATGCCGATCTTGACGTCCTTGGCCCAGCTCGGCACCAGGCCCCACGTGAGCAACCGCAGCTGCCGCACGGGCGCCGGCTCCCCGGCATACCCCTCCTCGGTGTCGCGCGGGGTGCGCGACAGGACCACCGGCGCCTGCTTGCTCGGGGCCAGGTTGTAGTCGGGCGTGCCCGCGGGCGGCGACTGCGGGTTCTTGAGGATGCTGCGCGCCGGGTCGGCCGTCCGGTCCTGCTCGACCTCGAACTCCTCGACGAGCTCGTCGGGGTTCGCCGTGGCTGCGTATCGGCCGCACATGGTGGACAGGGTACGCAGCGACGCTGACCGGCCAATACGGTAGACAGGGAGGCGACGTCCGAACCACCCGACCGCAGCCTCCAGACACCCTCCCAGGAGTGACCATGACCCTCGTCCGCCGTGTGGCCCGGCCGATGCTCGCCGCGATCTTCGTCGTGCAGGGCCTCGAACAGCTGCGCCACCCGTCCGCGCTGACCCCGAAGGTGGCGCCCCTCGCCGAGCAGCTCGCTCCCCTGGGCCTGCCCGACGACCCGGAGCTGCTCGTCCGCGCCAACGGGGCCACGATGGTCGCCGGCGGCGCCCTGCTCGCCACCGGCCGCGTGCCGCGGCTGGCCTCGCTGGCCCTGGCCGGTGCGCTCGTGCCGACCACCTACGTCGGGCACCCGTTCTGGGCGGAGACCGACCCGGCCACCAAGCGCACCCAGCGGATCGGGTTCCTCAAGAACCTCGGCCTGCTCGGTGGCCTCCTGCTCGCCAGCGTCGACACCGAGGGCAAGCCCGGGCTGGCCTACCGCGCCGGCCTGGCCGGCAGCTCTGCGAAGCGCGGCGCCAAGCGGGCCAAGCGGGAGGCGAAGCACGCCGCCCATGCTGCCCGTCGTGAGGCCAAGCTGGCGGCATCCCAGGCGCACGATGCCCTCACCTGACCCAGCTCACCCGGCAGTGGCCGACTGGTCCACCCCGACTGCCGCACGCGCGGTCGACGCCGACGTCGCCCTGCCGGGCAGCAAGTCCCTCACCAACCGCTTCCTCGTCCTCGCCGCGCTCGCCAACGGTCCGTCCCGGGTGCGCCGGCCGCTGCGGTCCCGCGACACCCTGCTCATGGCGCAGGCGCTGCGGGAGCTCGGCGCCGGGGTGGAGGACGCCACCGCGCACGGCGCCCTCGCGCCGGACTGGATCGTCACCCCCGCCACCCTCGACCGCGGGGCCACCATCGACTGCGGCCTGGCCGGCACCGTGATGCGCTTCCTGCCACCGGTGGCGGCCCTGGCCCGCGGCCGGGTCACCTTCGACGGCGACCCCCAGGCGCGCGTCCGGCCGATGGGCCCGGTGCTCGACGCGCTGCGCGTGCTGGGCGCCGACGTCGCCGACGAGGGGCGTGGCACGCTCCCCTTCACCGTGCAGGGCACAGGGAGCATGCCGGGTGGTGCGGTCACGCTCGACGCGTCGTCCTCGTCGCAGTTCGTCTCGGCCCTCCTGCTGGCCGGGCCGCGGTACGACCAGGGTGTGACGATCCATCACGTCGGCAAGCCGGTGCCGTCCGAACCGCACCTCGAGATGACCGTCGAGACCCTGCGTGACGCGGGAGCCATCGTCGACGACGGTGCCGCGAACACCTGGCGGGTCGAGCCCTCTGAGGTCAACGGCCTCGACGTGCAGGTCGAGCCGGACCTGTCCAACGCCGCGCCGTTCCTCGCCGTGGCGCTCGTGGCCGGCGGCCGGGTCACGGTGCCGGGCTGGCCGCAGCACACCACCCAGGCCGGCGACGCGATCCGCGACATCCTCGACGCCATGGGCGCCGACGTGACGCTGTCCCGCGAGGGGCTGACCGTTCGCGGCACCGGCGAGGTCGGGGGCATCGACGTCGACCTGCACGACGCCAGCGAGCTGACCCCGGTGGTCGCGGCCCTGGCCGCCCTCGCCGACTCGCCCAGCGTCATCCGTGGGGTGGCGCACATCAGGGGCCACGAGACCGACCGGCTCGCCGCCCTCGCCACCGAGCTCGGGGCGTGCGGGGCCGCGGTGACCGAGACCGACGACGGACTGCGCATCGCGCCCGGCACGCTCACCGGCCGTCGGTTCCACACCTACGCCGACCACCGGATGGTCATGGCCGGGGCAGTCCTGGGCCTCCGGGTCCCGGGACTCGTCGTCGAGGATCCCGGCACGGTCGCCAAGACGCTGCCCGAGTTCGTCGACCTGTGGCACTGCGTCGTTGACCCCGGTGGTGGCCGACCGTGATCCGCCGGGCCTCGGACTACGACGAGAGCGACGTCCGCATCCGGCCGAGCCGTCGCGGTTCGCGGCCGCGGTCCAAGGACCGCCCGGCCCATGAGGACGCCGTTCCGGGATTCGTCATCGGTGTCGACCGCGGCCGCTACACCGTGCTGGTCGCCAAGGGCGCCGGAGGCAGGGACGAGCGCGGGAAGCCGTGGCCCGAGCGCACCGTCACCGCCATGAAGGCCCGTGAGCTGGGCCGCAAGGGCATCGTCGTGGGCGACGAGGTCGACCTCGTCGGTGACACGTCCGGCGGCCCCGACGGTCTCGCGAGGATCGTCCGGCTCACCGAGCGGCGCTCGGTGCTGCGCCGCACCGCCGACGACACCGACCCGGTCGAGCGGGTGATCGTCGCGAACGCCGACCAGCTCGTCATCGTCTCGGCGCTGGCCAACCCCGAACCCCGTCCCCGCATGATCGACCGCTGCCTCGTCGCTGCCTACGACGCGGGCCTCGACCCCCTGCTGGTGCTCACCAAGGCCGACCTGGCGGACGCCGACGCCTTCCTGGCCAGCTATGCGCCCCTCGACGTCCGCAGCGTGGTGACCGCCACCGGCGAGTCCGGCTTCGAAGGGCTCGAGGCCCTGCAGGAGCAGCTGGTCGACCGCATCAGCGTGTTCATCGGCCACTCCGGCGTCGGCAAGTCGACCCTCGTCAACGGACTGGTCCCGGACGCCCAGCGAGCCACGGGCGTGGTCAACGACTACACCGGCCGGGGGCGGCACACCTCGAGCTCGGCCGTCGCCCTCCGGCTGCCCGACCGCAGTGGGTGGGTGATCGACACCCCAGGGGTGCGGTCGTTCGGGCTGGCCCACGTCGACCTCGACCGCATCATCCAGCACTTCCCCGACCTCGAGCCCGGTACGGCCGAGTGCCCGCGCGGGTGCACCCACGACGAGGAGGAGTGCGCCCTCGATGCCTGGGTGGCCTCCGGTCGGGCGGGCCCAGCCGGCAGCTCACGACTGGAGTCCCTGCGCCGCCTCCTGCGGGCGCGGTCCGGCGAAGCCGCCGACTGAGTCGGACACCGGCTCGGACACCGGCTCGGTCTCCGGCTCGGTCTCCGCCGTCGGGCGCGGCAGCGGCCCCCAGGCCAGGTGCCCGGCCCAGGCGAGGGCCGCCGAGATGAGCGGCATGCCCCCGAGGAAGCCCACCCGCACGTGCCATGGCGTGGAGAGCATGTGCACCTCGTCGAGCCGCTCGGTCCACCAGAACAGCACCCCCGGGCCGACGACCGCGAGCGCCGCGACCGCCTTCGCCAGCCGGCTCCGTCGCCCGACCAGGGGGCCTGCGACCACCAGGGCGGGCAGCAGCGGCAACCCCTGCCCGAGGAACATGACCATTCCCGGCAGGATCGCGAGCCGCAGCCAGCGCCGCCGACCCCGCTGCCGGCGGGCCGCCGTGGCCACCCCCACCCCCGTGCCGAAGACGGCCGCGACCAGGACGATGGCGATGCTCCCCGACCAGCTGAACTCCGGCTCGGTGCTGACCATGCGCATCCACGCCCTCGCGAGCACTCCCCACGCCGCCCCCAGGCCGAAGCCGGTGAGGGCGGCGCGGAGCACCGCGTGCCGGGAGGTCGTCATCACCACTCCACGGGCAGGCACGCGAGTCGGTCCCCGGCGGTGCCGTCGGCGGCGGTCGGCTTCGCGTGGATGACCACCGAGCGCATCCCCGCGTCGGGGGTCCAGTCGACCCGTGCCGAGCTCTGCGCGTTGCCGCCGCCGTTCACCGTGATGTCGAGCCAGATCTCGGTCTGGTCGTTGACGACACGGGGTGTGGTCGAGTGGTTGTAGTGCCCCAGGGCGGCAGCACCGTTGCCGGCCACGCATGGCCCCAGGTGCAGGTGCGCGCCGAAGGTCTGGCCGGCCACCGCGGGGTCCACCCCGTGCACCACGAAGACGGCCTTGGTGCCGGCCCCGCCGACCATAGTGAGCTTGGCCCGCGCATGGTCGAACGGCCCCGCGGCGGCCGGGGCGAAGTCGCGCAGGTCGTCGTTGAAGTTGAAGGCCGCCCCGGCAACGGCGGGAGCGACCGCCGCGACGACCACCACGGCGGCCGCAGCCGCCGCGGCGGTGGCTGACCTGCGCCATAGAGGTGTGGACTGGATGTGTTGCATGGTGCTCTCCTTGCCCTGTGAGCAGTGGTGCTGACACCTCACCGACGCGACACGACGGCCCCGCGGGTGACACCGAGAATCCCCGAGATTCGTTGTCACCCAACGGCTCTGCTCACTCGTCTGTCGAGGTGATGGAGTCCGTGGGCGTACTGGGCAGTGGAGCGCGCGAGGCGTTGGCGGCACCGGCCGCCGACGCCCTGGTCGTCGACCTCTTCGCCGCGGAGGCGACCCGCCTCGTCTCGCTCGCGAGGTTCTTCGTCGAGGACCGCACCGCCGCGGAGGACCTCGTGCAGGAGGCGTTCATCCGCTTGTCGCGCAACGCCCACCGCATCCGCGACCCGGAGCGCGCCGCCGCCTACCTGCGGTCGATCGTCGTCAACCTCGCCCGGGACCACAACCGCCGCGGCCTCGTCTCGCTGCGCCACCGCCCGCCTGCCGTCGTCGACGAACCGTCCGCGGAGGAGACCGCCGCGGCCCGCGAGTCGCGGTCCGAAGTGGTGGCCGCGCTGCGGGGGCTGCCCCGCCGGCAGCGCGACTGCCTGGTCCTGCGCTACTACCTCGACCTGTCCGTCGAGGAGGTCGCGACCACCCTCGGCATCTCGACCAACTCGGTCAAGACCCACGTCCAGCGGGGCATGCGGGCCCTCGCGACGAGCTTGGAGGAGAAGCGATGAGCACCCTCGAGGAACGGCTGCACGAAGCCCTCGTCACCGAGGGCACCCGCGCCGAGCCGTCACCTGACCTCTTCGCCCGGGTGGTCGCCTCGATCGACGATGACCGGTCCCGGCGTCGCCGCCTCGCGCGCGTGGGCGCCTGCTGGCTGGTCGGCAGCGCCCTCGTCGTGGGCGCCGTGCTGGTACTCACACCGAGAAATGCGAAAGGACTGCTCATGCCCTGGTGGATCCTCGAGGTGGGCACCAACCTCGCCCTGCTGGCCATCGCCCTGTGGCTCGGCCCGTTCATCAAGCGCTTCGGTCGCGCGTATGCCGCGGACGTGTTCCACGACAACCCGCTCACCGGCAAGAGCTACATCGTCCTCACGGACATCGTGTACTACCTGATCTTCGCCGCCTACATCCTCTTCAGCGTCCACGTGGCGCCGCAGGTGGAGTGGAAGAACTCGATCTCCGGCAGGGTCACCGCCGAGCAGGTGACCTTCGAGCTGGGCCGGCTCGGCGGCATACTCCTCATCATCGGCATCCTGCACGGGCTGAACATCGTGCTCATGCCGCTCCTCGGGCGGATCTTCTCGCTCAACCGGCGGCTGCCGTCCCGCCCATAGGCGGGGCAGCCGTACACACGACGGTGCCGCCCTCCCAAAGGAGGACGGCACCGTCGGTGCGGCAGGATGCGGCCGGTCAGGCGCCCGCGGTCTGCGCGGTCGGGTCGACCTCGGTGAGGTCGATCGTCTCGATGATCTCCCGCGGTGCCGCGAAGTGGCAGGCCGACAGGTGCTCACCGGCGCCGTCGGGGCGCATCTCGAGCAGTGGGAGGTCGGTCTTGCACTTGTCCTGCGCCTTCCAGCACCGGGTGTGGAAGCGGCACCCCGAGGGCGGGTTGGCCGGCGAGGGCACATCGCCCTTGAGGACGATCTGCTCGCGCTTGTCGCGCAGGGTCGGGTCAGGCACCGGGACGGCGGACAGCAGGGCCTGGGTGTAGGGGTGGGTGGGACGACCGTAGATGTCGTCCTCCTCCCCCAGCTCTGCCATCTTGCCGAGGTACATGACGCCGACGCGGTCGGAGATGTGGCGGACCACGGACAGGTCGTGCGCGATGAAGATGTAGGACAGGCCGAGCTCGTCCTGCAGCTTCTCCATCAGGTTGACCACCTGCGCCTGGACCGACACGTCGAGCGCGGAGACCGGCTCGTCGCAGATCAGCACCTTCGGGTTGAGCGCGATGCCCCGGGCGATGCCGATGCGCTGCCGCTGACCACCGGAGAACTGGTGGGGGTAGCGGTTGATGTGCTCCGGGTTGAGACCCACGAGGTCGAGCAGGTCCTGCACGGCCTTGCGGCGTCCCTTCTTCGGCACCACGTCAGGGTGGATGTCGAAGGGCTCCCCGATGATGTCGCCGACCGTCTTGCGCGGGTTGAGCGAGGTGTAGGGGTCCTGGAACACGATCTGGATGTCGCGACGCAGCTTGCGCATCGCGCGACCCTTCTGCGCGTACATGTCGACGCCGTCGAAGACCACGCTGCCCGAGGTGGGCTCCTCCAGACGCATCAGGAGGCGGCCGAGCGTGGACTTGCCACACCCGGACTCACCGACGATGCCCAGCGTCTCGCCCTTGAGGAGCTCGAAGCTGACGCCGTCGACGGCCTTGACCTGACCGACGGTGCGACGCAGCACACCTCCCTTGATCGGGTAGTACTTGACCAGGTCGGTGGCGGTCAGAATGGCCTCAGCCATGGAGGACCTCCTCGGCGAAGTGGCAGGCGCTCTCGCGGCCGGGAGCGACCTCGAGCAGGGCAGGACGGTCCTCGCGGCACACGTCCTGGGCGTACTTGCACCTGGGGTTGAACGCGCATCCGGCCGGGATGCGCATCAGGTTCGGCGGCAGGCCACCGATGGCGGCGAGCTGCTGACCCTTCTGGTCCAGGCGCGGGATCGACTCGAGCAGACCCTTGGTGTAGGGGTGCCCCGGCTGGCGGTAGAGGTCGAACACGTCGGCCCGCTCGACGATCCGGCCGGCGTACATGACCGCGATCTTGTCGGCGACGTCGGCGACCACGCCGAGGTCGTGGGTGATCAGGATGAGCCCCATCTGGCGCTCCTCCTGCAGCTCCTGGAGCAGGGCCATGATCTGCGCCTGGACGGTCACGTCCAGGGCGGTGGTCGGCTCGTCGGCGATCAGGACCGCCGGGTCGAGCGCGATCGCCATCGCGATCATGATGCGCTGGCGCATGCCGCCGGAGAACTGGTGCGGGTAGGCCTTCACCCGCTCCTTGGCGGCCGGGATCTGCACGCGCTGCATGAGCTTGACCGCACGCTCGAGGGCGTCGGACTTGTTCACGCCGCGGTGCACCCGGAACATCTCGGCGATCTGCCAGCCGACCGGGAAGACCGGGTTCAGCGACGACAGCGCGTCCTGGAAGACCATCGAGATCTCCGGGCCGCGGGTCTTGCGCCGCTGCTCGTCCGGCATCGTCAGCAGGTCCTGGCCGCAGTAGCGGATCTGGCCCTGCGGGATGACTGCCGGTGGCATGTCGAGGATGCCCATGATCGCCTGCGCGGTCACGGACTTGCCCGACCCGGACTCGCCGAGGATGGCCAGGGTCTGGCCCTCGTAGAGGTCGAAGTTGACGCCGTTGATCGCCTTGGCCACCCCGTCAGGGGTGTGGAACTCGACGTGGAGGTTCTCCACCTCGAGCAGCAGGCCGTCCTTGGGCTGGTATGCCGGGCCGCCCGCGGACTTCGCGGACTTCGGCGTGGACTCAGTGGTTGTGGTCATCTGTCGTGTCTCTCCCGCCTCAGCGCGACTTCGGGTCGAAGGCATCGCGCACGGCGTCGCCGAGCATGATGAAGGCCAGCACCGCCAGGCTCAGGAAGAGGCTGGGGAACAGCAGGATGTGCGGGGTCGTGCGCAGCGCCACGATCGCGTCGGAGATGGCCACACCCCACGACACGGCCGGCGGCGTGAGCCCGATCCCGAGGAAGCTCAAGGTGGCCTCCACCGAGATGAACACACCCAGGTTGATGGTCGCCACGACGATCATCGGCGCCAGCGCGTTCGGGAGGACGTGGGCGCGGATGATCCGCCACGGCGACGCCCCGAGCGCCCGAGCTGCCTGGACGTAGTCGTTCGGCTTCACCTGGAGCACGCTCGACCGCATCAACCGGGCCAGGCCCGGCCAGCCGAAGATCGAGAGCACCAGCACGACCTTGCCCACGACGAGCAGGTAGGGCGAGTTGACGTCGTTGGGGAACGTCGCCATGAACAGGATGCCGCCCAGCAGCAGCGGGATCGCGAAGAAGATGTCCGTGATGCGCGAGACCACCGCGTCGAGCCAGCCGCCGTAGTAGCCCGCGATGACGCCGAGGGCTCCACCGATGAGGACCGTCGCGATCGAGGCGAACACACCCACCAGGATCGACGCCCGGGCACCGTAGATGGTGCGCGAGTAGATGTCGTAGCCCTGGATGTCCCGGCCGAACCACGCGTCGCCGCTCGGCTTGGCACGGGCCTCCTTGAGGATCGCGGCGTTGGGGTCGACGTTGGTGAACAGCGACGGCAACGCAGCCATCAGCACGAACACGACGATCAGGACCGCGGAGAACCAGAAGATCGGGTTCTTCTTCAGCGACCGCCAGGCGTCGGACGACAGCGAGCGGGCCTCGTCCTGTCCGGGTGCGGGGGCGCTGGTCTCGGCGCCAACGGCAATGGTCGATGCCTCAGTCATGGCTGATCCTCGGGTCGAGCACGCCGTACAACAGGTCGACGAGCAGGTTGACGAGCAGGAACACCAGCACCAGGACGGTCACCGTGCCGACGACGGACACACCGTCGCGGTTGCGGATGCCGGTGAACAGGTAGCCACCGACGCCCTGGATGTTGAAGATGCGCTCGGTCACGATCGCACCGCCGAGGAGCCCACCGAAGTCGGCGCCGATGAACGTCACGACCGGGATCAGGGAGTTGCGCAGGGCGTGCAGGCCGATCGCCCGCTGCCGGGTCAGGCCCTTGGCGATGGCGGTGCGCAGGTAGTCCGCCCGCAGGTTCTCGACGAGGTTGGTGCGGGTCAGCCGGGCGACGT
Source organism: Pedococcus dokdonensis (assembly GCF_900104525.1). Taxonomy (GTDB): domain Bacteria; phylum Actinomycetota; class Actinomycetes; order Actinomycetales; family Dermatophilaceae; genus Pedococcus; species Pedococcus dokdonensis. The sequence continues at coordinate 205,578 of NZ_LT629711.1, read as the reverse complement.
ACGCGATCGAGGCGCTACCCAGCACGAAGGCCGGGAGCAGCAGCTCGTAGAACGTCGCCTCCGGTGACACCGTGACCGGGAACAGCTTCGCTCGGACGCCGAGGTAGTACTGCAGCGTCGCGCCGATGACGAAGACGGGGATGGCGATGACGAACAGGGTGCTCACGAGGACGAGGTTGTCCATGAACTTGCCCTTGCGTATGCCGGCCAGCACACCGGCGATGACCCCGATGATGGTCTCGAAGATGATGGCCATGCCGGCCAGCTTCGCGGTGGTCGGGTAGCGCTGCTCGAGCTCGTCGGAGACGGCGACGCCGCGGAACGTGGTGCCGAGGTCGCCCTGGACGAGGTTGCCCATGTACTTGGCGTAGCGCGTCGGCAGCGGGTCGTTGAGGTTGTGCTCGAGCCGGAACTTGGCGGCGAAGGCCGGGGAACAACCCCGCTCGCCACACATGCCTGCCGTGGGATCACCGGGCAGTGCGAAAACCATGGCAAAGATAATGAACGTGGACCCAAGCAGCACCGGGATCATCTGGAGGAGTCTCCGAAGGATGTACTTGTACACGTCACCTCCCTTGATCTGACGCCACCGGGTGGGGTGCTCCCGGGCGGCGTGGCTGGACTAGCCGTGTGCAAGGGCGATCCTGCACGCCCGTGTGCTTCTCACAACATAGTCGTATGGATGGTGCGGGTGTCAGGAGGCGGGGGTAACCCCTCGACTGACACCTCGACTGACCGTGGACAGGCCGTCGGCCTGCCGGCACTGGGCCGGCAGGCCGACGACGCTGCCACGGGTGCCCCACCACGGAGGTGGGGCACCCGGGGGTGACTTACTTCAGCGCCAGGCTGGAGAAGTCGATGGTGCCGAACGCGGTGACCTTGACGCCGGTGACCTTGTTGGACCAGCCGAACTGAGCGGTCGAGTACCACATCGGGATGGACGCCATGTCGCTGGCGAGCACCTTCTCGGCCTCCTGGTACTTCTCGTTGGCCGCGGCGCCGTCCTTGGCGGCCGCACCCTCCTTGAGGAGCTGGTCGAACTGGGCGCTGCTGTAGTCGCTGTCGTTCGAGCCCGCACCGGTGCCGTAGATCGGGGCGAGGAAGTTCTCGATGGACGGGTAGTCCATCTGCCATCCGGCGCGGAACATGCCCTTCATCTTGCGGTCCGTGATCTGGGCGCGGAAGGTGGCGAAGTCGACGACCGGGGTCGCGACACAGTCAACACCGAGAGCGGTCTTGATCGAGTTGCAGGTCGCCTCGACCCATGCCTTGTGAGAGGCATCGGCGTTGTAGGAGATCGTCATCTTGCCGCCCTTGAAGCCGCCGGCCTCGTCGAGCTTGGCCTTGGCCTTGGCAGCGTCGAAGACACAGGACTCGCCACAGGCGTCGGCCTTGTAGCCGTCGACGACCGGGGAGACCCAGCCGGTGGCGGGCTCACGGGTGCCGTTGAAGATCTGCTTGACGATGGTCGGGCGGTCGATGGCCATGGAGATCGCCTGGCGAACCTTGACGTCCGAGTAGTTCGGGTCAGTCTTCGCGGGCGGGAAGTTGATGGCCTGGATGACACCGACGGCCTTGGACAGGTTGCGGTCCGGGAGGTCGGTCTTGTACTTGTCATCGATGAGCGCCGACGACGGGATCGTGTCGATCACGTCGAGCTGGTTGGCGATGACGTCGTTGTAGGCGGCGTCGTCGTCCTGGTAGATCTTGAACGTGATGTTGTCGAGCTTGCCGCCGAACTTGCCCTTGTAGTCAGCGAACTTGCTCAGCTTGATCTCGGTGTTCTTGGTCCAGCTGTCGAACTTGAACGGGCCGGCGCCGATCGGCTTCTCACCGAAGGCCTTGGGGTCCGCGAAGAACGAGTCCGGGACGGGCGCGAAGGCGGTGTAGCCGAGGCGCACGGGGAGGTTGGAGACCTTGGCGGTCGTCTTGATGGTGAACGTGTAGTCGTCCTTGACGGCCAGACCGGTCAGCTTGTTGGTCTTCGCCTTGCCGGCGCCTGCACACGGGTCGTCACCGTCACCGGTGCACTGCGTGTCGGCGTAGCCCTCGATCGGGTCGAAGAAGTAGCTGCCGAGCGCGGCGTTCTCACCTGCGGCAACCCAGTTCCATGCGTCGACGAAGTTCTTCGCCTTGACCTCGGTGCCGTCCTGGAACATGTAACCCTTCTTCAGGGTCACGGTGAAGTTCTGGTTGTCCGTGGTCTCGATCTTGTCGGCGATGTCGTTCTCGGGAGCCGCCGTCTCCGGGTTGTAGTGCACGAGCTTGGCCGAGATCGCGTCGAGCACGTTGCCGCCGCAGGTCTCGTTCGTGTTGCCCGGGACAAGCGGGTTCTGGGGGTTGCACCCGCGGACCGTGACAGCCCCGCCGGTCTTGCCAGCGGCGCTGGAGCTGGGGTCATCGCTGCTGTTACCGCCACCGCAGGCTGCAGCAAGCAGCGCAACGGAGGTGATCCCAGCAAGCATGGCCACCGTGCGAGTAGTTCCTCGCATTGACGTCCTCCTACTTAGGGTCTGCCGCCCAGAGTGATGGGCGGTCGGTCCGGGCCGTGCACCGAGTGGAGCGCAGCCCTGTAACGCACAGGGCGTTCGTGTTGTGGCACCCATGAAAGGGCAAGGGAGGAGTAAAGGCGACGCTCTGGGCCAAGCCGAGACAAAAACGTGATCGTCCCGCCACCGAGTTGAGAGCAGATCTTCGGCCGGAGTGCTCTTTGTGATGGTTTCGAGATGTTTGACCCCCTACGCCCTACGACCGATGTCCGATCCGCCGCGCACCCCACCATGGGACCGGGGTCCACCGTCGCCAGCTCCTGACGGGCTAGCGTGGGCAGGTGCCCTACGACGACGACCTGCGCCTTGCCCATGTCCTGGCCGACGCGGTCGAGCGGATCACGATGTCCCGGTACCGGGCCGAGGACCTCGTCGTGGAGTCCAAGCCCGACCTCAGCCTGGTCAGCGACGCCGACAAGGCCGCCGAGGAGCTGGTCCGCGCGCAGCTCAAGCGCACGCGCCCGCGTGACGCCGTCGAGGGCGAGGAGTTCGAGACGACCGGTCGCGGGCCGCGACGCTGGGTCATCGACCCGATCGACGGCACCCACAACTTCGTCCGCGGGGTCCCCGCTTGGGCCACCCTGATCTCGCTGGTCGACGACGACATGCCGGTGCTGGGCCTGGTGGCCGCGCCGGCACTGGGCCGTCGCTGGTGGGCGGCCACGGGTTCCGGGGCGTGGTCGGGTCGCAGCCTGGCAGCAGCCAAGCGAATCTCGGTGTCCAAGGTCTCCGACGTCGCCGACGCGTCCATCTCCTACTCCAGCCTGAAGGGCTGGCACAACCTCGACCGCCACGCCGAGTTCCTCCAGCTCACCGACGACTGCTGGCGCAGCCGGGCGTTCGGTGACTTCTGGTCCTACATGCTCGTGGCCGAGGGCGCCGTCGACATCGCCGCCGAGCCCGAGCTCGCCGTCTACGACATGGCGGCCCTGGTGCCGATCGTCACCGAGGCCGGTGGCCGGTTCACCTCCCTCGCCGGCCGGGACGGCCCGTGGGGCGGCAACGCACTGGCCACCAACGGTCTGCTGCACGACGAGGTGCTCGACCGCATCGGCACCGACGCGCGCGCCTGAACCCCGCCGGGGCGACAGCGCCTCAGGAGGGGACGACGGTGACCTCCCCGACGCCCAGCGCCCGCACGCCCTCGGCACACGTGCTGGCGTCGCCGACCACCACCACGGTCCACTCCCCCTGCACCCACTCGCGGTAGGCCGCGGCGAGCCGCTCCTCGTCGAGCTGCCGCATCGCCTCGAGGGTGCGGCTGGTGAAGTCGGTGGTGAGCCCGTCGAGGGCCATCGTGACCGCCTCGTCGGCGACCGCATCGGCGGTGGCGAACCGCCCTGGTGCGGTCTTGCTGATGAAGTCGACCCCGGCACGCACCTCCTCGGCGCTGAACCCGTCGCGACCGGACTCGAGCAGCTCGAGCAGCAGGCGCACCGACTCCACGGTCGCGTCGGCGCGCACCGAGCCGGAGGTCAGGAACAGGCCCCCGACGCGGCGGGGCCGGAACACCGAGCGGATTCCGTAGGTGTAGCCCTTCTCCTCGCGCAGCACAGCATCCACCCGTGCGTTGGGTGAGCCGCCCATCACGAAACCCAGCACCGGGTATGCCGCCCAGCCGGCTTCGGTGTGCCGGTCCGGTCCGGTCCAGCCCACCAGCAGCTCGCTCTGCACCGAACCGGGGCGGTCCACGATCACCACCCGCGCGGCGTCCGCCGCCCGGGTGGGGGCGGTCGCCGACGGCGCTGCCTCGTGAGTCTGGCTCACCCACGACCCCAGCGACTGCTCCGCGAGCGCGCCGACCTCGAGCCCGGAGAGGTCACCCGCGATGACGGCGGTCATGCCGGTCGGGCCGACTCGCTGCGCGTGGAAGTCGACGACGTGCTGGCGGGTCAGTGCCGAGATGCTCGCGGCGCTGCCTCCAGTCGGTCGGGAGGCACGGTCGGCGGCGTCGAAGTGCGTGGCGATGAACTCGATCGCGGCACGCTGTGGGGCCAGGGCGCGCTCCTGCTCGATCTGGGCGAGGCGGGTCCTGCGGTGACGCTCGACCTCCGCCTCGGGGAAGACCGGCTCGGCCAGAGCCTGGCGCAGGAGGTCCAGGGCTTCGGGAAGGCGACGTTTCGGCACGTCGAGGTCGACGCCGAGGCCGCCGTCGGTGACCGACGCGCCGAGCGCAATCCCCTTGCGCTCCAACAGCTCCGCGAACTCCTCGGGAGTGTGTTCGGCGGTCCCCTCGTCGAGGAGTCGGGCCATCAGGGTGGCGACACCCTCCACGTCGCGCGGCTCGACCGACAGCGGGAACGGCAGCACCGTGCGGACCGAGATGACGTACTGCCCGGGGATGTCGTAGGCCAGCAGCTCGATCCCGTTGGACAGCGTGTGCCGCGCGGGCGTGGCGAACTGCCACGCGGCCGGCGGCTGCACGACGGGCTCCGGCGGTGTCCCGTCGTCGAACGTCCGGGCGTCCTGCTGCACGTCGCTCATGCCACCTCCTCCTCGTCGCGGACGGTCAGGTGCCGCACGACCGCCCGACTCTCCGGCCGCAGCCAGCGCGCGGCAGCGGCCCGCACGTCGTCGGCCCCGACCTCGCCGATCCGGTCGAGGAAGGTGTTGACGAACTGGTCGTCGTCGTGGAGCAGGACGTGCTGGCTGATGAGGTCGGCCCGCTCCTCCTGCCCGGCCAGGGCGGAGAGCCAGGACCGCTCGGACTGCGCCATGGCGGACTCGAGCTCCACCTCGGTCGGCCCCTCGGCCGCGAACCGCTCGAGCTCCTCGAGCACCGCTGCCTCCAGGACCTCGGGGTCCTGCCCGTCGGCGACGTCGACCACGAAGAAGCCGAGGGAGACGCCGTCGACGAAGCCCATCGCGTGCGCCTGCACGGCGTTCGCGGCCTGCTCGCGCCGCACCAACCGCTGCACGAGGCGCGAGGTGGAGAGGCCCCCCAGGACGTCGATCGCCAGGCCCGCCGCGAAGAACTCGACCGTGTTGTCCACCGGGAGCCGGAAGGCCAAATGCAGCCGGTCGTTCGGCACGTTGCCCGGCCGGTCCACGCGCACGGGGGCATCGAGCGGCTCGAGCGCTGGAACGGGCGGCCGGGCCGGCTCGGTGGTCGCAGGGAGGTGGCCGAAGTAGCGCTCCGCAGCCGCGAACCCCTCTTCGGGGGTGAGGTCGCCGACCAGGGTGAGCACGCTGTTTCCGGGACCGTAGTAGCGGCGGAAGAAGTCGTGCACGTCCGCCAGGCTCGCGGCGTCGAGGTCCTCCATCGACCCGATCGTCGGGTGGTGGTAGGGGTGGCCGGGCGGGAACACCGCGGCATACACCTCGATGAGGGCGTTGCCATAGGGGACGTTGTCGTAGCGCTGGCGCTTCTCCTCCTTGACCACGTCGCGCTGGTTGTCGAGGTTCTCCTGGGTCACGGCGTCGAGGAGATGCCCGTGCCGATCGGCCTCCATCCAGAGCGCCAGCTCGTAGGCGCCCTTCGGGACGGTCTCGAAGTAGTTGGTGCGGTCGAACCAGGTCGTCGCGTTGAGCCGCCCCCCCTCGGCCATCAGCCGGGTGAAGTGCTCACCGCTGGCGATGTGCCGAGACCCCTGGAACATCAGGTGCTCGAAGAGGTGCGCGAAGCCGGTGCGTCCGACGACCTCGTGCCGGGACCCGACGTTGACCCAGATGTTGACCGTGACGGTCGGGACGGACGAGTCGGGCGACACCACGACGCGCAACCCGTTGGGCAGCGTCGTCTGGTGGATCGGGTAGTCCAGCGGCATGGCGCCACCCTAGGCGAGTCGCCGGTTCAGAGGGCGCGACTGCCCTCCTCGCGGGCCTGCGCCACCGACAGCGTGGGTGCCTTCTTGTCGGACGCGACGCGCGGCAGAGACGGCGCGTAGCCCGAGCCGAGCTGTTCGATCGCGGTGCGCGCGAACACCTGCTGCTCGGTGACGGTGCGCTCCGAGCGACCGCGTCCCAGGAAGCTGACCGCCCAGTGCAACAAGGTGGTGAGCCGGTGCTTGAACCCGATGATGTAGACGAGGTGCACGGCCAGCCACAGCAGCCACGCCACGAACCCGGTGAACCGCAGCCGGCCGATCGAGGCCACCGCGCTGAACCGCGAGATCGTCGCCATCGAGCCCTTGTCGTGGTACACGAACGGGCCCTTCGGCTCCTTGCCGGCCAGGCGCCGCTTGATCTGGTCGGCGGCATAGCGCGAGCCCTGGATGGCGACCTGGGCGACCCCCGGGTAGCCCTTGAGCGAGGCCATGTCGCCCACCACGAACACCTCGGGGTGACCCGGCAGCGTGAGGTCGTCGTTGACGGCGACCCGGCCGGCGCGGTCGATCCCGGCACCCGACTGCTCGGCCAGCTGCGCGCCCAGCTCGGACGCCTGCACGCCGGCCGCCCAGACCTTGCAGACCGACTCGATGCGGCGGTGCGAGCCGTCGGAGTCCTCGACGTCGATGCCGGTGGCGTCGACCCCGGTGACCTTCGCGCCCAGCTGCACCTCGACGCCGATCTCGGCCAGCCGCTTCGCCGCCTTGGCGCCGAGCTGGTCACCGAACGCGGCGAGCACCGTGGGCGCCGCGTCGAGCAGGACGATGCGGGCGCGACTGGTGTCGATGTTGCGGAAGTCCCTGCGCAGGGTCCGGCGCGAGAGCTCGGCGATCTGGCCGGCCATCTCGACACCAGTGGGCCCAGCGCCGACGACGACGAAGGTCATCAGCCGCTCGATCTCCTTGGGTGTGCTGGCCAGCTCGGCCCACTCGAACGAGCCGAAGATCCGGCCGCGCAGCTCGAGCGCGTCGTCGATCGACTTCATGCCGGGGGCGAACTGCGCGAACTGGTCGTTGCCGAAGTAGGACTGGCCGGCGCCGGCCGCGACCAGCAGGGTGTCGTAGGGGGTGACGGTGTCGCGGTCGAGGACGCGCGAGGTGACCGTCCTGGCAGCCAGGTCGATGTGGGTGACGTTGCCCAGCAGGACTCGCGCATTTCGTTGCCGCGCAAGGACTTCACGGGTCGCCGGCGCGATCTCGCCCTCCGAGAGGATGCCGGTCGCCACCTGGTAGAGCAGTGGCTGGAAGAGGTGGTGCGTCGTCTTGGCGATCAGCGTGACGTCGACGTCGGCGCGCTTGAGCGCCTGCGTGCCGAACAGCCCGCCGAACCCGGAACCGATCACCACCACCCGGTGGCGCGTCGTGGTCGTGGGCACCTGCTGTGCGGTCATTCCACCACTCTCCTGTGAAACACGGAGGACGGCTACCCCGGCTCGGGGCGCCGTCCTCGCTGACGTCTGCCGTGCGGACCAGCAGTCACCTTCGTCAACGACGCTAGACCCACCGGTATGCCGCCTGCGCACCCCCGTGCCCGAAGTGCGACGCGCATCACGTCACCGTCCCAGCAGGTGGTCGCCCTCGGCCGAGGGGGACGGCTCGGGGTCCGGTGGAGTGGTGGGAGCCGCCGGCGGCGTGGTGGTCGCCGGCGCCGGGGTGCTGGGCTGCGGGGCCGGTTGGGTGGGCGGGACCGTCGTCGGCGGCGGTGGCACGGAGGGTGTCGGCGCACTGGACGGCGCGGCCGCTGGCGCGGTGCTGGTCGCGGACTGCTCCCTGGGGGGCTTCGTGGCGGGGGCCGCCTTCTCGGTGTCCTTCTCCTCGTCCTTCTCCTTGGCACGGTCGTCCTCCGGCACCGGGAGGTCGCTGGCCCGACCACCCGAGCCGACCCGGAAGGCCACCGTGGTCAGCGCTGCGAGGCCGTGCTGGCGAAAGTAGGAGACCCACTCGACGACCGCCGAGTGGTACTCGTCGGACTGGTTGTAGGACAACACGGCCGAACGCAGGTCAGCATCGCGGGACAGGTCGCGCCCGCCCAGGCAGAGGTAGCCCGCAGTCGCGAGCGCCGCGTCGAACACGTTCTGCGGGTCACGGCGACCGTCGCCGTCCCCGTCCCGACCCGCCCAGCGCCAGGTGCCGGGGAGGAACTGCAGCGGCCCCATCGCCCGGTCGTAGCGGCCGTCGCCGTCGTAGCTGCCCCCGTCGCTGTCGTGGATCACCGCAAAAGGTCCACCGTCCAGCAGCGGACCGTAGATCGCTGGTGTCACGCGGTGTCCGCTCGTCACCGACCGACCGCCGATCGAGCCGGACTCCACCTGGCCGATCGCGGCGAGCTGCTCGATCCGCAGGTGGCACCCCTTCGGCGCCTTGGCGACCGCCTTCCGGTAGGCCGACGCCAGGACGGCCTGGGGGGTGCCGGCAGCGGGCCAGCTCCCGTGCGCGCCACCCCGGGGTGGGCGCGATGGCTTGCGGGGACCCACCTGCGTCGTCGGCGACACCGCCGAGCCGTCGAGGGAGGTGGTCTGCGCCGGGGCGAGGTCGTCGAACGAGACGCGGTCGGGGACGGCCGTGCCCAGGGCTGTCCGGGACGGCTCGGGCGCTGGTGTGCCAGACACCGGGCCGAGGTGGGGCGAGGTCGAGGCGCTGAGCAGCACGCTCGCTGCGGCGAGCACTGCCGCACCCGTGTGGTGCATCCGCATCCGGCTCCTCCCTCCGCGGCAGATCCTCGCCGGTGGGCTGCGGTCGCCACGGCGGGTTGGTCCCAGTGCGAGACGAACGGCCGACCACCAAACGCCCATCAGCCCCATCCGTCACACCAGCCCCACGCCTCGCCCCCTCCACGCACCGAGACCCCAGCTCCCGCGCCGCTGAGCCGCCCGAAGTGCCGAGAGCTGGGATCTCGGCGGCCGCCGTCAGAAGAGGCGGTGCGCCTCCTCGGCGGGCGGCTCCTCCAGAGCGAGGAGGAACCGCTTGCGGTCGAGCCCGCCCGCGTAGCCGACGAGGGTCCCGTCGGCACCGATCACCCGGTGGCAGGGCACGATGATGCTGATCGGGTTGCGCCCGTTGGCCCACCCGACCGCCTGGCTGAGGTTGACGTCGCCGAGGGTGCGGGCCAGCTGGCCGTAGCTGCGCGTCTCGCCGTAGGGGATCTCGCGCAGCAACCCCCACACCTTGAGCTGGAACTCGTCACCCGCAGGGGCGAGCGGCACGGTGAAGTCGGTGCGCTCCCCCGCGAAGTACTCGGCGAGCTGGGTCGCCGCCTCGGTCAGCGCCGGGTCGACCGCCCCCTCGTCGGCCGGTGCGCCCAGGGTGTCGTCGGACGCGGCGGTGCCGGACCGGCTGGCGTCGGGCACCGACATGAGGCAGGCGGTGAGGGCCCCGTCCTCAGCGACGAGGGTCAGGTCACCGAGCGGTGACGACGTGACCAGGTGGCTGCGCACGCCGGCGATCCTGCCACGCCCCTCCGACACCCGGACCGCGAGTCCTTGAGGGATCCGGCGGACCCTGACCCGTCAGCTCCCTCGAAGACTGCCGATGGGCGAGGGTGCAGGTCAGGCGGGGGGCGCCGGCAGGGCGGCAGCCAGGCGCGCGGCATACTCCCCGGCCTCGTCCTCGGAGGCGTACTTGGTGCGCGGCCAGAAGAAGCCCCGCAGACCGTCACCCTTGGTGCGCGGGACCACGTGCACGTGCAGGTGCGGCACCGACTGGGACACGACGTTGTTCACGGCCACGAACGATCCCTGCGCGGCCAGACCCGTCACCACGGCCCCGGCGACGCGTTGGGCCGCGCCCATCAGCACCGGCAGCAGCTCGGCCGGCAGGTCGACGAGGGTGTCGACGTGGATCTTCGGCACGAGGAGGACGTGCCCCTTGAACACCGGTCGGGTGTCGAGGAAACCGAGCGTGAACGGCTCGTCGAGCACCACCGACGACGGCAGAGCACCATCGATGATCCGGCAGAAGAGACACTCCACGCCGCCGACCCTAACGCCATCGCCCTGCCATGGCGTTGGGGTCGCGGCGGCTGCCCCGCCGGGGGAGTGGGAGCAGGGGCAGCCGCCGCAGTCAGGTGGGGCTCAGTGGCCCTGCTTGCCGCCTTCGCTCTTGGTCTTGGGCGCCTTCGGGGCGCCATCGCCCTGGTCGTGCGAGGAGTCGCCGCGACCGGTGGGGTGCGCAGTCGGCGAGTGCTCCGCACGGTGGTCGACCGTGCCGCCGCCGTTGACGTCGGCGTGCTCGTCGTCGGCTCCCTTGCCGTCGTGGTGGTTGGCCGAGGCCGTCGGGTTGGCCGTGTGGGTGGCCTCGACCGACTCCTGGGTGTCGTCGTCGCCCTGCTCGTCCTGGTCGTCGGCCTCGGCAGGTTCAGACGTCTCCGGGGCCTCGGTCTCCGGCGCCTCCGAGGTCGAGGAGGTGTCGCTCGGGTCGTCCTGCTTGACGTTGGCCGGCGCGCGGTCCGGAGTGCCTCCGGTGGCGGCCACCGCCACGCCGCCCAGCGCGGCCAGGGCCAGGGCTGCTCCGACAGCGACGGCGACTCGGCCGGCGCGCCGGATGGGAAGGCGGACTACGTTCACGAGATCGCTCCTCGGCTGGGTGTCGGCGCCCGAGGCCCCTGCGACGGGATCGTCGAAGAAGCTGACCAGCTCGGCGCTGGGCTGGACCGGTCCCCCGGCTGCCATGGCGCGCAGTGACTCGACGGCAGGCGCCGCAGGGTCGCCGGACGGCAGGTGCAGTCCGCGGGTGCTGGGGTCTTCGAGCTCAGGCATGTCGAGGCTTCAATCGCGCGAGGACGTCCCGGGGATACGGCTTGGGCGAGATTTCTCGGCGCAGCCGGGCGAGCGCCCGGTGCTGGAGCGACTTCACCGAGCCGACGTCCTTGCCGAGGACCGCAGCGGTCTCCTCGAGGCTGAGGTCGGCCACCACGCGCAGCGCCAGCACGGCGCGCTGGTCGGGCGTCAGGGTGGCCAGCACCTCCAGCACCCCCTCGGTCGACAGCACCCCGAGGGCCGTGCTCTCGGCCGACTCCACGACCGGGTCGGGTCCTGCCTCCTCGAGCGGCAGCCACAGGCCGCGCCGTCCGCGTTGCCGGTGCCAGTCGACCTGTCTGCGGTGGGCCACCGTGAAGACCAGCGCGCGGAACGCGTCTCCCCCACCCTCGAACCCGGCCATCTGGCGGAAGACGGCCAGGAACACCTCGCTCGTGACGTCATCTGCCTCGGCGACCCCGTGCGCCCGCAGGTAGGCCGCCACGCGAGGGGACAGCTCGGTCCAGAGCCTCGCGAAGGCAGGGCCATCGCCCGACCTCGCCGCAGCGACGGCCTCATCCAGGTGGGCACAGTCCACCGGTGTGCACCTCCGCTCGACCGGCTGTGTGGCGCCCTCTGCTCGCCAGTCGACGACATTAGCCGGTGCGACCCGGGTCTGTGGACGTTTGCGCGGGCCTGGTCCGGTCAGCGTCGAGGTGGTCGCGGGATGAAGTAGCTGGTGCGCTGCTGGTACTCGCGGTAGCCGGGTCGCTCGGCCATGTGCTGCTCCAGCAGCCGGGCCCCGGTGGCGAACACCAGGAAGTAGGTCATCGCCACGGGCGAGAGGACGGTGAGGACGCCGGGCCAGGCGCTCGCGGCGACCAGCCAGATCCCCCACCAAACGCACGAGTCGCCGAAGTAGTTGGGGTGCCGCGTCCACGACCACAGGCCGCGGTCCATGACCTTGCCCTTGTTGGCCGGGTCGGCCTTGAAGTCCTTGAGCTGCTTGTCTCCCAGCGACTCGAACGTGACGCCGAGCAGCCACAGCAGCAGCCCGGCGACAGCGACCACCACGACTCCGTCACCTGCCGCGGCACTGACCTGGATGGGCAGCGAGACGAACCACACCGCGAGCCCCTGCACGGCATACACCTTGCGGATCGCGACGAGGGTCGGGTAGCCCTGCTCCTTCTCGAGCATCGCTGCGTAGCGCGGGTCCTCACCCTTGCCGCTGTTGCGCCGGTGCATGTGCCACGCGAGTCGCAGCCCCCAGACGGCCACGACCACCAGCAGCGCCGCGCGGCGCCAGCCAGCCCCGTCGCCGACCACGGCGGCGACAGCGGCGACGACGACGAACCCGAGCCCCCACGTGGTGTCGACGACGCTGACGCGGCCCTGGCGGTGCCCCTCGAAGGCTGTGATGGCCATCAGGACCACGACGGCGAGGAGCGAGAACCCTGTGACCGCAAGGAAGTTGGAGCCGTCGAACATCAGGACCAGCCCGCCGGTCGCACCGGCTCGACGTCAGAGACGCCATGGTCGGGGCGGACGGCGAGGATCTGGTCGACCCCCATCCGCCCCTCACGGAACGCCATCGCCCCGCCCACGAGGTAGAGCCTCCACACCCGGGCCACCTCCTCGCCGACGAGAGAGACGACCTGGTCGAAGTGGTCCTCGAAGGTGCGGTGCCATGCGGCGACAGTGCGCACGTAGTGCTCGCGCAGGGCGTGCACGTCGCGGACCTCGAGACCGGAGCCCTCGATCAGGTCGACCGTCTCGCCGACCGGCCGCATGTGCATGTCGGGGGCGATGAAGGACTCGATGAACGGACCTCCCCCGGGGTGCCGACCCCGTCGTGACATCTGCTGGACGAGGACGCGGCCGCCCGGCCGCACCCGGTCGTGCAGCACCTTGGCGTAGGTCGGGTAGTTGCGCTGCCCGACGTGCTCCCCCATCTCGAGGGAGACCACGGCGTCGAAGTCCCCCTCGGGCACTGCGCGGTAGTCCTGGAGCCGGATCTCGACCTTGTCCTGCAGGCCCCGCTCGGCGATCCGGGCGTCGATGAACCGCTTCTGCTCCGCGGCGATCGTCACGCCGACCACCTGCGCGCCGAAGTGCTCCGCGGCATACAGGCTCATCGAGCCCCAGCCACACCCCACGTCGAGCAGGCGCGCGCCGGGGGCGAGCCCGAGCTTGCGGCCGACCAGCTCGAACTTGTCGCGCTGGGCGTCCTCGACGGTGTAGCCGTCGTCCTCCGACCGCCAGTAGCCGCACGAGTAGGCCATCTGCGGGTCGAGGATGAGGCTGTAGAAGTCGTTCGAGAGGTCGTAGTGGTGGTGGATCGCCTGCCGGTCGCGGCCGAGGCTGTGCAGCCGACCGCTGAGGGCGGCCTGGCTGGCCGGTGCGGGCAGCGGCAGGCCGAGGGCGCCGGCTCCGCGAGCGACCTTCAGCAGCGCGGCGATCGCCGCAGGGGTCGGACGTATGCCGCCGAGCCGGCGTTCGCGCGCGACCGCCCACACGTGGGTGAGCGCCTCGTCGAGGTCGCCCTCGACGTCGAGCTCACCGGTGACGTAGGCCTGGGCCGCGCCCAGCTCCCCGGGGTGCCGCAGCAGCCGGCGCAGCGCCCGCGGTGAGCGCAGCACGACGTGAGGGGCGTCCGCGGGCCCGGCCGTGCTGCCGTCCCAGGCGCTGAGCCGCACAGGGAGCTCGCCGCCCACGAACGGCGCGAGCGCGTCGGCGATCTCACCTGCGATGCCGGAAGCCCTTGTGGCAGTGCTGGGTTCGACCGCGTCGATCGTCGTCATCAGGCGGCCTTCCTTTGGAGCACGAGCTGCTGGACATCGAGGTAGCCGGAGCGGAACCCGGCGCGGGAGTACTCCAGGTAGAAGTGCCACATCCGGTCGAACACCTCGTCGAACCCGAGCGCATGCACGCGGTCGAGGGCGGCGATGAACCGCTCGTCCCACAGCCGCAGCGTCTCGGCGTAGTGCTGCCCGAAGGAAAGCCGTTCGGTGACGCGCAGGCTCGTCTGCCCCCGGTTGACGTCGATGATCGCCTCCGTCGAGGGGAGGAACCCACCGGGGAAGATGTACTTGTTGATCCACGTGTAGGTGTACTTCGTGGCCTGCATCCGGTCGTGCGGCATGGTGATCGCCTGCACCGCGACCTTGCCGCCCGGTGCCAGGACGCTGTCGATCTTGCGGAAGTACTCACCCCAGTACTCGTGGCCGACGGCCTCGATCATCTCGACCGAGACGACCGCGTCGAACTGCCCCTCGACGAGCCGGTAGTCGAGCAGCTCGACGTCCACCGAGTCGGCGTGGCCGGCCGCCGCGATCCGCTCCCGAGCCAGGGCCTGCTGCTCGCTGGACAGGGTGACCGAGAGGACCCGGGCGCCGCGCGAGGCCGCACGGATGGCGAGCTCGCCCCACCCGGTGCCGATCTCCAGGACCCGGCTGCCCTCACCCACCCCGACGGAGTCGAGCATGCGGTCGATCTTGCGGCGCTGGGCGTCGGGCAGCAGCGACCAGGTGGGGGCGGAAGACGGCACGCTGGTGGTGACCACCTCGTCGCGCACCGGCCGACCCACGTCCTCGGCGCCTTCGAAGAGGGCGGACGAGTAGCTGAGGGTGCCGTCGAGGAACGTCGCGAACATGTCGTTCGACAGGTCGTAGTGTCGCGCGATGTTGTTGCGCGCGTTGGTCGTCGTGTTCTTGTCGGTGTGCGGAGCCCGGGCCACGTAGAAGGCCCGCAGCTTCTGCAGCGGCTCCGGGACGAGGGTCCCCATCTGCGCAGCGAAGACCTCGAGCAGGCCACCCAGGTCGTCAGCGTTCCAGTCCCCGGTCATGTAGGACTCGCCGAAGCCGATCAACCCACCGGCGCCGAGGGCGGCGAAGAAGCTCTCCGGGCGCTCGATCACCATCAGCGGTGCGGTCGGGTCGGTGGCGGCGCCGCCGACGATCGCCTCCCGGCCGAGCTGGATGCGCACGGGGAGCCGCCGCGCCACGGACAGGAAGATCCTGCGGGCGATGGCGCCCTCGACGGCCCGACGCACCTTTGCACGGCGAGCAGTGAGGTCGGGCCAGCGGCCCGCGTCGATGACGGGTCGGGTCGAGAGCCCGGCGGTGGCGGTGGTCACTGAACTGCCTCCTGGTGGTGGGAAGGGCGTGGTTGGACCGGCAGGCGGCGCAACCACAGTCGGATGCCGTGCCAGCGGATCCGCGCGGCGACGGCGAGTGGTTCGAGGGGCTGGGTGATGGCCAGCCTCAGCACGGTCCCGGACCGCACCGGTAGGGCACGACCACGGAGCCCGGCGACGAAGGGGGCGTGGTCGGGGCGCTCCAGCACGACCTGCACCCGCACGGTCTCACCCGGGGCGGGGATGGTCAGGCGGTAACGCCCCGACACGTCGTTGAAGGGGCTCACGTAGAGCGCCTTGTCGACCTCGGCGTGGCCCTGGTCGTCCGCGTGCACGAGGTAGGCGTGCCGGTCGCCGTAGGTGTTGTGCACCTCGACCACGTTGCAGGCGAGCCGGCCATCGGCCGTGTGGCACCAGTAGACGCTGATCGGGTTGAACACCGTGCCGAGGACACGGGGCATGGCGAGCATCAGGATCCGCCCACCCTCGAGGTCGATGCCCTCGGTGGCGAGGAACGTGTCGAGGTTCTGGCGCAGGGTGAGCTGGGGCGATCCGAGGTGGTCGCGCGCTTCGAAGCTGGCGAGCCTCCGCAACCAGCCCAGTCGAGGCAGGTCGTCGAGGTCGACCAGCCAGGTGTGGCTGCGGTGGCGGAAGCTGTGTCGCAGCGGGGTCGTGCGCGCGTGGACGATGGAGGTGGCGTAGATGCGCGTGACGGCGGGAGCCTTCACCGGGCACCCACTTCCTCGAGGTCGTCGTCGGGCAGCCGCCCCGCGGCGGACACCCCGCCCTCGGTCCAGGGCACGCCGAGCACCTCGGCGGCGAGGACGCCCGACCGTGCGCCGTCCTCGTGGAAACCCCAACCGTGATAGGCGCCAGCGAAGGCCACCCGGGCGGTGTTCACCTCCGGCAGTCGGCGTTGCGCTGCAACGGATTCCGGCGTGTAGAGCGGGTGCTCGTAGTGCATCGTGTCGATGACGAGGTCCTGGTCCACGCAGTCCACGCCGTTCAGTGTGACGAGGAACCGACGATCGGTCACGTCCAGACGCTGCAGGCGGGTGAGGTCGTAGGTGACCAGCACCCCCGTGCCCTCGGCCTCGGCTCTCCGCCAGTAGTTCCAGGAGGCACGGGCACCGGACGACCGCGGCAGCACCGACTCGTCGGTGTGCAGCTGGGCGACGTTGCTGGAGTAGCGGATCGCGCTGAGGACCTCACGCTGGACGTGGCTGGGCTCAGCCAGCATCACGAGCGCCTGGTGGGGGTGGGCAGCGATGACGACGGAGTCGTAGACGTCCGCTGCACCGGCGGCATCGGTCACCACGACACCGTCTGTGGTCTCCCGCACCGACCGCACGGGAGTGGCGAGCCTGATGTCGTCGATGCCGGCGGCCAGGGCCTGCACGTAGCTGTGCGAGCCGCCGGTGACCGTGCGCCAGGTGGGCGACCCGAACACGGTGAGCATGCCGTGGTGGTCCAGGAACTCGAAGAGGTAGCGGGCCGGGTACTGCAGGGAGACCCCCGGGTCGCAGGACCACACCGCCGCGACCACGGGCTCGAGGAAGTGACGGGTGAAGTATGCGGTGAAGCCGCACCGCCGCGCGAAGGACCCCAGGGTCTCGTCGCGGTCCGCGTCGGTCTCGTCCCGCGCCAGCAGTGCCCTGGCCTCGCGGTGGAACTTCCTGACCTCGGTCAGCATCCGCAGGTAGTTGCCGTTGGCCAGGTTCGCGGCGCGGGGGAACAGGCCCCGGGCAGCCCGCGCGCCGGCATACTCCAGGCCCGCTTCGTCGTCGCGGACGGACATGCTCATGTCCGACTCCTGCGTCTGGACACCCAGCTCGCGGAAGAGGCGCAGCAAGGTGGGGTAGGTGCGGTCGTTGTGCACGATGAACCCGGTGTCGACGCCGATCGTCCTGCCGTCCACGGAGACCTCGTGGGTGTCGGCGTGGCCGCCCAGACGGGCGTCGGCTTCGTAGAGCGTCACCAGGCCGGCCGTGCTGAGCACGTGGGCAGCCGTGAGCCCGGCGACTCCGCTGCCGATGACGGCGCGGCGTGGTGCAGACATGAGGGTCCATCCGTTCTCGGTGACGGGTCGAGGGTGATTCGGGGCCCCTGGCGCGCCGGATTGGGTCATCCCGGCCCTGCCTGGTCGATGGTGGACGGGTCCTCTCGCAGCGGCTCAGCCAGGGGTGCAGCGGCCCAGCGGGATGCGGCCGCGACGAGCGACTCGAGTGGACCACGGAGCGGGACCAGCGCGAAGACCGCTCCGGTCGCCAGCACGATGAGCACCTGGTCGCCGTAGTCGCCCGGGGACTCCAGGTCCGGCCACCACCCCTGGCCCGTGATGACGACGTGCAACGAGTAGAGGCTCAACGTCATGGCACCTGCGCCGAGGAACGCGGCCCAGGCCCGCGGCTGCCACCGCGTCGCCAGCAGGCAGAGCCCGATGACACCCATCGCGCTGCCGATCGTCTGGGCGAGGTCCAGCGGCGTGCTGGAGTGCGGCGCCACCGTGGCCAGCCACCACCAGGAGCCGGTGGGTGTCGTGCCGTGCAGGCCGTGCGTCAGGGTCGCGGCGAGCAGCTCGGGGTCACCCGCGACCCGCTCGTCGGGGAAGGTCCGGGCGAGCGCCGCCGTGGCGTCCCCGCGGGCCAGCAGGGTCCGCGACAGCACGGTCGCGGTCACGGCGAGCGCAGCACCACCGGCGAGCAGGGTCACAGCGGTCCGGGGGCGGCGCAGGTCCGACCGGCCGATCGCCATCCCGGCGAAGAGGTAGGCCAGCCAGACGGCGGCCGGGTAGTAGCCGACGAACACGAGCTCGTTGAGGAGGCGCAGCGGCGAGAGCAGCGAGCCGGGGGTCGGGCTGCCGACCTCGTGCGCCGGCAGGTGCGGCCGGAGCAGGTGGGACAGGACGGGGGCAGCCGCCGCCCAGACCACCGCCAGCAGGGCCAGGGCTCGGGCGCGGAGCCCGACGAACGGCAGCCCGAGGAGGAACAGCACGGCGTAGTAGCTGAGGATCACCGCGATGCCGGTCGGGACCAGCCCGAGAGCCAGCCCCACGGCGCCGATGAGCAGGCTGCGGACGACCAGCCTGACCCACACGGCATACCTGGCGCGGCCCCGGACCGGCTCGGTCCGGCCGCTCACCAGGGCGACGCTGACACCGGCCAGGACCGCGAACAGGGCGGAGGCGCGCCCGCCGGCCACCTGCTGGGGCCACGGCACCCGGGCGCCCACGAGTCCGGGCAGTAAGTGCGTGGCCATCATGCCGACGAGGGCCAGCGCGCGAGCCACGTCGACCCCCACGACCCTGCCCGGCGCCACCTCGGGCAGGAGGGGTCGGCTCATGCCGCCATCCTGTCAGCCGAACGGCCCGAAAGGTCGTTCACCTGCTCGTTCGTCCATGCTTTGCACAAGGGGTGTGGGACGCTGCCATGGTGTACACGATTGGGCATGCTGCTCGCCTGAGCGGCGTACCGTCCGCCACGATCCGGGCCTGGGAACGCCGCTACGGGCTCGTGCGCCCCGTGCGCACCGACGGGGGCTACCGCCTCTACGACGAGCAGGGGCTCCAGCTGCTGCGGGCGATGGCGGCCCTGGTGGCGGCCGGCTGGTCGCCCAGCCAGGCGGCCGAGCACCTGCGCCTGGAGGGCGCGGCGTCGAGCGACGAGCGGCAGGCACCCTGGGAGGCCTACCTCCGGGCCAGGGACCGGGCCGAGCACCAGCAGCGCGGCGACGGGTCGAGACCACTCGACAGTGCCCGTCGTGCGGTGGCGGAGGCGACGGCGGGCTGGCCGGCGGCCATGGACCACACCGTGGCCGAGGGTGCCGCCGAGCAGCCCGCTTCCGGCGCCTGGGACGTCACGGCACTGGTCCGGGGAGCCGCCGAGCTCGACCCTGCGGCGGTCGACGCGGCTGTCGACGCGGCTTTCGCTGCGGGCCCGCTCGAGGAGGTCGTCGAGGTCTGGTTGATGCCTGCTCTGGAGATGCTGGGGCTGCAGTGGCGGGCGGGGCGGATCGACGTGGCCGGCGAGCACGTGGTGAGTGCCACCGTGCACCGTCGCCTCGGTGCCGAGATGCGCAGCGCCGCCTCGGCGGGCGGCCCCCGGGTCGCCGTCGGATTGCCTCGCGACGCGCACCATGAGCTCGGGATGCTGGCCTTCGCCGTGCTGCTGCGTCGCGCCGGCCTCGACGTCGTCTACCTGGGCGCGGACCTGCCGGCCCAGCACTGGGTGCGGGTCGTGGAGCAGCGGGACACCGCGGCCGTGGTGGTCGGCGCCCCCACCGCCGCCGACGTCGTCGCGGCCCGTGAGACGGTCGCCGCGCTGCACGCCGCCCGGCCGGGCCTCGCCGTGTACGTCGGGGGTGGCGCGCAGTTCGAGGTCGGGGAGGGCACCCGGCCGCTCGGGCACGGGGTCGCCGCGGCTGCTGCCGAGCTGAGTCGACTGCTGCAGTAGCAATCCAACTGGCCGCCGCCTTCGAATGTGAGGTGGGTCACGTCTGCAGGGCGTTCCGGGTCTGACGCGGCCACCGCACGCGCGGGAGCACACTCGCCCGCGCAGACCGAAGGAGTCAGCATGAGCAACACCTCTCGGCGGATCTTCCTGGCAGCAGCCGGGTCGAGCGCCGCTGCCGCGGCGGCCGTCGCCGCGGCCCCCGGGGCGCTCGCCGCCCCGGCCACCCCCGCCGGTCACCGACCGGACGAATCCGCACCGGACGGCGAACCGCTCGTCGCCCACGTCGAGGACGTCGCCTCCGGGCGCATCTCGATCCTCTTCGGCGAGGACGAGGTGGTCGTGCACGACACCGACCTCGTGCGCCGACTCGCCCGAGCCGCGAGGAAGTGAACGATGTCCTCGCACCGCGAAGCCCCCGAGGTCTCCAAGGACCCGGTCGCCGACAACACCGACGTCTACGCCTTCGTCAGCCCTGACCGGCCTGACACCGTCACACTGATCGCCAACTTCATCCCGTTCCAGAACCCCCAGGGCGGGCCCAACTTCTACGAGTTCGGCGACGACGTGCTCTACGAGATCCACGTCAGCAACCGCGGCGACGCCCGGGCCGACGTGACCTACCAGTTCCGGTTCGCGACCACCGTGCGCAACGACTCCACGTTCCTCTACAACACCGGCCCGATCTCCAAGATCACCGACACCGCGTGGAACCGGCCGCAGTCCTACTCGGTCACCCGCGTCGCGCGGGGCGAGCGGGGTCGGCTCCTGGCCAGCAAGCTGCTGTGCCCACCGGTCAACATCGGCATCCGCAGCACGCCGAACTACCCCCAGCTCGCGAACCAGGCGATCCACTCGATCCAGGGCGGTCGCAAGGTCTTCGCGGGACAGCGCGCCGAGGGCTTCTTCGTCGACCTGGGCAGCATCTTCGACCTCGGCGCCCTGCGCCCCTTCCAGAACCTGCACCTGATCCCGTCGGCGGCCGCGGTGGGGGTCAACGGCACGCAGGGCCTCAACGTGCACAGCATCGCGATCCAGGTGCCGATCACCGACCTCACCCGCCGGCCCTCCAGGCCCACCGACCCGCTCGACCCGGGATCGGTCATCGGGGTCTGGGCGACGGCGAGCCGGCAGAAATCGCGGATCTGGGACGGCCGGTACGGCCGGCACTCGTGGCGCGGCCCGTTCAGCCAGGTCTCCCGGCTCGGGAACCCGTTGTTCAACGAGGTCATCACCCCGATGGCCCGGAAGGACCGCTGGAACGCCACGCAGCCGCACGACGACTCCGCCTTCGCGAAGTACGTCGCGAGGCCGGAGCTGGCCAAGCTGCTGCCGGCGCTCTACCCGGGGGTCTTCCCGAACCTGGCCGCCTACACCAAGGACCGCGCTGACCTCCTCGCGATCCTGCTCACGGGCATCCCGAAGGGTGTCGTCCCGGGCTTCCAGAACTACACCGGGAGCACCCAGGCCGACATGCTGCGGCTCAACGTGGCCATCCCGCCCACGGCGAACCCCAACCCGATCGGGCTCGTGGCCGGTGATGCTGCCGGGTTCCCGAACGGCCGCCGCATCATCGACGACGTCGTGACGATCGAGCTCCGGGCCATCGCCGGCGCGACCATCCCGCTGGTCGACCCGGGCTTCACCCCTGACGGGGCAGCCAGCGTCGTCAAGGACGGCACGTCCAACACGAACGCCCCCTACCTGGGCGCGTTCCCCTACCTCGGCCACCCGGCCGGGGGCTACCAGACGATGCCCGGCACGCCCGCGGCCTGACCGACGTCGTGGCGGCGGCCGGGTCCACCAGCGGCCGCCGCCGCGACCTCCACGGAGGGAGCCCGCCATGGGCGGAACATCCGAGAACCCGTATGCCGGCCAGGGACCGGTGCTGCTCGACATCGGTGGCGACGTGGGGGCCCTCGTCGTCGTCATGCCGGCGGAGACCGACGGCCTCGAGGTGGAGCTGCGCCCCGTCGGCGCGACCGCCACCGCGGCGCACCGCCTCGGCGACCATGACCACCACCACGACCATGACCACCACCACGACCACCACCACGGCCATGACGATGGTCACGACCACCACGGGGAGCATGAACACGGGCACGACGACGCGTCCGCGGCATACCCGCACGTGGGGGTGGTGGCCCGCCCCGACGGCGACGGTGTGGTGCACTCCCTCGTCTATCCGTCGGTCACCGAGGGCGAGTACGAGCTCTACGTGCTGCCGGACGGACCGGTGGCCATGACGGCATCGGTGGCCGGCGGACAGGTCACTCGCAACCGCTGGCCCGCCTAGGGGTCCGGAGGGGCCCCTACTGGGTGGTCGAGAGCTCGGTGGTCGAGAAGAGGTTGGCCGCCAAGGCCGGTGCGGCCGGCGTCGCCGGTCGCTGCTCCGCACCGTCGGCAGGGGCGCCGGGGAGCGGGAGCGCGTCGGCGGCGTCGGGAGCTCCCAGCTCCTCGGTGAGGGCATCGGTGAGCAGCGCCACCAACGCCTCGAGCTGCACGTCCGCCGAGGAGCCGACCTCCTCGTCCGACCCGTCGAGAGCCCGGGCAGCCAGGCCGGCCTTGCTGTCGATCAGCTGGGCGATCCTGGCGTCGATGGTCTGCGCGGCGATGATCCGCCACGCGGTGACCGGCTCGGCCTGGCCGATGCGGTGGACGCGGTCGATGGCCTGGGTCTGCTCGGCTGCGGTCCAGGACAGCTCCGCGAGGACGACGTTGGAGGCGACCTGGAGGTTGAGGCCGACCCCCGCCGCGGTCAGCGAGCAGACCACGATCGCCACCTCGGGGTCGTTGATGAACGCGTCGATGTTGGCCTTGCGCACCTTGGCGGTCTGGTCCCCGCGGATCGAGGAGAACTTCACGCCGCGCCGGGCGAAGGTCTCCTCCGCGACGTCCATGACGTCGATGTGCTTGGCGAAGAAGACGACCTTGCCGACGCTGCGGGCCAGCTGGCCGGCGTAGTCGGCGGCGAGGCCGGCCTTGGCCTGGCCGATCCGGCGCATCACCGTGAAGACGTTGTCGCCCGACTTGGCCTTGCTGCCCTCCTCGCGCTCCCAGGTGGCGACGCGGCGCACGAGGTCGTGGTCGATGCCTTCGACGACGACGCCGGACGTGCGGGCCTCGAGGGCTGCGTGGTAGCGCTTGACGAGGCGGCGGGCCAGCTCCTGCTCGGCGGCACGGATCGAGCGACCCGCGTCGTCGTCGAGCTCGACCGGCAGGTCGGCCACCCGCCGAGCAGGGATGTCAGCGGCGACGTCGACCTTGCGCCGACGGACGATGCCCTGCTCGATGACGCTGGTGCGGGCCGCGGAGTAGAAGCCGGAGTCGGCCGGAGTCAGCCCGGTCTCCTCCAGGGCGGCCATCAGCGCGTGCCGCGGCTTCTTGTCGTCGATCCAGCCGAGGAACTGCCAGATCGCCTTGAAGTCCTCGATGTCGTTGATCAGCGGGGTGCCGGTGAGGGCCATGAGGAGCGGGTTGGGCGTGCGCTGGCGGATCCGGTCGGCCAGCTGCAGCACGTGCTGCGAGCGCTGTGAGGTCTTGTTCTTGATGAAGTGCGCCTCGTCGACGACCATGCCCCGAAAGCCCAGGTCGCCCAGCCAGCCGACGTGGCGGTCGAGCACCTCGTAGTTGACGACGACGATGTCGGCGAACCCGTCGACGGTGTCGCCGTTGCCGTGGATGACGGTCGCGGGGTGGCGCGGCGTCCACAGCTCGGCCTCGTGAGCCCAGTTGGCCTTGACCACGTTGGGCACCACCACGAGCAACGGGTAGGCGTTGGCGGCCTGGGCGGCGAGCAGCGCCTGGGCGGTCTTGCCCAGGCCCGGCTCGTCGGCCAGCAGGAAGCTCCGGTGGCCGGCCGCGGCGGCCGCGACGACCTGGCCCTGGTGGCGCATCAGCTGCAGCTCACCGGCCCCGCGCAGCACCGAGGTGGGCTCGGGCAGCGGCATGCAGGACGACTCGCCGCCGTACTCGAAGGCGCGGAACAGCGGGCCCAGCAGCTCCCAGCTGCTCAGCCGACCGGTCGTGGCCCGGCGGGGCACCACGGCGCTGAAGTCAGGCGCCAGGAACGGGTTCGCGAGCTGGCGCGACACGACCGACTGCGGCACGGCAGGCCGTTCGGGAGTGGCGGGCAGGCTCTCGGGGTCCTCCTCGAGCACCGGCTCCGGCTCGGCCTCGACACCGGCCGCGCGGAGCATGTCGCGCCGCAGGTTCGCCGCCGCATCGCTCACCACGGCTTCCTCGGCGAGCAGCACCAGGAGGGAGGTGTCACGGGCCGCGGTCTTGGCCAGGATCGTCGCGATCCCGTCGAGCCGCTTGAGCTGGGCCTCACGCTCGGCACCGCCGATCTCGGCATCGGCTTTGACCCGGGCGCGCTCCTCCCGCACGAGCAGCGCCACGACCTGGAACTTGGCCCGTCCCGAAGGCTTGACCCGACCTCGTTGCGCCTCGGTCTCGACCTCGCGCACGGCGCGGGCGAGCACGGGGATGATGCCCTCGTTGTCGAGTGGGCGTCCGCGGCGCTGGGTGCGCTGGGCGGGTCGCTGACCGCCGGACTGGCGTTGACCGCCGGACTGGCGCTGGCCTCGCTGAGCCAAGTGTTCCTCCTGAACGGGTGCCCGCGACGTGCGGGCCGAGCGAACGACTCACCGCGCCGTGGGGGCGGTGTGGACGCCGTGCCGACCGGGTCCGAGGGCCTGGCCTTGGGTCGCCCCATGGTCTGGAGCGGGCCGACCTGCCGTCCGCGACGGCCGGTCGATGGCGTGGAACCGACGACCTGCGGTCGCAGAGCCCGCCAGGCGCTGAGCGCCAGATGTGCGGTGCGGCCGGGAGCCGGTCCACGTCGATGGTACCTCGCCGGCCCTTGTGCCGTGCACGAACGCCGGCTCGCGGGACACGACCGGGTGTGCCGCGTGGCTGGCCTAGGATCGGGGCATGCGCTGCGCACGTGGGACCGACGCAGCCGACTCCCCCGCCCCGGTGGTGCGGCCCGGCTCTCCGATGGCGCGGCCGTGAGCGGGTCGCACGGTCACGGCCACGGGCAGGGGCACGCGGGTGCCACCCACCGCTGGCGGCTGCGGACCGCATTCGTGCTGGTGGCCGGTTTCTTCGTCGTCGAGCTGGTCACCGGCGTGCTCGCCGGGTCGCTGGCGCTGCTCAGCGACGCCGGCCACATGGCAGCCGACGTGGTGGCCCTGGGCGCCGCCCTGGTCGCCACCCGCATCGCAGCCCGGCCCGACAGCACCGGTCGCCGCACCTTCGGCTCCTACCGCGCGGAGGTGTTCGCCTCCGGGCTCGCCGTCCTGCTCATGCTGGGCGTCTCGGTCTACATCGTCGTCGAGGCCCTCGGCCGGATCGGCGACTCCCCGAGGTCGCCACCGGCCCGATGCTGCTCGTCGGCGGCCTCGGCCTCGTGGTCAACGTCGTCTGCCTCACCCTGCTGCGTGGTGGGGCGGCCGAGTCGCTCAACGTCAAGGGCGCCTACCTCGAGGTGGTCGCCGACACGCTGGGCTCGGTCGGCGTCATCGCGGCGGGCGCCCTGGTCGCGGCGACCGGCAGTGCGTGGTGGGACACCGTCGTCGCCCTGGCGATCGCGGTCTTCGTCGCCGTCCGGGCGGTGCTGCTGGGCCGCGAGGTCCTCGGCGTCCTCGGGCAGCACGCCCCGGCGGGGATGGACGCCGACACGGTGGCGCACGCCCTGGCCGCCGTCGACGGGGTGACCGACGTGCACGACCTGCACGTCTGGACGCTCACCTCCGGCATGAACGTCGCCACCGCCCACCTGGTCACCCTCGAGAGCGCCGACGCGCACGGGGTGCTCGACCGGGCGATGCAGGTGATGCGGTCGGAGTTCGGCGTGGAGCACGCGACCCTGCAGGTCGAGCCGGACACGCACACGGGCTGCAAGGAGGTCACCTGGTGACCTGCCACTGCTGCCCGGTCGCGTGATTTTACGCACCGCGCCCCGATCCCGCAGGCGAATGGACCGAGTCCGTACCTGACTCGCCCGAACGTATGCCGAAGGCTCCGTCCATCTGCCGGTATCGCGGCCGAGGAGCAGTCAGGACGCCGCTGCGGGTGCGACAGTGGCGACCTCGAAAGGGGGTGGGCGCCGATGGTGCCTCACGTCGTCCGGCTGGATGAGGCTGGTGTGTGCGGGTGTGGACAGGTCGTCCCTGCCGGTGAGCGCGCGGGGACCACCCGCCAGCCCGGCCTGGTCGTGTGCCTGGACTGCGTCGCCGCCTTCTCCGGCGATCCCGAGGCCAACGACCTCGACGACACCACGGACGCCGTCGCCGCCACGGACGCTGTCGCCACCCCGACCTCGACGCCGTCCCAGGATGACTCGGGCCAGGTCCCGGAGCCGGTCGCCGTCGTCATCCCCGCCGACTGGGGCCCGTCCTCCCCCTCGTCGCTCCCCTCGTGGCAGCGCGAGGCCGGTGTGACCGTGACCCTGCCGCCGGCCGCCCCCGTGTCGACCCTCACGGCCGCGCCGACCCCCCTGGTGGCGGTCCAGATCTCCACGACTGCCCGCGTCGAGCCCGTTGCCACCGCTGAGCCCGCTGGGCCGGATGCGCCCAGCGATCCCGCTCCGGCTCCGGCGGACGGACCTGCCACCGCCACCCCGACCGAGCCGAGCCCGGGCACCGCGGCGACCACGCCGCATACCGACCCCGCTCCTGCGCCGGTCGTCGCACCGGCGGCCGCCGTCACGGTCGCAGTGGTTGCCGAGGCGCCCGTCGCGGTTGCCGAGGCGCCCGTGGCGCACGTCGAGGCGGCGGTC
Source organism: Pedococcus dokdonensis (assembly GCF_900104525.1). Lineage (GTDB taxonomy): Bacteria > Actinomycetota > Actinomycetes > Actinomycetales > Dermatophilaceae > Pedococcus > Pedococcus dokdonensis. The sequence goes on along the minus strand of NZ_LT629711.1, from coordinate 179,099 downwards.
ACGGAGGCTGCCGCCGTCGCGGTGCCCTCTCACCGTCGGCGCACCATCCTGCCGGCCGGCCTGCTGGCCCTGCGTCCGTCGCGGGGCCGCGAACCCGGCTCCACCGGCCAGTCCGACCCGGCGATGCGCGCCTTCCTGGACTCCGCGTCCGAGGGTGGCGTGCTCGCCCTGCACGATCGTCGTATGCCGGGTCGGCGCGGCCGGATCGCCCACCTCGCCTTCGGGGCGGGTGGCGTCTACGTCATCGACGTCGTGCGGGCCAAGAACGCTTCCGTCGAGGTGCGGGTCGTCGACGAGCTCGACCACGACACCCACGAGCTGGTCGTCGACGGTCGGCCGATGAACACCACCGTGTCCGCCACCCAGAGTCGCGTCGAGATCGTGCGGGCACTGCTCGACGAGGTCGAGCTCACCAGCGTGCCGGTCATCGGCGTGATGTGCTTCGTCGACGCCTCCGTCCCCGACGACGGCGACCTCGCGGTCGCCGGGGTCCACGTCACCGGACGCAGTGGACTCCCCGCCCTCGTCGGCGCCGAGGGCGCGCTCGAGGCGGACCACCGCGAGACGCTGCGCGAGTACCTGATCGAACGGCTGCCCGCCGCCTGAGCCCCCCACGTCCTGCCACCTGGTCGTCACCGGACCCTCCCGGCTACAGGTCCGGTGACGACCAGGTGGCAGGACGTTGGGGTTGGGCGGGACAGCAGAAGGCCCGGACCAGTGGTCCGGGCCTTCTGTCGCTGACGCGTTTGGTAGCGGGGGCAGGATTTGAACCTGCGACCTCCGGGTTATGAGCCCGGCGAGCTCACGTCTCACACGTCCCGCACTCTCTCTCCTGCCGCACGAAATCTCAGCGCCGCGTCCCCGTCGTAACGCCGCGTCTCGATGCGTCCCGCCACCTCCCGGTTACACATTTGGCTACACCTCCCCGCCTTGCAGACACGTCTGGCCATTGACCTGCTTGGCATACCCGCCGACGGTGATGTTCCCCCCTGCCGGGTTTGGGGGCGTCGACTGCGGGGACCGTGGTCTGCCGACCCAGGGCGTCGTACACGTACTGGCCAACGCCGCCTTGGCCGAGGGTGGGTCGGTCGGCGGTGTCGTAGTAGTCGAATGACGCGCAGGTGCTGGTCATCCCGGTAGTGCCTGCACAGTCACCGTCGCTGTGCGTGGCGGTGGTGAGGGTCTTGCGGCGCCCGTTGGTGTCGAAGGTGTACGACCTCACCGCACACGGGGAGGCGTCCAAGGCCGCACCGTGATCCGTCGCTGTGTGGTCACTCACGCTGGCCAGCCGGCCGGCGGCGTCGTAGGAATAGGAGCGATCGTAGGCGATGGCGGCGTCACTGACGTCGTACCCAGTGATGTCGTCCGGGTCGTGGACTCCTGGGTTGCCATCGAACCCGGCGGAGGGGCCGGTGAGCTCGGAGTTGAGTGGGTTCGCGTTCTTGGGCCCGGCTGTCCTTGCGTACTACCTCGCTGATCTGCTGCAAGGCATCTACGGCGCTCCCCGGGTCGATGTCGCCGGGCTCCTCAGTGACGTGGTCGCCTATGTCGTCATGGCCTGCTTGGCGTCAGCGGTGCTGGGGGCCGTGATGGTACTTGGCCGCCGGCGACGCCCCCTTGGGCTGGCGCCACGCCTCGCGATACCCGCCTACATCGCACAGTCAGCCCTTCACACCTACGTCAACGCGCGCGACGCAACCACTGGGCCAGGGCCCGATCGCCCGCGACGTCAGCCTGGTCGTCGGCCTTCTTGCGGCGTTAATGTCGATTCTTCTCGTGCTGGCAACGTTCACGAAGGCCAGGCGCTCCAGCAGGCGTCTACGCGGCGAGCAATCGAGCATCGCGCGCCGACTCGACCAACAGCGCGAGGTAGCGCTGTAGAGAGATGCCTGAAACTGCCTGCCGCGCAAGCCGATTCGTCGCGCCAATAACCGATCTTATGTAAGGTACACCGGCTGCCGTCGACTTGCGCCCTCTAAGCGGCTGGATGCCCGCCCTGGCTTACCGCGGTTCGACAACGCAACCGACACAGCTCGTCCCCTTCATCCATCACCTCGATGCCGCGTGACCCAGCCGAGCGTCAGCAGTGCAAGAACGCTCAGGACACCGGCCACAACGGCAGCCAGAGGTCGACCTTCAGTAACGTAATGAATGAGGAAAAGAGGTCCGAAGACAGCCGTCCCTATCGCCAGAATCCAGCCGCGGGGGCCGAGCGAGAAGTCGGACTCTCGCCGGCTGTCGGAACGGTGCTTCGCCATTTCAGTACGCACCCCTTGCCTTGCTCCAGAATTTCCTGGTCGCCCAGCCAAACGCAGCGTTGACAGGCTTGCCCCAAGCTGAGCGCATCTCGCTCAGGTGCTGCCGAGGTCGCCACTTGGGCCGACTGTGATAGTAGTCGAGTCCTGTAGCCACGGCCGTGACCTGCCAACCGGCCGTCCTGCCGAAAGCCCGTGCCCCGAAGCGGAACGCTCGGCTACGGAAAGCCCTCACGGCATGCCTCCCGAACGATCCCCCCCATCGACTCGATGACTGCTTAGCGGACACTTCGTAGCTGTAGTTGCCTGCGGCCGACGGCCAGAGGGACCTCCTCACTCCCCTACCGTCAAACTTCGACGCGTAGCCTGTCGCGGTGATGTATTGACGAGCGCTGAAGAAGCCGACGCCTTTCCAGAATGCCTTACGTACGCTCCAGTGGCCGTCGAGGTCGTACATGTTGATTGGGTCGTTGGGGTAGGCGTACGCAGTGGCGTTGCCGCCGGGTTCGGGGTCGAGGCTCGTGAAGCGACCTGACACTGCGTTGTAGAGCCGGTCGCCCATCAGGGTCAGGCCTGCAGTCTCGGTGGTGGTGGAGCGCTGTTTCGCGCCGAGCCAGCCATACCCAAGCGACCCGCCAGTCGTCGTCGTGCTGGAGCCGGTGCGGGGTGCCCCGTACTCGGTGAAGTCGGACCACCCGTCGATCCCGGCGGCGGCGTCACTGTTGGTCGCGGCGGCACTGATCGGGACCGTGGTGACAACATCGCCGTGCAGGTTTGCCAGGGTCAGGTCGGCTGAGCCGTCGGCGGCCAAGGTGAGTCCGAGGTCACCGCCGATTGATTCGGCATACCTGGTGATGATGCCGTCCTTGTCGGTCCAAGCGGGGTTGTCCGACCCATCGGCGTAGTGCCGCACCAAGGTCGACGTCGCCGTACCGGTCGTCGTTGTCGCGCTGGATCGACGACCCGCTGCGTCGAGGGTGAACACCGTGGAGGTCGTGACCCCGGCGACGGTCTGAGCGACAGAACGGGGCAGGTCGTCGTCGAAGTACCCCAGCGTGATGCCGCCGGCGGTGGTGTCGGTGGCGTAGTCAGGGGTGTCCACAGCCGGCAGCGCCGTCTGCCGCCCGAGCGCGTCGTACACGTACTGGCCAACGCCGCCTTGGCCGAGGGTGGGTCGGTCGGCGGTGTCGTAGTTATCGAATGACGCGCTGGTGCTGGTCACTCCGGTGGTTCCGGCACAGTCACCGTCGCTGTGCGTGGCGGTGGTGAGGGTCTTGCGGCGGCCGTTGTTGTCGAACGTGTAGGCCCGTACCACACAGGGTGAGGCGTCCAGGTCGGCGCCGTGGTCGCTGGCGGTGTGGTCGGCCACGCTGGCGAGACGACCGGCCCCGTCGTAGGCGTAGCTGCGGTCGTACCCGATGGCGGCGTCGCTGACGTCGTAGCCGGTGATGTCGTCTGGGTCGTGCACGCCGGGGTTACCGTCGAACCCGGCGGACGGGCCGGTGAGCTCGGACTTGACCCGTCCTTGGGCGTCGTGGGTGACCGACCAGGCCAGCCACGGCTGGTTGGTCAGCGCGGGCCCGTCGGGTTCGTAGACAGGCCCGTTCTCGTCCTCGATCGGGTTCCCGTTGGCGTCGACGCTCTGCTTGACGGGTTGGACGGTCCCGGAGTAGGTCAGGGACTCGGGCTCCGGCCAGGGACAACCCCTGCGGGTGCCCCTTCGGCGCCACCGTGCCGTCCGCAGCCTCCGCCAAAGTCAGGTCGACGTCGCGCCACGCCCCCTTGGTGTCCTTGAACCGGATCTGGCCGCCGTGGGCCTGGGTCGTCATCGTCCCGTCAGGGTTCACCCACGTCGTCGACGTCTCATCACGCAGCGACTCGACCTCGACCCGAGATCCCTGCGCCCGCGCAGTCACCCGGGCAGACACCACATCCGAGCGAGACGTGACCTTCTCCACCTTCGGCGTCGCCGCGGCAGGCACCGCACCAGCAGCTGGCTCTACAGCGGCCACCGTAACCGTCAACGCCGCAGCAACCGCCATCACCGCCGTGCGCAGAGCCGGCCGCAACCGCCCACCGATAAACCACGACGACAGCACACGCGACGACAGCACAGCTGACATGTCCTACCCCTGCAAATCAGGTGCCCTTCCCCGGCGAGGGCGATCAGCGAGGACTCTGATGCAGACAAGACCACGCAAACAATGCCTTTGCCAACTCTTTAAGAGGTAACAGTCGGAAACAGTCCTTTCGAACTACGTCCGTCTCACGAAGTGGCGCCCGCTCTCAGTCTGGCGGAAGATGCGCGCCGGTCAGCCGGGGAGGGTCCTGAGCGACTCAGCCCGGCAGGGAACGGTAATGCGGGAGGACGTAACCGGCATGCACGCCGCGTCCCGATTCTACGAGACCTAACGCACGACATGCCGGTGTGAGGAGCCCCCGGCCCTGTCGGGAAATCGGCCATGCCCGAACAAGCTCCGACTACCGGCCACATCATGCCTGGACCTCACGCCACCGCCCGAGCTCGCCCCTCAAGTCCTGGTCGAGATCCCGATCTCAGCCGGAATCACGTCTCCAGGGGGAACGGTATGGGACGGCCGTACTCGGCCCTGCGGGCCGTGTCGGCGATCGCCCGGAAACCGACCCGGCGACACCCCGAAACGGTCTCGTCACGCGTCCGGCCGGGTGTCTCATGGTTTCTGCGTCGGCCCAGCCGTCCCGGTGCGTCCCACGCGTCCCGGCCCTTCTCACGCTCGACTGGCTACACATTTGGCTACACAGACCAACGCCAGAGGCCCTCTCCCAGATGGGAAAGGGCCTCTGACCTGCTACTTCGTGGTAGCGGGGGCAGGATTTGAACCTGCGACCTCCGGGTTATGAGCCCGGCGAGCTACCGAGCTGCTCCACCCCGCGTCGGTAGACACCACCTTACGGGAAGCCCTGCAGACGAACCAAATCGGTTGCTGCAGGGCCTCCGTCTCGCTGGTCAGCCGTCCGTCAGGGCGTGGACGTCGTCGTGGGCGTGCTGGTGGGTGTCCCGGTCGGGCTGGCGGTGGCGGACGGCGACGGCTTGACGGTCACCGAACCGCCCTGGGGCGCAGCCGCGACGGCGCGCTTGATGGCGTCGTCGAGCTGCTTCTGGGCAGTGCCGTATGCCGCGAAGTCACCGGCCTTGAGCGCCTTCTGACCCGCGTCGTACGCGGCTTGGATGTCGGCCAGCGCCTCGGCGAGGGCAGCCTCGTCGGTGGTGGGCGGGGTGGTCGGGGTGCCGCCTGTCGGCGGTGTCGTGGGCGTCGAGCCGGAGTCGCCGGCCGTCGCGCCCGAGTTGCCGCCGAACAACCCGTCGAGCGCGCCGTCGAGCGTGTAGGCCCAGGCGAGCTTGTCACCGAACGCGACGACGGTGGCCCGCTGGAGCGGGTACCCGGAGTCGCCGCTGGCCCGGACGTAGACCGGCTGGACGTAGAGCAGACCGCCCCCGACCGGGAGCGTCAGCAGGTTGCCGAGCGTCACGCTCGACCCGCTCTGGCGCGCGTTGTTGAGGAACTGGCTCAGGTTGAGGGCGGAGTCGGGCGAGGTCGCGTTCGACGACCCGATCTCGTTCTGCACCTGGCCGGGACCGCTGACCTGGCTGTCCTTGGGCAGGGTGAGCAGCCGCATCGTGCCGTAGTCGCTGCTGCGCTGACCCTTGGTGTTGCCGGCGTCGGCGTCGACGGCGAGGAAGCCGGTGAGGATCTGCCGGTCTCCGACCGGCTTGAACGTCGTCGTGATCGAGAAGCGCGCGTCGTCCTGGTCGGGCATCTTCAGGGTCAGGTAGTACGGCGGCTGCACGACGCTGGCCTCCTGCGCCGGGTCCTCCGGGATCTGCCAGTAGTCCTGGCCGCCGTAGAACGACGCGGCGTCGGTGACGTGGTACTTGGCGAGGGTCTGCCGCTGCACCTTGAACAGGTCTTCGGGGTATCGGATGTGCGACATCAGGTCGCCGCTCATCTGGCTCATCGGAAGCACCGTGTTGCCGAACGCCTTGCTCCAGGCCCGAAGCAGCGGGTCCTTGTCGTCCCAGGCATAGAGCTTGATCGACCCGTCGTAGGCGTCGACGGTCGCCTTCACCGAGTTGCGGATGTAGTTGACCTGGCCGCGGCCGATGGTGGTGACCGCACTGGACCTCGCCGTCACCGAGTCGGAGGTGGCGGTGTCGAGGTCGGTCAGCCGCGAGTAGGGGTAGTCGGCCGAGGTCGTGTAGCCGTCGATGATCCACTGCACCCTGCCGTCGACGACGGCCGGGTAGGGGTTGCCGTCGGGGGTCAACCACGGGGCGACCCGCTCGACCCGCTCGAGGGGCTGGCGGTGGTCAAGGATGCGGCTCTTGTCGTTGACCGCGTCCGACAGGAGCAGGTTGAGCTCGCGGTACTTCAACGCGTAGGCCAGCTTGCGCGGCAAGGACCCGAGCGCGACACCACCCTGGCCCGTGTAGGTGTTGTTCTTCTGGCCGGCGGCACTGGTGTCCGGGTAGTCGAACTCGCGCGGGCTGCTGCCGCTCGAGGCTCCCACGATGGAGTAGGACGGCGACTGCTCGCCGAAGTAGATGCGCGGCTCGAAGTCGGGCAGCTCACCGGCCTGCGGGATGTTCCGCTCGTAGAAGACGGGCTGCCCGTCGGTGGTGCGCTGGTTGCCGAACGCCGCCACCAGCCCGAAGCCGTGGGTGTAGACGGTGTGGTCGTTGAGCCAGTTGCGCTGGTTGGCGGGGATGCCGTTGAGGTCGAGTTCGCGCACCGCCAGGACGGTGTCGCGGACCTTGCCGTCGACGGTGTAGCGGTCGACGTCGAGGGCGTCCGGGAAGGCGTAGTAGGACCGCACCGACTGGAGCTGCTTGAAGGTCGGCGACACCACGATGGGGTCGACGAGGCGGATGCCCGGGATGGTCTCGGCGTCGTCGCGCAGCTGACCCTGGGTCGCCTCGGTTGTCGCGGTGTAACCCTCGGTCTTCACGTCCGCGATGCCGTAGGCCGTGCGGGTCGCCTTGATGTTGCGGTCGATGTAGAGCTGCTCGAGCGACTTCTCCGACGGCTTCACCTTGAACCGCTGGTAGAGCGCGGGGTAGATGCTGCCCACGACGATCGAGGTGATGAGCAGCAGCGCCACCCCGACGATCGGCAACCGCCACGAGCGCGACCAGATCGAGGCGACGAACAGTCCGACCGTCATCAGCGCCGAGATGGCGAGGATCGCCTTGGCCGGCAGGACGGCGTGGGCATCGGTGTAGCCGATGCCCGTGAGGAGTCGGGAGTCCTTGGTGGACAACGCATACCGGTCGAACCAGTAGGTCGCAGCCCGCACCAGGACGAGCGCTGCGACGAGGATCGCGAGGTGGGTGCGGGCTGCGCGCGAGGTGCGCTCCGCGCGCGACTGGATCTGCAGGCCGCCGTAGACGTAGTGCGTGAAGGCTGCGGCCAGGGTCGCCATGACCAGGGCCATCGTGAGGAAGCCGAGGAGGAACTGGATCCACGGGAGCGTGAACATGAAGAACGACAGGTCGAGCCCGAACTGCGGGTCCTTCGTCCCGAACGACACCCCGTTGCGCCAGAGCAGGTAGGTCTGCCACTGCCCCGCCGCCCCGGTGCCTGCGAGCAGGCCGAGGATGCCGGGGATCGCGAAGATCGCGATCTTGCGCAGCGGTTCGATGGCCTCGCGGTACTGGTCGAGGTTCTGCTGCTGGGCGGTGACGGGTGCGTAGATCGGCCGCGTCCGGTAGCCGATGACGAGGCTCGAAGCCACGACGGCTGCCGTGATGACGAACCCGACGACGAACAGCAGCACCTTCGTGAAGAGCTCGGTCGTGAAGACCTGGCGGTAGCCGACCGAGTCGAACCACAGCACCTCCGTCCACAGCGAGGCGAGCAGCGAGACGGCGAAGCCGAGCACGACCAGCACGATCAACGTCGGCACGAGCGGACCGCGACGGCGGTTGAAGGTCAGGGTCGGAGGGCGACGCCCGCCAGGACCCCCACCGCGTGGCGTGCCCTCTGGCCGACCACCCTCGGCTCCCGGCTCACCCTGGCCGAACCACTCAGAAGAACTCACACCACGCCCGATCGTTCGCGCGACCTCCCTCGGTGGTCGCCTGTGATGGGTCCAACTTACCGAGCGCGCCTGGGGTTCCCACGCACGCCTGGGACACGGGTCGGCACGACCTGTGCAAGGACTGGGAGGTGTGGGCCGGGCGGATGCGGACGGGGTCTGCCAGATGCGGCACCATGGGCGCGTGAGCCACACCTCTCGCCCCGTCGCCGACCCGCTGTCCATCGCCGCCCTGGACACCGAACGGCACGTCGCCGCCTCCGGGTGGGACCAGAACCCGCGGCTCTTCGCCCTGGTGCCGACCGCGGACCTGCTCGACCGCGAGCCACACCTGCGCGGCCAGATGCGCGGCTCCGACCTCGCCGAGGGCGCCCTCAGCGCCATCGAGCAGGAGAACCTGCCCCGCACCTCCAACCTCGAGAGCCTGCTCGGCGGGATCGCGTGGCCCGAAAGTGTGGTGGGGGCTGCCCTGGCGGTCGAGCGGATCGTCGTGCCGCCGGAGGCGGAGCGTGACCTGCCCGACCACTCCGAGTCGGCGGTCGACGCGCTGGCCGCACACCCGGGCCGTCAGGACGTGCGCCTGCTCGTGGCGGTGACCCGCGACGGGCAGAGCCGGTGCCTCCTGCGCCAGCGGGCCAACGACAGCGACGACAAGGTCGCGCTCGGCGACGAGATCGCCCCTGGCCTCGTGCACGCCCTCAAGGCGACGCTGCGGGACTGAGGCTCGCCCGCGGCATACCGGGCGCGCCGGCACCCGACCCGCTCGGGAGGCTGGCTCTCTACTTCGTGCAGGTGGGCAGCGAGTCGGCCCGCTTGGCGGCGATCGCCTCGACCGCGGTCCTGGCCTCGTCGAAGGTCGCGATCCTGACCACCCGCAGGCCGTCGGGCACGTGGTCGACGACCTCGTCGCAGTTCTCGGCCGGGGCGAGGAACCACCGGGCACCACCGTCGTGTGCGCCGACCAGCTTCTGGCGGATGCCGCCGATGGGGCCGACCTTGCCCTCGGAGCTCATCGTGCCGGTGCCGGCGATCTGCTGGCCGCCGGTCAGCGCTCCGGGCGTGAGCGTGTCGTAGACGGCGAGCGAGAACATCGTGCCGGCGGACGGTCCTCCGACGTCGCCGGCGTTGATCTTGACGTCCACCGGGAACTCGAAGCGGATGCCGAGGAAGACCCCCACCGTCGCGCGGCCGTCCGACTCCCGGGTGGTGGCGCGCACCGTGACCGGCTTGCCGTCCCGGACCAGCCCGAGCGCGACGGTCTCGCCGGGCTTGTGCGCACCGACGCCGTCCCGCACGCCGGCGGAGTCGGCGATGGCCTTGCCGTCGACCGAGACGATCTCGTCGCCCGCCTTGATCAGGCTGGCCGAGGGGGCGTCCTTGGCGACCTGGGCGACCACGACGTGCTCGGTGACCTTCTGGCCGACCGCCTTCAGTGCGACCGCGATCGCTTCCTGCTGGGAGTCGACCATCTCGGCGGTGCTCTCCTCCTCGACCTGCTTGCCGGTGATCCCCTTGGGGAAGTAGAGCTCCTCGTCGACGACGTCCTCGCTCGGGCGGATCGCTGCGGTGAGCAGGTCCCAGACGGTCACGCGGTAGCCCGGCCCTCCGGCGATGCGCACGGTGGTGAAGTCGAGGGCACCCTGGGTCGGGTAGGTCTTCGCCCCCGAGACGGTGATCAGCTGCTTGCCGGAGAGGGTGCCGAGGGTGTTGGTGATCGGGCCGGGCTTCATGATCACGTAGGGCAGGCCCACCATCACCGACAGCGCCCCGAGCGCGATGGCCACGAAGAAGCCGATCAGGCTCGCGACGGAGCGCCGACTGAGCTGGTGGGGGTCGGTCAGCAGCGGTCCCGACGACGGCGACGTGCCGGGGGTCTGCGGTGCCGTGCTCACGGCAGCCCCACCCACTCGTCACTGCCGTCGGAGAAGAGCTGGTGCTTCCAGATCGGCACGGTCCCCTTCAGGGTGTCGATGAGGTCGCGGCAGGCCTCGAAGGCCTCGCCGCGGTGGGGGGCCGACACGGCCGCCACGACCGCGACGTCGCCGATCTCGAGGTGGCCGACGCGGTGCACGGCCGCCAGGCGGGCGACGTCGTGCCGACCTGCTACCTCGGCACAGACCTGCGCCAGCGACTCGGTGACGCTCGGGTGGGCGCTGTAGTCGAGGGCCGACACGTCGGCGCCGTGGTCGTGCTCGCGGACGACCCCCACGAACAGCGCGATCCCCCCGCACCGGGGGTGTCGCACCGCCTGGAGCACCTCGTCGACGCCCAACGGCTCGTCGCGGACGTCGCTGAGCGCCACCACGGGTTGCTCGTGGAGCTCTGGAACCTCGCCGACCGGATCGGTCATGCCGTCGAACCCTTCCTGCGGCGTCGCCGCATGATCGCCGCCGTGCCCACCAGGGCCACCGCGGCACTCGCCGCCCCCAGAGCGGCATCCTTGCGGTCCAGTCTGCGCGCCGCCACTGCGTGCGACCCCCGGATCGTCTCCAGGAGCACGCCCAGGCACGTCTCGTTGTCGTGGACCGGCACCCAGCCGCGACCGCGCAGCGTGTGGGCGGAGACCGCCCAGGGAAAGGCCACGAACGCGAGGTCGCTGGCAGGTGCCGGCAACACCCCAACGCGGTGGAGCCGGTCGGCAGTTCCCATGGCGGCACCCAGGCTCAGCTCGACCTGACGCATCCCGGTGATGCGCTCGAGGTCGCGCTGCGTCAGGTGACCGTCGGCGCCGACCGAGACCGCACCCCCGACGCCCTGCGCCAGGACGAGCGCGACCGCGGAGCCGAGGTCGTCGACGTGGCAGAACTGCCAGGCCGGCTCCGCGCCCCGCAGCGTCAGCAGCCGCGGTGCCTCGAAGTGCCGTGTGATGACGGTGTCGACGCCGTCGCCCACGAGGGCGGCCGGGCGGACCGCCGTGATGGTCAGCCCCGGGTGCACCTCACGGGCCACGGCCACCAGCTGCTCGACGTCCATCAGATCGCCGACCTGCCCCTCGTCGGAGGCGGCCCGCAACGGGGCGTCGTCCTCCAGGGGCACGGGGTTGTCGACGCTGGCGCCGAAGACCTGGGCCGACGTCACCACGACGAGGTGGCGCAGCCCGGCGGCCGCCGCCGAGGTGATCACCGTCTGCGCCACCCGCAGGTTGCGCTCGCGCCGGGCTCGCGCGCCCAGCGCCAGGTCGCGCTCGAGGTTGGTGCTCGTCGCGATGTATGCCGCGGCGTGCAGCCCGGTGAGCGCAGCGGCCAGGCCGGGCGTGGCCGGGTCGGCGTGACGGTGCTCCACTCCCCCGACGGTGGCCGGCTCCGGGCCGACCGCGACCACCGTGCCGATCCTGGCCTCACCGTCGACACCACCCGGCTGGGCGGTGGTGGTGCCGCGGGCCGCGGCGGACACCAGGGCACGCAGCACCGCACGACTCGCCGGGTCGGCCGTGCCGATCACTGCGACGTCGATCGCGCTACGCCGCGAGCGAACGGTGCCCTGCCCAGCCCGCCCGGGGGAACTCACTGAAGCCTCCGCGTGGTTGTCTAGTGAGAGACCATCCTCTCAGGACCACTGAGGAGCAGTTGTGCCCGACCTACCCCGCGACTCCGACGACCAGCTCGGCGACGACTTCGACGACCAGTTCGGCCACCGCCGCGACGACGACGACGCCTCCGTCCGCCCCTCCGACGACCCGCTCGGCGATGCCCTGTCGCCCGAGATCCAGGAGGTGCTGGCCCGGCTGACCGGCGGCCAGGTCGACCCCGAGATGGCGAAGGCCCTCAAGGACATGGGGATCGACCAGGTCGACCCGGCGATGCTCCAGATGATGGTCGGCCAGATGCAGTCGATGTTCGCGAGCACCGACACCGACGCCTTCAACCTGACGCTGGCCACCGACACCGCGCGCAAGACGGTCTCCGAGGCCGGCGACTCCGTCGTCGGCGAGCCGGCTCGACGTCAGCTGGCCCAGGCCGTCCAGGTCGCGGAGCTCTGGCTCGACGAGGTCACCGCATTCGAGGCCCCGGGCATCTCCACGCATGCCTGGAGCCGGGCCGAGTGGGTCGAGGCCACGATGACCACGTGGGGCACGCTCGTCGAGCCGGTGGCCGAGGGAGTCGGCCGCGCCGTCGGCGATGCCATGCGCGCCCAGCTGCAGCAGCTGGGCGAGGGCGGTTTGCCCGAGGGGCTGCTCCCGGCTGGCGTCGACCCGGCCGCGATGCTCGGGCAGATGGAGCCGGTGCTGGCCAAGATGAGCGGCGCCATGTTCGGGCTGCAGGTCGGGCAGGCGGTCGGCACGCTGGCCACCGAGACGGTCAGCGGCACCGAGGTCGGGCTGCCCCTCGTGGCCGACCGGTCCGTTGCGCTGCTCCCCGCCAACGTCGAGGCGTTCGCCGAGGGTCTCGGCGTCGACCTCGACCAGGTCCGCATCTACCTGGCGGTGCGCGAGGCCGCCCGGGTGCGGTTGTTCTCCGAGGTGCCCTGGATCGGACCGCAGCTCGTGGCGGCGGTGCGCGACTACGCGCGCGACATCAGCATCGACACCGACCGGATCGAGAGTGCCCTGCAGTCCGTCGACGCCAGTGACGCCACCGCGCTCCAGTCGGCGCTCCAGGACCAGCTCTTCCGGCCCGACCCGAGTCCGGCCCAGCGGGCCGCCCTGGCCCGGCTCGAGACCTACCTGGCGCTGGTCGAGGGCTGGGTCGACGTCGTCGCCGACCGCGCCACCCGCGACCACCTGCCGCAGTCCGCTGCCCTCGGCGAGGCGGTCCGCCGCCGCCGGGCCACCGGTGGGCCGGCCGAGAAGGCCTTCGCCGGGCTGGTCGGCCTCGAGCTGCGCCCCCGCCGGCTGCGCGACGCGGCCAACCTCTGGGCCGCCCTCGAGGCCAAGCACGGCGCGGACGGTCGAGACGCCGGCTGGGGTCACCCCGACGTCGCCCCCACCGGCGCCGACCTCGACGACCCGCTCGGCTACGTCGAGCGGTTCGGCACCTCCGAGAGCGCCGACCTCGACGCCGCCCTCGACCAGCTCCTCAGCGAGAGCGAGGCGGGCCCGTCCGACGGGGACGGTCGGTCCGGCGAGGCGGGTCCGTCCGACGAGGACGGTCGGTGACGGTCGCGCCCTCCGGCGTGCCCACCGGATACCTGGCGCTGCGTGCCGACGCGATGACGCGGCTGGAGGGGTGGGACGCCCCCGACGCCCAGCAGGAGTCGTGGCGCAAGGAGCTGCTGGAGCACTGTCGTGATCACCCGGGCGCGATGTGGAAGCAGGGCCCGCCGCAACACCTGACCACCGGGGCGATCGTGCTCGACGAGTCGCTCGGACGTGTGTTGCTCACGCTGCACGCGAAGGCCGGGATGTGGCTGCAGTTCGGCGGCCACTTCGAGCCGCAGGACCCCACCGTCCTGGCCGCCGCGACCCGGGAGGCACGGGAGGAGAGCGGGCTGCCCGACCTCCTCCTCGACCCCCGCATCGTCGAGCTGCACCGGCACCACCTGCTCGCGCCCGCCTTCGGACGGTGCGCCGAGCACCTCGACATCCGGTTCGCCGGCGTGGTCGGGGCCGATGCCGCGTATGCCGTGAGCGACGAGTCGCTCGACGTCGCGTGGTGGCCGGTGGACGGGATGCCGCCGGAGACCGAGGCCGAGCTGGGTCCGCTCGTGCGGGCCGCCCAGCGGCTGCTCTCCTGAGGCCGGGTCAGTCGCTGGGGCCGAAGTCGAGCGCGGCCTGCCCCAGCTGTGGGACCTCGGTCTCGCCGGTCTCGGTCTCGCCGTCGGACAGGTCGAGCCCGGCGGTCGCCGCGACGCCCTCGAGGTAGCCGCGGGCGCGCTCGAGCTTGGGGTAGCCCTGCAGGAGCCGCCAGAAGTCCGGTCCGTGGCCCGGCGACAGCAGGTGGGCCAGCTCGTGCAGGATGACGTAGTCGAGGACGAACCCCGGCATGCCGCGGACCCTCGTCGAGATGCGGATCGTGCCGTCCGCCGGGGTGCAGGACCCCCAGCGCGAGTTCTGGTTGGTCACCCAGCGGATGCTCGTCGGCTTGGCCTGGCCCCCGAGGTAGCGCTGCGAGAGCTCGGCCGAGCGGGTGCGCAGCTGGGCGTCGCTGGGCCGCCGCTTCTTGTCACCAGCAGCCAGCCGCTCCAGCATCGTGTCGACCCACTGCCGCTCCTCGGCCTTGGTGAACCGCGCGGGGATGAGCACGATGGTGCGGCCGCCCTCGCGGTAGGCACTCACGGTGCGGCGGCGCTTGCGACTGCGCCGGACCTCGACCTCTGGACTCCCCATGTCCACCACGATAGGTGAGCGGGCCGACAACGCCGGTGACCCGCGCCGGGACGGACGCGGGGTCAGGCGAGCAGGCGGGCCAAGCGGCGGTCGAGGACATGGACGGCCGGGCCGAACGCCGCATACGCGTCGTTCGTGGTCTGGCCGTTGGCGTAGCGGTAGAAGATCTGCTGCGCGATGACCGCGAGGCGGAAGACGCCGTACGCCTCGTAGAAGACCGAGTCGTCGCCGCTGACCGTGCGACCCGCGCGCTCGCCGTAGCCCGCGATCATCTCGGCCCGGGTGAGCATGCCGGGCAGGTGGGTGGGCACCCGGCGGAAGCTCTGGAAGTCGGGGTCGTCGTCGCCCTGCACCCAGTAGGCGAGACCGGCGCCGAGATCCATCAGCGGGTCGCCGACGGTGGCCATCTCCCAGTCGAGGATGCCGACGATGCGGGTGGGGTCGTGCGGGTCGAGCACGAGGTTGTCGAGCTTGTAGTCGTTGTGGATCACGCAGCTGCCCACGTCGGCAGGCTGGTGCTCGTCGAGCCAGGTCATCGCCCGCTCGAGGTCGGGCTGCCCCTCGGTGTGGGCGCGGCGGTAGCGGGTCGACCAGCCCTCGACCTGCCGGTGCACGTAGCCCGCCCCCTTGCCGAGGGTGTCGAGACCGGCTGCGGCAGGGGCGACCGAGTGCAGCTCGACGAGGACGTCGAGCATCGACTCGCAGAGGCTGGTCGCCTGGGTGGGCGAGAGCTCGACGGGCATCTCGCGGCGGGGCACGGTGCCGACCAGGCGCTCCATCACGTAGAAGTCCGAGCCCAGCACCGATGGGTCGTCGCACCTCGCGACCATCGTCGCCACGTAGGGGAAGACCGGACCCAGCGCGGCCTGGATGCGGTGCTCGCGGCCCATGTCGTGGGCGCCCTGCGCCTTGGTGCCTCTGGGACCGCGCCGAAGGACGAGGTCGAGCTTGGGAAACCGGAGCAGGTAGGTGAGGTTGGAGGCGCCACCCGAGAACTGCAGGACCTCGGGCTCCCCCGCCAGCCCGGCGGCATACCGGTCGTCGGCGTGGGTGCGCAGCCACCGGACCGCCGCGTCCACGTCGAAGGCGTCCTCGGCGCGCACCGGCCTGGCGCCGGTGGCCTCGCTCACGCGTCCTCCGCCAGCCGGGCCGCCTGGTGCCGCATCATCGCGTCGTATGCGGCGCGGTCACCCCACTTGAGGGCGAAGGCCTGGCGCGCCGGCTCGTCGGGGACGATGACGTCGTCACCATCGGCGATCCCTTGCAGCACAGCCGCCGCCACCTCGTCGGCCGTCAGGGCGGCCCGCTCGATCATGCCTGCCACGACCGCACCCACCCGACGGTCGGAGCCACGCATCGAGCTCAGCAGGTTGGTCTTGAAGTAGGACGGACAGACCGCGGATGCCTTGACACCAAAGGGATGCAGCTCGTGACCAGTGGTCTCGGTGAAGGCGACCACCGCGGCCTTGACGGCGTTGTAGGACCCCATGCCGGCGGCGTGGACGAGCCCCGCGAGAGAGGCGACGTTGACCACGTGACCGGAGCCCTGCCGCTTGAAGAGAGGGGTGAAGGTCTGGGTGCCGCGGACCACCCCGAGGAGGTTGACGTCGATGATCCGCTGCCACTCCTCGATGGTCGACAGCTCGATCCGCCCGCCTCCGGCGATGCCGGCGTTGTTGACGAGGATGTCGAGCCCACCCCATCTCGCCTCGACCTGCGCGAGGGCCGCGGCCCAGTCGTCGTCCGACGTGATGTCGAGGACGAGCTCGACGCCCTCGGCGTCGTGGACGTCGGTGACGAGCACGTCGTCCCCGGCTGCGCGGAAGGCCTGCACCAGCGCCGCCCCCAGCCCGGACGCGCCGCCGGTCACGAGGACCCGGCGGCTCACTGGTGCTTCCCGAGCTCGATGCGGCCCACGACGCCGCGGTGCACCTCGTCCGGGCCGTCGGCGAGCCGCAGTGACCGCGCGCCCACCCATGCGGCGGCCAACGGGAAGTCGGTCGTCATCCCGCCACCACCGTGCAGCTGGATCGCCAGGTCGATGACGTCGAGCGCCATGGTGGGGACCTCGACCTTGATCTCGCTCACGGCGGACATCGCTGCCGGCGACATCCCCTGGTCGAGCAGCCACGCGGCGTGCATGACCAGCAGGCGGGAGCGGTTGATGGCGATCCGCGCGTCGGCGATCCGCTCGAGGTTGCCACCCAGCTTCGCGATCGGCTTGCCGAACGCGGTGCGGGCCAGGGCGCGCTCGCAGGCCAGCTCGAGCGAGCGCTCGGCGAGCCCGATCGCCCGCATGCAGTGGTGCACCCGCCCCGGTCCGAGCCGGCCCTGCGCGATCTCGTAGGCGCGGCCCCGGCCCAGCAGGATGTTGGCGACCGGCACCCGCACGTCGGTGAAGGACACCTCACCGTGGCCGAGCGGCTCGTCGTGGTAGCCCATCGTCGACAGCATCCGGTCGACGCGCACGCCAGGGGTGTCACGCGGGACCAGCACCATCGTGTGGCGTGAGTGCCGGTCGGCGTCGGGGTCCGACAGCCCCATGAAGACCAGGATCTGGCACTCGGGGTTGCCGACCCCGGTGGAGAACCACTTGCGGCCGTTGATGACCACCTCGTCGCCGTCGACCACCGCCGTGGCGGCCATGTTGGTCGCGTCGGAGGAGGCGACCTCGGGCTCGGTCATGCAGAACGCACTGCGGATCCGCGCGTCGAGCATCGGCTCGAGCCACTCGCGCTGCTGCTCGGGCGTGCCGTAGCGCAGCAGCACCTCCATGTTGCCGGTGTCGGGGGCGTTGCTGTTGAAGACCAGCGGAGCGAGCGCCGAGCGCCCCATCACCTCGGCCACCGGCGCGTAGTCGACGTTGGACAGGCCCTCGCCGCCATCGGTGCCGAAGTCCGCGGCATACCGACCGGCGTGCTCCTGGGGCAGGAACAGGTTCCAGAGCCCCTGGGCGCGGGCCTTGGCCTGGAGCTCCTTGATCACCGGCGATGGCGTCCACGGGTCACCGCCACTCTCGCGCCGGCTGCGGATGTCCTCCTCGACAGCCGCCTCGACGGGCACGATCTCGGTGTCGAGGAACGCGCGGACGCGGTCGCGCAGGTCGGCCGCCCGGGGAGACAGGGAGAAGTCCATGTCCCGACCCTAGAGCCTCCGACTTCTGGCCACCGGTGCTGCACCAGACCGCCTCATCCGGGCCACCATCGGGCGTGGGTGGCCAGAAGTCGGCAAGGGTCAGCGGCCCTGGAAGGTGGGCTGCCGCTTGGCCGCCGCCGCCGCGATGCCCTCGTGCAGGTCCTCGGTCGCCAGGGTGACGGCCTGGGCCAGCGCCTCCCACTGCAGGGCGTCCTCGAAGGTCGCGTGCCCGCCGTCGCGCAGCGCCTGGAGCGTCAACCGCGTGGCGACGGGTGCGGCGGCGGCGATCCGCTCGGCTGCGGCGACGGCCTCGGGCAGCACCTCGTCCACGGGCAGCGCCCGGGACACCAGGCCCAGCTGGGCCGCCTCGGCCCCCGTCACGACCCGGCCGGTGAGCAGCAGGTCGCGGGCGACCGCGTGGCCCGCGACGTCGGGCAGCGACCACGTCGTGGCCATGCCGGGGTGCAGGCCCAAGGAGGTGAACGGCACCCCGATCCGGGCGTCCGCGGCGGCATACCGCAGGTCGCAGGCCAGCGCGACGGCGAACCCGGCGCCGATCGCCGCGCCGTTGACCGCAGCGATCGTCGGGACCTCGAGATCACGGATCGAGAGCCACGACCGGTAGAAGCGGAGCATGCGGTCGCGCAGCTCGCTGACCGGCGCATCGGGGTCCTTGACGATCCACGACAGGTCACCGCCGCCGCTGAACGCCGGTGCCGCACCGGTGACGACCACCGCCGCAAGCGCCTCATCCGTGCTCAGCAACCCCATCAGCCTCACCCATGACGCGGTCATCGGAGTGCTCATCGAGTTGCGCCGCTGCGGCAGGTCGAGGGTCACGACGGCGATCCGACGTCCGGAGGCCTCCCTGGACTCCACCCGCAGGTCCTCGAACTCGGTCTCCCACCACGGCAGCGTGCTCATGGGCCGAAGACTAGGGGTGGGCCCTGAGCACGACGCACACACCCCCCTTGCGCGATTTTGTGCTCAGCATGGTCTAAGTTGGCCGAAGTCCGACGGCGCACCGTGTGCCGTGAACAAAGGAGACATGGCGATGGCTGAAGAGACCTACAAGGGCGAGTTCTACTGCGTGAAGTGCAAGGAGAAGCGCGAGGCCGAGGGCCGTGTCGTGGAGACCAACGGTCGCCGCATGGCCAAGGGTGTGTGCCCCGTCTGCGGCACCAACCTCAACCGCATTCTCGGCAAGGCCTGACCCCAGGCCTTCCCCACGCGAGGGGCGGGTCCGACCACTGGTCGGATCCGCCCCTCGCGGCGTCTGTGGGACCTGTGGACGGCGGCCCTGACCCGCCGGCCGGCTGTGCCAGATTGGGCGACGTGACCGGACGAGTGCTGTTCAAGACACTGTGGCCGGTGCTGCGCCGCGGGTCCGGGTGCGTCCAGTTCGGCACCGATCCCGGCCACGCCGTCGTGCTCGAGGGTCTGAG
This sequence comes from Pedococcus dokdonensis, assembly GCF_900104525.1. Lineage (GTDB taxonomy): Bacteria > Actinomycetota > Actinomycetes > Actinomycetales > Dermatophilaceae > Pedococcus > Pedococcus dokdonensis. Next base: position 159,924 of record NZ_LT629711.1, on the reverse strand, counting down.
CCGCCCCGAGGTGGAGGCCCTGGAGCAGCTCGACGGCACCCGCGACCTCCCCGTCGCCCTGCGCACCACGAGCGGTCGGGAGCTGCTCGAGCTCCTCGCCGCACACCGCCTGGTCATCGATGCGGACGTGTCCGCCCTGCCGGTCGAGGGGCGCCGGCAGCTCGCCCACGAGGCCGAGGCACTGCTACGCCTCGCCCCCGGTCGCGGCCGTGCCCCCGGTCCCACGCACGGGTATGCCGTGCTGGCCGACCGCGCCGCGGCCCACCTGCTGGTCGTGGGGCAGGGCGAGCTGCCCCGGGCGGTGGCCGACCAGCTGCGGCGGGCCGGGGTGGGGTCGGTGTGGCAGGGGGCCGCGGCCGGCGACGACTGGGCGGTGGCGGACGCCGACCGGACCCTCACGCCCGCCCTCGTCGTCGTGATCGGGCGGGGCGCCGTCGACCCGGCCGCGGGCGCGCCCTGGCGGGCCCGCGGCATACCCGTCCTCCCGGTCGTGCTGCACGGGCTCGAGTCGGCCGTGGGGCCGGTGGTCGAGCCCGGCGGGCCGTGCCTGCGCTGCCTCGACCTCGCCCGGGCCGACCTGGATCCCGGCTGGCCGGCCCTGCTCGGCCAGCTCGTGCCCGTCGTCGTGGGAGCCGGACCCGAGGTCAGTGGCGAGACGTCGCTGGTGGCAGTCACCGCTGCCGCGACAGCGATGGTGGCGCTGTCGGTGCTCGCCGGGCAGCCGCTCCCGACCGGTCGCTCGCTGGAGTTCGCGCTCCCCTGGCCGGCCGCCCGACAGCGCCAGTGGACCCCGCACCCGAGGTGTGGCTGCGGCGCCGGATCGGGTCGGTCTCGGCGACCCGCTGACGGTGAGACGTCGGCACAGGTGAGAATGGCGGGGTGAACGACCTCCCGCGCCGCGCCGTCACCCGCACGGCCCGCCTCGCGAGCCTGCCGCTGGGCTTCGCCGGGCGCACCGCCGTGGGCCTGGGCAAGCGGGTGGGGGGCAAACCCGCCGAGGCCGTCGCCGCGGAGCTGCAGGCCCGCACCGCCGACCAGCTCTTCAAGGTGCTCGGCGAGCTCAAGGGCGGGGCGATGAAGTTCGGACAGGCGATGTCGGTGATGGAAGCCGCCCTGCCCGAGGAGATGGCCGGCCCCTACCGCGCCACCCTCACCAAGCTCCAGGAGGCCGCTCCCCCGCTCCCTGCCGCCACCGTGCACAAGGTGCTCGCCGAGGAGCTGGGGCCGCGCTGGCGGACCTCGAAGTTCCAGTCCTTCGACGACACCCCGGCCGCCGCCGCGTCGATCGGCCAGGTGCACAAGGCGGTCTGGCGCGACGGGCGAGAGGTCGCCGTCAAGATCCAGTACCCCGGTGCCGGCAAGGCCCTGCTCTCCGACCTCAACCAGCTGGCCCGCGTCGCCCGGCTGGCCGGCGGCTGGATCCCCGGCATGGACATCAAGCCGATCACCGACGAGCTCAAGTCACGGATGTCCGAGGAGCTCGACTACAACCTCGAGGCCTCCAACCAGCGCACCTTCGCGAAGGCGTTCCGGGACGACCCGGAGTTCGCGGTGCCCGACGTGCTGGTGCACAGCGAGCACGTCATCGTCTCCGAGTGGATGGAGGGCATCCCGCTGTCGCGGATCGTCGCCTCAGGCACCCCCGAGCAGCGCGATGCCGCCGCCGAGCGCTACATGGCCTTCCTGCTCGTCGGGCCCGCCCGTGCCGGCCTGCTGCACGCCGACCCGCACCCGGGCAACTTCCGGCTGCTGCCGGACGGCCGGCTGGGGGTGATCGACTACGGAGCGGTCAACCGGCTGCCCGACGGGCTCCCCGCGGCGATGGGCTCCCTCGTCGGCGCGGCCCTGCGTGGCGAGGCGAGCGAGCTGGAGAAGGGGCTGCGGGGTGAAGGGTTCATCAAGCCGTCGATGTCGCTCGACGCCGAGGCGCTGCTCGACTACCTCCAGCCCTTCATCGAGCCGCTGACCCACGCCGAGTTCACCTTCAGCCGCCCGTGGCTGCGTGGCGTCGCGGCCCACGTCAACGACGTCCGACGCCCCGAGTTCCTCGTCGGCATGAAGCTCAACCTGCCGCCGTCCTACCTCCTGATCCACCGCGTGTGGCTGGGTGGGATCGGGGTGCTGTGCCAGCTCGGTGGCACCGTGCCGGCTCGCCAGATCGTGGTCGACCACATGCCGGGTATGCAGCTGCGGCACCTGCCACCGCCCGTCGCCTGACGCCTCTCCCCACTTCTGGCCAACGGTGCCGGGTGCGGCTGGCCCGGGAGCGCTCTCACCCCGCACGAGTGGCCAGAGGTCGGCTCACCACCAGGCAGAGTCGAGCTTGCCCTCGATGCTGCGCAGGTGCTCGCGGCTGCACCGGTCGCAGGTCCAGACCTCGCGGGCGTTCTCGGTGCCACGGGTCCAGGTGATCGCCGCCAGAGCGGGGTCGTCCGCCGTCGTGCCGCAGGTGGCGCACACGGGCGGCGCGCTGGCCGCTCGCGCCGACGGGGCACCGGGATCGCCGGCTTCGTGGTCGGCCACGGTCACTTCCTGGTGAGCGCGGCGTCCTTGGCCTTCGCCGCGGCCTTGGCAGCCTGCTTGAACTCGCGCACCTTGGCCAGCGACGCCGCATCCACGACGTCGGCCACCGACCGGTACGAGCCGTCCTCGGCGTAGGGGCCGATCGCCTCCTGCCACCCTGCCGGCCGCACGTCGAGCTGCTTGCCGACCAGGGCGGCAAAGATGCGGGCCTTCTGGTCGCCGAAGCCGGGGAGCGCCTTGAGCCGGGCGACCAGGTCACGGGCGTCGGAGGCCTCGGTCCAGATCGACTCGGCCCGCCCGTCGTACTGGTCGCGGACCACCGTCGCCAGCTGCTGCACCCGGCCCGCCATCGACCGGCCATAGCGGTGGATCGCCGGAGGGGTGGCGCACAGCTCGGCGAACGCCTCGGGCTCGGCCGCGGCGATCGCGTCGGGAGCCAACGTCCCGAACCGGTCGAGGATCTTCCACGGTCCGCGGAACGCATGCTCCATCGGGTACTGCTGGTCGAGCAACATCCCCACGAGCAGGGCGAACGGGTCGTTGCTCAGCACCTCGTCGGCTGCCTCGTCCTGGGCGATGCGGATCTGCGTGGCCATGCGGCCAGCCTAACCCGGCAGGTGACCGTCCATTCGGACGGAGACCTGCAGGTGCGGAGGGCAGGTTTTCGCTCCGATCGGACATCCCTGCAGCAGCGGGCCGCCAGTCACTCAGAGCAGGTAGACGAACCCCGGGCCCTCGTCGCGATAGGGGATGCCGAGCGCGTCGAGGGCCGGCTTCCAGGAACCGGTCACGCTGGGGTCCGCCCCCTCGAAGCCGTGGTCGGCGGTGAGCAGGAAGGTCACCTCGTCGAGGACCCCGAGCCCGTCGAGGTGGTCGAGGAACGCGACCAGGCGGGCATCGCTCTGCCGCAGTGAGTCGCGCGCCAGCTCCGATCGAGGGCCGCCGCCGTGGTGCCCGGCATCGGTGACGACGTTGGCCCACCAGGTCAGGGTCGGCGCCTCCTCGGGCGTCTCCCAGAGCTGGAGCACCTGCTGCAGGCCCAGGTCGTCGACCTGCACGCCCCAGCGGAAGTACGCGTCGTCCAGGTGGGCGGGGTCGCGCAGGAACGGCGACTCCGCTGGGTCGGGGAGCAGGTCGCCCATGCCACTGGTGGCCGACTCGAAGCCACCAGCCGCCCTGAGCAGCGCCATGGTGCCGTAGTCGGCGCCGCGGTCGATCGCCTCGTCGACACTCGCCGTGCGAGGCGAGTCACCTTGCGGCACATGGTCGTTCACCATCTCGAACACGGTCCGCGCGCCGGGACGCAGCCACTCGGCGCTGCGGTGCCAGGTCTCGGCGTCATTGGGCACCACTCGTTCCTGCAGGGCCCGGTCGTAGTAGACGTTGCCCAGCACCCCGTGCCGTCCGGGCCCCACCCCGGTGAGGATCGAGGTGTGGTTGGTGAGCGTGACGCTCGGGAACTCGGCCACCGCTCCCCCGCGCAGGGCCAGACCCCGCTCCAGCAGCCGCGCGACCCCGGGCAGGTGACCGGTCTCGGCGAGGTGCAGCAGGTCACCACAGTGGGCGCCGTCCCAGAGGATGCCCACGACCCGAGGCCGCCGTCTTGCCTCCGGAGCCTCGAGGTATGCGGTGAGGGCACGCCCGTCGAGCGCGGCACCGTCCGCGTCGCGCAGGTCCTCCTCGGGCACCCCCGAGAGGACGGCGAGGGTCGGCGCCACGTCGACGAGGCGGGCGTGCTCGTCGACGACGCCGAGCCGGCGGACCCCGGGGCCCGAGAGGACGAGGGGCGCCCGGGACTGGATGACGTCGAGGGATCCGTGCTCGCCGACGTGACCGCCCTCGTCGACGAACCAGTGCCGCGGGGTGTGCACGACGGCCACGTCGGGGCTGCGGTCCGGGTCGCCGAACAACGAGCGGATCCGTCGGGCGGCATACGGGTAGGCGTTGTCGGTGGACACCCGCGGACCGGCGCCGGCGACCTCGGCGTCGTAGGGCAGGAACGCCATCGGGTCCTCGTCCGCGACCGGGTCGATCCCCGAGAGCACCTCGTGGGTGCCGTCGTCGTGCAGCCGCACGGTGCCGAGGTGGTTCGCGGCGTGCGCGACGTCGTCCTCCACCCACACCACGAGGTCGACGACGGCAGCCAGGTCTGGGGTGGTCAGGGACTTGACGACTGCTTCGCGGGACATGTCCGGACGATAGCCAGTCGAGAGCGCACGACACGCTGGCGACGGCGCCGCGGCGCCCGCGTGTCGTGCGCCCTCGACTGCCCCGGGAAACCAAGGAACCCGCCGGGACGGCCTCCAGAGCGGAAGGTCCCGGCGGGTTCGGGTGCGGGGGTCACCGGGCCAGCATTCGAGGCATGGCGAGCAGCATCTCCTGCTGCGCCTGCGCCTCGAGCCGGCGCTGGTACTCCCGTTGGCGACGCGTTCGATGCGCGCGCGCCAGGTCGGCGTACAAGGCCTGGAACATGGTGTGGCTCCTGTCGTGTGAAAGGTGGATGTCTGTGGTGTCGGCGGGCCCGATCGGTCCCGCGGGGTCAGCTCCTGCGGCTGACCCCGCGATCACCTCTGCGGGTCCCCCGTCGGTGTTCTGGACGAGCGTCATGGACGTCATCAGGCGGCGACCGGGTTCTTGCGCGGCCGGCCCCTGGGCCGCTTGCGTGCGACGACGACCCCCTGGACGAAGAGCTCACCGCCCCACACGCCCCACGGCTCGGACCGCTCGAGCGCGCCTGCGAGGCAGGCGGCCAGGGCCGGGCACGTGTGGCACAGCGACTTGGCGAACTCGACGTCGGCCGGGCTCTCGGCGAACCACATCTCGGCGTCGTTCTCTCGACACGGGATGCCGGCGCCTGCGATCGCGGCCTGCTCGTTCAGGTCGTGGAGTGCGCTCAGATGCATCGGGTGTCACCTCCCTCTCGTCGTCCCGCCACGGTGGTGGCGGATTTCCCTGTTTCCGTCTGGCCGGTGGCTCCCCGGTCGGGGGCCGGCCCGTTCTCTTCGGTGTCGTGCTCCATCTCGGTGGTGCTTCTTCCTGCTCGGCGTGGTGCGGAAGAACTGTGCTGGCCAGCTGCTGGGTTCGGACGAACCGGCTGCGCTGGACAAACAGAAAGGCCGCGGATCCCGGATATCGGGTTCCGCGGCCTCGGAGAGGGCCTGCTGGCTGGTGGCCTAGACAGGTGGTTCTCCGAAGGGACGGAACGCGAGATCCTTGGTGGCGCCGAAGCCGCCGACGTACGTCGGGACCTGGGCATCGGCGATCACGAGGGTGGCGATGGGCGCGGGCACAGTGGTCCCCTGGGCCCATCCACGGCTGCCCGCGAGGAGGACTCGGCCGGCCTCGGGGCACACGGAACGGACGCGGGACATGTGAGTCGCGTCGATCGTCATCGTGATGTTCTCCATGGGGCCAACCCTCCTTCGGTTGCTCGTGGGGTCTTCGCGCGGCGCGCGAGACACCCTGGTTCGGTGTGTTGCTCCAGAGTAGAGGACGCCGCCACGAGGCAGCAACGCATTTATCGAGAATTCCTGCAAAGAATTGTCGAAAGGACGCTTAGTCGTCGGAATCCGTTGCGGGAGAACGCTTTTCGAGCACAGATTCGACATCCTCGCCGGAGATCAGGGCCAGCACCTGCGCGCCGTAGAGGCCGAGCTTGCGAGCGCCGACCCCACTGATCTGAGCCAGCTCGGCCTCGGAGGAGGGCTCGCGCTCGGCGATCGCGGTGAGCGTGGCGTCGGTGAAGACGACGTAGGCCGGGACGCTGGAGTCGCGCGCCACGGCCAGCCGCCAGGTGCGCAGTCGCTCGAAGGTGGCCTCGGAGTAGGTGGGCGGGCAGTCGTCGCAGCGGCCCGTCTTGCGCTGGGCGGCGGTGGTCAGCTCGGCGCCGCACGAGCGGCAGTGCGCCGGCAGCGTCGGCTTGAGCGCCTTGCCGCGCCTACCCTTGCTGCCGACCTTGCTCGACCCCTTGGGCTGGGAGCGGGCCCCCTCACCGAGGATGCTCGCCGCGCCGTCGAGGAACCGCGACGGCCGACGGCTGGCGCGAGCCCCGGGAGTCCGGGCCCCGGCCCACGACAACCGCAGCTCGCGCCGGGCCCTCGTGACGCCGACATACATGAGCCGCCGCTCCTCCTCGATGGCCTCGGGCGTCTCGGCCATCATGATCGGCAGGAAGCCGTCGGAGACGCCGGTGAGGAAGACGACGTCCCACTCCAGGCCCTTCGCGGCGTGCAGCGACGCCAGCGTGACGCCCTGGACCGCGGGCGCGTGCTGGGCGGCGGCGCGCTCGTCGAGCTCGCGCAGGAAGTCGGGCAGTCGAGCCGCCGAGGTGGTGGCGACCAGGTCGTCGGACAGGGCGGCCAGGGCACTCAACGACTCCCAGCGCTCGCGACCGGCTCCTCCCGAGCTGGGCGCCTCACGGGTCCACCCTGCGCCGAGCAGGACGTCGCGCACGAGGTCGGGCAGGGCCTTGGCGCCGTCGTCGGACCGGGCCGCCCCGCGCAGCAGGAGGATCGCATCGCGGACCTCGCGCCGCGAGAAGAACCGCTCGCCGCCGCGCACGAGGTAGGGGACGCCCGCGTCCGCGAGCGCCGCCTCGAACGCCTCGGACTGGCCGTTGGTGCGGAAGAGGACCGCGATCTCGGCCGGCGACACCCCACTCGCGACGCGCTGGGCGATCTCGCCCGCCACCGCTGCGGCCTCCGCCGGGTCGTCCGGATGCGCGCTGAGCACCGGGGGCGGGCCGTCCTGGCCCTGGGCCTGCAGCGTGACCGCGTTGCTGCGCATGGCACCCGACGGCCCCCGCACGACGAGGTTGGCCAGCCCCACCACCTGTGGCGTCGAGCGGTAGTTGCGGACCAGCCGCACCACCGCGGCCTTCGGGTGCCGGGTCTGGAACTCGAGCAGGTGCCGCGGGCTGGCGCCGGTGAACGAGTAGATGGTCTGGGCCGGGTCACCCACGACGCACAGGTCGTCGCGCTCCCCCACCCACAGGTCGAGCAGGCGCTGCTGGAGGGCGTTGACGTCCTGGTACTCGTCGACGACGAAGTGGCGGTACTGCGACCGGACCGCCCGCGCGATGTCGTCCCGCTCGGCCAGGATCCCCACGGTCAGCAGGAGGACGTCCTCGAAGTCGATCACACCCCGCTGGGTCTTCACCTGCTCGTACGCCTCGAGGACACGCGCCATCGCGGTCGCGTCGAGGCCCGGCGGCTCGCGGCGCGCCGCCCGCGCCCCCGCGGCATACGTCTCCGGGGTCAGCATCGAGACCTTGGCCCACTCCACCTCGGCGGCGAGGTCGCGGATCGCCGTGCGGTCGCGGGCGAGGTCGAGCCGCAGTGACGCGGCGGCCTGCGCGACGGCCGCGGCCTTCTGGCTCATCACCTCGGGAGCGGCGCCACCGATCGCCTGCGGCCAGAAGTAGTGCAGCTGCCGCAGGGCAGCCGCGTGGAAGGTGCGCGCCTGGACCCCCGCGACCCCGAGGGTGCGCAGCCGGGTGCGCATCTCGCCGGCGGCCCGTGCGGTGAAGGTGACGGCGAGGACTCGCTGGCCCTGGTAGGCGCCCGAGTGGACGCCGTAGGCGATCCGGTGCGTGATCGCCCGCGTCTTGCCCGTGCCGGCGCCGGCCAGCACCACCATCGGCCCCAGCGGGTGCGCGGCGACCTCGCGCTGCTCAGGGTCGAGCGCGTCGAGGATGTCGTCGGCGGTCGTGTGCACGGGTGCGCCGTGGGGCTGGGTGGGCATCGCCGCGATCCTGTCATGCGGGACCGACGGCGAACCCCCTGGGAGTCACGGCAGGAGGCTCATTGGACGAGGCCGTAGACCCGGGTCACCTGCAGCCGCAGGATCCGGCGGCCGTCCTCGACCATGGCCCGGCGGTAGTCGGCCCAGTCCGGGTGGTCCGCACCGCGGATCGTCCGGTAGAGCTCGACCAGCTCCTCGACGACCTCGTCGTCGGCAGCCTGCGCGACCGGCGAGAACGACACGTCGCCCTCGAGCACGGCATACGACCAGCCCTCCTCGGAGGTGACGAGGAGGGAGCCGCGCGGGTCGCGCAGGAGGTTCGCCACCTTGGCCCGGCCGTCCACGACCGAGACCCGCACCCGGGGCGCGGCCGGGTCGCTGGTGTCGAGGGTGTGGTTGACCATCGACAGCTGCGGGCGGCCGTCGCGCTTGAGCGCCGCGAGCGCCCCGATCCGACGGCTGGAGGCCAGGGCGAGCAGGGCGGGGTCGAAGGCAGTGGCGGAGACCATGGGTCATCATGGTCACAGAGGTCACATCCGCGCGCGGAATCCCCCGTGCTCCTGCGTGGTTGTAGCCCGTGACCGCCTCCGACCCCGAGAGAGACAGCTCCCGACACCATGAGCGCCAGCGCCCTGAAGACCCCCGCCCCCGGTTCCGTGACGATGTTCAGCACGTCATGGTGCGGCTACTGCAACCGCCTGAAGGCCCAGATGGGTCGCGAGGGGATCTCCTTCACCGAGGTGAACATCGAAGAGGTGCCCGAGGCGGTCGAGTTCGTGATGGACGCCAACGACGGCAACCAGACCGTCCCGACGCTGCTCTTCCCCGACGGCACGTCCGCGACCAACCCCTCGATCAACGAGGTCAAGAAGCGCCTGGCCTCCTGAGCCACCCGCGGTCGCGCTCCTCCCTCGCCCACCGGGACCAGCGCACCCTCAGTCGGGGGTGACCTCGTCGAGGTCCTGGCCGAGCCACCGCTCGATCAGCCGGCGTGAGATCGACAGCCGGGTCGATGGACTGACCCGCCCCTGCGCCACGATCTCGCGGTACTCGTCGCGGCTGAACCAGCGCGCCTCGGCGATCTCCGCCTCCTGGAGCCGCAGCTCGCTGCCCTGTGCCCGCGCCGTGAACCCGACCATCAGCGAGTTCGGGAACGGCCACGGCTGGTCGCCCAGGTACTCCACGTCGTGGACCTGCAGACCGACCTCCTCGTGGACCTCGCGCGCCACCGCTGCAGCCAGGCTCTCACCGGGCTCGAGGAAGCCGGCCAGCACCGAGAACCGGCCCGCACCCCAACCCGCCCCGCGGGCCAGGAGCAACCGGTCGTCCGCGTCGACGACGGACATGATCACGGCCACGTCCGTGCGGGGGTAGTGCTCGCTGCCGTCGCGGTCGCACCGCCGCAACCAGCCCGCCTGCACCGGCTGGGTGGGTGCGCCGCAGCGGGGGCAGTGGCCGTGAGTCCCGTGCCAGTTGGCCAGGGCCAGCGCGGTCGCGAAGATCGTGGCGTCGCGGTCCGAGAGGTCGGCCCCCACCTGCCGGAGCCCGCAGAGCCTCGCGTCCCCGTCGGCAGCCTGCGCATCGTCACCGCCGTCAGCGGCCGGCCGGGCGACGGCGAGGTATGCCGTGCCGTCGCCGTCCTGCCCCAGGTAGAGCACCAGTGACTCGGCGTCGCCTGCGGCGGGGGCGCGCAGGTCGAGGGCCGGCAGCCCGCCGCTGCCACCGTCTGCGGCGGCCGCTTGATCCGGAGCGTCGGTCCAGCGCACCGGCACCCGGTCGCCATGGACCTCCAAGACCCGGGTCCGCGGGTCCGCGAGCAGCCGATCGAGCAGGTGCGGCTCGGCGCGCCGCTCGGCGTGGCGGTCGAGGCCGGGTCGGGCGAGCGCGAGATGAGGCAGAGTTTCGATCAGGAGGCCCACACCTCCACCCTAGGCGCGCCCACACGGCATACGGTGACGGTGTGGACCGCAGCCCCCTCTTCCTCGCCGCGCTGGCCAGCGCTGCCGTGCCGGGGCTCGACCCCGCCAGCGTCGAGGCGCTCCCCGCCGCGCCGGACCAGCTCGACCCGGCCACCGGTTACGACGTGGCGTTCGTGCAGGACACCCAGCACCGCCGGTGGGTGGTGCGCGTGCCACGCAGCCAGGCCGCCGCCGCCCAGATGGAGGCCACCTTCGGGCTGCTCGGGCTGCTCGCCCGGCGGCTGCCGTTCAGCGTGCCGACCCCCAAGGGTTTCGCCGCCCTCAAGGAGGGCGGCCGCGCCGCGATCTACCCCTACCTGCCCGGCCAGAACATCGACTTCGCGCAGCTGCCCGCCGGACCCGGGTTGGCCGCCGAGCTCGGTCGCTCGATCGCGGCCCTGCACAACGCCGACCACGGGTTGTTCGACGAGGCGGGACTGCCCGCCTACGACGCCGACACCTACCGCACCCGTCGGCTGAGCGAGCTCGACCGGGCCGCCGCGACCGGGCACGTCCCGACCGGGCTGCTGGCGCGGTGGGAGAAGCTGCTCGAGGACGTGACGCTCTGGCGGTTCGCGCCCACACCGACGCACGGGGACCTCACCGGTGCCCAGGTGCTCGTGGTGTTCGACGACGAGGACGACGCCACCAGCGGACGGGTCAAGGCCCTCACCGGCTGGGAGGACGCCAAGGTCGCCGACCCCGCGGACGACTTCTCCGCGCTCGTCACCCAGGCCACCCCGCGCGCCCTCGAGACGCTGATGGAGGCCTACGCGCACGCCCGGGCGGAGCGTCCTGACAACCACCTGCTCACCCGGGCCCGCCTCTGCGCGGAGATGCGCACGCTGTCGCGGCTGATGGCGGCCAGCTCGGCGGGCGACCGGCTCCAGGTCGAGCGGCACGCTGCGGCGCTGCGGCGCCTCGACGACCGCGTGCACGCCGAGGAGGAGGCCGCCAACGACTACCGCCGACCGGCCAGCGGGGCGACGCCGAGCAGCACCGGGGCGGCGAGTCCGGTGCTGGTGCCGCCGGTCATCGACGACGCCGAGGACGACGAGGACGACGACGTCGAGGTGATGTTCGGTCGCACCGCGGACGACGACCCCGACACCGACGACCCCGGCGCCACGCAGTCCGACGCCGACGACGAGCTCGAGAGCGAGGCGGAGCTCGAGGACGCGGACTGCGACGAGAACCTGGACGCCGACCCGGACGAGGACCCGGACGAGGACCCGGACGAAGAGTCGGACGCGGACGAAGAGTCGGACGCGGACAGGCACTGGGCCACCTCGGAGGTCACGGCCGAGATCGACGTGAGCTCGCTGCGCCACGGCGCGCAGGACCCACCGCAGGAGCGCGCACCCGCGGACGAAGACCGAGAGCCGGTCCAGTCCGTCGACGGCGACGGCGACGGCGACGGCGACGGCGAGCCCGGCCCGGAGTTCGAACCCGGCTACGCCCCGCACACCTGACGACGACGTGTTGCGCGCAGGTCGTCGCCGGGCCCCTGATCCGCCACTGCCTGACCACCAGGTCGCAACAGGTCGCCGTGGGGGGCTAGGCCTCCTGCACTGAGCCCAGCAGGACGGCGAGGGCGGTGTCGTCGGGCAGCTCGGGCCAGACCGTCTCACCGCTGCCCGCGTAGTAGAACGCCGCATCCACCTGGTCGAGCGCCAGTCCGCGCAGTCGGGCGAAGCCGACCCGGTAGGCGGCCAGCTGCAGGGCCCGGGACCGGGCCGACTCGCCGGTCGGCCTGGCCCCCGTCTTCCAGTCGACGATGGTGAACCCGCCCCCGGGCCGCGGGAAGACGGCGTCGATCCGACCACGCACCGCGATCCCGTCGATGACGGTCTCGACGGCGATCTCGATCTCGGCCGGGGTGCGGTGCGCCCACTCGCTCGCGAGGAACAGCTGCTTCATCAGTGGCAGGTCGTCGTCGTCGCCCGGGTCGTCGTCGGCGCTCCCGGGCAGGTCGAGCAGGTCGACGATGGCCGCCCGGGCGTAGTGCTGCTCGACCCACGCGTGGAACGCCGTGCCGCGTCGTGCCGCGAGCGCCGGTGGCTCGGGCATCGGCCGGCGCAGCGTCGAGGCGAACCGGGCCGGGTCCTGGGCCAGGCTCACCACGGCCGAGGCCGACAGGTGGCGTGGCATGAGCACCGTGACGTCGCCGCGGTGGGCGAGCCGGTGGCGCTCCTCGAGCAGCAGCTCGAGCTCTTCGAGGACGGTCGGCGCGTCGCCGGGCAGCGGGAAGCTGGCCTGCTCGGAGAGGGCGGCGCCGGAGTCCGCCCCGGGTGCGTGCCCGGCCACCGCCGCTCGCACGGCTTGCGCACCTGCGGTCAGCGCGGCGCGGCGATGGGCGAGCGGATCTGCCGGCCACTCGACACTGGTCGCCGCGGCAGCCGTCGGGTTGACGGCTTGCGCCGGCACGGCGGGGTCGGGGAGGTCGGCCCAGCCGCGCAGCTCCACCGGCAGGCCCGCCTCGGAGTCGACCACCTCGAGCAGGAAGCGGGAGGTCACCTTCGGGGTCTTGCCATCGGTCCAGACCGGCGCGGTGAGCAGCATGTCGGTGCGCGCCCGGGTGAAGGCCACGTAGGCGAGCCGGCGCTCCTCGTCGACCCCGTGGTCGCCCCCCGCCCGCAGGAACCGCTCGACCCGCGTCTCCATGTCCTTCCAGTCGCCGGCCCCCTCCCAGTCGAGGACGGGGAGGCCGTCACGGTCTCCGCGCAGGGCGTAGGGGATGCCGCCGTCGGACAGCCCGCCGATCCAGCCGCGCTGCTTCGGGTCGGACATCGTCCAGGTCGTGCCGTCGGACCGGCTCGCCGCCGAGGCCAGGGCCGGGAACGATCCCTCGACGAGCCCAGGCACGGCCACCGCGTCCCACTCCAGTCCCTTGGCGGCGTGGATCGTCAGGATCTGCACCGCATCGGTCGAGGCCTCGATGTAACCCTTGTCGAGGCCACGCTCCTCCTTGAGAGCGGCCGCCAGCCAGGCCAGGAACCCGCCGAGGTTCGGCCGGTCCGCGCTGACCGTGAAGGTCGCGGCGACGTCGGCGAACGCGTCCAGGTGGGCTCGGGCCGCCGCCGGGGTGTAGCCCGGGCGAGCGAGCACCTCGATGTCGAGGCCCAGCGCGCGCTCGGCCTCGCCGACGAGGTCGGCGAGCGGGAGCGCCGACAGGGAGCGCAGCCTGCGGATGGCCTGCTGGAGGCCACGGATCCGGGCCAGCCCGACGTCGCTGACCCCCTTGCCGTCCCAGCTGGTCCAGCCGGGCCTCGGCGGGTCGTCCACCGCCTCCACGATGCTGACCCGGTCGGAGCTGTCCGGCGACTGGTCGCGCACGGCCCGTTCGGCTCCGGCACTGGTCTGGACGCCCTCGGAGTCGTCGTCGTCCTGGGGCGCTGACCGGTCGTCGACCCCCAGGCGCAGGTCCTGCTGGTGACGTGCCCACGCCATCAACCCGTCGAGGTCGGCTGCCCCGAGCCGGCACAGCGGCCCGGTGAGCAGCCGCATGAGCTGGTCGCCGCGACTCGGGTCGTGAACCACGTGCAGGAGCGCGGTGATGTCCTCGACCTCCGGGGTGAGCAGCAGCCCGCCGAGACCGACGACCTCGTAGGGCACCCCCCTGGCCTCGAGGGCGTCGATGACCGGAGCGAACTGTGACCGCTTGCGGCAGAGCACTGCCGCCGACCGGGCGCCGGCCTCCCGGCGGTCGGCCAACCAGTCGGCCACCAGGGCCGCCTCCTCGCCGGCTGTCTCCAGACGCGCCGCCACGACCCGGCCGCGGCCGGCACCGTCGCGGGCGACGAGCTCGGCGACCGGCACCGCGGACCGTTCGCGCAGCGGCGCCGCCACGGCGTTCGCGACGGCGAGGACTCCGGCGTCGTTGCGCCAGCTCGTCGCGAGGGGCAGCACGGGCGCCGGGCCGGCCGCGTTGCCGAAGGCCCTGCGGAACTCGCCGAGGGTGGTCGCACTCGCTCCGCGCCACCCGTAGATCGACTGGTGCGGGTCGCCGACGGCGGTCACCGGGGACGGCTGGCCGGGTGCGACGAACAGCGACCGCAGCAGCTCGAGCTGGGCCGCGGACGTGTCCTGGAACTCGTCGAGCAGCACCGCCCCGAAGCGCTGCCGCTCGATCGCCCCGATGTCGGCGAAGCTCGTGGCCAGCCGCGCGGCCAGGGCCATCTGGTCGGCGAAGTCCATGGCGTCACGAGTGCGTTTGAGGGTGAGGTAGCGCTCGACCATCGGCAGCACCCCGGCACGGGCGCGCAGCTGCTCCCGCATCTTCTTGACCTCACCCGGCAGGTCCGTGCCTCGCGCGCCGACGTGGGGCGGCAACGCCGCCAGCGCGGCCAGGACCCGGTCGAGGTATGCCGCGACGTCACCGACCTCCACGAGGTGCTCGGCCATCTCGCCGGCCAGGTCGACGACGGTCGCGGTGACGGTGGACTCGGCGAAGCGCACCTCCTCCATCGGCCCGTCGTAGGCGGCCACCACCTCTGAGGCGTACTGCCAGGCGGCCGCCTCTGAGAGCAGCCTCGACTCGGACTCGTAGCCGAGCCGCAGGGCGTGCTCGCGCACCAGCCGACCGGCATACGAGTGGTAGGTGGACACGGTCGGGGTGCCACCCAGCACCTCGGCGCCGGTCTCGGCGTCGTCGGTGCGGGGGTGCCACACGTCGCGCTGCTGGAGCAGGCGCAGCCGCGCCCCGATGCGCTCGGACAGCTCGGTCGCCGCCTTGCGGGTGAAGGTGAGGCCGAGCACCTGGTCGGGCTCGACGAAGCCGTTGGCGACGAGCCACACCACCCGTCCGGTCATCGTCTCGGTCTTGCCGGACCCGGCACCGGCGACCACGAGCAGTGGTGACATCGGCGCCTCGATGACCGCGACCTGCTGGGCGGTGGGCGCAGGCAGACCGAGCGCGGCCGCGATGTCGTTGGCGGACAACAGTTCTGGAGTCATCACAGCACCCGCCCCTCGGGCTGGGCCGGGCACGACGAGCGCACCTGGCACATCGTGCACCAGTCACCGACGGTGGCCCGGAAGGTCGAGCCGGCCATGCCCTCGGCCGTGCTGGTGACCAGCTCGGCAGCCCACTGCGGCTCGGGGTCGGCGGCGAGTGGGGCCTGGGTCTGCAGGGTGGTCTTGACCAGGGCGGCCTTGCCGACCTGCAGGAGGGCGGCGCCCGCGGACCGGGTGCCCAGGTCACCGAAAGCGCCGCTCTCGACCCCGAGCTGGTAGGCGCCGAGCTGGGGGTGCCGCTCCAGCTCCTCGGCCTTGGGCTTGCTGCTGCCCGTCTTGTAGTCGACGATCCGCAGCCCGGTGCCGTCGGGAGTCCCCTCGATCCGGTCGACCTTGCCGCTCAGCACGGCGCGCCCGAGGGCCACCCGCATGTCGACCTCGGCACCGAGCCGGACCCAGCCCGCGGCGCGCGACTCGTCGAAGTAGGTGGCCAGGCGGCGCACCATGCCGTGCGCCTCGTGGCGCTTGCGGTCGGAGACCCAGCCCGACGGCATGCCGAGGCGGCCCCACCGGGCATCCACCTCGGCGACCAGCGTGTCGGCGTCGACGTCACCGAGCTCGGCGGCGATGTCGTGGACCAGGGTGCCGATGTCGGCGGCGCCCACCGACGGGCCATCGCCCCCCACCGAGCCGAGCAGCCAGCGCAGCCCGCAGTTGCCGAACGACTCGACCTTGCTCGGCGACACCCGGACCTCCTGGTCGGGTCCGCGCAGGGGGCGCTCGTCGGACACCTCGCGCAGCACCCACCACTGCGCCGGGTCGGCACCCGGCACCCCTTCGCGCGTCAGCCGTGCGAGCGCAGCCACCGCGGTGCGCCGCACGGTCTCGTCGTCGGACACGAGGTGGCGGCGCAGCTCGCCCACCAGGGTCGGCAGGGTCATCGTGCGGGCGACCTCGGCGAACCCTCGCTCTCCTTGGGTGGCAATGGTTTCGGGGTCGACGACGTCGAGGTAGACCGACGGCTGCTCGTCGTCGGACCGCACCGCCGTCACGACCACCCGGTCACTGGTCCGGGTCAGCGCGACGAGGAAGGACCGCGTCTCGTCGTAGCGGACGGCGGCCTGCGCGGCCCGGAACGTGCCAGCCCGACCGCTGACGACGTCGACCAGGTGCTCGGACCCCAGCAGCGAGCCGCGCAGCCGCAGGTCGGGCCACACGCCCTCCTGCACCCCCGCGACGACGACGAGCTGCCACTGGCGCCCGGCGGCGGCCTGTGGGGTGGTCACGGTGACCGACTCGCCCACCGGCGAGCGGGCGACGAGGGTGTCACCCGGGATGTCCTGGCTGCCGATGTGGGTGAGGAACTCCTCGGGGCCGGCCTGCGGCAGCCGGTCGACGAACTTGGCCGCCGCGTCGAACAGCCCCACCACGGCGTCGAGGTCACGATCGGCCCGCGCCGCGCCGGCACCGCCGGCCAGGGCGGTGGCCTGCCACTCGGCACCCAGGCCGGTCGCAGCCCACATCGCCCACAGCACCGACTCGGCGCTCACGCCGGCCTCCCAGCGCCACACCGGGCCCGACGGGGTCTGCTCGGCCGTGCCACGAGCGGCCCGGACGCCGGCGGCGATGGTGGCGGCGACCCGGCGCGCCGGGTTGCCCTCGGGGCCCGTCTCGACCAGCGCACCGGGCGCCAGCAGCGCCTCCGCGAGCAGCT
This sequence comes from Pedococcus dokdonensis, assembly GCF_900104525.1. Lineage (GTDB taxonomy): Bacteria > Actinomycetota > Actinomycetes > Actinomycetales > Dermatophilaceae > Pedococcus > Pedococcus dokdonensis. The sequence goes on along the minus strand of NZ_LT629711.1, from coordinate 143,031 downwards.
CGTCACTGGTGCGGCCGCCCCCACCCTCGAGCTCGAGCCTGCGCAGGGCCCGACGCAGCCGCCGCAGTCCCACCGCATCGGCCCCGCCGATCGGGGACAGCAGGGTGTCGGCCGCGACCTGGGGTGACAGGGCGTCGTCGACACCCCGGGCGCGCTCGAGCACGACCTCGAGAAGCGAGAGGAGCGGTCGCACCGCCACCTCGTCACGCACCGGGAGGTCGGTCGACGAGCCGGCCACCGGGACGCCGGCCGCCATCAACACCCGGCGCAGCGTGGCGGTGCGGCCCTGACCGCGGACGATCACGGCCATCTCCGACCACGGGATGCCGAACCGCAGGTGCGACTCGCGCAGCTCGGCGGCCACGTGGCTCGCCTCCTGGCTCACCGCGCGCAGCAGGCGGACGTCGACCCGGCCACCGGCGCGTCCTGCGGCCGCACCACGCTGGACACCACCGGCGAGCGCCCCGATCTTGGGCGCGACCCGCGCCGCCGCGTCGACCACGGCCTGCGGCAGCCGGTGAGCCGTGGGCAGCACGAGGGTCTGCGGCTCGCCGCCCGCCGGGCTGGCACCCAGGGACTCCCAGCCGTCGGCGAGGTGCCGCGGGTCGGCCCCGCGGAAGGTCTGGACGGCACTGTCGGGATCGCCGAGGAGCACGACGTCGACGCCCGGGGTGGCGATCGTGCGCAGCAGCCGCGCGGCCGCCGAGGTGAGCTCCTGGGCGTCGTCGACCACGACCAGCCGCAGCCCGTCGACGAACCGGGCACGCGCGGCCGGGTCCTCGTCGAGCAGGTCGCAGGCCGCACCGAGGATCCAGGCCGGGTCGTAGGCGCCCGGTGCCGAGAGCGCCGTGACCTCGTCGTACTCGGCCAGGACGTCGGCCGCGGCCACCCACTCCGGACGATCGTGCTCGCGGCCCAGCCGGGCCAGGTCGGCGGGCTCGAGGTCGTGCTCCACCGCGCGCATCAGCAGGTCGCGCAGCTCGCTCCGGAAGCCGCGGGTGCCGAGCGCCAGCTGCACCCGCTCGGGCCAGACGGGACCGGTGCCCTCTGCGGCGTGGCCGGCCAGCAGCTCGCGCAGGATGACGTCCTGCTCGGGGCCGCTGAGCAGCCGCGGGGTCGGGTCGCCGCGCAGGGCCGCGGCCTGGCGCAGGAGGCCGAAACCGAGCGCCTGGTGGGTGCGGGCCAGCGGCTCGGTGGACGTGCCGCCCAGCCGCGCCGTGACCCGCTCCCGCAGGCTCCCGGCCGCGACGCGGGACGAGGTGAGAACCAGGCACTGGTCGGCAGCGGCCTCGCCCGACTGGACCCGCGCCACGACCGCCTCGATCGCGAGGGTGGTCTTGCCCGTGCCCGGACCACCGAGCACGCGCAGCACCCCGCCGCGGTGGGCGAGGGCGGCCAGCTGCACGTCGTCGAGCGGCGGCGCCTCGGCCACCACGCTCGGGGCGCGACGGAGGTTCAGCACGCCCTCATCCCACCATCCCCGACCGACATCCGGCCGCAGGGTCGGGACGCCGGACCGTCACTCGGGCGGGACCGGCGCGATGGCCTCGAGCCAGCGGGCCCTCGCCAGGTCGACCCGGCGGCCGTCGAGCTGGCCGCGGACCAGCGGCGTGCCCTCCCCGCGGTAGTGCGCGAGCGCCTCGTCCTCGAGCCCCTGCGGGAAGTACCCGCCGGCGCGGACCACCCGCCACCACGGCACGTCGGACCCGTAGCGCGCCATCGCGTTGCCGACACCGCGCGCCCCGCCACGGCCGAGCAGCTCGGCGATGTCGCCGTAGGTCATGACCATGCCGGGCGGGATGGTGTCGACCACCTCCAGGACGTCCTCGGCGAACTCGCTGGGGGCACCGCTGACCCGTCCTGGCTCCGTGACCACGGTCGTCTCCCTCAGTAGACCGGCAGGCTCGGGTCGACGTCGTGGACCCATGCCAGCACCCCGCCGGACAGGTTCGCGACGTCGCTGCGACCGGACGCCGCCAGCAGCCCGGCGGCCTCGGCCGACCGCACGCCGGACTTGCACATCAGCACCACGGGTATGCCGCTCGGCAGGTCGCGGTCGGCCGTCCCGTCGCGGAACCGGTCGAGGTGCACGGCCCTGGCCCCGGGGATGGACACGACGGCCCGCTCCCCCGGCTCGCGGACGTCGACCAGCTCGAAGGTGCGCTGACCCGAGTCGCGCTCCTGCAGCATCCGCGCCAGCTCGGTCGCCGAGACGTCGGCGAAGCCGGGCCCGGCACCCTCGTGGTCGTCCGACGTGGAGGAGGCACCCGGCATACCGCAGAACTGCTCGTAGTCGACCAGGGCGGTGACGGTCGGCGACTCGCCGCAGACGGGGCAGTCCGGGTCGGCGCGCACGGTGAGCGAGTCCCAGGTCTGGCGCAGGGCGTCGTGCACCAGCAGCCGCCCGACGAGTGGGTCCCCCTGCCCCACGATCAGCTTGATGGCCTCCGCGACCTGCACCGACCCGACCGCGGCGCACAGCACACCCAGCACACCACCGGTCGCGCAGGACGGCACGGCGTCGGGCGGCGGCGGGTCGGGGAAGACGCAGCGGTAGCAGGGACCGTGCCCCGCGAACCACACCGACACCTGGCCGTCGAACCGGTAGATCGACCCCCAGACGTGCGGCCGGCCGAGGAAGACGCAGGCGTCGTTGACCAGGTAGCGGGTCGGGAAGTTGTCCGCCCCGTCGACGACGAGGTCGTAGCCGGCCAGGATGTCGAGGGCGTTCTCGGACGTGAGCCGCACGTCGTGGCGCACCACGGTCACCAGCGGGTTGATCGCCGCCACCGTCTCCGCCGCCGACTCCGTCTTGGCCCGTCCCACGTCGGCGACGCCGTGGACGACCTGGCGCTGGAGGTTCGATGCGTCGACCACGTCGTCGTCGACCACGCCGATCGTGCCCACCCCCGCGGCCGCGAGGTACATCAGCGCCGGCGAGCCCAGGCCACCGGCACCGACGACCAGCACCCGGGCGTTGGCCAACCTGCGTTGGCCCTCGACCCCGATCTCGGGGAGCAGGATGTGGCGGGCGTAGCGGGCCTTCTGCTCGGTGGTCAGCTCAGGTCCGGGCACGACCAGCGGTGGGATCGCCATGTGATGCAGGTTACCCACCCGTACGATGTCCCCGACAACGCAGTCAGGCTGCCACCGCGGCACCGTCGAACAAGAGAGCTCCCATGTCGATCCGAGCAGTCCAAGGCACCGACACCGCCCGTGGCCAGCGTCTCCCGCGCTCAGCCCGGCGCGCCCAGCTCCTCGAGGCCGCCCAGGCCGCCTTCGTCGAGTCCGGCTACCACGCGGCCGCGATGGACGACATCGCCGATCGCGCCGGGGTCTCCAAGCCGGTGCTCTACCAGCACTTCCCCGGCAAGCTCGAGCTCTACCTCGCGCTCCTCGACAAGCACAGCGAGGCCCTGGAGCAGCTCGTCCGCGAGGCGCTCGCCTCCACGACGGACAACAAGGAGCGGGTCTACGCGACGATCGCCGCCTACTTCGACTTCGTGTCTCGCGACGGTGCGGCCTTCCGGCTGATCTTCGAGTCCGACCTCACCAACGAGTCGGCGGTGCGCAACCGCCTCGACGCCGTCGGCCTGGTCTGCGCCGAGGCGGTGGCCGAGGTCATCGCCGAGGACACCGGGCTCACCGACGAGGACGCCTCGCTGCTCGGCATGGCCCTGACCGGCCTCGCGCAGGTCAGCGCCCGGCACTGGCTCGCCCAGGGGTCCGACGTGCCCAAGGACGAGGCCGCCCTCCTCATGGGAGCGTTGGCCTGGCGGGGCCTCGGGTCGTTCCCGAAGGTGGGCGGGGAAGGTTCCTGACGCACCGCTCGTTAGCCTTGTCGACAGTCCAGCACGCGCTCGTATGCCGCGTGCCCACCCGGACGGCTGCGCACCCCTCGCAGGGTTCAGCCGTCCACCCAGCAGAGAAGGGAACCACCGTGGAGGTCCGCATCGGTGTCCAGAACGTCGCGCGTGAGGTCGTCTTCGAGTCCACCGAGTCCGCGGCGGACGTCGCGGCAGCCGTGAGCGCGTCGCTCGAGAAGGGCACCGTCCTCGCCCTCGCCGACGACAAGGGCCGCCAGGTGCTGGTCCCCGCCGCGGTGCTCGGCTACGTGCAGATCGGTGAGTCCGAGAAGCGCGGGGTGGGCTTCGGCGTCTGACCCGGCGTCGTAGGGCCGGCCACGGCCCGCTGACCTGCGCAAACAGCGGCCGATCGTGTCCACTCCGTGATCGGCCGAGCAGGGTTTCAAGCGTGCATTTCGGGGCATTTCATGGTCAGGTTGGCCTGTTCGGGCCTGACCCAAGGCCCACAACGTTGCGCGGAACTCACGCGCAGAAGGAGCTGAAATGATCACCGGAATCATCGGCACCATCATCTTCGGTGCGATCATCGGAGTGCTCGCTCGACTCATCATGCCGGGCAAGCAGAACATCAGCGCGGTCGTCACGGTCATCCTCGGCATCCTGGGCGCCCTCGTCGGCTACTGGATCTGGGGCGCACCGAAGGACGACGGCAGCATCGACTGGCTCCGCTGGATCACCAGCATCGTGGCTGCCATCGTCTTCGTCGTCGTCTACGGCGCGATCACGGGTCGCAACCGCAAGCAGATCTGACGTCGAGTCCGAACCACGGACCCGTTCGCGAAAGGGCCCCGTCCACGAGGACGGGGCCCTTTCGCACGGGTCAGGCGGCGAGGCCGAGGCGGCCCATCCGCCGGGTGTGCTCGTCGGTCAGCCGGGCGAACATCCGACCCAGCTCGGCCAGGTCGGCACTGGGCCGGTCCGCTCCGCCGACGCCGCCCACGAGCAACGAGGCCAGGGCATCGCGCTCGACGGCCACCTGCTGGGCCTGGGACAGCGCCTCGCCGACGAGCCGGCGCCCCCAGAGCGCGAGCCGGCCGGCGATCTTGGGGTCCGCCTTGATCGACTCCCGCACCACCTTCACGACGAACTCCGCCTGGCCGACGTCCTCCATGGCGGAGTGCACGAGCGACTGGGTCGAGGGATCCACGTAGGCGGCGATCTCGCGGTAGAAGTCGGTGGCGATGCCGTCACCGACATAGGCCTTGACCAGGCCCTCGAGCCAGCTGGACGGCCGGGTGCGCTCGTGGAAGGCATCGATCGGGGCGATGAACGGGGCCATCGCCGCCTCGGGGTCGATGCCCATCTCGGCCATCCGCGCGACCAGGATCTCGTAGTGCCGGAACTCCGCGACGGCCAGTCCGGCCACGGCTGCCTTGAGCGGCTGGCTCGGCGACAGCTCGCTGTCACCGGCGAGCCGGGTGAAGGCGGTCAGCTCGCCGTAGGCCAGCACCCCCAGCAGGTCTGCCACCGCGTCGCGGTACTGCGGGTCGGCCAGCCAGTCGTCCGTGGTCATGTCGGTCACCCTAACGGCGGGTGGTCGCGACGACCCGGCGACCACCTCGGCACGGGCGCGACGGGGTCACCGATGCGGGAAAGTGACCCGTACCGGGCTAGAGTGGACGGGTCAAAGGTGCCCGGTCGGCACGAATCAGCCGCGGAGACGATCCGCAGCCCGCTCACGAGCATTGACGAAGACCTCCGATCGGCCCGCTGTGCGAGCGCGCTCCTGAGGGGTGCGCCCCCGATCGAGAGAACTCCATGACCGAGAACACCACCGGCGCGCCCGCACCCGCGGACGTGACCTTCGCCGACTTCGACGTCCACCCCGACATCGTCGCCTCCCTGGGCGACGCCGGCATCGTCACCCCCTTCCCGATCCAGGCGATGACGCTGCCCGTGGCCCTGTCCGGTCACGACATCATCGGCCAGGCCAAGACCGGCACCGGCAAGACGCTGGGCTTCGGCGTGCCCATGCTCAACCGCACGGTGTCCAGGGTCGACGACGCCTGGGAGGGCTTCAAGCACGCCGGCAAGCCGCAGGCACTGGCCGTCGCCCCGACGCGTGAGCTGGCGGTCCAGGTCGCCAGCGACCTCGAGCGGGCCGGCAAGCGCCGCGGCATCCGCGTGCTCACCGTCTACGGCGGCCGCGCCTACGAGCCGCAGATCGACGCGCTCAAGGCCGGTGTCGAGATCGTCGTCGGCACCCCAGGACGCCTCATCGACCTCGCCAAGCAGGGCCACCTCGACCTGTCGCACGCCAAGACCGTGGTCCTCGACGAGGCCGACGAGATGCTCGACCTCGGGTTCCTCCCCGATGTCGAGAAGCTGCTCGCGATGACCTCGCCGGCCCGCCAGACGATGCTCTTCTCGGCCACCATGCCCGGTGCCGTCGTGGCGCTGGCCCGCCGCTACATGAGCCAGCCGACGCACATCCGGGCGATGGGCGACGACCAGGAGAACGCGCACACCGTCAAGGCCGTCGAGCAGTTCGTCTACCGCGCCCACGCGATGGACAAGGTCGAGATGCTGGCCCGCATGCTCCAGGCCGAGGGTCGCGGGCTCACCATCATCTTCAGCCGCACCAAGCGCACCGCCGCGAAGGTCGCCGACGAGCTCACCGAGCGTGGGTTCGCCGCCGCCGCGATCCACGGCGATCTCGGCCAGGGCGCTCGCGAGCAGGCCCTGCGCGCGTTCCGCAACGGCAAGGTCGACATCCTGGTGGCCACTGACGTCGCCGCCCGCGGCATCGACGTCGACAACGTCACGCACGTCATCAACTACCAGTGCCCCGAGGACGAGAAGACCTACCTGCACCGGATCGGTCGCACCGCCCGCGCCGGCAACACCGGTATCGCCGTCACCTTCGTCGACTGGGACGACATGCCGCGCTGGGGGCTGATCAACAAGACCCTCGACCTCGGCATCCCCGAGCCCGAGGAGACCTACTCCTCCTCCGACCACCTCTTCGAGCAGCTCGACATCCCGCGCACCGCCAAGGGCCGGCTGCCCAAGGCCGCCCAGCACCTCGCCGGCCTCGACGCCGAGGTGCTCGAGGACCTCGGCGAGACCGGCAAGTCCAGCGGCCGACGCCCGGCCGGCGGCGGCGACCGTGACCGCGGTGGTCGTGGTGGCCGCGACGGCGGTCGTGGTGGTCGCGAGGGTGGCCGTGGCGGCGAGCGCCGCAGCGACGCCCCCCAGGACGGCGACGGCGCCAGCAAGCCGCGGCGCAACCGCAACCGGCGCCGCACCCGCGGTGGCAGCACCGCCGGTGAGGCCAGCACCCAGGCCTGAGCCGACCCCCACGCACCAGACGGGTATGCCGCGCGGCTGAGCCGCGCGGCATACCCATGTCCGCGGTTCAGCGGCGCCATCTCATGCAAAAGGCGAGTTAGCGCCGCCCCGGGGCGGCGCTAACTCGCCTTTTGCATGAGATAGCGGCGGGGGTCGGTGCCCCGTGACGCTGGGTCAGGCGGTGATCGTGGCGGTGTCGATGACGAAGCGGTAGCGCACGTCCGAGCTCACGACGCGGTCGTAGGCCTCGTTGACCTGGTCGGCGCTGATCGTCTCGATCTCGGCGGCGATGCCGTGCTCGGCGGCGAAGTCGAGCATCTCCTGGGTCTGCGGGATCCCGCCGATGTTGGAGCCGGCGAGGACCTTGCTGCCCCCGATCAGCGAGAACGCCTGGAACGAGCTGGGGTCGCTCGGCGCACCCACGTTGACCATCGCACCGTTGGGCTTGAGCAGCGCGAGGTAGTCGTCGAACGGCAGGTTCGCGCTGACCGTGTTGAGGATCAGGTCGAACGTGCCGCGCAGGTCCTTGAACGTCGAGTCGTCCTTGGTGGCACGGTGGTCGACGGCGCCGAACCGCGTGCTGTCGGCCTGCTTGGCGGTCGACTGGCTGAGCACGGTGACCTCGGCCCCGAGGGCGGCGGCGAACTTCACGCCCAGGTGCCCGAGGCCGCCCAGCCCGACGACGGCGACCTTCGTGCCCGGACCCGCACCCCAGCGCTTGAGCGGGTTGTAGGTGGTGATGCCGGCGCACAGCAGCGGCGCCGCGACGTCGAGCTCGAGGGCGTCGGGGATGCGGACGGCGAACCGCTCGCTCACGACGACCTGCTGGCTGTAGCCGCCCATCGTCTCCTCGCCGTCGTAGCCCTTGCCGTTGTAGGTCATGACGGCGCCCTTGACGCAGAACTGCTCCTGGCCGTCCTTGCAGAACTCGCACTCGCCGCACGAGTCGACCATGCAGCCGACGCCGACGCGGTCGCCGACCTGGTAGCGGGTCACCCCGTCGCCGACGGCCGAGACGACCCCGGCGATCTCGTGGCCCGGGACCATCGGGAAGATCGCGCTCCCCCACTCCTCACGGACCTGGTGGATGTCGCTGTGGCAGATGCCGGCGTACGCGATGTCGATGGTGATGTCGTCGTCGCGCAGGTCGCGACGCTCGATGGTCGTCGCCGTGAGCGGAGCTCCGGCGGACGCGGTGGACAGGGCAGCGGTGCGGGACATGCTTCTCCTTGGATCGGGTTCGGTTCCCGTCTGGGGACAAGTCCCTGCCCGCCGCGACTATTCCGCCGCCGGTGTCCTCCGGCTGCGGTTCAGGCGCTCTTGCGGATGCTGCTGACCGTCGACCAGGCGCTGGTGCCCATGCCGTTCGTGGCGTTCACCCTGACCTGGCAGGACGTGTAGCCGGTGAGCCCGAGATGGTTGTAGTAGAGCACCGTGGGGCCGGTGGTCGCGCTCTTCCAGGCGGTCCAGACGCCGCTGCGGTAGCACCGCACCTGGGTCGTGTACTTGGTCAGGGCCGCGCCGTTGTTCGCCGCGCCATACCAGCCGTAGTGCACGTAGGTGTTCTTCGGCGAGGTGAGGTAGCGCGGGGACGGCGGCGCCGACGGGACGGTGGCGGGGGTGACCGTCGCGATCGACGACCACTGGCTGTAGCCCGAGGAGTTGGGGAAGGCGATCTGCACCTGGTGGGCGATCCCGTTGGCCAGACCCGTGACGGTGGCGCTGCCCTTGGAGGCGGAGACCGTCGAGTAGATCGGGTCCTTCCAGTGCCCCAGGGCGCTGCTCCAGGCGCGCGTCGCGATCCGCACGTAGTAGACCCCGGCCGGCGGGGTGCTCCACTTCACCACCGCGGCCCGGTTGGCGCGCGTCGCAGTCAGCGTCGGCTGCGCGGGGGTCTTGTTCCAGACGTCCGTGATGCAGCCCGAGCTGGCCGACGGCGTGGCGAACTCGCGGCGGTCGACGGCGTCGAAGCTGGTCGCACCGTTGAAGATCCCGGGCATCACCGCCACACCCGAGCTCGTGCAGGCCCGGAGCGACGTGGGTTCGATGCGCGGGCCCTTGATGCCTTCGGTGCGCACCTCGAAGTGCAGGTAGTTGGACAGGCACGGGGCGGTGTCGCCCCAGTGCCCCATCCGGCCGATCATCGTCGCCGGGGTGACCAGCTGGCCCTCGGTGGCCGTGATGGAGTCGAGGTGGGCGTACTTGGTGACCAGGCCACCACCGTGGTCGACCCACACCCACACCCCGTCGGTCTGCCCGCTCGACGAGCAGGAGGGTGCGTTGGCCCCGATGTGGAAGATGCCGGCCCCGGCCGCGTGCACCGGGTCACCGAGCTCACCGGCGAAGTCGATCGCCCAGTAGCCGTGGTAGGCCCCGCCGTCCTCGGTGCAGTTCGTCTTGACGCAGCCGACCCACGCCGACGAGCGCAGCGGCGACCAGATCGGGGCGCTGAAGGGGTGCGTCGAGCTGGCCGCAGGGGTGGCAGCCGTGCTCGCCACCTCGGCGGCAGCCGCCTTGGCACCGGGCTGACCGGGCAGGGCGCCGGTGGGGGCGACCGTCAGGAGACCACTGGCGAGCACCAGGACGACGGCGCGCAGCAACCAGGCCGGGCGGCGGGACAGGGGGACGGACATGGGGCTCCTCGACTGCCAATCGTTCGGGGGCACGCGCGGCAGCGGCAACGATGATGCCCACCATCGAGCCCAGATGCACATCGAGACAGGCAATCGTGGGATCTCCGAGCCCTCGACAGGCAGGTGGACCCGATCGGTGGAGGACCCATGCCAACCGTTCGGAGGATTGCCACGGACCCGTCAGCTGGCCCTGCTCAGAGGCGCTTGGCGAGGGCTGCCGCCACGTCCCGGTAGGCCTTCGCGCCCTTCGAGGTGCGAGAGGTCGCGAGGATCGAGCGACCGACGGCGGGCGCCTCGGCGAACCGCACCGTCTTCGGGATCGGCGGGTCGAGCACCGGGAGGTCGTAGCGCTCACCCACGTCGGCGAGCACCTCGCGAGCGTGGTTGCTGCGGCCGTCGAAGAGGGTCGGGAGGATGCCCCAGACCTCGAGGGCCGGGTTGAGGATCTTCTGGACGTCGGCCACGGTGTCGAGCAGCTGGCCGACCCCGCGGTGGCTGAGCATCTCGCAGGGCATCGGGATGATCAGGGCCTGGCTGGCCGTCAGGGCGTTGAGGGTCAGCACGCCGAGGCTCGGGGAACAGTCGAGCAGGATCACGTCGTAGTCGTCGCGCACCTCCTCCAGGACGGTGCGCAGGACGAACTCGCGCCCCGGCCTGGGCAGCAGCTGCGCCTCGGCGCCGGCGAGGTCGATGACGCTCGGCACCAGGTCGACCCCGTCGTCGCAGGTCACCGTCACGTCGGCGATCGAGGCCTGCCCGAGCAGCACCTCGTTGACCGAGCGGTCAACCTCGTCGGGGTCCACCCCGAGGCTGAAGGTGAGGCACGCCTGCGCGTCGAGGTCGACGAGCAGCACGCGCCGGCCCTGCTCGGCGAAGGCCGCGCCCAGCGACGCGACCGACGTCGTCTTGGCGACGCCGCCCTTCTGGTTGGCCACGGCGACGACGGTGGCCGGCTTCGTGCGGGTGGTGGGCACCAGGGCCGCCCTTCTGCTGTGGTTGCCTCGACGGGTATGCCGGTGGGGCAAGTCTGTCAGGTGCCCCCACCCGCCCGGTCGCCGCCGGAGCAAAACCGCCGGTTGCGCCATGCCCGGCCCCTCACGGCTGTACTGTTGAGCCTTCAAGAGCTTTGGGGTGCCGGGGGGAGGCCGCACCACGCTCGTCGCACCGCAGCGCCCAGCAGGGGGTGGCAGCATGGCATCAGGGGACGCCGTGGACGGCGCCACCCGGGGTGGGTCGCGCGTTGCCGAGCCCGATGGGTTCTCCGAGGCGCTGCGCAGCGCCATCGCAGGCAGCGGGCGGAGCCTGGAGTCCCTGCGTCGTCGACTGGCCGAGCGTGGCACCCCGGTCAGCATCGCCACGCTGAGCTACTGGCAGTCGGGACGCAGTCTCCCGCAGCGGGGCTCCTCCCTGCGCGCGGTGCTCCACCTCGAGGAGCTCCTGCAGCTGCCGCACGGACACCTCCTCGACCGGATCGGGCCGCGGCGGCGGCCGTTCGTGCCGCAGCAGGTCACCCACGGCGCGCTGCCCATCGACCACCCGGCCGCGGAGCTGGCCCTGACCGACCTGGGCTTCGGGACCAGCCCCGACCTGGTCGACGTCACCATCCACGACACCCTCGACGTCGACGAGGCGGGCGTCGAGCGGTTCCGGACGATCCGCAACGTGGTGCGAGCGGTCCGGCCCGGCGCCCAGCGGCTGCCCGCCCTGCTGACCATCGACGTGCCCAGTGGCGAGCGGGCCGAGTTCGTCCCCGTCAGCGGGTGCCGGGTGGGTCGCGAGGTGTCCCGTCCCGACGTCGGTGTCTTCGCCGCCGAGCTGGTGCTCGACCGGCCGCTGCGGCTCGGCGAGACGGCTGCGGCCGAGCACCGCGTGGTGCTGCCCCGCGACCTGGGCGCAAGGCACTGCATCGAGTACTACCTGCTGCGCGAGGTCACCGAGCTGATGATCTGGGTCCGCTTCTCCCCCGAGCGGCTGCCGTCCCGCGTCGAGACCTACAGCACGCTCGGCGCGCGGACCACCTCCCGACCGGTGACGCTGTCGGGGTCGACCAGCGTGCAGCACGTGCTGCACCACGTCGGACCGGGCGTGGTAGGGATCCGCTGGGACTGGTGAGACCCACCCGCCGGTGGCAGGCCGACCGTCAGGTCAGCGCGCCGGTGCCTGTCGCCACGGCTGCCGGCTGCTCCAGGGCGGCCCAGTCGGACTTCTCCGGGCCGAAGGCCTGACCCGCCGGGCAGTGTGCGCGGAAGTCGCACCACTGGCAGATCGGGCCGACCCTGGCCGGGAACCGGCTCGAGTCGACGCCGAGCTCGCGGTAGTCGGCCTCGGCCGCGCGGGCCTCCCGGGCGATCGAGTCGGCCTCGTCGACCTTGCGCTTCAGCGACTCGCCGGTGTGATCGTGGGCGGCCACGGTGCCGGTCGGGAGGTGGTGCAGCTCGACCCGGACGCACTTGCGGCGGAACATCTTCCAGGCCGCCGCGGCATAGAGGGCCAGCGGCAGGGAGGTGCGCGCGTCGTCGTCGGTCGGCTGGGACCGGCTGGTCTTGTAGTCGACGACCGCCAGCTCGCCGCCGCGGTCGTCGAGCCGGTCGATCCGTCCCTGCAGCGTGAGCACGGAGGTCTTGAGCGACACGGTCCGCTCGATGCCGAGCGGCTGGTGGGCCGGGTCGACGTCGTCGAGGTAGGCGACCACGTGCTGCTGCGCGCGCTCGCGCCACTCGAGCGACTGGTCGGCGTCACGGAAGCCGACGTCGATCCACGAGGTGCGCACCAGCTCGGCCCCTGCAGCCGGGGACCGGCGCTCCACCGGCAGGTCCCACCAGTCACGCAGGGCGTTGTGGACGGCGACCCCGAACGACGTGTGCGCGCGCTGCGGCCGCGACGGCGGCGCCGGTCGGTCGAGGTACTGCATGCGGTAGCGGCGCGGGCAGTCGACCCACGCCAGCAGCTTGCTGGGGCTGCCCCGGAACAGCCGCTGCGGCATACCGACGAACTCCTGCTGCACGCCCGCGGCCCGTGCCGGCCCGCCGTCGCCCAGCGCTGCCTCCCCCGCGGCTGCCTGACCCACACCCATGTCGCCCACGCTAGGCGGTACCGGTGACAAAGGCCCGGATGCTGTCGGCGACCATCTGCACCGCGATGGCGGACAGGAGCAGCCCGGCGATCTTGGTGAGCAGCACCGTCCCACTGTCCTTGAGCACCCGGTGGATGTAGCCGGCGAACCGGAAGAAGAGCCACACCACCACCATCGTGGCGACCAGGCCGATGGCGACCGCGACGTAGTCGGCCGCGCGGTCGGCGCCCTGCACGGCCAACATCGTCGCGACGATCGCCCCCGGCCCGGCCAGCAGGGGGGTGCCCAACGGCACCAGAGCGACGTTGACCCCGGCGTCGGCGTGCTGCTCCTGCTCCGATCCGACCAGCAGCTGCAGCGCCACGAGGAGCAGCAGGAGCCCCCCGGCCCCTTGCAGCGCCGGCAGCGAGATGTGCAGGTAGTTGAGGATCTGCTGGCCGAACACCGCGAAGGCCGCGATGACCCCGAACGCGACGAGCGAGGCCCGCCGGGCGGCCGAAACCTTCTGCTTCTGGGTGAGCGAGCTGGTCAGCCCGAGGAAGATCGGCAGGGCGCCGGGCGGGTCCATGATCACCAGCAGGGTCACGAAGACCGAGCCGAAGGTCTGCAGGTCGATGATGTCGTTCACGCGCGTGCCGCCCTGACCACGTCGATGCCGCTGGTTGCCTGGTCCTCGATCCGGGCGAGGACCTCCGGGGTGGTGGTGTTCTCGCCGAGCCGGTTCTCCTTGCCGGAGCCGTGGTAGTCGCTCGACCCGGTGACGAACAGCCCCAGCCGCGCCGCGAGCTCGACCGCGTGGGTGCGCTCGGCCGGCGTGTGGTCGCGGTGGTGCGCCTCGAGCCCCGCGAGCCCCGCGTCGGCCATCCGCTCGATCACCGCGTCGTCCACGGTCCACCCACGGCCGTTCGCGAACGGGTGCGCCATCACCGGCACACCACCCGCTGCGCGCACGAGCTCGACGGCGCGGACGGGGTTGGGGGCGTAGTGCGAGACGTGGTAGCGGCTGCCGTTGCGCAGCACGTCCGAGAACGCTTCGTCGCGCGTGGACACGAAGCCGTTGTCGACCAGGACGTCGGCGACGTGGGGCCGGCCGAGCGTGGTGCCGTCGCCTGCCCGGGCCCGCACCTCCTCGACCGTCACGGGTATGCCGTCGGCGGCCATCAGCTCGACCATCCGGTCGATCCGGGTCACCCGGGAGTCGCGCGCGCGGTCCAGCTCGGCGAGCAGGCCGGGCGCCTGCGGGTCGACCAGGTAGGCCAGCAGGTGCACGCTGACCCCCCGCTGCGAGCACGAGACCTCGACACCGCGCACCAGGTCGACACCCACCTCGTGGGCGGCGGCCACGGCAGCCGGCCACCCGGCATACGTGTCGTGGTCGGTGAGCGCCACCACGTCGAGGCCGGCGCGCGCCGCCTCCGCCACGACGACGTCGGCGGGTTCGGTGCCGTCGCTCGCCGTGGAGTGGGTGTGGAGGTCGATCGGCACGTGCCCAAGGGTAGGGCCCACCGCGTGCGATCATCGGCAGGTGGCCTCCAGCACGCGTCTGCCGATCCGCGATGCCGAGGGGGCGGACCGGTTCGAGGTCTTCCTCGTCTGCTCGGTGCTGTCGATCGCGCTGACCCGGATGTACCTCGCGGCCACCGGGTTCCCTCAGCTCGGCAGCGGGACCCTGCACCTGGCGCACCTGCTCTGGGGCGGCCTGGGCATGCTCGTGGCGCTGCTGATGTTCATGCTGTTCCTGAGCCGCACCGCGAAGACCGTCGCCACCGTGTTCGCCGGCATCGGGTTCGGGCTGTTCATCGACGAGGTCGCAAGTTCGTCACCGGCGACAACAACTACTTCTACGAGCCGGTCGGGAGCTCCGTCGACGCCGGGACGAGCTGATCGCCCGGGAAGCCGGCCAATCACCCGGTTCCCGAGCACAGGACCCCGGGATGCCCGCGAGCTCGGGCGATCGGCCGATTCCTGCCGAACGACTCAGTCGGCGACGGGACGCAGCTCGACGGTCTCCCCGGGGCCGCCGAACTTGAGGGCGACCTCCTCGGCCCGTTCCTGGCTCGCGACGTCGATGAGGAAGAACCCGGCGAACTGCTCGACCGTCTCGGCGTAGGGACCCTCGGTGATCTTGCGCCGCCCCGCGTGCCAGCGGATCAGGCGGGCGTCGGCCGGGTCGCCCAGCGCCTGGCCGCCGAGCAGCTCACCCTTGGCCGACAGGTCCTCGAGCACGGAGTCGAAGTCGGCGTTGAGCTGCGCCCGCTCGGCCTCCGGCAGGGCCTGGTGCTCGGCGAGGAAGTCGCTCGTGGGGTGGCCCCACGGCTGGGGGTTGGAGTGGATCATGATCACGTATTTCATGGCTGCCTTCACGGTTTGCTGCCCCGGTGGGGGATGGTGGCCACACGGCCCTGTCACCACCTTGACGGGCGGGTCACGTGCTCCTCGATCTTTGGTCGAAACTTTTTTCGAGCTTTTTTCCGAGCCTTCTCCGAGCTTTCCCGAGCCGCCGCGAGCTTTCCCGAGCCGCCGCTGTGAGGGAACGCACGCGGCACACCGGTGTCGCGGTGACGTCCTGCTCGGCAGGATGGGGGCCATGCAGTTCGGACGCAGCTATGAGGAGTTCGAGGTCGGCGCGGTCTACCAGCACTGGCCCGGCAAGACGGTGACCGAGTACGACGACCACCTGTTCTGCCTGCTCACGATGAACCACCACCCGCTCCACCTCGACGCCAACTACGCGGAGAACACCACGCAGTTCGGCAAGAACGTGGTGGTCGGCAACTACATCTACTCACTCCTGCTCGGCATGAGCGTCCCCGACGTCTCGGGCAAGGCGATCGCCAACCTGGAGGTCGAGTCGCTGCGCCACGTGGCGCCGACCTTCCACGGCGACACCGTCTACGGGCAGACCGAGGTGCTGGACAAGTGGGAGTCGACGTCCAAGGACGACCGCGGCGTCGTCCACGTCGAGACCAAGGGCTACAACCAGGACGGCACGCTGGTCTGCATCTTCCGCCGCAAGGTGATGGTGCCGAAGCAGAGCTACCTCGAGGCGCGCGGTGGTGAGCAGCCCGGCCGCCCCCAGCTGCGCGAGCCCGCCCCGAAGGAATGACCATCACACCCCTCGTATGGCGCGTGGCCGGCAGTACGTCGCACTAGGGTCGCTGCATGGCCGATTTCGTTGGTGCGGTTGACCAGGGGACGACGAGCACGCGGTTCATGGTGTTCGACCACGACGGCGCCGAGGTCGGCCGCCACCAGCTCGAGCACGAGCAGGTGATGCCGCAGGCCGGCTGGGTGGAGCACAACCCGCTCGAGATCTGGGAGCGCACCCAGACCGTCATCGGCTCGGCGCTGTCCAACCTCGACCTGCAGCCGTCCGACCTGTCCGCGCTGGGGATCACCAACCAGCGCGAGACCACGGTGGTGTGGAACAAGCGCACCGGCCGGCCCCTGCACAACGCGATCGTGTGGCAGGACACCCGCACCGACCGGATCGCCCGCCAGCTCGACCAGGACGGCAGGGGTGATGTCATCCGCGAGCGCGCCGGCATCCCGCCCGCGGCCTACTTCTCTGCGGGCAAGGTGCAGTGGATCCTCGACCACGTGGACGGGGCGCGCGCGGCCGCGGAGAGGGGCGACGCGCTCTTCGGCACCATCGACACCTGGCTGCTCTGGAACCTCACGGGGGGCACCGACGGCGGGGTGCACGTCACCGACGTGACCAATGCCAGCCGCACCATGCTGATGGACCTGCGCACGCTCGACTGGGACGACGAGCTGCTCGGCTTCTTCGGCATCCCCCGCCAGATGCTCCCCACCATCCGGCCGAGCTCCGACCCCGCGTTCTACGGGACCACGAGGACCGGTGGCCCCCTGGGCGGCGAGGTGCCGCTCGCGGGCGACCTCGGCGACCAGCAGGCGGCGACCGTCGGCCAGGTCTGCTTCGCGCCCGGGGAGGGCAAGAACACCTACGGCACCGGCAACTTCATGATCCTCAACACCGGCGAGGAGATCGTCCGCAGCGAGTCAGGTCTGCTGACGACGCTCTGCTACCAGCTCGGCGACGCCAAGCCCGTCTACGCGCTCGAGGGCTCGATCGCGGTCACCGGCTCGGCCGTCCAGTGGTTGCGCGACCAGCTCGGCATCATCTCCGGCGCGGCAGACATCGAGCGGCTCGCCAAGCAGGTCGACGACACCGGCGGGCTCTACTTCGTGCCCGCCTTCTCGGGCCTGTTCGCCCCCTACTGGCGACCGGACGCCCGCGGGGCGATCGTCGGCATGAGCCGGTTCAACACCAACGCCCATCTGGCGCGGGCCACCCTCGAGGCGATCTGCTACCAGACCCGCGACGTCTCTGACGCGATGACGAAGGACAGCGGAGTCGAGCTGGAGGTGCTCAAGGTCGACGGCGGCGTCACCGCGAACGACCTCTGCATGCAGCTCCAGTCCGACATCCTCGGCGTTCCCGTGTCCCGGCCCGTGGTCGCCGAGACGACCGCGCTCGGCGCGGCCTACGCTGCAGGTCTGGCCACCGGGTTCTGGTCGGACACCGACGAGCTCCGCGCCAACTGGCAGGAGTCGAAGCGGTGGTCACCGACCTGGTCCGACCGGCAGCGCAGCGACGGGTATGCCGGGTGGCGCAAGGCCGTGGAACGCACCCTGGACTGGGTGGACGTCGACGAGGGGTAGGACATGGGTCTGGCTGGCACCGACACGACGCTCTCGCCGCAGCGCCGTGACCGCGCGATCGAGCAGCTCGGCAGTGGCGAGGAGCTCGACCTGCTCGTGATCGGCGGGGGTGTCGTCGGCTCCGGCACCGCCCTCGACGCCGTCACCCGTGGCCTGTCCACCGGCCTGATCGAGCAGCGCGACTTCGCGAGCGGCACCTCGTCGCGCAGCAGCAAGCTGGTCCACGGCGGCCTGCGCTACCTCGAGATGCTCGACTTCGCGCTGGTGCGCGAGGCGCTGCACGAGCGCGGCCTCCTGCTCACCCGGCTCGCGCCCCACCTGGTGCGCCCCGTCCCGTTCCTCTACCCGCTGACCCACCACGGTTGGGAGCGCGCCTACGTCGGGTCGGGCATCGCCCTCTACGACGCGATGGCGATGAGCTCCGGCCACGGCGGCGGCCTCCCCCACCACCGACACCTCACCCGGCGCCAGGCGCTGCGCCTCATGCCGAGCCTCAAGAGCAGTGCCCTGACCGGCGCGGTCCAGTACTACGACGCGCAGGTCGACGACGCCCGGCACACCATGGAGCTGGCCCGCACGGCCGCCAGCTACGGCGCCCACGTCGCAAACCGCGTGGCGGCCGTCGGCTTCCTGCGCCAGGGCGAGCGCGTCACCGGGGTGCGAGCGGTCGACAAGCTGACCGACCGCGAGTTCGTCATCAACGCCAAGCAGATCGTCAACGCCACGGGGGTGTGGACCGACGACACCCAGGCGATGGTCGGCGAGCGCGGCCAGTTCCACGTGCGTGCCTCGAAGGGCATCCACCTCGTCGTCCCCCGCGACCGGATCCACTCCTCGACCGGGCTGATCCTGCGCACCGAGAAGTCCGTGCTCTTCGTGATCCCGTGGGGTCGGCACTGGATCCTCGGCACGACCGACACCGACTGGGCGCTCGACAAGGCCCACCCCGCGGCGACCCGCGCCGACATCGACTACCTGCTGGACCACGTCAACCGGGTCCTGGCGACGCCGCTGACCCACGAGGACGTCGAGGGCGTGTACGCCGGGTTGCGCCCGCTGCTCGCCGGGGAGTCCGAGTCGACCAGCAAGCTGTCCCGCGAGCACGTGGTGGCCCACAGCGCGCCGGGACTCGTCGTCGTCGCCGGCGGCAAGTACACGACCTACCGCGTGATGGCCAAGGACGCCGTCGACGAGGCGGCCCAGGCCATTCCGGGTCGCACCGCCGAGTCCACGACCGACACGATCCCCCTGCTCGGCGGGGTCGGCTACCAGGCCGCCTGGAACCAGCGGCAGGCGCTGGCTCGCAGCTCCGGCCTGCACGTCGCCCGGATCGAGCACCTGCTGCGCCGCTACGGGTCCCTGACCCAGGAGGTGCTCGGCCTGGTCGCCGAGCGGCCGGAGCTGGGCCAGCCGCTGGAGGGCGCGGAGGACCACCTCTGCGCCGAGGTCGTCTACGCCGCCTCCCACGAGGGGGCGCTGCACCTCACCGACGTCCTCACCCGGCGCACCCGCATCTCGATCGAGGCGTGGGACCGCGGGGTGTCGGCGGCGCCGGCTGCGGCCGCCCTCGTCGCGCCGGTCCTCGGGTGGGACGAGGCGCGCACCAAGGAGGAGATCGAGATCTACCTCGGCCGGGTCGAGGCCGAGCGGGTGAGCCAGACCATGCCCGACGACGCGAGCGCCGACGAGGCGCGGCGCAGCGGCCCGGACGGCACCCTCTGACCCGATCCGCCGACAGCACCGGAAGGTTGCACATACTTTGAACATTGCAGGTCAGGCGGTTAGCGTGGTGCCTTCGACCTGTCGCTGAACGTCGCCGAACCGAGAGGAGCCCCATGCCGTCGCCGAGCATCCTCTGGCTGCGCCGCGACCTGCGCCGGGGTGACCTGCCCGCTCTGGGGGCGGCCCACGACGCGGCCCGCTCGGACGACGGGCAGGGCGAGGTGGCCGCGGTGTTCGTCCTCGACCCGGCGCTGTGGCGCAGCGCCGGCACGGTGCGCCGGGCTTGGCTGGCCGAGACCCTCAAGGCGACCGAGGCGGCCTACGACGGGCGGCTCTGCATCCGGGAGGGCGACCCGGTGAAGATCGTCCCCGCCCTCGCCGCCGAGCTCGGCGCGGGTTCCGTGCACGTCTCCCGGGAGACCACGCCCGCCGGTCGTCGTCGCGACCGTGCCGTGGCCGCGGCGCTCGACGAGGCCGGCGTGCGCTGGGTCGAGACCGGCACCCCGTATGCCGTGGGGCCGGGGACGGTGACCAACGGCGAGGGGTCCGAGTACAAGGTCTTCACGC
Organism: Pedococcus dokdonensis; assembly: GCF_900104525.1. Classification (GTDB taxonomy): domain Bacteria; phylum Actinomycetota; class Actinomycetes; order Actinomycetales; family Dermatophilaceae; genus Pedococcus; species Pedococcus dokdonensis. The sequence goes on along the minus strand of NZ_LT629711.1, from coordinate 123,193 downwards.
CGTTCTCCAAGGCATGGCGTCAGCACGGCTGGCCGGGACCGGCCACGGAGCCGAAGGGTCTGCGGCTGGCCAGCGTGAGCTCGGAACAGCAGGCCCGCACCACTCTCAAGAAGGCGCGTGAGGCCAAGGGCCTGCCGGACCTGCCGGCAGCCGGCGAGGACGCCGCGCTGGAGCGGTGGGCGGAGTTCCGCGACGGGGCGCTGGCCGACTACGGCAAGGACCGCGACCGCGCCGACCTCGACGGGGTGTCGCGCATGTCGCCCTACCTCAAGATCGGCGCGGTGCACCCCCGCACCATGCTCGCCGACCTGCACGACGGACGCCGCAACCTGGGCCAGGGTGCGGACAAGTTCGAGACCGAGCTGGCCTGGCGCGAGTTCTACGCCGACGTGCTCTGGCGCCACCCCCGCTCGGCCTGGCACGACCTGCGGCCGGCCCTGTCCGGGATGGAGTACGCCGACGAGGACCAGGCCGCCGACCTGGTCGACGCGTGGCGCCAGGGCCGCACCGGCTACCCCGTGGTCGACGCCGCCATGCGACAGCTGCTCCAGGAGGGCTGGATGCACAACCGGATGCGGATGGTCACGGCCAGCTTCCTCACCAAGGACCTGCACGTGTGGTGGCCGGTGGGCGCCCGGCACTTCCTCGACCACCTCATCGACGGCGACATCGCCTCGAACAACCACGGCTGGCAGTGGGTGGCCGGCACGGGCACCGACGCCTCCCCCTACTTCCGGGTGTTCAACCCGATCACGCAGGGGCTGCGGTTCGACCCCGAGGGCAACTACGTCCGGCGCTACGTGCCGGAGCTGGCCCACCTCCGGGGTCCGGCGGTGCACGAGCCGTGGAAGCACGACGACGGCTACGCGCACGGCTACCCCGAGCCGGTGGTCGACCACGCCGACGAGCGGCGTGAGGCGCTGAGGCGGTACGAAGCAGTCCGGCGATGACCGACCCCACCCGAGGACACCGTCCAGGGCTGCACCCGCTGCGGGAGGTGGGCGACTTCATCCGCGCAGCCCTGGTCACGCCGGTCGCCCGCGACCACACCGAGAGTGACGCCGCGTTCCACCGCCGACGGGTCGTCGCCCTCGTCACGCTGGTGGTCGGAGCCGTCGTGCTCGCCTTCGCGCTGCGGATCCAGCCCGGCGACCCGCTTTTCTACGTCGCCGGTCTCGGTCTGGCTGCCGTGTGGGCCGTGGGCGCCGTCGCCTCGGGGCCGCTGCACCTCGGTCGCGCGCACACCCGCGCCGGCGGCGAGGACGCCCGACCGATCGTGCAGTCCCTCGCGCTCGGCGCGCTGTTGCTGGCCATCTTCCTCGCCGGCGCCCTCGTCGTCGCCCGGGTGCCGCTGCTGCGCGACCCGGTCGAGCACCTCCTCGACCACGCGCGACTCGGTTCGCTGGCCATCGTGGCGGCGATCACCGCGGTCAACGGCGTGGCCGAGGAGCTCTACTTCCGCGGAGCCCTCTACGCGGCCGTCGGGCGTCGGCACGCCGTCGCGATCACCACCGTCGTCTACGCGCTGACCACGGTCGGCGCCGGCATACCCCTGCTCGTCCTGGCCGCCGCCCTGCTCGGGCTGCTCACGGCGCTGCAGCGCCGGGTCACCGGCGGCATCCTCGGCCCGGTCGTCACGCACCTCACGTGGTCGCTCGGGATGCTCTTCCTCCTGCCCGCCGTCCTGTCCACCGGGAGCTGACTCATGACCGACACCACCGCAGGGCCCCGCACGGCCCTCGTCACCGGCGCCACCGGCTACATCGGCGGGCAGCTGGTGCCGGCACTGCTCGACGCCGGCTGGCAGGTGCGGGTGCTGACCCGCAAGGCCGCGGGACTGCACGGCCGCCCCTGGCAGGACGACGTCGAGGTGGTCACCGGCGACGCGACCTCGCCGGACGACCTCGGCCGCGCCCTCGAAGGTGTCGAGGTGGCGTACTACCTCCTGCACTCGATGGATGGACAGGGCAGCTTCGTCGAGCGCGACCGCACCATGGCGCAGGGCTTCGCGGCGGCGGCAGCCGACGCGGGCACGGGTCGGCTCGTCTACCTCAGCGGGCTGCACCCCTCCGGCGAGCTGTCCGAGCACCTGGCATCACGGGTCGAGGTGGGCGAGATCTTCCTCGCCGCACCCGTCCCAGCCACCGTGCTCCAGGCCGGTGTCGTGCTGGGCGACGGCTCGGCCTCCTTCGACATGCTGCGCCACCTCACCGAGCGGCTGCCCGCGATGGTCGCCCCCAAGTGGGTCGACAACCGGATCCAGCCGATCGCGGTCGACGACGTCGTCCACTACCTCGTCGGCGCGGCCGACCTCCCCCGCGACAGCAACCGCACCTTCGACATCGGCGGACCCGAGGTGCTCACCTACGCGGAGATGATGCAGCGCTACGCCCGCGTGGCCGGGCTCGGTCGGCGGCTGGTCGTGTCGGTGCCGGTACTCACACCCCGGCTCGCCGGGCTCTGGGTCGGGCTGGTCACACCGATCTCCGCGGGCATCGCGCGCCCGCTGGTGGGCAGCCTCGTCCACGAGGCGATCTGCCACGAGGACGACGTGCAGACCGCGATCGGCGAGCCACCGGGCGGGCTGCGGGGCTTCGACGAGGCCGTCCGGTCCGCATTGCGCACCGTCGACCCGCTCCTCTGGCGGCGAACCGTCCGGCGGACCACCGCCACCGTCGCCACGGCGGCCGTCGTGGGGTCGGCCCTCACCGACCCCGGGTCCCGGTGGTACGCCAAGCTCGACAAGCCTGCGTGGCAGCCCCCGCCGGCCGCCTTCCCGGTGGTCTGGACCGGCCTCTACGCCGAGGTCGCGCTGCTCACCGCCGCTGCGTCGTCGGTGCTGGCCGAGCGCGACCGCCCCGACGACGCGCGCAACCTCGAACGCGCGCTGGCGGTCAACATGGTCCTCAACGCCGGCTGGACCGGACTCTTCTTCCGCGCCCACCGCCCCTGGGTGGCCGCCGCCGAGTGCGCCGCCCTCACCGCCAGCAGTGTCGACCTGGCCCGACGTGTGGCGCCGGCCGGACGGGGTAAGGCCACCGGACTGCTCGCGTATGCCGGGTGGTGCGCCTTCGCCACCGCCCTCACCACCGCGATCGCCCGACGCAACCCGCGGCACTGATCCGGCACCGAACCGCCCAGACCTCGTCTCCGAAACACCCTCGCCTCCGAAAACACCCTCGAACTCCGAAACACCCTCGCCTCCGAAACACCCTCGACCCGCCCCGAACCACAGGAGCCACCTGATGCCCACCGTGCAGCGCACCGTCAGCACCACCACACCCCCCAGCCGCGCCCTTCCTTACCTGCTCGACTTCGAGAACGCCGTCGAGTGGGACTCCGGCACGGTCAGCTGCGAGCTGCTCTCGGGGGACGGCGGCCCCGGCACCGTCTGGCACAACGTCTCGAAGTTCGCCGGCCGCACCGTCGACCTCGACTACACCCTCGAGAGCGTCGGTGATAACGGCTTCGTCATCGTCGGGCGCAACGAGACGACCACCAGCCGCGACACCATCACGGTCACGCCCGAGGGGTCCGGTTCCTCGGTCGACTACCGGGCGGAGTTCTCGTTCACCGGGCTCGGTCGCTGGCTGTGGCCGCTGGCCATGCCGCTGCTCAACAAGCTCGGCAACGACACCGCCAAGACCCTCAAGTCCGCCCTCGACAGGCTCTAGCCGTGTCGAGGTTGCGCAGGGTGTCGCCGCAGATGAAGGGTTGGCGGCGGCGGCGGGCCGGCAAGGGCTTCGTCTACCTCGATGCCGACGGGCAGCGGCTGGGCGCTGACGACGTCGAGCGGATCCGGTCGCTGGCGATCCCGCCGGCCTGGGAGGACGTCTGGATCTGCCCGCTCCCCCAGGGCCACATCCAGGCCGTCGGCACCGACGTGGCAGGGCGGCGGCAGTACCTCTACCACCCGGTCTGGCGGCTCAAGCAGGACCAGAGCAAGTTCGACCGCGTGCTGGCGGCGGCGGCGAAGCTGCCCGCGGCCCGCCGTCGGATCCTGGCCGACCTCGCCCTCGAGGGGATGCCGCGTGGGCGGGCCACCGCGACCGCCGTCCGGCTGCTCGACCTCGGCTACTTCCGGATCGGCAACGACGCCTACACCCAGGACAACGGGTCGTTCGGGCTGACCACCCTGGAGCGGCAGCACGTCCGCCGCAAGGGCGACGTCATCGTCTTCACCTTCGTCGGCAAGTCGGGGATCGAGCACAGCATCGAGATCGACGACGCCGCCGCCATCGCGGCGCTCGACCGGATGCGACGACGCAAGTCGGCCAGTCGCAGGCTGCTGGCCTACCAGGACGCCCGGCGCTGGGCCGATCTCGACTCCACCGCCGTGAACGCCTACCTCGCCGACCTGCTCGGGGGTGAGCTGACCGCCAAGGACTTCCGCACCTGGCACGCGACCGTGCTGGCCGCCGTGGCGCTCGCGAGCACCGACGAGCCGGGCGACACCAAGGCGTCGCGCAAGCGTGCGATCAAGGCGGCCGTCGAGGAGGTCTCCGGATACCTCGGCAACACCCCGACGATCGCCAAGAACTCCTACATCGACCCCCGGGTGCTCGACCGCTACGAGTCGGGCTCGACCATCGCCGTGGACCCGCGGCGCTACCGCACTCCTGAGCGCCGCCAGGCGGCGGTCGAGAAGGCCGTGCTCGCGCTCCTCGCCGACGGCTGACCGTCACCCTGCAGGTCTCTCACCCACTCGGGACGGTGGCGCACGCCGGCGCCCTGGCCAGCGCGGCCGCGGCGCCGCGGTAGGTCGCCAAAGCGGGTCCCGCGTCCTCGACCATCGCAGCCCAGCGCTCGAGGTAGGCAGCCTCGGCGGTGTGCTCCTTGTGGGCCATCATCGTGAGGTGCGCCGCCCACTGCCGGTGCACGACAGCGCCGGCGGCCGCCACCTTCGACAGCGCCGCCGTCCGCGCGGTGCACTTCTTCGCGGCGCCCTCGGCCGGGGAGCCTGCCGTGGCAGTCGCCAGACCCGCACAACCACCCTTGACGCGGTCCACGGCCGCGACGGCGCGGGTCCAGGCCGCGAGGTCGGCCGGCCCGCGCGCCTTCGAGGCGGCCCACTGCGCCTTCGTCTGCTGCACGGTGAAGGTCCCCGAGTCGAACTTGCGCTGGGCGTCGGTGTGCAGTCGCCAGTCCCGCGCCGACGCGGCCGCCGCGGTCGCAAGACTCTGTTGGGCCCGCACCGTCGTGACGCACGTGGCGAGCGCTGCCGCCGCGGTCGCGTCGGCGTTCGCCGACGTGGTGCTGGAGGACGCGCTGCCCGGGGTCGACGAGGTGCCGGTCGATGCCTGGCCCGACGGGGTGCCGGTCGAGGCGGGCGTGGTGCTGCTCGAGGAGCTCGACGAGGAAGCCGATGGTGAAGACGTCGTCGAGCTGCCAGCCGCGGCAGGTGGCCTGGCCATGCCCCCGGTCATGGCGGCATACGCTCCGCCCACTCCCAGGGCCACCACCAGCAGGGCGCCCCCACTGATGACGGCAAAACGTCTGGCCTTGCCCCTGTGCCGCGCCATCCCCCGATGCTGGCAAAGGACGACCCGGACCAAACCCACCAGACGGACGAGGCCGCCTCGTGTCGTGGCACGATGGGCCGGTGAGCGAAGAGCAGCAGAAGCCGGAGAACCGCGCCCGCCCCACCACGGACGAGTTCCGTGCGTTCGTCGCCGAGGACTGGGCACCGCGTCGCCCGGGTCCGAGCGAGCTGAGCGAGGCCGCCCGCTATGCCGCGGCCCGGCGTGCCGCGGTGAGCGCCGCCTTCGAGGGCGACCGGCTGGTGATCCCCGCCGGCGGACTGAAGGTGCGCAGCAACGACACCGACTACGTCTTCCGGCCGCACAGCGCGTTCGTCCACCTCACCGGACTGGGTGGTGACCGCGAACCCGATGCCGTGCTCGTCCTCGAGCCGCGCGACGACGGCACCCACGAGGCGATCCTCTACTTCCGCCCGCTCGCCGGGCGCGACACCGACGAGTTCTTCGCCGATGCCCGCTACGGCGAGTTCTGGGTCGGCGCGCGGCCGACGATCGAGGACATCGAGACCGAGCTCGGCGTCACCGGCCGCCACATCGACGAGTTCTCCGACGCCGTGGTCAAGGACGCCGGCGAGGTGTCGGTGCGGCTGGTCCGCGACGCCGACCGCGACCTGACCCGCGAGCTCGACGCGGCCCGCACCGACGAGACCACCGAGCAGGACGACCTCACCGAGGCCGACGACGAGCTCGCGCACTTCCTGTCGACCCTGCGCCTGACCAAGGACGAGTGGGAGGTCGAGGAGATGCGCAAGGCGGTCGCGGCCACCCACCACGGCTTCGACGCCGTGATCGCCGACCTGCCCGAGGCCGTCGCCAAGGGTCGCGGCGAGCGCTGGGTCGAGGGCGTGTTCGGTCTCACGGCACGCCACGAGGGCAACGGCGTCGGCTACGACTCGATCGCCGCCGCCGGCGACCACGCGACCACGCTGCACTGGATCAAGAACACCGGTGAGCTCAAGGACGGCGACCTGATCCTGCTCGACGCCGGGGTCGAGGTCGACTCGCTGTTCACCGCCGACATCACCCGCACGCTCCCGGCCAACGGCACCTTCACCGACGCCCAGCGCGAGGTCTACGACGCGGTCTACGCAGCCCAGGAGGCCGGGCTGGCCGCCGTGAAGCCCGGCAACAAGTTCTCCGACGTGCACGCCGCCGCGATCCGCGTGATCGCCGAGCACCTGCACGCGTGGGGACTGCTGCCCGAAGGGATCTCGGTCGAGGACACTCTCGACAAGGAGCACGGCCAGTACCACCGGCGCTGGATGGTGCACGGCACCAGCCACCACCTCGGCCTCGACGTGCACGACTGTGCGCTGGCCACGCGTGAGGAGTACATGGACGCCGAGCTGCTGCCCGGCATGGTGCTGACCGTCGAGCCGGGCCTTTACTTCAAGGCCGACGACCTCAAGGCGCCGGAGCGGTTCCGGGGCATCGGGGTGCGGATCGAGGACGACGTCCTGGTGACCGAGGACGGCCACGAGAACCTGTCCGCGGCCATGCCCCGCACGTCGGCCGACGTGGAGGCCTGGATCCGCGACGTCCAGTCCCGCTGACCCGTCGCCAGCTCATGCAAAAGGCGAGTTAGCGCCGCTCTGTGCCCGCTGACCCGTCGCCAGCTCATGCAAAAGGCGAGTTAGCGCCGCTCTGTGCCCGCTCACCCGTCGCCAGCTCATGCAAAAGGCGAGTTAGCGCCGCTCTGTGCCCGCTCACCCGTCGCCAGCTCATGCAAAAGGCGAGTTAGCGCCGCTCCAGCGGCGCTAACTCGCCTTTTGCATGGATCAGCGACGCTCGACGACGTCGAGGGTGAGGGCCTTGTCGACCCCGGCGGCCTGACCACCCCAGCCGAGGATCATGCCGATCAGCTCGGCGGGCTTGGGGAACTCGTCCGGCAGCGCGGAGTTGTAGGCCTCGTGCGCCTCCAGCGACGCGACTGCCTGGTCGAAGTGCTCCCCCACGTCGACGAAGTGGGTAGGCGTCGGCGAGCCGCCGAAGCAGAGCCGCTTGACGTTCCACGGCTCGAACCCCTCGTCGACCAGCTCGGGGAAGATCCACCGGTTCCCCGCGTCCGCGACGGCGTCGACGGTGGCGAGCCCGACTGCCCGGTGGTCGGCCTGGTTGAGCATGCCCTGGACGAACCGGTCGCCGTAGTGGCCGGTGACGACCACGTCGGGCTTGCGGCGCCGGATCTCGCGGCTGATGTCGCGGCGCAACGCCAGGCCGTACTCGACGTTGCCGTCACGGTGGGTGCCGAAGTCGACCTCGCTGACGCCGACGATCGCCGCCCCGTCGCGCTCCTCCTGTTCACGCACCCGAGCCGCCTCGTCGGGGTGCATGGTGTCGATCCCTGCCTCCCCCTTGGTCAGCAGGAAGTAGGTCACCGTCTTGCCGGCGGCGGTCCACTTCGCGACAGCTGCGGCGGTTCCGTACTCGATGTCGTCCGGGTGCGCCACGACGCACAGCACGGACGCGAAGTCGTCGCCGAAGTCGGCGAGTGTGGGCTTGTCCCCTCCGGTCTCAGTCATGGGATGGAGGGTATGCCGCGCGGCCGGGTCCGCGCCTCCCCCCGCCGCGCGCGAGTCTTCGCGGGATCTGACGGGTCCTGGTCCCTCGGGTCCCTCAAAGACTCGCGAGCGCCTCAGCCCTGAGCAGGGGGCGGAGGGGTCACCTGCTCGCTGGCGGCCCGTTGGCGCTCTGCCTCGCGGGCGGCGTCGACCTGCGCCTGGGCGGCCGCCATCGGGTCCATCTTGGTCAGCAGCTCGCGGCCCTGGGCGACGAACTTGTGCTCCACGAGCACCTCGTACTGGGTCGCGACGACCTGCATGACCGAGGTGAAGTCACGGTTGCCGCCGGTCAGCGCGTAGCCGATCAGGGCCCAGATCAGCCCGAACACCGCACCGAACGCCACCGTCAGCAGGATGCCCAGGAGGCCGGCGCCGTTGCCCGTGTCGAAGAGCGCGAAGATCAGCCCGACGAACAGTCCGAGCCACGCGCCGGAGACGAGCCCACCCACTGCGACCCGCTGCCGGGTGAGCCGACCGGTCACGCGCTCGAGCTGCTTGAGGTCGGTGCCCACGATGAGGACGTTCTGCACCGGGAACTCGTGGTCGGACAGGTAGTCGACGGCCTTCTGGGCCTTGTCGTAGGTGTCGTACCGCCCGAGGGACATCGGGTACTCCAGCGACAGGACCGCACGGGACCTGGCCATGGCATTGGGCTGCGTGCTCATGGGGCCAGTGTCTCAAAACCCTCTGGGAGCGCGCTGGACGCCTCCCGTGCGACACCTGAGGGCGCCGGCGGGGTATGCCGCGTGGCCGGGCCACGCGGCCTACCCGTCACTTGAGCTTGAAGTCCTCGAGGAGGCGGCGGCCGATGATCATCTTCTGGATCTCGGCGGTGCCCTCGCCGATCAGCAGCATCGGGGCCTCGCGGTAGAGGCGCTCGATCTCGTACTCCTTGGAGTAGCCGTAGCCGCCGTGGATCCGGAACGACTGCTCGACGACGTCCGCGCAGTTCTCGGCGGCGAGGTACTTGGCCATCCCGGCCTCGAGGTCGTTGCGCGCGCCGGAGTCCTTGAGCCGGGCGGCCTTGACCATCATCTGGTGGCTGGCCTCGACCTTGGTGGCCATGTCGGCCAGCCGGAAGAGGATGCCCTGGTGCTCGGCGATCTTCTTGCCGAACGTCTCGCGCTGCTGGGAGTAGGCGATCCCCAGCTCGAAGGCTCGCATCGACACCCCGCAGGCGCGGGCGGCGACGTTGACGCGACCGACCTCGACGCCGTCCATCATCTGGTAGAAGCCCTTGCCGGGCTCGCCGCCGAGGATCTGCGCGCTGGTCGTCCGGTGCCCCTCGAGGACGAGCTCGGTCGTGTCGACGCCCTTGTAGCCCATCTTCTCGATCTTCCCCGGGATGGTGACGCCCTGGGCGGTCTCGCCGAAGCCGGGCTCCTTCTCCACGAGGAAGGTCGTCATGTTCTTGTAGACCGACTCGGCGCCGAGGTCCGTCTTCACCAGCACCGCAACGAGATTCGCACTGCCGCCGTTGGTGAGCCACATCTTCTGACCGGTGATCGACCAGTTGTCGGTGTCGCCGTCGCGCACCGCCTTGGTGCGGATCGCGGAGACGTCCGAGCCGAGGCCGGGCTCGCTCATCGAGAAGGCGCCGCGCACCTCGCCGGTCGCCATCCGCGGCAGGTAGCGCTGCTTCTGCTCCTCGGTGCCGTGCTGCAGCAGCATGTAGGCGACGATGAAGTGGGTGTTGACGATGCCGCTCACCGACATCCAGCCGCGGGCGATCTCCTCGACCACCAGCGCGTAGGTGAGCAGCGACTCGCCCAGGCCGCCGTACTCCTCGGGGATCATCAGCCCGAAGATCCCCATCTCCTTCATGCCCTCGACGATCTCGGTGGGGTACTCGTCCTGGTGCTCGAGCTCCTGCGCCACCGGGATGATCTGCTCGTCGACGAACTCGCGCACGAGCTTCACCAGCTCGATCTGCTCCTCGGTCAGGCCATCGGTCTGCTGCAGTCTGGACATACCGGCGAGTATGCCGAGCGACTCACCGCCAGCACAGGTTCAGCCCGTGTGAGCCTGCCCACCCGCGACGTGCATCACGCCTGGACGCGAAGGCGCGCTGAAAATCAGTGGCGCGGCGGCCGGCCCGCCTGTCACGCTGGTTTGGTATGCCGCGTGGTCACCTGCCGCGCGGACGTCCCCCGCATCGCGGGACGCACCATCGATGAAGGAGGGCCGACATGTCCACGACTGTTCCGGGCTGCCCTTGCGCCCACCCCCTTCTCACGATGGAGTCTTCCGTTGCACGCTTTTCAGGAGAACGACCAGTTCTCGTTTGACAGCCTTCCCGACGCGCCCCCCGAGGGTGAGCGTTGGTCGAGCTGGGACGGTGCCACGCACGGTCCGAAACCCCGACCCGACTGGGTCATCACCGCGCTCGGTGCGGTCGAGTCCGACCTCGGCGTCCTCAAGACGGGCAAGGAGGCGGACGTCCACATCGTCCGCCGCTGGATCCCCGACGGCACCACCACGCCGGCCGTGGACTCGTTCCTCGCCGCCAAGCGCTACCGGACCGGCGAGCACCGCCTGTTCCACCGGGACGCCGGCTACCACGAGGGCCGTCGCGTCCGGCGCAGTCGCGAGATGCGGGCCATGTCCCGGCGCACCGAGTACGGCAAGGAGCTGCTGTCAGGGCAGTGGGCCGTTGCCGAGTTCGAGGCGCTCGGGACGCTGTGGGAGATGGGTCTGCCCGTCCCCTACCCGGTCCAGCTGAGCGACCGCGAGATGCTGATGGAGTTCATCGGCGGCGAGGGCGAGGCGGCACCCCGGCTCGCCCAGACCAGACCGGCCGCAGACCTGCTGCCAGAGCTCTTCGAGCAGCTGCGCAGCTCGATGGTCACCCTCGCCCGGCGTGGGTGGACGCACGGCGACCTGTCGCCCTACAACGTCCTGCTGCACGACGAGCGGCTGGTCATCATCGACTGGCCGCAGATCGTGGACATCATCGGCAACCCCCGCGGCTTCGAGTTCCTGGAACGCGATGTCGCCAACATGTGCCGGTGGTTCGTCAGCAAGGGGCTCGAGGTCGACGAGGGCGAGCTGCTCGGCGACCTGGTCGCCGAGGCGACGTCGCGCTGGTAGCCAGGCACGCGGCATACCCGAGGTGTGGTCCCGGCCGTCCTAGGGTGGTGCCATGGCCACGCTGACCCGCCGCTCCCTGCTCGCCGGAGCGGCGGGGGCCGGCGCCGTGGCCCTTGCGGGCTGCCGTGGCTCCGGTGCCGTGCCAGTGCGGTCCGGCACCCTGCGCAGCAGCCACCTGCCCGGGCACGTGCTGAACTGGCAGCTGGCCCAAGCCCCGTCGCCGTCCGGTTCAAGCGCCGCCGCGCCGGTGGTCGTGGTGCTGCACGGCAAGGGCGGCGACGCCTCACACGCGTTCCGGATCATGAAGCTGCACGAGCACGTGAAGGAGACCGGCCTGACCCTCGCCTCCGTCGACGGGGGTGACTTCTACTGGCACGCCCGCCGGGTCGGTGTCGACACCGGGGCGATGGTCATCGACGACTTCCTGCCGCTCGTGCGCCGTGAGACCGGCTACGAGGGCAAGGTCGCCTTCCTGGGCTGGTCGATGGGGGGCTACGGTTCGCTGCTGCTGGCCAGCGAGCTCGGACCCGACGCGGTGTTCGCGGTCGTCGCGGAGAGCGCCGCCCTCTGGACCGCGCCGGAGCTCAGCGCGGAGGGCGCGTTCGACGACCGCGCGGACTTCATCGCCCACGACGTGTTCAGGCGCACGGACGTGCTGTCGAAGATCCCGGTGCGGATGGACTGCGGGCGCTCCGACCCCTTCGTCCCCGGCAACAAGGCGTTCGGAAAGGCGCTCCCGTCGGCCGAGCTCACCTTCGACAAGGGTGGGCACACCGCGGAGTACTGGACCAGCCACGGCGGCCCGCAGCTCGAGTGGGTGCGCCGTCAGTACGACCGTCAGTAGACGACGACGCGGCCGCCGATCGGCATGATGCCGTTGGCCCAGATCATGTCCATCGCCGGGTTGCTCACGCGGGCGCAGCCGTGCGAGGCCGGGAAGCCGGGCACGCTGCCCGCCCCGTGCACCGCGATGCCACCGTTGAAGTAGCGCGGCCGCCACAGGTCACCGAGGGGGCCCTTGTCGAGGTGGTCCACCGAGCGGAAGGTGCTGTAGGTGCCGGCCGGCGTCAGGGCGGTGTGGGTCGCGCCGCCGCTGGTGTACTGCTGGCCGCTGCCGGTGCTGGTGTTGAGGATCATGGTGACCTTGCCGCCGCGGACGACGAGCAGGACCTGCCGGGCCTTGTCGATCTCGATGCCCGTGCCGCCGATCCTCGACTGCGGTCGCACACCGTTGCGCAGCGCCTTGGCGGTGGCCGGGCCGAAGACACCGTCGCGACCGAGGCCGGCTGCCTTCTGCAGCGCCATCACGGCCTGCGAGGTGAGCCCGCCGTAGACGCCATCGGCCGCGCCGTTCCAGTAGCCCAGGGCCGACAGCTGCTGCTGGACCTGCTTGACGTAGGGGCCCCTGTCGCCGGAGTGCAGGGTGTCGCCCTCGACCGGGGTCGGCTTCGGCTTCGGCTTGGTCGGGGTCGGCTTGCTGGTCGGCTGTGGCGTCACCGTCGTCGTGGTAGGCGCCGGAGTGGTCGTCGTGGGAGTGGTGGGCTCGGGCGTGGACGTGCCCGGGTCGGTCGGCGTGGCCGGGTCGGTGGTGCTGGTGGCGCCTCCCGCCGAGGGCGTCCCCGACGTGTTCTTGCCGAAGGTGATGCCGCCACAGCCACTCAGTGCGAGCGCCCCGACCAGCACGGTCGCGGCCAGCGCCGAGCGTGCTCCCGTCCGCCTGCGGTCCATCGTGTCCCCTTCCCTGGCCGGCGGACGCGGTCCGCAGGCAACGCCTACTCAGACATGGTGACGCACACCGGCCGGTTTCGGTTGTCCCCCGCGCCGAAACGTGACCTGCAGACACATGGCGCGGCCGCCCTCCCCCCGAGGGCGACCGCATCCACCAAGACGCCGTGCGCGGCCGAAAGGTTGCCTCGATTTCCGGTTGATTTCTCAACCAGCCCGGTATGCCGCCGGAGTCAGTCCGCGTCGAGGCCCGAGATCGCCTCGTGAACGGCCAGCACCCGCTGCGCGGTCTCCACGTGGAGGCTCTCCACCAACCGCCCCCGGTGCGTGACGACGCCCGCCCCGGCGCCGGACTCCCAGGCCGCCAGCACCCCCCTGGCGTCCTCCACCGCCGCCTCGCTGGGCGCGAACGCCGCGTTGCAGGCCTCGACCTGCCCCGGGTGGATGAGGGTCTTGCCGTCGAAGCCCAGCTGCCGCCCCTGCTCGCACTCCGCGGCGAAGCCCTCGGCGTCCTGCACGTCGTTGTAGACCCCGTCGAGCACGACCTTGCCCGCCGACCGGGCGGCCAGCACCGCGAGGGAGAGTGCGGTGAGCACCGGCTGGCGACCGGGCACGTGCTCGGCAGCGAGCTCCTTGACCAGGTCGTTCGTCCCGAGCACCAAGACGCTCAGGCGGTCCGACGCAGCGGCGATCTCGCGGGCGTTGAAGACCGCCTGCGGCGTCTCGACCATCACCCACAGCTGCGTGCGTTCCGGGGCGCCGGCCGCCTCCAGGGCCGTGGCCAGAGCACGGACCTGCTCCCCCGTCTCGACCTTGGGCACCACGATGGCGTCCGGACCGGCCACCGCAGCAGCGGCCAGGTCGGCCGCGTGCCACTGGGTGCCCACGGCGTTGACCCGGATCGTCACCTCACGACGGCCGTAGTCCCCCGACGAGGCCGCGTGGCACGCGTTCTCTCGCGCTTGCTCCTTCGCGTCGGGCGCGACCGCGTCCTCGAGGTCGAGGATGAGCGCGTCGACGGCCAGCGTCCTGGCCTTCTCCAGCGCCCGCTCGTTCGAGGCAGGCATGTAGAGCACCGAACGACGTGGTCGGTATCCCGTGGGACCGGCCACGTCAGGCACCCGCGCCTTCGCTGGGACCCGGCTCCGCGGCATACAGCTGCGCGAGCTCGGGGTCGGTGGCGGCGAGCCGCTCGGCGAGCTCGAGCATGACCAGGCACTGCTTCAGCGACGCGTCGTCCTCCATCTTGCCGTCGAGCATCACCGCAGCCGTGCCGTCGCCCATCGCCGCCACGACCCGTCGGGCGTGCGCGACGTCCTCGGCGGACGGGCTGAAGACGCGCTTGGCGATCTCGACCTGCACCGGGTGCAGCGACCACGTGCCCACGCACCCGAGCAGGAAGGCGTTGCGGAACTGGTCCTCGCAGGCGACGACGTCCTGGATGTCACCGAACGGGCCGTAGTAGGGGAAGATCCCGTGCATCGCGCAGGCGTCGACCATCCGCGCGATCGTGTAGTGCCACAGATCTTGTTGGTACGTCTGGCGATTCGCGTTGATGTCGCCATCGACCGGGTCCTGGCGCACGAGGTAGCCGGGGTGCCCACCACCCACACGGGTCGTCTTCATCCGGCGGTCGGCGGCGAGGTCGGCGGGGCCGAGCGACAGGCCCTGCATGCGCGGGCTGGCGCCGGCGATCTGCTCGACGTTGGCCACACCGCGGGCCGTCTCGAGAATGGCGTGCACGAGGATCGGGCGCTGCAACCCGGCCCTGGCCTCGAGCTGGGCGAGCAGCCGGTCGACGTAGTGGATGTCCTCCGGGCCCTGGACCTTCGGCACCATGATGACGTCGAGCTTGTCGCCGACCTCGGTGACGAGGGTGGTGAGGTCGTCGAGGGCCCACGGGCTGTCGAGGGAGTTGATCCGCGTCCAGAGCTGGGTCGCCTCACCGAAGTCGGTGCCGCGGGCGATCTCCACGAGTCCGGCGCGGGCGGCCTCCTTGCGGGCTGCCCTGACGGCGTCCTCGAGGTTGCCGAGCAGGACGTCGACGGTCCCCACCATGGCCGGGACCTTGGCGGCCATCTTCGCGTTGCTCGGGTCGAAGAAGTGGATCACCCGCGACGGGCGGGCCGGCACCTCGCGCAGGGGTGTGGGGGCGCCGACGGCGAGCGGGGCGAAGAAGTCCTTGGGGCTGCGCACGCGGCGACGCTAGCAGCGACAGTCTCGGCGCGGTTATGACACAGTTCACGTGTGACCGAGAGCGCGCCCGAGCCCGCCGTCCAGGGCAGCGACGAGGGCACCGACGAGGCAGTCGCGCCGCCGCTCAACGTCACCGCACTGTTCGCCGAGGCAGCGTCGAAGTCCGGCCTGATGTGGGTGCAGCCGCCAGGTGACCGCGCCTGGCCGTTCTGGCACGCCTGGGCCGACGACACCGTGTACGTCGTGTCCGGCCCGGGCGAGCAGAGCCTGCCCTGGCTCCCCGACGAGGTGCAGCTCATCCTCCGGAGCAAGGACACCGGTGGACGGCTGCTCACCGTGCAGGCCACCGTCCACGGGATCGGGCCGGACGACGAGGGCTGGGGCGCAGCCACCGACGCGCTCAGGGCGGGCCGGCTGAACGCTCCCGACGACGTCGTCGACCGCTGGGCGCGGGAGTGCACGGTGCGCGGCCTCCACCCCTTCGGTGCGCCGGTCGAGGGGCCCGGCCACTACTCCACCACGTCCGGGGCCGCACCCGTCCCGCCCAGCGAGGCCACCACCGCCACCTGGCGCCCGTGGCACTGGCGCGGGCGGCCACGCCGACGGCGTGGGAACCGCCTCCCCGACGAGCGCTGACCAGCCGGATAGCCTTGCCGCGTGAGCACTCCGTCGCGCGTCTTCGTCGGCCGCCTGACCAGCCTGAGCGTGTTCGACCCGCTCGGTGACCAGGTCGGTCGGGTGCGCGATGTCGTCGTGACGTTCGGGGCCTCGCGGCGGCGACCCCGCATCCTCGGGCTCGTCGTCGAGGTGCCCGGCCGACGGCGCGTCTTCGTGCCGATGACGCGCGTCACCTCGGTCGACGGCGGCCAGGTCATCACCACCGGCCTGGTCAACATGCGCCGGTTCGAGCAGCGCACCAACGAGGTCTTGGTGATGGCCGAGATCCTCGAGCGACCGGTCACCGTCCGCGACCCCGAGGGCGACTACGAGGCGACCGTCGAGGACGTCGCGATCGAGCAGGAGCGCAGCCGCGACTGGGCGGTGTCCAAGGTGTTCGTCCGCCAGGGCACCGGGCGCAGCTCGCTCGGGCCGTTCCGACGGCGCAGGGGGGCCACCGTGCTGGTGCCCGTCGAGGACGTCACCGGCATCCACCAGTCCAGCGCCGGCCAGTCGGCGGCCATGCTGCTCGAGACCTACGACGACCTGAAGTCGGCCGACCTCGCCGGCGTCATCCACGACCTCTCCCCAAGCGGCGGGCCGAGGTCGCCGAGGCGATGGACGACGACAAGCTCGCCGACGTGCTCGAGGAGCTCCCCGAGGACGACCAGGTCGAGATCCTCGAGACCCTCCCTGTGGAGCGCGCGGCCGACGTGCTCGAGGCGATGGAGCCCGACGACGCCACCGACCTGCTGCACAACCTCACCGCCGAGAAGCAGGAGGAGCTGCTCCAGCTGATGGAGCCGGACGAGGCCGCCGACCTGCGCCGGCTGCTGACCTACGACGAGGAGTCGGCCGGCGGCATGATGACCACCGAGCCGGTCATCCTCGGCCCCGAGGCGTCGATCGCCGAGGCCCTCGCCGTGGTTCGTCGCGCCGAGATCTCGCCCGCCCTGGCGTCCACGGTCTACGTCTGCCGCGCGCCCCACGAGACCCCCACCGGCAAGTTCCTCGGCATCGTGCACATCCAGCGGCTGCTGCGCGAGCCTCCCCACGGCGCCATCGGCGGCATCCTCGACAAGGAGATCGAGCCACTCACCGCGGACGCGCCGCTCGGTCAGGTGACGCGGATCCTGGCCACCTACAACCTCGTCGGCGTCCCCGTGGTCGACGCCGATGGCCGCCTGATCGGCGCGGTCACGGTCGACGACGTGCTCGACCACATCCTCCCCGACGACTGGCGCGAGGACCGGCACGAGGTGACCCATGGCTGAGCGCGACCGCCGGGTGTCCAGCACCCGGCTCGACCAGCCCCGCGAGACCCGCCGGGCCCTGCTGCCCCGCCCCACCATGAGCCAGGAGACCTTCGGGCGGTGGAGCGAGCAGTTCGCCCGGTTCATGGGCACGGCGCAGTTCCTCATCGCGATGACGGTGTTCGTCGTCTTCTGGGTGGCCTGGAACCTCGTGTCACCGAAGGACTGGCGGTTCGACAACTACCCGTTCATCTTCCTCACGCTGATGCTGAGCCTGCAGGCCTCGTATGCCGCGCCGCTCATCCTGCTCGCGCAGAACCGCCAGGCCGACCGTGACCGGGTCGCCCTGGAGCAGGACCGCGCCCGCGACGAGCGCAACCTCGCCGACACCGAGTACCTCACCCGCGAGGTGGCGTCGCTGCGGCACGCGATGGGTGATGCCGCCACCCGCGACTTCCTGCGCTCCGAGCTGCGCGGCCTGCTCGACGAGCTCGAGGAGCGCGGGCTCGAGGTGCGCCGACGTGAGGCAGATGACAGTCCCACGGGCCCGACCGGTTCTTCGCGGGAGCACGGCGCGACCTAGCATGGGGGCATGTCCGCCCCCGCTGCACCCGTGACCGAGGACGCCCTGCTCCAGGCGCTGTCCACGGTCATCGACCCCGAGATCCGCAAGCCCGTCACCGAGCTCGGGATGGTCGAGAGCGTGGGGGTCGACGACGCCGGACGGGTCGCGGTGACGATCCTGCTCACCGTCTCGGGCTGCCCGATGAAGGACACGCTGACCAAGGACACCACCGCGGCCCTGTCGAAGCTGCCCGGTGTGACCGGAGTCGACGTCACCCTCGGAGTGATGAGCGACGAGCAGCGCGGCGCCCTGCGCCAGCAGCTGCGCGGCGGCACCGCCGAGCGCGAGATCCCGTTCGCCAAGCCCGGCTCGCTCACCCGCGTGTATGCCGTGGCGTCCGGCAAGGGGGGCGTCGGCAAGTCGTCCGTCACCGTCAACCTCGCGGCCTCGCTCGCGGCCAGCGGCCTGCGGGTGGGTGTCGTGGACGCCGACGTCTACGGCTTCTCGGTGCCCCGCATGCTCGGGGTCGAGCACAAGCCGACCCAGGTCGACGACATGATCCTGCCGCCGGTGTCGCACGACGTGAAGGTCATCTCGATCGGCATGTTCGTGCCCGGCAACCAGCCCGTGGTCTGGCGTGGGCCGATGCTGCACCGCGCGCTGCAGCAGTTCCTCGGAGACGTCTTCTGGGGCGACCTCGACGTGCTCCTGCTCGACCTGCCGCCCGGCACCGGTGACATCGCGATCTCGGTCGCCCAGCTGATCCCCACTGCCGAGATCCTCGTCGTGACCACCCCGCAACAGGCTGCCGCCGAGGTGGCCGAGCGGGCCGGCTCGATTGCGCTGCAGACCCACCAGCGGATCGTCGGCGTGATCGAGAACATGTCCTGGCTCGAGCTGCCCGACGGCTCGCGCCAGGAGATCTTCGGGTCCGGCGGAGGGCGGGCGGTGGCCGAGTCACTGACCCGCGCGGTCGGCGCCGAGGTGCCGCTGCTGGGTCAGATCCCGCTCGACACCAACCTGCGCGAGGGCGCCGACGAGGGCAACCCGGTCGTGCTGCGCGACCCCGAGTCGCCGGCTGCGGTGTCGCTGCGGGCGATCGCACGTGGTCTGGCCACCCGGTCCCGGGGTCTCGCGGGCCGCTCGCTGGGTCTCTCCCCCGTCGGCCGCTGACCGTCGCTATCTCATGCAAAAGGCGAGTTAGCGCCGCCTCGTGCCGGCGCTAACTCGCCTTTTGCATGAGATAGCGCCGTCGGGGTCAGGTGGCGTCGGGGTCAGGTGGCGTCGTCGTCGTAGGGGGTCGGCTTGCTCTCGTCACGGGTCGCCGACCCGGGGCCGAACCCCGACCCACCGCCGCCGTCGACGGGTGAGGGGTCGAGCAGCGCCTCGCGCACGATCCGGCGCGGGTCGTACTGGCGCGGGTCGTACTGGCGCCAGTCGATGTCGTCGAACTCGGGCCCCATCTGCTCGCGCAGCTGACCCTTCGCACCCTCGGCCATCGCCCGCGCCTGGCGCACGAGCCGACCCAGCTTCGCGGCATACTCGGGCAGCCGCTCGGGGCCCAGGATCACGACCGCCAGCACGATCAGGGCGATGAACTCCCAGCCGTTGACGCCAGCCATCCCCGCCTCCTACTTGGCCGAGCCGGAGAGGGTGAGCGTGACGCTGATCGTCTCGCTGCCGCGACGCACCTTCATCGACACGGAGTCGCCGACGCTCTTGGCGCGGATGGCGACGACCAGGTCGTCGGGATCGGTGACGCGACGGCCGTCGAACTCGACGATGACGTCACCCGCCTTGATGCCGGCCTTGGCCGCCGGACCCTGCGGGTCGATCGGGGGCCCGCTCGTGTCGCTCTCCTTGGCGAGGATGCGCACCCCGTCGCCGGTGAACTCGCGGTCGAGCACGACACCGATGACCGGGTGCTGGGCCGAACCGGTCTTGATCAGCTGCTCGGCTGTCTTGAGCACCTGGTCGCTGGGGATCGAGAAGCCCACGCCGATGTTGCCCGACTGCGTGTCGGTGGCGCCCGGGATGCGGGCGATCGCGGAGTTCACGCCGATCACCTGGCCCGCCATGTTGAGCAACGGTCCACCACTGTTGCCCGGGTTGATCGCGGCGTCGGTCTGGATGGCGTTGATGTAGGACTGCTGGTTGCCGTCACCGCCGGGGCTGACCGGACGGTTCAGGGCGCTGACGATGCCGCTGGTGACGGTGGACTCCAGGCCCAGCGGGGCGCCCACGGCGATCACCTGGTCGCCGACGACGACGTCCTTGGACGACCCGATCACGAGCGGCTCGAGGTCGGTGCGGCTGGTCTTCAGGACGGCCAGGTCGTAGGAACCGTCGCGCCCCGCGATGGTGGCGTCGATCTCGGTGCCGTTGGCCAGCTCCACCTTGATCGTGCCGCCGCTCGCGGCACTGGCGACGACGTGGTTGTTGGTGATGATGTGGCCGTCGCGGTCGATCACGAACCCCGAGCCGGTGCCTCCCCCGTCGGCACCGTCGACCTTGATGGTGACGACGCTGGGGAGCGCGTTGGCGGCGATGTTGGCGATCGAGCCCTGCGGCCGCGCGGTCGAGCCGGCCCCGGCCGAGGGGATCGAGGAGGGCGTGCGGTCGAGCCCGCTGAAGTCGATGCGGCCGGTCGAGCTCAGCCAGCCACCGAACACCCCACCCAGGCAGGCAGCCACCAGCGCAGCGATCGCGGACACCGCCACCAGGGCGCCCCAGCCGGGGCCCTTCTGCTGCGGTGCGCTGGCCTCGGGCGGGCGCTGGCCGACCCACGGTGCCGGCTGGCCGGCATACCCGGCGTCGGCGGTGGGGCTGGAGATCGGGTCCCATCCCGTGGCGGAGGGGGACGTGGGCTGCGGGCCACCGCCGAGCGGCCCCTGGGCTGCCGCCTCGGTCGGGAAGCCAGTGGGCTCCGGAGCAGGCTGCTGGGCGACCGGCTCGGCAGCTGGTGAGTCGAACGGCCAGCCGGTGGGCTCGGCGGCCCACACCGGCTCCTCGACAGCGGGCGGCTGTGGCTGTGACGAGCCCTGCGGCTCTGGCGAAGCCTGGGTGGGGGGCTGTGGCGAGTGGCCCTGCAGCTCCTGGGTGTGGTGGAGGTCCACCGGCTGGGTCTGGTCACCGCTGGAGCGACCGGGCGGCGCCCACGGGTCCCAGACGGGTTCGGGGGTCGGCTCGGAGCGCACCTCGGCGGTCGGCTCGGACGCGGGGTCGGCAGGTGCCGGCCGGTCGTGGCCTTCCGGAGGTCGCTCGTCGCTCATGGTGTCGATTGTGCCGAACGACCACGCACCGTGCCCACGGAGGGTGTGCCGGAGGGGGTCGCCGGGGAGCTCCCCAGGCCGCGGACCGTGAAGGCGGCCGTCGCGAAGCCCGGTGTGACCGGCTTGGCCCGCTGCACGACAGGGGGCGAGCTCGGGTTGGTCGAGGTCAGGCCACCGCTGACCACGAGGCTGAGGGCCGCGGCAGCAGTCGCTCCGGCGGCGAGGCCGGCGTAGACCGTGGCTCGTCCGGCCGAACGGTGCAGCGCCGGAGTGCCGCGGTCGACGACCCGCACCGGTGCGACCGGGATGGGGGGCGGCACGGGCGCGCGGGTCGCCTCCGGACCCTCGAGGGTCGCGGTCGGCAGCTGCGTCGCGAGGGCCAGCAGCATGCCGCGCAGGTCACCGGGGACGGGCGAGTCGGCCGACGAGCGCAGCGCGGCCAGCACGCGACGCTCCTCGTCGACGGCGGCCCGGCAGCACTGGCAGCTGACCACGTGACGGTCCCACCGCAGCAGGGTCGCGTCGTCCATGGCGCGGTCGGCGTAGGACGTCAGCTGGTCGCCGAGGCACCGGCCACGGCCCCCGGTGAGGCTCGCACCCGGCACTCCTGCCCACAGCGGGCGGCTCATCGTGACCCGTGCACCGCCCGGCCGAGCACCGGGATCCGGCGCTTGGCGACGGGCGCGCGGTCGGCGTCCACGGCGGGACGGGCGAGCTTGGGGTCGCGGTGCGCGAGGGCCTCGCGCAGCTGGGCCCGGCCGCGGTGGATGCGCGAGCGCACGGTGCCGAGCTTGACGCCCAGGGTGGCCGCGATCTCCTCGTAGGACAGGCCCTCGATGTCGCACAGCACCACGGCCGCGCGGAAGTCGGGCGAGAGCGCGTCGAGGGCGCGCTGGACGTCGTCGTCGAAGTGGGTGGCGTCGAAGGTGCCCTCGGGCCCCATCTCACGACTGGGCAGCCGGGCCGCGGACTCGTCGGACAGCGCGTCGAAGCGGATCCGCTGCTTGCGCCGCATCTTGTCGAGGAAGACGTTGGTGGTGATGCGGTGCAGCCAGCCCTCGAAGGTGCCCGGCTGGTAGCTGTGCAGCGAACGGAAGACGCGGATGAAGACGTCGTGGGTGAGGTCCTCGGCGTCGTGCGGGTTGCCGGTCAGGCGGTAGGCGAGGCGGTAGACGCGGGCCGAGTGCTGCTCGACGATCTCCTCCCAGGTCGGCGGCACCCACGCGGGCGCCTCCCCTGGGGCGTCCCCCTGGACGTCCTGCCGGGCCGTACCGATCGTGTCGGTCGCGGACACGTCCCTCACCTCCGTCGGGCGCCGGGTGGCGCACACACTGTCATTCGGTCCAGACGACCGAGTGGCCTGCATCGTTCCCCAACAACCTGAGCGTTTGCTGTATGCCGTGGTGCCCGGTTCGTCCCCCTCGCGGCAGTAGGGTTTGCGGCATGAGCGCACAGAAGCCGGCCAGCTGGGCCTACGCCGAGGAGTTCGTCACCGAGAACGAGGTGATCGAGTCGGCGCGGCGCCGGGGCGAGGAGCTGGGGGCGGTCCCCGTCGGCAACGGTGCGGGGGTGCTGCTGCGTCTTCTCGCGGCCGCGGTGAAGGCGAAGTCGGTGGTCGAGGTCGGCACCGGCGCCGGCACGTCGGGGCTGTGGATGCTGCAGGGCATGCCCGAGGACGGCATCCTCACGACCATCGACGTCGAGGCCGAGCACCAGAACGTGGCCAAGAAGGCATACGCCGAGGCCGGCATCGCCCACCAGCGCACCCGGGTGATCACCGGGCGCGCGCTCGACGTGCTGCCGCGGATGACCGACGGCGCCTACGACATGGTCGTCATCGACGGCGACAAGGTGGAGTACCCCGAGTACGTCAGCCACGGCATACGCCTGCTGCGCTCCGGCGGCGTGCTGGTGCTGGACAACATGTTGTGGCACGACAAGGTGGCCGACCCGGCCGCCCGCGACGAGCAGACCTCGGTGCTGCGCGACCTCGGCAAGTCGCTGCGCGACGACGAGCGGCTGATCCCGGCCCTCCTGCCGGTCGGCGACGGCATGCTGGCCGCCGTCAAGCGCTAGTCAGGCGGAGCCGGGGCCGGGGCCCCGGCGGAACCGGCCGGGCCCCTCGGCGATCGCCACGACCTCGAACGGCTCGATCAGGGTCGGGGCCGACCCGATGATGGTGCTGCCGGCCGACTCGGCCGCGGTGGCGGAGAACTCACGCTGGAAGTCGTCGCGGTAGACCTTCTCGTCGAAGACGTAGGTGCCCTCGAACCACTCCCCCTCGACCATCCGCCAGGTCTTGAAGGCCAGCCCGTCGAGGAACATGAACTTGGCCATCGACGTGCCGACGACGTAGTCGCGCAGCTCCTGCGCCACCCCCTCCGGGGCGGAGTCCAGGGACCAGCGCACGCTCAGTCCGTATCCGGCGTTCATGACATCTCCTCCAGCCAGGTGAGCAGCAGGCGGGCCCCGAAGCCCGTCCCGCCCTTGGTGAGGAGTCCGCGGTCGACGTCGGAGCGACCCACCCCGGCGATGTCGAGGTGTGCCCAGCGTCGCGCGCCCACGAACTCGCGCAGGAACAATGCTGCCGAGATCGAGCCGCCGCCGCCTCCGGTGCCCGCGATGTGGCTGATGTCGGCGACGTCGCTGTCGAGCGAGGCGCGGTAGTCCTCCACCAGGGGCATGGGCCAGAGCAGCTCGCCGGTGGCCTCGCCCGCGGAGACGAGCGCCCGCCTGAGCGCGTCGTCGGTCGCGTAGACCGGGGCCATCGAGCGGCCCAGGGCCACCCGGGCCGCGCCGGTGAGGGTGGCGATGTCGAGCAGCACCGTGGGCTCGAGGTGCAGGTCGGCGTAGGCCAGCGCGTCGGCCATCACGATGCGGCCCTCCGCATCGGTGTTGCCGATCTCCACGGTGCGCCCGCCGTACTGGGTGACCACGTCGCCCGGTCGGTAGGCCGCTGCGCCGACGGCGTTCTCGGCGAGCGCGAGCAGGCCGGTCACCTTCACCGGCACCGCCAGTTGGCGGCAGGCGGCGAGGACGGCCAGGACGATGCCCGAGCCGCTCATGTCGGTCTTCATCGCGAGCATGCCGTCGACCGGCTTGATGTCGAGGCCACCGGTGTCGAAGGTGATGCCCTTGCCCACGAGGACGACCAGGGGGGTCCGGGCGGTCGCTCCCTCGGGCACGTAGTCGAGCTGGACGAGCCGGGGCGGCGTCGCGGACGCGCCACCGACGGCGAGCAGACCCCCGAACCCCTCGGCACGGAGCTCGCGCTCGCCCCACACCCGGACGTCGAGGCCGCTGCGCCCGGCCAGGGTGCGGGCCTGCGCCGCCATCCAGGCGGGGTTCTTGGTGTTCGAGGGCACGACGGCGAGGTTGCGGGCGAGCATGGACGCGCGGGCGCGCACGACCGCGTGCCGCACGGACGGCTCGTCGTACGACCCCACCAGGGCCACCTCGGCGGCCGGCGAGGGCGAGGGCTTGGCTCCCTCACCCAACCACCGCGGGCTCGAGTAGCCGCCCAGCGCCAGGCCCTCGGCCAACGCGGACTGACCGGCCCGCGTGCCCCCGGCGCCCACGGTCGTGACGAGCGCAGCGTGCCCCTTGCCGGCCCGGCCCAGGGCGGCCCCCGCTGCTCGCAGGTCGGCGGGCGAGCCCTCGGCGACCCCCACCAGGAGCACCTTGCGGGCCGGGCGCTCCCCGGGCGCGAGCGGGATCGCCGTCAGCGCGCCCGCGTCCGACTTCGGCTCGTGGGTGGCCGACACCTGCGCGGCGTCGAGGCCCACGAGGGCCAGCGCCTTCGCGCCGTTGCCGGTGGTGGGGAGACCACCAGCGGGGACCGGCAGGGCGAGCAGGAGGTCATCGGGATCGAGGTCGGCGAGGACGTCGGCGAGGGGCTCCGCGGAGATGGTCCAGGCACTGGCAGCGGGGTCGAGCAGTTCGGGAGCAGGCACGGACCCGACCCTACCCACCCGGCCGGCGCACACCGCATACCCCTGCACGCGCGAGGACCCCCACCGACAGGTGCCGGTGGGGGTCCTCGAAAGGTGCAGGGGGGACTACTTGAGGCCCTCGCAGTTGTCGATCGCGTCGCCCAGGGCGCGCACCTCGTCGGGAGTCATCTCGACGACGAGTCGGCCGCCACCCTCGAGCGGCATGCGCAGGACGATGCCGCGACCCTCCTTGGTCACCTCGAGCGGGCCGTCGCCGGTCCTCGGCTTCATTGCCGCCATGAGAGTCCTTCCGTTCGGCGTGGTCTGCTGCTGGCCACGCGCATCCACGCCAGTGCCAGAGATCAGCCCCGCGCGCGCCAGATTTGCTCCATTATCCCGTGAACCACCTCACAGGCGAAATCCGGGTCGGAGGGCGGTCCGGCAGGATGGCGCCATGAGCGACACCACCGCCGACGAGAACGCCGACCCGACCACTGCCACCACCACTGCCACCACCACCGCCACGACCACCCAGCCGGGCGTCCCCGTCCTGGTCGAGCGGGACGGCGCGGTGGCCACGGTGCGCCTGAACCGTCCGGACGCGATGAACTCGCTCGACACCGCCACCAAGGACGCCCTGGTCAGCGCACTGACCGAGGTCGCGCAGGACCCGGCGGTCCGCTGCGTGGTGCTGACCGGCACCGGGCGGGCGTTCTGCGTGGGCCAGGACCTGCGTGAGCACATCACCCTCCTGCAGGCCGACGACCCCTCGCTCTGGGAGACGGTGGCGCGGCACTACAACCCGGTGGTCGAGCTGCTCGCGACGATGAACAAGCCCGTGGTCGCCGCGCTCAACGGTGTCGCGGCCGGGGCGGGCGCGGGCTTCGCGCTGGCCGCCGACTTCCGGGTGATGGTCGACACCGCGGGGTTCAACCTCGCGTTCGCCGGGATCGCCCTCTCCTGCGACTCGGGCACCTCGTGGTCGCTGCAGCGGTTCGTCGGCCCGGCCCGGGCCAAGGAGCTGCTCCTGCTGCCGCGCACGGTGCCCGCCGACGAGTGCCTCTCCCTCGGCCTGGTGACCCAGGTGGTGGCCGCCGAGGACCTCGACGCCACCGTGCGGGACCTGGCCACCCGGCTCGCCGCCGGCCCGACCCTCGCCTACGGGTCGATCCGCCGCGCGGTGGCGTTCAGCGCGGGCCACGGTTTGTCGGAGTCCCTGGCCACCGAGGGCGACTACATGACCTTGACCGGTGGGACCTCCGACCACCGAGCGGCTGTCGCGGCCTTCCTCGCCAAGGAGAAGCCGGTCTTCACCGGCGAGTGACCCGGGCGGCGTAGACAGCGCGTCCCAGCACAGGAAACCGGGTGAGGGACAGGTTGCAACCTGTCCCTCACCCGGTTTCCTCTGCTAGCAAAGGTTCGTGCAGGGCTCGGCAGCGGCGGGTCACGGTGGTGCCGAGGCCCACGGCGTGTAGGTCAGCAGGGTGCAGGTGAACCAGAACATCCCCACGAGCAGCACCAGCGCGACCACGCCGACCCGCCGTCGCCAGTGCGCCACCACCCGCGCTCCGGTGGAGGTGCGCATGGCCACCGACGCGACCACCGCCGCGAGCGGGAAGTCGAGCAGCAGGAACCGCCACATGCTCGTGATCGGCCGCACGACGGCCAGCAGGTAGAGCGGGTAGGCCAGCGCCCAGACCCGCAGCTCGAGGGCGAGCCACCGGCCGTGCCGCCCCAGGATGAGCGCGATGTAGGTGGCGACCAGCCCGACCAGGATGGTGACGCCGACGATGCCGTGGGCATCCCAGGCCCACGCGAGCCAGAGCACGAAGGGCCCGGACTCGGGCTTCTGGCCCCAGGCGGCCTGCACGTCGAAGAACGCCCGAGGCAGCCCGCTGGTGATGCCGACGACCACCGGCCAGGCGATCGAGGAGACCCCGGTCGACACCAGCATGAGGCCGGCCGTCACCCACTGGCCACCGATCGGCTTGACTCCCGCCGCCCGGTCGTCACGCCAACGCAGCACGAGGTGGGCGATGGCGGCGCACGCGATACCCGGCGCGGCCGAGCGGGTGAACCCCAGCACCAGCACCAGGATCGCGACCCAGGCGTAGCGCCGTTGCATGAGCAGGAGCAGCGACCCCGCGATCAGCACCCCCGCGAGCGCCTCGGTGTAGGGCATCACGAGGATCCCGGTCGCCGGGTAGAGACACCAGAGAGCGGCGGTCACCAGGGCGAGGCGTTCGCGGGCCGGCTGCGGCGAGGCGTGCAGCGCGAAGCCGAAGCAGCGCCACACCAGCAGCGTGCAGACCGCGCCGAGGAGGAGGTTGAGCGCCACCCCGGCGACCTCGAAGGACACACCCGTGGCCATCAGGCCACGGACGAGGAAGGGGAAGGCGGGGTAGAACGCCCACGCGCTGTAGGTGAGCAGCCCGGTGTCGGGGTCGGCGGGCAGTGGCACGGGGTAGCCCTGCGTGGCGACCCTGCGGTACCAGATGGTGTCCCAGTTGCCGAGGATGTCGCCGACCGTCGGGTCGAGGTGGCCCACGCCGGCCGGGGTCTGGAACCACGTCGCCGCCACCCCCATGGCGAGCAGCGCGACGACGCGCGTCGCGGCATACCAGAGCAGCAGGAAGACGACGGGACGGCGCAGCGCCCACCCTCCCAGGGCACTGCGCCCCTGGGAGGTCACCACCGAGCGCAGCCCGGAGAGCACGGTGACGGTCACGGCGGGTAGTCCGAGGGAGGGTGGTAGACGAGCAGCTTCCAGATCCACAGCGCCTGCCCGGCCACGCCGATCGCGATCAGCGTGCCGGCCCGGGCCCACAACCAGCTCCTGCCCCGGTCGCTGGAGAGACCGCCCAGCAGCACGGCGAACAGGGGGAAGAGCGGGAGGGCGTAGCGGAAGATGCTCGTGAACGGGTCGAGGACAACGGCGAGGTATGCCGGGTAGGCCAGGCACCAGGCCCGCAGCTCCACTCCCAGCGCGGTCGCCCAGGGCCCGCAGGTGAGGACGACGATCGTCGTGGCGAGGGCCGCGAGCGCGACCGGCCCGTAGACGGCGCCGCCCTCGAACTCGCGGAAGGTCCATTGCGACATGCCGAGCCACGGCTTGAACGGCGTGATCGCGCCGTCGACCCGCCACGACGCCATGGTGTCGGTGTAGGCGCTGCGCACACCGGTGACCCGCCACGCGATCAGCGGCCAGGCGACCGCCCCGAGGGCCGAGCCGGCCAGGGCCACGGCCCCCGCGGTGTACTCGCCCGGCCCGATGGGTTCGGCGCCGCGGCGGCGCCAGCGCGCGAACAGCGCCACGGCGACGACCACCGCCACCGGCACGGCGATCGGCCGGGTGACCCCGAGGAGCACGGCCAGCGCACCGACCGCGACCCAGCTGCGGCGGGTCAGCGCCCACAGCAGTGCGCAGAGCACGAGCATCGCGATCGCCTCGGTGTAGGCGATCTGGAGCGAGACGGCCGCCGGGAAGGCACCCCACGCGGCGACGGTGGCGAGCGCCAGGCGGTCGCCGACCCGGTCGGCCAGCAGCCGTCCCATGATCAGCGCGGCACCGAGCCCGCAGACCAGGGAGAGGGCCGATGCGACCACCGGGAAGCCGAGCCCGGTCAGCTGCATGAGCAGCTTGGACAGCAGCGGGAAGAGGGGGTAGAAGGCCCAGGCGTTCTGGGAGACCCGGCCGCTGCCGGGGTCGACCGGCAGGTCGTGCGGGTAGCCGTGCTCGGCGATGTGGCGGTACCAGCTGCCGTCCCAGAGCACGCTCATGTCGATCGGCTCGACCGTGGGCCCGGTCCAGTCGGGCATGACGACCTGGTCGCGGCTGGCCAGCACCAGCAGCACCGCCGACACCGCCCGCAGCGCGAGGTAGGCCACCGCCACCCTCGCACCGAGGCTGCGCATCATCGGGCTCCGCCCGCCCGGTGGCAGCCCGCGAGGTGGTCGTCGACGAGACCGCAGGCCTGCATCGCGGCATACATCGTGGTCGGTCCGACGAAGACGAAGCCGGCCTTCTTGAGGGCCTTGGCCAGGGCGACGGACTCCGGTGAGGTGGCGCGGAAGTCGCCGGTGGTGCGCGGCGGCACGTGGTCGCTCGGCGCGTGCGACCAGATCAGCGCGTCGAGCCCGCCGGCCTCGCGCAGGGCCAGCACCGCGGCGGCGTTCCGGATCGCGGCGTCGATCTTGAGCCGGTTGCGGACGATGCCGGCGTCGGCCATGAGGCGGTCGCGGTCACGGTCGTCGAACCGCGCCACCACCTCGGGGTCGAAGCCGGCGAACGCCGCCCGGAACCCCTCCCGCTTGCGCAGGATGGTGATCCACGCGAGCCCGGACTGGAATGCCTCGAGGGTGAGCCGCTCGTAGAGGGCCTGCTCACCGTGCACGGGCACGCCCCACTCGGTGTCGTGGTAGTCGAGGTAGTCCGGCGCCGATCCGGCCCAGGCGCACCGGCTGAGGCCGTCCGCGCCGACGACGAGCCCGCTGCTCACCGGCTGCGCTCTTCGGCGTGGGCCAGCATGGCGTCGACCGCCCGACCGTAGAGCCAGTCGTTGGCGCGATCGAGCAGTGGCGCGAACCACCGCTTGAAGGGCAGCGGCCGCACCACGACGTCCTCATGCCAGTCCAGACGGGTGCCGGTCCCGTCGGGTTCGACGGTCACCTCGGCCCAGCCACTCAGCAGCCGGCCGGTCTTCACGACCCGGAACGCCCCGCGCCCGTCCGGCCCCGGCGGCTCCCAGACCGACACCAGCATCGAGTCGGAGAAACCGACGCGTCCCAGCCCGCTGATCCCCGCGAACCCCCAGCCCGGGCGGGGCCCACCGGCATCGACCCGCATGCGGGTGGCCGGCATCCAGTCACCGTATGCCGCGAAGTCGGTCACGACGTCCCACACCGCCGCGGGGGGCGCGGTGGAGCGGCGGGTGAGGTGGAACTCGGCCATGGGTCAGCGACGGTGGTCCGCTGCGAGCCGGGCCTCGAGCTCCTCGATCCGGTGCTGCAGCTGGTCGAGCACCGCGTCCACCTGGTCCATCCGGTAGCCACGCAGGGCGGTGTCGAACCGGACGGCGGCGATCTCCCCCGCCCCGAACTCCTCGGTGAGCACCGGGTCGGCCTGGGTGGTGGTGGGCTCGGCGAGCGGGTCGTAACCCACCCGGCCCACCACGAGCGCGGCGAAACCTCCGACGAGGAGGACGCCGATCGCGATGAAGAAGACCCAGATCACCGGCCGATCGTCGCACGAACTGCTGCGAGCGACCTACTCAGCCCGCCGTTCCCAGCTCGTGGGTCTGGTCATCCGCGTTCGCGATCGCGGTCCTCGTCAGCATGGCGACGAAGTCGGGGACGTCCTCGGGGGCGAGCCGCAGGGTGGCCCTGCACACGGTGTCCTGCCAGATCGACAGGACGACCCGTCCGCTCTCCGGGTGGCCGGAGATGCGCAGCGTGCGACCGGTGACGTCCCGGCCGACGATGACGTCACCATGACGCGGCAGCGGCGAGATGGTCACGTACCCAT
The DNA here is from genome assembly GCF_900104525.1 of Pedococcus dokdonensis. GTDB lineage: Bacteria > Actinomycetota > Actinomycetes > Actinomycetales > Dermatophilaceae > Pedococcus > Pedococcus dokdonensis. Next base: position 92,878 of record NZ_LT629711.1, on the reverse strand, counting down.
CATCGGTGGCCACGCCGGTCCCGTCCATCCCCCGAACTCCCCGGGTCTGGCTACTCGGGGTGCTTCGGCGGGACGTGGTCCTCGGCCACGGTCACCAGCAGGACCGCCTCGTCGACGTCGTCGGTGAGGTGCAGCAGGTCGACGTCCTTCTGGCTGACCGTGCCAGCCTCGAGGACGGTGCCGCGCAGCCAGTCGAACAGGCCGCCCCAGTAGTCGGTGCCCATCAGCACGATCGGGAAGGAGGTGACCTTCTGGGTCTGCACCAGCGTCACGGCCTCGAACAGCTCGTCCAGCGTGCCGAACCCACCGGGCAGGACGATGAAGCCCTGGGCGTACTTGACGAACATCGTCTTGCGGGCGAAGAAGTAGCGGAAGTTCACACCGAGGTTCACGTGCTCGTTGAGGCCCTGCTCGAAGGGCAGCTCGATGCCCAGCCCGACGCTGGCGCCGCCCGCCTCGCGGGCTCCCTTGTTGGCCGCCTCCATGGCGCCGGGACCGCCGCCGGTGATGACGGCATACCCCTCCTCCACGAGGCGACGACCCACGTGGGTGGCGAGCTCGTAGAAGGGGGTGCCGGGCTTGGTGCGGGCCGAGCCGAACACGCTGACGGCCGGGCCGAGCTCGGCCAACGCGCCGAACCCCTCGACGAACTCGCTCTGGATGCGCATCACCCGCCACGGGTCGGTGTGCAGCCAGTCGCTCGGACCGCGGCTGTCGAGCAGCCGCTGGTCGGTGGTGGTGCCGGGCACCCGCGACCCCCGCAACGTCACCGGTCCGGTGTGGTAGTCGAAGCCCGGGTAGTCCTCGTCGCGCTCGGTGGCACCGGCCGTCCGAGCGTCGTCTGCCTGCGTCTCGTCGCTCACGCACCACAACCTACGCGAGCCGGTGCGCCGTCCCCCGCGGCATCGCGATGGCTAGGGTCGACGACGTGGACACCACCCTGCAGGACACGACGGTCCGACGACTCCGCGACCTCGGCATCGACCGCCAGCGCACCGGGCGCGTGCCCGGTCTCGCCGCAGCCGTGGTGCGCCGTGGAGACCTCCTCTGGTGCGACGGGGTCGGCACGGCCGACGTCGCGGCACCGCGGGTGCCCGGCCCGGACGACCAGTTCCTCATCGCCTCCAACACCAAGAGCTTCACCGCCGTGCTGGTGATGGCACTGCGCGACGAGGGCCGGCTCGACCTCGACGACACCCTCGACCAGCACCTGCCGGGCGTGACCCACCGGGCCACCGTGCGCCAGGCCCTCTCGCACGCCACCGGCCTGGCCCGTGAACCGCTCGGGGACATCTGGGAGACCCTCCGGCAACCGGACGCCACGACCCTGATGAGCGACTTCAACGCCATCGAGCGGGTGGGTCGGCCGCACGACCACTTCCACTACTCCAACATCGTGTATGCCGTGCTGGGCCAGCTCGTCGAGCGTCTCGAGGGACGCCCCTGGGAGGAGGTCCTGCGCACGCGGATCCTGCAGCCACTCGGCATGACCCGCACCACGGTCGGGTTCGATGACGGCCCGCGGGCGATCGGCTACCACGTCCAGCCGTTCCACGACGTGCCCCGCGTGGAGCCGGTCGTGGACCTGCGTGCGATGGGCCCGTGCGGCGCGCTCGCCAGCACCGTGACCGACCTCGCGACGTGGTCGGGCTTCGTGGCCGACCCGGATCCTTCGATCCTGTCGCCCGACACCTTCGAGGAGATGTGCCAGCCGCAGCTGGTGCTCGACACCGAGAGCTGGAGCGGTGCGATGGGGCTCGGCTTCTTCCTGATGCGGTCACCCGGCAAGCGGACCTGGGTGGGGCACACCGGCGGCATGCCCGGTCAGGTGACGGGCGTCTTCACCCACCGGGAGAGCGGCACCGGTGGCATCGCGCTGATGAACAGCTCGTCCACGCCCGACCCCGCCGAGCTCTCGATCGCCCTCGGTGAGATCGTCCTCGAGCACGACCCCGCCGAGGCCGAACCGTGGCGGCCGGGCACGTCCGTGCCCGACAACCTGGTGCCGCTGCTCGGGAGGTGGTTCTCCGAGGGGTCCGGCTTCACCTTCTCGGTGCGCGAGGGCCGGCTCGAGGCCCGGGCCGACTCGGCGCCGGCGGACCGCGCGCCGTCGGTCTTCGAGCGGATCGACGACACCACCTTCCGCACCATCTCGGGGCGGGAGCGGGGCGAACCGCTGCGGGTCACCTACGCCGCGGACGGGACCGTGACGAAGCTGAACTGGGCGACCTACCTGGTGAGCCGGGAGCCCCTGGGGTTCGGCGAGCAGCCGACCGGCTGACGCTCTCGGCGATCGCGACAGCACCGGCACCGGCAACGCGGACGCTGCCCCGGACGGCGACGCGGACGGCGACGCGGTCGGCGCCCCGGACGGCGACCCGGCGGCATACCCCCATCGTCGGACGGTTCGGCGTCAGGCCAGCCAGCGCAGGAGGGCGGTCTCGGCGGACTGCAGCTGGCTGACCGGCACCCGCTCGTCGTCGTGGTGCGCGAGGTTGGGGTCACCCGGCCCGAAGTTGACGGCGGCGATGCCCATCTCGGAGAACCGCGCGACGTCGGTCCAGCCCTCCTTGGCGATGACCGGCACGGCGAGCGCGTCGACGAACGCCTTGGCAGCCGGCAGGTCGAGCCCCGGTCGCGCCCCCGGGGCGTTGTCGAGGCAGACGACGTCGAAGCCCTCGAAGAGGTCCTTGACGTGCAGCAGGGCCTCGTCGGCCGACTTGTCGGGCGCGTAGCGGTAGTTGACCGTGACCACGCACTCGTCCGGGATGACGTTGCCGGCGATGCCCCCGCGGATGCCGGTGGCGTTCATGGCTTCGTGGTAGTCCAGCCCGTCGACGGTGATCGTCGAGGTCTCGTAGGCGGTCAGCCGGGTGAGGACGGCGTTGGCGTCGTGGATGGCGTTGCGGCCGTTCCAGGGGCGGGCCGAGTGGGCGGCGACGCCCCGGACGATCACGTCGACGCGCAGGGTGCCCTTGCAGCCACCCTCGACCTGGCTCGCGGTCGGCTCGAGCAGCACCGCGAAGTCGGCGTCGTCGATCAGCTCGGGCCGCTGCTGCTGCACGTGCAGCAGGCCGTTGTGCCGGCTGTCGATCTCCTCGCCCTCGTAGAAGACGAAGGTGAGGTCGCGGCTCGGCTCGGTCACCAGGGCCGCCTTCAGCTGGACGGCCACCCCGCCCTTCATGTCGACGGTGCCCCGGCCGACGAGGTCGTCGCCCTCCCGGCGGGTGGGCAGGTTGGCGGGGTCCTTGGTCAGCGGCACCGTGTCGATGTGGCCGGCGAGGACGACCCGCTCGTCGCGACCGAGGTCGGTGCGCGCGACCAGGGTGTTGCCGATCCGCGTGACGGCCAGGTGCCCGAGCGGGGCCAACGCGGCCTCGATCGCATCGCAGACGGTGGCTTCGTCGAGGCTCACCGACTCGATGTCGCAGAGCGCGGCGGTGAGGGTGACGATGTCGGCGGACAGGTCGAGGGCCGGTGTCGCCGCTGCGGTCGGGCTGGTGTGGTTCGCCATGTTCGCCACCATATCGACCCCTCCCGCAGCCGACCCGGTCACCCGGAGACGCCGGGGAGGACCGTCCCGACCGGTCCCCGGACCGGTCCGAGGCACCTGCTCTGCTCCCTTAGGCTTGCGGCATGAGTGAGCGCACCGCATGGGGCTTCGGGCTGGCCACCACGACCACGGACGGTGTCGTGCTGGACACCTGGTACCCCCAGCCGGCCCTGGGCCAGCGCCCTGCCGGCGCGAGCGCCCCCGAGGAGCTGCGGGCCCTGGTCGGTGCTGACGAGCTGCGGCGCGTGCGCCGCGTCATCGTCGATGTCGAGGTCGACCTCGACGCCGCTCCGGCCGACCCGTCCGACGCCTACCTGCGCCTTCACCTGCTGTCGCACTGCCTGGTCGAGCCCAACACCGTCAACCTCGACGGCCTGTTCGGCGTGCTCACCAACGTCGTCTGGACCACCGCGGGCCCGTGTGCCGTCGAGGGCTTCGAGCTCACCCGCGCACGACTCCGCATGCGCGGCACGGTCAACGTGCTCGGGGTCGACAAGTTCCCGCGGATGACGGACTACGTGGTGCCCGCCGGGGTGCGGATCGGCGACGCCGACCGGGTCCGGCTCGGCGCCCACCTGGCGCCCGGCACGACGGTCATGCACGAGGGGTTCGTCAACTACAACGCCGGCACGCTCGGCCACTCGATGGTCGAGGGGCGGATCAGCCAGGGCGTCGTCGTCGGCGACGGCTCCGACATCGGTGGCGGTGCCTCCACGATGGGCACGCTGTCCGGTGGTGGCACCGAGCGCGTCAGCATCGGCGAGCGCTGCCTGCTCGGCGCCGAGTCGGGTCTGGGCATCGCGCTCGGCGACGACTGCGTGGTCGAGGCCGGCCTCTACCTCACCGCCGGCACCAAGGTCACGCTCAGCGACGGCCGGGTGGTCAAGGCGCGCGAGCTCTCCGGCCAGTCCAACCTGCTCTTCCTCCGCAACTCCGTCACCGGCACCGTCGAGGCGCGGGCCCGCGACGGTCACGGCATCGTCCTGAACTCGGCCCTGCATGCCAACGACTAGGCGCGGCGGGGTCGTCCTGGCGGAGCAGCACCGGCCGTCGCGGACCAGCAAGCTCGTCACCCGGCTGGTGCTGGTCCTGCTCGCCGGTGGGCTGGTCGTGGCGGGGTTCGTCGGTGCCCGCGGGCTGGTCACCAACTTCGGCGGGCCCCGGTGCCAGGCCACCGCGCTGGGATCGAGCGTCGACTTCGACCCGAGCCAGACGGCATACGCGGCGACCATCGAGGCGATCGCCGAGAAGCGGGGGCTGCCCGCCCGGGCCGCCACCATCGCCATCGCCACGGCGATCCAGGAATCCAAGCTGCGCAACCTCAAGTACGGCGACCGCGACTCGGTGGGGCTGTTCCAGCAGCGCCCGAGCCAGGGCTGGGGCACCGTCGAGCAGATCCTCGACCCCGTCTACGCGACCAACAAGTTCTACGACGCGCTCGTGAAGATCGACGGCTACGAGGACATGCGGATCACCGAGATCGCGCAGAAGGTGCAGAAGAGCGCCTACCCCGAGGCGTACGCCGACCACGAGCAGGAGGGGCGGCTGCTCGCCTCCACCCTGAGCGGGCACTCCCCCGAGGGCCTGGGTTGCCGCCTCGACGACCCCGCGGCCGGCGAGGGCGACCCCGCGGCCCTGAAGGCCGCGCTGGCCAAGGAGCTCGGCGTCAAGGCCACCGTCAGCGGCCGCACCGTGACCGTCAGCGCCGGTTCGGAGCGGGCCGCCTGGAGCGCCGGCGCGTATGCCGTGGCCAAGGCCTCCCAGCACGGCGCCACCTCGGTGCGCGTCGGCTCGCGCGAGTGGACCCGCACCCGCAACTCCTCCGGGTGGCAGTGGCACGACGCCAAGGGCGGCAAGGCCAACACCGTGACGGTCACATTCGCCCCCTGACCCCTGCCCCCTGCCCCCCCCTGCACGAACCTTTGCTAGCAAAGGAAACCGGTTGGTGGACAGGTTGCAACCTGTCCACCACGCGGTTTCCTGTGCTGGGACAGCCCCCGAGCCAAGGTTGTCCACAGGGTCGCCACGCGTCGTCGACGAGTCCGGCACCCTTGGTGCGCATGGACTTGCACGACCTCGCCGATGATCACCTCATCTCCACCGCGACAGCCCTGACGCTCGGCATCGACCCCGCTGGCATGCGCGCCCGCGTCCGCGCAGGGACCCTCTTCCGGGTGATCAGGGGCTGGTATGCCGTGCGGTCGCCGAATTCGGAACGTGCGCCCTGGGAGGGTGACGACACGTTCGACGAGGCACGCCGCCGGCATCGGCTGCTGGTGACCGCCCTCCTCAAGTCCTTCGACGGCCGGGTCGTCGCCAGCCACCAGTCGGCACTGGTGCTCCACGAGCTGCCGATGTGGCAGGCCGACCTCACCACAGCCCACCTGTGTCGCACCGCCAACGACCACACCCGACACCGCAGGTCGGCCGTCATCCATCCGCGCGTCGAGGCCGACCCCGTCGCCGGGTCCGGTGGATACCAGACGGTGACGCCGGCCCACGCTGCCGTCCAGGTCGGCCTCTACCCGCCGGACGACGCGACCTGTCGGGTGCCCATGGACAGCCTGATCGCCGCGGATGCCGCGCTGCATCGCGGCCTGGTCGGTCGGGAGGAGCTCGAACGGGCCGTGGCGGCGCACACCCACCACCCCGGCATACCCGTTGTCAGGCAGCTCCTGGCCCACGTCGACGGGCGACACGAGTCGCCCGGGGAGACCCGCCTGGCCCACGCGATGCGGACTCTGGGCTACTCCTTCACGCCTCAGGTGCCTCTGGCCGGCTCCCGGGGCTACCGCGGCGACTTCGGGCTGGACGACGAGCCGGTGGTCGTGGAGTTCGACGGCCTCGCGAAGTACTCGCTGGCCAGCGCCACGGGCCCGGCCGGCTCTGCCATGGCTCGCCGCGAGAACCTGGCGGCCGAGAAGCGCCGTGAGGAGGACGTGCGGATGCAGGCGACGGTGGAGTTCGCCCGATTCACCTGGAGCGAGCTCGACGACCTGCACCTGGTCAGGAAGCGGATCGAGGCTGCCCGGGCGAGAGCTCGTCGGGGGCGACACCGCTGAGGTGGCGGCATCCGGGTCCACCCAGCACAAGAAACCGGTTGGTGGACAGGTTGCAACCTGTCCACCAACCGGTTTCCTTTGCTAGCAAAGGTTCGTGCAGGGGGCGGGTCAGCGAGTGGACATCGCCACGTAGTCGCGCTCGGTGGCCCCGGTGTAGATCTGGCGCGGGCGGCCGATCTTGGTCTGCGGGTCCTGGATCATCTCGCGCCACTGGGCGATCCAGCCGGGCAGCCGGCCGAGCGCGAAGAGCACGGTGAACATCCGCTCGGGGAAGCCCATCGACTTGTAGATCAGGCCGGTGTAGAAGTCGACGTTCGGGTAGAGCTTGCGCTCCACGAAGTAGTCGTCCTCCAGCGCCCGCTGCTCCAGCTGCAGCGCGATGTCGAGCAGGGGGTCGGAGACGCCGTCCTTGTTCAGGATGGTGTCGGCGGTCTTCTTGATGATCGCCGCCCGCGGGTCGTAGTTCTTGTAGACCCGGTGGCCGAAGCCCATCAGCTTGACCCCGTCCTCCTTGTTCTTGACCTTCTTGACGAAGGTGTCGACGTCGCCACCGTTGTCGTGGATCTGCTGGAGCATCTCCAGGACGGCCTGGTTGGCACCGCCGTGGAGGGGACCGAACAGCGCGTTGATGCCGGCCGACACCGAGGCGAACAGGTTGGCGTTCGACGACCCGACGAGACGCACCGTCGACGTCGAGCAGTTCTGCTCGTGGTCGGCGTGCAGGATCAGGAGCAGGTCGAGCGCCTTCACCATGTCGGGGTCCATGTCGTAGGGCTCTGCGGGGAACCCGAACGTCATGCGCAGGAAGTTCTCCGGGACCGACAGCGAGTTGTCGGGGTAGAGGAACGGCTGGCCGACCGACTTCTTGTAGGCGTACGCCGCGATGGTCGGCAGCTTGGCCAGCAGGCGGACCGTCGAGATCTCGACCTGCTCCTTGTCGAACGGGTCGAGGCTGTCCTGGTAGAAGGTCGACAGCGCCGACACGGCAGATGACAGCACCGGCATCGGGTGGGCGTCACGGGGGAAGCCGCCGAAGAAGGCCTTGAGGTCCTCGTGCAGCAGGGTGTGACGCCGGATCTTCTGGTCGAAGTCGTCGAGCTGCGCCTGGGTCGGGAGCTCGCCGTAGATGAGGAGGTAGGACACCTCGAGGAAGCTCGACTTCTCGGCGAGCTGCTCGATCGGGTAGCCGCGGTAGCGCAGGATGCCCTCGTCACCGTCGATGTAGGTGATGGCGCTGCTGCAGGACGCAGTGTTCACGAACCCGCTGTCGAGCGTGACGTTGCCGGTCTCCTTGAGCAGCTTGGAGATCTCGTATCCGTTGTTGCCCTCGGCGGCCTTCACCAGGGGCAGGTCGAGGGTCTTCCCGCCCGCCGTCAGGGTGGCGCCAGCAGTTGCGTCAGTCATGTGTGATCCGTCCTCCACGTGAAGCGGGCGCCCAGAACCGTGTGCTGCCCAGGCGCTTCCCGCGCACTGCGACGCTACCCCACGGGTGGCGGGCTCAGACAATCGAGGCGGTCAGCCCGCCAGCCGTTCGGCCGCCGTGGCGATGCGCTCGTCGGTGGCGGTGAGGGCGATGCGGACGTGCTGCCGGCCGGCTTCGCCGTAGAAGCTGCCGGGCGCCACGAGTATGCCGCGGGCGGCCAACGCATCGACCGTCGCCAATGCGTCCTCCCCCCTGGTCGCCCAGAGGTAGAGACCGGCGTCGGAGTGGTCGACGCGGAGCCCGAAGCCTTCGACGGCTGCGCGCAGCGTGGCCCGCCGCGCGGCATACCTCGCCTTCTGCTCGGCCACGTGGACGTCGTCGCCGAGGGCGGCGGTCAGCGCCTGCTGGACCGGCCAGGGCACGATCATCCCGGCGTGCTTGCGGACCTCGAGGAGCCGGCGGACCAGGGCCACGTCGCCCGCGACGAAGGCGGCTCGGTAGCCCGCGAGGTTGGACTGCTTGCTCGTGGAGTAGACCGCCAGCAGACCCTCGTGGCTGTCGCCGCAGACCCGCGGGTCCAGGATGCTCGGCGTCGTGGGCGAGCCCCCGTCGCGCGCGCTCTCGGGCCGCCAGTCGAGCTCGGCGTAGCACTCGTCGCTGGCGACGACCACGCCGTGCTGGCGGGCCCACGCGACGACCTTGGCGAGGTGGTCCACACCCAGGACGCGACCGGTCGGGTTGCTGGGACTGTTGAGCCACAACAGCTTCGGGGTCGTGGCCGCGGTCAGCGGGCCGAGCGCCGCGAGGCCGTCGACGACCTGCGGCCTGGCGCCGGCGAGGCGGGCGCCCACGTCGTAGGTCGGGTAGGCGATGCCCGGGAACCCGACGACGTCTCCGGCTCCGAGACCCAGCAGGGTGGGCAGCCACGCCACCAGCTCCTTGGACCCGATCGTCGGCATCACGCCGTCCGGATCGAGCGCGGGCACCCCGCGGCGCCGGGCGAACCACGCCGCCACGGCCTCGCGCAGGGGCGCAGTGCCGTAGGTCAACGGGTAGCCAGGGGCGTCGGCGGCAGCCCGCAACGCCTCTTGGACGACAGCGGGCGTGGGGTCGACCGGAGTGCCGACCGACAGGTCGACGATGCCACCGGGAACAGCACTCGCCCGCTCCTTGGCCGGAGCGAGCGAGTCCCAGGGGAAGTCGGGCAGGGCGCGAACGCTCACGCCACCACGCCGATCACTCGTCGTGCGACTGCGGGGGCAGGTCGGCGATCAGCGGGTGGTCCTTGGGGATCATCCCGAGCTTGGCGGCGCCACCAGGGCTGCCGAGGTCGTCGAAGAACTCGACGTTGGCCTTGTAGTAGTCGGCCCACTGCTCGGGGGTGTCGTCCTCGTAGTAGATCGCCTCGACGGGGCAGACCGGCTCGCACGCACCACAGTCGACGCACTCGTCAGGGTGGATGTAGAGGGACCGCTCGCCTTCGTAGATGCAGTCGACCGGACATTCCTCGATGCAGGCCTTGTCCTTGAGGTCCACACAAGGCTGGGCGATCACGTACGTCATGGCGCACATACTATGCGGCTCATGTCGGCCGACGTCAGCAACCTCCCCCTCGGGTCCCGAGTTGTGGTCCGGTGGCGGCTGCCGGCACCCGACCCCGCCACCGGCGCCACGCTCACCGACGCAGTCGGCACCCTGGTCGCCCGCGACGACGACACCCTGCAGGTCGAGACCTCCCGGGGTCTGGTGACGGTCGAGCTGGCCAGGGTCGAGGCCGCCAAGGAGGTGCCGCCCAGGCCGACGCGACGCGGCGCCGCCCACCTCGCGGTGTCGATCGAGGACCTGCAGCGGGTGATGACACCGGCGTGGGGTGCGGTCGAGCGGTCGACCCTCGGCGACTGGGCGCTGCGTGCATCCCAGGGTTACACCCAGCGCGGCAACTCGGTGGTGCCCGTCGGGAGCCCTGGCCGGCCCCTGTCCGACGCCGTCGACGACGTCGAGGACTGGTATGCCGCGCGCGGACTCCCAGCCAAGTTCGCCCTCGCCGGGCCCGAGGGTTTCGACCCGGGCGACGACCCGCTGGGCGCGCTGCTGCTGGCTCGGGGATACAGCGTCGGCAGCCGCACCCTCAACCTCACGGCGGACCGCGACACCATCGCGGCCGCCGATCCCGGCGGCCCGGCCGTGGTCATCACCTCGGAGCTCACGCCCCCGTGGCTGGAGGCGTACCGCAAGACCCGAGCCACGGTGGAGGGCGCCACCGAGGCGGTGCTGCGCGACAGCCCTCGCGTGCTGTTCGCCAGCATCACGCCCGGCGGCGGCCTGTCACAACAGCTCGGGCTGCGAGCCTCCGACGCTGCAGGAACGACGCCGATCGCGGTGGCGCGCATGGGGATCGGCGCAGGCTGGGCCGGGCTCGGCGCGGTCTGGACCGACCCGGCATACCGAGGACGCGGTCTGGCCGCCCACCTCACCGCCGCCCTCGCAGCGCGCCTGCGCGAGGAAGGCACCAGCCTGGTCCACCTGCAGGTCGAGCACGACAACACGACGGCGATCAGGCTCTACCGGCGGCTCGGCTTCGACGTGCACTCGTCGTACGCGTACCTCACCCAGGGCTGAGGCGGTCGCGCGCCGCTCAGCCGACCCGGTGGGCGAGCTCGTCTCGAGGGGTGCGGACCCCTGGGAAAACCCGCTGGCACCCGGGAGGGCGGGCCCGACAGAGTGGCGTCATGACGTCACGCATCTCGCACACCACGATCGACTCCCGAGACGCGCACGCCCAGTCGGTCTGGTGGTGCGGCGTGCTCGGGTTCTCCGAGGACCCGCGCGACCCCAACCTCCCGGGCCACGAGGAGTGCATGATCTTCTCCCCCGACGGCCGCCAGCGGATCCTGTTCATCGAGGTGCCGGAGGGCCGGACGGTGAAGAACCGCATCCACTTCGACCTCTGGCCCACGGACCGCACCATGAACGAGGAGGTCGAGCGGCTGTTCGAGGCGGGCGCGACCCTCGTGCACGACCTGCGCGACCAGCACGGGCCGGGCACCGGCTGGGTGACGCTGGCCGACCCCGAGGGCAACGAGTTCTGCGTCCTGCGCAGCGAGGCCGAGCGCCCGGACCCCTACGCCCACCTCGTGCGGTAGTCGCAGGGGCCAGGGGGACTCTCGTGCACCACTCGAGCTGGCGCCGTCCGGGGTGGCGCCATCCGGTGCACCGGGCGAGCTGGCGCCGACCTGACTTGCGCCGTCCCAGGCACCGGTCGCGGTGGCACCAGCCCTGCGCGGGTCAGGCGACTGTGACGGACGCGTCCGGCACCAGGGTGCCACCGGTGCGCGTCACCCGCGGCTTGCCGTTCCAGTTGCCGCCCATGCCCATGACGAGGTTCACGTATGCCGTGCCGCCCGACACGGCGACCACGGGCACCGACTCCGACGTGGCAGCGGCGCGGTTGGTCCAGGTGTTCGTCAGCAGGGCGGTCCCGCCCTGCACCATGATCAGCCCGGTGTCCTTCTGGTCGGTGAAGTCGGTCGGGCGCGCCATGCCGAAGTTCAGCTTGGTGTTCGTGAACGACACCCCGCCGCCGTTGACGACGATGAGGGCGCCCATGGCCGGGTCGTTGAGGTTCTGACCCTCGACCACGCAGTCCGAGAAGTCGAGCCCACCCTGCTGGGACTCCGGGCCCTCGACCAGGATCGCCCGTGAGCCGCCGCGAGCCGTCAGGTAGAGGTGCCGGACCGCGGTCTTCGACAGGTTCGAGAAACGCATCAGGTAGCGGCCGCCGTTGGCGCCCTGCCACCCGTAGTTCATGTCGCCGGCGACCCAGAGGAAGTTGTCCGAGCCACGCAGCGAGAACTGGGTGTCCTGCACGGCGACACAGGTCCAGGAGCCCTTGGTGGTGACCAGCGTCATCGAGAACGGGTCGGCCGGGGTGCCCAGGACGTGCTTGAAGCCGTAGAAGCTGAGGGTGTCCAGGGTCGTGGCGTAGGACGTCCCGGCGCTGAACGGGTGGTGGTAGAACTGCGTCACCGCGTTCGAGGACTTGAACGTGATGCCGGCGACCATGACGTTGTAGGTCGTCTCGGTGCCGACCAGCCACGACTTGGGGCCGCTGCCGCAGTTCAGCGTCACGTTGCACTGCGGGAGGGCACCGGAGGTGTTGGCGATCTCCGGGTTCTGCCAGCCGACGTTGGGGCCGAGGATGCGCAGGCCGGAGAACGTCGTCCGGGTCTGGCTGAAGCTGTGGCTGCGGGGAGAGAGCCGGATCGGGCGGCGCGGGCTCGAGTTCCGGGCCACGTCGAGGGCAGCGGTGAGCTTCTGGTCGTCGGTGCCGCTGAAGGAGTCGAGGAGGATGTCGTCCTCGGCGGAGGCGGTCGCAGCCGACGCGTGCGGTGCGCCGATGACGGCGACGCCGGTCGTGGCGACGGCGGCGGCACCGAGGCGCTTGAGGACGGTTCTGCGGGGGGTGGGCATTGGTCTCCTTGGGCCCTGAGGGGTGAGGGCCGTGGCTCGGGCATGGCTCGCGCGGAACAGCGCTTCGTGCGCACCGACGAGTGCCAGACCTGCACCTGCGGCAGAGCTGGTCACCCAGACGGCGGTGGCGTCCTGCTGGACGCGCTTCCGACGGCCACCTCCCTGCAGGAGGCTCCGGACACCGGCCCGGGATGCGGGGGCACCCTCGGATCGACGTCGCAGGACAGTAGCCAACCGCTCTCGGGGTGTGAAATCGACGCTCGGGCGGTTGCACGGTAAATCAGGTGATATCGGACATCACGGCGAGGTCTCGACTGGCGGATCGCCGACGGTGCTCGCTCGTCCACGACTCCCTGACCAGCGACCTCACGGGCGACGCCGGCCCGAGCGCGCAGACGTCGGAAGCCCGACAGCAGCGCTCCCGCACGCGATCACCCGCCGGTTCCGCGACAACCCGACGACCGGGTCGCAGGGCGTCAGTTCGCGTCGGGGTGCGTGCAGGTGACCTTGTCCTCGGGGATGTAGTGCGTGCTGAACGTGGACGTGCGCACCGTCTTGCCGGCCTTCTTGAAGATCCGCGAGACCGTCACGTCGAAGCCGGTGCTGGGCGTCTGGGTCACGCAGCCGGGCTTGTCGTCGACGATCGTGCGCGGCTGGACGATGTTGCGCCGCGGCCCCTTTACCGCCTCGATGTCCCACACCTTGGTGCCGTGGAAGGTGACCGTCACGGAACCGTTGGAGACGAAGGACTGGATGAGGATCCCGTAGCCGGTGTCGTTGGTCCACTTCTGGTCGACGTCGGGCCAGGAGATGGTTGCCTCACGGCCCTCGGGATAGCGCGAGATGTAGAAGCTGTGCGCGAGGTACTCGTCGATCTTGACGCCGGAGAAGAACGCGGCGTTGAAGGTCGTGGTCGAGAGCTGCGAGATGCCGCCGCCATAGTCGGTCGTCAGTCGGCCGTTGTTGATGACCGGGGCCGGGTTGTAGCCCTTGGCGGCGGTCCGCTGACCCAGGACCTTGTTGAGGCTGAACTGCTCACCCGGTCCCACGTAGGTGCCGTTGAGGGTGCGGGCGGCGATCGTGATGTTCTCGGTGCGCGGCGGGTTGTAGGGGAAGTAGGTCGTGAAGGTCGAGACCACCTCGCGGGGCTTGATCTTCTCGGCGGCAGCCGTCGTGAGCTTGGGTTGCACCACGGCGGTCGTGACGGTCGCGGTGCGGTCCGGCGAGGTGAGGGCCGGGACGAACGTCGCGACCACCGACTTCTCGTCGAGGGTCGCGCCCGCGGCAGAGGGCACCACGACCGGCTTGTTGCCCTTGAAGGTGATCTTGGCATCGCGCGGCTTCTCCTCGAGGCCAGCTGCCGAAGCCGACTTCCGCACTGCCGCAACGAGCTTCGCGTTGTCGACCGACGGTGCCAGCTTGCCGGACCCGTCCGCCTTCATCGAGAGCGCGGGCGCGAACGAGGCCGGCTGGACCGCGAAGGACTTCGCGCCCACCTTGACCGTCACCGGGCTGGAGACGGCCGGCGTCGCGAACTCGGCGACCGCCCGGTCGACCTCCTGGGCCGTCACGGCCGGGGGCACCTTGTCGACGCGCGGGGCGATCGGCGTGGTGCTCGGCCAGCGGGCCGCGACCTCGTCGGCGGTCCCGTCGACCGACATGGTCGAGCCCTCGACGGGCTTGACTGCCTTCACCTTGCCGCCCGGGAAGGTCACGGAGCCCTGGACGACGGCGGTGTCGAGGGTCGCCCCAGCCCCCTTCAGCGCGGACACCAGCTTGTCGCGGTCGACCGTCGTCTCGAGCTCCTCGTCGGAGCCGCCGGACAGGTTGTCCCAGACGTCGCCCGGATTGAGGCTGAAACCCGAGAGGCCGTCGACGGTGCCGGCGTAGTCGATCGACAGCCCGGCCGCCCGGGGATCGAGCTGGAAGGTCTTGTCACCGGCCTGCAGCGTGACCTTGGCGGTCTCGCGCGACGCGAGGGCCCGGCGCAGGGTGTCCTCCGCCCTCTGGGGGGACATGCCACCGACCGGGACACCGGCGACGGTGGAGTTGGACGGGATGTGGCGTCCGAGGAACCACGCCAACCCGAGGTAGCCCGCGAGCAGCACCGCGACGGCGATCCCGAGGCGCAGGGCGGCGGAACCGCTGTCCTTCACGGGCGGGCTCCCATCACTTGAGGGTCTGGTAGCGGCTGCGGTAGTAGACGAGCGCGTCGGCTGGGTGCTCGGTGCTCGCCAGTGAGACTACTTCGCCGACCACGATGCTGTGGTCACCTGCCGGGTGAACGGCCGTGGTGCGCAGCTCGAGGGTCGCGAGCGCGCCGTCGAGCAGAGCCACCCCGGTGGCCGTGCCGCGGTGGTGCGGGATGCGGTCGAGCTGGCCGTGCAGCGGCCGCCCCTGCGTGGACAACCACTGGGCCACGGCGCGCTGCTCGGCGCCGAGGATGCTGATGCCCCACACTCCCGACTCGGTGATCGCGTCGTGGAACCGGGCATCCAGCTCGACGCAGACCAGCACGAGCAGCGGGTCCACCGAGACCGACGTGACGGCGTTGGCGGTCATCGCGTGGTCGTGCCCGTCGCTGAAGGTCGTGAGCACGGTGACGCCCGTGGCGAACCG
The DNA here is from genome assembly GCF_900104525.1 of Pedococcus dokdonensis. GTDB lineage: Bacteria > Actinomycetota > Actinomycetes > Actinomycetales > Dermatophilaceae > Pedococcus > Pedococcus dokdonensis. The sequence continues at coordinate 77,751 of NZ_LT629711.1, read as the reverse complement.
GCCCAGCGCCAGCCGGAACCGGTCGGCGTCGACGGCCGGGTCGGCCGCGCCCGGCACCGGTGCGGTCGGTCCCAGAGGACGGGCGGCGTCGGCGGCGCTCACCGGTCACGCTCCAGGAGGTCGGTATGGCGCCCGCTCGCCGTCGCGTCGACGGTTGCGAGGCCGCCGGTGGCCGGGTCGAGGAGCGCGAAGCCCTCCCGACCCGGGATGCGCGCGGCGACGTCGTTGGAGAGCGCGTAGGTGTCGCCCGACGGCGCCACGGTCACCTGGGTGGCGTGCTCGCGCAGGGCTGCGGCCTGCACCGGCACGAGCTCTGGGCTGACCACCTCGTGGGTGACGAGGTGGTCGGGCACCACGGACGGCGGGTAGGCGCCGTCCGGGTCGGGCAGCGCCCAGCCGCTCCCCTCCACCGGGTGCTCGGCCAGCCACTCGCGGTCCTCGCGGGCCCAGGACTCCGGCACCAGCACGGCATACAGGCGGGGTCGGTCGGCCGGGGGCAGCGAGGCGACCGCTGCGCAGGTGACGCGGTGGGTCTGCACGTGGTCGGGGTGGAGGTAGCCACCGTGCTCGTCGTAGGTCACCACGACCTCGGGGCGCACCCGGCGGATGACGTCGGCGACGAGCCCGGCTGCCTCGGAGACGTCGGCGTTGACGAAGGCATCGGGGTGGGCTGCGCTGGGGGTGCCCGCCATGCCCGAGTCGCGGTAGCGCGAGAGCGCGCTGCCGTCCGCAGCCGCCCCCAGCACCTCGTGGCTCACGCCGAGCACGGCCATCGCGGCGCTCAGCTCGCCGAGGCGGTAGGGCCCCAGGGTGTCGTCGTGGGCTGCGTCGAGGTGCTGCAGCGCCGGCGGGATGACCTCGCCCTCCTCCCCCAACGTGCAGGTGAGCACGTGCGCCCGGTGGCCGTCACGCACGGCGCGGGCCATGGTGAGCCCGGCGGTGAGCGTCTCGTCGTCCGGGTGGGCATGGACGAAGAGCAGGTTCGCGGGGTCGGCGGTCACGTGGCTATTCCACACCCACGGCGGCGAGGTCGACGAACCCGCCCAGCGCCTCGTTCGCGGACAGTCCGGTCACGGCGCTGCCCGCGACGTAGAGCGCCTTGCGCTGCGCGAGGGCGACGAAGACACCGCGCTCGGCGAGGGACGCGTCCAGGTTGCTCCAGGCCTCGGCGCTCGCCGCAGGATCCGACACCGTGCCGATCCTCGTGATCTCGGCGTTGACCGCCGGATCGGTGAACCCGCCGAAGTCACGGCCGGTGCCGCTCGACGAGAGGTTGAGGCGGCTGTCGAACAGCGGCGGGAGGACGGTGGACGCGGACGGCCATGCCGGCGCCCAGTTGGCCCAGAAGACGTCGGTGCGAGCCGCCTGGGCCGGCTTGGAGATCTCGGCGAAGTAGTCCTTGGTGAGCGGCTGGAGGCTGACCTTGAAACCAGCCGACTCCCAGCCGTTGACCAGCGCCGCCATTGCCTTGTCGGCCGTGGGCGTGGAGCGGTAGGCCACCCGGATCTTCACCGGCAGGGTCAGCCCCGACTCCTGGAGCGCCGCCTTCGCCCGCCCCGCGTCACCCGCCGGTCCCGCGCCGACCGGGTCGTCGTCGCTGTGCCCCGGCAGGGCCGGACCGATGAGGGAGTACGCCTCCGAGGCCGCGCTGGCTCCACCGAGGGCGTTGACGTAGCCCTCGCGGTTGGTCGAGAGGGCGAGGGCGGTGCGCACCGTCGGGTTGCGCATGACGCCCTTGCTCACGTTGGGCGCCAGGTAGTCGACGAACTGGGCGGAGGGGTTCACCGAGCGCGCCTTGAGCGCCGCGTCGGTCAGCACGTGCTGCTGCATGGCGGGCGGAGCGGAGTCGAGGGTGATCGCTCGCCGGTGCACCCCTGCGTCGTTGATCACCTGCTGGACGGCGGTCTGCGACTCGGTGCCCTCGACGTAGTCGACAGTGGTCGGCTTCGCCTCGCGGATCGGGTCGGTTGCATTGTCCCACTGCGGGTTTCGCTCGAAGGTGCCCCCAGCGCTCGGGCTCCACACACCCTTCAGCTGGTAGGGGCCGTTGGAGAACACGGCATACGTGCCGTCGGCGGCCCGGTCCTGGGCCTGCTTGACGGGCGCGAAGACCGGCAGCGCCACGACCTGGTTGAAGTCGGCCATCGGCGTGCTGAGCAGGAAGGTGACCGTGGTGCCGTCGCACCGGACCGCCTTGTCGAAGGCCGCCTGCCCGTCGGTGTCCTTGGCGAAGGGACCGACGTAGACCGAGGAGCCGTCGGGCTTGCGCGGGATGTCGAGGTAGGCCAGCGGGAAGTTGAGCCCCTCCGCGGCGAACGGCTCGGCGAACGACCTGGAGACGCCGTAGCGGACATCCGCACAGGTGACCGGAGACCCGTCCTGCCACTTCACGCCGTCGCGCAGCTGGAAGGTCCAGCGCTTCAGGCTCGGGTCGACGCTTCCCGCGTTGGTCGCGAGGTCGCCCTCGACCGCCCGCTGCCGGGCGGCGTCGGCACCGGACGGGAAGGCGGTCAGGGTGCGGGTGAAGACCCGGCCGGCGAACGCGATGTCCTGCGGGCTGGAGATCCGCTGCGGGTCCCACGTCGCCACCGGCCCCAGGGACAGCACGGTCAGCTGGCCGGCCGGCCCGGTGTCGCTCGGGTCGTCGGTGGCGTTGCCCGTGCAGGCCGACGCCGTGAGCGCAGCGAGTGCTGCGCCCACGGCGAGGACCGTGGTCCTGCGTGGTCGGCGGGCCTGCATCGAGGACCGCACTGCTCAGGCGTTGCGCGCCCGGGCGGCGGTGCGGGCGCGGACGGTCTGGTCGAGCTCGACCTTGCGGATGCGAACGGCCTCGGGCGTGACCTCGACGCACTCGTCCTCGCGGCAGAACTCCAGCGACTGCTCGAGGCTCAGCTTGCGCGGCGGCACGATCTTCTCGAAGTTGTCCGAGGAGGAGGCGCGCACGTTGGTGAGCTTCTTCTCCTTGGTGATGTTGACGTCCATGTCGTCGGCGCGGGAGTTCTCACCGATGATCATGCCCTCGTAGACCTCGGTCGTCGGGTCGACGAAGAGGGTGCCGCGCTCCTGGAGGTTGACCATCGCGTAGGAGGTCACGACCCCGGTGCGGTCGGACACGAGGGAGCCGCTGGTGCGGGTCGTGATGGTGCCGAACCACGGCTCGTAGTCCTCGAAGACGTGGTGGGCGATACCGGTGCCGCGCGTCTCGGTGAGGAACATCGTGCGGAAGCCGATGAGCCCGCGGGACGGCACGAGGAACTCCATCCGGATCCAGCCGGTGCCGTGGTTGGTCATCTGCTCCATGCGGCCCTTGCGGGCGGCGAGGATCTGGGTGATCGCGCCGAGGAACTCCTCGGGAGTGTCGATGGTGAGGCGCTCGACGGGCTCGTGGGTCTTGCCGTCGATCTCGCGGGTGACGACCTGCGGCTTGCCGACGGTCAGCTCGTAACCCTCACGCCGCATCTGCTCGACCAGGATCGCCAGGGCCAGCTCACCGCGACCCTGCACCTCCCACGCGTCAGGGCGCTCGGTGGCCAGGACGCGCAGCGAGACGTTGCCGACCAGCTCCTTGTCGAGGCGGTCCTTGACCATCCGCGCGGTGACCTTCGAGCCGCGCACCCGGCCCACCATGGGGCTGGTGTTGGTGCCGATGGTCATCGAGATGGCCGGCTCGTCGACGGTGATGACGGGCAGCGGGATCGGGTTCTCCGCATCGGCCAGGGTCTCGCCGATCATGATCTCGGGGATGCCCGCGATCGCGATGATGTCACCGGGCCCGGCGGACTCGGCCGGCTTGCGCTCCAGCGCCTCGGTCATCAGCAGCTCGGTGATCTTGACCCGCTCGACGCTGCCGTCGACCTTGCACCACGCGACCTGCTGGCCCTTCTTGATCGTGCCGTTGTGCACGCGCAGCAGGGCGAGGCGGCCGAGGAAGTTGGACGCGTCGAGGTTCGTGACGTGCGCCTGCAGCGGGGCCTCGTCGTCGTAGACCGGCGCCGGGATGGTGTCGAGGATCGTGGCGAACAGCGCCTCGAGGTTGTCGGTGTCGGGCAGGCCGCCGTTCTCGGGTCGGTTCATCGACGCGCAGCCGTTCTTGGCCGAGGCGTAGACGATCGGGAACTCGATCTGGTGCTCGTCGGCATCGAGGTCCATGAACAGCTCGTAGACCTCGTCGACGACCTCGGCGATGCGCGAGTCGGGACGGTCGACCTTGTTGATGCAGAGGACGACGGGCATCTTGGCCGCGAGCGCCTTGCGCAGCACGAAGCGGGTCTGCGGGAGCGGGCCCTCGCTGGCGTCCACGAGAAGGACGACACCGTCGACCATCGACAGGCCGCGCTCGACCTCGCCACCGAAGTCGGCGTGGCCAGGGGTGTCGATGATGTTGATCGTCGCGCCGTCGGCCAGGCCCGCGTCGGCGGCCGCCTTGCCGGCGTAGTGGATGGCGGTGTTCTTCGCGAGGATGGTGATCCCCTTCTCGCGCTCGAGGTCACCGGAGTCCATCGCCCGCTCGTCGACGTGCTGGTGCTCGCCGAACGCGCCGGCCTCCCAGAGCATCTTGTCGACCAGCGTGGTCTTTCCGTGGTCGACGTGGGCAACGATGGCGACATTGCGGATGTCACCGCGGGTCTTCATGGGCATGAGCACCATTGTCTCAGGCTTTTGAGCACGCGCTGACCACGCGCACCTGCGCGCGTGAGCACGACCACACCACCCACCACACGCCAGGTATGCCGCTGCGGCGCCCCCGCGGCACACCTCACCTCAGGGGCGCGCGGAGGTGGGGCGCGATGGCGTGGACGATCGGGAGGTCGGCGGGCAGCCAGGGCACCGCGTCGAGCTCGTCCGGAGCGAGCCAGCGCAGCTCGTCGTGGTCCTCGATCGGGGCCGGCTCGCCCCGGGACACGACCGCGAACCAGACGGTCATCGCCCAGGACTCCCCCAACGGCCACCGACCCCGCGCGAGTGGACCCGGCACGCGCTCACCGAGGACGACCTCGACGCCGAGCTCCTCGAGCAGCTCCCGGTGCAGCGCCGCCTCGGGCGTCTCGCCCGGGTCGATCTTGCCCCCGGGGAACTCCCAGCCGCCCGCGAGCGCCGGCGGCTCCGTGCGGCGGGCAGCCAGCAACCGGGTCGGGCGGGCGAGGTCGTCGACGACCGCGGCGCCCACGACCTCACGGGTCGTAGCACGGGCTCTTTCGGACATGGGTCTCACTTTTGTTAATTTCCGCGGCGCACGGGTGCAGCGACCGGAGTTCTCGCTAGGGTCACCCGACAACCGCCGAAGGTTTGCGCACGCACGCCTCCTGCGGACGGCAGCACCCAGCACCACCCTTGGCGCCCGACCGGGTCGACCAAAGATCGCACATCAAGCGAGGTATACATGAAGCTCACGCGGAAGGCGGCCCCGGTCGCCTTGGCGACGACGCTGGCCCTCACGCTGGCAGCCTGTGCCCAGTCCGACCGAAACTCGAACGACAACCCGTCGAGTGGCGGTGGGGACGTCAAGGACACGATCACCTTCGGCGCCGCCGGCGCCCCCGAGCTGTTCGACCCGTTCTACGCCACTGACGGTGAGACCTTCCGGGTCACCCGCCAGATGATGGAGGGACTGGTCGGCATCAAGCCCGGCACCGCCGACATCGAGCCCGAGCTGGCCACCAAGTGGGAAGCCAGCGCCGACGGCAAGGAGTGGACCTTCACCCTGCGCGAGGGCGTCAAGTTCTGGGACGGCGAGGCGTTCAACGCTGAGGCCGTCTGCTACAACTTCGAGCGCATGTTCGACCAGAACGAGACCGCGGCCGGCGGCCCGGCCGCGTACTGGTCCGACGTGATGGGCGCGTTCAAGTCCGACGCGGCCAATGCCCTCTACCAGGGTTGCACGGCCAAGGACGACATGACGGCGGTAGTCAAGATCAGCCGCGCGACGTCGAAGTTCCCGACGGCCCTGTCGCTCGACTCGTTCTCGATGCAGTCGCCCAAGGCCCTCAAGGCCGGTGACGCCAACAACGTCACCAAGCAGGGCGAGGGCTTCGGCTACCCGGCCTACTCGAAGAACCCGGTCGGCACCGGCCCCTACAAGCTGGACAAGTACGACGAGGCCAACAAGACGGTCACGCTCGTGCGCAACGACAGCTACTGGGGCGAGAAGGCGAAGACGGCCAAGCTGGTCTTCAAGATCATCCCCGACGAGAGCACCCGTCGCCAGGAGCTCGAGGCCGGCAGCATCGACGGCTACGACCTCCCGAACCCGGCCGACTGGAAGGGCCTCAAGGACTCGGGCAACAACGTCCTCGTCCGCCCGGCCTTCAACGTCCTCTACATGGGGCTCAACCCGGCCAAGAACCCGAAGCTGAAGGACCTCAAGGTCCGTCAGGCCCTCTACTACGCGCTGAACCGTGACCAGCTGGTCAAGACCCAGCTGCCCGAGGGCGCCCAGGTGGCGACGCAGTTCATGCCCGACACCGTGGCCGGCTACAACAAGGACCTCCAGCCCTACGCCTACGACAAGGCCAAGGCCCAGTCGCTCCTCAAGGAGGCCGGCGCCGACGGCATGACCCTGACGTTCGCCTACCCGTCCGAGGTGTCGCGTCCCTACATGCCGGACCCGCAGAAGATCTACGAGGCGCTGCGCGGCGACCTCGAGGCGGTCGGCATCAAGGTCAACGTGGTCACCAAGCCGTGGAACGGCGGCTACCTCGACACCGTGGACAACGGTGGGTACGACGCGTGGTTGCTCGGCTGGACCGGTGACTACAACTCGGCCGACAACTTCATCGGCACCTTCTTCGGCAACCTCAAGTCGAACGACTTCCACACCAGTGCGACCTCGTACGGTGCGAAGCTCTCGGCCGACCTCGAGGCTGCTGACTCGATCGTGGACGAGGGCCAGCGGGCCACCGCCTACGAGAAGCTCAACCAGGAGATCATGGAGAACGACCTCCCGGGTCTGGCGATCAGCCACTCCCCGCCGGCGCTCGTCGTCAGCAAGAAGGTCCAGGGCCTCGTGGCCAGCCCGCTGACCGCCGAGACGTTCTCGTCGGTGACGGTGAGCAAGTGACCTGAGGCTCGCCTCGGTGAGCACCAGCTAGGACTGTGGCCGCCCCAGCACAACCGCTGGGGCGGCCACAGTCATGTAGTCGCAGTCATGAAAGCGTGTCGCCTGCTTGTGCCGGCCCGTCGGGCCATGATCGACTCCGGTCGTCCGAGACTCTGCGAGACCCGTCCCGCGGCGTCGTCAGTGAAGGAGATTGAGCCACCGTGCTGAGATTCATCCTGCGAAGGCTGTTGCAGATGGTGGGGGTGGTCTTCGTCCTGTCCCTGCTGGTCTTCCTCTGGCTGCGCGCCCTCCCCGGCGGCACGGTGTCCGCCATCCTGGGTGAGAAGGCCACCCCCGAGCGCCGCGCCGCCCTCGAGAAGGCGCTGGGGCTCGACCAGCCGATCTACGTGCAGTACTGGGAGTTCATGAAGCGGGCCGCCAGGGGCCAGTTCGGCGCGAGCACCGGCGTCCAGCCAGGGGTCGACGCGATGCAGGTCTTCATCCAGCGCTTCCCCGCGACCCTGGAGCTGAGCTTCTTCGCCCTCCTCTTCGCGATCGCCCTCGGCATCCCGCTGGGCTACATGGCCGCCCGCCGCAAGGCCTCCTGGTTCGACAACCTGTCGGTCGTCGGCTCGCTGATCGGCGTGGCCGTGCCGGTCTTCTTCCTCGGCTTCATGCTCAAGTACTTCTTCGCCATCCAGCTGCACTGGCTGCCGGTCTCGGGTCGTCAGGACCCGGGGATCGACGCCACCCGCATCACCGACTTCTTCGTCCTCGACGGCATCCTGACCCGCGAGTGGGACGCGGTGTGGGACGCCCTGAAGCACCTCCTGCTCCCCAGCCTGGCGCTCGCGACGATCCCGTTCGCGGTCATCTTCCGCATCACCCGGGCCTCGGTGCTCGACGTCATGGACGAGGACTACGTGCGGACCGCCGAGTCCAAGGGCCTGACCAACAAGGTGATCCGCGGGCGGCACGTCCTGCGCAACGCCCTGCTCCCCGTCGTGACGACGATCGGCCTGCAGACCGGCGGCCTCCTGGTCGGTGCGGTGCTGACCGAGCGCGTCTTCTCGTGGGGCGGCATCGGTGAGGCCGTCCAGGTGGCGTTCACCCGTCGCGACTACGCAGTGCTCCAGGTGTGCATCCTCATGGCTGCCGTCACCTTCGTCATCATCAACCTTCTGGTCGACATCGCGTATGCCGTGATCGACCCCCGAGTGCGGACGAGGTGACCCGGTGAGCAATCCCGACAACCCCAACACCCCGCTGGACCCCAAGAACCTGACCCCCTCCGGCAAGAAGCAGCGGATCGACGACCTGGCCGCGACAGCCGGTGCGCGCAGGGTCGGTGGCGGTTCGGCCGCCGGCACCGCGCTGCTCACCGTCGACGATGCCGGTCGCATCGAGGAGAGCTCTGGCGTCTCCCTCATCGCCAGTGCGTGGCGCCGGCTGCGCCGCAACCCGGTCTTCCTGCTCGGCGCGGGCATCACCGTGCTGTTCATCCTGATCGCGATCTTCGCCCCCCTCATCGCCCCGCACGACCCCGCGGCCGGCCTCCTGCTCAACAAGGTGCGACCGCAGTCCAACCCGGTGCCGGGTCCGGAGCCGGGCTTCCCGCTCGGGGCCGACACCTCTGGACGCGACTACCTGTCCCGGCTCATCGTGGGCAGCCGGCAGACCCTCATCGTCGGCGTGTTCGCCACCCTGTTCGGGCTGACGGGTGGACTCGCCCTCGGAGTCCTCGCGGGGGCCTTCGGCGGCTGGGTCGACTCGCTCGTGATGCGCTTCGTCGACGTCATGCTGTCGATCCCGTCGCTGCTGCTGGCCGTGTCCATCGCCGCCCTGGCGACGCGGCCGAGCCAGTGGACCGTGATCATCGCCATCGCGACGGTGCAGGTGCCGATCTTCGCGCGGCTGCTGCGGGGGTCGATGCTGGCCCAGCGCGCCAGCGACCACGTCCTCGCGGCGCGGGCACTGGGCGTCAAACGGTCGGCGATCGTCTTCCGGCACATGCTGCCCAACTCGCTCGGGCCGGTCATCGTGCAGGCCACCCTCGTCATCGCCGGGGCCATCATCGACGCCGCCGCCCTGTCGTTCCTCGGGCTCGGGAACCCCGACGACCGCAAGCCCGAGTGGGGACAGATGCTCGGCAAGGCGCAGAACAACATCTTCGACAACCCGGCCCTGGCCGTGTGGCCGGCGCTGTGCATCATCATCGTCGCGCTGGGCTTCACCCTGATGGGTGAGTCGCTGCGCGAGGCCCTCGACCCCAAGAGCAGGAGGTAGGGCGACCATGACCGAGACCCTCCAGAACGTCCAGACCCGCGGCAACCGCGAGGAACCGCTGCTGTCGGTGCGCGACCTCAAGGTCACCTTCACCCGACAGGGCGAGAAGCCCTTCGTGGCCGTCGACGGCGTCAGCTTCGACGTCCGCCCCGGCCAGACGGTCGGGCTGGTCGGCGAGTCCGGGTGTGGCAAGTCGGTGACCTCCCTCGCGATCATGGGGCTGCTCCCCCAGCGGGGCGTCAAGGTCGAGGGCGAGGTCCTCTACGGCGGCACCAACCTGCTCGCCCAGAGCCGCGAGCAGATGCGCGACCGCCGTGGTCGCGACCTGGGGATGATCTTCCAGGACCCGCTGTCGTCGCTGAACCCCGTGGTGCCGATCGGCCTGCAGGTCACCGAGGTGCTCGAACGCCACAAGGGACTGTCCCGCAAGGCGGCCATGCCCAAGGCGCGCGAGATGCTCGAGAAGGTCGGGATCCCCGACCCGACCCGACGCCTGAAGGACTACCCGCACCAGCTGTCCGGTGGCATGCGCCAGCGCGCCCTGATCGCGATGGCACTGGCCTGCGAGCCGCGCCTGCTGATCGCCGACGAGCCGACGACCGCCCTGGACGTGACGATCCAGGCGCAGATCCTGGCCCTGCTCAAGGACCTCGTCGAGGACACCGGCACCGCACTGGTGATGATCACCCACGACCTCGGCGTCGTGGCTGGCCTCGTCGACCGGGTGAACGTCCTCTACGCCGGCCGGATCGTCGAGCGCGGCGACCGCCACCCGTTGTTCGCGACGCCGCGGCACCCCTACACCCACGGGCTGCTCGCCTCGATCCCGCGGCTCGACGGCTCGCGCGGCGAGAGGTTGACGCCGATCCCGGGGTCGGTGTCCGACAACCTGCCGTGGGCCGACGCGTGCGCCTTCGCGCCGCGCTGCTCGCAGCCGATCGACAGGTGCGTCACGGTGTCGCCGCGGCTCGAGGAAGAGGGCAGCCGCGCCCTGCGGTGCCACAACCCGGTGGAGGTGTCCCGATGACCGTGAGCGACGAGGTGCTCGTCGACGTCAAGGGAGTGAAGGTCCACTTCCCGATCCGCAAGGGCGTCATCTTCGACAAGACCGTCGGCCACGTCTACGCGGTCGACGGGGTGGACCTCCAGATCCACAAGGGCGAGACCTACGGCCTCGTCGGCGAGTCCGGCTGCGGCAAGTCGACGCTCGGGCGGGCGATCCTCAACCTCGAGCCGCCGACCGCCGGGTCGGTCGACTTCGACGGGGTCGACATCGCCTCCCTGAAGGGCGAGGAGCTGCGCCACAAGCGCCAGGACATCCAGATGGTCTTCCAGGACCCGATGGGCAGTCTCGACCCGCGCCAGACGGTCGAGTCGCTCCTCCTCGAGGGCATGAAGGCGCACGGCCTGGCCAAGGACTCCAAGGCGGCCGGCACGAGGCTGCGCGAGCTGCTCAAGGCGGTCGGCCTCCCGGTGGCGGCGCTGAAGAAGTACCCGCACGAGTTCTCCGGCGGCCAGCGCCAGCGCATCGGCATCGCCCGGGCCCTGTCGGTCAACCCCAAGCTGATCGTCGCGGACGAGCCGGTCTCGGCCCTCGACGTGTCGGTGCAGGCGCAGGTGATCAACCTGCTCGAGGAGCTCCAGGACGAGTTCGGGCTCACCTACCTCGTGGTGGCGCACGACCTGGCCGTGGTGCGCCACATCAGCGACCGGATCGGCGTGATGTACCTCGGCGCCCTGGCCGAGGAGTCCGACGCCGAGGAGCTCTACACCCGACCGCTGCACCCCTACACGCGGGCGCTGATGTCGGCCGTGCCGGTGCCAGACCCGCTCATCGAGGACCGGCGCGAGCGGATCCTGCTCACCGGCGACCTCCCCTCGCCGGCCAACCCGCCCAAGGGCTGCCGCTTCCACACTCGCTGCCCCTGGCGGCAGGAGACGAAGTGCGACACCGAGCGGCCTGAGCTGCGCGTGGTCGAGATCGACGGCGTGCCGGCCAACCACCGGGTGGCGTGCCACTTCGCCGAGCAGATCGAGGCGGGCGAGCTGAAGGCCCACGAGGTCAAGGCCCAGCTCACCTCGCAGAGCGACCACGGGTCCGAGACCGACTTCATGGGGCCCGCCTCCGTGACCGAGGCCCTCTGACCCCTCGCCACACCGCGACAGGTATGCCGCGTGCGCACGGTGCGCACGCGGCATACCTGCGTCTGGCGGGCGAGCCTGCCTCGCGGCTCGGTGAGGTGAGGCTGGGCTTCGGTGACACGGGCGGCTTTCCTTGCCAGAGTTGGGCCCATGAGCCGACTGCTGACCGACGAGGAGATCACTCGTCAGCTGGGCGACCTGACCGGGTGGACGCGTGAGGGCGACGAGATCAGGGCGACCTACGAGGCCCCTGACTTTTCTGCGGCGATCCGCCTGGTCGATGAGGTCGCCGTCGAGGCCGAGGACATGGACCACCACCCCGACATCGACATCCGTTGGCGGACAGTTACTTTCGCGCTGTCGACCCACTCCGAGGGCGGTCTGACCCAGCTCGACGTCGAGCTCGCCCACCGCATCGCCCAGGCGGCGAGCCAGCTGGGGGCGACTGCGGGTGGGTGAAGCTGTGACGGAGGTCCAGCCGCACGAGGGCGAGCAGCACGAGCAGGGCATCGGCGCACGTCTCAACTGGCTGCGTGCCGGGGTCCTCGGAGCCAACGACGGCATCGTGTCGACCGCGGGCATCGTGATCGGCGTGGCTGCGGCCACGATCGACCGCTCGTCGATCGCCACCGCCGGCATCGCCGGGCTGGCGGCGGGGGCGATGAGCATGGCGGCCGGCGAGTACGTGTCGGTGAGCACCCAGCGCGACACCGAGAAGGCGTTGCTGGCCAAGGAGAAACGTGAGCTGCGCGAGATGCCGCAGGAGGAGCTCGAGGAGCTCGCCCAGATCTACCAGGACAAGGGGCTGACGCCCGAGCTGGCCGCGCAGGTGGCCCAGCAGCTGACCGACCACGACGCGCTCGGCGCCCATGCCGAGGCCGAGCTGGGCATCGACCCCGAGGAGCTGACCAACCCCTGGCACGCGGCCTGGGCATCGATGGGCTCCTTCACGGTCGGCGCGTTGCTGCCGCTCCTGGCGATCCTGCTGCCGCCCGCGAGCGCGCGGATCGCGGTGACCGCCGTGTCCGTCGTGGTGGCGCTCGCGTTCACTGGCTGGGGCAGCGCGCGGTTGGGCCAGGCGCCGGTGCGGCCTGCCGTGCTGCGCAACGTCGCCGGCGGCGTGCTGGCGATGGTCGTGACCTACGGGATCGGCGCGTTGGTCGGCACCCAGGTCTGACCGGGCGTCCGGCCTACGTCACTGCTCGCTCACCGCGAGCAGTGACGTAGGCGCCGGGAACTCGTGCGGGGACCCGGACGTTCACCGGACTCCCCACCCCAAGGACAGGTGATCCACCCAGCCATGTCTGGCTATTGGCTCGACATCGCCCTCGTCGGAGCCCTCGTGCTCCTCAACGCCGTCTTCGCAGGGAGCGAGATGGCCCTGGTGTCGCTGAGGGAGGGGCAGCTGCGCCAGCTCGAGCGCAGCGGTGGCGCGCGGGCCCGGCGGCTGGTTCGCCTCGCCCGCGACCCCAACCGCTTCCTCGCGACGATCCAGATCGGCATCACGCTGGCCGGGTTCCTCGCCTCGGCAACGGCCGCGGTGTCGCTCGCGGAGCCGCTGGTCCCGCACGCGGAGTTCCTGGGCTCGGCCGCCGAGCCGGTCGTGGTGGCGGCGGTGACGCTGGTGCTCGCGTTCGTCACCCTGGTCCTGGGCGAGCTCGCTCCCAAGCGGCTCGCCATGCAGCTCGCCCTACCGTGGGCCCTCGCGGTGGCCCGGCCGCTCGACCTGCTGTCGACGCTCTCGCGCCCGGTCGTGGCCGTTCTGAGCGCGTCCACCGATCTCGTGGTGCGGTTGTTCGGTGGGCGCGCAGAGGCGACGGCCGAGGACATCTCGGCCGAGGAGCTGCGCGACCTCGTCACCAGCAACCCGGCACTCGACGCCGAGCAGCGCGACATCATCAGCGGAGCCCTCGAGCTGCACGAGCGGCTGGTGCGGCACGTGCTCGTCCCGCGTGGCTCGGTGCTGTCGCTGGCCAGTGACCTGACCGTCGCCCAGGCCCGCGAGGCGATGGCCGCCGCCGGGCACTCCCGCGTGCCGGTCACCCAGGGCCACCACCTCGACCGTGTGCTCGGCATCGTGCACTGGGGCTCCGTCGTCGACGGCGACAACGACCTCGTCGGCACACGCGTCCAGCCCGCCCTGATGCTGCCCGACACGGTGCGGCTGTCCGACGCCCTGCGCCGGTTCCGCGAGGAGCGCCAGCAGATGGCGATCGTGGTCGACGAGCACGGCTCGGTCGACGGCATCGTCACCCTCGAGGACCTGCTCGAGGAGGTGGTCGGGGAGATCTGGGACGAGAACGACCCCGATCTGGCCAACGCCCAACGCGGTGACGACGGCGCCCTCATCCTTCCCGGCACGTTCCCGGTCCACGACCTCACCGACCTCGACGTCGAGCTCGGCCTGCCCTCGTCTGCTGACTACTCGACCGTCGCCGGGCTGGTGCTCAAGCTGCTCGGCCGGGTGCCCGACCGGCCAGGGGACGTCGTCGAGGTCGGCGGCTGGAGCATCGAGGTCACCGACGTCGAGCGCCACGCGGTCACCGAGGTGCGCTTGCGGCCCACCCCTCCTGCGGGCGGCGACGAGCCCACCGACGGGCGGGCGTCGCTCCTGCCCTAGGGCAGCTGGACGATCGAGCCGAGCAGGCCCGCCAACGGTGGTGGCAGGTCGGCGGGGTCAAGCGGCTTGACGAGCGCCTCGGCCATCAGCTCCTTGCGCCCGGACGCCGTGCCGGCGAAGCGATGCACCTGTTCGTGGAAGGACCCGCCCGCCCACGCTGGCTGCTGGGCCAGCATCGCGAACCGCTGGGTGAGGCCGAGATCCTCCAGCACCGCACGCGTGCCGTCGTCGCCGAGCCGCCTCACCAGCTCGTCCTCGAGGTCGCGATGGCAGACCTGGAAGCCCCAGCGTGGAAGGTCGCCCGCGTCCTCCACCGGGCAGCCCACTCGGCGCAGGGCGCGGACGAAGAACGGCGCCTCCCCCGCGTCGCACATACCGAGCAGCCGTGGCCGGTCGGTGAGGGCATGCGCCGCCAGCAGGTGCCGGCGGATGTTGGTCGCACCGTGCATGTCGACCAGCGCGACGCCGCGCTCGTCCAGGTCGAGACCGGCGCGGTGGGCGACGGTCCGCACCGCTGCGACGTCGCTGGCTCCTTCGAGCAGCACCCAGGCCGTGGCGTCCTCGGGGACGGGCAGGGGCGCGGACACGGTCATACCGGTCAATCTGTCATGACACCCGACCCCGGCGCCTTCGACTTGTCGGTCAGTGGGGCAGCGGCTGCGTGGGACAGGTGGTCAGGACGCGCAGCATGGCGTCGCGCTCCGCGGCGGTGACGGACACCGTGTAGCGGTGCTTGACGGCGATCTGCCGGGCGACGTAGGCGCATCGGCCGGCCTTGCGGGGCGGCAGCCAGGTCGCGGCGTCTCCGTCGCCCTTGCGCTGGTTGGTGGGGCCGTCCACGGCGAGCAGGTTGAGCGGGTCGTTCGCGAACGCCGTGCGGGTGGTGGTCGACCACCGTTGCGCGCCCTTCTGCCAGGCGTCCGACAGGGCCACGACGTGGTCGACCTGGACGGCGTTCGACGTGCCCCGGCCGCGGACGAAGTCGATGCGCCGCCCCGTGTAGGGATCGGCGAGCGTGCCGGTCAGCACGAGGCATCCGTGCGTGTCCGCCTTGAGGGTGAGGTGGGTGAGGTCCCGACGCAGGACGTCGTTGCGGGTGTCGCAGCCGTTGCGGTCGACGTCGGCCCACGCCTGCCCGAACAGCGCGCGGTCGTAACCCGTCCGCGGCGCCCGGCCCTTGATGGTCAACGTCGCCAGCGTGACGACGGCGCTGCCCGGCCGGACCGTCCGCGTGGCGGCCGGCGTGGGCTTCGCCGCCGTATGCCGCGTGGTCGCGGCGGGCGTGGGGTTCGCCGCCGTGCGCCCCGTGGTCGCGGTGGGTGCAGCAGCGGGAACGACCTGTGCGGTCGCTCGCGTGCTCGGTGCGATCGCTCGCGTGCTCGGTGCGGTCGCTCGCGTGCTCGGTGCCGTCGCGGCCGGCGCTGCTCCGAGCGCGCTGATGCCACAGCCCGAGGCCGCCAGAACCGTCAGCAGCACCCCGGCCAGGGCAGGCCGGTGCGGGACGGGGCGGCGGGACATGAGCAGGCACAAGCACTTTCACTCGGTGGACGCCACGCTAGGTCGACGCCGCGGACCGCGGACGCCGAATCGGGACTACCCCACCCGAACAGCCGACTGCCCCCTCCCCCGAGAGCTGAGATCTCGGTGGATCTGGTGGCCGGTCGTCGGCCGGTCCTACCATCAAGGATGGTCAGCTTCGGCCGCAAGCGCGGTCAGGACCGCCGCACCGGTCCCGACCCTGATGAGGATCCCGTGGTGCGGCAGTACCGCTTCCTGCTGAGGGAAGCCTCCCCGGACGCCGTCGAGGTGGCCCACTCCGAGGCGCTCCCCCGGCTCACCGACGACCAACGGCGGGCTGTGCTCCGGGCGGTGCAGGTCGGCCTGGTCGCGGGTCAGCGGCTCGGACCGGACGACACCGCGCAGCTGGCCCACCTGGTCGTGCTCGGCGAGCGCCGGTCGCCCCATGCCTTCCTGTCGACGTGCGACCCGTCGGCGCTGCAGGCGCTGGCGCAGGCGGTGATCCACAGCGAGGCGTGCTTCGGGCTGTTCGGCCGGTATGCCGGGTGGGACGGTGCCGACCCCGAGCCCGAGGATGACTCGGCCTGGGCGGATGCCGGGTTCAACCCCGACAGTGGGCGGTGGAACCCGGCCCGGAAGGGGCCCAAGGACTATGGGAGCGGCACCTACGGCGGTGCGGGTGCCGGGGGTGACGGCGGAGGCGGCGGAGGCTGAGTCGGACCAGGGTCCGGCCCCACCAGGAGGGCACCCTAGTGTTGGTGGGAGTTGACGCCCTGGCGGGCGCGCAAGCGGAGCGAGTCCGAGCAGATTGAGCGGAGGTGGGCGCATGTCGGCGACGAAGCTCCTGGCACTCGGTATCGTGCACCTCTCCGGCGGCGCGCATGGCTACCAAGTACGGTCCGAGCTGCAGAGCTGGCGTGCGGAGATTTGGGCCAAGATCAAGCCTGGCTCGATTTATCACGCGCTGAAGAAGGCGGCGGCTGACGGCTTCCTGACCGAACACGCCGAGCCGGGCAACTCCGGGCCGGAGCGCGTTCTGTACCGCGTGACAGCTCGGGGACGTGACGAGATAGTCGAACTGGTCCGCGACGGTCTTCGGCGCACCCATGACCCCACCATGCTCAACGCGTCGATCGCCATGCTGCCCATGCTGACCAGGACAGATGCCATCGCGCACGTCAACGAGCGGGTCGCGCGGCTGGAAGCGGAGCTCGTAGAGCAGGCCAAGTGGCGGGAGCACCCGACCCCCGACATTCCCGAACACGTCCGCGATCAGGCCGAACTGTGGGCGGGACATGCACGCACCGAACTGGAGTGGGCGAAGAGCCTGAGCAAACGACTTGCTGAGGGCGCCTACACCATGGCCGACGATCCGGGTTCGTGGCGAACTCTCGCCTAATCAATCTTGACTAGATGCTCCTCCGAGTCTACTTTGGCCGAGTAAACAAACTTGACTAGTCCCCAAGGCCGGGCGACAAGGAGGACCGAATGAGCACCAGGCTCGAGAACAGCTCGGAAACCGTGGCGCGCACGCCCGGGCGGGCGAGCAGCATCGGGGTCTGGAGTCTGCAAGTCGTGCTGGCGGCGATCATCGCCGGCGGCGGAATCTCGAAGCTCGCCGGCGACCCGGTCATGGTGGACATGTTCGCCGGCATTGGGGCTGGCCAGTGGCTTCGGTACCTGGTCGGAGCGCTGGAGGTCGTGGGCGGGGTTGGACTTCTGATCCCGGCTCAGGCGGGCCTGGCCAGTCTGGGTTTGGCGGCATTGCTGTCCGGTGCTGTCATCACCGATCAGCTCGTGCTCGAGCAGAGCCCTTGGCTGCCGCTCGCCCTTCTCGTCGCGGCAGCCGTGATCGCAAAGGCGCGGTGGTCGCGCACCGAGGCCGTCGTCGGCACGCTGCTCAGGCGCTGAGACAACCTCTCGAACGGAGATGTGAGATGAACGAGATGGCCTTTCGCGTGGCATCAAACGATGGGACCACCATCGCCTACGACCGGAAGGGAAGCGGCCCGGCTGTCGTCCTGGTAGGCGGCGCCCAGGACGACGGAGCCGAGAACGCTCCCTTGGTACCTGCTCTCGCCGAGCACTTCACGGTCTACAACTATGCCCGTCGGGGACGCGGCGCGAGCGGCTTCACCGAGCCCTACGCCGTGGAAAGGGAGATCGAGGACCTGGATGCGTTGATCGCGGAGGCGGGCGGCTCGGCACACCTGTTCGGGGCGTCCTCTGGTGGCGCTCTGGCGCTGGAAGCCGCCGCGGCCGGGTCAGCCATCGACACGATCGCCGTGTGGGAGGTGCCCTACGCGGTCGGGGACGACATACGCCCTCGATTCGAGGAGTACGCCGCGGACACCCGCCGCGCCTTCGACGCCGGGCGAGACGAGGAGGTTCTCGAGCTGTTCATGCGCATGACCGGCGCCTCCGACGACAACATCGCGGCCAGGAAAGCGGCAGGCAAGCAGACGGCACATTGGGCGGATTCGGTCGCCCTCGCGCACACGCTGGTCCACGACAGCCTCTTCCTCAACCACTACCAGGTGCCGGCCGCTCGACTGGCGACGGTCACGCAACCGGTCCTGGTCACCACCGGAGGGCCGATCACGGTCCCCTACATGGCAGGCCTGCCCTCGGACTTCTTCGACCGCGCAGCCGACGAGCTTGCAGACCTCCTACCCCACGCTCAACGGGAGACCCTGGAAGGGCCGGATCACGTCGTCGACCCACAAATCGTCGGCCCGCTGTTGCTACGGTTCTTCAGCAGCGAACACTGAGGGGCCGGCGACGTGTTGCGGGAAGACCGATGAGGCACCGCGCAAGCAGATCTTCGTCGCGCCATGGACACGGGGCGGACAGGCGCTGTCGAGGTTTGATGTCGTCGGCGGCATCACAGGCCTGATCCAGGGCGTGTTCGTCACCAACGTCTTCGTCACGACACAAGGCCGCCACGGCAAACATCCGCTCATGCCGCGGTCCGGGCCAGTGCGTCTCTCCGCCGCGTGAGGGACAGGCGACTCATCCCGAGCCCGATGAGTCGCGCATATCCAGGTTGACGAGGTGGCGGCGCCACGTCCACAGCACAGGTCGCTGGGCACAGGTGGACCTTTTGCCATCAGTCGGCGATGCGTTCCCAAATCAACTCGGCAACGTCCATGACGAGCTCCGGCTCCCCGTCCGGTGCGGTGGGTGCACGCACCTCTCCCACGCACACACAGACAACGTCGTTGAGGCGGCGGTAGCGCTCACTGTCACTGAGGTGGAGAACGGAGCCGACGATCTGCCGGCGGTCGGCGGGGTAGGAACGGCCGTAGCCGTGGCTCTCCATCATGATCGTCGCACCGTCGTCGGTCTCGATGACTGCGCGGAAGTCGGGGCAGAAGGGTCCGTCGCCGGTCCGGCGTCGCGGGAAGTTCGCGCCGTGGAGCCGGCCGGTGATCGAACCCTCGCAATGACCCTCGACTGAGAAGAAGTACTGCTCCCAGCCGCCCTCCAGCTTGATCCCCCAGCCTTCGGGGTAGTGAAAGCGAACCCGGTACAGGGGCTCAAGCCTCACGGGAATCTCCTCTCGGCCGGGCGCTGACCAATACCACCGGACCCATTTTCCGGGCGGCGACACCCTCCGGCAACGGTGACGCCGTGCGGGCGTTCAGGCCGGCTGTGATCCGGCCCAGCTGGACCAGCGTCTTGTCGACGCCGACCCATATGGCCTCTCGAGTCGGTTGTCAGACGTTGAAGCGGAACTCCACCACGTCGCCGTCGGCCATGACGTAGTCCTTGCCCTCCATGCGCACCTTGCCGGCGGCCTTGGCCGCCGCCATCGAGCCGGCCGCGTCGAGGTCGTCGTAGGACACGATCTCGGCCTTGATGAAACCGCGCTGGAAGTCGGTGTGGATGACGCCTGCTGCCTGCGGGGCGGTCCAGCCCTGGCCGATCGTCCAGGCCCGCGACTCCTTGGGCCCGGCGGTCAGGTAGGTCTGCAGACCGAGCGTGTGGAACCCGGTGCGGGCGAGCTGGTCGAGGCCGGACTCGGTGGCCCCGAACGACTCGAGCAGCTCCATCGCCTCGTCGGGCTCCATCTCCATCAGGTCCATCTCGAGCTTGGCGTTGAGGAACACCGCGTCGGCGGGCTCGACCAGCGAGCGCAGCGACGACTGGAGGGCAGCGTCCGAGAGCTGGTCCTCGTCGAGGTTGAACACGTAGATGAACGGCTTGGTGGTGAGCAGGCCCAGGCCGCGCGCAAGGTCGAGGTCGACCCCGGCAGCCGCGCCCGCGGCATACAGGGTGTGACCCTCCTCGAGCACCTTCTGCGCGGCGACCGCGTTGTCGAGCAGCGGCTTGGACTCCTTCTTGATCCGCGACTCCTTCTCGAGGCGCGGCACGGCCTTCTCGAGGGTCTGCAGGTCGGCGAGGATCAGCTCGGTGTGGATCGTCTCGATGTCGGACTCGGGCGAGACCTTGCCGTCGACGTGCACGACGTCGCCGTCCTCGAACGCCCGGACCACCTGGCAGATCGCGTCGGCCTCGCGGATGTTGGCGAGGAACTTGTTGCCCAGCCCCTCACCTTCGGACGCCCCGCGCACGATTCCGGCGATGTCGACGAACGACACGGTCGCGGGCAGGATCCGCTCCGAGCCGAAGATCTCGGCGAGCCTCTTCAGGCGGGCGTCGGGCAGCGGGACCACGCCGACGTTGGGCTCGATGGTCGCGAACGGGTAGTTCGCGGCGAGCACGTTGTTCTTGGTCAGGGCGTTGAACATCGTGGACTTGCCCACGTTGGGCAGGCCGACGATTCCGATAGTGAGAGCCACAAGGCCGAGAGTCTACCGGCGGGCGGACCTGCGGAAGGACGCCCACGCCCCCGGCAGCGAGCGCCCCTCCGTGACCCGGTCGGGCTGATCAGGCCCCTAGGTGAGGTCGTGCCGCACCTCGATGACGTGGTCGAGCACGTGGTCGAGGACGTGCTCCGGTATGTGGCGTGGTGGCCGCGCGCGGCACGCCGCCAGTGCCGACTCGGCCGCGTCGAGAGCGGACTCGGCGGACGAGAGCTCGGCGCGGGCGTCGTCGATGTCGAGCTGGATCGCCGGCCTCTCGGCCGCGGGGGCCTGGGCGAACGCGGTCTGCAGGTCGCGCAGCCGCCGCTGGGCTGCGTCTCGGACGACCTTGGCCCGGTTGACGGCGAGGGCCTCGGAGGCGCAGCGGTCGACCGTGTTGTCCACGACGAGCGCCCCGCTGAGCCGCCAGTCCTGGGTGACCACCGTCTGGCTCAGGATGGTGGTGCTCTGCTGGAAGGTGAGCCCGAGCTCCTTGGTGACCTCCGTGCTGGCGAACTCCGCACCGACCTCGTCATCGAGGTTCAGCGAACCCACTTCCACCTTCACCTTCTCCCACCAGGTCAGCGCATCCTTGCCTGCGCTGTGCACGGCATCGCTGACCTCCTCGCGCACTGCCGCCGTGGCTGCGTCCACGGTGTCGGGGTCGTCGCTGTTCAGCTCCAGAAGGTGTCCTGCGATGGCCACCGGGAGCGCCTCGACATACCGGTCGTAGGCGGCGAGCACGACGTGGTCGGGGGTGTCGTCGTTCTCGAGGAGGGTGACGACCGCGATGGCCTTGCGGAGGCTGTCACCCGCGTCGAGGTTGGTCGAGATCCGGCCGACGGACGCCGGGACCGCGAGCGCCGCGCCCGCGTGCACGTTCTGGGCGATCACGGTCCTCGGACTGTGCGGGTGGTTGACGCGCACCGGCGTCGCAGTGCCCAGGGTCTGGTCGGTGACCCACAGCAGCACCGGCCACAGGTAGGGCTCCGAGCCCCCCGACGCGTCGCCCTGCACTCGGCACTGCAGGTGGTCCAGCCTCAGCTCGATCTTGGTCATGACGAAACTCCCCCCGGGTTCGGCCTGTGTGAGGAGGAGGTGCGAGAACCTGCCCAGATACCTTTCGGGTCAGCTGCGTTGCGGCGGCGCCGAGGCCCGCGCGAGCTGCCGGGAGAGCGCCACCAGGCGGCCTTCGCTGTCCCAGACCTCCGCGTCCTCCTCCAGGAACCCACCCGCGAGGGTGCGGTTGGTGAGGTTGACCCGCAGCCAGCCCGGTGCCGGACGGGCCCGCACGTGGGCGGTCAGCTCGAGGGTGGGGGTCCAGCCCGGCAGCCCCAGCTCGAACGCCACCGGGGGCAGCGCGTCGACGGCGAGGAGCAGCAGCAACGGGTCGGGCTCGCGGCCGTCGGCCATCCGCAACCAGCCACGGATCACCCCGTTCCCGCTCGGCTTGCCCAGGGCCCAGCCGGTGGTGGCCGGATCCAGGCGCATGTCGAGCCGCTCGAGCAGGGACGCGTGCTTGAGGAAGTCGGGCGGTGCCTGCCGCGACGAGATGCACCCGTCCGGCGGCGGCAGGTCCGGCGGCTGGGCCGAGGTCGTGAGGTCGCCCCCGCCCGACTCGAGGTCGCCGTACGTCGCGAGGAACCGGACGCGTTCGACCTCGCCGCCCTGCCCGTCGTCCTGCAGCAGGGAGGCCTGGCCGGAGGACACCGCTCGCCCGCGCCGGGCCACGGAGGTGCGTACCGTCGCCCGCCCCGGGACCCCCGGTGTCAGGTAGTAGGCGCTGATGGCCAAGGGGTCCGGGTGGGCCGGCCGGTCGCCTTCGGCGGTGCCGAACTCCGCGGCCAGGGCGCGGCCCGCGATGGCCAGCAACACGCCACCGTTGACGCCGCCGCCGATCCGCCAGCCCTCCCCCAGGGCCGAGTCGTAGACCCCCGGCTCGCCGTCCCTGGCCACCGCGGTCGTGCCCCGGTCGAACTCGCTGCCTGCGTCGATGTCACCACTCACCCGCCCAGTCTCGCGGACGGCGGATCCCGCCGCGCGGCATACGTGGCCCACCTCACCTCACAGCGCCGGCAGCCCGTCCTCGAGGTATGCCGTGGGGCCGGCGTGAGTGGCGAGGAAGGCGAGGAGCCGCTGGTTGTAGGGGGCGACCCGCGCCTCCCACTCCTCCTCGGCAGCGAAGTGCAGGGCGCGGATCTCCCTGCGCTCCAACGTGGTCCGCGCGATGAGGTCAGGGTCGGCGACGCCCAGGTCGAACACGAACACGGTGGCATCGCTCCAACCACGCCACGGCGGGAGCCAGTTCACGGCCAGCAGGCCCTGCACCTCGACGTCGATGGCGAGCTCCTCGCGGACCTCGCGGACGAGGCAGGTGGCCGGCGACTCGGACGGGTCGACCACACCACCGGGCAGGTCCCACTCGGCCTTGTAGGTGAGCTCGCACAGGAGCACCCGGCCCTCCCGGTCGCGCAGCACGCCCTGGGCGATCGCCCGCTTGGTGGGCAGCGAGGAGTTGAGGAGCGCGATGAAGCCGTCGCGACTGTCGGGCTCGGCGTCGTCACGCAGCCGCGCGAGCACCATGACGTCTCCGCGCTCTCCCCGCTCCACGAGCGACCCGCGGGCGACCCCTTCCTTGCGCATCCCGGCGCGCAGCGCCGCTCGCACCGAGGATCGCTCGGCGTCGGGCACCCGCGCTTCGACGCGGTGCACGTCGAGGCTGGCGAACGTCCAGCCGACGACGAGGCGCAGGGCCCGCTCGACGATGCCGACCTCGCGGTAGTCGGCGACGACCGCCCAGATCAGGTCGGCGTCACCGGAGCCGTCCACGATGACCTCGACCCGACCGACCTGCTCACCCTCCCAGACGACCACGAAGGCGAAGGCGTCGTCGTCTCCGTCCTGCGGGGGCACGCCGCGCAGGACGAGGTCGTCGCCGTCCGACAGGTCCGGCAGCTCGGGCGTGGGCACCCGGCCAGCCTAGACACGGCTGTCGGCGCCGGGTGGCATGGTCCTGTCCATGGAACTCGTGGGCATGCTCCTCCTCGGACTGGTCCTCGGCGTCGCCGCAGGTGGCGCGGGCGGCTGGTGGCTCGCGCGCGGGTCGGCCGCGAGCGCCCTGGCCTCCGCCCGCACCGAGGCCGACCTGCTGCGCGAGCGGGTGGTCGACCTCGAGGCGGCGGTCTCGGACGACGCGCAGACGGCGGCGGCCCTGGTGCCCCTGCGCGAGGCGCTGGTCCGGGTCGAGCAGCAGGTCGGCACCCTGGAGCGCGACCGCACCAGGCAGTTCGCGGCGCTCGAGACGACCATGGCGGCGGTGCACGAGTCGACCGCGTCGCTGGGACGCCAGACCCAGTCGCTGGCCGGCTCGCTCAACTCGTCCACAGTGCGTGGTGCGTGGGGCGAGGTGCAGCTGCGTCGCGTGCTCGAGCACGCCGGCATGCTGGCCCGCTGCGACTTCGACGAGCAGGTGAGCCGGGTCAGCCGGCACCAGCGTCAGGTGCGACCCGACGTGGTCGTGAGCCTGCCCGGCGACAAGCACCTCGTCATCGACGCCAAGGCGCCGATGGGTGCCTTCCTCGCAGCCCAGGCCGACGACCTCCCGCCCGCTGAGCGCACCACGCTGCTGCGCTCCCACGCGGCGTCCCTGAAGTCGCATGTGGCGTCCTTGGCGGCCAAGGACTACTGGAGCGCGTTCGAGAGCACCCCCGAGATGGTGGTCTGCTTCGTCCCCAGCGACGCGATGCTCGCCGCAGCGCTGTCCGCAGATCCTGCCCTGCACGAGGACGCCATGGCCCGCCGCGTCGTCCTCGTGGGGCCCGGCGCGCTGCTGGCGCTGCTGCGCACGGTGGCCTTCACCTGGCAGCAGGACGCCCTGACCGCGCACGCCCGCGAGGTGATGACCCTGGGCCGCGACCTCTACGACCGGCTGGGCACCCTGGGCAGCCACACGATGCGGATGGGCACGGCCCTGACCCGGTCGGTCGAGGCCTACAACCAGCTCGTCGGTGCCCTGGAGTCCAGGGTGCTCGTCTCCGCCCGCCGGATGCACGAGGCCGGGGTCGTGGAGCGACCCCTGCCCAGCCCGCAGCCCCTCGAGACCGGACCGCGGGTGCTCACCGCCATGGAGCTCCTCGAGGCAGCCACGGCAGACGCCGAGCGGCCTCAGCTCGACTTCGAGGAGCCCACGCCGCCGAGGTGGACCGGCAGGGAGTCGACCGCGTAGACGATCGACTGGTCGCGGAACCGCAGCGACTCGGGCGACGCGGCGAGCGCCAGCTCGGGAAAGCGACGCACCAACCGCGGGAACGCGATCCGCAGCTCGAGGCGAGCCAGCTCCGCGCCGACACAGCGGTGGAACCCGTATCCGAACGCGACGTGCGGCGACGGCGGCCGCTGCGGGTCGAAGGTGCCGAGATCTGGCCCGACCCGCTGGTCCCGGTCGGCCCGGCTGAGCGCCGCGATGACGACGTCGCCCTTCTGGATCCGCTTGCCGAACAGCTCGAGGTCCTCCTTGGCGAACCGCGGGAACGCGATCTGCACGACGCTGAGGTAGCGCAGCATCTCCTCCACGACCCGGTCGATCGAGCTGTCGTCGTCGCGGACGAGGTCGAAGTGCTTGCGGTCGCGCAGCAGCACCAGCGACCCCAGCGCGAGCATGCTCGCGGTCGTCTCGTAGCCGCCGGTGAAGACTCCGTCGGCCAGACCCGCGACCTCTTCGTCACTGACGTCGTCACCGACCGCCGCGAGGATCCGCCCGAGCAGGCCGTCGCCCGGGTCGACCCGCTGCTTGCGGGTGGCGTCGAGCAGGAAGAGCTGGCTCTGCGAGATCGCCCCGAAGGCGCCGGCGCCGCCAGCCGTGACATCGAAGCGGGCATGGCTCAGCGACCGGAACCGCTCGCGGTCCTCGACCGGCAGACCGAGCAGCTCGCAGATGACGAGGAACGGGATCGGGAACGCGAAGTGCTCGACCAGGTCGACGACCGGTCCGTTCACCTCCATCTGGTCGAGCTGGGCGTCGACGATGGCCTCGATGCGGGGCGCCAGCCGGTGGATGCGACGCATGGTGAACTCGGGCGTCAGCAGTGCCCGCAGCCGGGTGTGCTCAGGTGGGTCGGTGAAGCCCAGGCCCCCGACGCTGGCGCCCGCGGCGCCGACGTAGGGGCGGATGTCGTTGCTGAACCGGCGCTGGTCGGCCAGGACGGCCTTGGCCTCCTCCTGACCCGAGACCAACCAGATGTTCATCCCGAACATGTGCGCCAGCCGGTGCACCGGGTCGGGAGCGGTCGAGCCGATGCGGTGCACCGGGTCCAGGCCCGACCTGCGTAGCGGGCGCAGCAGGCGACGCGGCACGGCCTCGAGGCTGGAGAGGTCGACGGGGCCACCGCCGGTCGCGCGCGCGACGAGCCGCTGCGTCAGCCGCGCCCGCGCAGTGGTCAGGCCGATCATGGGTCACAAGGTACCCGCGTGAGCGCCCCCTGGAAGGAAGGCTCCGCTGAACCGTGACACGCGTCGCAGCACCCCGATCCCCACTCCTGGCCACCCGTGCCGCACAGGGTGGGCGAAGCCGCAGGTCACGGGGCATGAGTGGCCAGAAGTCGGGTCTGGAAAGGGCCTGGCCCGCCGTGGGCACGAGCTGGCGACAACGGTGGCTCAGCGCAGGACGAGGTGCCAGACGGAGCCGTCGTCGAAGTGCGTGACCCAGACGCCATCGGCACTGGGTGCCACCACCGCCGGACCAGCGCCGACCTGCACGCGTTCGACTGCTGCGCCGGTGGCGGCGTCGATCCTGGTCACGAGGTCGCCCACGTCGTCGGGCACCCAGACCCACTTCCCGTCGGCCGACGCCTTGAGGTTGACCGGGGACGCCCCGGCGGGGGCCGGCGGACCCACCGGAGCGAGAGTCGTCGTGTCGAGACCGGTGACGGTGCCGGACTTCACGTTGGAGACCCAGACGCGGCCGTTCGTCGCCGCGACGTAGCCCGGCCGGTCTCCCCCGGTCGGCACCGGGGTGGCCTGCCACGACCTGGGGTCGATGCGCAGGATCGCCGACGCGCCGGTCGTGTCGTCGCCGACCCAGAGGTAGCCGCCCTCCTCGACCAGGCCACCGGCATTGACCTCTCCGACGGAGCGGGTGCTGCCCTTGTTCGTGGCCGGGGTGATGCGAGTGATGCTCTGGCCATTGCGGTTGCTGACCCAGACCGCGCCCAGCGCCCCGATCGTCTCGTAGGACGCGGCTCCCGTGGCCACCGACGCCAGCACCTTGCCCGACCTGGGGTCGACCCGGTCGACGACGCCGGACTGGGTGGTGACCCAGACCGACCCGGCGGCCACCTCGACTTCGCACGGCGTGGCGCTCACGGCATACCTGGCTCGCACCCGACCCGAAGCAGCGTCGACGGCGACGAGCTTCGCCGCCTTGGCGTCGGTCACCCAGACGGTGTCGCCGGACACGGCGACCCCACAGGCGTTGCCGCCGACCTCGACCTTGGTGGCGACCGTGGTGGCCCGACCGTCGGTCGACGCCATCACCCCACGAGGCGCCTCGGTCGACGTCGCGCCCGACGAGGCGGACGACGCCGACGAGGCCGCGGCCGTCGACGCTCTGCCGCCCGCGTCACCTCCGCCTCCGCAGGCCGCCACGAGGGCCGACGCCAGCGCCGCGACGAACCAGCTCGGCCACCGAGGGGTGCTCACACCGGGGAGCCTAGAACTGGGACGAGTCAGTGTCGAGATTTTTCGACACTGAGACCACCGAATCGTGACCTGAGCTGGTCGACGACCACCTCGACACCGTCCCCCGCCGGCTGTAGACCGTGCTGTGCCCGGCGCCGACCGCCGTCTCCACGAGGCCCGCGGCGCGCAGCAGGGCGAGGTGGTGCAGCAAGGTCGTCCGTGGCGCCCCGACCTGGTGGGCCAGCTCCTGGGCGGTCAGGCCGCCCGCGCCCAGCAGGTCGAGCACGTGCAGCCGCACCGGGTCGGCGAGCGCACGCGCCCCGAGGAGCAACGCGTCCTCACCGTCCTCGTCGGCGGCGGGCGGGTAGCCGATCAGGGTGCGGCGCAGCTCGTCGACCACCACGACGACCGGCGCCATGGCGGGTGCCGGGAACAGCACCACGCGGCTCGGTGCGGGGTGCGGGGCGTAGGCCAGGGCCGGGGCGACCGCCGCCAGCAGGCGGGCGGCGCCGTGCCTGGCCAGGTCGGCGCGACGCCGGCGGGCCTCGAGGCGCAGGTCGGCGCGCAGGCTGGCCTCGCGCTCGGGCGGCAGCAGCAGGCCGCGCCACGTCGACAGCACGCGGAGCACGTGCGCCTGGACCTCCACCGGGTCGGACCGCAGCAGCCACGGCGTGGCCTCGAGCACCGTGTCGTCGCCGGCGAGCACCGCCCTGAGCTCGCTGCGAGCGCCGCGGTCTCCGGCGAGCGCGGCGACGAGTGTCTCCCTCGACACCAGCTCGAGCAGCTGCCGCCGGCCGCCGCCGAGCATGGTCAGGTGCAGCTCCACCGGGTCGCTGGCGGCGAGCCGGGACAGCAGGCTCTCGACCGTGCGCGGACCGCGCCCGGCCCCGGCGACGGACAGCAGGTTGATCCACCCGAACCGTCCGGGCGCCCGCACGTCGCCGAGCAGGTCACGCCGCGCCATACCCGACACCTCGCGCGCCAACGCGGGGCCGCCGTCGAGGACGTCCCGCCACCGCGGGTCGGCCACCGACGCGACCGAGGTCAGCAGGTGGTAGGACGTGCCCGAGTCGACCACGACCGTCTGGGACGGCATACCGCGGACGCTACTCGACTCAGCCGGCGCGTCAGTGCAGCGAGCCGGCCTCTTCGAACGCGCCGTCGTGGCGCATCTTGTCGCTCATCCCGCGGGCCTTGAGGTCGCGCCGGATCTCGTTGGGCAGCGAGAAGAGCAGGCTCTCCTCCGCGGCCACGACCGGCGTGACGTCGGCATAGCCGCGCTCGCCGAGGTAGGTGAGCACGTCACGCACCAGCACCTCGGGCACCGACGCCCCGGAGGTGACGCCGACGGTCCGGACGCCGTCGAGCCAGGTCTCGTCGATCTCGTCGGCGTAGTCGACCAGGTGGCCGGCCCGCGAGCCGTGCTCCAGCGCGACCTCGACCAGCCGCACCGAGTTGGAGGAGTTGCGTGAGCCCACGACGATCATCAGGTCGCAGTCGGGAGCCATCTGCTTCACCGCGAGCTGGCGGTTCTGGGTGGCGTAGCAGATGTCGTCGCTCGGCGGGTCCTGCAGGGCGGGGAACCGCTCGCGCAGCCGACGCACCGTCTCCATCGTCTCGTCGACCGAGAGCGTGGTCTGCGACAGCCACACGACCTTGTCGGGGTCGCGGACCGTGACGTTGGCGACGTCGTCGGGGCCGTCGACCAGGGTGATGTGCTCCGGCGCCTCACCCGAGGTGCCGACGACCTCTTCGTGACCCTCGTGGCCGATCAGCAGGATGTCGAAGTCGTCGCTCGCGAACCGCACCGCCTCACGGTGCACCTTGGTCACCAGCGGGCAGGTGGCGTCGATGGTCTTGAGGCTCAGCGCCTTGGCCTCTTCGTGCACCACGGGCGCGACGCCGTGGGCGGAGAAGATCACGGTCGCGCCCTCGGGCACCTCGTCGGTCTCCTCGACGAAGATCGCGCCGCGCTTCTCCAGCGTCGTCACGACGTGCTTGTTGTGCACGATCTCCTTGCGCACGTAGACCGGCGGCCCATAGAGCTCGAGCGCCTTCTCGACCGTCACGACGGCCCGGTCGACTCCGGCGCAGTAGCCGCGCGGAGCCGCCAGCAGCACACGCTTGCCGGCCTGGTCAGTCGTCTGGGTCATGGCTCCATCGTAGGTGGCGCTCGGCGACCACCCCAATCCGCGGTGCGGGTATGCCGCGTGCTCACCGCGCGGCGCGCCCCCGCGCCTTCTCCGTGGCTCGCGAGTGGCTCAGAAGGCGTGCGGAACCTCCTAGAGTGGGCGCGTGAGCGGACCGGACCAGCGACCGGCGCTGCCGGAGAAGGCCGCCGACACCTCGGCCGAGTCGCCCTGGCCGGTGCGGCTGCTGAGCATGCGCATCGCCGAGTACGTCGAGAAGATGTCGGTCCTGTGGGTCGAGGGCCAGGTCGTGCAGCTGACCCGCCGCCCCGGCCAGCGCACCGCCTACCTCACGCTGCGCGACCCGGACGTCGACATGTCGCTCTCCGTCGCGATCCAGGTCAACGCCCTCGACGCCATGCCCACCCCGCTCACCCAGGGAGCCCGGGTCGTGCTCCAGGCCAAGCCGGTGTTCTGGACCCAGCGCGGGTCGCTGATGCTCGACGCCCGGCAGATCCGTCCCGTGGGGGTGGGCGAGCTGCTCGCCCGGGTCGAGCACCTCAAGCGCACCCTCGCCTCCGAGGGACTCTTCGACCCCGACCGCAAGAAGCCGCTGCCCTTCCTGCCCCGCACCGTCGGGCTGGTGTGCGGGCGGGCCGGGGCGGCCGAGAAGGACGTGGTCGAGAACGCCCGCCGCCGCTGGCCCACGGTCCGGTTCGAGATCCGCGAGGTCGCGGTGCAAGGAGGCTCGGCCGTGCAGGAGGTGATGGCCGCCCTCCAGGAGCTCGACGCCCGTCCCGAGGTCGACGTCATCGTCATCGCGCGAGGCGGCGGGTCGGTGGAGGACCTCCTGCCGTTCAGCAACGAGGCGCTGGTCCGAGCGGTCGCCGCGGCCCGCACGCCGGTGGTCTCGGCCATCGGCCACGACGTCGACACCCCGTTGCTCGACCACGTCGCCGACTGGCGCGCCTCCACCCCCACCGACGCCGGCAAACGGGTGGTGCCGGACGCGCAGGCCGAGCGGCACGGCATACGACACTCGCGTGACCGCGGGCGCCGCGCCCTGCACGCGCGGATCGCGAGCGAGCGGCGCCACCTCGTCGCGCTGCGCTCACGCCCGGTGATGGCCCGTCCTGCGGCGATGATCGACGCGCGACGCCAGGAGCTCGACGCGCTCACCGACCGCGCCCACCGCCGCGTGCTCGCGGCGGTGCACCGCGCCGCCGACCAGGTGCTCCACCTGCGTGCGCAGGTGCGCACCCTCTCGCCCCTGTCCACCCTCGAGCGCGGGTATGCCGTGGTGCAGCACCGCGACGGCCGCGTCGTCGTCGACCAGGACGAGGTCACCGTCGACGAGCTGCTGCGGGTGCGGGTGGCACGGGGCGACTTCGCCGCCAGCGTCGTCGGGCTGCCGGGGGCAGCGGGCTAGGCTCCTGCACCATGGCCAAGGGAGCAGACAAGCCGACCGCAGACGTCGAGCCCGACGTCGAGCCCGATGTCGAGCCCACTGTCGAGGGCGATGTCGAGGGCGCCAACGCCGACGTGGCCGAGCTGACCTACGAGCAGGCCCGCGACGAGCTGATCGACGTGGTCGCCCAGCTCGAGGGCGGCCAGCTCGGGCTCGAGGAGAGCATGCGGCTGTGGCAGCGGGGCGAGGCGCTCGCGGCGCACTGCAGCACCTGGCTCGACGGGGCCGAGGCCGCGCTCACCCGGGACGACGACGCCCAGCAGGGCTGAACCGCCGCCCTGTCGACGGCGCCGGGTCAGCTGGCCGGGACCGGGCGGAGCGTCTCGGCGAAGGCGGTCAGCTCGTCGAAGGTGCCGGTGCCCGTCACGATCGTCGTCAGCTCCGCGGCGCTCTGAGCGCGGTGGACCAGGCTGTTCTGGACCTTGCCGCTGCGGACGTAGGTGCCCCAGGTCTTGCCGGCCGCCTGCACCTCACCGGTCTGGGTGGCGCGGTTGGTCTGGGCGGCAACCCACTCGTCGGTGGCGTCCTTGGTCTGCTCGACGGCGACGTAGTTGCCGGTCGGCGACTGGTAGCCGGCGTGCCAGGTCATCAGGCCGCCGGTGGAGCGGACGTAGCGGACGCTGGTCGCCTTCCACCCGTCGGGCAGCGCTTCGGGCCGGTCGATCGGCCAGCCGGACGTGCGAGCCACCTCGACCGACGCCCCGGCCACGTCCACCGGCGGCTGCGACACGCTGTTGACCCGGGGCACGATGGCGATGAGCGCCGCCACGATGACGCCGATGACGAGCAGCGACCGGACCATGTTGGCCACGGAGCCGTTGGCGTACGAACTGCGGGGGGCGGGCGTGCTCACTCCCCATCGTCCACGACAGGCCCACCCCGGCGCCAACTGCCCCCACCACCGATAGGCTGCGGGCGCTCACCCGCCGTCGCGTGAAGGATCGATGCATGTCCGAGCAGCACCTGCCCTCGTCCCTGCGTGTCGGTGGGGAGGCACCCGACCGCAACCTCGCGCTGGAGCTGGTGCGGGTCACCGAGGCAGCTGCGATGGCCGGTGGCCGGTGGGTCGGGCGCGGCGACAAGAACGGCGCCGACGGGGCCGCGGTCGAGGCGATGCGGGCGCTGATCAGCACCGTCTCGATGAAGGGCGTCGTGGTCATCGGCGAGGGCGAGAAGGACGACGCCCCGATGCTCTACAACGGCGAGGAGGTCGGCGACGGCAACGGTCCCGAGTGCGACGTGGCGGTCGACCCGATCGACGGCACCACGCTGACCGCCAAGGGACAGTCCAATGCCGTCTCGGTGCTGGCGGTCTCCGACCGGGGCAGCATGTACGACCCCTCCGCGGTGTTCTACATGGACAAGCTCGTGACCGGTGCCGAGGCGGCCGACGTCGTCGACATCCGCCTCCCTGTCGCGGAGAACGTCAAGCGGATCGCCAAGGCCAAGAAGGAGTCGGTCGCGGACGTCACGGTCGTCATGCTCGACCGGCCGCGCCACCACGAGCTCGCCCAGGAGGTGCGTGACGCCGGGGCGCGGTTGCGCTTCATCTCCGACGGCGACGTCGCAGGCGCGATCATGGCGGCCCGCGACGACACGGGCATCGACCTCCTCCTGGGCATCGGCGGCACCCCTGAGGGGATCATCACCGCCTGCGCGATCAAGTGCCTCGGCGGCGTGATCCAGGGTCGGCTGTGGCCCCAGGACGACGACGAGCGCCAGCGCGCCGTCGACGCGGGGCACGACCTCGACCGGGTCCTGTCGACGGACGACCTGGTGACCGGCGAGAACTGCTTCTTCGTGGCCACCGGGATCACCGACGGTGAGCTGCTGAAGGGGGTCCGCTACCGCGCGGGAGGGGCTACCACCCACTCCCTGGTGATGCGCTCGAAGTCGGGGACCATCCGGCTGATCGAGAGCCACCACCGGCTCGCCAAGCTGCGCGCCTACTCCTCGGTCGACTTCGACCACGCCGGCTGAGCGCGGCACCGGCGCCGACACCACGTCAAGCTCGTCCCGTCACCTCCCGCAGAAAGGCAGCTCCGTGAACGTCAGGAACCTCGTCATCGGAGAGGCGCTGGTCGACATCGTCCTCGACAGCACGGGCAGCAGCGCCGAACACGTCGGGGGCAGCCCGGCCAACGTCGCGATCGGGCTCGCCCGGCTCGGGGAGGACGTCGACTTCGCGTGCCGGCTCGGCCGGGACGAGCGCGGTGAGCGGATCGCCACGCACCTGCGCTCGCACGGCGTGACGGTCTTGCCCGAGAGCTTCGGCGACCTGCCCACCTCGACCGCCCTGGCTACGCTCGACGAGCACTCCACCGCCACCTACACCTTCGACCTGCACTGGGACCTGCCCACGATCCCCGTCCCCGCGGGCACCGGCCACGTGCACACCGGCTCGCTCGGCACGATCCTGGAGCCCGGCGCCGAGAGCGTGACCAAGGCCCTCGTCGCGGTCCGCGAGCACGGCACGGTGTCCTACGACCCCAACATCCGCCCGGGCATCATGGGCGAGCTGGAGCCGGTGCGGACCCGCGTCGAGGAGCTCGTCCGCCTCAGCGACGTGGTCAAGGCGTCCGGTGACGACCTGGCCTACCTCTACCCCGAGGAGAGCACCGAGGCGGTCATGACGCGGTGGCTGGGCGAGGGTCCCAGCGTCGTGGTCGTCACCCTCGGCCCCGACGGCGTGGCCTACCGCGTCGCCAGCGAGCCGGGCGAGGGTCGCGCCCCGACCGCCGCCCGGACCGTCGTCGACACGGTGGGTGCCGGCGACTCCTTCATGGCGGGGCTGCTGTCCGGGTTGCTCGCCTCGCGCCTGCTCGGGGACCCGGGTGCGCGCGAGCGACTGCGCAGCGCGACACTGGAAGACGTCCGACCGGCCGTGGCCCGCGGCATCGCGACCAGCGGCATCACGGTCGGCAAGGCCGGGGCCTACGCCCCTGCGCTGGACGAGCTGTAGCCCCACCAGCACCCGAGCAGGCCGAGGACCCGGCAGGTCCGACTGCGAGCACCGCGGCACTGCGAGACCGACGACAGGAGCACGACGACCGATGGCCGACTTCAACCCCGGGCCCGACTTCGACTACGTGGACCTGTTGCCCACGGGTCCGGACCAGACCGAGTACCGGCTGCTGACGACCGAGGGCGTCTCCACCGTCGAGGGCCCCGGCGGCCGCACCTTCCTCCAGGTCGAGCCGTCGGCGTTGCGACTGCTCACCGAGACGGCCATGCACGACATCGCGCACTACCTGCGCCCGGCCCACCTCGCCCAGCTGCGCCGCATCATCGACGACCCCGAGGCGAGCAACAACGACAAGTTCGTGGCCCTCGACCTGCTCAAGAACGCCAACATCGCCGCCGGGGGCGTGCTCCCGATGTGCCAGGACACGGGCACCGCCATCGTGATGGGCAAGCGCGGCCAGCAGGTGCTGAGTCCCGGGGGTGACGAGAGAGCCATCGCCCAGGGCGTGTACGACGCCTACACGAGGCTGAACCTGCGCTACTCGCAGATGGCGCCGATCACGACGTGGGAGGAGAAGAACACCGGCTCCAACCTCCCCGCCCAGATCGAGCTCTACGCCGACACCGCCGAGGGGCACGAGACGGCATACAAGTTCCTCTTCATGGCCAAGGGCGGCGGGAGCGCCAACAAGTCGTTCCTCTACCAGGAGACCAAGGCGGTCCTGAACCCCGAGCGGATGCTGGCCTTCCTCGACGAGAAGCTGCGGTCCCTCGGCACCAGCGCCTGCCCGCCCTACCACCTGGCCATCGTCATCGGTGGCACCAGCGCCGAGTTCGCCCTCAAGACAGCGAAGTACGCGTCCGCGAAGTACCTCGACGAGCTGCCCCGCTCCGGCTCGCCGACCGCTCACGGCTTCCGCGACACCGAGCTCGAGGAGCAGGTGCTGGAGCTGACCCGGAACTTCGGGATCGGTGCCCAGTTCGGCGGCAAGTACTTCTGCCACGACGTACGGGTCGTGCGGCTCCCCCGCCACGGCGCCTCGCTCCCCATCGCGATCGCGGTGTCCTGCTCGGCCGACCGCCAGGCGCTCGGCAAGATCACCCCCGAGGGCGTGTTCATCGAGGTGCTCGAGAAGGACCCGGCACGCTTCCTGCCCGAGACGACCGACGAGCACCTCGAGGGCTCGGGCGCCTCCGACACCGGCTCCGGCGCCGGCGACGACGTCGTGCGGATCGACCTCAACCGGCCGATGGACGAGATCCGGGCCGAGCTGACCAAGTACCCGGTGAAGACCCGCCTGTCACTGTCCGGGCCCCTTGTCGTGGCCCGTGACATCGCGCACGCCAAGATCAAGGAACGGCTCGACGCCGGCGACGGCATGCCGCAGTACCTCAAGGACCACGCCGTCTATTACGCCGGTCCGGCCAAGACGCCCGAGGGCTACGCGAGCGGCTCGTTCGGTCCGACGACGGCCGGGCGGATGGACTCCTACGTCGAGCAGTTCCAGGCCGCGGGCGGGTCGATGGTGATGCTCGCCAAGGGCAACCGCTCCAAGCAGGTCACCGACGCGTGCGACGCCCACGGCGGCTTCTACCTCGGGTCGATCGGTGGCCCCGCGGCCCGGCTGGCCCAGGACTGCATCAAGTCCGTCGAGGTGCTCGAGTACCCCGAGCTCGGCATGGAGGCGGTGTGGAAGATCGAGGTCGAGGACTTCCCCGCCTTCATCGTCGTCGACGACAAGGGCAACGACTTCTTCGCCTCCACCATCAAGCCGATGGCCATGTCCATCGCCAAACGACCAGGACTGCTATGAGTGAGAACGCTTCTGCCGCAACGACTTCCACCAGTGGTGGTTTCGACGACCTGCTGGCTGCGAACCGGCGCTACGCCGAGACCGACTTCGCCACAGGCGGCTTCGACGGCATCGCCCACGCGGGCGTGGCCATCGTCACCTGCATGGACTCCCGCATCGACCCGCTGAGCCTGCTCGGCCTCAAGCCCGGGGACGCAAAGATCTTCCGCAACCCCGGTGGTCGGGTGAACGCCAGCGCACTGGAGGCGCTCGTCCTCGGTGTCCACCTGCTCGGCGTGGAGCGGATCCTCATCGTCCCCCACACCCGGTGCGCGATGGCCAGCAACAGCGAGGCCGAGCTGCGCGAGCGGGTCGGCGAGTCGGCCGGTCGGGACGCGTCCTGGCAGTCCTTCCACGTCATCGACGACCAGCGCGAGGCGCTGATGGCTGACGTGCGCGCGGTCCGCTCGCACCCGCTCATCGGCGACCAGGTCGCGGTGGGAGGCTTCATGTACGACGTCGACACGGGCCTGCTCGACCAGCTCGTCTGAGCGCGAGGCGCCTCGAGCTCGGCTGGCTCCCGGCGCACGGCGCCGGGTGCGCCGTGTGGTGACCACGCGGCACAGCGCACCGCTCACAGGCGGTCAGGCCAGGGCGACGGTGACGTCGATGTTGCCGCGGGTCGCCTTGGAGTAGGGGCAGCGCTCGTGGGCGGCGTCGACGAGCTGCTGGGCGGTGCCGCGGTCGAGACCGGGCACGTCGGCGACCAGCGCGACCGCCAGCCCGACACCGGTGTCGGTCTTGCCGAGGGTGACCGTGGCGGTCACCGTCGAGTCCGAGGTGTCGAGGCCCATCGCGGTGGCGACCGAGTTGAGCGCGTTGCCGAAGCAGGCGGCATACCCGGCGGCGAACAACGTCTCGGGATTGGCCTTGGGGTTGGCCTTGCTCCCCGGCTTCCCGAGCTTGAGGTGGACGACGCCGTCCTCGCTGGTGACGTGCCCGGCGCGACCGCCCTGGGCCGTCGCGGCGATGGAGTAGAGCGGTTCGGTGAGGGACTCGTGGGGCATCTCGGCTCGCATTCGGTGGTGGCGGGTGCTGACATCCTCGGTCCGGACGCCACGGGTGACAACCCCGCGGGACGACCCCCGGATTCCGCACCGGCCTAGGCTGTGACGATGCCGACACCGGTGCGGGTCCTCGTCGTCGGCGGCGGGATCATCGGACTGGCCGTCGCCGAGCGGCTGGTGCAGGAGCGCCCGGGCGCTGAGGTCACCGTGCTCGAGAAGGAGACGTCCTGGGCGGCCCACCAGACCGGCCGCAACAGCGGAGTCATCCATTCAGGGCTCTACTACCCGCCCGGCTCGCTCAAGGCGACGCTCTGTCGGGCGGGTGCCGCCTCGATGGTGGCCTTCGCCCGGGAGGAGGGCGTCCCGCACGAGGTCTGCGGCAAGCTCGTCGTCGCCACCCGCGTCGACGAGCTGCCCGGTCTCGCCCGCCTCCAGCACCGTGGGCTCGCCCACGGGCTGCACGTCACCCGGCTGTCTCCCGAGGCGGCCCGCGAGTACGAGCCGCACGTCGACGCTCTGGCCGCGCTGCACGTCGCCGAGACCGGGATCGTCGACTATCCCGCGGTCTGCGCGGCCCTGGTCCGCCGACTCGAGGCCGCCGGCGCCCGGTTGCTGCTCGGCACCGAGGTCCTCGGGTCGACTTCCTCCGGTCGCGCGGTGGTCGTGCACACCACCGGCGGCGACGTGCGGGTCGACCAGGTCGTCGCCTGCGCGGGGCTGCAGGCCGACCTCGTGGCCCGCCGACTGGGGCACCGACCGGCCGCGCGAATAGTGCCGTTCCGGGGCGAGTACCACGAGCTGCGACCCGAGGTGCGTCACCTCGTGCGTGGACTCGTCTACCCCGTGCCCGACCCGGCCTTCCCGTTCCTCGGCGTGCACCTCACCCGCGACACCGACGGCCACGTCCACGCCGGCCCCAACGCCGTGCTCGCCCTCGCGCGGGAAGGCTACGACTGGCGCACCGCGCGCTGGGCCGACCTGCGCGACACCCTCACCCACCCGGGCTTCTGGCGCCTCGTGGCACGTCACCACCGGGCCGGGGCCGGCGAGGTCGCGCGGTCGCTCTCCCGGCACAGGTTCGGCGACAGCCTGCGCCGGCTGGTGCCCGAGCTGCGCGACGACGACCTCGTAGCGGCGCCGGCCGGGGTGCGCGCCCAGGCCGTGCGGGCGGACGGCTCGCTGGTCGACGACTTCCTCATCGAACGCGCCGGGTCGGTCGTCCACGTCCTCAACGCGCCCTCCCCCGCGGCCACCAGCGCCTTCGAGATCGCCCGCCACATCGTGCGCCTCCTCGGCGACGCCCGCTGACCAATCCTGGTGCGCCGCAGGCCTCTTGGTGATGCGCACCGCGACCGGCAAGGTGTGCCGCCGGGCAGGTCCGCGGTGCACCACTTGACATGCGGAGAGGTCCGGTTGCATGGTTAGTTACATGAGTAATGAACCGGCTAACCAAAAGGGAGTCCAGTGATGGACGACGGCCGGCCGATCTTCCTCCAGATCGCCGAACAGATCGAGGGCTCGATCATCGACGGCTCGATCGAGGAGGAGAGCCAGGTCCCCTCGACCAACGAGCTCGCCGCCTTCCACCGGATCAACCCGGCGACCGCGGCCAAGGGCGTCGCCCAGCTCGCGGCCGACGGGGTCATCTACAAGAAACGGGGAATCGGCATGTTCGTGGCGACCGGGGCGCGGGCGCGGCTGCTCGAACGACGCCGGCAGGACTTCGCGCGGCAGTTCGTCGCGCCGCTCATGGCCGAGGCGCACAAGCTCGGCATCGAGCCCGACTACGTGAGGAAGCTGATCGACGTGTGGGAGGACGACCAATGAGCATCATCGAGCTCACCGACGTCACCAAGCGGTTCGGAGACGTCAACGCCCTGACCGACGTCTCGATCCGCTTGGAGGAGAACGCCATCCACGGCCTGCTCGGGCGCAACGGCGCCGGCAAGACGACCCTGATGCAGATCCTCACGGCCCAGGCGTTCGCGACCTCCGGCGAGGTCCGCGCATTCGGTGAGGACCCGTGGGAGAACGCGCGCGTCCTCGACCGGATCTGCTTCATCCGTGAGGGGCAGCACTACCCCGACAACTTCACCGTCCGACACGTGCTCACGGCGGCCCGGATCTCCTTCGCGGAGTGGGACGACGAGCTCGCCACCGACCTCGTCGAGCAGTTCCGGCTGCGGACCGGGCAACGGGTCAAGAAGCTGTCCCGCGGCCAGCTGTCCGCCGTCGGGGTGGTCGTGGGCCTGGCCTCCCGCGCGCCACTGACGATCTTCGACGAGCCCTATCTCGGGCTCGACGCGGTGGCCCGGCAGCTGTTCTACGACCGCTTGCTGGCCGACTACTCGGAGCACCCTCGCACCGTCGTGCTGTCGACGCACCTCATCGACGAGGTGAGCAACCTGCTCGACCACGTCGTGGTGCTCGACCAGGGGCGGGTGATCCTCGACGAGGACACCGACGTCCTGCGCGGCAGCCTCGTCGTCGTGAGCGGGCCGCGAGCCGCGGTGGACGACTTCGCGGCCGCCCACGAGGTGGTGCACCGGGAGAACCTCGGTGGCTTCACCCGGGTCACCGTCCGTGGGGCGCCCGCCGGAGCCGCCGAGCGGCAGGGGCTGCGCCTCGAGCCCGTCTCACTCCAGCAGCTGGTCGTGCGCGCCACCACCGGCCCCGCCCTGCGTCCCGAAGCCATCAGCCACCCCGAGGAGGTCCACCTCTCATGACCGCCGCCCTGAAGACCCTGCGCATCCACCTCCTCCCGGGACCGATGGCGCTGTTCTGGCCCTGGCTGATCGTGGCGATCTCGTTCGTCGTGAACCTCGCGATCTTCGCCCTCACCGACGTGCCGGTGGCCGACCGGCAGACCGGTGGCATCGCCTCCCTCTACGGCGTCGCGATCTTCGCGAACCTGTCGTTGTGGACCCAGGTCTTCCCCCTGGCGCTCGGGCTGGGAGCGACCCGCCGCAGCTTCTTCCAGGGCACCTGCCTCTACGTCCTGGGCCAGTCCGTGCTCGCCGGGGTCGTCCTCACCGCCCTGCACGCGCTCGAGGGCGCCACCAGCGGCTGGGGCGTCCACATGCGCTTCTTCAGCCCGTGGTTCCTCCAGGACGGCAACCCGGCCGAGCTGTTCCTCACCTACACCGTGCCGTTCCTGTTCGTCTCGGCGCTGGGGATGCTGATGGGGACCGTCTTCAAGCGCTGGGGCCAGAACGGCATGTTCCTCCTGTCGACCGCCAGCCTCCTGCTCGGCGCGGCCGCGGCGGTGCTCATCACCTGGCGGCACGGCTGGGGCGCGGTCGGCCGGTTCTTCACCGAAACCACCACGCTGGCGCTGACCAGCGGCTACCCGCTGGTCCTCGCGGTGGCGCTGGCCGGCGCCGCCTGGCTGGTGCTCCGCCGCGTCACACCCTGACCCCGCGCCATACCCCGCCTCGGTCGGCTGACCTGATCGAGGCGAGGTATGGCGGGTGGTGCGGTCAGAGGGAGAGGCGCGCCCTGACGACCTCGACGAGGCGGTCGGCGACCGCCTGGGCCTGCTCCTGCTCGCCGGCCTCGACCATCACGCGGACCACCGGCTCGGTGCCCGACTTGCGCAGCAGCACCCGACCGGCGCCGGCCAGGGCCAGCTCCTCGGCCCGCACCGCCGCCTGCAGCTCCTCGTCGGACTCGACGCGCGACTTGTCGACGCCCTTGACGTTGACGAGCACCTGCGGGAGCCGGCGCATGACAGTGGCCAGCTCGGCGAGCGGTCGGCCGGTCTCGGCGACCCGGGCGGCCAGCATCAGGCCGGTCAGCACGCCGTCGCCGGTCGTGCCGTGGTCGAGGAAGATGACGTGGCCGCTCTGCTCGCCCCCGAGCGAGAAGGACGACGCGCGCATGTCCTCGAGCACGTAGCGATCGCCGACGGCGGTCTGCCGCACCACGATGCCCTCGCGCTCCATCGCCTGCAGCAGGCCGAGGTTGCTCATCACCGTGGCGACGAGGGTGTCCTGGGCCAGCGCGCCCCGGGACTTCAGCGAGACGGCGAGGATCGCCATGATCTGGTCGCCGTCGACCTCGGTGCCGCTGGCGTCGACGGCCAGGCACCGGTCGGCGTCGCCGTCGTGGGCGATGCCGAGGTCGGCGCCCTTGGCCAGCACGGCCGCCTTGAGGTGGTCGAGGTGGGTCGACCCGTAACCGTCGTTGATGTTGAGGCCGTCGGGCTCGGTGCCGATCTCGATGACCTCGGCACCGGCCAGCCGGAACACCTCCGGCGACACCGAGCTGGCCGCGCCGTGGGCGCCGTCGATGACCACCTTGATGCCGTCGAGCCGGTTGGGCAGGACGGTCAGCAGGTGGGAGATGTAGCGGGTGTGGCCGTCGGGCATGGTGACCACGCGGCCCACGTCGGCGCCGGTCGGTCGCTCCCAGTCCTGGTCGAGCCGCTCGGCGATCTCGTCCTCGATCCGGTCGTCGAGCTTGTGGCCGCCCGCGGCGAAGAACTTGATCCCGTTGTCGGGCATGGCGTTGTGCGAGGCGGACAGCATGACCCCGAAGTCGGCGTGCGTGTCGGCGGTGAGGAACGCGATGGCCGGCGTCGGCAGCACGTTGGCGTGGTAGACGTCCACCCCGGCCGACGCGAGCCCGGCGATCACGGCCGCGGACAGGAACTCACCCGAGGCCCGGGGGTCCCGCCCGACCACCGCCTTGGGGCGGCGCCCCGCCTGCCGCGCCGCGTCGCCGAGGACGTGGGCGGCGGCCACGCTGAGGCGCAGCGCCAGCTCGGCCGTGATGTCGACGTTCGCGAGCCCGCGAACCCCGTCGGTACCGAAGAGTCGTGCCGTCGTGGGCATGGAGGAGAGCCTTTCGATCGGGCGCGCGATCGGCCGCCTCGTGGGCCGGGCCGGACGCGGGCATCTGGCGGAAACCTACCGCCAAACACGCCGGAGGCGGCACCCACGTGGGGCGCCGCCTCCGGACGGGAACTGCAGGGGCAGATCAGCGCTTGCTGTACTGCGGAGCCTTGCGGGCCTTCTTGAGACCAGCCTTCTTGCGCTCCGGGACGCGCGCGTCACGGGTGAGGAAGCCGGCCTTCTTGAGCGCCGGACGGTTCAGCTCCTCGTCGACGCCGTTGAGCGAGCGGGCCACGCCGAGGCGGACCGCGCCGGCCTGGCCGGAGGGGCCGCCCCCGTGCACGCGGACGAGCACGTCGTAGGCGCCATCGAGCTCGAGCACCGTGAGGGGCTCGTTGACGATCTGCTGGTGGACCTTGTTCGGGAAGTACTGCTCCAGGGTCCGGCCGTTGATCTTCCACTCGCCGGTGCCGGGCACGATGCGCACGCGGGCGATGGCCTGCTTGCGGCGACCGGTGGCCGCGCCGGGCGCGGAGGCGGTGGGGCGGCGAACCGGCTCGGCACCCGCGACGGGGCCCTCCGACTCGGAGGTGTACTCGGTCAGCTCGACCTCGTCGCCCTCGACAGCGGTCTCAGTGTTGATGTCAGTCACAAGAAATCCTTACTGGGAGACCTGGGTGATCTCGAACGGGACGGGCTTCTGGGCGCTGTGCGGGTGCTCGGCACCGCGGTACACCTTCAGCTTGGTGAGCTGCTGGCGACCCAGCGTGGTCTTGGGGATCATGCCGCGGACGGCCTTCTCGATGGCCTTCTCGGGGCTCTTGGCAAGCAGCTCGGTGTAGGAGGTGCTCTTGAGGCCGCCCGGGAAGCCGGAGTGGCGGTAGGCCTTCTTCTGCTCGAGCTTGGCGCCGGTGAGGGCGACCTTGTCGGCGTTGATGATGATGACGAAGTCACCACCGTCGACGTGCGGCGCGAAGGTGGTCTTGTGCTTGCCGCGCAGGAGGATCGCGGTCTGGCTCGCCAGGCGACCCAGGACGATGTCCGTGGCGTCGATGACGTGCCAGGTGCGAGTGACCTCGGCCGGCTTCGGGGTGAAGGTGCGCAAAGTTCTGAACCTTTACATGGATGATGTGGTGGCGGTATGCCGCGTGCGCCCGAGGCGCGTGGTCCGTCCGGACCGTTGGTGTCGCCTGTCGAGGGCGCACGGCACAACAGTGCTCAAGTTTACGGGCTGGGAGTCGCGCACCCAAATCGCCTTGGGGGGTGCCTGGAACGACCTCTGACCTGCACAGATGTGCATACACACTTCCTCTGCAAACTACTTGTGCAAACAAAGTGTGCAGAGGTATTGTGCACGCATGACCCCTCCCCGCACCAAGATCGGCGACCTGACCGGCCTGCGCCTCGACGCTGCCGCGGTGAAGGTGCTGGCCCATCCGCTGCGGTCCCGGCTGCTCAGCGCACTGCGCATCGACGGGCCCGCGACCGCCACCGACCTGGCGACCCGGCTGGCCACGAACTCCGGCGCGACCTCCTACCACCTGCGCAAGCTCGAGTCGGTGGGCCTGGTCTCGGACACCGGTGAGGGCGAGGGGAAGCGTCGGCTCTGGCAGGCGGCCACCGACTTCCACACCTGGGCCGACAGCGACTTCGCCGGCGACGAGGACTCCGAGTCCGCGCTCAACTGGCTGGTCCGTGACTACGCGCGGCACTTCTCCGAGAAGTTCGAGCAGTGGCTCGACGTGCAGGAGACCTGGCCGGTCGACTGGCGCGAGGCGGCCGGGATGAGCGACGCCATCATCGTCGCCACCGCGGACCAGATCGAGCAGCTCAAGGTCGAGCTCGACGAGCTGATGCTGAAGTACCGCCGGGTCGGGCAGGGCAACCCGAGGGCCCGCCGCATGGCGGTCTACTACGCGGCCTACCCCCTCGACCTCGACCGGGTCCCGACCGGCAAGGAGCAGTCATGAAAAGCACCCCACGAAGTTTCTCCCCCGCTTCGCTCCTCCGAATACTTCGCGGGGACCCCGCATGAGCGCCAGCCTGTCCCCCGTCGCCGCCAAGCGGGTCTTCCTGACCCTCAGCCTGACCCGCTGGCTGCCGGTCGGCTTCGTCGTCGGTCTCTTCACCCTGGTGGCCCGCGAGCGCGGGCTGTCGATCCAGGAGATCACCCTCTACATGACCGCGCAGGGGATCATGGTCTTCCTGCTCGAGCTGCCGACGAGCGGGTTCGCCGACGCCCTCGGGCGACGACCGCTGCTGATCATCGCGGGGGTGGTCAACATCGTCGCGGGGGTGTCCTTCCTCGTCGCCCACTCCTTCTGGCAGTTCGCGCTGTCCGCCGGGCTGATGGGCATCTACCGGGCCCTCGACTCCGGGCCCCTGGAGGCCTGGTACGTCGACACCGTCCACGAGCGCGAGCCGGGCGCCGACGTGCACCGGGCGATGTCCGCCCAAGGAGTGCTGGTCGGGGTCGGCATGGGTGGCGGCGCCCTGGTCTCCGGTGCCCTCGTGGCGTGGCACCCGTTCAAGGACTCCAGCGCACTCCTCCTGCCCGTCCAGATCTTCGTCGCCTTGAGCGTCGTGCACCTGCTCGCCACCGTCGTGCTCCTGCGCGAGAAGCCGCGCAGCGACAGCCGGATGCGGGCCAGGCTGGCCGAGTCGGTCCGCGAGACGCCCGCGGTGGTCCGCGACGGAGTCCGGCTGGTCACCCGCAACCGGGTGCTGGCCGGCCTGGTCGCCGTCGAGCTCTTCTGGGTCACGGGGATGATGGCCTACGAGACGCTGATGCCGCTGCGGCTGTCCGACCTGCTCGGCTCCGAGGCCGAGGCCGGGGCGTGGATGGGGCCCGCTGCCGCCGGTGGCTGGGGTCTCTTCTCGGTCGGGTCCTGGCTGGGCGGCAGGGCGGCCGACCGGTTCGGCCTGGTCCGTGCCGCCATCCTCGGCCGGATCGTCAACGGGCTCGGAGTCGTGTTGATGGGCCTCGCCTTCGGGCCG
The DNA here is from genome assembly GCF_900104525.1 of Pedococcus dokdonensis. Taxonomy (GTDB): domain Bacteria; phylum Actinomycetota; class Actinomycetes; order Actinomycetales; family Dermatophilaceae; genus Pedococcus; species Pedococcus dokdonensis. The sequence continues at coordinate 33,413 of NZ_LT629711.1, read as the reverse complement.
GTCGCCCTGATCGTGGCCTACCTGTTCACCTACTCGATGCACGGTGCCGCGAGCCCCGCCTACTCGGGACTGATGCACCGGGAGGCCAGCTCGCGCAACCGCGCGACGATCCTGTCGCTCGGCTCGCTCGTCATGCAGGCCGGTGGCGCCGTGGTCGGGCCCCTCCTGGGCCTGCTGGCCGCGCGCACCTCGATCCCCACCGCCATGGTGGTCGCGGGTGTCGTCAGCACGCTGGGCTTCGTCTGCTTCGTCCCGGCGTGGCGCCACGGGCGCACGACACCGGTCGACGAGGCGCCGTCCGACGACATCGGGGACGCTGACGACCTGGTGGAGACCGCGACGACCCATGGCTCCTTGCCGGCGGACGACCACGGTCGCGCCGAGACACCCGCTCCCCACTCGCCCTGAGCGGCTGGGCGGCGCGGCGGTGGGGGACGGTGCGGCGGGGGCGGCGCGGCGGCGGGGGACGGTGCGTGGGCACGGTCCTCCGCCGGCCGGCCTCAGGGGACGACGGCAGTCCGCTCCGGAGTCGCGGTCGGCTCCGGGGCCGGCGTGGCCGTCGTCGCGCGGCGCAGCTCACGTGAGCCGCGCACCAGCATCGGCGCGAGCGATGCGAGCGCCATCACCACGGCGGCCACGAGGATGACCCGGCTGGTCCCGTAGGTGTGCGCGATCGGACCGGCGAGCGCGTTGCCCGCCGGGATGGCCACGAACGACGTGAGGATGTCCCACGACGACACCCGCGCGAGCACCGCGTGGGGCACGCCGTCCTGAAGGGCGGTGTCCCAGCACACCGAGAAGTACATCAGCCCACCGAAGGCGACCACGGCAGCGGCGATCACCGCGCCCAGGTGACCGGGCCAGGCGAACGCCGCCGCGAAGAGCGACATCAGCGCCACGCAGGGCCAGCCCACGAAGAGCGGGCGACTCGGCGGCATACGCAGGGCGAGGAGGCCACCGAGCAGCCCGCCGGCACCCGAGGCGGCGGAGATCCACCCCAGGGCGGTGGGACCGCCGAGGTCGCGCACCGCGATGACGTCGACCAGCACGGTCACGGCGCCGAAGGCCGCGTGGTAGGCCGTGGCGGCCAGCAGGCCGGCCAGCAACCAGCTGCGGCTGGTCACCTCGCGCCACCCCTCCCGGAGCTCGGCCAGCATGCCCACTCGCGGGGCGCGCGGCGCCTCCACCCGGATCGCCGCCACCGTCGCGGCCGAGACCAGGAAGGAGACGGCGTTGACCACGAACGCCCACGGCGCACCGGCCCAGGCGACGAACACACCGGCCGTCGCAGGACCCAGGATGAACGCGGAGTTCTGGAGGATGTTGAGCGTGGCGTTGGCCGCGTGCCGTCGCTCCACCGGCACCAGCAGCGGTCGCAGCGACACGAACGCCGGGCCGAAGAACGCAGCGGCACCACCGGTCACCGCAGCCAACCCGCACAGCAGGAGCGCGCTGTCCTGCCCGCTGGCGAAGTAGCCGGCCGTGGCGAGCGCCGCGAGGGCCCGGACCACGTCGCTCGCGACCATGATGCGGCCGGGCGCCACCCGGTCGGCCCAGACCCCGCCGACCAGGGTCCCGGCCAGCCGGGCCGTCATGGTCGCGGCGAGCACCAGGCCGAGCTCGCTGGCACTGCCACCGCCGACCACCACGGCCACCGCCAGCGCGATGGGGGCGAACGCGTCCCCGAACCATGAGAGGCCCTGACCGAGCGCGAGGAGCCGGAAGGCCGACGACAAGGGGAGGGAGCTCATCCCGGCAGATTAGTACACCATCTAACTATCTGTCATCTAATTCTCAGACGGTTTCCAGATCTGCCAGACTGCTGGCATGGCCGAACCGCAGCGGGATCAGGACGAGGACTGGGTCGACCAGCACGTGCAGCGGTGGCGCCGCACCTTCGACGGCTTCGACCCGGAGGTGGAGGGGGCGATCGTGCGGGTCGGCGCGATCAACCGCCACGTCAAGCGGATGAACACCGCCGCGTTCGGCGCCCTCGGTGTCGGGCCGTCGGAGTACGACACCCTGCACACGCTGCTGGTGCAACCGGAGCCGATCGAGACCACCCCCGCCCAGCTCGCCGAGGCCTGCCACGTGACCCGCGCGGCGATGACCTCTCGGCTCGACCGGCTCGTCGAGCTCGGTCACGTCACGCGCGACAGCGACCCGCTCGACCGCCGCCGCATCATCGTCCGCCCCACCCGCAGCGGTCGGGAGGTCTGGAAGAAGGCGCTCGAGCTCGCCCTGGTGCAGGAGAAGCAGACCATCAACGTGCTGAGCGACACCGAGAAGACCCAGCTCAACACGCTCCTGCGCAAGATCGTCCTCGGTCTCGACGGCTGACCCCGCCCCCAGTTTCCTTTGCTAGCAAAGGAAACTGTTTGAGGGACAGGTTGCAGCCTGTCCACCATCAAGTTTCCTTTGCTAGCAAAGGTTCGTGCAGGGGGGCGCAGGGTCAGCGCTGGACGAACACCGCCACGGTGCGGGGCGGCACGGTGGCGGTGCCGGCCGTGGCGTTCCACGTCGACGTCTTGACCACCGCGTCCGACCCGGACTGCTGCACCGGCGACAGCGACAGCGTCGCGCCGGCCAGACCGGGCACCTTCTGGTTCACCGCCGTCGGCGAGGCGTTGAACACCACGACCAGCCCCTTGAGCTGCGGGTCGGCGTCGGTGCCCTTGGTGTCGTCGATCCGCATCGCGATCACGCCCGGCTGCGCGTCGGCCGTGCCACTGGCCGGGAACGACACCTTCGCGTTGATCGCCGAGGCGGTCCCGAGCCGGAAGAGCCGGGTGGAGAACCGCAGTCGCAGCAGGTCCTGCGCCTGGGCCGTGGCCTGCTGCACGTCGGTGGCCGCCGGCTTGAGGGCGGTGTTGGCCAGCAGCGGCTTCTGGATCGGCCACTTCGCGCTGTTGTCGCCCTTGAGCGGCAGGCCGTGGCCGAATCCGTTGTCGGCTCCCGTCCAGTCGAGCGTGTTGAACCAGTCCGAGCTGTCATAGCTGTTGCGGTCCAACGACTTGGAGCGGAGCAGGTCGGCCCCCGCGTGCCAGAACGACGGTGTCTGCGAGAGCGCCGTGGTCGCCAGCGAGAGCGTGTTCATCCGGACCCGGTCCGACATCGAGGTCGCCACCGGCAGCTTGTAGGTCAGGCTGTCGAACAGCGTCTCGTTGTCGTGGGCGTCGACATAGGTAATCACCTCGTCGGGCTGGTCGGCGTAACCCGCCGGCTGCCCGTTGTAGTCGACGTCCTTGCCCGTGGCGACGGTGCCGTCCTCGTTGAGCCGGAACGTGAACGACCGCAGGTTGCCGGCCAGCCCGAGCTCGACCAGGTCGGTGTCGTGCTTCAGCGACTCGACGGGGTCGTAGCCGGAGAAGGGAACGCCGTTGCTGTCGGTCGACTCGCCGCTGCCGAAGCCCTGCTTGCGCGGGTCGTCGTCGAACGGCCCACCACCACGGACCGCGTCGCGCAGCCGGTCGGAGAAGGTGCCGATGCCGGTGCCGCCGAGCTGGCCCTGGGTGGCCTGCACGAACCGCGCGTTGTTGGCGACCTCACCGAAGTTCCAGCCCTCGCCGTAGACGTAGACCGACTTGCCGTCGACGCCGTCCTTCTTCAGGGTCAGCTGGTCGAGGGCGGACCGCACGGCCAGCATGTTGGCCTTGCTGTGGTGCCCCATCAGGTCGAACCGGAAGCCGTCGACCTTGTAGTCGCGGGCCCACAGCACCACCGCGTCGACCATCGCCTTCTGGGCCATGGCGTGCTCGGTGGCGACGTTCTGGCAGCAGGTCGAGGTCTCGACCGCCCCTGTCGCGTTGAGCCGCTGGTAGTAGCCGGGCACCACCTTGTCGAGCACGCTGGTCTGCGCCTGGCCCGAGGTCGGGGTGTGGTTGAAGACCTGGTCCAGCACGACCCGCAGGCCGTCCCGGTGCAGGCCACCCACCATGGTCCGGAACTCGGCCACCCGCGCTCCCCCGTCGGCCTTGGCCGGCGTGGACGCGTAGGAACCCTCCGGCGCCATCCAGTGCCACGGGTCGTAGCCCCAGTTGAAGGCGTCCTTGGCGCGGATCGCGTCGATGCAGGCCTGCTGCTCCTCACTGTCCGGCGCGGAGGACTTGAGGTCGCACGCCGGCGACTGCTGGTCGGCCGGGTCCTCCGGGATCGAGGCGATGTCGAAGGTCGGCAGCAGGTGCACCGTGTTGAGGCCGGCCGCGGCGAGCGCCTTGAGGTGCTTGGTGCCGTTGCCGTTCTCGGCGAACGCGAGGTACGACCCGCGGTTCTGCGCGCTGACGGTCGGGTCGTTGACCGAGAAGTCGCGCACGTGCAGCTCGTAGATCGTCGAGTCGACGTCCTTCGCCAGCGCCGGCGCCTTGGCGGTCCGCCAGGTCGACGGCTGGTATGCCGGGTCCTTCAGGTCCACCGCCACCGACCGCGTCGAGTCCAGGGTGAGTGCGACGGAGTAGGGGTCGGTCACCTGCGTCGTCTGGACCTTGCCGGTGCTGGGCACGTACACGGTGACCTCGTAGAGGTACCGCGCGTTCTTCGCCCCGACCGAGCCCGACCACGAGCCGTCGCTGGCCCGCGTGAGGTGGGTGCGGGTGGCCGAGCTGACCGGGGCGTTGCCCGCGGCCCCCGCCGGCCAGGTCAGCAGGTCGACCTTCTGCGCCGTCGGCGCCCACACCCGGTAGGTGGGTGAGCGGCCACCGAAGGTGACGCCGTAGGCGCGCTGACTGGCCGATGCGGCATACAGGTTGTCGAGGACGTAGGCGGTCTGCACGCCGGTGGCGTCGAGGACCCGGTTGAGGGTGTCGAACACGCCCACGGCCACCTGGCCCTTGAGGATGTCCGGCGCCTTCTTCGCGGTCTTGTCGTCGAGGCGCAGGGCGAGGTAGCCGGCCAGCTCGGGGTGGGCCTTCACGACCGAGGCCGAGAGTCCTCGCGGGTCCCACGACAGCGGGGCCCACGAGCCACCCGTGATGTCCTCGGCGTCGACGCTGAGGCCACCGGTCGGCGACCACGCGAGCCGCCAGCGCAGCAGCGCCGGGTTGGCACCCGAGGCCATGTCCGCGGGCACCGCCACGAGGTCCTTGGACACCCAGACCGCACGCTGCTTGGTGAGGTCGGGAGCCGCGCCCGCCTTGACCGCCTTGGCCGTCGCGACGTGGGTGCCGATGGCGTAGGAGATCGTCACGACCATGCCGTCCGCCGGGACGGTCAGCGAGATGTTGGCGCCACCGGGCGCGCCACCGGCGCCGTAGTTCTCGTCCCAGTTGAGCCCGTGCGCGACCTTGAACTCGTAGGTGCCGGCCGGCATCTCGGTGGTCGACCACGTGTAGGTGCCGTCACCGTCGGGGTCCTGGAGCCACGGGCGCATGCAGTCCGGGCTCCAGTCGGCCGGGCAGCCCAGCTCGGACTGGAACGACCCCGGCGCCGTGACGATCGGGCCCTGGGCCTTCGACGTCACGTAGTGCGTGGCGTGGTCGTAGTAGAACGTGTTGCCGTCGGCCGGCATGGTGTAGCTGATGTTGTCACCGCCGGGAACGCCACCGGCGCCGTAGTTCTCGTCCCACGACTTGTTGATCGCCACCTTGTAGGCGTACGGGCCGGCAGGGACCGTGGTGTAGGTGCCCTTCCAGATCTGGTCCTTGGTGTCGAGGGTCAGCTGGGCCTGGTCGCAGTCCGGCGCCCAGTCCCCGCCACACCCCATCTCGGAGTTGTGGTCGCCGGGGACGCTGACCGCGTCCGGCTGGGTGACCGGGCCGACGCTGCCGCCGCCGCCGGACTTCGGGTCGCCGACGACGCCATAGCTCGAGGACGCCGAGATGTGGCCGACCGAGTCCTTGGCCACCGCGCGGTACTCCACGAGCGTGCCCTTCGGCCAGACCGTCGCGTCGCTCACGTCGTGGAAGACCCGGTATGGCGCGTTGTCGTCGGTGCCGAGCTTGGTCCAGGCGGTGGTCCCCACCGGCCGGGCGAGGAAGGAGACCTGGGCGAAGGTGTCGTCCGGGATGGCCGCGCCGATCTCGGCCCGCCCTCCCACGACGTCACCGGCGCCGGGTGAGGTCAGGTAGACCGCAGGCGCCGACTTCGGCCTGTCCATCGGGCTGGTGGCCTTCCACACCGAGACCGACTGCGCCGGCACGGTGACGGTCAGCCGGCCATCCTTCGCCGAGCGCACCGACCCGCCGGCGCCGTAGAGCGGCGCGAAGGTCTGGTTGTGCCCGTAGGTGGCGAAGCCCGCGGACTTGGCCGTCGTCGCGTTGTTGAGCGCCACGACATACTCGGTGCGCTTGTCCTTGTCGATCCGCGAGAAGGCGAAGATGCCCGCGTTGCTGCTGGCGTAGCGGTGGATCTGCGCGCCGTCGGCGAGCGCCGGGTGGGCCGCCCGCAGGGCCGCCAACGTCTTGATGTGCTGGTAGAGCGGGGCGCTCGTGTTGTAGCGGGCCTTGGCTCCCGACGTGTCGCCCAGCACCTGCTCGGTCGCGTAGCTCGGGGTCTGCGTGGCGAACATGTCCTGCCGCGCGGCCTTGTCGCCACCGGAGCCCATGAAGCCCTGCTCGTCGCCGTAGTAGGTGATCGGCTGGCCGCGGGTGAGGTACATCAGCGAGTCGGCCAGCTTGACGCGGCGCATCAGGTCGGCGTCGTCGGCGCTCGGGCCCTTGAGCATCATCGCGACCCGGCCCATGTCGTGGTTGCCGAGGAAGGTCGGCAGCTCGTAGGCGTTCGAGTCGGTGTCGGTGTAGTAGTCGTCGTCGGCGTAGAGGTCGCGCAGGTCGGTGCCTGACTTGCTCTGCGCCCAGTTGACGGCCTGCGACTGGAACCCGAAGTCGAGGGTGGCCTGCAGCTTGCCCGTCGTGGTGAAGGTCGACATGTAGGACGGGCGCGAGTCGTAGACCTCGCCGAACATGAAGAAGTCGGGGTTGCCGTTCTGCTTGGCGCGCTCGAGCATCGCCGGGCTGAACTTCTGCCAGAACTCGGTGTTGACGTGCTTGACGGTGTCGATCCGGAAGCCGTCGACGCCGAAGTCCACCCACGCCTTGTAGATGTCCTCCATCCCCTTCTCGACGTCGGCCTGCTCGGTGAACAGGTCGTCGAGCCCGACGAAGTCGCCGTACTCGGAGGACTCACCGGCGAAGGTCGAGTCACCGCGGTTGTGGTACTTCGTCACGTCGTTGAGCCAGGCCGGCACCTTGACCGTCGCGTCTGCGGGGTTCGTGAAGACCGGGTGGTACGGGAAGGAGGTGGCGGGGTCGAGCGCGGGGAAGTTCGGCTTGCCGGCATACGTCTTGTCGTCGAAGACGTTGCCCGCGGCGTCCTTGTAGGGGTAGTCCGTCTTGTTGCGGTAGGTGTACTGGCCCTCGGAGTAGTTGATGACGTCGGCCGTGTGGTTGGTGATGATGTCGAAGAAGACCTTCATCCCCTTGCCGTGGGCGGCCGCGATCAGCGCGGTGAGGTCGGCGTTGGTGCCGAGGTGCGGGTCGATCTGGGTGAAGTCGGTGATCCAGTAGCCGTGGTAGCCGGCGCTGTCGTTGGGCGGGGCGCCCTGCACCGGGCGGTTCTTGAACGAGGGAGTCAGCCAGATCGCCGTGGTGCCCAGGCCCTTGATGTAGTCGAGCTTGCCCTGCAGGCCCTTGAGGTCACCACCGTGGTAGTAGCCGTTGTTGGTCGGGTCGTACCCGGTGACCGACTTGTCGCCGGTGAGTCCACCGCGGTCGTTGGCGGTGTCACCGTTGGCGAACCGGTCGGTCATGACGAAGTAGTAGCGCTCCTTGGTGAGGGGCTCGCGCAGCGAGTCCGCGGCATACGCGTTGTCCGCTCGCGTCGCACGCCCCGAGAGGTTCAGCGGCCGGATCCCGACCTGGTGGGTGGCGTCGTCGTACGAGAACTCCAGCCGCGCCGGGCCCTTGAGGACGAGCGGGATGTTGGCGCCGTTCTTGACGCCGTCGGCGCCGTAGTTCTCGTCCCACGAGTGGTCGATGGCGACCTTGAACTCGTAGCTGCCCGCGGGCACGTCGAAGACCTTCGCGTATGCGGTGGTGTTGCCGACCTGCGCGAGGTCGGTCGAGGTGCAGTCCGGCGACCAGTCGGCGGGGCAGCCGAGCTCGCTCTGCAGCGAGCCGGCCAAGGTGGCCGTCCGGGGCGCCGGGTCGGCGGCCGTGGCCGGCGCGGCCAGCGGGACGCCCGCTCCGGCGATGAGGAGGGCCATGCCCACCAGGACGGCATACGGACGACGTGGACCTCGCATGGCTGCTCCTCCGAAGCACCGCGCGACCCCAGCGGCGCGCGGCGTGCTGCTCGGCACGATAGTTGCGAAAACCTTTACATGCATCCCCACGGGGAGGCCGTCCCCGGCATCGCTCAGCGAGCCCTGGCGACCCGTCCCTCGTCCCAGACCGGCTCGTCCGACTCGTAGACCCGACCGTCCGAACCGAACACCAGGAACCGGTCGAAACCCCTCGCGAACCACCGGTCGTGGGTGACCGCGACGACGGAGCCCTCGAACGCCTCCAGCCCTTCCTCGAGGGCCTCGGCCGAGTGCAGGTCGAGGTTGTCGGTGGGCTCGTCCAGCAGCAGGCAGGTGGCGCCGGACAGCTCGAGCAGCAGGATCTGGAACCGCGCCTGCTGCCCTCCGGACAGCGAGTCGAAGGTCTGCTCGCTGGCTCGCGCGAGGCCATAGCGGTCGAGCACCCGGGCCGCCTCCTCGCGGGGGCGGCCGGTGCGGTGCTCGTCACCCCGGTGCAGGATCTCCAACAGGGTGCGGCCGACCAGGGCCGGCTGCTCGTGGGTCTGGGCGAACCACCCGGGACGCACCCGCGAGCCGAGCCGCAGGCGCCCGGTGTGGGCCACCGGCACCGGCTCGAGGCCGCCGACCGGACGGTGCTCGGCGTCGGGGTCGCTGCCACCGGCCGCGACGAGCCGCAGGAAGTGCGACTTGCCCGACCCGTTGCTGCCCAGCACGGCCACCCGCTCGCCGAACCAGATCTCGAGGTCGAACGGCTTCATCAACCCGGTCAGCTCGAGCCCCTCGGCGATCACCGCGCGCTTGGCGGTGCGGCCGCCCTTGAGCCGCATGTTGACGTTCTGGCGCAGCGGGGTCTCCTGGGGCGGGCCGGCCTCCTCGAACTTGCGCAGACGTGTCTGGGCGGCGTGGTAGCGCGGCGCCATGCCGTCGTTGTACTTGGCCTTGACCTTGAGCATCTGCACGAGGTCCTTGATCTTCTGGTGCTCCTCGTCCCACCGCCGACGCAGCTCCTCGAGCCGCGAGTTGCGGTCCTCGCGGGCCTGCGCGTAGGTCGCGAACCGGCCGGGGTGGACCCACAGCGTCGACCCTGCGGCGCCCGGCTCGAGCGTCGCGACCCGCGTCGCGACCCGGTTGAGCAGCTCGCGGTCGTGGCTCACGAACAGCACCGTCTTCGGGGAGGCGATCAGCTGCTCCTCCAGCCACCGCTTGGCAGGCACGTCGAGGTAGTTGTCCGGCTCGTCCAGCAGCAGCACCTCCTCGGGGCCGCGCAGCAGGGCCTCGAGGACCACCCGCTTCTGCTCCCCGCCCGAGAGGGTGGTGACCTTGCGCCACTGGGCCTTGTCGAACGGCATACCGAGGGACGCCACGGTGCAGACGTCCCACAACGTCTCGTAGTCGTAGCCGCCCACGTCGCCCCACGCCACGAGGGCGTGCGCGTAGGCCAGCTGGTCGGCCTCGCTGTCGCGCTCCATCATCAGCAGCTCGGTGCGGTCGATCTCGGCCGCCGCCTCGCGGACCGGCGCGGGCGCCACCGACAGCAGCAGGTCACGGACCGTCGACTCGTCGCGCACCGAGCCGACGAACTGCCGCATGACGCCAAGCCCACCGGAGCGGGTGACCGCACCCTCGTGCGCCGCGAGGTCGCCGGCGATGATCCGGCCGAGGGTGGTCTTGCCGGTGCCGTTCGGGCCGATCAGGGCGACCTTGGCTCCCTCGCCGACCCGGAGCGAGACCTCGCTCAGCAGCGGGCGGCCATCGGGCAGCACGAAGCTGACGGTGTTGATGTCGAGATGTCCCACGGGGTCAAGGGTGCTGCACGTGACCCCCTCTCGTCACCTGGGTTGTCCGAGCCCCTGCCGCCGACCGGGGCTGCCCCGGGCTGGCTAGGGTCGCCTCGTGGACCGGGCGATGTGGGTGTGGGACACCGCGAACCCGCGTGCGGTCGTCGCGCTTGCGACGTCCCGAGGCATCCGGCACCTGTATGCCGCCGTGCCCCCACGCGTCGACCGCTCAGCCCAGCTCGCCACTCTGCGCGAGCTGGCCGCCCTGGCCGGCGCCACCGGCCTCCGCCTCGACGCCCTGGGCGGCGACCCGGGCTGGCTCGACGACCCGGCAGCGGTGGTGGCCGAGTGGCTGCACCCCGCCCTCGCGACGGGTCTCTTCGACGGGGTGCACCTCGACATCGAGCCGTGGACGACACCGGCGTGGGCGACCGACCGCGAGCGCCTGGTCCGCCGCTACCTCTCGACCCTCGACGCGGTGCGCGCGGCTGCCATCGGCGTCCCCGTCGAGGTGGACGTGCCGTTCTGGTTCGACCAGGTGCGGGTGGGTGGATCGACTCTCGACCACGAGGTACTGCGCCGCACCGATGCCGTGACCGTGCTGGCCTACCGCAACCGCGCCCTCGGCCCCGACGGCACGATCGCCCTGGCCAGCGCCGCGGTCGAGGCCGGGGTCGAGCTGGGACGGCCGGTCCGCATCGGCCAGGAGACCAACTCCCTCGGGCCAGACCCGTCGGCGGCCAAGCAGACCTTCCACGGCATGACGCTGGGGCAGCTGGAGGCCCAGCTCGCGCTGGTGCAGGACGCCTTCGCGGGAGCGCCCGCATTCGCGGGTCTGGCCATCCACGACGCCCGCGGCTACGCCGCCATCACCGACTAGCGTCCGCTGAGCGTCCGCGGAGCATCCGCGGAGCCCGTCGTTCGCCGCGCCCGACGGACCCTGGGCCGTCGGATCCACTGAACATCCACCATCAGCCGAGCGTGCGGACTGCTCGCGCTTCCTGCGCCCGCGCGGCGAGCCCCGTGTCGTCGGGGTAGCTGACCTCCTCCAGGGACAGCCCGTGCGGCGGCATCACGGTGACACCCGTGTCGCGGACGCCGGCCCCCAGCACCTCGGCCGGCCACTCGACCCCGCGCCTGCCCTCCCCCACGGGCACGAGGGCGCCGACCAGCGCCCGCACCATCGAGTGGCAGAACGCGTCGGCCACGACGGTCGCCTCGACCGTGCCGTCCTCCGCCCGGCGCCACGAGTAGTCGAGCAGGGTGCGCACCGTCGTGGCCCCCTCGCGCCGCTTGCAGAACGCCGCGAAGTCGTGCAGGCCGACGAGGCCTTGCGCCGCCTCGTGCATGGCCCTGACGTCCAGCTCGCGCTTGGTCAGGACCGTGTCACGGCGCCGCAGCGGGTCGACGGTCTCGGGCCGGTCGCAGAGCCGGTAGACGTAGCGGCGCTGGAGCGCCGAGAACCGCGCGTCGAACCCCGCCGCCGCGACCGTCACCGCGTGGACGGCCAGGTCGTCGGGGAGTATGCCGCGCAGCCGGGTCAGCGCCGCGCCCTCCGGCGTGCGGTCGGAGCGCCCGGGAAGAGCGGCCCACGCGGCGGGGTCGGGGTCGAGGTGCGCGACCTGGCCGCGGGCGTGCACACCCGCGTCGGTGCGCCCGGCGACGGTGAGCCGCACCGGCTGCTCCGACCGCAACAGGGTGCCCAGCGCGGTCGAGAGCTCACCCTCCACGGTGCGCAGCCCCGGCTGGGCCGCCCAGCCGGAGAACTCGGTGCCGTCGTAACCGAGGTCGAGCCGGATCCGCAGCGCAGCACCCTGCCCGGCGACCTCCCCGGGGCGGTGCGCGGGGCCCTGCTCCTCGTCCATCCGGCCAGCCTAGCCACGGGCTGGTGCCGACCTCCCGCGCCGCCTCGCGGTCGTCTGCGACAGTGTCCCGGTGAGCTCGACTCGTCCCGCCGACACCGCCACCGCCCTGTCCCACCACCGCATGGCCGTCGCTGCGGCCTTCGCCGTGCAGGGGTTGCTGTTCATCTCGCTCACCACTCGGCTCCCCCGGTTCCAGGACAAGTGGGACCTGTCCGAGCTGTTCGTCTCGGGGCTCCTGCTCATGGTGGTGCTGCTCGCTGGCGCCGGCTCGGCCCTCTCGGAGCTGGCGGCGACCCGGCGGGGCAGCGCCACGGCGCTGCGGGTCGGGTTCGTCCTGCAGGCGCTCGGGTTGGCCGCGGTCGCCGGCGCACCGCAGCGGGGGGTCTTCGTGGGCGGGCTGGCCGTCTACGGCCTCGGGCTCGGCGTCGTCGACGCCGCTTCGAACATGCAGGCGGTGGCGGTCGAGCACCGCTACGGCCGCACCATCCTGCCGTCGTTCCACGGGGCCTGGACCGCCGGCGGAATCGTCGCGACGCTGGTCACGATCGCCGTGACCCGGGTCGGGCTCCTGGCCGGGCTGCTCCCACTCTGCGTCGTGGCGCTGCTCCTGCTGGCCGCCCCGCTGCTGCCCGCGAGCGCCGACGAGCCGGTGTCGACCAGCGCCCCCGGACTCGACGTGCCCTGGCGACGGATCCTGCTGCTGGGCGCCGCGATGGTCCTCTTCTACATGGTCGACACGGCAGCCACGACCTGGGGCCCGGTCTTCCTCAAGTCCGTGCACGCCGCCCCGGACTGGCTGCTGCCGCTGGCCACGCTCCCCTACCTCGTCGCCAGCCTGGCCACCCGGCTGGCCGGTGACGGCGCAGTCGCCCGCCTCGGGGCGGTGCGCCTCTTGCGAGTCGGGGCCGTCGTCGCCTGCGCGGCGCTGGCCGTCATCGTCTTCTCCCCGACCTGGTGGGTGGCCGTGCTCGGCTTCACCTTCCTCGGCGGCTCGGTCGCGGTCATCGCGCCCCTGTCCTTCTCGGCGGCCGCGGTCGTCGCCGGGGGCGGCCTCGACCCCGAGGCGCGGCGGGAGCGGGTCGACGCCGTGATCGCCCGGTTCAACCAGTTCAACTACGTGGGCGGCCTGCTCGGCGCAGTGCTGACGGGCGTCGTCGGGTCCGAGTCGCTGCGCCCGGGTTTCGCGGTGCCGATGGTGCTGATCCTGGCGATCCTGCCGCTGGCCGGCGCGTTCCGCACCGAGGGCACCACCCGGCCCACCCGCCCCACCCGGCGCACCCGGCCCACCTGACCCCCTCCCCGCCGCTGTCGCCCTGCCACTTCTGGCCAACCGTGCTGCATCAGCGGCCCATCCCGAGGTCCGGAAGCGGCACGGGTGGCCAGAAGTGGGAGATGCAGAACGGGCCGCCCACCCCGAGGGGTGAGCGGCCCGTGCGTGCTGCGTAGGACGACCGGTCAGGCGTCGCCGCCGGCCTTCTCGAAGCCAGCGGCCTCGGCGTCGGCAGCGGACTTGAACCAGAACTCGGCGTGGGTCTGCTCGAACCACTGGCCGTCGGGCTCGTGGAACTTGCCGGAGTCGGCGTTGCCCTTGACCGTGTAGGCGTCGTCGGGCGACGAGCCGTCCTCGTTCGCGGCGATGGCGCCGGCCGGGACCTCCTTGGCCGCAGCCTCGGTGGCCTCGGTGGACTCGGTCTCGGTGGCCTCGGTGGTCTCGGTGGCCTCGGTGGTCTCGGTGGTCTCGGTGGCCTCGGTCTCCTCGACCTTCTCCTCCTCGGCAGCCTTGGTCTCGGCGGCAGCCTGCTTGGCCTCGGCCTGCTTGGCGGAGCGCTTGGTGGCGGCCTCCGCCTCCTTGACCGTCGCCTTCTTGGCCAGCGGCTCGCGGACGAGCTCGATCACGGCCATGGGGGCGTTGTCACCCTTGCGGGCGCCGATCTTGGTGATGCGGGTGTAGCCGCCGGGGCGCTCGGCCATGTCGGGCGCGATCTCGGTGAAGAGACGGTGCACGACACCCTTGTCGGAGATGACCGACAGGACGCGACGACGCGCGTGCAGGTCACCGCGCTTGGCGAACGTCACGAGACGCTCGGCCAGCGGGCGCAGGCGCTTGGCCTTGGCCTCGGTGGTGGTGATCGAGTCGTGCTCGAACAGCGAGCTGGCCAGGTTGGCCAGGATCAGGCGCTCGTGAGCCGGACCGCCGCCGAGACGGGGACCCTTGGTGGGGGTAGGCATGGTTCAGGTTCTCCTTGGTTGTGACCTGCCGGCACCGCGCGGTGCCGGCCGGTCAGCGGCGGTTGGTCAGAGCTGCTCGTCTTCGGCCAGGGCGCGGCCGTCGTCAGCGAAGTCGTCGTCGTAGTCGCCGTAGTTGTCGGCGATCGCGGACGGGTCGAACCCGGGCGGGCTGTCCTTGAGGGCCAGACCCATGCCGACCAGCTTGGCCTTGACCTCGTCGATCGACTTCGCACCGAAGTTGCGGATGTCGAGCAGGTCGGCCTCGCTGCGCCCGACGAGCTCACCCACGGTGTGGATGCCCTCGCGCTTGAGGCAGTTGTAGGACCGCACGGTGAGGTCGAGGTCCTCGATCGGCAGCGCCAGGTCGGCGGCCAGGGCGGCGTCGGTCGGCGACGGGCCCATGTCGATGCCCTCGGCCTCGACGTTGAGCTCGCGGGCCAGGCCGAACAGCTCGACCAGGGTCTTGCCGGCGGAGGCCATCGCGTCGCGCGGGGCCATCGAGTTCTTGGTCTCGACGTCGACGATCAGCTTGTCGAAGTCGGTGCGCTGCTCGACACGGGTGGCCTCGACCTTGTAGGTGACGGCCAGCACCGGCGAGTAGATCGAGTCGACCGGGATGCGACCGATCTCCTGGTCACCGGACTTGTTCTGGTTGGCCGAGACGTAGCCGCGACCGCGCTCGACGGTCAGCTCCATCTCGATCTTGCCCTTGCCGTTGAGCGTGGCGATGTGCAGGTCGGGGTTGTGCACCTCGACACCGGCCGGCGGCGCGATGTCGGCCGCGGTCACGGCGCCCGCACCCTGCTTGCGCAGGTACATGACGACCGGCTCGTCGTGCTCCGAGGAGACAACCAGACCCTTGATGTTGAGGATGATCTCGGTGACGTCCTCCTTGACCCCGGGGATCGTGGAGAACTCGTGCAGCACGCCGTCGATGCGGATGCTGGTCACGGAGGCGCCGGGGATGCTCGAGAGGAGCGTGCGGCGCATCGAGTTGCCGAGCGTGTAGCCGAAGCCGGGCTCGAGGGGCTCGATGACGAAGCGGCTGCGGTTGTCCGCAACGACCTCTTCGCTGAGGGAGGGGCGCTGTGCGATGAGCACGGGTGTTTCCTTTCTCGTCGGCGACCGCTATATGACGCCGATGATGTGCCGGTCCGACCGGCTGTCGCGGTGGCCTCTGTCTGCTACCGCAACCGAAGGCGAGGTATGCCGCGTGGTCACCCACGCGGCATACCTCAGGCCATCAGTTCTTCGAGTAGAGCTCGACGATCAGCTGCTCGGTGAGGATCGTGTCGATCTGCTCACGGACGGGCAGCTGGTGCACCAGGATCTGCAGCGTGCCCGGGACGACCTGGAGCCAGGCCGGGGTGGGGCGCTCGCCGAAGGTCTGGCGAGCCAGCTCGATCGGGAAGGTCTTCTCGGACTGCTTGCGCACGGTGATGATGTCGTACTGCTCGACGCGGTAGGACGGGACGTCCACGCGCACGCCGTTGACCTCGAAGTGGCCGTGCGTGACGAGCTGGCGAGCCGCACGACGGGTGCGGGCCAGGCCGGCGCGGTAGACCACGTTGTCCAGGCGGGACTCGAGGATCTGCAGCAGGGTCTCACCGGTCTTGCCCGAGCGGCGCGAGGCCTCCTCGTAGTAACCGCGGAACTGCTTCTCCATGACGCCGTAGGTGAAGCGGGCCTTCTGCTTCTCCTGCAGCTGGGTGAGGTACTCCTTCTCCTGCATCCGGCGACGGCCGTGCTGGCCGGGCGGGAAGGGACGGAGCTCGAAGTTCTTGTCGCCGCCGACCAGGTCGACCTTGAGGCGACGCGACTTCTTGGTGATGGGTCCGGTGTAACGGGCCATTGTTCTTATCTACCTTTCCCGTTAATCAGACGCGACGGCGCTTGGGCGGACGGACGCCGTTGTGCGGCGAGGGGGTGACGTCGCTGATCGCGCCGACCTCGAGGCCGGTGGCGGTCAGGGAGCGGATGGCGGTCTCACGACCGGAGCCGGGGCCCTTGACGAAGACGTCGACCTTGCGCATGCCGTGCTCCATCGCGCGACGGGCAGCGGCCTCGGCGGCCATCTGAGCGGCGAACGGGGTGGACTTGCGCGAGCCCTTGAAGCCGACCTGGCCGGCGGAGGCCCACGAGATCACGGCACCGGTGGGGTCCGTGATCGAGATGATGGTGTTGTTGAACGTGCTCTTGATGTGAGCGTGCCCGTGGGCGACGTTCTTCTTCTCCTTGCGGCGCACCTTCTTGGCGCCAGCGGTACGAGCCTTGGGAGGCATTACTTACCAACCTTCTTCTTGCCGGCGACGGTGCGCTTGGGGCCCTTGCGGGTGCGCGCGTTGGTCTTGGTGCGCTGACCGCGCACGGGCAGGCCGCGACGGTGCCGCAGACCCTCGTAGGAGCCGATCTCGACCTTGCGGCGGATGTCGGCGGCGATCTCGCGACGGAGGTCACCCTCGATCTTGACGTTCGCCTCGAGGTAGTCGCGGAGCTGGACCAGGTCGTTGTCGGTCAGGTCGCGGACGCGGGTGTTCGGGTCGACGCCCGTCGCGGCCAGGGCCTGCTGGGAGCGGGTGCGACCCACTCCGAAGATGTAGGTGAGAGCGATCTCGACGCGCTTCTCGCGCGGGAGATCCACACCAACAAGACGTGCCATGTTGGATGTTTCCTTTGTTCACCGGAGGTCTGGAGCAGTACCGTTCCGGGCTGGTTCCCGAAGCTTTCCTCGGGGCACCGGTCCCTGGCCTCCGGGCCGGGGGTGACGTCCTGGGCTGCGTCGATGACGCTGCTCTCAGGGGCCGGGTACTGCGGTCGATTCACTTGTCTGCGCTGCTCGAGGAGCTGCGAGTCGTGCTGGGTGGTGCTCTGGTCAGCCCTGGCGCTGCTTGTGGCGCAGGTTCTCGCAGATCACCATGACCCGACCGTGGCGGCGGATCACCTTGCACTTGTCGCAGATCTTCTTGACGCTCGGCTGGACCTTCATAGCCTCTGCTTCAGTCGATCTGGCACTGCCGATCCGGGCGGGCCGGCAGGTCTTGCGGGTGGTGCGGCTGAGCGGGCTCAGCGGTAGCGGAAGACGATCCGGCCACGGGTCAGGTCGTACGGGCTGAGCTCCACCACCACGCGGTCCTCGGGGAGGATCCGGATGTAGTGCTGACGCATCTTGCCCGAGATGTGAGCGAGAACCTTGTGACCGTTCGTGAGCTCGACCCGGAACATCGCGTTCGGGAGAGCCTCGACGATCGTGCCCTCGATCTCGATGACACCGTCCTTCTTGGCCATAGCCTCCACAATCTGTTGTCGTGCATGGTCGTGGTGGACCCCCGGACGGGGCACACACACGAATGCGGCGCGCGAGGTCGCGCACCGACAGACCAGTCTACGCCAGGACGGCGTGAGCACGAAATCGTGCTCAGGACCCCCACTTCTGGCCATGGGTGGCCCGTCCCGGAGCCGTTTCGGCCCTCCGGTGGGGCACCGGTGGCCAGAAGTGCAGGGAGGTGAGGTCAGGTGAGGGGGGCGTATGCCGCGCCGGCGGCTTCCAGCCGCTCCTTGCCGCCGTCGAGGGCGGTCAGCACCCAGAGGCCGGCATCGGTGACGGCCACGGTGTTCTCCCAGTGCGCCGCCCTGGACTTGTCGTTGGTCACGACCGTCCAGTCGTCCTCCAGCACGGTGGTGTCCGCGCTGCCGAGGGTCACCATCGGCTCGATCGCCACCGTCACGCCGGAGCGGACCGTGGGGCCCTTGTCGCGGACGCGGTAGTTGGGGACCTGCGGGTCCTGGTGCATCTCCGTGCCGATGCCGTGCCCGACGTAGTCCTCGACGATGCCGTAGTCCCGCCCGTCGCGCTCCCCCGACGCGACGATGCTGTCCTCGACACCTGCGCCCACCGCATACAACGACTCCCCCACCGCGAGCGCCGCGATGCCGGCCCACATCGAGTCCTCGGTGGCGTCGATCAGGGCAAGATCCTCGGGACGCCCCGCGTCGCGACCGCCCACGATCAGCGAGATGGCCGCGTCGCCGTGCCAGCCGTCGACGATGGCGCCACAGTCGATCGAGATGAGGTCACCTTCGGCGAGCACCCGCGACCCGGGGATGCCGTGCACGACCTCCTCGTTGACGGAGGTGCACAGGGAGCCGGTGAAGCCGTGGTAGCCGAGAAAGGACGGCGTGGCCCCGCACCCACGGATGTGCTCCTCGGCGAGCTCGTCGAGCTGCTTGGTCGTGATCCCCGGACGGACCGTCTGGGCCATCAGCTGGAGGGTCTGACCGACCACCAGCCCAGCCTTGCGCATGCGCAGGATCTGGTCGGGGGTCTTGGTCTCGATGCGGGACCGGCCGAACATCAGGATCGAGCAACCCCTTCGAGGGCTTCGGAGATGCGGAGGAAGACGTCGTCGACCGAGCCCATGCCGTCGACCTGCACGAGCAGGCCACGGGCGGAGTAGACCTCGGTCAGCGGGGCGGTCTCGCGGCGGTAGATCGCCTGGCGCTCGCGGATCACCTCTTCGGTGTCGTCCTCGCGCCCCTCGATCTCGGCCCGCTTGAGCAGCCGCTGGACGACCGCCTCCTGGTCGACGGTCAGCTCGAGCACCGCCTCGAGGGCGTGGCCGTGCTCGGCCAGGATCGCGTCGAGCGTCTCGACCTGGGCGGCGGTGCGCGGGAAGCCGTCGAGCAGGAAGCCCTGCTCGGCGTCGTCCTCGAACAGCCGGTCGCGCACGATCGCGTTGGTGATGTCGTCGGTGACGTAGCCACCGGACGCGAGCACCTCCTTGACCTGCAGGCCGAGCGGGGTCTCGTTCTTGATGTTGGCGCGGAAGATGTCACCGGTCGAGATCGCCGGGATGCCGAACTTGTCGGCGATCTTGGCCGCCTGCGTGCCCTTACCGGCACCGGGCGGACCCAGGATGATCAGACGCATTACCGAAGGAACCCTTCGTAGTGACGCTGCTGCAGCTGCGACTCGATCTGCTTCACGGTCTCCAGGCCCACACCGACGATGATGAGGATGGAGGTGCCACCGAACGGGAAGTTCTGGTTGGCGCCGACGAGCTTCAGTGCGATCAGCGGGATCAACGAGACGAGGCCGAGGTAGATGGCCCCTGGAACGGTGATGCGGGTGAGCACGTAGTCGAGGTACTCGGCCGTGGGTCGCCCGGCGCGGATACCTGGGATGAAGCCGCCGTAGCGCTTCATGTTGTCGGCCACCTCGACCGGGTTGAACGTGATCGACACGTAGAAGAACGTGAAGAACAGGATCAGCCCGACGTAGGTGACCATGTAGATCGGGTGGTCGCCGCGCACGAGGTGCGCGTCGATCCAGGTCACCCAGCCGGCCTGGTCGCCGGTGGTCGACCGGTTGAACTGTGCCAGCAACGACGGCAGCGCGAGCAGGGAAGAGGCGAAGATCACGGGGATGACGCCGGCCATGTTGACCTTGAGCGGGATGTAGGTCGAGGTCCCGCCGTACATCTGGCGGCCGACCTGCCGCTTGGCGTACTGCACCGGGATGCGGCGCTGGCTCTGCTCGACGAAGACGACCAGGGCGATGATCAGGAAGCCGAGCAGGATCACGCCGATGAAGACGTCCCAGCGACCGTCCTGCTGCTGGATGGCCCACAGCGAGCTCGGGAACGAGCTGGCGATCGAGGTGAAGATCAGCAGCGACATGCCGTTGCCGATGCCCTTGTCGGTGACCAGCTCACCGAGCCACATGACCACACCGGTGCCGGCGGTCATGGTGAGGACCATGATGACCAGGGTCGGGATCGACTCGTCGGGGAGGATCTTGGTGCAGTTCGGCCCGAACAGCGCGGAGGGGTTCTGGGCGAAGGTGATCAGCGTGGAGGACTGGAGCACGGCCAGACCGATGGTCAGGTAGCGGGTGTACTGGGTCATCTTCGTCTGGCCCTGCTGGCCCTCCTTCTTGAGGGCCTCGAACCGCGGGATGACCACGGTGAGGAGCTGCACGATGATGCTCGCCGTGATGTAGGGCATGATCCCGAGCGCGAAGATCGACAGCTGCAGGAGCGCGCCACCACTGAACAGGTTGGCCAGGCCGAGCACACCGGTGGTGTTGTCCGCACCCTTGATGCAGGCCTGCACGGCGGTGTAGCTCACACCGGGGACCGGCACGTGCGAGCCCATCCGGAAGATGATGACGATCGCGAGGGTGAACAGCAGCTTCCTGCGCAGGTCCGGCGTCTTGAACGCACGGGTGAAGGCGGTGAGCACAGGTCCTCCTGGTGACGCGGGCCGGTCGGGCCACGCGGTGATGACGGTCAGGCAATCCTAGGAAGGTTACCCCGGCCCGGGCCGCGGTTCCCAAAGGGCGTGCCCACGGCGCTGACAACAGCGCCCCGGACACCAAACGGGGTATGCCGCGTGCTCACCTGGAGAGGTGAGCCCGCGGCATACCCTCGAGCACAGCTGGTGTGGTCAGGCGGAGGTGACCGAGCCGCCAGCGGCCTCGATCTTCTCCTTGGCGGTCGCCGAGAACTTGTCAGCGGTCACGTTGACCTTGACGGTGATCTCGCCGGTGCCGAGCACCTTGACCGGGGAGTTGTCGCGGACCGCACCCTTGGCCACGAGATCGGCGACGGTCACGTCGCCACCCTCGGGGAAGAGCGCCGACAGCTTGTCCAGGTTGACGACCTGGAACTCCACGCGGAACGGGTTCTTGAAGCCACGCAGCTTCGGCAGACGCATGTGCAGCGGCATGGCGCCACCCTCGAAGCGCTCCGGAACCTGGTAGCGGGCCTTGGTGCCCTTGGTGCCGCGACCGGCGGTCTTGCCCTTGGAGCCCTCACCGCGACCCACGCGGGTCTTGGCGGTCTTGGCTCCCGGGGCGGGACGCAGGTGGTGCACCTTGAGGGCCGTGCCCTCAGGGGCGGCAGCGGCCTTGGCGGCCTTCTTCTCTGCCATGGTCAGTCAACCTCCTCGACGGCAACGAGGTGCGTCACCGTCTTGACCATCCCGCGGATCTCGGGACGGTCCTCCTTGACGACGACGTCGCCGATGCGCTTCAGACCGAGGCTGCGCAGCGTGTCACGCTGGTTCTGCTTGCCACCGATCTCGGAACGGGTCTGGGTCACCTTCAGCCGTGCCATCAGGCACCTGCCTTGGCGGCCTCGCGGCCGGCGGCCTGGGCGCGCAGCATGGCGGCCGGGGCGACCTGGTCGACCGGGAGCCCACGGCGCGCGGCCACGGCCTCCGGACGCTCGAGACCCTGCAGGGCCGCGACCGTCGCGTGGACGACGTTGATGGCGTTGTCCGAGCCGAGCGACTTGCTCAGCACGTCGTGGATGCCGGCGCACTCCAGGACCGCGCGGACCGGGCCACCGGCGATGACACCGGTACCGGGAGCGGCGGGGCGGAGCATGACGACACCGGCCGCGGCCTCACCCTGCACGGGGTGCGGGATGGTGCCCTGGATGCGCGGGACCTTGAAGAACTCCTTCTTGGCCTCCTCGACACCCTTGGCGATGGCCGCGGGAACTTCCTTGGCCTTGCCGTAGCCGACGCCGACGGTGCCGTCGCCGTCGCCCACGACCACGAGGGCGGTGAAGCTGAAGCGACGACCACCCTTGACGACCTTGGAGACGCGGTTGATGGTCACGACGCGCTCGACGTAGGCGCTCTTCTCGGCCTGGTCACGGCCACCGTCGCGACGGTTGTCGCGGCCACCGCGGCGGTCGCCGCGCTCACCACGAGCGTTGTCGCCGCCAGCAGCGGCACCAGTGCCTCGACGCTGGGGTCCGGGCATCAGATGTTCCTCATCTCAACAGTTGCAGTGTTCTTGGCGGCGGTCACAGGGCCAGCCCACCTTCGCGAGCGCCCTCGGCGATGGCCGCGACGCGACCGTGGTACTTGTTGCCACCACGGTCGAAGACGACGGCCTCGACACCGGCGCTCTTGGCACGCTCGGCGAGCAGCTCGCCCACCTTGCGGGCCTTGGCGGTCTTGTCACCCTCGAACGAACGCAGGTCCGCCTCCATGGTGGAGGCCGACGCCACGGTCTTGCCGATGGTGTCGTCGACGATCTGCACGAAGACGTGGCGCGAGGAGCGGGACACGACCAGACGCGGACGCACGGTCGTGCCGGTCACCTTCTTGCGCAGGCGCAGGTGGCGACGGCCGCGTGCAGCGGACTTGCCCTTGGCGCGCTTGACGATCATTGCCATGGCTTACTTACCGGCCTTTCCGACCTTGCGACGGATGTGCTCGCCCGCGTACCGCACGCCCTTGCCCTTGTACGGGTCGGGCTTGCGCAGCTTGCGGATGTTGGCAGCAACCTCGCCGACGAGCTGCTTGTCGATGCCCTGGACCGCGAAGCGGGTCGGGTTCTCGACGGCGAAGGAGATGCCCTCGGGGGCCTTGACGGTGATCGAGTGGCTGTAGCCGAGCGCGAACTCGAGGTCCCCGCCCTTGTTGGCCACGCGATAACCCGTGCCGTGGATCTCCATCTTCTTCTCATAGCCCTCGGTCACGCCGAGCACCATGTTGTTGATGAGCGAGCGGGTCAGGCCGTGCAGGGCACGGGACTGGCGCTCGTCGTTGGGGCGCTTGACCTCGAGGTCAGCGTCGCCCTTCTCGACCGTGATGGGCTCGGCCACGACGTGGCTGAGCTCGCCCTTGGGGCCCTTCACCTTGACGGTCTGGCCGTCGATGGTGACCTCGACACCGCTGGGGATGGAGACCGGGAGTCGTCCGATACGCGACATGTCGAATCCCCTTACCAGACGTAGGCGAGGACTTCCCCGCCCACACCCTTGGCTTTGGCCTGGCGGTCCGTGAGGAGACCAGACGAGGTGGACAGGATGGCCACACCGAGGCCGCCGAGCACCTTGGGCAGGTTCGTCGACTTGGCGTAGACGCGCAGACCGGGCTTGGAGACACGGCGCACGCCAGCGATGGACCGCTCGCGGTTGGGGCCGTACTTCAGCTCGATGGTCAGCGTCTTGCCGACCTCGGCGTCCTCGACCTTCCAGGAGGCGATGTAGCCCTCGGCCTGGAGGATCTCGGCGATGTGGGACTTCAGCTTGGAAAACGGCATGGAGACTGCGTCGTGGTGCGCCGAGTTGGCGTTCCGGACGCGGGTCAGCATGTCCGCAATCGGGTCAGTCATGGTCATGGGCTTCTCCGGCCCTCTCTCACCGTGGTTTCACTGCGGCTGCAGCGACCTGCGATGTAGGGATGAAAATCGGTGGGTATTACCAGGAGCTCTTGGTGACGCCGGGCAGCTCGCCGCGGTGAGCCATCTCGCGAAGGCAGATGCGGCACAGCCCGAACTTGCGGTAGACCGAGTGCGGTCGGCCGCAGCGCTGGCAGCGCGTGTAGGCGCGGACCTTGAACTTCGGCTTCTTGTTGGCCTTGTTGACCAGGGCGGTCTTCGCCATGTCAGTTCTCCTTGAAGGGGAAGCCGAGCGCCTTGAGCAGTGCGCGGCCCTCGTCGTCGTTGGTGGCGGTCGTCACCACGGTGATGTCCATGCCACGCACGCGGTCGATCCGGTCCTGGTCGATCTCGTGGAACATCGACTGCTCCGTGAGACCGAAGGTGTAGTTGCCCCTGCCGTCGAACTGCTGGGGCGACAGGCCACGGAAGTCACGGATGCGGGGCAGGCCCACCGACACGAGACGGTCGAGGAACTCCCACATGCGGTCGCCGCGCAGCGTGGTGTGCGCGCCGATCGGCATGCCCTCACGCAGCTTGAACTGGGCGATCGACTTGCGGGCCTTGGTGACCAGGGGCTTCTGGCCGGTGATGGCCGAGAGGTCCTTGATCGCGCCCTCGATGAGCTTGGCGTCCTTGGCGGCGTCACCGACACCCATGTTGACGACGACCTTGACCACGCCCGGCACCTGCATGACGTTCTGGTAGCCGAACTGCGTGAACAGCTGGCCCTTGATCTCGTCCGCGTAGCGCTGCTTGAGGCGCGGCGTCACCGCTGCGGAAACTTCAGTCTGGGTCATGGTCTCTCTCACAGGTCCTTGCCCGAGCGCACCGCGACACGGGTGCGAACGGTCTTGGTGCGGCCGTCGCGCTCGACGGTCTCGACGCGGGTCTTGATCCGCGTGCCGACCTTCTTGTCGTCAGGGTCGACGACCGCGACGTTGCTGACGTGGATCGCAGCCTCCTGGACGACCAGGCCACCGGTGCGGGTGCCGCGGGCGCTCTGACCGGCCTTGGTGTGGCGGGTCACCCGGTTGACACCCTCGACGAGCACCCGCTCGGTCTCGGGGTAGACGGCGATGACCTTGCCGATGCTGTTGCGGTCCTTGCCGGTGAGCACCTTGACGGTGTCACCCTTCTTGATCTTCATCTTCTTCTTGTCAGCCATGGGTCAGAGCACCTCCGGCGCCAGCGAGATGATCTTCATGAACTTCTTCTCACGCAGCTCACGGCCGACCGGGCCGAAGATGCGGGTGCCACGGGGGTCCCCGTCGGCCTTGAGGATGACGGCGGCGTTCTCGTCGAACTTGATGTACGACCCGTCACCGCGACGGCGCTCCTTGGTGGTGCGCACGATGACGGCCTTGACGACGTCGCCCTTCTTGACGTTGCCGCCGGGGATGGCGTCCTTGACGGCGGCGACGATGACGTCACCGATGCCGGCGTAACGACGACCCGAGCCACCGAGGACACGGATGCAAAGGATCTCCTTGGCACCAGTGTTGTCGGCGACACGCAGTCGCGACTCCTGCTGGATCACTTCTTACTCCTACTCGTCGTGCTGGTTCTCACCCTCGCGGGCGAGCCTGGCCGAACTGGACTGTCTGATGACAGATGGGCTTGCCGAGGCGGCAGGTGGCTTACTTGGCCTTCTCGAGGATCTCCACCACGCGCCAGCGCTTGGTGGCCGAGAGGGGACGGGTCTCCATGATCGCGACGCGGTCACCGATGCCGGCGGCGTTGTCCTCGTCATGGGCCTTGACCTTGCTCGAGCGCCGCAGGACCTTGCCGTAGAGCGCGTGCTTGACGCGGTCCTCGACCTCGACCACCACGGTCTTGTCCATCTTGTCGCTGACCACGTAACCCTGACGGGTCTTGCGGTAGTTGCGGTCCTGCGCCTTCACGGCCTCATCCACGGTGTCGTCCTTGGTGTTCTTGGTCATGCCGACTCCTCCTCGGCCGATGCACTCGGGCTCTGCCCGATCCCGAGCTCGCGCTCACGCAGCTCGGTGTAGATGCGGGCGATGTCCTTGCGGACGGCGCGCAGGCGGCCGTGGTTGTCCAGCTGGCCGGTGGCCGACTGGAACCGGAGGTTGAACAGCTCCTCCTTGGCCTTGCGCAGCTCGTCGACCAGGCGGTCGTCGTCGAGACCACGCAGGTTCGCCGACACCAGGTCCTTGGATCCGACTGCCATCAGATGTCACCACCCTCACGCCGAACGAAGCGGCACTTCATGGGGAGCTTGTGCATCGCCAGACGCATGGCCTCACGGGCGACCTCTTCGGACACACCGGACACCTCGAACATCACGCGACCAGGCTTGATGTTGGCGATCCACCACTCGGGGAGCCCTTACCGGAACCCATGCGGGTCTCGGCCGGCTTCTTGGTCAGCGGGCGGTCGGGGTAGATGTTGATCCACACCTTTCCACCACGCTTCATGTAACGCGTCATCGCAATACGAGCGGACTCGATCTGGCGGTTGGTGACGTAGGCGGGCTCGAGGGCCTGGATGCCGTAGTCGCCGAACGCGATCTTGGTGCCACCCTTGGCAGCGCCCGAGCGACCCGGGTGGTGCTGCTTGCGGTGCTTGACTCGACGAGGAATCAACATGTCAGGACTGCTCTCCCTCAGTGCTGGCTGCGGTCGCCTCAGCGGCGGGGGCCTCAGCAGCGGTCTCGGTGGCGGCGGCCTCCGGACGCTCGCGACGGGCGCGGGCCGGACGGTCGGCACCGTCACGACGGGGGCCACGGCTCGGGCGCGGCGCAGCAGCCTGCTGCTGGGCCAGCTCACGGGCGGTGACGTCACCCTTGTAGATCCACACCTTGACGCCGATGCGGCCGAAGGTGGTGCGGGCCTCGTAGAAGCCGTAGTCGATCTGCGCACGCAGGGTGTGCAGCGGGACGCGACCCTCACGGTAGAACTCCGTGCGGGACATCTCGGCGCCGCCGAGGCGACCGGAGACCTGGACACGGATGCCCTTGGCGCCGGCGCGGGTGGCGGACTGCATGCCCTTGCGCATCGCGCGACGGAACGACACGCGAGCAGAGAGCTGCTCGGCGATGCCCTGCGCGACGAGCTGGCTGTCGACCTCGGGGTTCTTGACCTCGAGGATGTTCAGCTGGACCTGCTTGCCGGTGAGCTTCTCGAGCTCGCCACGGATGCGGTCGGCCTCGGCGCCGCGGCGACCGATGACGATGCCCGGGCGCGCAGTGTGGATGTCCACACGGACGCGGTCACGGGTGCGCTCGATCTCGACGCGGGAGATGCCGGCCCGCTCCATGCCCTCGGACATGAGCTTGCGGATGGCGACGTCTTCCTTGACGTAGTCGCGGTAGCGCTGACCCTCCTTGGTGGAGTCAGCGAACCAGCGGCTCTTGTGCTCGGTGGTGATACCGAGGCGGAAGCCGTGCGGGTTGACCTTCTGACCCATTAGCGGGTGCCTCCCTTGGTGGTCTTCGGCGTGACGACCACGGTGATGTGGCTGGTCCGCTTGTTGATGCGTGCCGCGCGGCCCTGGGCCCGCGGGCGGAACCGCTTCATGGTCGGACCCTCGTCGACGAAGGCGGCGCTGATGACCAGGTCGCGCTCGTCGAACGCCTCGGAGGCCTTGTCGGCCTTGACCCGGGCGTTGGCGATGGCGCTCTCGAGCACCTTCTGGATCGGGTCGGACGCGGACTGCGGCGCGAACCGCAGCACGGCAATCGCCTCGACGGCCTGCTTGCCGCGGATCAGGTCCACGATGCGGCGGGCCTTCTGGGGCGTGACGCGGACGTGCCGCGCACTCGCCTTGGCTTCCATCACGTTGTCCTTGTTGTCGGTGGAGGCGGTCATCAGCGACGACGCCCCTTCTTGTCGTCCTTCACGTGACCCTTGAACGTGCGGGTCGGCGCGAACTCACCGAGCTTGTGACCGACCATCGACTCGGTGACGAACACCGGGACGTGCTTGCGGCCGTCGTGCACGGCGAGGGTGTGACCCAGCATGTCGGGGCTGATGACCGACCGACGCGACCAGGTCTTGATGACGTTCTTGGTACCCGCTTCGTTCTGGACGTCGACCTTCTTCTGAAGGTGGTCGTCGATGAAGGGGCCCTTCTTCAAACTGCGAGGCATGCTTCCAGGCTCCTATCAGCGCTTCTTGCCAGTACGACGGCGGCGAACGATCAGCTTGTCGCTCGGCTTGCCGGGGCGGCGGGTGCGGCCCTCGGCCTGACCCCAGGGGCTGACCGGGTGGCGACCACCGGAGGTCTTGCCCTCACCACCACCGTGCGGGTGGTCGACCGGGTTCATGGCGACACCACGGACGGTCGGGCGCTTGCCCTTCCACCGCATGCGGCCGGCCTTGCCCCAGTTGATGTTGGACTGCTCGGCGTTGCCCACCTCGCCGACCGTGGCGCGGCAGCGCAGGTCGACGTTGCGGATCTCACCGGACGGCATGCGCAGCTGCGCGTAGGGGCCGTCCTTGGCGACGAGCTGCACGCGCACACCGGCCGAGCGGGCGATCTTCGCGCCGCCACCGGGCTTGAGCTCGACGGCGTGGATGACCGTACCGGTCGGGATGTTGCGCAGCGGCAGGCTGTTGCCGGGCTTGATGTCGGCCGAGGGGCCGTTCTCGATGTTGGCGCCCTGCTCCAGGCCACGGGGGGCCAGGATGTAGCGCTTCTCACCGTCGGCGTAGTGCAGCAGCGCGATGCGCGCGGTGCGGTTGGGGTCGTACTCGATGTGAGCGACCTTGGCCGGCACGCCGTCCTTGTCGTGGCGACGGAAGTCGATGACGCGGTAGGCGCGCTTGTGGCCACCACCGATGTGGCGGGTGGTGATGCGGCCGTTGCTGTTGCGTCCACCGGACTTCGTCAGCGGGCGGACCAGCGACTTCTCCGGCGTGGAGCGCGTGACCTCGACGAAGTCGGCGACGCTGGAGCCACGACGGCCAGGCGTCGTCGGCTTGTACTTGCGGATACCCATGGTTAGTGATCCCTTACGTTTCTCAGCGTGTCCGTCAGGCGCCGGCACCGAAGATGTCGATCGAGCCCTCGCGGAGGGTGACGATCGCACGCTTGGTGTCCTTGCGCTTGCCGATGCCGAACCGGGTGCGGCGGGTCTTGCCGACTCGGTTGAGGGTGTGGACGGAGTCGACCTTCACTCCGAAGACGCGCTCGACGGCGATCTTGATCTCGGTCTTGTTGGCCCGGGGGTCGACGATGAAGGTGTACTTGCCCTGGTCGAGCAGCGAGTACGACTTCTCCGACACGACCGGTGCGATCAGGATGTCGCGCGGGTCCTTGCCTGCAGCGAGGCTGCTCACTTGGTCTCCTCCTCGGCCTTGTCGTCCGCGTCGGCCTTGGCGGCCTTCGTGGCGGTGGCCTTCTTCGCGGCGGCCTTCTTGGCGGGCTTCTCAGCCTTCTCAGCCTTCTCAGCCTTGGCGGGCTTGTCGGCCTTGTCAGCCTTGGCAGCGGTCTTGGTGGCCTTGGCGGGCTTCTCGTCCGCAGCCTCGTCGGTCACGATGGTGACCTCGACGCCACCGACCGGCTGGGCCTTGGTGACGAACGCCTCGAGGCCGGCCTTGGTGAACACGACGTCGTCCGCGCACAGCACGTCATACGTGTTGAGCTGGTCGGCGGCGAGCACGTGCACGCCGTCGAGGTTGCGGACCGACTTCAGCGACACCAGGTCGCTGCGGTCGAGCACGACGAGCAGGTTGGTGCGCTCGGTCAGACCGGCGAGCAGCGCGGCGGCGTCCTTGGTGGACGGGGCGGACCCCGTCACCAGCGACTCGACGACGTGCACGCGGTCGTGGCGGGCCCGGTCGGAGAGGGCGCCACGCAGGGCGGCGGCCTTCATCTTCTTGGGGGTGCGCTGGGAGTAGTCACGCGGCTGCGGGCCGTGGACGACGCCACCACCGGCGAACTGCGGGGCGCGGGTCGAGCCCTGACGGGCGCGGCCGGTGCCCTTCTGGCGGTAAGGCTTGCGGCCACCACCGCGGACCTCGCCGCGGGTCTTGGTGGAGTGCGTGCCCTGACGCGCAGCGGCCAGCTGGGCCACGACGACCTGGTGGATCAGCGGGACGTTGACCTGGACGTCGAAGATCTCGGCGGGCAGGTCGGCGACGACAGTCTTGGTAGCCATGGTGATCAGGCTCCCTTCGCAGCCGTGCGGACGAGGACCGTGCCGTTGCGGGGGCCGGGGACGGCACCCTTGACGAGCAGCAGGCCCCGCTCCACGTCCACGGCGTGGATCGTGAGGTTCTGGGTGGTCTGGCGCACGCCGCCCATGCGGCCGGCCATGCGCATGCCCTTGAAGACGCGACCCGGGGTGGCGCAGCCACCGATCGAGCCCGGCTTGCGGTGGTTCTTGTGGGCACCGTGGGAGGAGCTGACGCCGTGGAAGCCGTGTCGCTTCATGACGCCGGCGAAGCCCTTGCCCTTGGTGGTGCCGGTGACGTCGATGTCCTGGCCGGCCTCGAAGGTCTCGACCGTGACTTCCTGGCCGAGCGAGTACTCGGCGGCGTCAGCGGTGCGGAGCTCCACGAGGTGGCGACGCGGGGTCACGCCGGCCTTCTCGAAGTGCCCGGTCAGGGGCTTGGTCACCTTGCGGGGGTCGATGGCGCCGAACGCGATCTGGACGGCGTCGTAGCCGTCGGTCGCGCTGGCGCGCACCTGCGTCACGACGCAGGGACCCGCCTGGATGACGGTGACGGGGACGAGCCGGTTCTCGGCGTCCCACACCTGGGTCATGCCGAGCTTCGTGCCCAGCACACCCTTCACGGTCTTGGTAGCAGTGGTGGTCATTGTCGCCAGCCTCAGAGCTTGATCTCGATGTTGACGTCAGCCGGCAGGTCGAGGCGCATCAGCGAGTCGACGGCCTTGGGCGTCGGGTCGATGATGTCGATCAAGCGCTTGTGGGTGCGCATCTCGAAGTGCTCGCGGCTGTCCTTGTACTTGTGGGGCGAACGGATCACCACGAAGACGTTCTTCTCCGTGGGCAGCGGCACAGGGCCGACCACCGTCGCACCGGCACGGGTCACCGTGTCGACAATCTTGCGCGCCGAGTTGTCGATGACCTCGTGGTCATACGACTTCAGTCGGATGCGGATCTTCTGTCCCGCCATCTCCGTTACGTCTCTCTCTCGCCGAACATCTAGCTTGTGGCCGCCTCTGCGTCCCTCCGACCCCCGCGGTCGGGTGTGTCGCACCCGCTCCGCGGCCCGACGACATGCGCTTCCACGCAGATCGTGCGGATTTCTCGGAAGTCCGGCAGAGCCGGGGCTTGCGCTTCCCTGGAGTGTCGCCCCGTGCGTGAGAGCACGGTTCGAGGTGTGGCACCGGGGGTGGCGGCGTCGACATGGGTCAACGGCGCGCGTCAAGCAACCGGTCCAGTGTGCCAGAGCGGGCGGTGACCTACCAAATCGAGCCGCAGGCACCCGGCATACCCGTGCCGGTGGCGCGTCGCAGGCCGCCCGAATGCCCCATCGCAGCACGAAACGGACCACGGCCACGCGCTCGCGGGGGAACGAGGCGTGGCCGTGGCCGGTGGTGCGGCGGGCCCGGGTCAGGGCGGGGCCCACCCCCGAGCACACCTGCGTCGAAGGCCTTGAGCACCGATGCCTGGTCGGCGGCGGACAGCTTCCCGGCCTTGACCGCGGCGTCGAGCCGGGTCGACAGGTCCGTCCGACGGCCGGCCTCGCGCTGGGCCCGGACCCCGTCGAGAGCGGCCTGCACCTTGGCCTCGCCGACGCCGAGGGCCTTGGCCAGCGCGGCGACGTGGGCCTTCTCGCGGGCCTGGCGCTGGGCTTCCGTGGGCGGGGTGGGCCTGGTCCCCTCGGCCGGCGGTGTGGGCGGCTGGTCGGTCGCCCGCACCTTCTCCAGCGCCGCGGTGACCTTGGCCTCGGTCAGGCCGAGCTGCTTGGCGAGCGCGGCGGCGTCGAGGCCACCGGGTCCGCCGTGCCGGCCGCCGGGTCCGCCGCCCGGGCCGGCTCGTCCCGGCCCCTCCTGGGAGGGTGCCGTCGTGGTCGTCCCGCTCGGGCTCGGCGTGCTGTCGGCCATCGCCGCGCTCGCGCCGAGGCCCGCGACGACGGCGGCCACGCCTCCGGCTGCGGCGATCTTCAGGGTCTTGCTGACGGTGGGCATCGTGGGCGCACTTCCTTTCGGAGACACAGTCTCTCGGTCACGGGACGCTGCGGTGCGTCCCTGCTCCCTCGAGGCTGCGTCCCCCCGCTTGGAGGCACCCGTGGCGAACCTGTCACCAGGCTGTCATTCCAGCGGGACGTCCACAGCCGCGCGTGGCCGCCGGGCTGGCAGGATCGGGCCATGCAGGAGGAACCGCAGGCGCCCGGACCGGCTCACGCAGGTCCCGGCCGCACCCGTCAGTCGCTCGTGTACCGCGCCGGCGTGCTCGGGTCGCGACCCACCGTGCCCACCGACTTCGCCGAGCTGGAGCGCCGCGCGCAGGCCGAGATGTCGCCGCGGGCCTGGGCGTACGTCGCCGGCGCGGCCGGCGAGGGCACGACTGCCCGCGCCAACCGGGTCGCCTTCGAGCGGCACCGCATCGTGCCTCGTATGCTGCCCGGCCGGGTCAGCCGGGACCTGTCCGTCGAGCTGCTCGGCCGGCGGCTGCCGGCACCGGTGCTGCTCGCCCCGGTGGGCGCGGCCGGCCTCGTGCGACGCGACAGCGACACCGCGATCGGGGCAGCCGCCGCCGAGCTGGGCCTGCCCTACATCCTCAGCAACCAGGGCTGCTCCCCGATGGAGGACGTCGCCGCCGCGATGGCGTCGGGGCCGCGGTGGTTCCAGCTCTACTGGTCGACCGACGAGCCGCTCGTCGACAGCCTGCTCGCGCGGGCCGAGGCCAGCGGGGCCGAGGCCGTCGTGGTCACGCTCGACACGACGATGCTGGGCTGGCGACCGCAGGACCTCAACCTCGGATCGCTGCCGTTCTCGCAGGGCATCGGGATCGCGCAGTACACCTCCGATCCCCGCTTCCAGGAGATCGTCGCCGAGCGGGTGGCGGCGAAGGCGGCCGGGAACGGCGGGTCCGACGACGTGAAGGTGACCCTCGGCGCGCTGCGGTCACTCCTGTCGATCAGCCGGGAGCACCCCGGCGACCTGCGCACGAACCTGCGCTCCCCCGTGCCCCGGGCCGCCGTCGAGACGTTCCTCGACATCTACTCCAACCCCGGCCTCACCTGGGACCGGTTGGCCACCCTGCGCGACCGCACCTCGTTGCCGTTCCTCGTCAAGGGCGTGCTCCACCCCGACGACGCCGCCCGGGCGGTCGAGATCGGAGCGAGCGGCATCGTGGTCAGCAACCACGGAGGGCGTCAGGTCGATGGCGCGATCGCCTCGCTCGACGCCCTGCCGGCGGTCCGGTCTGCCGTGGGACCCGACCTCCCGGTCGTGCTCGACAGCGGGGTCCGGACCGGCAGCGACGTGGTCAAGGCGCTGGCGCTCGGGGCCGACGCCGTCGCGATCGGGCGCCCGTACGTCTACGGGCTGGCGCTGGCCGGCCGCGACGGCGTGCGCGACGTGCTCGCCAACATCGTCGCCGAGCTCGACCTCACGATGGCCTGTCCGGCATCGGCTCGGTGGCCGAGCTCGGTCCGGAGCTGCTGGCGACGGCACCGTGATGGCCCGGCCGGGTCTGACCACCGACCGGCTGGCGCTGCGCCCGCTGTCGGCGACGAGAGCGACCTGCTCGTCGAGCTCGACGGCGACCCCGCCGTGATGGCGCACCTCACCGGTCGCGCCACGCCTGCCGAGGAGGCGATCGAGGTGTGGCTGCCGCAACGCACCGACCCCGCGCACGACGCCCTGGGGCTGGGTTACTGGTCGGCCTACGAGGGCGACGAGTTCGTCGGCTGGCTGTGCCTGACGCCGACCGCCGACGGCGAGGCGGAGCTCGGCTACCGGCTGCGCCAGCGGGCCTGGGGTCGCGGCCTGGCCAGCGAGGGCGCCGCCCGCCTCGTGCAACACGGTTTCGAGACGGTGCGGCTGCAGCGGATCTGGGCCGAGACGATGGCTGTCAACGCGCGCTCCCGTGCGGTGCTAGAGCGGATCGGCCTGCGCCACGCGCGCACGAGGTGCGCGAGTGGGCCGACCCCCTGCCCGGCGCCGAGCTCGGCGAGGTGGTC